>NZ_JBBCSV010000003.1:0-836204 GCF_037148715.1 Microbacterium sp. MMO-10 | reverse complement strand
TCACCCAACGACCCCGGAAGGAACCCCCACACGCCCCTCACCCAACGACCCCGGAAGGAACCCCCACACGCCCCTCACCCAACGACCCCGGAAGGAACCCCCACACGCCCCCGCTCAACGACCCCGGAAGCCCAACGACCCCGGAAGGAACACCCACACGCCCTCGACCGCCGGCGGCATCAGCGCGGATCGGTGCCGAACAGCTCGCGGGCGAGAGCGGCCACCGCCCGCGTCCGCGCGGTCGGCCGCACCCGTGCGACCCGGGCGAAGCACACCTCGAGCGGGGGCGCCTCACCGGCGATCGGTAGCGCCCGGAGCGCGCCCCCGTCGTAGGTCGTGGCGGCGAGCGGCACCTGGTTCAGGATCGAGTAGCCGTGACCGCGGGCGACGAGCGAACGCACCGTCTCGTAGCTGTGCGAGCTGTAGCGCACCCGCGGCGCGACGCCGGCGTCCTCGAGGATGCCCAGGAAGTACTCCCGCGAGTGCGGCAGGTCGAGGAGCACGAGCTCGCTCTCGGCGAGGTCCGCCAGCGCGATCCCGGCACGATCGGCGAGCGGGTGATCGGCGGCGAGGATCACGTGCGGAGCCGCCGAGAAGAGCGGATCGAAGGCCAGGTCGTGCACCCGCCCGAAGTCGTAGACGATGCCGCCCTCGACCGCGCCCGAGAGCAGCAGCTCGGTCGTGCCCTCCATGTCGGCCTCGATGATCTCGATGCGCAGGTCGGGATGCTCCTGCTCGACGCGCGAGATGAGGCGCGGCAGCACGAACGGCGCGAGGGTGACGAAGCACGCCAGTCGCAGGGTGCCGCGCACCTGATGGTGGCGGCCTCGGACGGTGTCCGCCATCTCCTCCACCTGCGCGAGCAGGGACTGCGCGTCGTGCAGCAGCTGCTCGCCCGCCTCCGTCAGCGCGAGGCCCTTGCTGCGCTGGCGCACGAACAGCTGCACGCCCAGGGACCGCTCCAGCTGGGCGATCGCCGTCGACACCGCCGACTGGGCGACGTGCAGGTCGACGGACGCCTCGGTCATCGAGCGGTAGGACGCGGCGGTGACGAAGTACCTCAGCTGGACGAGGGTCATGTCGGCGCTGTGCAGTCTGGCCATGCCTCACAGTATCAATCAGATTGATGCACGTCTTCGATTCTGTGAAGTGTACAGATATCAGCGTTCTCGGGAGCATGGAGGAGCAGCAGCACCAGAGCAGGAAGAACGGCGCAGTGGAGGAACGGATGTCGCACGAAGAGGTGGAAGTGCTGGTCGTCGGCGCCGGCCAGGCGGGCATCGCGATGAGCGAGCACCTGAGCCGGGCCGGCATCGGGCACCTGGTGGTCGAGCGGGATCGCATCGCGGAGCGCTGGCGCTCCTGGCGCTGGGACTCGCTGGTCGCCAACGGGCCCGCGTGGCACGACCGGTTCCCCGGCCTCGAGTTCGACGTGGACCCCGACGCCTTCGCGGGCAAGGAGCAGGTCGCCGACTACCTCGTCGCCTATGCCGAGAAGTTCGAGGCGCCGATCCGCACCGGCGTCGAGGTGCAGAGCGTCACCCGGCTCCCGGGCCGGCCGGGCTTCCGGGTGCAGACCGACCAGGGCACGATCGACGCCCGCTATGTGGTCGCCGCGACCGGCCCCTTCCAGCGCCCGATCATCCCCGCCGTCGTGCCGGAGGACGCCGGCATCCACCAGATCCACTCGAACCAGTACCGCAATCCGGCACAGCTCCCGGAGGGCGCGGTGCTCGTGGTCGGCGCCGGATCCTCAGGCGTGCAGATCGCCGACGAGCTGCGCCGCTCCGGGCGCGAGGTCTTCCTCGCGGTGGGTCCGCACGACCGGCCGCCGCGCAGCTACCGCGGCCGGGACTTCTGCTGGTGGCTGGGCGTGCTCGGCAAGTGGGACATGGCCGCTCCCCCGGTGGGCGCCGAGCACGTGACGATCGCCGTGAGCGGCGCGCACGGCGGGCGCACGGTCGACTTCCGAGCCCTCGCCGCGACCGGGGTCACCCTGCTCGGCCGCGCCGGCGCCTTTGAGGACGGCGTGCTCGCGATCGCCCCCGACCTGCGCGCGAACATCGCCGCGGGCGACGCGAACTACCTCTCCGTGCTGGACGAGGCCGACGCCTACGTGCGGCGCAACGGGCTCGACCTGCCCGAAGAGCCGGAGGCGCACGTGATCGGCCCGGATCCGGAGAGCCTCACGCACCCGATCCTCACGCTCGACCTGCAGGCCGCGGGCATCGCCTCGATCGTGTGGGCGACCGGTTTCGCGCTCGACTACTCCTGGCTGCAGATCGACCCCGAGGCCTTCGACGAGCGGGGCCGCCCCCGCCATCAGCGCGGCGTCTCGGCCGAGTCGGGGGTCTACTTCCTCGGCCTGCCCTGGCAGTCCCGCCGCGGATCCAGCTTCCTCTGGGGCGTCTGGCACGATGCGCGCTACATCGCCGACCAGATCGGCATCCAGCGCGGCTACACCGCGTACCGTCCCGCATCCGAGCCCTCGGAACCCGCCCTCGTCACGTCAGGAGTCGCCCGATGACCGCGCACACCCGCATCCGCCCCTTCAACACGAAGGTCACCTACCCCGAGCAGAACCTCGACAACGATCTCTGCCAGGCCGTCGTCGCGAACGGCGTCGTGTACCTGCGGGGACAGATCGGCCAGGATCTGGACACCAGGGAGTCGGTGGGGATCGGCGACGTCGAGGCCCAGGCGGAGAAGGCCATGGCCAACATCGCGATGCTGCTGGAGGAGGCCGGATCCTCGCTCCAGGACATCGTCAAGGTCGTCGTCTACATCATCGACCCCCGCTACCGGGAGACCGTCTACCGGGTGATGGGCCGCTGGCTCACCGGCGTGTTCCCGGTCTCGACGGGGCTGGTCGTGAGCGCCCTCGCCCGCCCGGAATGGCTCGTCGAGATCGACGCGACAGCCGTCATCAGCACCCCGGCCGACCGCGCCGACGGCCGCGACTCCGCCCTCGACGAGGCGACGCGATGACGTTCTCGATCGTCGCCCGCGACGAGACAGGGGCGTTCGGATCCGCGATCTCGTCGTCCTCGCCCGCGGTCGCCGCCCGCTGCGTGCACCTGGCCGACGGCGTCGGGGCCGTGAACTCGCAGAACATCACGGATCCGCGCCTCGGACCGATCCTGCTCGACGCCCTGCGCGGCGGCGCGTCGTCCGAGGAGGCCCTGGCCGCCGCGGTCGCCGGCACGGCGCACATCGCCTTCCGCCAGCTCCTCGTCGTCGATGCGGCGGGGCGCGCGGCCGTCTACTCGGGCGAGCGCGCGCTCGGCAACGTCGGCGCCGCCACCGGCTCCGGGGTCGCCGCGGGCGGCAACATGCTCGCCTCGACGGACATCCCGCAGCTCATGGTCGACGCGTTCGCCGCCGCCGAGGGCGACCTCGAGCGGCGCCTGCTCGCGGCCCTGCAAGCGGCCGTCGCCGCCGGCGGCGAGGAGGGCCCTGTGCACTCCGCCGGGCTCTCCGTGGTGCGCGACGCCGGCTGGCGGGTCACGGACCTCCGGGTCGACTGGACGGACGGGGATCCGATCGCCGAGCTCGGCACCCTGCTGGAGCTCTGGCTCCCGCAGCGCGACGACTACGTCACGCGGGGCCTGGATCCCTCGGCCGCCCCCGCGTACGGAGTGCCCGGCGATGCGTGAGACCGGCGCGCTCAAGGACGCGGCGGACGCGGTCGTCGCCGCCGCATCCGCCGACCTGATCCGGCTCTCCGAGGCGCTGCACGCGGATCCGGAGACCGCATGGCAGGAGCACCGCTCGGCGGCCCGGGTCGCCGAGGCCCTCGCCGCCGGCGGGTTCCGCCTGACGCCCGGATACCTGGGGCTTCCGACCGCGTTCCTCGCCGAAGCCGGCTCGGGTCCCACAGTCATCGGGATCATGGCGGAGTACGACGCCCTCCCTGGCCTCGGGCACGCATGCGGGCACAACCTGATCGCCGCGAGCGCGGTCGGCGCGGGGCTCGCACTCGCCCCGCTCGCCGACGAGCTGGGGCTCACCGTGCGCGTCTACGGCACACCGGCGGAGGAGGGCGGCGGCGGCAAGATCGAGCTGATCGAGGCCGGGGCGTTCCGGGATCTCGCCCTCGCGCTCATGGTGCATCCCGCACCCGTCGACGTCGCCGAGGCGCGGCCGTTCGCCGTCTCGCACAGCCACATCGCCTACGACGGGGTCTCCGCGCACGCCGCCGCGTACCCCGATCAGGGCGTCAACGCGAACGATGCGTTCCTGGTCGCGCAGGTCGCCATCGGCCTGCTCCGCCAGCAGCTGCCCGCCGACACCCGTGTGCACGGCGTGCAGACCGTCGGCGGGTACGCGCCGAACGCCATCCCGGAGCGGACCGAGGGGCGCTGGTACGTGCGCGCGAACTCCCTCGCCGAGCTGGAGGTGCTCGAGGCGCGGGTGAACCGCTGCTTCGAGGCGGGGGCGCTCGCCAGCGGTGCGACGCTGCGGATCACTCCGGAGAGCAAGCCCTACGCGGAGTTCCGCACCGACGAGCGCGCCCTGGCCGCCTATCGCCGCAATGCGCTCGCCCGCGGGCGGGTGTTCGCCGATCCCGCGGTCGCCGGCCGCATGAACCGCGCGTCGACGGACATGGGCAACGTCTCGCAGCTCGTCCCCGCGATCCACCCCTACATCGGGGTCGGATCGCTGCCGTACGGCAACCATCAGAAGGAGTTCGCGGCGGCCTGCGTGGGCCCCGTCGCGGAGCAGGCCCTGCGGGACGCAGCCGTCCTCATGGCGTGGACGGTGATCGACGTCTTCGCCCCGGATCCGCGGGCCTCGGACACCCCGGCCGGCCGGGGCGCCGAGGACCGCCCGCACGACCGCGACTCCGACGACCCGCAGCACGATCAGACCACCCTCAAGGAGAGCGCCGCATGAGCACCATCGACTGGACCGCACGCAGCCGCAGCCTCGGCATCGACGGACGCGCCGTGATCGACGGCCGCCGCGTCGTTGCGTCCGACGGCGCGACGATCACCGTGCAGAGCCCGGGCTCGCTCGCCCACCTGGCCGACCTCGCCTCCGGCACCACGGACGACGTCGACAGGGCGGTCGGCGTCGCCCGGCGCGCCTTCGACGCCGGATCCTGGAGCCGCCGGGCGGCGGCCGACCGCGGTCGGGTGCTCGTGCGGCTCGCCGACCTGATCATGGCGAACCTCGAAGAGCTCGCCCTGCTGGAGACCCTCGACTCGGGCAAGCCGATCGCGCAGACCCTGACGGTCGATGTGCCGGGCACCGCCGAGACGTTCCGCTGGTACGGCGAGCTCGCCGACAAGCGGTTCGATGAGATCCCCGCCACGCCGCCCGGATCCACGGCCCTCGTGCGGCGCGTTCCGCTGGGCGTCGTCGGCGCGATCACGCCGTGGAACTACCCGCTCGAGATCGCGGCCTGGAAGCTCGCCCCCGCCCTCGCGAGCGGGAACAGCGTCGTGCACAAGCCCGCGACCGAGACCTCGCTGAGCGCGCTGCGCCTCGCGGATCTGGCACTCGAGGCGGGAGTTCCCGCGGGGGTGCTGAACGTCGTGCCGGGTCGCGGATCCGTCGTCGGCGAGCGCATCGCGCAGCATCCCGACATCGACGTGCTCGCCTTCACCGGTTCGACCGCCGTCGCGAAGCGGCTCATGATCAGCGCCGGCACCTCGAACATGAAGCGCGTGGCGCTGGAGGCGGGCGGGAAGAGCTCGAACCTCGTGTTCGCCGACGCCGACCTCGAGGCCGCCGCGGCGAAGGCCGCGTTCGGCGCGTTCTACAACCAGGGGCAGGTGTGCTCGGCGAACTCGAGGATCCTGGTGCAGCGCGCCGTGCACGACGAGTTCGTCGCCCTTCTCGCCGCGGCGTCGCAGGAGTACGCCCCGAGCGACCCGCTCGCGGGCGCCGAGGGGAACGGCAGCCTGATCAGTCGCGCGCACGCCGACGAGGTGTCCGCCGCGATCGCGCGGGCGGCCGCCGACGGCGAGCTCGTGGCGGGCGGAGACCGGGTGACGATCACCGGATCCGACGCCTACCTGCGCCCCGCGATCGTCACCGGTCTCGGCGCCGACCACGACCTGCATCATGTCGAGGTGTTCGGTCCGCTCGTGGCGGTGCTGGGCTTCGACGACGAGGACGAGGCGATCCGGCTCGCGAACGACACGGAGTACGGCCTGGCCGCGTCGCTGTGGACGAGCGACTTCGGTCGCGCGCACCGGGTGGCGGAGCGTCTCGTCGCCGGCACCGTGTCGGTCAACACCGTCGACGCCCTGGGGCTCACCACGCCGTTCGGCGGGTTCCGCCAGTCGGGATTCGGCCGCGATCTCTCCCGGCATGCGGTGGACAACTACACCGACTGGAAGACCACCTGGTTCCAGCACGGCTGAGGGGCACGCCCGCGGGGCCTCGGCGCATCACGGAAGGGAGAGCACGGGGATGGCAGCGACGACACGGGTCGCCTGGACCGGACTGCAGGGGGCGGTGCTCCTCGCATCGGCCGGCTGCGTCGTCGTGCACCTCGCGCTGCTGCTGCCGGCGCCGTCGCCCCTCGGCCTGGCGATGCTCGCCCTCGCCGCCGGGTGCCTGCTGTGCCTGCGCCCGCGCCGGACCGCTCCGCCCGACACCGCCTGGGGCGGGGCGCTGGCGATGTCGGCCGGCATGCTGCTGCTGCACGTGGCGTCGAGCGGATCCGGGATCGGCGGGCACCGGCATCCGGCGCCTCCGAGTACCGCGTCCGGTCTCGACGCCCTGCACGGCGCCGCCCTGACCCTCGGCAGCACGGAGCTCGCGCTGCTCATGACGGCGGCCGTGGCCATCGGCATCGCGCGCCGGCGGCGTCTCGTCCGCTCCTTCGCCGACAGCGGAACGGGATCCGTCAACGTCGATTGACATCGCCCCTCATGTCAACCAGCATTGACATACAGGAGGATGCCATGACGAAGACGGCGAACGATCTGGACCCGCAGGGCGAGCCCCTCGCCGAACTGCACCGGCTGGTCGCGGTGCGCCGCGACATCGCCCGCGCCGAGGAGGTGCAGGTGCGCCGGGCGCGCGCCGCCGGATACTCCTGGCAGGCGATCGCCAGCGCCCTGGGCATCACCCGGCAGGCGGCGCACCGCCGCTTCGGTCGCCGCTGACCGCAGCGGCGGCGCACCGGCCCCGAAGCCTCAGGCGTAGTCGGCGGTGATGACCCGGCGCGCGCCGTCGAGCACCATCCGGCCCCCGTAGGGCAGGATCCACTGCGGCCGGGTGTGCCCGAACGGCACGCCCACGCACACCACCGCTTCGGGGTTGTAGCGGGCCATCGCCGCGAGCACGGCGTCGCGCTGCGCCGCCCGCGCCGCCGCGCGCTCCCCCACGGACGGGACGACCTCGTGCGTGCTCGCCGGCGGACGCGCGACCACCACCCCGGCCGCGCGGGCGAGCAGTCCGCGCTCCCCGTAGGCGCGCAGCTGCTCCGCCACCGCAGGCGCGGGCGTCAACCGCTCGCTCGTCTCCAGGAGCAGGATCGCGCCGTCCAGCTGCTCGTCCCGGGGGAAGCGGCCGGCGAGCGCGAGCTGGGACAGCACCTCCAGGCATCCGCCCCAGGTCCGTCCCTGGACGCGCGCCGCCGGCCCCGCCCAGACCCACGGCGAGACGGGCTCCCGCTCCCCGTACCGCGTGAGTGCGGCCGGTTCCTGCCAGCGCACGCC
Source organism: Microbacterium sp. MMO-10 (assembly GCF_037148715.1). Classification (NCBI taxonomy): domain Bacteria; kingdom Bacillati; phylum Actinomycetota; class Actinomycetes; order Micrococcales; family Microbacteriaceae; genus Microbacterium; species Microbacterium sp. MMO-10. Next base: position 828,525 of record NZ_JBBCSV010000003.1, on the reverse strand, counting down.
GAAGTCCTCCGACTCCCCCGGCTCGTCGAGCTCGATCTCGCCGCCGTCGAGCAGCGCGGCGCGCAGGGAGCGCACGTGGATCCCGTCGACCCGCGGACCGGGCCCCAGGTGCACCTGCGTGGATCCGCCGTGGAAGGCCGCGATCCCCTGCCGCCAGAGCCAGTCGAGGATGTTCGTGTTGTCGCTGTATCCCAGGAACGGCTTGGGGTCGACCCGCGCCACGGCCGGGTCGAGATGCGGGGTCACCAGGATCTGATCGTCGCCGCCGATCGTGGAGACGATCGCGCGGATCGCCGGGTCCGCGAAGGCGGCGTTGACATCCGCCGCGCGCGCCTGCGGGGACGCACCCAGGAGCCGGGTGGTGGGGTATTCCACCGGCACGAGGCCGGTGATCTCCTGCAGCCGCCGCATCGCCTGCTCGTGGACGGGGATGGAGACGGCGGGCGCCGCGAACGCCGGCGAGAGCACCGCGACCCGGTCGCCGGGCCGGGCCTTGGGAGGGAGCTGCATCGCCCCAGCCTAGGCGGCGGGGGTGCGCCCGATGTCGTCACCGGCCCAGCGCAGGATGCGCAGGGCGCGGAGCGTGACCCAGCGGCTCGGGAACCCCTCGCGTTCGCCGTCCAGCTCGAACGGGATCGGGCCCGGGTGCTCGTTCTCCAGCGCCCAGCGACCGTCGGCGCGGCGTCGCGCGCGCAGCAGGGCGAGCGCCTCGTCGCACCGCGGGTCCGGTTCCGGGCGGGAGCGGCGCAGGTAGTCCAGCCCCCGCACGACGTCGTAGTACCAGCGCACCGGGTAGGAGGCCATCGTGAACCGCGGGTCGATGACCGCTCCGGTGCGCCTGCTCAGGAACAGCCGGCGCTCCAGCAGATACTCCTCGGCCGCGAGGCGCGCCGTGCGCGACTCGACGGTGCCGCCGGTGGCCTGCTCCCAGTCCCACAGGCCCTCGAGCACGCAGATCGTGGAGTGCAGCGAGGAGACCCCGGCGCCGTACTCGGCCCAGCAGTTCCATCCGCCGTCGGCGAGCTGCCCGTCGAGGATCGTGCGGACGACCGCGTCGCCGGACTCGCCGACATAGGACGCGATCGAGAGCACGACGCCGTTGATGCACGGCTCGGTCTCCCCGTCGAAGTACCGGGGCGCGTCGTCCTGGTCCCAGCGCACCCGTTCACGCACGCGGGTCACGGCGCTCCGCATCCGCGGGTCCGCGGGGTCGGCGCCGAGGTCGACGAGCTGCTGCTTGCTGAAATGGGTCGCGGTCCACGCGTCGTACATCGGGCGCTCCTCGTCGACCCAGCCCGGGCGGTACACGCCGCCGTCCCAGAGGCCGTCCTCGGCCTGCAGAGCGAGCAGGCGTGCTCCCCAGCCCTCCCGCGCAACCCGGGCCCGCTCGGCCGCGACCGCCTCCGGCCCGGCATCGGTCAGATCCCGGAGGACCTGCCACCGGATCGCGGGATCCCCCTGCATCAGGTACTCGATGACGTCCATGACGCGACGCTACCCCCGCTCTGCAGGCGCGGGACGGCTGCGCTGCGCCGCCGAGCGGAAGACGGCATCGGCGCACGAACGAAGAACGCGGCGACAGGACGCCGGGGACCACTCAGCTTTTCATCCCCTGCGTCCCGCCGCCGCGGGCTGGTGGATCCGGCGCGAGGCACCGGATCACGTCATCACGCGCTCGCGAGGCGGTAGCGCAGCGAGGCGAGCTCGGTCGTCAGCGCCGCCGGGAGGCGGTCGCCGAAGGTCGCGAAGAACTCCTCGGTCGAGTCGGCCTCGCGGCTCCACGACGCGGTGTCGACGCGGAACAGCTCCGCGAGGTCCTCGTCGGTCACATCCGCGCCCTCGAGGTTGAGGTCCTCGATCTTCGGCAGCCGGCCGATGGGGCTGTCGACGGCGCCGACCTCGCCCTCGATGCGACGGATGATCCAGTCGATCACGCGGGCGTTGTCGCCGAATCCGGGCCACAGGAACCGGCCGTCGGAGCCGCGGCGGAACCAGTTCACCTGGAGGATGCGCGGCGCCTTGTCGAAGCGGACGCTGCGGCCCATCTTCAGCCAGTGCGCGAAGTAGTCGCCCATGTTGTAGCCGCAGAAGGGCAGCATCGCGAACGGGTCGCGGCGCAGCTCGCCGAGCGTGCCCTCGGCCGCGGCCGTGCGCTCGGACGAGATGGTCGCACCGAGGAAGACGCCGTGGCTCCAGTCCGTCGCCTCGACGACGAGCGGCACGTTGGTGGCGCGGCGGCCGCCGAAGAGGATCACGTCGAGGGGCACGCCCTCCGGGTCCTCCCAGTCCTCCGCGATCTGCGGGCACTGGGCCGCGGAGACCGTGAAGCGCGAGTTCGGGTGCGCCGCGGGGCGACCGCTCTCCGGCGTCCACGCGTTGCCCTCCCAGTCGATGAGGTTGGCGGGCGCCTCGTCGGTCAGCCCCTCCCACCAGACGTCGCCGTCGGGACGCAGCGCCACGTTCGTGAAGATCGTGTTGCCCCAGAGCGTCTCGACCGCGGTCACGTTGGTCGACTCGCCGGTGCCCGGCGCGACGCCGAAGAAGCCGGCCTCCGGGTTGATCGCCCGCATGCGGCCGTCGGCACCGGGGCGGATCCAGGTGATGTCGTCGCCGAGGGTCTCGACCTTCCAGCCGGGGATCGTCGGGCGGAGCATCGCGAGGTTGGTCTTGCCGCACGCCGACGGGAACGCGGCCGCCACGTGGTAGGCCTTGCCCTGGGGCGAGACGACGCGGATGAGCAGCATGTGCTCGGCCATCCAGCCCTCGTCGCGGGCGAGCACGGAGGCGATGCGCAGCGCGAAGCACTTCTTGGCGAGGATCGCGTTGCCGCCGTATCCCGAGCCGAAGGAGTAGACCTCGAGCGTGTCGGGGAAGTGCACGATCCACTTCTCGTCGTTGCACGGCCAGGTGGTGTCGGCCTCGCCCTCGGCGAGGGGGGCGCCGACCGAGTGGACGGTGCGCACCCACTGCGTCCCCTCCGCGATCTGGCGGACCACCGCCGCGCCGACGCGGGTCATGATGCCGATCGAGGCGACCGCGTAGGCGCTGTCGGTGATCTGCACGCCGATCTGCGAGATGGGGCCGCCGACCGGGCCCATCGAGAACGGCACGACGTACATCGTGCGACCGCGCATGGAGCCCTCGAAGATCTCGGTCATCTTCGCGTGCATCTCGACGGGGTCAGCCCAGTTGTTCGTGGGGCCGGCGTCGATCTCCTTCTCGGAGGCGATGAAGGTGCGGCCCTCGGTGCGCGCGACGTCGCTGGGGTGCGAACGGGCGAGGTAGGAGCCGGGGCGCCACTCGGGGTTCAGCTTGATGAGCTTGCCCTCGTCGACGAGCTCGTGCAGCAGCGCGTCGTTCTCGGCCGCGGAGCCGTCGATCCAGTGCACGCGGTCGGGCTGGGTCAGGGCACGGATCTCCTCGACCCACGCCGACAGCTCGGCGAAGGCCGGGGTGTCGTACTCGGGAGCCGCACCGTACTCGCGCACGGGGGCGAGGGGGGAGATCCGCGGGGTGGACGTCTCGGCGATAGCCATGGTCTGCTCCTTAAAGGGTGGGGCGTTACACCCATCTTGCGCCAGCATTTGCCAGTCTTTGTGTCATTTGCGGCGTCAAGAAACTCAATTCTTTCGCTAGTATCAATTCCATGGCCTCCGGACTCGAGCTCACCACCCTCGGACATCGCATCCGTCATCACCGCACCCGCACCGGCATGACGCTGGACGAGCTGGGCGCTGCCGTCGGCGTCGCCGGATCCCAGCTCAGCCTCATCGAGAACGGGAAGCGCGAACCGAAGCTGTCGCTGCTGCAGGCGATCGCCGACGCGACGGGCACCGAGGTGAGCGACCTGATCTCGGGCGAGCCGCCGAACCGGCGTGCGGCGCTGGAGATCGAACTGGATCGCGCGCAGTCCAGCCCGGTGTTCCGTCAGCTGGGCATCTCTCCGGTGCGGGTGAGCAAGGGCATGCCGGACGAGACGATCGAGTCGATCCTCGGCCTGCACCGCGAACTGCACCGGCGCGAGCGCGAGGCGATCGCCACGCCGGAGGAGGCCCGCCGCGCGAACACGGAGCTGCGGCTGAAGATGCGCGCCCTGGACAACCACCTGCCGGAGATCGAGGCGCTCGCCGAGAAGCAGCTCCGCGCCGCCGGGCACTCCTCCGGGGCACTCACGCACCGCACGGTCAGCATCATGGCCGAGCAGCTCGGCTTCGAGCTGCTCTACGTCGACGACCTGCCGCACTCCACGCGCTCGGTGACCGATCTCGAGCACGGGCGGATCTACCTGCCGCCGGCGTCGATCCCGGGCGGCCACGGCCTGCGCTCCATGGCGCTGCAGGCGATGGCGCACCGGCTGCTCGGGCACACTCCCCCGACGGACTACGCGGACTTCCTGCAGCAGCGGCTCGAGATCAACTACTACGCGGCCTGCTGCCTCATCCCGGAGACGGCCGGCGTCGCCTTCCTGCAGCAGGCGAAGAAGGACCGCAACCTCGCCGTGGAGGACTTCCGCGACGCGTTCGGGGTGACCCATGAGGCGGCGGGCATGCGCATGACCAACCTCATGACCACCCACCTCGACATGCGCCTGCACTTCCTGCGCGTCGACGAGTCGGGGGCGCTCACCCGCGTGTACGAGAACGACGACCTGCCGCTGCCGACCGACGTCACCGGATCCGTCGAGGGCCTCACCGTGTGCCGCAAGTTCTCGGCCAGGGCGGCCTTCAGCCAGCGCAACCGCACCACCGAGCACTACCAGTACACCGACACGCCCTCGGGGACCTTCTGGTGCTCGACCCAGACCGGATCCACCGACGGCGGCGGCTTCTCGATCACGGTCGGCGTGCCGTTCGACGACGCCCGCTGGTGGCGCGGACGGGAGACCGGCGACCGCGCGCAGTCGACCTGCCCCGACGAGGCGTGCTGCCGTCGCGCCCCGGCGGGCATCGCCGAGCGGTGGAGCAGCAAGGCCTGGCCGAGCGCCCGCGTGCACACGCACATGTTCTCGCCGCTCCCCCGCGGCGCCTTCCCCGGCGTCGACGACAACGAGGTGTACTCCTTCCTCGACCGGCACGCCGCCCAGTAGGCGCGGCCCGCTCCGGCCGGTCCGGCGTGGAACTCTGCAGGATCCTGCGACGAATGCAGGAAGGATCCGCCGTTTCCGTCCTGTCTTCGTCGATTGATCCTGCATCCGGGCCGGGTGGCCGGGGACCCGGACCCGGGCCGCTGGGTGTCCGGCCAGCTGCTCGAGTCGGACGGCGCGTTCTCCGCCGAGCTCTGAAGCGGTCTGGGGTCCGACGGGGGCCGTCTCAGTGCGCCGAGACGAAGTCGGCGTAGCGACGCAGGGCCGCGGTGACGGCCTCCGGGTCGGGAGCCGGCTCTCCGTCGAAGAGCTCGGGGATCGGCGCGTCGCGGTGCCGTCCGACGGCCGCGGAGTGTGTCCACGCGCCGGCGACGCGCCCCGCGGTGAGCAGGCTCGCCCGCACCATCCCGTTCTTCCCGGGGCCGATCAGCGCCATGCTCTGCGCCGAGGCCACCGCGGACCGGTCGGCGTAGGAGATGTAGTACTCGTCGAACATCGGGAGCGCGAGCGTCGCCGCATCATCGGCGCCGGATGCGCGGCGCGGGCGCATGGCCCCGAGGTACACGCCCTCCGCACGCTCGGTCACCCGTCCCCGTGCGCGTTCGGCCGCCTCGCGTGCCGTGGTGATCGGAAGTCCCGACCACCACGCGAAGTCCGCGACCGTCACCGGGCCGTGTCCGTCGACGTAACGGACGAACAGCTCGGCGAGCGGATCCTCCGGCGGCGCGGTCTCCGGGATCCACTCGTCGGCGAGGACGAACAGCTGCTCGCGGGACACCGCGTCGTCGCGATGCACGACGGGCCCCTGCACGAGGATCCCCCGCACGTTGAGCGCATAGATGAGGTGCACGCCGCGCTGCCCCGCGGGGTCGACGCCGATCTCGACCAGGTCGTCGAAGAGCTGGGCCCTGGTGCGCCCGCCGTCGGCAAGGCGCTCACGGAACGCCGCCTCGACCCGGGCGACGAGCGCGTCGTCGATGCCGAGCTGGCGCTGCCGGGTCGCATCCTGGCGGAGTTGCCGCTCCCCCGTCACCGACAGCACCCAGCGCAGGTCTTCGGAGGGGATCACGTGCAGCGTGCCGCGCATGGTGTGGGTGCGCACGAGCTCGCCCCGGTCGAACGCGGCATCGACCGCGGCGAGCGTCGGTGCGCCCGAGGAGCGGATCCCGAGCGCCCAGCGGCCGGCGAGGAACTCCTGACCCTGCACGGCGAGCAGGTGCCGGGCGGCGGCGACCGGAGTGCGCGCGGGGGCGGTGAGCCGATGCGAGCGCAGCCGCTCGCTCAGGAGTGCCGTCATGGGCTCCATCATGCCGTGCGCCGCGGACGTGCGCGGATCCCGGCGATCCCGATGAGTTTCCTATGACCCGGCTCAGGGCGGTCGATTCTTGGCCTTCTCTGTCAAGCGGCCTCCGACGATGGTGCCATGGCAACGCTCACCCCCCTCGCACCGGTCGGCCCGCTCGTCGCGGCGCGGGCGCACCGACGGCGCCCCGTGCTCTGGCGTCTCGCCGCGGTGACGCTGATCTGGGCGACGAGCCTCTTCGTGCTCGCGCTCTGGGTGAGCGGCGCCGGCATACAGTCCCTGCTGGCGTTCGACGGCGACACCCTGACCACGCTCGGACGACTCACCGGGCTCGTCTCCGCCAACCTCCTGCTGTACCAGGTGCTGCTGATGGCCCGCGTGCCGGTCTTCGAGCGCGGCTTCGGACGGGACGGCATCACGCGGCTGCACCGCCTCGTCGGCTTCTGGTCGTTCTGGCTGCTCCTGGCGCACCTCGTGCTCATCACGATCGGCTACGCGATCACGGCGCGCACCAACGTCCTCGTGCAGGCGTGGGACTTCGTCTGGGACTACCCCGGCATGCTCCTCGCGACGGCGGGCACCCTCCTGCTGATCCTCGTCGTGGTCACGTCGATCCGCCGGGCGCGGCGCCGGCTGCGGTACGAGTCCTGGCACCTGCTGCACCTGTACGGCTACCTCGGGGTCGGCCTCGCGATCCCGCACATGCTGTGGACCGGGGCGGACTTCACCGCGTCGGCCGGCGCCACCCTCTACTGGTGGGCGCTGTGGGCGGCCACCGCCGCGTGCGTGCTGTGGTTCCGGGTCGCGCTCCCGCTCGTGCGCAGCGCCCGGCACGGCCTCCGCGTGGTCGCGGTCGCCCCGGACGGCCGGGACGGCGTCTCGGTCCGCGTGGCCGGCCGCGACGTGCGCCGCCTCGGCGCCAGGGCGGGGCAGTTCTTCATCTGGCGGTTCCTCGACGGACCGGGCTGGACGCGAGGGCATCCGTTCTCCCTGGCCGCCGATCCGGCCGGCGGCGAGCTCGTGCTCTCCGCGCGCCGCGTCGGCGACGGGACCGACCGCCTCGCCGAGCTGCGCCCCGGCACGCGGGTCATGGTGGAGGGCCCCTACGGCCACATGACCGGCGAGCGCCGGAGCGGGTCGCGCCTGCTCATGCTCGGCGCCGGTGCGGGGGTCGCGCCCCTCGTGGCGCTCCTCGAATCCGAGCCGTACGCCCCCGGAGAGGCGATCCTCGTCACGCGCGACCACTCCGCCGCCCACGGACTGCGCCGCGCGGAGATCGACCGGCTCGCGATGTCCCGCGGGCTCGTGCACTACACGCTGCACGGGCGCCGCGCCGAAGAGGGCACGAGCTGGGTGCCCGCGACCCACGCCGGTTGGGACGGTGCGCAGCTGCTCCAGCGCATCGCCGGGGACCTGTCCCGGTACGACGTGTACCTCTGCGGGCCGATCCCGTGGATGCAGAGCATCCGCCGGGACCTGCGCACCGCCGGCGTCCCCGCCGAACGCATCCACAGCGAGGCCTTCGCCGTCTGAGCGACGGGCGACGGAACCGAAAGCGAGAGAACCATGAAGAAGATCGTCTACGCCGTCCTCGCCACGGTCACCGGGCTGGTGCTGCTGTTCAGCTACCGCACCTCCCTCGAAGCCGTCGCGCCGGCCGCGACCGGCGCCTCCGGAACGACGAAGAGCACGACCGGATCCGCCGGCGCCTCGAGCACGAGCGGATCCTCGTCGGCGTCAGCCTCGGGATCGGGGTCGGCGTCCGGATCCACGTCGGGGTCGACCTCGTCCGGAACCGGATCCTCCGGGACCGCGTCCGCCACGACGGCGAGCGGTCTCAAGGACGGCACCTTCACCGGTCAGGCGGCCGACACCCGCTACGGCGCCGTGCAGGTCGCGATCACCGTGTCGGGCGGGCAGATCACCGATGTGTCGGTGCCGCAGTACCCGAACACCGAGCGCCGCGACGAGGAGATCAACGCGCAGGCGCTCCCGATCCTCGTCTCGGAGACCAAGAGCGCCCAGTCCGCACAGATCGACATGGTCTCCGGCGCCACCTTCACCTCGGACGGCTACACGCAGTCGCTGCAGAGCGCGATCGACCAGGCGAAGGCATGATCGGGTCCCCGCCTGCCGCCGGGGACCGCACCGGCGGCCCCCCCCTCCGGTCCGCACCGCCACGTCGCCACGGCCGAGCTGATGGGAACGGTCGCGAGCGCGCACGTGCTCACCGCCTCCCGCTCCCCCGCGCCGGATGTCGCCGCGCGGATCGCCGCCGCCCAGGCCGCCGCGCTGGATGAGCTGCATGAGCTGGACGCGCTGTTCTCGCCGTTCCGCCCGGACTCGCAGATCTCCCTGCTGCGCGACGGGTCGCTGCGCCCCGAGGATGCGGATCCGCGGATCCTGCAGGTGTCGGAGGCCTGCGTCCGCCTCGCGGCGGCGAGCGGCGGGCGGTTCGATGCGAACCGGGACGGCTGGTTCGATCCGACCGGGTACGTCAAGGGTTGGGCCGTCGAGCAGGCGAGCGCCCGGCACCTCGCCCCGCTGCTCGCCGAGGACGACGTGGTCGCGGCCGGGCTCACCGCGGGGGGCGACATGCAGCTGCTCACCGCGCCCGGGGCGGACTGGGCCTGGAACGTCGGCATCGCGGACCCGCTCCGCCCCGGCGCCGTGCTGGCACGGGTGCCGTTGCGCGAGGGCGCCGTGGCGACCTCGGGACCGTCGGAGCGCGGCGCCCACATCATCGACCCGCGCCCTTCGCGAGCCCCGGGGACCGCACGCGCCATCGCCGGCGCCCCCACGGCGACCGTGATCGCCGAGCACCTGAGCGACGCCGACGCCTGGGCGACGGTCGCGGTGGTCGCGGGCTTCGACGACCTCACTTGGCTGCGTGACGCCCCCGACTGCTCGGGCATGCTCGTCGCCGCCGACGGGCGCATCCGCCGCTGGGCGCACGGGGTCGAGGTCACGATCGCCGAGGACGACCCGGCGCTCCTCATCCCCGGGCCGTGACCGCGGCCGGCAGGCGCAGCAGGAACGTGGTCCCCGCGTCCGACGTGTCCTCGATGCCGACGGATCCGCCGTAGCGCGTCGCCATGTCGCGGACCAGCGCGAGACCGAGGCCGAACCCGCGACGCCGTCCGGTCTCGGGGCCGCGGGCGAACCGCGTGAAGATCCGCTCCCGGTCCTCCGCGCGGATCCCGGGTCCGCGGTCGACGACCCGGAACTCCACGAAACCGCGGCCGGGGCCGTCGCCCGAAGCGACCGAGAGGGTCACGGACGAGCGCCGCGGGGCATGCTGCACGGCGTTGTCGAGGAGCGCCGTGCAGAGCCGGGTGACCGTCACCGCGGGCACCGCCACGGACAGCCCCGGAACGACCGCCGCCTGCAGCGCCACGTCCGCGTCCTCGGCGATCGGCCGGATCACCTCCACCGCGCCCTGCACCGCGGCCGCGGCGTCGGACGCCTCCGCCCGGACGGGCGCCTGGTCGGCCTGCGCGGCGAGAAGCAGCTCGGTGAGGATCTCGTCCATGACGGCGGTGTCGCTGCGGAGCCGGTCGAGGGCGTCGCCGATGTCCTCCCCGCGCGCGACACGACGCTGCAGGATCTGCACCCGGCTCGACAGTGCGGTGAGCGGGGTGCGCAGCTCGTGACTCGCATCGGCGACGAAATCGCGCTGCGCCTGCAGCGCCCCTTCGAGGGGCGCGACCGCACGCCGCGCCGTGAACCAGGCGATCAGTCCGAGCAGAGCGACCCCGACGACGCCGAGCACGACCACCCACGGCAGCACCCTGTCCACGTCGACGACGACGTGATCCGGGTTGTCGATGGCGAAGCCGCCGGGCCGGGGGCCCGCCGTGACGCGGTCGTCCCCCTGCGGCCGCGAGGTGGCGAGGATCACGGCGACGAGGATCCCGACGCCTGCGGCGATGACGACCGCCGAGGCGACGCCGGTCCAGAGGCCGATCTGACGCGCGGAGCGGCGCACCCGCTCGCGGTCGGCGGATCCGCTCATGACGCTGCCCCGCACCGTCGCGCCGGCCGCATCATCGCGGATCCCCCGCGCGATAGCCGCGTCCGCGCACGGTGTCGATCATCTCGGGCGCGGTCTTGCGGCGGATGTAGTGCACGTAGGTGTCGACGGTGCCCACGCCGTCCGCCGACGAGAACACGCCGCGCAGGATCTCCTCGCGGCTGAACACGCGCTCGGGGCTCGCCGAGAGGAACTCGAGGAACGCCGCCTCGGTCGCCGTCAGCGACACCCGGGCGCCGGTGGGCGAATGCAGCACCCAGGAGTCGGGGATGAAGGTCCAGTCGCCGATCTCCCGGCGGCGCCCCTCCGCCTGGAATCCCCGGCGCAGCGCGCGCAGCCGCGCCAGCAGCTCATCGAAGTCGAAGGGCTTGGTGAGATAGTCGTTCGCGCCGGCGTCGAGCCCCTCCACACGATCCGGCACCGCGCCGAGGGCGGTGAGCATGAGCACCGGCGTCGTGATGTGCGCCGTGCGGATCGCCGCGACGAGGCTCGCCCCGTCCATCCCGGGCAGCCGACGATCCACGAGCATGACGTCGTAGCGCTCGTCGAGAGCACGGCGCAGCGCCGCAGCGCCGTCCGTCACGTGGTCGACCGCATAGGTCTCGCCGAGCACCTCGAGGGACATCTCGGCGATGTCGGCATCGTCCTCGACGTAGAGCAGCCGCGGGCGGGCATCGGTCATGCGGACCTCCTGTCCTCACCACGATCTCACCACCGGCTCTCCCAGACGAGTCCAAGACGGCGCCGCGGATCGCGGATCGGTCTCCGCGCAGCGGAGACCTCGCGGACGCCGGGCGAGCTCGGCCCACGGCTCGGCTCGCCCGACGTCCGGGGAGGAGGAGACGGAGCGGGGTTCAGCCCTGCAGCGTGACCTCGCGGCGCACGGGCAGCACGACGGGGTGCGATCCCGCCATGACCTCGAGCACGCGGATCACCTGGCTGGAGTAGCCGAACTCGTTGTCGTACCAGACGTAGAGGATGACGTCGGTGCCGTTCGCGATCGTGGCGAGGCCGTCGACGATGCCGGCGCGGTGCGAGCCGACGAAATCGGTGGAGACGACCTCGGGCGACTCGACGTAGTCGATCTGCTGACGGAGCTTCGAGTGCAGCGAGACGCGGCGCAGGTAGTCGTTGAGCTCGGCCTTCTCGGCGGGGCGCTCCAGCGTCAGATGCAGCACGGCGAGGGACACGTCGGGGGTGGGCACGCGGATCGCGGATCCGGTGAGCTTGCCGGCGAGCTCGGGCAGCGCGCGGGCGACGGCCTTCGCGGCACCGGTCTCCGTGATCACCATGTTGAGCACCGCCGAGCGGCCGCGGCGGTCGCCGGAGTGGAAGTTGTCGATGAGGTTCTGGTCGTTGGTGAACGAGTGCACCGTCTCGACGTGACCGCGCACGATGCCGTACGCCTCGTCGACGGCCTTGAGCACCGGCGTGATGGCATTGGTCGTGCAGGACGCGGCCGACAGGATCCGGTCGCCGTCCTCGATCGTGTCGTGGTTGATGCCGTGCACGATGTTCTTCAGGTCGCCCTTGCCCGGTGCGGTGAGCAGCACGCGCGCGACGCCGGTCGATTCCAGGTGGCGGCTGAGGCCGGCCTCGTCGCGCCAGCGGCCGGTGTTGTCGACGACGATCGCGTCGTGGATGCCGTAGGCGGTGTAGTCGATCGTCGCCGGGTCGTTGGAGTAGATGACCTGGATCCGGGTGCCGTTGGCGATGAGCTGCGAGTTCTCCTCGTCGACGTCGACGGAGCCCTCGAAGCGCCCGTGCACGGAGTCGCGCAGCAGCAGCGAGGCGCGCTTGACGAGGTCGTTCTCGGCCCCCTTGCGCACCACGATCGCACGCAGGCGCAGCCCGCTGCCCCCGCCGGTGTGCGCGATGAGGATCCGCGCCAGCAGGCGGCCGATGCGGCCGAACCCGTAGAGCACGACGTCGGTCGGCTCGGCGGCCTCGGACGCCTCGCCGAGCGCCGGGGCGAGCTCGGCGCGCAGGCGCTCGAGGAGGGTCGCCTCGTCGCCCTGGACGTTCTCGACCAGACGGCCGACGTCGAGCGATGCGGCGGACGGGGCGAGCCGGCGCAGCGCCTCGAGCACCGCGAGCGTGTCCTCCAGCGCGAGCTCGTCGTGCCCGAGGGCGGCGACGCGCTCGTGCACCTCGAGGATCTCGGTCGTGGAGAGCCCGAGCAGGCGGTGCCCGTGCAGCGACGTCACCACGTCGCGATCTCGGTTCAGCCCGCCGATCAGCGGGATCATCCGCTCGGCGAGTTCTTCTCTGGCCTTCCAGTCGTCGCGGCGCGCGGCGAAGTCGTTCATCAGCGTCCTTGCAAGCAGATGCGCCAGGGATCGGTGGCGCGGAATCGGGTGGGGCGGATCCGCCCTCTCCCAGGGTAGGCGTCGGCACGCCCTCGAACCGGCCGATCCGGCGCGCAAGAACCGCTGTTCTTGACTCCAGGCTGAAGCACGGCCCCGTCCTGCCGAGCCGCGGGCAGGCAAATTGCGCCAGATCCGCCACGACGGAGAGGCAGGACACGCCCCCTCCCGAATCGTCGCGCTCCAGAGAATCGTTCGTCTACACTGGTGGAATAATGAAGAACGCACCGTTCGGCGACGCGGCCGATCTCCTCCTGCACGGCGGCCGGATCCGCACCCTCGACCCGCACGGATCGGTCGTCGACGCGCTCGCGATCCGCTCCGGGCGCGTGGTCGCCGTCGGCGCGGACGCCCGCGCGCTCCCCGCTGCGGCGACCGTCGACCTCGAGGGCCGCACCGCGATCCCCGGCGTGAACGACGCGCACCTGCACGCCGCCTGGCTCGGCGCCCGTTGGCCGCACCTGTTCTTCTCCGACATCCCGGCGCACGAGCAGCCGGCCGGCCGGCTCGTGCACACGGACGCCGATCGCCGCGACGCCCTGCGGAACGCGTGGCGCCTGCTCGCCGAGCTGGGCATCACGAGCTACACCGAACCCGGGATCGGGCCGGGCGAGGACGGGGGCGAGACGGGGTGCTTCGGCACCGCCATGATGGACGCCTACCTCGACCTCCATCGCGCCGGCGCCCAGACGGCCCGCGTCACGCTGCTGCGCCTGTTCGGGGAGCTGGACGGCACGGCCGACCTCGCGGACTTCGAGCGGGGGATCCTCGCGCCGAAGCCCGAGACGGATCCGCACTGGCTCGCCGTCACCGGGGTCAAGATCTTCGCCGACGGGATCCCCCCGATGACGACCGCCTGGGTCAGCGAGCCCTACCCGGACGGCAGCTCGGGCGAGCTGCTGCCGCAGGGCGCCGAGGGGGCGCTGCACGCCTACCGGCGCATGATCGGCCTCGCCGTCGAGCGGGGCGAGCAGGTCGCGGTGCATGCCACCGGCGACCAGTCGATCGAGGAGTTCCTGCGCGTGCTCGAGGCGCACCCGCACGTCGCCGCCGCGCCGCACTACGTCGTGCACGCCGACCTCGCCACCCCCGCGCAGATCGAGCGCATGCGCGCCGTCGGCGCCGGGTTCGCCGTCCAGCCGCTCATCGCCGAGCACACGCGCGCGTGGGCCGGGACGCAGCTGGGGCCCGAGCGCACCGCCGCCGCCTGGCCGCTGCACGCCATGATCGACTCGGGCGCCCTCACCACGATCACGAGCGACGCCCCGATCGCGACGCCGGACTGGCGCATCGGGCTGGACGCCTCGCTCGCTCTCCTCGGCCGCGACGACGCGGCGACCCGGGACGCCCTGCTGCGCCGCATCACGCTGGATCCCGCCCGCCAGGACGGCGCGTCCGCGTGGAAGGGATCGCTCGAGGTGGGCAAGGTCGCCGACCTCACCGTGCTGGACGAGGATCCGGCCGAGCCCGGCCGTCCTGTCGCCGGCATCGGCGTCGCCCGCACGATCGTCGACGGCCGGACGGTGTTCGAGCGGGGCTGATCCGCTGATCGACCTCGGATCGTGGTGCGCCGAATGCACCGGATCCTGCCGAGCACACGGCTACTTCACGCGAACGCGCCGTGCACTCGACACCTTTCCGTGCGCTCGGCGCTCTGAGGCGCTCCGCAGCGGCCCGGACCCGCCCGCGCGACGGGAAAGGGGCGGGCGACGTGTCCGCTCGTCGCCCGCCCCGGATCCGCTCCCGTCCGCAGGATCGGATCCCGATGCGTCGCCCGGCCCCGCAGGGCAGGGCGACGCCGCCTCACACCGCCGTGGCGATGAGCACCCGCGGGCTCGCCGGGAGGGCGATCTTCTCGCGCACGTCCCAGCCCGCGTCGGCCAGCCAGCCGCGCACCTGCGCCTCGGGGTAGACGATCGTGCCGTCGATGACGAGGTACTCCCCCGCGTGCAGCGCGTCGATGCCGCGCTGCTGCGCGTCGTCGTCGAGGAAGAAATCGAGCACGGTCAGGGTGGCGCCCGGCACCGCCGCGGCCCGGAGGTTGCGGAAGATCTGCGCGTTCTCCTCGGCGGAGAAGCGGTGGATCACATGGTTCGCGAGCACGGCGTCGTAGGCGCCCTGGGGCTGCGCGGTCGCCGTGTCGCCGATCTCGACCGTGACGCGGTCGGCCGCGCCGGCCGCCTCGACGGCCTCGGCGATGCCGTCCTCGAACCCGGGGGCGTAGAGGAACGTCGTGCGCAGGCCCGGGTTGCGCCGCATCGCCTCGAGCGCGAAGCCCGCCGACAGGCCGCCGAAGTCCAGCGCGTTCGTCGCGGCGGAGAGGTCGACGAGGCGGCCGAACTCCTGCGCGTGCAGCGCGTTGTACGTCATGACGCCGGCCATGAAGGTGCCCCAGCGCGCGTCGTCCATCTGCAGGTCGCCGGGCTCGGTCGTGTCGACGGTGTGCGCGAACTGCAGCCAGTGCGGGTAGCTGATCTCGCCGAGGAAGGTGAGGAACGGCGCGAGGTCGAGGGCCGAGGCGTCGCCGGCCAGGTACGCGGCGGAGTCCGGCTCGAGGGCGTAGCGGCCGTCGGCGCGGGTCAGCAGCCCCTTGCCCGCCATCGCGTCGGCGAGGATGCGCGCGATGCGCTCGCTCACGCCGGTGCGCTCGGCGATGGCGGGGACCGTGTCGGCGCCGTCCGCGATCGCCGCGAAGAGGCCGATCCGGCTCGCCTCGAAGAGCTGCTTCGAGGCCATGTAGCCGGTCGCGATGTCCAGGATCCGCGCGGCGTCGGGTGTGGTTGTCATGGTGTGCCTTTCTTGTTTCTACAATTGTAGGAAATAGTGGACAGCGGTGTCCACGGGATCTTCGGAAGCCGCGTTTCGTCTCGGGCGGCTCCGCCGTCCTCGCTCAACGACCCCGAACGTGTCGGGGGGCCGCGTTTCGACTCGGGCGGCGTCGGCGGCCCGGTCGACGAGCCTGGAGCCGGGGTCAGTCCTCGGCGAGGAACCCGGCGGCGGCGGCGCGGAACTCCGGGGCGTGCAGGGCCCCGAGGTGGTCGCCCGGGACGCGGACGACCCGGGAGTCCGGCAGCGCCGCCGCGAGCGCGTCGATCCCCTGCGCCATGGGATCCTCGACCCCGCCGAGCAGCAGCACGGGCTGGGCCGGCGCGCCGACGGCGGGATCGAACGGCTCGGCGGCGAGGCCCTCGATGAGGTCGAGCAGCGCCTCCGGACGGTTGCCGGGGAGGGTCGTCATGCCCAGGATCATGCCCGTGATCGGATCCGCCGGCGCCGGTCCCCCCGCGGCTGCGAGGCGGGCCGCGGGCAGGTCGACCATCGTGAACGGC
Source organism: Microbacterium sp. MMO-10 (assembly GCF_037148715.1). NCBI lineage: Bacteria > Bacillati > Actinomycetota > Actinomycetes > Micrococcales > Microbacteriaceae > Microbacterium > Microbacterium sp. MMO-10. The sequence continues at coordinate 812,411 of NZ_JBBCSV010000003.1, read as the reverse complement.
TCCATCGGGCTGAGCCCGCCGAGCGCCACGCGCCGCACCGCGAGCGCGGGGTGCGCGGCGAGCGCCCAGGCCAGCCGCGCCCCCAGGGAGTAGCCGAGGAGGTCGACCTCCTCCCCTGGGGCGACGGCCGCGACGGCCTGCGCGAGCAGGTCGACGACGCCGGTCGTCGGGAGCACGCCGACCGCGGGGCTCTCGCCGTGGGCGGGGAGGTCCACCCGGACGAGGGGCCGACCCGCGAACGCCTCCTCCCAGACCGGCGCGGGCCAGTCCTGCGTCGCCCGCGACGCGAGGCCGTGCAGCAGCACGACCGGGCGGCCGGAGCCCGCGCTCCGGGTGACGGACAGGGTGTTCTCGGGTGCACCGCTCATCGGGCGCCCTCCTCTCGATCGGGGGTGGAGGCCGCCGGCGACGCGGTCAGCGCAGTCGCGCGAGGAACCGGTCGATGTAGGCCTGATAGTCGGGGATGCGATCGCCCTGGGGATACATGAGGTTGATCACCGTCGCGCCCACGGCGACCGAGATGAACTCGTTCGCCATGGCGACGTAGTCCTGGTCCCGGATCGCACCGGCGTCCCGGGCGGCCTCCATGCGCTCCACGAGCATGGCCCTCCAGCGGGCCAGGTGCACCTGGTAGAGCTCGGCGAGGGACTCGTTCGCCATCGCGTACTCCCACAGCGCCAGCAGCACGCGCCCGCTGGCGATCTCCTCGGGCTCGCTGGGGAGCGTCCCGACCAGCATCTGGCGCAGCATCTCCTCCGGACCGACCTCCGCCGAGATCGACGCCTGCAGCCACAGGTCGTGCTCCCGCAGCACGGCCTCGAACGTCGCCGCGACGATGCTCTCCTTGCCCGGGAAGTAGTGCTTCAGCGCCCCGTTCGCGAAGCCCGCCTCGGCGGCGATGCTGCGCATGGTCGCCGCCTCGAACCCGCCCTTGAGGATGATCCCCTTGGCGACCTCGACGATCTCCCGACGACGCTGATCGTGATCGATGATCTTCGGCATGGGTTCCTTCCGACGGGGCGTCCGGCGACGGCGCGCACCGGGGCGCGCAGCTGCGGGATCGCTGCCTGCTACCGTACCGGGGCATCCGCTGCCTCACGCAGCGCCAGCCACTCGGCCCGGCGGATCCGCTGCTTGACGGGGTCGGCGACGGGCGAGGCCAGGCGCAGGCGCTCGGCGTAGGGATGCCGCGGTGCACGGGTGATCTGCTCCCCCGCCCCGGTCTCGACGATCTCCCCGTGGTACATCACGGCGACCCGGTGGCACACCCGGCGCACCACGCCGAGGTCGTGCGAGACGAACAGGTAGGAGACGCCCGTGTCGCGCTGCAGCTCGATGAAGAGGTCGAGGATCGTCGCCTGGGTGGTGAGGTCGAGGGCGCTGACCGGCTCATCGCACACGATCAGGCGCGGCCGGCGCACGAGCGCGCGGGCGATCGCGACGCGCTGGCGCTGCCCGCCGGAGAACTCGCTCGGATAGCGGTCCATCGCGGTCTCGGGCAGGCGCACCCGGTCGAGCATCTCGCGCACCCGCGCCTGCGCCTCGGATCCGCCCAGGCCGCTCGTCAGCAGCGGCTCGGACAGGATGTCGCCGATGGTCATCGCCGGGTTCAGGGATCCGTACGGATCCTGGAACACGACCTGCACGTCGGCCGCGAGCGCGCGGCGCTCCGCGCGGCCGAGCGAGGTGATGTCCCTGCCGTCGAAGCAGATGCTGCCGCCGGTCACGGGCGCGAGGCCGAGGATCGCCTTGCCGAGCGTGGACTTGCCGGATCCGGATTCGCCGACGAGGCCCATGCACTCCCCCGGCGCGACGTCGATCGAGACGCCGTGCAGCGCACGGAACGCCGACCGGCCGTGGCCGTACTCGACGACCAGGTCCTGCACCTCCAGCAGCGCGGTCATGCGCGCACCTCCGTCGTGTTGGTCGTGCCGGCGGTGACGCGGCCGACGGTGCCGAGTCCCGCGCGCCCCTCGGCGTCGAGCTCCGCCCGCCCTGCCGCGTCGTCGAGGGACGCCGCGATGAGCTCCCGCGTGTACGGCTGCTGCGGGTGCGCGAACAGCGGATCCACGTCGCCCTGCTCGACGATCTCGCCGCCGCGCATCACGATCACGCGGTCGCAGATGTCGGCGACGACGCCGAAGTTGTGCGTGACGATGAGCAGCGCCATGCCGTACTCCTGCTGCAGCTCCCGCAGCAGCTCGAGCACCTCGGCCTGCACGGTGACGTCGAGGGCCGTGGTGGGCTCGTCGGCGATGAGGATCGACGGGCGGCCCGAGATCGCGCCGGCGATGAGCACGCGCTGCGCCATGCCGCCCGAGACCTGGTGCGGATAGCTGCGCAGGACACGGTCCGGATCCGCCAGTCCCACCCGCAGCAGCACCTCGCGCGCCCTGGCTTTCGCGTCGGCGGCGCTCATGCCGTGCACGCGGCGCAGCGGCTCGATGAGCTGGTGCCCGATCGTGTACGACGGGTCGAGGTTGCTCATCGGCTCCTGCGGCACGTAGCCGAGCTCGCGGCCGAGGAGCGCCTGGCGCTGCTTCGGCGTCGCCGTCGTGACGTCCTGACCGGCGATGCGGATGGCGTCGGCGGTGCTCGCACCGCTCGCGGGCAGCAGGTCGAGCACGGAGAAGACCGTCTGCGACTTGCCGGATCCGGATTCGCCGACGATCCCGACGACCTCGCCGGGGGCCACGTCGAGGGTCACGCCGTGCACGACCTCGACGACGCCGTTCGGGGTCGCGTGGCTCACGCGCAGGTTCTCCACGCGCAGCGCGGATGCCTCGGCCGCGTGCCGCACGGTTCCGGTCGCCGGCGCGGCCTCGACGGCCGCGTCGGCGCCCTTCGCGCCGCGCTGGCGCAGCCGCGGCGTGCGCACCTGCGCCAGCTCGGCGAGGGTGGATCCCATGATCGCGAGCACCGCGATCGTCAGTCCGAGCGCGACCGAGGGCCACAGCAGCATGAGCGGGTAGGTGAGCATGAGGCGGAAGCCCTCGAGCATCATCGCGCCCCAGCTGGGCACGTTGGAGTCTCCGATGCCGAGGAACTGGAGCCCCGCCTGCATGCCCATCGCCATGCCCGCGGTGAGCGCGGTCTGGATGATGACGGGCGGGTAGACCGCCGTGACGACGTGCCGGGAGATGATCCGCGCATCGGAGAGGCCGGACACCCGGGCCGCATCGATGTAGGGCTCCTCGCGCACGGACATCGTCTGCGACCGCGCGATGCGGAAGTAGCCCGGCACCATGAACACGCCGACCGTGACCATGAGCAGCTCGAAGTTGTTGCGGCTGCCCGCGGCGACCACGAGCAGGATGATCATGCCCGGGATCGACTGCAGCGCGTCGCTGACCCACATCGCGATCCGGTCGAACGGGCCGCGGAAGTAGCCCGCGGCGACGCCCGTGGGGACGCCGATCACGACCGCGGTCACGATCGTGATGAGCGCGCCCCAGATCGTGACGCGCGTCCCGTAGATGAGCCGGCTGAGGATGTCGCGCCCGGTCGAGTCGGCGCCGAGCAGGTGCGCAGCGGACGGCGGCGCCTTGGCGGCCGCGAGGTCGACGAAGTTCGGATCCATCGGCGCGAGCAGCGGGGCTGCGACGCCCACGAGCACGATGAGGACGAAGATCCCGAGCGGGATGTATCCGCCGGGGTGACGGAGGAACCGGCGGAACAGGCCGGAGCGGCGGCGCTGCCTGGCGCGGTCGAACGCGACGCGGATGTCGGTGGTGGTCATGCGACGCGCACCTTCGGGTTGATCCAGCCGAGCACGAGGTCGAGCAGGAGGTTGATGATCACGACGAAGACGATCGACACCACCGTGATGCCGAGGAGCATCGGGATGTCGCCGTTCTGGGAGGACTGGTTGGTCAGCATGCCGATGCCGGGGAGGCTGAAGATCTGCTCCACCACGATCGCGCCGCTGAGCAGGCCGACGAACATGAGGGCGATGACGGTGAGCGCCGCGGGAGACGCGTTGCGCAGGATGTGCAGGTTGACCCGGGCCGGGGAGAGCCCGCGGCTGCGGAGCGTGCGCACCCAGTCCTGACGGCTCTGCGCGATCACGGCGTTGCGCAGCTGCTCCGAGACGGCGACCACGCCGCCGAGCGCGAGCGAGATCGCGGGCAGGGTGAGCGAGCGGATCCAGCCGTCGAAGGACTGCGAGGGCTGGACGTAGCCGACCGCGGGGAACCACTTCAGCTGCACCGCGAACCACATCACGAGCACGAGGCTCACCCAGAAGCCGGGCAGGGCGAACAGGACCACGGACACGCCCTTGAGGATCCGGTCGAACCAGGTCCCCGGGCGCAGGCCCGTGACCATGCCGAAGGCGATCCCGAGGACCGCGGTGATGAGCGTCGCGAAGGTGACCACCGAGAGGGTCACCGGGACCTTGATGGCGAGCTGCGCTCCCACGGGCTGGAAGTTGCGCCAGGAGGATCCGAAGTCGCCGGTGAGCAGGTGCGAGAACCAGTCCCAGAACTGCACGAGCAGCGGACGGTCGATGCCGATCTTCGTCGCCAGCGCGGCCTGCTGCGCGGGGCTCGCGGTGGTGCCGAGGAGCGCGGCGGTCGGATCCTTGATCGCCAGGTGCGCGAGGAAGAACGTCGCGACGGAGACGACCACGAGCAGCACGATGCCGGACAGCAGCCGCTTCGCGGTGAACAGGAGCATGAGGACCTCTCGGGAGTGAGGAGGAGACGGGGGCCGGACCCGGCGACGGGCCCGGCCCCCGGGGCGTCAGCCCTTGGTGATGTAGCGCAGCGTCGGGAACATCATGCCGATGACGGGCTGCACCTTGATGCCGGACACCGAGTAGTAGGTGTTGTCCGCCTGGTACCAGACCGACCACCAGGCCTGGTCGACCAGGGCCTTGTTCAGGTCCTTGATCGCCTTCGTCTGGTCGCTCCCCTTGGTGTCCTGGACCTTCTGCACGAGCGGTGCGAGGACCGCGTTGCTCGCGTAGTCGGGTGCCGGGTTGAACCACTGCTTGGACGTGACCTGCCGGGCGACCGTCGCCACCTCGTTGCCGTCCATCGCGAGGAAGGAGATGAACATCGGGTAGTTCGGCGCGTTCAGCTGGTAGTCGGGCATCTGCATGTTGTCCCAGGTGACCTTGACGCCGATCGCGGTCAGCGCCTGGTCCGCGGCGGGCTTCCACTGCTCGAACACCGGCGACATCGGCATGGAGATGTCGAAACCGTTCGGGTAGCCGGCCTCGGTGAGGAGCTGCTTCGCCTTGTCCACGTTGTACGCGTACTGCTTGTTGAGCGACGGGTCGTTGACCGAGCCGCCGTCGGGGAAGACCTGGTTCGTCGCGACGCCGGCGCCGCTGCCGACGGCCTTGAGGATCGCCGCGCCGTCGAAGGCGTAGTTCAGCGCCTGGCGGACCTTGAGCTCACCGAGCGCCTTGTTCTTCGCGCCGGTGTGATCGGTGATGACGAGCCCCGCCCAGCCGGAGACCCGGGAGACCGTGTTCCAGCCCTGCTGCTGGGCCGCGTCCTTGTTCGTGATGTCGCCGTACTGCACGTTGATCTGACCGCTGAGCATGGCGTTCTGGCGGGCGGTGGCGTCCATGATCGGGAAGATCGCGAGGTTCTTGAACGTGTACGCCTTCGCGTCCCAGTAGCCCGGGACCTTCGTGAAGTGGTACTCGGATCCGGCGACGCTCGTCGCGCTGTCCAGCGTGTAGGGGCCGGAGCCGACCGGCTGCTTGCCGAGCGTGCCCGCGGCGATCGCCTTCGGCGACATCACGTAGCTGCGGCCGAGTCCCATGAAGTACAGGATGGTGTCGTCGCGCTGCGTGAGGTTGATCTTGACCGTGTGGTCGTCCACCGCCTCGAAGGACGACACGTTCGTGTAGGCCTCGCCGGAGCGCGCGCCCGCCTTGAGGTAGTCGAGGCTCTTGACGACGGCGTCGGCGTCGACCGGGGTGCCGTCGCTGAACTTCCCGCCCTGGTGCAGGGTCAGGGTGATGCTGAGGTCGTCGGAGGCGACCTCCCACTTCTCCGCGAGGGCGGGAACCGGCTTGCCGTCCTTGTCGAGGGCGATCAGGGCGTCGTAGACCGCGGACAGGTACGGCCCGTCGAAGCCGATGTCGGCCAGGGCCGGATCCCAGGACGTGACGTCCAGGAAGTTGCCGATGTTGAGGTCGTCGGGGGCGTTCGCCGCGGCGGCTGCGTCGCTCGCCTGCGTCGTGGCGCCTCCGCCGCCGGAGCAGCTGGTGAGGGCGAGGACCGCGGCCACGGCCGCGGCGATCGCGAGGGGCACTCGTTTCATGGTTCCTTCTCTCGGTGCGGGTTGAGGTGAAGAAGGGTTCGAAGCACCTTCGGCCGCGCTCCGGGGAGCCTTGCCGACGTCACTCCGATGTGTCGTTGCGTTTAGTCTACATGTGTGGAAAAAGAACGCAAGCAGTTCTTCCCCCGGGACGGACCGGATCCATGACCCTGCGCGAATCGCCCTTGTCCGAGCGCGCAGAGCTGTCGCCCGCGGCTCGGACGAGGGCGGCGCACGCTCAATCCGCGACCCGCGCGACCTGGCGGTCGATCTCGCGCAGTTCCGTGACGTCGTGGGCCGATCTCGCACCCGGCAGGTAGCGGACGACCAGCGCCGGTCCGTCGAACCGATAACTGCGATGCCTCTCGTAGAGCTCCCAGTCGACGGGTCCGCCGTAGTCGTATCCCACGCTGATCCCCGTGAACGGCGCCATTCCCAGCAGCATCGGCACGGAGGGGATCCGCACGCCCGCGGCGCCGTCGACCTCGAGCTCGACGCTCCAGCGCAGGTCGTCCTGCTCCGCCATCCTCAGCACCAGGCGATGCGCACCGGGGGCGAGCGCCGCGCCCCGGGCGCGATGCATGCGCCCGTACGCGTTGTAGGACACGAGAGGGGCGCCCCCGTCGATCGCGACGAGATAGCCGCCGCCCTGATCGCCGTGCGCCACGAGCACGCCGGCGGAGTCCGCCGTGGTGACGACGTCGATCCGCACCTCGAAGGACCTCAGCACGGTGAGGGCCGCCGAACGGTAGCGCTCCAGCGGAGGCCGGTAGGGCACGAGGGCGACGGGATCGCCCAGCGGACGCTCGGTCGCGGGCCGGATCCGGTGCAGGGATCCGTCGTCGTCGAGCGGGAAGACCCCGTTCGCCCAGGCCTCCTCGCGCCAGCGCCCGGCGAGCCGCGTGGTGCGCTCCTCCTGCTCCGCCGCGACGTCGCGCGTCTCGGTCGGATCCTCCGCGAGACGGTAGAGCTCCCAGACGCCGCCCGCCGCCCCCTGCTCCCGGGTCGGCGGCGTCGTGGAGACCGCCTTCCAGCCGTCCTCGATCAGCGCGCGACTGCCGAAGCACTCGAAGTACTGGTCCTGCCGTCCCGGCGCCTGCGGGTCGCCCAGCACGTCGACGACGCTGCGGCCGTCGCTCGGCACGGCCTCCTTCCCGTGCCGCCGGTCCAGCCGCGGCGTCCCGGTCAGCTCGAGGATCGTCGGGGCGAGGTCCGAGACGAAGACGAACTGGTCGCGCAGCCCCGCCGGCATCTCCTCGGGCGCGGCAGGCCAGGAGACGATGAGCGGAGCGTGCACCCCTCCCTCGTACAGCGAGCCCTTGAACGAGCGGAACGGCGTGTTCGACACGCGCGCCCAGCCGGGCGGGGTAATGCGCGAACAGACGCGGGCCGCCGATCAGGTCGACCTCGCGCGGCTCGTCGGGCACCCAGCCCTCCGGATCCGGTCCCATCCTGCCGAACTGGGCGAAGTAGCTGCGGGTTCCGCGCGGACCGCCCTCGGCGGTGCCGCCGTTGTCGCTCGCGACCACGATGATGGTGTTGTCGCGCTCCCCCCGCTCCTCGAGGTGGGCGATCAGCCGGCCCACGCTCTGATCGACCTCGTCCACGGCCGCGGCGTAGACCTCCATGTAGCGTGCGAACAGCTCCCGCTCCGCGTCGTCGAGGTCGTCCCAGGACGGGATGCGCCCCTCGTCCGCGAGCGCGCCCTGCGGCAGCGCCGCGTCGCCTCCGACGATGCCGCGCTCGCGCTGGCGGGCGAACCGCTCCTCGCGCAGCGCGTTCCACCCGGCCTCGTAGCGGCCGCGGTACTTCGCGATGTCGGCCTCCTTCGCCTGGATCGGCCCGTGCACGGCCGTGTGCGCGAAGTAGAGGAAGAACGGCTTGGCCGCGTCGTTCGTGCGCAGGTCGTCGATCATGCCGATGGCGCGGTCGGTGAGGTCGTCCGTGAGGAAGTACCCGTCCGGGAACTCCGGCACGTCGACGACCGAGTTGTCCTGGACGAGGCGGTGCGGGTGGTGCAGCGAGGTGAAGCCGTCCATCGAGCCGAAGTAGCGGTCGAAGCCGCGCTGCAGCGGCCACGACGACCGGTCCGCGCCGTCGTGCAGGCGGGAGTCGACGGTGAGGTGCCATTTGCCGACCATGAAGGTCGCGTATCCGCCGGCGCGCAGCGATTCCGCGAGCGTCGGCGCGTCCTCGGGCAGCGTGCACGAGAACCCCGGATAGCCCGGGTCGGTGTGCGCGACGAGGCCGAACCCCGCCCGGTGCGGGTTCAGCCCGGTCAGCAGGGCCGCGCGGGCGGGCGAGCACAGCGGCGCCGTGCGGTAGTTCGTGAAGGTCCACCCCTCCTCGGCCAGCCGATCGATGTGCGGGGTGTCGATCTCCCCGCCGAACGGTCCCAGGTCGCTGAAGCCGAGATCGTCGACGAGGACCACGATCACGTTCGGGGCCCCCGGCGCCGCGCTCGGCTGCGGCGGCCACCACGGCTCCGACTCCGAGGTGAACTCCCCCACCCGGCCGCCGAAGCCGCGGTAGCCGGCGGACGGCGTCGTCTCGTCCTGAAGATCCATACTGCGTGCTCCTCGTCCCTCTGTCCCGTTCTCGTCCCGACGCCGCGCGGCCTCCGCCACGTCGCTCACCAGGCCCCGTCGTCGCGGACGACGACGTCCGCCTGCAGACCGGCCAGCGCCTCGCGCACCTCGCCTCCGCGCTCGGCGACGAGCGCGAGGGCCGCGTGGTTCTGCTCGAGCTGCGCGATCCGGGAGGCGCCGAACAGCACGTTCGCCGCCGCCGGATGGGTGAGGCAGAACGCGATGCCGAGGGCCGCGGGGGTGACCCCGAAGCCGTCGGCGATGCGGGCGACCTCAGGGTACAGCGCGAGGATGCGCTCGCGAATGCCGCCCACGTCGGCGCCGATCTTGCGCTGCGGCACGAGGCCGGTGGCGAGGATCCCGCCCTCGAACACGTCCGAGGCCTGCAGCGCGAGCGTCCCGTCCGCGAAGAGCGGGCCGTAGGCGGCCCCCTCCGCCATGGCGCGCCGGGCGATGCCGTACTTGAGCTGGGCGAACGAGGGTCCGACGAGACCCGTGTCGGCCGCCACGGCCAGGGCGGCCCGCGTGTGCCCGATCCGCCAGTTGTTGATGCCCCACCCGCCCACGAGACCCTCGGCGATGAGCGCGTTGACGTCGGCCACGATCCGCGCGACGTCGGGCTCGTCCAGGTAGTCGCCGACCACGAGCGTGTCGAAGCGGTCGAGCCCCGCGCGCTCCAGGCTCTCGACGAGCTGGGCGCGGAACGACTGGTTCGGCCAGTCCCACAGCCAGAGCTTGCCGCACAGCACGATCGTGCTCCGATCGATCCCGCTCTCGCGCAGGGCCTGGCCGAAGAGGATGTCGGTGCGGGAGTTCTCGGCGTGCGGACCCATGTTGTAGTACGCGACGTCGAAGAACCCGGCCTCGAGCTCGACGGCGCGGCGGATCATGGCCGCGGCGTCGTCGGGATCCATCCGGTCCCAGGTGTTCCAGGATCCCAGCGCGAGCGGGGGGACGACGAGCCCGCCGAGGGCGCGGTGAGGAAGTGTCGACGCTGACATGTGTGCTCCTTGCTGTGAGGGCGTTTCGTCTCGGGCGGCTGCGCCGTCCTCGCTCAACGACCGGGGAGGAACCCGGGTTGCGTTTTTCTATGCTTGTAGAATATAACGGAGATGCCCCGTCAGAGAGGACGTGAGATGACCATCTCCCCCCGCCGCATTCTCGTCACCGGAGGAGCCTCCGGGCTCGGCCGCGGCATCGCCGCCGCCTTCCGAGAGGCCGGAGACGAGGTGATCATCGGCGACGTGAACGCCGAGGCCGCAGCCGCCGTGGCCGCAGAGCTCGGCGCCACGGCGATCGCGCTCGACATCGCCGACCCCGCCTCCGTCGCCGCGGCCGGCGCCGCGCTCGGCGGCATCGACGTGCTCGTCAACAACGCCGGCGTCGTGCTCGGCGGCGGCACCCAGCAGCAGGTCCCGCTCGAGGTCTTCGACGCGGCCGTGGCCGTGAACATCCGCGGCACGTTCCTCATGCTCCGCGAGTTCGCCCCGCGCCTGCCCGACGGCGGCGCGATCGTGAACACCTCGTCGATCGGCGGGCGCCAGCCCACGCCGGGCATGGGCCACTACGAGATGACCAAGGCCGCCGTCGACGCGATGACCCGCACCGCCGCGATCGAGCTCGCAGGACGCCGGATCCGCGTGAACGCCGTCGCGCCCGGACCGATCCTCACCCCGCTCACCGCCGGCTTCGCGACCGACCCCGAGGCGCGCGCCGCCTGGGAGGCGCGGATCCCGCTCGGCACGATCGCGGAGGTCGAGCAGGTCGCCCCGCTCGTCGTCTTCCTCGCCGGCCCCGCCGCGAGCCACATCACCGGCGTCTCCGTCCCCGTCGACGGCGGCCAGCTGCTCGTCTGACCGCCCCGCCCCCGGCGAACGCCCCGATCCCGGAAGGATCCGCATGACCATCCCCACCACGACCCGCGCAGCCGTGCTCACCGAGCACGGTCAGCCGCTCACCCTGCAGGATCTGCCCCTCCCCGCCGAGGTCCCGCCCGGCGCCGCCCTCGTGCGGATCGCGGTGTCGACCCTGTGCGGCACCGACATCGAGATCTGGGAAGGCAGGATGACCTTCCCCGGCATGCTGCCGATGGTCCTCGGCCACGAGATGGTCGGCGAGATCGTCGCCCTCGGCGAGGGCACCGTGGATGCGCTCGGCCGGCCGCTGCACGTCGGCGACCGGATCGGCTGGTCGGAGTCGACCTGCGGCGAGTGCTACGGATGCGTCGTGCTGCGCGAGCCCGTGCACTGCTCCCGCCGCGGCTACGGCTTCCTGCAGCGCTCGGACGTGCCGCCGTTCGCGACCGCCGGACTCAGCGAGTACGCCTACGTCACCCCGGGGGCGGCGAAGCTGCTGCTGCCCGATGCGGTGAAGGACACGTGGGCGTCGATGGCCGGCTGCGCGGCGAAGACCGTGCTGCGCGCCTTCGAGCGCGGCGGGCGGATCCGCCCCGGATCCACGGTCGTCGTGCAGGGCTCCGGAGCCCTCGGCATCTTCGCCACCGCGGTGGCGAAGATCGCCGGCGCCGGACGCGTGATCACGGTCGGCGCCCCGGCCGCACGGCTGGAGCTCGCCGCGCGCTTCGGCGCGGACGCGGTCGTCGACTTCCGCGAGGGCCCCGTCGTCGCCCAGGTGATGGAGCTCACGGACGGCCACGGCGCGGACCACGTGTTCGACTTCGCCGGCGCACCGAGCGTGGGACCGGACGCCGTCGGCATGGCCGCCGCGCGCGGCACCGTCGTGATCGTCGGGTCCACCGGTCCCGTGGGGGACGCCTTCCCCGTGAGCGCCCTCATGGGCAAGGAGCTGACCATGGTCGGCTCGCTCAACGGCGACATCGCCGACTACGCCCGCTCGATCGACTTCTTCCAGGCCTTCGCCGACCGGTACCCGTGGGACGCGCTGTTCAGCGCCCCCGTGGGGCTCGCCCAGGCCTCCGAGAAGATCGCGAACATGCACCACCTCGATGAGGTCAAGGCCGTCATCGACCCCCGGCTGTGAAGGAGACCGCGACCATGAACGCAGAGACCACGACACCGCATCGACCGGAGATGGCTCGGCGCGAGATCGGCACGAGCGGTATCCGCGCGTCGCTGTTCTCGCTCGGCTCCTGGCACACCTACGACCGCATGGACTTCGGCGACGCCACCGCCATGCTCCGCGAGGCCGTCGACCGCGGCGTGAACCTCTTCGACGTCGGCGTGTACACGGGGCCCGGCATGCCGCCCGCCTTCACCGACGTCATCTTCAGCGCGATGGTGCGGGCGGCGGGCCTGCGACGCGACGAATGGCTGCTCTCGTCGAAGCTGTGGCTGGAGGCGTTCGGCGCGGACGGCTTCCGCCCCCAGCTCGAGAACGCCCTGTTCCGCGTCGGGGCCGAGCACGCGGATCTGGTGATCCTCGGCGACCTGCGCCGGGACGACCTGGAGCTGGGCGACCTCGTGCTCGATCTCGCCCGGCTCACCGACGAGGGCCTGATCCGCGCCTGGGGCGTGAACAACTGGTCGGCCGGATCTATCCAGCGGCTCATCGACATCGCGACCGCCGAGGGCGTCCCCGGCCCGCAGATCGCCCAGCTGAAGTACAGCGTCTCGCGCCGCTCCATCCCCGACGGGGCGCCGTTCGCCCGCCTCTGGGAGCAGGGGCTGACGCTGCAGGCCTCGGACTGCCTGGAGGGCGGCGTGCTCGCCGGCAAGGTGAACGGCGACCGGCAGATCGGGCGGGATCCGGGCGACATCCGGCAGCGCATCATCGACGACGTGCCCGCCTTCACGGCGCTCGCGGAGTCGCTCGACGCGACCCCGGCGCAGCTGGGCATCGCGTTCACCCTCACGCACCCCGCCCTCGTCACGACCCTCTTCGGCGCGTCGAGCATCGCGCAGCTGCGCGCGAACCTCGATGCCGCCGCCCTCGTCGATCGCGTCGGCGCCGCCGAGCTGCGCCGCCTCGTCGAGCCGTTCTGGGCCGATCGCGACATCGTCGACCCCGAAGGCCCCTGACGTCGCCCTGCTCGGCCAGAACCTTCCGCACAACCTGAAAGGCATCCCCGCATGACCGTCACCGCCGCCGGCTACCCGACCGTGACCCCCGTCCCGTTCGACCCCGAGGTGCAGATCGTGCTCGACGCGATCGCGCAGAACCCGCAGCCCGCGCTCACCCGGGACACGCTCCCCCGCGAGGGCACGGACGCGATGTTCCCCGACAACGACACGGTGATCGCCGGGCGCGCGATCGACTGGGAGGACCGCGTGATCCCCGGTCCGGCGGGAGCGCCCGGCATCGAGGTCACGATCTTCCGTCCGCGCGGCACGGCCGGATCCGCCCGTCCCGGGTTCGTCAACATCCACGGCGGCGGACAGATCGTCGGGCACCGCAGCTGGGAGACCGGCCGCGTGGTCGACATCGTCGAGGAGCACGGCGTGGTCGCGGTCAACGTCGAGTACCGGCTCGCGCCGGAGCACCCCTCCCCGGCCGGGCTCGAGGACTGTTACGCGGCGCTGCTCTGGCTGCACGACCACGCCGCCGAGCTCGGCGTCGACGCCGACCGGATCATCGTCGGCGGCGGCAGCGCGGGCGGCTGCCTCGCCGCCGGGGTGGCGCTGCTCGCCCGGGACCGGCAGGGACCCGCGCTGGCCGGCCAGCTGCTGCTCTGCCCCATGCTCGACAACACGAACACCACGGTGTCGAGCCTGCAGTACGACGGCATCGGCACGTGGCAGCGGGAGGCGAACCTGCTCGCCTGGTCGTGCCTGCTCGGCGACGACCTGGCGTTCAGCCCCGATGCCTCGGGCTACGCCGCGCCGGCCCATGCCGCCGACCTCTCGCGCCTCGCCCCGGCGTTCATCGAGGTCGGCGAGGCCGAGATGTTCCGCGACGAGGACACCCAGTACGCTCTGCGGATCTGGGCCACGGGCGGACAGGCCGAGCTGCACGTCTGGGGCGGCGGCGCGCACGGCTTCGACATGTACATGCCCGATGCCGAGATCTCCCGGGCGGCGCTGGCCGCGCGGGCCAGCTGGCTGCGCCGGATCTGGGGCGCATGATGGCCGCGAACGAGACCGCGATCGGATCCGTCGCGCCCGTGCCCTACGACCCCGAGCTCGTCGACGGGCTCGCGGCGTTCCTCGACCTCGTCGAGATCATCCCGCTGCGCGCCGACACGATCCTCGCCAACCGCGCGCACTTCGCGACGATCATCCCCCCGATGGCGGCGCAGGCCGAGGGCAGGGCCGTGACCTTCGAGGACCGCACGATCCCCGGTCCCGCCGGCGCCCCCGCCGTCGAGATCACGATCGTGCGCCCCACGGCCGCCGCTGCGGATCCGGCCCCCGCGGTGCTGTCGATCCACGGCGGCGGCATGGTGCTCGGCACCCGCTTCTTCGGCACGCCCGAGCTCATCGACCTCGCCGAGCGGCACGGCGTGGTGGGCGTGGCGGTGGAGTACCGCCTCGCCCCGGAGCACCCCGGTCCCGCCCAGGCGGAGGACTGCTACGCGGCGCTCCTGTGGATGGCCGCGCACTCCGACGAGCTCGGGATCGACCCCGAGCGCATCATCGCCTCGGGGCAGAGCGCGGGCGGCGGCCTCTCCGCCGCGGTGGCCCTCCTCGCGCGCGACCGCCAGGGCCCGCGGCTCGCCGGCCAGCTGCTCGGCTGCCCGATGCTCGACGACCGCAACGAGACCGTGTCCGCGCGGCAGTACGACGGCATCGGCGCCTGGGACCGCAACAACAACGACACCGCCTGGACCGCGATCGCGGGCGACGACCGTTTCACCGACCGGGTGTCGCCGTACACGGCGCCGGCCCGCGCGACCGACCTCGCGGACCTCCCCCCGGCGTACATCGAGGTGGGGGCCGCGGAGACGTTCCGCGACGAGGCCGTCGACTACGCGTCCCGGATCTGGGCCACCGGCGGACAGGCCGAACTGCACGTCTGGGCCGGCGGATACCACGGCTTCCACGGCTTCTCCCCCGACGCCGTGGTCTCGGTCGCCGCGAACGCCGCGCGGGAGAGCTGGCTGCGCCGCGTGCTGCGGCTCGACGGATGAGCGGTGTGCAGGCGCGCCCGCGCATGAGCACGCTGCGGGCGATGCTCGTGCTCGGCATGCTGGAGGCGTTCGGCCCGCTGTCGATGGATCTGTACCTGCCGCAGCTGCCCCAGCTCTCCGCCGCGCTCGGCACGAGCGACGCCCTCGCCCAGGCCACGATGTCGGCATGCATGATCGGGCTCGGGCTCGGCCAGCTCGCCGCCGGGCCGCTCAGCGACCGGTTCGGGCGCCGTCGTCCGCTCCTCGTGGGCGTCGCGGCCTTCGCGGTGCTTTCGCTGATGTGCGCGCTCGCCCCGAACATCGAGGTGCTGCTCGTCGCGCGGTTCCTCCAGGGGCTGGCCGGATCCGCGGGCATCGTCATCTGCCTCGCGATCGCCCGCGACCAGTTCGACGGCGCCGAGCTCAGCCGCATGCTGTCCCTGCTGTTCCTCGTCTCCGGATCCGCTCCGGTGATCGCGCCCGTGGTCGGCGGCCAGCTGGCCAGGATCATGGACTGGCGGGGCATCTTCGGCGTGCTCGCGGCCATCGGGGTGGCCCTGCTGCTCGTGGTCGTGTTCGCCCTGCCGGAGACCCTGGACCGCGCCGACCGCCATCCGGGAGGGCTCCACACGCTGCGATCGCACACGGGCGCCGTGCTCAGGGACCGGTTGTTCGTCGCCGTGCTGTGCGCCGGGGCAGGCGGCGGCGTCGCCTTCTTCACCTACCTGTCGCTGTCGTCGTTCGTGCTCCAGGACGAGTTCGGCCTGGATCCGCAGGGCTTCAGCCTCGCCTTCGCGCTGGGGGCGCTCGCGAACATCGCCGGCACCCAGCTCAGCCGGCTGATCGTGCGGCGCTCGAGCCCGCTGCGCGTCTACCTGGCCGGGACCACGACGACGGCGATCGCGACCGTCGTGCTCGCCGTCGTCGCCCTGCTCGGCATCGGGGTGTGGGGCTTCGCCGCAGCGCTCGTGGGGTTCATGCTGTGCGTCGGGCTCGGCGGGCCGAACTCGTCGACGCTGGCGCTCGCGCACCACGGCGCCCGGGCCGGCACCGCGTCCGCCCTGCTCGGGATGTCGACGTTCCTCGTCGGCCCGCTGCTGTCGCCGCTCGCCGTGATGGCCGGCGGGGCGAACGCGGTCACGATGGGCGTGACGATGGCCTCGGCCGCCCTCGTCGCAGCCGCCATCGCCTGGTTCGCCGTACGCCCGGCCGCCGGCTGAGCCGCGCGCACCGGCGCTGCTCCGCACTGCTCCCGTCGCAGAAGTCGTCGCTCTCCGTCATCCGGAACGACATCTTCTGCGACGGGAGCGGATCCGGCCGCGCCACGCACCGGTCGCGGGGCGGCCTCAGGACAGCGCGGCGATCGCGTCGCGGAGCACTCCACCGGCGCCGGCGAGCGCCGGGGCCGCGGCCTCGGCGGAGGCGCCGGTGAAGAGCATGAGCAGGGCGAGCTTGACCGATCCGCCCGCCTCGGCGAGCGCACGCACGGCGTCGCCCTGGGCGGCGCCGGTGAGCTGGATGAGCGTGCGCACCGACCGCGCGCGGAGCTTCTCGTTCGTCGCCTGCAGATCGACCATGACGCCGCGATAGGTCTTGCCGAGGCGGATCATCGACAGGGTCGAGAGCATGTTCACGACGAGCTTCTGCGCCGTGCCGGCCTTGAGCCGGGTGGATCCGGTCACGAACTCCGGCCCGACGACGACCTCGATCGGCACATCGGCGGCGGCGCCGATGGCGGATCCGGCGTTGGCGGCGATCGCGACGGTCAGCGCGCCGACCTCGCGCGCATAGGCGAGTCCGCCGAGCACATAGGGGGTGCGCCCCGAGGCGGAGATCCCGACGACCGTGTCGTTCTCGCCCAGTCCGAGCGCGCGCAGCGACTCGGCGGCGGCGCGGTCGTCGTCCTCCGCGTCCTCCACGGCGCTGCGGATCGCGCCCTCCCCGCCGGCGATGAGGCCGACGACCATGCCCGGATCCGTGCCGAAGGTGGGCGGGCACTCCGAGGCGTCGAGGACCCCGACCCGCCCTGCGGTGCCCGCGCCGATGTACACCAGGCGACCCCCGCGGCGGAAGCGCTCGGTGATGCCGTCGACGGCCTCGGCGATATGCTCCGCCTGCGCGGCGACCGCCTCCGGAACGCGCCGGTCCTCGGCGTTCATCGCGCGCACGAGCTCGGGCGTCGGCAGCAGGTCCAGGTCGCCCCGCGCGGTGTCGGCCTGCTCGGTCGACAGATGGGACAGTTCGCCGATCAGCGCGGCGAGACGCGCGTCGTCGTTCGGGTTCTCTCCCGGCTTGCTCTCATCCGACACGGTGCACGAACCTTTCGTGAAGAGGGGCGCGCCCCTCGGCGATCATAGCGGCGCCGTCCAGCGCATCGCCTCGGGCGGGAAGGGTCTCGAGTCCGCGCGCGCCGAGGGCCGACGTCACCGCGGCACGGAAGCCGTCGTGCGAGGTCAGCCCGCCGTGCAGGGCGACCACGGAGGATCCCCCGGACGCGGCGAGCGCGGTCTCGGTCAGCAGGCGGGCTGCCTCGTCGCGGATCGCCTGCGCGGCGGCGTCGCCCTGATCGGCGGCGTCGAGCACCGCCGGGGCGAAGGTGGCCAGCAGCCGGGCCGGTGCGGCGGCCCCGCCCACCCAGGCGATCGGGGAGGCGCCGTCTCCGATGAGCAGGGTCAGCACATCGGTCAGCACGGTCGCCGGCCCCAGCCCGTCGCGGGCGCGGAGCACGGCACGTACGCCCTCGCGGCCGAGCCAGGATCCGCTGCCGAGGTCGCCCAGGTCGGGACCCCAGCCGTCCACCATGCGGTGCGCGTCCGCGGTGATGCCCAGGGCGACGGCGCCCGTGCCGGCGATGAGCAGCACGCCCGCCTCGCCGTCGAGCGCGCCGGCGTGCGCGGTGACCACGTCGGAGGTGACGGCGCACGGGGCGCCGCGGTCATCCGCGAGCGCGCCGGCGAGGGCCTCGGCCTCCGCGATCGCGTACATCGCGCCGGCCGCGCCGACGCCGATCCGCTCCGGACGCGCATCGGCCAGCAGCGGCAGGATCGATGCCAAGGCGAGGGCGACGCCGTCGCGCGCGGCGAGTCCGGGGGCTCCCCCGCCTTCGCGGTGCGTCCGGGTGCCGTCGATCGAGAGCCGGGCCCGGCACTTCGATTTGCCGAGGTCGATCGCGGCGGTGCCGGAAAAGGTCATGCACCAGAATGTACGGGATCCGAACGATACCCGGAAAGCCCGACCGGCGCGCCCCGCCGATCAGGGCGCCAGGACCATCACCGCCATCACGACGAGCGAGACCGCCATCGCCGCACCCTCCGCCTCGAGCAGGATCCGCCCACGCGGCACTCCGCGGAGCCGCACCAGGGCGCTCCCCACCGCGACGCCCTCCGAGGCGGCGCTTCCCGAGACGGGGCTCCCCGCGAGGGGGCTCCCGACGTCGCCACGGTGGCGCACCCGGGCGAGGACCATCAGTCCCAGCAGCGCCGCGACGCCGATCGCCGCCGCCACGGACATCGGCACGACCGCGCCGTGCCCCGCATGGCCGAAGCCGGCGGGTGCGGGATCCGGCGCCCCGGATCGCGCACCGAGCATCGCGAGCGCGCACACCGCCATCACGACGCAGCCGAGCGCGCGGTGGAAGCAGGCGTCGGCGTGCGGGCGTCCGCGCGTGCCGACGACGCCGAGCATGGCCGATGCGATCCCCGCGACCGCGATCAGCAGGAGAACACGGGCGTCGCCCTCGCCGGCGCAGAGGGCGATCATCCCGAGCGCCATCACCACCGCGCTCTGCCGCGCCTGCCAGGGCACCGCGCGGGGCATCACGCCGCCCGCCGCGAGACAGCAGGCGGCGGCCGTGATCGCGGATCCGATCATCAGCAGCAACACCGCCGCATGGAGCATGCCCACAGTGTTCTTGATCGCTCGCTCAAAAACAATACCCCGGGGAGGAACCGTATCGTCGCGCACGACTCGGCCCCGCGCGGGAGCGGATCCGCCGCACCCCGCCCCGGACTGGGCCAGGATGGACGCATGCCCAGAGTCGTCGACCACGACGCGCGCCGGCGCGACATCGCCGCTGCGCTCCTCGCCGTCGCCGCGCGGGACGGCCACGACGGGGTGAGCTCCCGCGCCGTTGCGCGCGAGCTGGGCGTCGCCGTCGGATCCCTGTGGCACTACTTCGACGGCTTCGACGACGTGATCCGCGCCGCGGCCGCCGAGGTCACCCGCCGCACCGAGGACCGGATCCGCGCCGCGACCGAGGGCCTGCGCGGGCTCGCGCGACTGGACGCGATCATGCGCGAGGTGCTGCCGGTCGACGCGGTGACCCGCACCGAGGCGCACGTCGTCGTGGGGTTCTGGGGACGCCTCGCCTCGCTCGCCCCCGCCGCGGACGCCTCGATGGCGACCATCCCGCTCTGGCGCACCGAGACCGCCGAGGCGCTCGAGGAGGCGGTCGCCGACGGCGAGCTGCGCAGGGACACCCCGCTCGACGACGTGCTCGCGCTCCTCCGTGCGATCACCTACGGGCAGCAGATCGTCGAGGTCGCCGAGCCGGCCGACCCCGCCGCGCACCTGCGCGTGCTCGCGGCGATCCTGTCCCCCTGGCGCGCCTGACCCCGGCGCCCCGGCCGGCGACCGGCGACCGGCGCCCCCGGCCGGTGACGGCGACGCGACCGGTGACCGCGACTCAGGCTGGCACTCCCTCCGCCCCGAGCCAGACGTGGCGCTCGCACAATTCAGGCCAGGCGTCCGCCCGTACGCGCCCCTCCCGCGACATCTCGGCACTGCGCCGCAGCCTCGGCAGACTCCAGCCTGAGTTGTGCGAGCCGCGCCATCGAGCACAGCCGACAGCCCACGCCCGAGCACAGGGAGCGCCGCCCCGCGGATCCGGCCATTGCGCCCGCACCCTCGCGCGGCCTATCATCGACCCAACCCGTTTCTTGAGCAGTCGCTCAACTAAACCGCAGAGGTCGACGATGTCCCACCACGCCCCGCAGCCGATCACGCTCGACGCCATCCCGACGCCGCACCCGCTGGATCCCCTCACGGGGCCCGAGATCGCCGCCGCCCGCGCGATCCTCGTGTCCGCGGGCCTGCTCGGCGACACGGTGCGCGTGCCCATGCTGCTGCCGGACGAGCCGACGCGGGCCGAGCTCGCCGCCTGGGGTCCCGGCGCCCCGATCGACCGCCGCGTCGACGCCACCCTGCTCGACACGGCGACCGGGGTCGCGACCGAGGTCGTGGTCTCGATCACGCGCGGCGAGGTGCTGCGCGCCGACCGCGTGCCCAACGACGCCCCGCCGTACGGCCAGCCCCAGTACCTGTTCGAGGAGTACGAGCGCGCCGAGGCCATCGCCAAGGCCTCCCCCGAGTGGCGCGCCGCGATGGAGCGCCGCGGGCTCGCCGAGCACATCGACCTCGCCTTCTGCGGCCCCCTCGCCCCGGGCTACACCGGCCGCGCCGACGAGGTCGGGCGGCGCGTGATCCGCTCGCTCACGTTCCTGCGCTACGACGAGCTCGACTCCCCCTGGGCGCATCCGGTCGAGGGGCTCATCGTGCACATCGACCTCACGGCGAACAGCGTGATCCGCGTCGAGGACGTCGGCGACGTCCCCGTGCCCGCCGGCCACGGCAACTACTACCCCGAGGTGCAGGGCGAGGCCCGCAGCTCGCTCAAGCCGATCGAGATCGTCCAGCCGGAGGGGCCGAGCTTCTCCGTGACCGGATCCCTCGTGGAGTGGGAGAACTGGTCGATGCGGGTGAGCTTCAACGCCCGCGAGGGCCTCGTGCTGCACGACGTGACCTTCGACGGGCGCCCGGTGCTGAACCGCGCAAGCGTGCCCGAGATGGTCGTCCCCTACGGCGACACCGCACCGGGGCGCTTCTGGATCAGCTACTTCGACGCCGGCGAGTACCTGCTCGGCAAGAACGCGAACCACCTAGAGCTCGGCTGCGACTGTCTGGGCGTCATCCGCTACCTGGACGGCTACGTCGCCGACGACCGGGGCCACCCGGTCCGGATCCCCAACGTCGTCTGCATGCACGAGGAGGACACCGGGATCCTCTGGAAGCACACGAACCTCGAGGGCCGCTCGGACGTGCGCCGCGCGCGCCGCTTCGTCGTCTCCTACTTCTCCACGATCGGCAACTACGACTACGGGTTCTACTGGAACTTCGGCCTGGACGGCACGATCGAGGTCGTGGCGAAGGCCACGGGCATCGTGTTCGTGGGCGCCGGCGAGCCGGGCGTCCCGCAGCGTCATGCCACCGAGCTCGCCCCCGGCGTGTTCGCGCCCGTGCACCAGCACCTCTTCTCCGCGCGACTGGACGTCGCGATCGACGGCAACGACAACCGCCTCCTCGAGGTCGACGCGCAGCGCGTGCCGATGGGGCCGGAGAACCCGTTCGGCAACGCCTTCAGCTGGACCGAGACGGTCCTCGGATCCGAGTCCGCCGCGCAGCGCGACGCCGACACCTCCGTGGCCCGGGTCTGGGAGGTCCAGAGCGCCTCGCACACCAACGCCGTGGGGCGCGCGACCGCCTACCAGCTCGTGCCGCAGCCCACCGCGCTGCTCATGGCGGATCCGGCCTCCTCCGTCGCCGCGCGCGCCGCGTTCGCGACCAGGCACCTCTGGGCCACCGCCTACCGCGAGGGGGAGATCTGGCCGGCCGGCCGCTACCCGAACGCGCACCAGGGCGGTGCGGGCCTGCCCGCGTACTCCGCGGACGACGCCCCGCTGGACGGCCCGGACGGCGCCGACCTCGTGCTCTGGCACACCTTCGGGCTCACGCACTTCCCCCGCCCGGAGGACTGGCCGATCATGCCGGTCGACACCGCCGGCTTCGCGTTCCGCCCCTACGGGTTCCTCGACCAGAACCCCGGCATGGACGTGCCCGAGTCGTCGCAGGCGCACGCCGCGGCCGGATCCGGATCCGCCTGCTGCGGCGGCGGCGAGGCCTGCACCTGCGGGCACTGAGCCCTCGGCAGCGGTTTCGAGGAGCGATGCCGATCCGCGGAACGACCGCGGAAGGACGCGCATCGCTCCTCGGGACGGGACCCGTCAGGCGCTCCCGCGGAGCCGCGTGCGCACGGCGAGCGCGGCGCACAGGATGACGGCGCATCCGCCGAGGATCGTCGCCCAGCCGAGCTGCTCGCGCAGCAGGATCCCGGCCCAGAGGATGCTCAGCACGGGCTGGTCGTGCGGGAGTGCGCCGCGCGCGGGGTCGTGCTCGCGCCCGGGTCGGAGTGGTTCCCCGCCGAGCCGTCCGGCGCGTTCGTGCGCCTCACCTACTCCGGCGAGGGCCCGGAGCGCTTCCCCGAGGCGGCGGGCGTCCTCGGGGACGTGCTCTCCGGATCCTGACCCGCGCGGGGCTCAGACCGCCTTCGCGACGAAGCCGCCGGATCCCACGAGCGCGTCGGCGGTGGCGATGATCGTGTCGCGGAGGGCCGCGGCGGCGCGCGTCGGCGCCATGTCGGCCCGGTGCGCCAGGCTCACGGTGCGCGTCAGCTTCGGCGAGGCGAGGGGCACCGCGCGGAGTCCCGGCCGGTCGAGTGCGACCATGGCGGGCACCACGGCGACGCCCACTCCGCGCTCGACGAAGCGCAGTACGGTGTCCATCTCGGGGCCTTCCACGACGACCTCGGGCGCGAGCGCGGCGGCGGCGAAGGCCGCATCGGTCGCGGCGCGCAGCTCGTAGCTGCGCGGGAACGCGATGAGCGGCAGATCCGCCACGGCGGCGAGCGCGATCGCCTGACCGTGGCTCACCGGCGACTGCGCGGCGGATGAGATCACCACGAGATCCTCCTCGAGCAGCGGCGTACGGCTGAGACTCACCGGCGAGGCCGCCGCCGCGTCGGAGGATGCGAGCAGCGCGAGATCCAGCGCCCCCTCGGCGAGCGCCGCGACGAGCCCGCGCGAGCCGCGCTCCGTGAGCTCCAGCTCGATCCCGGGGTGCGCGGCGCGGAAGGCGCCGACGACCTCGGGCACGATGCTCGCGCACAGCGACGGCGGCGCGCCCAGGCGCACCCGCCCCCGGCGCAGGCCCGCGATCTCGGCCATCTCCCGCCGCACCGACGCGGCATCCGCGAGCATGCGCCGCGCGTAGGGCAGCAGCACCTCTCCCGCGGCCGTGAGCGAGATGTGCCCGCGCGCGCGATGGAACAGCTCGGATCCGAGCTCGCGCTCCAGGGTGGAGATCTGCCGGCTCAGGGAGGGCTGCGCGAGATGCAGCTCCTCGGCGGCACGGGTGAAGTTGCCGAGCCGGGCGATCTCGACGAATCCGCGGAGCTGCTCGAGGTTCATGGCCACAGCCTAGAGGCATTCAGTCCAGCGGAATTATGCATTGGAGTAATCGTCGGCGGATTCCTAGCGTGGAACCCATGACTGAGAACCCCCCTCGCGAACGCCTCGTCGCCACCACCGTGCTCGTGATCGGCACCGGCGGATCCGGCCTGCGCGCGGCCATCGAGATCGCCGAGCAGGGCGTCGACGTGCTGGCCGTCGGCAAGCGCCCGCGCCACGACGCGCACACCTCGCTCGCCGCGGGCGGCATCAACGCCGCCCTCGGCACCATGGATCCGCAGGACAGCTGGCAGCAGCATGCGGCGGACACCCTCAAGGAGAGCTACTTCCTCGCCGACCCGCGCACGGTCGAGATCGTCACCCGGGGAGCCGAGGAGGGCATCCGCGACCTCGAGCGCTACGGCATGGGCTTCGCCCGCGAGGACGACGGCCGCATCTCGCAGCGCTTCTTCGGCGCGCACACCTTCCGTCGCACCGCGTTCGCCGGCGACTACACGGGCCTGGAGATCCAGCGAGCCCTCACCGGCCGCGCCGAGCAGCTCGAGATCCCGATCCTCGACACCGTCTACATCACGCGCCTGCTGGTCGACGAGGTCGAGGGCCCGGACGGCGGCACGGTCCCGCGGATCTTCGGCGCGTACGGCTTCGACCTCATCGACGGAACCCGGTACCTCATCCACGCCGACGCCGTGATCCTCGCCGCGGGCGGGCACAACCGCATCTGGCGGCGCACCTCGTCCCGCCGCGACGAGAACACCGGCGACTCCTTCCGCCTCGCGGTCGAGGCGGGCGGGCGGATCCGCGACCCCGAGCTCGTGCAGTTCCACCCCTCCGGCATCATCGAGCCGGAGAGCGAGGCCGGCACGCTCGTCTCCGAGGCCGCACGCGGCGAGGGCGGCATCCTGCGCAACGCGCTCGGCGAGCGGTTCATGCAGCGCTACGACCCGGAGCGGATGGAACTGTCCACCCGCGACCGTGTGGCGCTGGCGGCGTACACCGAGATCGCGGAGGGCCGCGGCACCCCGAACGGCGGCGTCTGGCTGGACGTCTCGCACCTGCCCCGCGAGACGATCATGACCCGCCTGCCCCGCGTGTACCAGACGCTCCTCGAACTGCAGATGCTCGACATCACGAAGGACCCGATCGAGATCGCGCCGACCGCACACTACTCGATGGGCGGAGTCTGGGTGCGCCCGGAGGACCACCGCACCGATGTGGACGGGCTCTATGCGATCGGCGAGGCCTCCTCCGGTCTGCACGGTGCGAACCGGCTCGGCGGCAACTCCCTCATCGAGCTGCTCGTGTTCGGGCGGATCACGGGCCGCGCCGCCGTCGCGCACGCCTACGGGCTCGACGCGCAGCGCCGCTCGACGGAGGCGGTGCGGCGGGCCAGGGCCGAGCTCGACGACCTGCTGGCGGCCGACGGCCCGGAGAACGTGCGCGCCCTGCAGCGCGCGATCCGCGACACCATGACCGCGCACGCGGGCGTCGTCCGCGACGAGGAGGGCCTGCGCACCGGCCTCGCCGAGCTCGACGCGATCGAGGAGAGGATGACCCGGATCGGGATCCACCCCGACATCGCCGGGTTCCAGGATCTGGCGCACGCCTTCGATCTGCGCTCCTCGGCGCTGGCCGCCCGGGCGACGCTGGCGGCCGCCCTGGAGCGGCGCGAGACCCGCGGCTGCCACAACCGCAGCGACTACCCCGGGATGGATCCGGCGCTGCAGGTCAATCTCGTCTGGTCGCCGTCCACCGGCGTCGTGCGCGAGGAGATCCCGCCGATCCCGGCGGAGATCGATGCCCTGATCCGCGACGTGGACACGGCCGGCAAGCTCGTCGAGTAGCGCGGTCACCGCCCTTCGGGCCTCACCGCGAGAAGGCATCTCGGTTGCGAGACCGCATCCGCGTCGCGAGACGGCAGCACGATCGCGCTGTCTCGCGATGCGGATGCGGATGCGGTCTCGCGGTGAGCCGGCTCCTGCGGGCGATCGCCGGATCCTCCCCGTCGCCCCGTCCGCGGTGGTAGAGTGCCTCAACGGATCGTATACAAAGTCGTCGATCCACCCCTGCATCTTCCCGAGGTGATCAGTCGTGGCCGCAGCTCCCGTCGCTCCCGCAGAGTCCGTCTCGACGCTCGTCGCGCGCAACATCAGCGAGTTCCGCTCGGCCGTCTCCGACTCGTTCGTGCCGCTGCAGGTCAGCGGCGAGGGGCCCGCGCCCTTCCGCGGCCTGATCCGCGGGGCCGCCGTCGACGAGGTGCACGTCACCGACCTCCGCGCCTCCCGCCACGTCGTCGAGCGCACTCCCGAGCTCATCGCGCGGGGCGACCGCTCGTACTTCAAGGTGAGCCTGATGCTCGCCGGCACCGGGCTCCTCATCCAAGACGACCGCGAGGCCGTGCTGACCCCCGGCGACCTCGCCGTCTACGACACCGACCGCCCCTATTCCCTGGTGTTCGACGAGGACTTCCGCACCATGGTGGTCATGTTCCCGAAGCACCTGCTGAGCCTGCCGCCGGAGATGGTGGGCCAGCTCACCGCCGTGCGGATCTCCGGCCAGGAGGGGCTCGGCGGCATGGTGGTGCCGTACCTGCGCCAGCTCGCCACGAACCTCGACCAGCTCGCGGGCGCGACCGGCGCCCGCCTCGCGCACAGCGCCCTCGACCTCGTCTCGACCGTGTTCACCCGGGAGCTCGGGCTCGACGAGTCCGCCGCCGACCCGCATCGCGCGCTCATGCAGCGCATCCGCGGGCACATCGACCGCAACCTCGCGTCGACCGATCTCGGCCCCGCGTCGATCGCGAGCGCGCACTTCATCTCGACCCGGCATCTGCACGGCCTGTTCCAGGAGCAGGGCACGACCGTGTCGACGTGGATCCGCACCCGCCGGCTCGAGCAGTGCCGCAGGGATCTGCTGGATCCGGTGCTCGCCGACCGTCCCGTCGCCGCGATCGCCGCCCGCTGGGGCTTCGTCGACGCCGCGCACTTCAGCCGCGCCTTCAAGACCGCCTACGGCGTCTCCCCCAGCGAGTACCGCTCCACGCACTGACGCCGCTGGGCGCGCGGCCCGTCCGCCTGCCCGTCCGTCCGTCTGCCCGTCCGCGTGCCCCCACCCGCGCGCCCGCCCGTCTGCGGGACCGTCCGTCCGCGAGCCCGCCCCGTCCGCCTGCCCGCCCCACCGCGAGACCGAACTTGCGTCCCGAGACCGCGCTCTGTTCCCGCGGTTTCGGGTGACAGGTTCGGTCTCGCGGTTCCCCCGGCGGTTCCCCCCGCGGTTCCCCCGGCGGATCCGCACGCCCCGCGACGGCGCCTCCCCGGCACTTGCCCGTGGGGGCACGCCGGTTGACTCTCGGCGCGCGATCGGACGCGGACCGTTGAGCGGGATCCTGGCCCGGAACAGCATGGTTCCACGCCCCGTAGTCCGGCGGGGTCAGGGTCGAAGGAGTCCCCGAGTGTCCGATGAAGTGACCGTTGCCGATCCCGCGCTCGACGAGTGGCGCACCTATGACGAGTTCGCCGCGGGGATCGACACCTTCCGCCTGCCGAACACCGACCTGGCCGGCACGGCGCTCGTGCTCACGCTGGACGACGGATCGTCGCTGAGCCTCGACTTCGGCGCCGGCACGGTCGACTGGTCCGGGCTCGGCGCGTCCGGCACGGATCCCTACGACGCGGTCGCCGTGCGCGACGACGTCGTCTTCGTGAACCTCCCGCTCGTCTCGCGCGAGCGCGAGGCGCTCACCGTCGTCTACTCCACCACCTCGCACCGCGCGACCGTGATCCGCTCCCGCATCGCGGCGGAGGCCGTGGAGGGCACCCCGCAGGTCGCGCAGGAGTTCTGGGCCGCGACGACCGACGGCGGCGCGCCGACCGGGGAGCAGCCGGGGCCGAGCCGCGACCTCATCGGCAAGCGCAACGTCTACCGCTACAGCCCGTACCACCTGTACGAGCACGTCTACGTCTCCAGCCAGCGCTACGCCTGGCAGTGCCTCGAGGGCGTGCAGCGCGGGCACGGCGACATGGACCTCTCCACGGTCTGGAAGTTCGCCGACGGGCTCTACCTGTTCTGCTTCCGCGAGTTCAGGATCGCGGTCGCGAGCGTCTGGCTGCACGATCTCGGCTATCAGCTGATGACCACCGGGATCTTCCTCGGCCTCAACGGCGAGGGGGCGGCGGAGCACTCCCGCGCCGGAGGCCACATCTACCCGCTCGGCTCGGTGTCCTACCCCGACGCGCAGCCCGTCTGAACCGCCCGGCACCGGGAGACCGCCGCACGGCGGTCGAGCGGCGTCCGTCGACCCCGACCTCGAGGAGCCCCGCCATGAGCAACGCCGACATCATCCGCACCCACTACGACGCGAGCGATCGCGGCGACCTCGACGGCATGCTCGCGCCGCTCGCCGCCGATGTGCGCTGGACCGAGGCGGCGGGCTTCCCCTACGCCGGCACCTACGTCGGCCCCGACGCCGTGGCCGCGAATGTGTTCGCCCGCATCCAGGACGACTGGGACGACTACACCCTCGCCGTGGACGAGGTCGTCGATGGCGGCGACACCGTGATCGGCATCGGCACCTACTCCGGCACGTACAAGCGCACCGGCCGGTTCTTCGCGGCCCGCGTCGCGCACGTGTGGCGGCTCGAGAACGGCGAGGTCGTCGCCTTCGAGCAGTTCACCGACACCGAGATGGTGGCCCGCGCGCTGCGCGACTGACCTCCGTCCCGCCCAGACCTGCACCACACCGCGGGATCCGTCCCGCACCCGAGAAGACAGGAATCACATGAACAAGCGCATCACCGCCGCAGCAGCGCTGCTCGCCGCGGGCATGCTGGCCCTGGCCGGCTGCTCCGGCGACGGCGGATCCGGATCCGGCTCGTCCGACCCGATCGTCGTCGGGTCCGTCAACACCATCTCCGGCCCCGCGACCTTCCCGGAGGCGTCCCAGGCCGCGAAGGCCGTGTTCGACAAGTTCAACGCCGACGGCGGCCTCAACGGCCGCAAGATCGACTACAAGGCGCTGGACGACAAGGGCGACCCGGCCACCGCGACCGCGAACGCCCGCGAGATCGTCGGATCCGACAACGCCGTCGCGATGATCGGCTCCGCGAGCCTCATCGAGTGCGACCTGAACAAGAAGTACTACGAGCAGGAGGGGATCCTCTCGATCCCCGGCATCGGCGTCGACACCGGCTGCTTCGACAGCAAGAACATCTCCCCGGCCAACGTCGGACCGTACAACGACATGACGCTCACGCTGCTCTACGGATCCGAGCAGCTCAAGCTCGACAACATCTGCGTGCTGCTCGAGATCGCCGGCTCCACGCGTCCGACCTATCAGGCCGCGATCGACAAGTGGACCCAGATCACCGGCAAGAAGCCGCTCTACGTCGACGACACCGTGCCCTACGGCGCGAGCGACTACACGCCCTACATCGTCAAGGCGAAGCAGGCCGGCTGCAAGGCCCTCGCGATCAACCCGGTCGAGCCGGACGCGATCGGCCAGGTCAAGGCCGCCAACGCCCAGGGCTGGAACGACGTCACCTGGCTCTACCTGACCAGCGTCTACAGCGAGAACTTCGCCAAGGCGATCGACGACGCCGGCGCGGGCATCTACGTCCCGGCCGAGTTCTACCCGTTCACGGATGAGAACGCCGTGAACAAGGACTGGCGCGACCTGATGACGAAGAACAAGATCCCGCTCACCTCGTTCAGCCAGGGAGGCTACCTGGCTGCGACCTACTTCATCGAGGCGCTGAAGTCGGTCAAGGGCGACATCACCCGCGAATCCGTCTCCGAGGCGATCAAGAGCATGCCGGCCGTCGACAACAAGATGATCGGCGACCCGTACAAGTTCGGCACGATCCCCACCGCGGGCTGGCCGATCGAGCTCAAGAGCGGCACCCACGCCTGGGAGAAGGTCGCCGACGACTGGTACCGGATCCCCAAGAAGTGATCCACCTCCGGGGGCGTTGAGCGGACTTCCCCGGGGGCGTCGAGCACCGGCGGAGCCGGCGCGAGACGAGACGCGGTCACCGGCACGGCACCGCGTTTCGTCTCGGTCGCCTTCGGCGTCCTCGCTCAACGCCCCCGGGGAGAACCCGCTCAACGCCGGGGAGAACCGGCTGAACGACCCCGGAGAACCCCGCTCGACGACCCGGCTCAGAACGAAGGAACCACGATGATCGAAGGCGCCCTGTCAGGGCTCGCGGCCGGCGGCCTGTACGCCGTGCTCGGGGTCTGCCTGACCCTCATGGCCCGGCTGGTCCGGGTCGTCAACTTCGCCCAGGCGGCGACCGGCATGTTCGGCGGCTTCTGCGCCGTGTGGCTGGTCACCAAGGCGGGCATGCCCGTGTGGATCGGATCCGTGCTGGGGGTGCTGATCGGCGGCGTGCTCGCCGCCGCGATCGGCTGGATCGCCGCGACCTGGCTGTCCGAGGCGTCCACCACCACCCGTTCCGCGATGACAGTGGGGCCGCTGCTGCTGCTGATCTCGCTTTCCTTCATCCTGTTCGGCAACAAGCCGCAGCCCTTCACGCCGATCATCGCGGGCCCGGCGTTCTCGATCGGCGGGGTCGTGATCAGCCAGGTGACCGTGTGGACGGTCGGCATGGCCGTCGTCGTCGCCGTCGGGGTGCACTTCCTGCTCACCCGCACGCGGATCGGCACGCAGCTGCGCGCGCTCTCCGAGCGCCCCACCACCGCCGAGCTGCTGGGGATCCGCTCCCGTCCGCTGTCGATCGCGGTGTGGTTCGTGACCGGCGTGATCAGCGCGATCGCGATCGTGATCGTCGCCCCCTCGCAGTCCAACGACGCGACGAGCCTGTCGCTGCTCATCATCCCGGCCGCGGCCGCCGCCCTGCTCGGGGGCTTCAAGCGCCTCGACCTCACCGTCGTCGGCGGCCTGGTGCTCGGCGTGCTGGGGGGACTCGTCGCGCAGATCAACGAGATCTCGCTCGTGCGCAACTTCCTCCCGTTCCTGTTCATCGTGGTCCTGCTGCTGTGGACCCAGCGCAAGGAGGTGTGGGATGCCGCACGCTGAGCCGCTCTCGCCCGCCCGTCCGTCCGTTCCGCTGCTGCAGAAGCCGGTCGTCCGCATCGTCTGGCCGTTCGTCGTCGGCGCGCTCGCGATCCTCGTCGGGCTCCTGCTCTCCAACGCCCTCCCGGGCTACTTCGTCTACCTCGCGATCAGCGCGGTCATCGCGGCCATCGCGATCATGGGCCTCGGGGTCGTCACCGGATCCGCGGGGATGATCGCGCTGTGCCAGCTCACCTTCGCCGCGATCGGCGCCTGGATCGTGGCGCTCATGAACATCTGGCACGCCCCCGGCGGCTTCATCGTGTGGCTCGTGCTCGGGGCCCTCGTCGCCGGCGTCGCCGGGATCCTGGTCGGCCTGCCCGCCCTGCGTCTGCGGGGCGTCAACCTCGCCGTCGTCACCCTGGGCTTCGCCGCCGCGGCGGACGTCACGCTCGTGCAGATCCAGTTCCCGGGATCCGCCCAGGCCATCTCGATCGACCGCCCCGCGATGTTCTCGAACGACAAGAAGTTCTTCTTCCTGTCGATCATCGTGCTCGTCGTGTGCGCGCTGATCGTGTTCTTCCTGCAGCGCAGCCGGTGGGGCGCGAGCTGGAAGGCCGTCGCCTTCTCCGAGCGCGGCACCGCCGCCGCCGGGCAGAGCGTGCAGGCCGCCAAGCTCACCGCGTTCGCCGTGTCCGCCGCTCTCGGCGGGGTCGCCGGAGGCCTGCTGGCCGGTCAGGTGCAGCTGCCCTTCGCGGCGAGCTTCACGCCGCTGCAGTCGCTCGCGCTGTACGTGCTGGCGATCATGAGCGGCGCGCACCTCATCGACATGGCGGTGTTCGGCGGCATCCTCTGGGTGCTCGTGCCGGAGCTGCTCAAGCGCTGGCACATCCCGCAGGACTGGGGCTTCGTGATCTTCGGCGTGCTGGGCGTGCAGGCCCTCACGAGCGGCACGAGCCTGGGCCAGGGCATCCGCAACCTGCTCTGGAAGCGGCAGGATCGCCGCACGGCCAACGCCGCGCTCACCGCGCTACCGCCGGATGCGGCGGACGACGCCGAGCAGATCCGCACCACGACCACCGCCACGGTGGATCCCGCTCTGCTGAGCGGCGAGCCCGTGCTGACCGTGGAGCACCTGACGGTGGAGTTCGGCGCGCTGAAGGCGCTCGACGACGTGTCGTTCTCCGTGCCGGAGGCCTCGATCATGGGCCTCATCGGGCCGAACGGCGCCGGCAAGTCGACCTTCGTCGACGCGATCAGCGGGTTCCTGCCGAAGCACGGCGGACGGGTGCTGCTGGGCGGGCGCGACCTCGCCGGCCTCTCCCCCACGCGTCGCGCGCGGCTGGGCCTGCGCCGCACGTTCCAGCAGGACCGCGTCCCCCCGCTGCTCACGGTGGGCGGGTACGTGCGCTTCGTCGCCCGGCGGCGGCTGTCCGCGGCGGACATCGAGGAGACGCTCGCGTTCTTCGGCTGCCCGCCCGCACGGGCGCGGCTGTCGAGCATGGACGTCGGCACCCGGCGCCTCGTCGAGGTGGCCGCGGCCCTGCTCTCCAGCCCCCGGCTGCTGATCCTCGACGAGCCCGCCGCGGGCCTCTCGCACGACGAGCACCTCGCGCTCGCGGCACGGCTGCGGGAGCTGCCGCAGCGGTTCGGCGTGGCGCTCATCATCATCGAGCACGACCTCGACCTCGTCCGCTCGGTGTGCCCGGTGCTCACCGTGCTGAACTTCGGGAAGGTGCTCGCCACCGGTCCGCAGGACGAGGTGCTCGCGAACCCCGACGTCGTCAAGGCCTACATGGGAGAGACGGAGCTGCTGTCATGAGCGAACTGGTGCTGGACGGCGTCACCGTCAGCCGCGGCGCGGGACCGGTGATCTCCGACGTCTCGCTCACGGTGCGCGGCGGCGAGGTGCTCGCCCTGGTCGGCCCCAACGGCGCGGGCAAGACGAGCCTCATCGAATCGATCTCGGGGGTCGTCGGCCACTCCGCCGGAGAGCTCAGCCTCGACGGCGAGCGCATCGACAAGCTCTCCCGGGTGTCGCGGGCGCGCAAGGGCATCGTGCACATCGAGCAGGGCAGGGCGGTGTTCCCGTCGCTGACGGTGCGGGAGAACCTGTCGCTCACCGCGCGCACGCCCGCCGAGCTCGAGGCGGCGCTCGCCCCCTTCCCCGAGCTCGAGAAGCGCATCGACTCCGCGACGGCCCTGCTCTCCGGCGGCGAGCAGCAGATGGTGGTGCTCGCGCGCGCCTTCGCCGCGAAGCCGAAGATCCTCCTCATCGACGAGATGTCGCTCGGCCTGGCCCCCGTCGTGTTCATGCGGCTGGTGCCAATCGTGCAGTCGATCGCCGAGTCCGGCGTCGGCGTGCTGCTCGTGGAGCAGTTCACGCAGCTCGCGCTCGGCATCGCCCGCGAAGCCGTGGTCGTCGCCGGCGGGCACGTGTCGTTCCAGGGCACCGCCGAAGACCTCCAGGCGGATCCGCAGCTGCTGCACCGGGCCTACCTGGGCGGCTGACCCTGCCGCGGGACCGGGATCCGAGCGCCCGGGGACAGGGCCGAGTGCATGGGGTATTGCCGAGCGCACGGCGGGTTGGCGCGACGATGCCGTGCGCCCGACAAGATGCCGTGCGCTCGGTGCGCAACGCTGACGCGGCCGGAGTGCGAACAGCCCGCCTCAGGAGAACGTGCGTCCGTTCCAGCGGAGCCAGCCCGCCTGGTGCTGCCCGGACGGATCCCGATGCGTCCAGTGCACCGTGCCGCCCTTGTCGCTCCACTCGTAGTCGCCGAGGAAATCGACGCGGTCGCCCTTCGCCAGGCCGTCGAGGCGCGGGGCGAGGTCGATGTTGTGCGCGATGAGGATCGAGACGCCGCTCGGCGTCGTCAGCAGGAACTTCTGATGCCGCGAGCCGTCCAGGTCGTCAGGCAGGATCCGGGAGACGGTGCCGGTGCCCTGCACCTCGACCCCGCTGCGGTGCCCGTCGAACAGCGCGCGCACGGGGTCGTCGGCCGATGCGTGCGCCGGTGCGGACGCGGATCCGGCCGCCGTCGATCCCGCGGCCGGCGTCGACGGGGCGACGGCGGCGGGAGGATCGCCGGGGATCCATCCCCTCCCCACAGCCACGACCGCGAGCGCGCCCAGCACGAGCGCGATGGCGATCGCGGTCCACCTGGCCCTCGCCGTCCCCCTCTGCATCACCGCGCCAGCCTATCTGCGCCCCGAGTCGTCTCCCTCAGCACGAGCCGGAGGTCGTGCTGAGGGGGACGACTCGGGCGTACGATGCGCGCATGACGTTGGAGCGCTGGCGGCGGATCACCGAGTGGCCGCTCATCGTCGCGTCGGTGCTGTTCCTCGTCGCCTACTCGATCCAGGTGATCGTGGATCCGCGAGGGGCGATCGGCGCATTCCTGGAAGACCTGCTCTGGGTCTCCTGGGGCACGTTCCTCCTCGACTACATCGTGAGCCTCGTGCTCGCCCCGCGGCGCTGGCACTGGTTCCTCACGCACCTGTTCAACCTCGCCACCGTCGTGCTGCCGATGCTCCGCCCGCTGCGGGTGCTGCGCGTGATCACCCTGCTGGCGGTGCTGCAGCGCACGGCGGGACGCGCCGTCCGCGGGCAGATCGTCATCTACGTGACCAGCGCGACCCTGCTCCTCGTCTACGTCGCCTCCCTCGCGGTGCTCGATGCCGAGCGCGCCGGCGGCGGGAGCATCACGACCTTCGGCGACGCGATCTGGTGGGCGTTCGCGACCATCACGACGGTCGGCTACGGCGATCTGGCCCCGGTCACGCTCGAGGGACGGGTCATCGCCGTCGGCCTCATGCTCAGCGGCATCGCCCTGCTCGGTGTCATCAGCGCGACGTTCGCCTCGTGGATCGTCGAGCAGGTGTCGGCGGAGAACACCAGCCGCCAGGCGGCCACCGTCGCGCACGTCGACGCGCTGCGGTCCGAGATCGCCGAGCTGCGCGCCGTGCTCGCGACGATCGAGCCGCGGATCCCGAGCACCGAGACGGCGCAGACCGCGACCCCGCCGGACGGCCCGGATCCGCTCCCCTCGACGCGCTGAGGGCGGATCCGGCCGCTCGGAGGCTCAGGACCGGCATTCGCGGGGTCTCGGGGAACCGGATCCCCGGATGCCTACATCCCCGCGTGCTCGAACGCGGTCGTGGGCAGGTCGACGATGTGCGCGCCGCCGTCGACGACGAGGACGGATCCGGTCATGTACGACGACTCGCTGGATCCGAGGAAGCGCACCACGGCCGCGATCTCGGCGGGCTGGGCGGCACGGTGCAGCGGCACGTCCGCGGTGACCGTGGCATACGCCTCCTCCCGGGAGTCCAGGCCCGCGTGGGCGGCGAACTCGTCCATCTCCTCGTCGGCCATCGGCGTCTGCACCCAGCCCGGGCAGACGGCGTTCACGCGCACGCCGTGCTTGCCGTAGTCGCGCGCGAGCGTGCGGGTGAGGCCGATCAGGGCGTGCTTGCCGACGGTGTACCCGGCGACCGAGGGCCCGGCGAAGAGCCCGGCGAGCGAGGAGATCACCACGATCTGCCCCTTGGCCTCGATGAGCGCGGGCAGGGCCTCGCGCGCCATCACGAACGCCGTGGTGAGGTTCGCGCGGATCGCGGCCTCCCACCCGGCGTCGTCGGTCTCCCCCACCGGAGCGAAGCCGTGCCCGCCCGCGTTCGCGACGAGGACGTCGATGCGACCGAACGTCGACAGCACCTCGGCGACGGCGCGCTTCGCGTCCTCGGTCGACGCGGCGTCGGCGATCACCGGGTGCGCGCCGACCGCGCGCTCGACCTCGCGCAACGGCTCCTCGCGCCGGCCGACGACGACGACGTGCGCGCCCTCCGCGGCGTAGCGGGCCGCGATCGCGGCGCCGATGCCGGTGCCGCCGCCGGTGATGACGACGACGCGTCCGGTGGATCCGTTGGTGCTCATGGGTTCTCCTGTCGTGGAAAGGGGATGCGGGGGGAGTTCAGGCGGGGAAGCCGGAGCGGGCGGAGTAGCCGAAATCGCTGAGGATCCCGGATCCGTTCACGGCGCGGGCGATCGGCGAGGCGAGATAGACGACGTGGGCGGCGATCTCGTCCGCCCCCTGCACGGGGAAGGCCGGCGCCGAGAACACGTCGTCGCCGAGGTCGCCGCGGCTCATCGGGGTGTCGACGATCGACGGCGACACCGTGGTGACGCGCACGTCGTCGTCGGCGAGGTCGACGCTGAGCGCGCGGCCGAACTGCACGAGGGCCGCCTTCGAGGCGCAGTACGGCGCCATCCCGGGCGAGGCCACGAACGCGGAGTCGCTCGCCACGAGCACGACCGAGGCCGCGGGCGCCGCGCGCAGCGCCGGCAGCGCGGACCGCAGCACGAGGAAGGCGCCGGTCACGTTCACGGCGAACACCGCCTGCCATTCGGCGAGCGACGTCGCCTCGATCCCGGATCCGACGGGACCGGAGATCCCGGCGCAGCACACGACGGTGTGCAGCCCGCCGAGGGAGGCCACGGCCTCGCGCATCGCCGCGTCGACCGCGACCTCGTCGGTCACGTCGGCGACCACCGGGACGGATCCCGCGCACAGCGCCGCCGTCTCGGCGAGCCCCTCCGCGGAGCGGTCCAGCAGCGCGACCCGCACGCCCTCCGCGGTGAGCGCCTGCGCCACGGCGCGGCCGATCCCCCCGGCGGCGCCGGTGACCAGGGCGGTCCTGCCCTGCAGCTGCAGCTCCATCGCCGCTCCCTTCGGTGCCGGAGACGGGCGAGAAGATCGCCTCCGCTCCGCCATCCTGCTCCGCGGGGCGGGGCACGAGCGAGGGGCGCGGAGGCGGCTGTGCGCGCTGGCACCATCGTCCTTCGCTCATGGGCAAGCCCGCCGCGCCCGACCGCGGCAGACTCGGCAGAGTCCGATACTGCCGTCTTCCCCGCAGCACACCGTCCGCGCTGCGAAGCCCACCCTGGCCGGAAGATCGCGCCGTCACCGAGCGAAGGAGCCGACGTGACCGCTGAAACCACCCCGCAGACCCATACCGCCCTGAGACAGGGCGCCCTCGGCGTCGCCGGCATCGTCTTCCTGGTGCTCGCGGCCGTCGCGCCGCTGACCGGGATCGTCGTCGTCGCCTCGCTGGTCATCGCGTTCGGCAACGGCGGCGGTGCCCCCGTGTCGTTCTTCCTCGTGGCCGTGATCCTGCTGCTCTTCGCCGTCGGCTACGCGCAGATGTCGAAGCAGCTCGTCAACGCCGGCGGGTTCTACGCGTTCGTGGTCAAGGGTCTCGGGCGCACCGGCGGCATGATCGCGGGTCTCATCGCGACCCTCGGCTACAACTTCTTCGTCGTCGGCACGATCGGCACCAGCGGCTTCTTCATGCAGACGATCATCGCCCAGCTCACCGGCCTCGACATCCACTGGCTGGTATGGGGCCTGCTCT
Organism: Microbacterium sp. MMO-10; assembly: GCF_037148715.1. Lineage (NCBI taxonomy): Bacteria > Bacillati > Actinomycetota > Actinomycetes > Micrococcales > Microbacteriaceae > Microbacterium > Microbacterium sp. MMO-10. Next base: position 775,790 of record NZ_JBBCSV010000003.1, on the reverse strand, counting down.
CGATCGCCGTGTGCTTCGTGCTCGCCCGGATCGGCGTGGACTTCTCCTCGAAGGTGCTCGGCGTCTGCCTGGTGCTCGAGGTGAGCATGCTCGTCGTCTTCGACATCTCCGTGCTCGTCCGCACCGGCTACAGCTTCGAGGCGTTCAGCCCGGCCGCCGTGTTCTCCGGATCCCTGCCCATCGGCCTGCTGCTCGCGGCGACCGGCTTCCTCGGCTTCGAGGCGACCGCGCTGTTCAGCGAGGAGGCCAAGAAGCCGCTGCGCACCATCCCGCGCGCCACCTACACGGCGATCACCGCGATCGGCATCATCCTCGGCGTCACCACCTGGGCGGTCGTCAGCGCGATCGGCGTCGCGAAGGCACAGAAGACCGCGGTCGACCACCTCGCGGACGGCGACCTCATCTTCTCCATCGCGCAGACCTACCTCGGCGGCCCGCTGACCACCGTCATGGAGATCCTGCTGCTGGTGAGCCTGTTCGCGGCGATGCTCGCGTTCCACAACTCGGCCACCCGCTACCTCTACGCGCTCGGCCGTGCCCGGATCCTCCCGCACGCCTTCGCCCGCACCCGCGCGACGGGTACTCCGCAGATCGCCGGCATCGTCCAGGCCGGGTTCGCCGCGATCGTGGCCGTGGTCTTCTTCCTCGCCGGAGCCAACCCGATCACCCAGATCGTGCCGGCGATGCTCGGCTTCGGCACGCTCAGCGTGCTGATCCTGCAGGGCCTCGCCGCGCTGTCGATCGTGGTCTACTTCCGCCGCAAGGGCGACGGCCGCTGGTGGAGCACGTTCATCGCCCCCGGCATCGGCTTCCTCGGCATCGCCGCGATCGCGATCCTCGCGATGTTCAACTTCAACATCGTCGCCGGATCCGAGGAGCTCTGGATCAACCTGCTGCCGCTGCTGCTCGTGCTCGCCGTGATCGGCGGCATCGTCTACGCGCAGTATCTGAAGCGCGCGAAGCCCGTCGTCTACGACGGCCTCGCCGCCGACCTGGAGCAGTTCAGCACGCGCTGATCTCCCCCCGACCAGCCCCCGCACCCACCATCAAGGAGCATCATGTCCACCATGAACCCCGCAGACACCTCGACCTGGCTGCCGCTGGACGGCCTCGCCCCCGGCTTCGACGCGAACAAGGCGCCGCACACCACGGCCCTGTCCGGCCGCGAGATCGACGTGACCGCCCCCAACGGCACCCGCATCGCGCACCGGTTCGCCGATGACGAGGTCACCTGGACCTACACCCCCGGCGAGGGCGACCCGACGGCGCCCGCCACCGACACCGACGCGTACGAGGCGATCGAGGTCGACGAGGACCTGTTCTACGTGCAGTTCCACCACCGCTACCTGCCGAACGAGGCCGTCTCCCTCGTGATCGACCTGCGCGCGAGACGCGTGCTGTCGATCATCAGCGAGATCCTGCCGACGCTCGAGCCCGGACGCACCCGCGTGGTGCACCACTTCGGTACCGCGACCATCGACGGCGCCGAGGTCGCCGGCGACGAGCCGCACCCCACGACCGCGCTGATCGGCCGCCGCGTCGAGTGGGTGTACAGCACCGAGCACGCCTACGAGCACGTCTACCTCTCGGAGCGCTGGTACAGCTGGCAGTGCCTCGCCGGTCCCGAGCGCGGGCTCGCCGACACCGACGAGAACAGCGTGTGGGAGATCCGTCCCGGCATCTACGTGTTCGCGTGGCGCGAGAAGGTCATCCCGTGCGCCTCGGTCACGATCGCTGACCATCGCGACGTCACGAAGATCCGCTCGCACGGCGTGCTGTTCGGCCTCGATGAGACCGGCGAGGTGCCCACGCACTTCACCTTCGGCGCGTGGGGCCGCCTGATCTCGGTGACCCACCACTCGCCCGAGCTCGAGCCGGCGAACTTCGGCGCGCAGGACGCCGCCGCGGCCGGGGCCTGACATGACGACCGCCCCCGCCGAGCTCATCGTCGCAGCCGACGTCATCCGCACCCTGGACGCGACCCACCCGACCGCCGAGGCCTTCGCCGTGCGCGAAGGGCGCATCGCCGCGATCGGCTCCCGCGCCGAGGTCGACGCCCTGCGCGGCGACGGCACCCGGGTGCTCGAGCTCGGCGGGGCGGCGGTCTACCCCGGCTTCGTCGACGTGCACAACCACCACGCGCTCGCCGGGCGCACGGAGCTGTTCGAACTCACCCTGCCGCCCTCGCTCACTCTGGACGAGATCCTCGACCGGGTGCGCGAGAAGGCGGCCACTCTGCCCGAGGACGCCTGGATCATCGGCGGCGTGGTCGCCTCAACCCTGCTGCCGTCGCTGCAGAGCACGGCCGTGCGGCTCCGGCTGGACGAGGCGGCGGGGGGCCGCCCCGTCGTCATCGCGGAGGACTCACGGCACAACCGGTGGGCGAGCTCGCGCGCGCTCGAGCTCGCCGGCATCACCCCCGACACGATCCCGGCCGGCGGCGTCACGATCCTCGACCCCGCCGACGGCACCCCGACGGGTGTGCTGCTCGAAGCGGCCGGGATCCCCGTGCAGGAGGCCTACGACCGTTCCGGCGGACTCACCACCGCGCAGCACCGGGCGGCGTCGGCGCACGGCGTGCACCTCGCGAACCGCTACGGGATCACCGCGTTCCAGGACGCGGGCGTCTCCATCGACATCCTCGGCGCCCTCCGCGACCTCGACGCAGACGGCGAGCTCGACGCGTGGGTGGTGTCGTCGCTGCTCGTCAACGACGAGATCTTCGGATTCGACCCGGTCGGATCCCCGCTCATCGCGCGCGGCGAGGAGTTCCGCACCGCGCACCACCGCCCCGACTTCGTGAAGATCTTCCTGGACGGGGTGCCGCCGGCGCGCACCGCCTCGTTCCTGGAGCCCTACGTCGCGGACGCGGTGCACGGCGCGCACTTCCACGGCGAGACCACGATGACCTTCGACGAGCTGCACGGCTGGCTGCGCCAGGTCGCCGAGCGGGGCCTCGGCGCCAAGGTGCACTGCACGGGCGACGGCTCCGCCCGGCTCGTGCTCGACGTCGCCGAGCGGCTGCGCGCCGACGGCTTCACCACGCCGATCCAGATCGCGCACGGGCAGTTCCTCGCGGACAGCGACATCCCGCGCCTCGCCGCGCTCGACGTGGTTGCCGACATCTCGCCGTTCATCTGGTTCCCCGGCATCATCCCGCAGATGCTCACCGAGGTGCTCGGCGAGCGCGCGGAGCATTCCCAGCCGAACCGCGCCCTCATCGACGCCGGAGCCCTCGTGGCCGGCGGATCCGACTGGCCCGTGAGCGAGTCGCCGAACCCGCTCGAGGGCATACAGGGACTCGTCACCCGGGCGGATCCGCTGCGCCGCGCGCCCGGCACGCTCTGGCCCGAGCAGGCGATCACCGCCGAGGAGGCGCTGCAGGTGTTCACCCGCAACGCCGCCGTCGCGATGGGCCTCGGCGCGGAGACCGGATCCCTCGAGGTCGGGAAGTCGGCGGACTTCGTCGTGCTGGACCGCGATGCGATCGCGGGCCCCGCCGACGCCATCATCGACGCCCAGGTGCTCGCGACCTGGTTCGCCGGACGCGAGGTGTACGCGGCGGACTGAGCCCGGCCGCCCGACGAGAGACCACCGTCCGCAGGAGACCCGCGTGCACACGCGGCCCCTCCTGAGGACAGTGGTCTCTCAGTCCGCGGCGAGGGGGTGCCAGTGGCGGTCCTGCAGGTCGGCGACGTCGATCCAGGAGCCGTCTCCGCGCGGCGCGGCGGACGACTCCCACACGCCGAAGTGCGCAAGCGGTGCAGGCCAGGCATAGCCGGAGACCGGCCGACCCACGACGTTGCGCACCGCGCCGACGAACCGGATGCCGGCATCCGCGCCGACGATCTCCTCCGCGAGTGCGCGGATGGTGCCGGTCCCGTCCTGATCCTCGTCGGGCACGATCCGCATCGGCAGATCGAGCCGGCCTCCGTCCGCCCGGGGAGTGCAGAAGACCAGATCGGCCCGACGCAGCAGCAGCCGCACGACGCACAGGGGCCGCGGCGGCGCGGCGCATCGGATCACCTCGGCGCGGCCGCCGGGCGGCAGCCAGGGTGCGTTCGCCGTGACATGGATGACGGTCTCGGCGCTCACCTCGCGAGCGTAGCGGTGCACGCCTGACTCGGAGATGTACGCGATCTTCGGATCCTTTTCGCGGATCCCTCCGACGCAGGCGTACGACTCCGAGCCTGGCGCCCGGGTTCCGGCAGGGAGCGGCGCGCCGTCAGCGGCGCGGGACGTCCCGCCCTCGCAGGCGCCAGAGCAGCCAGGCGGCGCCGACCGGGATCGTGAAGAACCCGAGCAGGATCCCGCTGTGCCACATCGCGAGCCCCGAGGGCAGCAGCGGATTCACGGCGCCGGGACCCGAGGCCGACCCGCCGACCTGCCAGAGCGCGCCGAGGAGCGAGACCAGCCCGATGACGACGCCGACCGCGAGCGGCAGCAGGATCGCCACCGCCTTCTCCCACCGCCACCAGAACCGGCTCGACGTGACCAGCGCCACCCCGATCACCCATCCGCCGACCGGGAACAGGAAGGTGCCGATGCCGAGCACGAGGGCGCCGACGATCGCGAACCACTTGGTGTCGACCATGGCCGACTTCACCGGCGGGGCGGGTGCCGGGGACACGACGACGACCGGTGCGGGCGGGGCGGATCCCGTCTCCTCCTTCGCGGCTGCGGCGATCCGCGCCGGATCCCCGAGCTGCGCGATCCTCCGCCGCGTCTCCGCGGCGTCGAGCCCGTCGAGCTCCTCCGCGACGCCGCTGCGCAGCTCGTTCGCGACCCGCCACGGCAGATCCGCGATCGCGGTGTCGAGTCGTCCCAGGTAGTCCTCGCGCAGGCTCTGCGCCTCGGCCTCGGTCATGCTTCCCCCTCTGCGGTCGCCCGCGCCGCCGGCGGGCTCTCTGCGATCAGACCCGCCACGCTGCGCGCGAACGGCGTCCAGGATGTCCGGAACTGCGCCAGCTGCCGCACGCCGTCCTCGGTGAGCTCGTAGTAGCGCCTCACGGGACCCGACTCCGAGGGGCGCTCGAACGTGCGCACCCAGCCGCTCTGCCGCAGCCGCGACAGCAGGGGATAGAGCGTGCCGATGCTGGCGATGAGGCCCTCGGCGATCAGCCGCTCCGAGAGCTCCCAGCCGTACATCGGGCCGCGCGCGAGCAGGCCGAGCACGCAGTACTCCACCACGCCCTTGCGCATCTGCGCCCCGACGTCCGCTGTCATGCCTGACAAGCTATCTTGCATCGCAAGAGGATGCAAGGCGCACGGAGCGCCGGTCGCAGGCCGAGTGCGCCCCGAGTGCGGGCCGAATGCGGGCCGCGCCCGGGCCGTCTCAGGCGGCGGCGCGAGTGCGGGCCGTCTCACCCGGCGGCGCGGGCGGCGTCCGCCCCGGCCACCGGCAGCGGGAGAGCATCGGTCGCGTTCTCGGCGAAGGCGCGCTTCATCAGCGGACGCAACGGCCGGGACAGCATCACGCGGGTCGTGAGCCGGCCCAGCACCGCTCCCGCGCGCGACGCCGGGACCGCGCGCTCGAGACTGCCGAACGGGATCTTCTTGCCGTCGGCGATGAAGGGCTCGATCCGCCGCGCGTAGCGGGCGAGCGCCGCGGGCACGTCCTCCGCGCACGCATCGGAGAGCTCGCCGGCGAGCACGTACGCCCCCACGAGCGCCATCGCCGTGCCCATGCCGCTGAGGGGCGTTCCGCAGTATCCGGCGTCGCCCACGAGCGCGACGCGGCCGTTCGCGACGTCCGGCACGTCGACCCTCGCGAGCTCGTCGAAGTAGAAGTCCTCCGCGTCGCCCATCGCCGCGAGCACGGCGGGCGCCTGCCACCCGGCACCCTCGATGAGCCGGCGGATCAGCGCCTCCTGCGCGGCGCGATCGCCGCGCAGCGCGGCATCGTGACCGACGCGCAGCGTGAGCATCGCCTTCGACGTCGCCGGATCCCGGTCGGGGCGGATCCCGAGCATCGCGCCCGGCACGATCCGCATCGAGAACCAGCCGTCCTCGATGCCGGCCGGAGTGGGCATCGTGAAGAACGCCGCGTAGCCGCCGAGCCGCGTGGCGAAGCCCCCCTCCGGCCCGAAGGCCAGCCGCCGCGTCGCCGAGTGCACCCCGTCGGCGCCGAGGACGGCGTCGAAGCGCTCCGTTCCTCCCGACCCGAAGCGCACCTCGACACCGGCGTCGTCCTGCATGAGCGCCTCGATCCGGTCGCCGTAGCGCAGCGAGAGGAGCCCCGGAGACGCTGCGGCGGCCTCGGCGAGCGCATCCAGGAGCACCTGGTTCAGATCTCCGCGGGCGATCTCGACGTCGGCGACCGCGCCGCGCCCGTCGAAGAGCTCGACCGGCATGCGTCCGTAGGAGCGCCCGCGTCCGTCGACGTAGACCATCCCCTTCTCGTGCAGCCGGCGGGCGCCGATGCCGGGCATGAGCCCCATGCGCTCCGCAGCCTCGCGGCTCGCGCCGCGCAGATCGACGGCCTGGCCACCCGGGCGCGGCCCGGGCGCGCGCTCGACGACCGTCGTGCTGATCCCGCTGCGGACGAGCTGCAGGGCCGTGGCGATCCCGGCGATGCCGGCGCCGGAGATGAGGACGTGGGGTGCGGACATGACGTTCTCCTCGGTACGAGTGATTTAGACGTTTGTCTAAGACATATGTCTACACGAGCCTGAGACGCGTGTCTAGTACAAGCGTCTAAATCCTGCCTAGGATGACGGCATGGGAAATCGTGAGGATCTGCTCGCCGGAGCCCGCCGCGTCATCGTCGAGCGGGGCGTCGCGAACGCCACCGCCCGCGACATCGCCCAGGCCGCGGGGGTGAGCCTCGCGGCGATCGGGTATCACTTCGGCTCGAAGGATCAGCTCGTCACCGAGGCGCTCCTGGACACGCTGGGCACCGGGATCGGGGACGGCATGGAGGCCGCCATCGTCGAGGCGAAGGACCTCCCCCGCCTCGCCGGTTTCGCCGCCCTGTGGAACCGCATGCCCGACGTGTTCGCGGCCAACCGCGAGACCCTGCTGGCCAGCATGGAGAACGCCGTGCGCATGATGCGGGACCCGTCCGCGCTGACCCGCATGCAGGCCGCCGTCGAGGAGGGGTACCGGGGCGTCGCCGAAGGCCTCGTCGCGGCCTACCCCGACCTCACGCCCGAGCAGGCGCTGGCGCTCGGGCAGCTGGAGTTCGTGCTCTCCCAGGGCCTCGGGATCCTCTGGCTGCTGAGCCCCGAGGGACGGATCCCGGACGGCGACACGCTCGCGTCGGCGGTCGCCCTCCTGCACGACGGGGCCGGCGCGGACTGACTCGCGGCGGTCCTGCGCCCGCCGCCCGGTCCTACACTGGATCGGGAAGCCGGACCCGGGCCGGCCGCGCCCGCGTCACGGGAAGGGTGGGTCATGCCGATCACCACGACCGTGCTCTCCACCGCCGCGCGGCATCCTGCGCAGCCCGCCATCGTGGGCGCCGACGGCGTCCTCGACTACGCCGGCCTCGTCGAGGACTCGCGTCGCGTGTTCGCCGTCGTGGACGCGGCGCATCGCGACCAGGCCGCCCCTCCGGCGCCCGCCCCGGAGACCGCGGGCATCCCGATCACCGCGGTCAGCATCGCGAGCGCGTTCCACGCCGCCCGGATCGTCGCGGGGCTCGCCGGATACCGCGCGGTGTCCGCGACGATCGACCCGCAATGGCCGCTCGCGCACCGCGTGCACGTCGTGACCGCCGCGGGGATCGGGCTCGTGATCAGCGACGACGCCGCCTTCGCGTCGGCGCTCGGCGACGCCGGATGGAGCGGCACGGTGCTCCCCCTCGCCGAGTTCCTTGACCGCGAGCAGGCGGCGATCCCTGCGGATCCCCCGACGGCCCGCGACGGCGACGAGGCGTTCCTGCTGCTGTTCTCCTCGGGCACCACGAGCGACCCGAAGGCGTTCCTGAAGACCCGGCGCCAGTACCGCGAGAACGTCGCCGTCTCGAGCGCGCACCTCGAGCCGCGCCCCGGCGTCGAGACGCTCGCCCCCGGACCCCTGTCGTACAGTCTCACGCTGTACGCGCTCATCGAATGCCTCGCGACCGGCGGCGGCGCCCACCTCGCCGACGCGTTCGACGCCGCACGCCTGGCGGACCGCGTCGCGACCGAGGGGATCACCCGGATCGTCGCCGTGCCGGCCGTGGTGCAGGTGCTCATCGATGCGGCCCGCCGCGACCCGCACGCGTTCGCCGGGCTGGACCTCGTCGTGACCGGCGGGGCGAACCTCCCCGCGGCGCTGCGCGACGGCCTCGCCGCCGCGCTGCCGCACGTGCGCCTGATCAGCTACTACGGCGCCGCCGAGATCGGCTTCATCGGCGACAGCCGGGGAGGCGACGGCACGCTGCTGGACGTGTACGAGGAGGTGGCGGCCGAGATCCGCGACGATTCCGGACAGCCCGTGCCCGACGGTGAGCTCGGCACGCTGTGGATCCGCGCCGCCGCCTGCTCGGACGGCTACCTCGCCGCCACGACGGACGCCGTGCTGCGCGGCCCCGACGGCTGGGCGACGGTGCACGACATGGGCCGGATGACGGAGGGGCGGCTGCAACTGGCCGGACGCGCGGGCGACATCGTCGCCACCGGCGGTCACAAGGTCTCGCTGCCCGAGATCGAGCGCGCCTTCGACGGCATGCCGGGGCTCGGCGCGGTGTGCGCGATCGCGCTTCCCGATCCGCGCCTCGGCGCCGTCGTGGCGCTCGTGGTCGAGGGCGCGTCTACCCCGTCGAAGGCAGACCTGCAGGCCTGGGCGCGCGACCGCCTGGCCCCGCAGTTCGTGCCGCGTCGCTGGTACCGGCTCGATCGGATCCCCCGCACCGCGGGCGGCAAGATCCGCCGCCCCGAGACCACCGCGCTCATCGAGCGCGGCGAAGGGGTCCGGCTGTGACGGCCGGCCGGCGCGTCGTCGTCACCGGCCTCGGCGCCCTCACGCCGAGCGGGCTCGACGTGCCCTCGCTCTGGGAGGCGGTCGTCGCGGGCCGCAGTGCGATCACGGCGCTCGACGCCCCGGAGTTCGAGGGCCTGGCCGTGCGGATCGGGGGCGCCGTGCGCGGCTTCGATGCGACCGGCCTCGTGGAGCCGCCGCTGAGCCGCCGCCTCAGCCCCGCCCAGCTCTGGGCGATCGCCGCCGCGGATCAGGCCCTCGCCCAGGCCGGTGTCGACACCGCCGCCCTGCGCGCCGGTGCTCCGCTCCCCTGGGACGCGACCCGCACCGCCGTCCTCGCCGCGACGGGATCCGGTCCCATCGACCAGATGCAGGCCGCCACCCGCGCGATCGACGCGCGCGGCCCGCGCGGCGTGCCCCTGAGCCTGGTCGTTCACGGCGCCCCCGACGCAGCGGCCGCCCTGCTCAGCGAGCGCTACGGCGCGCGCGGCACGGCGCACGGGGTGACGGCGACCTGCGCGTCCAGCGCGATCGCCCTCGGCGACGCGCTGCGCCGCATCCGCCACGGCTATGCCGACGCCGTGCTCGTGGTCGGCATGGAGGACTGCCTGAACCCGGTCAACCTCGCCGCGAACGCGAACCTGCGCGCGCTCGCGAGCGGCTATGAGGCGGATCCGGCCGCGGCCAGCCGTCCGTTCGACCGCGGGCGCCGCGGCTTCGTGATGGCCCAGGGCGCCGCCGCGCTGCTGCTCGAGGCCGAGGACTCGGCCCTCGCCCGGCGCGCCGAGCCCCTCGCCGTTCTCTCCGGGTTCGGCGAGTCGAGCGACGCGCACCACCCCACGGCCCCGCATCCGCAGGGCCGCGGAGCCGCGGCGGCCGTCGCCGCGGCTCTCGCCGACGCCGGACTGGATCCGCATGCCGCGGACGGCATAGACCACGTCAACGCGCACGGCACCGGCACTCCGGTCGGCGACGCGGCCGAGCTCGCGGGGCTCCACGCCGTCTTCGGCGACCGCGCGCGGCGGATCCCGATCACGGCGACGAAGTCGAGCACGGGGCACCTGCTCGGCGCGTCCGGGGCCGTCGAGGCGGTCCTCGCGATCCAGTCGCTGCGGACCGGCCTGATCCCGCCCACGATCAACCTCGACGACCCCGAGTTCGCGGACTGGGACATCGTCCGCGAGGCCCGTTCCGTCGCGCTGCGCCGGGTGCTGTCGCCGTCGTTCGGCTTCGGCGGCCACAACGGCGCCCTCATCTTCGAACACCTGGAGGCACGATGACTGACCGTCTCACCCGCCACGCCGAGCTCGCCGAGCGGTATCTCCCGGACGATCTCCTGGAGCGGTTCCGCGAGCGCGCGGCGGTGTATGACCGCGAGAACCGGTTCTTCGACGAGGACTTCGCCGAGCTCGCCGATCGCGGCTATCTGCTGCTGTTCGTGCCCGAGGAGCACGGAGGGCCCGGACTGAGCCTCGACGAGGTCTCCCACCTGCAGCAGCGCCTTGCGACCGCGGCCCCCGCGACCGCGCTCGCGGTGAACATGCATCTCATGTGCACCGGCGTCGCGAAGGCCCTGGCCGACCGCGGCGACCACTCCCTCGACGTCGTGTTCACCGAGGCGATGGCGGGCGAGGTCTTCGCGTTCGGGATCAGCGAGCCGTCCAACGACTGGGTCATGCAGGACTCGAAGACCGTCGCGGTCCCGCAGCCCGACGGCGGCTACACACTCACCGGCGTCAAGATCTTCACCTCGCTCTCCCCCGTCTGGACGCGCCTGATCACGCACGGCAGGGACGACACGGATCCGGAGGAGCCGATGCTCGTCTACGGCTTCCTCGAGCGCGGAGCAGAGGGCATCGCCGTGTCCGACCAGTGGGACGTGATGGGCATGCGCGCCTCGCAGAGCCGGGCCACGATCCTCACCGACGTGCGCATGGAACCGGAGCGGGTGAACCGCCGCATCGCCGTCGGCCGTGTGCCGGATCTGCTCACGTTCGCGATCACGAGCAACTTCCAGCTGCTGATCGGATCCGTCTATGCGGGCGTCGCGCGCCGCGCGCTCGATCTGGGAGCGGCGGGCCTGAAGAAGCGCCGGTCGGCCAAGGCGGGCGCGACCTACGCCGAGGTGCCCGAGTCGCGCACCCGGCTCGCCGACGCCCACCTCGATTACCTGGCGGTCCCCGCGCAGCTGGAGGCGTACTGCCGCGACTTCGACGAGCGCGTCGATCACGGCGCGCGCTGGCCGCTGCTGCTCGTGAGCGCACGCCTGAACGCCTCGACCGCCGCCCGTCGCACGGCGGAGGCCGCCCTGATGTGCACGGGCGGGGCCGGCTTCGACAACGGCCACGAGCTGAGCCGGCTGTACCGCGACGCGACGGCGGGGCTGTTCCATCCGCCGAGCGCCGACGCCGCCCGCCCGATGTACGCCGCCGCCCTGCTGGACGACTGACCCCCGCGCGCGCTTGCGCGCCCTCCTCCGTCGAGGCCCCCTCGCAGCATCCGGGCCCCCTCGCAGAGACGTCTGTGCGAGGGGGCCCGGGTTCTCCGAGGGGGCGTCGACGGTTCAGGCAACCGCCTCCGGCGCATCCGGCGCTTCGGCGGCCGCGGGCCGGCGCACGCACAGGGCGAGTGCGATGACGACGAACGAGAGGATCGCTCCGGCGAGGAACGCGAGGTGCGAGCCGTGCGCGGCGGCGGCCGGCGAGGGCAGCTCGAGGTTCGCCGCCCCCGTGGTAGCGACGCCGGTGGCGTAGAGGGCCACGAAGATCGCGGTGCCGGCCGCGCCGGCGACCTGCTGCAGCGTCGCGATCGTGGCGCTGCCGTGGGAGTAGAGGTGCGGAGCGAGAGAGCCGAGCGAGGAGCTGAACGCCGGGGTGAACAGGAAGGCGAGCGAGAGCATCAGGACGATGTGCGCGCCGAGCAGAACCACCCAGGACGAGTACTCGCCGAGACCCAGCGCGAGGGTCCACAGCGACGCGGCCAGCCCGAGCGACCCCGGGATCACGAGCGGACGCGGCCCGAACCGATCGTAGAGCCGCCCGACGGAGGGCCCCGCGAGCCCCATCAGCAGTCCTCCGGGGAGCAGGATCGCGCCCACCCACAGCGGATCGAGACCGAGCGTGTAGCGCGCGAACTGGGGCAGCACGATGAAGGCGCCGAACAGCGAGACCATGCCGACCGTCATCATCGCCACCGCTACGGCGAAGTCCCGCGAGCGGAAGGTCCGCAGATCCAGGAGGGCCGCATCGGTGCGCTGCAGGACGGCCTGCCGCCAGCCGAAGAGGCCGAGCGTCAGGAGCCCGACCACGATCGGGATCCACGGCTGCAGCGCCGCCTGGCCGACCGCCGCCGCGCCGATCTGGCTGAGACCGAACACCAGGGCCGAGAAGGCGAGCGCAGCGAGCACCACCGAGAGCACGTCCAGCGGGACGGCGCGGGTCTCCGACACGTTCGGGATCCGACGGATCCCGATGGCGAGCATCGCGAGCGCGATCGGCAGCATCACCCAGAACAGCCCCTGCCACGGCAGCACCTGGATGAGGGCGCCGGAGACGATGGGGCCGACGGCCGGAGCCACCGACATGACGATCGAGACGCGCCCCATCACCCGGCCGCGCTCGTGGGCGGGAACGATCGTCATCACGGTCGTCATCATGAGGGGCATCATCACCGCCGTGCCCGTGGCCTGGACGACCCGTCCGACGACGAGCATCTCGAAGACCGGCGACAGGGCGGCGATCACCGTGCCGACGACGAAGCTCGACATCGCGAGAGCGAACACGGTACGGGTGCGCAGGCGCTGCATCAGCCATCCGGTGGTCGGGATGACGACGGCCATGGTCAAGGCGAACGCCGTGGTGAGCCACTGCCCGCGCGTCGCATCGATGTGCAGGGACTCCTGGATGCGAGGCAGCGCGACGGCCATCATCGTCTCGTTCAGGAACACGACGAACACGGCGGCGAGGAGCAGCCGCAGCGCGGTGCGGTTGCGCGCCTCCCGGGCGGAGCCGGCATCCGACGAGGCGTCGACCTCGGGCGGGGCGATGGTGGCGGTCATGTCCTTCTCCTTCTCCTGGGGAGCCCGAATCCGGGTTACTGCAAAAAATAAAGCACACTACAAATAATGAAGTCAAGTGGTAATCTGAGATCCATGACGAATCAGCACTACGGCCAGTTCTGCGGCCTGGCCCGCGCGGCGGAGATCGTGGGGCAGCGCTGGACGCTGCTGATCCTGCGCGACCTCAGCGTGGGGCCGCGACGCTACTCGGATCTCGCCGCCGGCCTCCCGGGCATCCCCACCAACACCCTGGCGACCCGGCTCAAAGAGCTCGAGGACGAGGGCATCGTCGAGCGGGCGGCCCCGGTCGGCGCGGAGCGCTCCGTCGTCTACGGCCTCACGCCGCGCGGCCAGGAGCTCGGACCGGCCCTGGAGGCGCTGTCGCGCTGGGGCGCGGGCGGGATGCGCCTGCCCCGTGAGGGGGAGATCGTGACGACGGCGTCGATCACCGCGGCGCTCCGGGTGGCGGCGGGTGACACGGTCGTGCCCGCGGACTGGGACACGACGTACAACGTGCGGGTCGGCGAGGTGGAGTCGCACGTCGTGATGCGCGGCGGCGCCATCACCGCCGACCCCGGGTTCGTCGAGCACGCCGACCTCGAAATCACCGCAGGGCCGGGGATCCGCGATGTGCTCGCCGGGACACTGAGCGCACAAGACGCGGTCGCCACCGGCGCGGTCGAGCTCGCAGGCGACCCCGCGCTCTTCGAGCGTTTCGCCGAGACCCTGCGCGTCCCCTACAGCGCGAACCTCCTCGCACCGTCCTGACTCCGGGCGCGGATGCGGCCTTGCCTGCCGACGAAGACCCCGCGCACCTCAGTCCACGAGGTCGCGCATCTCCTGCTCGATCGCGCGGAGCACGGTCGCGTCCTCGGGTGACGACTCCCCCGGCACGTAGCGCAGGGAGAGGATCCGGCCGCCGGAGAAGCGGAAGGAGCGGTGCCGCTCGTAGATCTCCCAGTCCACCGGGCCGCCGTAGTCGTAGCCCACGCTGATGCCGGTGAACGGGGCCATGCCGACGAGCATCGGCACGTCGTCGAGGCTGATGCGCTCGACGCCGTCCACATCGAGCGCGAGGCTCCAGCGCAGACCGAGGTCGGCCCGCACCCGCAGGACGATGCGGTGACGGCCGGATCCCGGAGCGCTCGTGCGCACGCGGCGCATCGCGCCGTAAGCGTTGTAGGAGAGCAGCAGCTCGTCGCCGTCCAGGGCGAGGAGGTACCCGCCGCCCTGGTCGCCGTGCGCGAGCAGGACGCCCTCCGCGCCGGGGCCGAGGTCGAGCTCGGCGTGAACCTCGAAGGAACGCAGCACGGTGAGCCGCGCCGAGCGGAACCGCTCGAGCGGCGGACGGAACGGCACGAGCTCGACCGGCTCCGAGAGCGGGGCCTCGGTCCCGGGGCGCACCGCGTGCAGGGTGCCGTCGTCGTCCAGCGGGAACACGGTGTTGCGCCAGGCCTCCTCGCGCCAGCGCTCCGCGAGCGCCCGCACCTTCGAGGGCTCCGTCGCCGCACGATCGCGCGTCTCGGTCGGGTCGCTCGGCAGGTGGTAGAGCTCCCACGTGCCCCCGGCGGCGCCCTGGGCGCGCGTCGGCGGGATCGGCGAGACCGCCTTCCACTCCCCCTCGACCAGCGCCCGCCGGCCGACGCACTCGAAGTACTGCTGCTCGCGCCCCGGCGCGGCCGGATCCGCGAGTATTCCGGCGATGCTGTCGCCGTCGACCTCGGGGGCCTCCGCGCCGTTCCATCGCTCCGGACGCGCGACGCCCGCGAGCTCGAGCAGCGTCGGGGCGAGATCGGAGACGAAGACGAACTGGTCCCTGAGTCCGGGCGAGGCCGCGCCGGCGGGCCAGGAGATCACGAGCGGGGCATGCACTCCGCCCTCGTAGGTGCTCGACTTGAACGACCGGAACGGGGTGTTCGACACCCGGGCCCAGCCCGTCGGGTACTGCCCGTAGAGCCGGGGACCGCCGATCTCGGAGAGTTCGCGGGGCACGTCGTTCACCCATCCCTCGGGCACCGCCCCGTGCAGCCCGAACTGGGAGAAGTAGCTGCGCGTGCCGGTCGGGCCGCCCTCGGCCGTCCCCCCGTTGTCGCTCGCGATCACGATGATCGTGTTCTCGCGCTCGCCCAGCTCGTCGAGCCGGGCGAGCAGGCGCCCGACGCTCTGATCGATCTCGTCGACGGCGGCGGCGTAGACCTCCATGTGGCGGGCGAAGAGCGCCCGCTCGTCGGGGCCGAGGTCGTCCCAGTGCGGGATCCGGTCGCCGTCCGCGAGCGGATCCCCGGGCAGCTCGGCATGCGCGGGCACGATGCCGCGGGCGCGCTGACGCGCGAAGCGCTCCTCCCGCACGGCGTTCCAGCCGCGCTCGTAGTGGCCGCGATAGCGCTCGATGTCCTCCTCTTTGGCCTGGATCGGCCCGTGCACCGAGGTGTGCGCGTAGTAGAGGAAGAAGGGCTTGCGGCGCTCGTTCACGCGGAGCTCGTCGATCATCCCGATCGCGCGATCGGTCAGCTCGTCGGTGAGGAAGAAGCCCTCCGGGAACTCGGCGACGTCGACCACCGAGTTGTCCTGGACGAGCCGGTGCGGGTGATGCAGCGAGGTGAAGCCGTCCATCGACCCGAAGTAGCGGTCGAAGCCGCGCTGCAGCGGCCACGACGACCGGTCCGCGCCGTCGTGCAGCCGCGACTCGACCGTCAGGTGCCACTTGCCGACCATGAAGGTCGCGTAGCCGCCGGCGCGCAGCGACTCCGCGAGCGTCGGCGCATCCGCCGGCAGCTCGCAGGCGAACCCGGGGTAGCCGGGATCGATGTGGGCGACGAAGCCGAACCCGGCCCGGTGCGGGTTCAGTCCGGTGAGCAGCGCAGCCCGGGCCGGGGAGCACATGGGCGCCGTGCGGTAGTTCGTGAACAACCAGCCGTCGGCGGCCAGGCCGTCGATGACGGGCGTCCGGATCTCGCCGCCGAACGGCCCGAGGTCGCTGAAGCCGAGGTCGTCGACGAGCATGACGACGATGTTCGGCGCCCCCTCGGGCGCGGTCGGCCGCGCCCGCCAGGCGGGATCCGATTCGGAGGTGAACTCGCCGATCCGCCCGGGGAAGCCCTCGTAGCCGCGAGCAGCGCGGTCCATTCAGCCCGCCTTCCGGATGAGGCCGAAGATGCGGGTGCGGAGCTCGGCGAACTTCGCCGTCGCCCGCGTCTCCAGCTGGTCGCGAGGACCGCCGAAGTCGATCTCGATGATCTCGGTCACCCGGGCGGGCCGCTCGCCGAGCACGATGACCCGATCCGAGAGGTACACGGCCTCGTCGATGTCGTGGGTCACGACGAGGATCGTCATGCCGAACTGCTCGCGGATCCGCAGACACAGATCCTCGAGCTCGAACCGGGTCTGCGCGTCGACGGAGGCGAAGGGCTCGTCCATCACGAGCACCTCGGGACGGTAGGCGATCGCGCGGGCGATCGCGACGCGCTGCTGCATGCCGCCGGAGAGCTGCCACGGGTACTTCGCGCCCGCGCCGGCGAGCCCGACCGCGGCGAGCGCCGACGTGATGCGCTCCTCCCGTTCCGCGGCGCTCAGCCGGAGGTGGCGGAGGGGCAGTCGCACGTTCTTCTCGACCGTGAGCCACGGCATGAGCGAGCGCGTGTACTCCTGGAAGACGAGGGCCATCTCCTCGGGCGGCCCGTCGATCTCCTTCCCGTCGATGCGGGCGGATCCGGCCGTGATCGGCTGCAGGCCGGTGAGGCACTTCAGCAGCGTGGTCTTGCCGATGCCGGACGGCCCGACGATGCAGGCCACCTCGCCGGCCTGCACGTCGAAGGTGAGGTCGGCGATGACCGGCACGTCACCGCTCTTGGTGCGATAGGTCTTGGCGAGGCCCTGGACGCTGAGCCGGGGGCTGGTGGTAAGGCTCATTCGCTCTTCTCCAGTTGTTGTGAGGCGATGTACCAGCGCAGGACGGCGCGGCGGAATAGGACGAACAGGGCGGTGGACAGGTAGCCGAGCACGCCGAGCACGATGATGCCCGCCCACATGTCGGCGATCGCGAAGGACTGCTGCGCGAGCAGGGTCGCGGCCCCCAGGCCCGCGGAGGATCCGAGCATCTCGCTCGCGATCATCACGACGAACGCGGTGATGAGGCTCACCTGCATGCCGGAGAGGATCCGCGGGCTCGCGGCCGGCAGCGTCACCTGGAACAGCCGCTCGGTGCGGGTGAGCCGATAGACCCGCCCCACCATCTGCAGCGTGGGCTCTCCCGCCCGCACTCCGTCGATCGTGGAGATGAGGATCGGGAAGAGCGCCGCGAGCGAGATCGAGAGGATGCGCGTGCCGTTGCCGAAGCCGATGAGCGAGACGAAGATCGGCACGAGTGCGACCGGCGGGATCGCCCGGAAGAAGTGGATCGTCGGCTCGACGAACCAGCTGAGCGGGGCGATGAGCCCCAGCGCGCACCCCAGCAGCACGCCGACGACCGTCGCGATGAGGAACGACACGACGAGGTTCAGCACCGAGATGCCGATGTCGCCGAGGAACGCGGGGGTTCCGATGAGCTCGCCGAGGCGGGTGAGGATCGCGGACAGCGGCGGGAAGAACGTGTTCGTGGATCCCGCCGAGGCGATCCACCACAGCGCGATGAGGACCACGGGGACCGCGATCTCGACGAGGATCAGCAGCCAGCGCGGCGCGGAGCTCAGCCGGCGCCCGCGCCGGAGCCGCGCGCTGGTCTGCACGGAGGTGGTGAGGGTCATGCGTGTTCCGCCTTCCGGTACTGCGGGTGCCAGTGCAGGAGCCGGCGCTCGCCCCACTGGCTGAGCCCCTGGATGAGCAGGCCGAGCACGCCGAGGATCAGCACGTAGCCGAACAGCTCGGGCTGGTTGCCGGAGATCTGCGACATGAGCAGGCTCTGGCCCAGCCCCGGTCCTCCTCCGAGGAGGCCCGCGACGACGGCGATGACGAGCGAGGTGGGCGCCGCGACCCGGAGCGCGGTGCCGATGTACGGCAGCGCGCTCGGGATCACGATCCGGGTGAGGATCTCGCCCCGGCTCATCCCGTAGGACGCCCCCGTCGCGCGGGCCACCGGGTCGGTGTCGAAGACGCCCGCGGAGGACTGCACGGCGATGGCGATGAAGGAGCCGAAGAAGACGAGGAAGGTCCCCATCCCCGACGTGGGGCCGAGCACGAGCACCACGACCGGGAGGATCACGATGGGCGGGATCGGCTTGAGGAACTCCAGCGGCACCCTGGTCGCGTGCATCGCGAGCGGAGAGGATCCGATCGCGATGCCCAGCAGCACGCCGACGATCGCGGCGGCGATGAGCCCGGTGAGGGCCATGACCAGGGTGTCCGCCGTCGCCTGCCAGAGCTGCGGCGTGCCCAGCAGCCGGCCCGCCGCGCCCAGCGCCTCGAGGGCGGAGGGCAGCGGCGCACCGGCGAGCGGGCCGACCGTCGCGGCCAGCTGCCACACCACGAGTGCGGTCAGGGCGCCGGCCGCGCCGAGCAGCGCAGGGAGGATGCGGGAGCGGGTCACGGTCGTCACTTCGTGAGGATGACGCCCGTGAGGTCGACCGGCTTCTTCAGGAACCCGAGATCCACCATCTTGTCGTTCGGGCGCTGCAGATCCTGCTCGGTCACCGTGGCGGGCCAGACCGGAACCTTGACCTCGTCGACCGAAAGCGTCGACTTCGTGTAGGCGAGGCCGGCCTTGATGGCCTCCTCGGGATGCGCGGTCGCGTACTCGTTGGACTTCGCGATCGCGCGCTGGAAGGCGCTGACGACGTCCTTCTTCGAGGTCACGGTCGCGTCGCCCGCCGTCCACAGCCCGGTCGCACCGGTCTCGAAGAAGCCGATCGACGGCGCGGCGAGCTGGGGGTTGCCCGCCGAGAGCGCCTGCGCGGTGAAGGGGCTGACCAGCCCCGCCGCGTCGACGTTGCCGCTCTTCAGGGCGGCGACGGCCGAGGTGAAGTCGAGCACGACCCATTTGACGCCCGTCGCCGGGTCGATGCCGTTCTTCTTGAGCTGCTCCGCGATGACCACCTCGAGCTGGGCCTTGCGGGCCGGGATCGCGATCGTCTTGCCCGCCAGTTCCTTCACCGAGGTGATGCCGCTGGACGCGCTCGCGAACAGGCCGGTGTCGTCGAACGCCGCGGGGTCGGAGGCGCTCGTCGCCGCATCCGGGTAGCCGTCGGCGGGGGCGACGACCTTCATCTTCACGCCCTGGCTGAGAGCGTTGAGCAGCGGGATGCTGGGCGAGTACGCGATGTCGACCTGGCCGCTCTGGGCGGCGGCGAGGCCGGCGGGCGGGTTCGCGACGATCGAGGTCTCGATCTTGAGCCCTTCATCGGCGAAGAACCCCTTCGCCATCCCGGTCAGCAGGCTGCCGTCGGAGGTGAGCCCGATCGTGGCGACCTTGACCGTGGTGAGATCGCCCTTCTTCCCCGGTTCGGCGCTGCCGGAAGAGGACGAGCAGCCGGCGAGGGCGGCGGCCGCGCCGACGGCGACGACCGCGGCGGCGACACGGAGTGCGCGCGTGATGTGCATGTGTGCTTCCTGTCAGAACGAGGGATGGGATCTCGGAGCGGAGGCGTCGCTGCGGTGCGACTTCATCGTCTTTAATCACCACTTGGTCACTTAAATATCCAGCAAGGCGTTAGTGTTGTCAAGATGTTTCGGAATCTTACGTGTCCAGGTGGACACGAAAGATGACCCGGCGCCCCGGCGCCGCGCCCCTAGGATCATCAGGATCGGAGGAGGACTGACGTGCCCAAGATCGTTGACCACGACGAACGGCGGGACCACATCGCGGATGCGGCCACGAAGGTGATCGCCCGAGAGGGCTTCGAGCGCGTCACGATGCGCCAGATCGCCGCCGAAGCCGGCTACACGCACGGAGCGATCGCGCGCTACTTCCCGACCAAGGAGAGCCTGCTCACCGCGTCCTTCGTCCGCCTCCACGTGCAGGCCAACGGACGGATCCTCACCGAGGTCGCGGGCAAGCGCGGCCTCGACGCCCTCGAGCAGATGTGCCGCGAGATCCTGCCGTTCGGAGACCTCGGCCCCAAGTACGCCCGCGTCGTGATCGCCTTCTGGGACCACGCCTCGCAGGACACCCGGGTCACCCAGATCCACCGCGAGAACAACCAGCGCTGGCGGGACCAGTTCCGCCGCTTCCTCGTCGAGGCGCGGGAGGACGGCGAGCTCGCCGCGCATATCGACATCGACACGGCGGTCGGCGAGGTCGCCTCGCGCAACGCCGGCTGGCAGATGGTGTCGGTGCTGCTGCCCGAGGTCGCAGGCGACGAGCGCATCGAGGCGGGGCTGCAGGCCCTGCTCGCGGAGCTGCGGGGCCGGACCCCGGACGGGCCCGGCCCCGCAGACTCCTAGTCCGCGTCCTCGAGCAGGAACCGCGCACCGCGCTCGCCGATCACGGCGGCGGGGGCGTTCGTGTTGCCCGTGGTGATCGTCGGCATGACCGAGGCGTCGATCACGCGGAGCCCGGCGACGCCGTTCACCCGCAGGCGCGGATCCACGACGGCGTCCGGATCCGTGCCCATCCGGCAGGTGCCGACCTGGTGGTGGTACGTGATCGCGGTGCGGCGCACCCAGTCCTCGACATCGGCATCCGTCACCTCCGCGCCGGGGTAGGCCTCGGTCGCGCCCCACTCCCCCGCGAGCGCGGGCCGGGCGCCGATCCGGCGCGCCTGGCGCACGGAGGCGGCGAGTGCCGCCACGTCGCGGTCGTCTTCCAGGGCCGCGAGGTCGATGAGGAGCGGATCCTCGACGCCGGCGCCGGACAGGCGCAGCGCGCCTCTGCTGTGCGGCGTCACGAGGCCCGCCATGAGCGTGAAGCCGTCGCCCGGACCGTGCGCGCCGGGACGCGGCTCGAGCTCGCCCCACATCGGCACCGAGAAGTGGATCGGCTGGGTGTCGGGCTCGGCGAGGCCGTCGCGCGAGCGCCAGAACAGGTGCGTCTGCGTGACGGACACCCCCGGCTGCGGTGCACCGACGGGCTGCGCGGTCGTGAAGATCACCGGGGACAGCAGATGGTCGTGCAGGTTCGCGCCGACCGCGGGGACGTCCCGGAGCACCTCGATCCCCAGCGCCTCGAGGTCCTCGCGCGGGCCGATGCCGCTGCGCAGCAGGATCGCGGGGCTGCCCAGCGCACCGGCGGCGAGGATCACCTCGTCCGCACGGAGCTCGGATCCATCGCTCAGCCGCACGCCCACGGCCGCGCCGTCCTCGACGATCACGGACTGCACCTCGGCATCCGTGACGATCCGCAGGTTCGCCGCATCCTCGACCGGGCGCACATACGCCATTCACGTGTTGACACGACGTCCGTCGCGCATCGTGACCTGCTCCTGGGAGACGCCGTCGAGCGTGCCGCCGTTGTAGTCGGGGTTGTGCTCCAGCCCCTCCTCGACGGCCGCGTCGATGATCGACTGCTGGATCGGGACGAGCGCGTAGTCGTCGGTCACCGGGAGCAGGTCGTTCTCGATCGCGTCGTAGACCGGTTCGACCTCGGCCCAGCCCCAGCCGGTGGCGCCGGAGCGCTCCCAGCCGTCGAAGTCGGAGGCGGCGCAGCGCACCCAGATCATCGCGTTCAGCGCGTGGGATCCGCCGGTCACCTTCCCGCGCGGCAGGTGCAGCCGGCGGCCGGCCGCGTGCTCCTGCGGCACCGTGAAGTAGTCCCAGTCCTCGGCGGCGTGCCAGAGCTCGCCCGCACGGGAGGGGTCGTGGATCGCGGGGTTGGTGTCGTAGCCGCCGGCCTCGATGAGCGTCACGTCGTACCCGGCGTCGACGAGACGCCGGGTGACGATGCTCCCCGAGGTGCCGGCTCCGACGACGATCGCGGAGCGGGCCATGGCTCAGGCCTTCCGGCCGGGTCCGGAGACGACCTGGGGCACGGCGACGGACTTGAGGCCCGCCACGCCGAACTCGAGCCCGTAGCCCGAGCTCTTCACGCCTCCGAACGGCACCATCGGGTGCAGCCCGCCGTGCGAGTTGATCCATACGGTGCCGGACTGCATGCGGGTCGCGGCCTCACGTGCCGCCTCGGGGTCGCTCGACCACACCGAGGCGCCGAGGCCCACGTCGACCGCGTTGGCGAGCGCGAACGCCTCGTCCACGTCGGAGTAGCGGATGATCGGCAGCGCCGGCCCGAACTGCTCCTCCTGCACGAGCGCGGCGTCGTTGTCGATGTCGGCCACGATCGTCGGCCGGTAGAACAGCTCGCCGAGCTCGGGGGCGGCCTCGCCGCCGGTCACGACGCGGGCGCCCCGGGCCTTCGCGTCCTCGACGAGGCGCGAGACGATGTCGAACTGCTGCTTGTTCTGCAGCGGGCCGAGGACGTTGTTCTCATCCAGCCCGTTGCCGATCGGCACGTTCGCGGCGATGCCGGCGAGCGCATCCACGACCTGGTCGTAGAGCGAGTCGTGCACGTAGAGCCGCTTCATCGCCGCGCAGGTCTGGCCCGTGTTGATAAACGCGCCCCAGAACAGGTCCTCGGCGATCGCGGCCGGGTCGGTGCCCGGCAGCACGATGCCCGCGTCGTTGCCGCCGAGCTCGAGCGTCAGGCGGGCGAGGTTGCCGGCCGAGCTCTCGATGATCTTGCGGCCGGTGGCCGTGGATCCGGTGAACATGATCTTGTCGATGTCGGGGTGCGCGGCGATCCGCGCGCCGACCTCGCGATCGCCGGAGATCCCGATCAGCACGTCGGCGGGCAGCACGTCGTTCATCACGGCGAGCATCGCCAGCACGCTGAGCGGGGTGTACTCGCTGGGCTTGACGACCACCGTGTT
Source organism: Microbacterium sp. MMO-10 (assembly GCF_037148715.1). Classification (NCBI taxonomy): domain Bacteria; kingdom Bacillati; phylum Actinomycetota; class Actinomycetes; order Micrococcales; family Microbacteriaceae; genus Microbacterium; species Microbacterium sp. MMO-10. Next base: position 753,038 of record NZ_JBBCSV010000003.1, on the reverse strand, counting down.
GCCCATCCGCAGGGAGGGGCCGATCTGCCAGATCGTGATCATCAGCGGCCAGTTCCACGGGCCGATCGCACCGACCACGCCGGCCGGCTTGTAGACGAGCTCCGCGTGCAGGTTCTCGTCGTCCACGAGCACCTCGGGCTCGAGCACCGTGGTCGCGTTCGTGCGCAGCCAGGCAGAGCACGCGCCCAGCTCGAACCGCGCGTTCGGACCGTTCAGGGGCTTGCCCTGCTCCCGCGAGAGCAGGAGCGCGAGCGCCTCCGCGTTCGCGTCGATCGCGTCGGCGGCGGCGAGCAGCAGCTCGCTGCGCTTCGCGTGGCCGAGCGCCTCCCAGCCCGGCTGCGCGGCCTTGGCGCGGGCGATGGCGTCGTCCAGATCGGCGACGGTCTGCACGGGGGCGCGGCCGATGACCTCGCGCGTGGCGGCGTCGGGGATGTCCCGCCCGCTGCCTTCCGGGGCCTGGATGCGGTCGAGCAGCGCGGACGCGGCGGACATGTCGGTCATCGGTCTCTCCTTCGAGTATGCGGACGACGATGCGTCCTCCCATTGTGGGCGCGTGCGGGGTGCCGGGGCTTGTCATCCAGTGCACGGCGCTCGTCCAGCCGCGAAGGGATCCGGATCCGATCCGTCCGTTTCCGCCCCGGATCCCCGGCCCTAGAATCTGCGCATGACGAGCAGCATCGAAGTGACGGGGGCCGACGGCGAGTCGATCGTGTACGACGGCGCGACGGTCACGAAGTTCAAGCACCACGGCAAGCTCGAGACAGCCCGCAATCCGGTCTCGACGTACCGGGAGGTGCGCATCAAGGAGCGCACCTCGCTCTTCGGCAAGACGCGCGATCCCCGCGAGTTCGAGGTGCTCCTGGCGATGTCGTCGATCATGTCGCTGACCGTCGACGAGGCGGGCAAGGCGCAGGTCGAGGCGCTCGCCGCTGTGCTGGCGGAGCAGCAGTCCGGCGCGGCCGGCTGAGGACGCCCGCAGTCCGCAGTCCGCAGCGCGGGGCGATGCGTACGACGCGAGGGGCCGGCTGCCCAGAACCGGTCCGTCCCTCACGCGCCTGCAGAGGACGAGCCTCTCGGGCGGAGGAAGCACGCGCTCGGGCGCGAGGTGCCCAGGTCCGGGGGCACGATTACCCAGGGCCGGCCGCCGGGTACCTGGGCAGCCGAGCCCTACCCAGCCGGGCCGATCGGAGATCCGGCTCCTGCTGATCCACCCCTCGCCTTCATCACAAGGAAATTCCCAGGTCAGGCGATCTTCTTGGCTGTGGATAACTTTCGAACGGATCATCGATTCTCGGTAGAATCGGGGTATGTCCAGCACCCTTGATCCGCTCCTGGAGGCCACTCAGCTTCTGGTGGATGCGTGGGGTGATGCTTCCTCTGGTGCGGGTCTGTCGCGGGCGCGGCTGGTGGCGGTGAATGAGGCGATCGGGCGGGTGAAGCGCACCGCGGATGGGGTGCATGCGGAAGTGGCTGCCCGCTTGGCGGAGGAGTCGCGGCCGGAGCTGGGGCCGCAGTCGTTGGCGAGGCAGCAGGGGTTTCGGAACACGGCCCAGTTGATCGCGACGACCACCGGGGCGTCCACGGGTGATGCGGCCCGGCTGGTCAAGGTCGGGGAGGCGACGGCGCCGCGGGCGAACCTGGTCGGGGAGCATCTGCCGGCGAAGTTCCCGGCCGTGCGGGAGGCGCTGGTCGCGGGACGGATCGGGGCGGCGGCGGCCGGGGTGATCGTGTCCTTCCTCGATCGGATGATCGTGAAGGTGGGACGCGGGGTCGCCGGGGAGGCGGAGAAGTTCCTCACCGAGAAGGCGCCGGGGCTGTCGCACGATGAGGTGCGGCGGATGCTCACCCGGTTGGAGGCACACCTGGACCCGGACGGGGTGGCACCCCGGGAGGAGGAGCTGCGGGCCCGGGCGTCGGTGACCCTGTTCGAGCGGGAGGGGATGCTGCATGTGAACGCGGTCCTGGACCCTGTGCGGGGTGCGGCGGTGAAGACCGCGATCGGAGGGTTCGTGTCGGCCGAGTTCGCCGCGAAACGCGACGGCCGCGACCCGAACACGCCGGACGCGGACCGGCGCACCGTCCCGCAGATCCAGGCCGACGCGCTCGTGCATCTCGCCGAGCACGCCCTGACCTGTGAGGGCAAGGGGACCCTGAACGGGGCGACGGTGATCGTCCGCGTGAACGCGACCGACCTGGAGGCAGGGACCGGGTTCGGGCTCATCGACGGGCTCGACCAGCCCGTCAGCATCGACACGGTCCGCCGCATGGCCGGCGGGGGCGGGGTGAGCCGGTGGGTGTGCGGGGAGGACGGGGAGATCCTGCACTGGGGCGGGATCGGCGGTTGTTCAGTCGCGCGCAGCGCCTCGCCCTGGTCGAACGCGACGGCGGATGCGCGTTCTGCGGGCTCCCACCCGCAATGACGAAAGCGCACCACATCGCGTGGTGGGCCCGCGACCACGGCGAAACCGACCTCAACAACGGGGTCCTGCTGTGCGAGACCTGCCACCACCTTGTCCACGACAACGACTGGAGCATCCGCGTCGACGGCACCGGCATCCACGCGAAGGTCTGGTTCCTGCCCCCACCCGGCACCAGTGCCCCACCCCGCCCCGGCGGCAGAGCACGCACCGAAAAACTCGCCTGAAACACGAGCCCGGGGTGGCGTCCCTGTGGGGTCGTCGAGCGAAGACGTCGAACACCACCGCCCTCCCGGCGTCGTCGAGCGAAGACACCGAACACCACCGCCCTCCCGGGCTCGTCGAGCGAGGACGCCGAACACCACCGCCCTCCCGGCGTCGTCGAGCGAGGACGCCGAAGGCGACCGAGGCGAAACGCCGGTCTCCTCCGGATCAACGGCGCCCTACGGCGAGCGCTGGCGCCCGTCCTCCGGCCGGGTTAGGTTCTGAATCATGAAACGCGCCGCGACGATCGCCTGGGCGACCGCGGGGGTCGCTGCGGTCGGGATCGTGGCGCTCATCGCCTCGCCGCGGGTCTCCCCCGCGACGGCGGCACACCCTGTCAGATCATCGGCGTCGAGCACGGCCGGCCCGACGCCGGGCGGCACGTCCACGCCGACGCCCGACCCGGATCGCGTCATCTGGCTCGGCGACGGGATCAGCGTGAAGGCCGGGGACCTCCCGAACGGATGCACGACCTACTCGAAGATCCAGATCTTCGACGTGGGCGCGCACAGCTACGGCCGGCTCGTCGGAGACCCCGACGACCGCGGCCCCTCGGCGGGCGCGACCGGCACCGTGAACCGCGACGCCGGCGGAGACATCCTCAGTTACACGGCCGCTCCCGGTGACGACATCTGGTCCATCGGCGACCGGCTCTGCACGAACCCGCTCATGATCGGCCGGTACAACCACGTCGGCTCGGACCCTGGGGAGCACACCCTCCAGCCCGGCGAGACCGTGGTGATCCGCCCCGACATGAACGTCGAGTGGACGCCAGGCGCCTGACCCCCGGAAGCCACAGGCTGACGCCCGAAAGCGGCGCAGACGCCGCCCGCCTGAGCGGCATTGCTCAGCTCCGCGCGGCCGCCTCGGCACGGCCGGCGCGCTGCTGATCCCACGCTCCGTGGTCGGCGCCCGCCGTGCGCAGGAACACGATGATCCAGCTGAAGATCAGCACGGCGGCGATCAGCTCGACCGCCGTCAGGTTGTAGTACCCGGTCGCGAAGAACACGCCGAGCAGGGCGATCACGAGCACGTAGATCCAGCCCAGTGCGACGAACACGCGCGAGATCCGGCGCAGGAACCACGGCAACCCGACCACGACCACGGCGAAGCACACGGCCATGCCGGTCGCGACCGTGTTGTGCAGGAGGAAGAAGCGGTCAACGGGGAAGATCCCGACGCACGCGAGCAGGATCCCGATCAGGATGAGCCCCACCCGGACGATCGTGCGCCCGCGCTCATCCCGGGGTTCGGGCACCGGCAGCGCCGCCGTCGCGTAGCGGGCGATCGTGGTCACCATCACCCCCGCGACGATGAGGGTCGTGTTGAACGCCGGGGACGAGGCGTTGCTCGCCATGCCCAGGGCGGAGAGGTTGTCGCGCCACCAGTGTGGGTCCGTCGCCTCGAGCATCGCCGTGAGCGCGCCGATCACGAGGAAGATCGCCAGGATCAGCGAGATCGAGGTGGGGCTCAGCGCGGCCGCGCTGAGGTAGCAGACATAGGCGGTGAGGGCGAGCGCGACCCCGACCAGCACGGCCCCCGGGAACGGGAACACGGGCGCATCCCGGAAGCCCGCCTCGAGGAGGGCGGCAAGCCCGAACAGCGCCAGCAGCGCGACGGCGCCGTGTGCGAGCGCGATCGCCGTCAGCTCGTACCAGCGCAGTCGCTGGCCCGGCGTCGCGAACCCGTCGTTCGCCGCATCCGGATCCTGCTTCTCCGGCGCCTCGGCCGCCTCCATCCGCAGCCCGATGCGCCCCGCGGTGAAGGCCAGCACGGCGACGGCGGCGCCGCCGATCGCGGCGACCATCCCGACCGACCACGGCCCGGTGATCGACAGCGTGCGGTGCCAGAAGATCACGAAGGCCACGAGGAAGCCGAGGACGAGCGCGACCGCGCCGGTCAGCAGGGCGTCCGTCTCGCGCATCTGACGCAGCGTCGCCGTGGCGCGCGCGTCGCGCATCCGCCTGATCAGTCGATCCCACTCGGTCCGCATCCGAGCACCTCCCGTGTCGTGTCCACCCTAAGGGCCGACCGGAGCCGGCCGCGTCTGCCCGCCGATACCCTGGGAGCATGCCTCAGACCTTCCGCGCCCGCGCCGCCCTGCTCGACATGGACGGCACCCTCGTCGACTCGACCGCCGTCGTCGAGCGCCTGTGGCTGGCCTGGGCGCAGCCCCACGGCCTCGACCCCGAGTTCGTCCTCAGCGTGGTGCACGGGCGCCAGGGGCACCAGAGCATGGCGATCATGCTGCCCGATCGCCCGCACGAGGAGAACCTCGCGGAGAACCGCGAGATGCTGGCCCGCGAGAGCGGCGACGTCGACGGCGTCGTGGAGGTGCCGGGCGCCGCCGGTCTGCTGGCGGCCCTGACCGCGTACCCGCACGCGATCGTCACGTCGGCGGACGACCGGCTGATGCGCGTGCGCATGGGCGCCGCCGAGCTCGACGTGCCGGCCGGGCCCGTCACCGCGGAGCACGTCTCCGCCTCCAAGCCCGACCCGGAGGGCTTCCTCCTGGGTGCCAGGCGGCTCGGCGTCGACCCGGCCGACTGCCTCGTCTTCGAGGACTCCGGGGCCGGGATCGAGGCCGCCCGCGCCGCGGGGATGCGGGTCATCGGCGTGGGGGCCGGCTCTGCCGCGCACTCCCCCGACGCCGTCGTCGCCGACCTCACGCACGTGACGGTCACCGCGGACGGCGACGGGTTCGCGGTCACGGTCGACTGACAGAACGCGCGGTCGACCCGCGCGTGCGCAGCACGCTCGCGGTGCGCCGCGGCGTCTCCGCGGGGCGCCCCGCCATCAGCGCCTCCAGGGCGTCCAGCAGCGCGATCCCCGTCTCCCGCGGCGTCATCTCGATCGCCGTGATCGCCGGCCGCGCGCTGCGGGCCTGTGCGGAGTCGGATCCGGTCGCGATCATCACCTGCCCGGGCACGGCAACGCCCGCATCCAGCAGCGCCTGCTCGGCCCCCGCCGCGTGCCGCCCCGTCATGCACACGAGCGCATCGGGCAGGCCTTCGGTCATCAGCCGCGCGGCGATCTCGGCGCCGCCGTCGAGCCCGGTCCGCTCCGGCTGGGCGATGAGCCGCGGCGCCGCGCCGCGCTCCGCGCACCACGCCGTGTACTCGTCGATGCTGTCGAGATTCCACGAGTTCGGATCCGTGCCGTGCGCGAGCACGACCGTGCGGGCCCCCGCCCTCCCGAGGTGATCCAGCAGGCGCCGCATCGCCCCGGCGTCGTCCTCCGACACCCAGTCGACGAAGTCGGGACGCCCCGGCACGCTGCCCTGGGCGACGCAGGGGATGCCCCGTCGTTCGAGCAGCGCCACCACGGCGTCGTCGCGATGCGGGTTGGACACGATGTAGCCGTCCAGGGAGAACGCCAGCGGCGGGATCGGCGTACGGGTGAGATCCGGCACGAGCACCACGCTGAGCCCTCGAGCGAGCGCCTGGGCGGAGAGCTCTCCGGCGAAGCGCATGAACACGTCCACTCCGCTGGGCCGGTAGTCGGCGAGCGCGTCGAGCGAGCGGAAGACCAGGCCGATCGCCCCGATCGACGAGCTGCGCAGCCCCCGCGCCATCGCGTCGGCCTGGTAGCCGAGCTCCTCCGCCACCCCGACGATCCGCGCGCGCGTGGCCTCGGAGAGGGTGCCCTTGCCGTTGAGCGCGTGCGAGACGGCGGTGATCGAGACGCCGGCGCGACGGGCGACGTCGCGGATCGTGATGCCGTGCCCGTGGACCATGCTCGGATGCTACGCGAACCCGACCCGCGATGCGGAACCGCCTCGCAAGGCGCAATGGCCTTGCATAAAACGTTTTACGTACCTAACGTGCTGCGGTAGCACCCGCCGGCGGCCGAAGACGGCCCCGCGCACCGCACAGCATGGACATTGGAGACCGATGCGGCTTCTCACGCTCACCAGCAGCACCACCGACCCCCGCGAGCGCGGGCGGCAGATCGGCGGCGCGCACCCCGACGCCGTCCGGCGCAGCGCCGAGCTGTACCGTGCGCACTTCGCCGCGCTGGGCATCGACCTCGACCGCGCCGATGAGATCGCGCGCCGCAGCCACGACCTGCTGCGCGGCTGGCACGCCCCGCTCGCCGAGGAGTCCGACGCGATGGCCGATGCCGCAGGCGTCGACCGCCTCCTCGTCGCGGCGGTCGGCGCACGCACCGAGATCCTCGCCGCCGCCGAGCCGCAGCGCGAGGGCGAGTGCTCCACCGCGGTGCACGTCCCCGCGACGGGCGCGGCCGAGACCATCCAGACCTGGGACTGGCATGCGGCGCTGGTGCCGTTCGGTCTGCTCCTGGACTACGCCCCGGCAGCGGGACGGCGCGCCAAGCTGTTCACCGAGTTCGGCACGGCGGCGAAGATCGGCGCCAACAGCGCCGGTCTCGGCCTGCACTTCAACATCCTCAGCCACCGGCAGGACTCCGCGGCGGGGGGCGTGCCCGTGCACGCGATCGCCCGTCGCATCATCGACGAGGCCGATTCCGTCGACGACGCGATCGCCCTCGCCTCCTCGGCGGCCGTGAGCGCTTCCACGGTGTTCACGGTGACCGAGCGCGGCGACGACCGCCGCGCGCCGCGGGCGGCCTCCATCGAGGTCTCCCCCGCGGGTGTCGCGGTCGTGGCCCCCGCCGTCGACGGCTGGCTGCTGCACACCAACCACTTCCTCGATGAGGGCCTCGCGGCGGGCGACACCATGCCCGCCGACTCGACCACGGCCGAGCGCTACGCGCACCTCGCCGCCGTGCGCTCCGGCATGACCGGCCTCGACCCCCTCGAGCGCGCCGCAGCGATGTGCGGCGGCGACGGACCCGACGCGGCCGTGTGCATGCGTCCCGAGCTCGACAAGCCCTCCCACGAGCAGTGGGAGACGCTCCTCACGATCGGCATCGATGCCGATTCCCTCCACCTCGACGTCCACCCCGGCACCCCCGCCGACGCCGCCCGTCACGGCATGACCCGCTTCTAGACCCCATCCTCAAGGACGATCATGGCTTCCCTCGACACCCGAGCCCTCGCGCAGCACGCCGCGACGGCGATGCGCACCTTCTTCATCTCCGGCTTCGGCACCGCGCTGGAGTTCTACGACTTCATCATCTACGGCTTCGCCGCGGCGCTGGTCTTCCCGACGCTGTTCTTCCCCTCGGTCGACCACCTCACCGGCACCCTGATCGCCTTCGCGGCCTTCGGGGTGGGCTTCGTCGCCCGCCCGCTCGGCGGCATCGTGATCGGCCATTTCGGCGACCGCGTCGGCCGCAAGTCCATGCTGGTGCTCACCCTGCTCGTGATGGGCTCGAGCACCTTCCTCATCGGCTGCCTGCCGACCTACGCCGCCGTCGGCGCGCTGGCGCCGATCCTCCTCGTCGCGCTGCGCCTCATCCAGGGCTTCGCCGCGGGCGGCGAGTGGGGCGGCGCATCGCTGTTCGGCATCGAGAACGCTCCCGAGAACCGCCGCGGCCTGTGGGGCAGCTTCACGAGCACCGGCATCGGCATCGGCTCGCTGCTGGGCACCCTGGTGTTCCTCGCGATCTCGATCTTCCCCGAGCCGCAGCTGCTGGCCTGGGGCTGGCGGATCCCGTTCTGGCTCGGCGGGGCGCTCGTGATCATCGGCCTGATCGCCCGCCTGCGCATGCCTCAGGAGACCATCGCCGTCGAGAAGGCGCCGAAGGTGCCGCTCTTCGCCGCGATCCGTCAGCACCCGCGTGCGATCCTGCTCGCCATCGGCGTCTCGTTCGGCTACAACACGATCGCGTACATCGGATCCATCTTCACCATCACCTACGCCGAGCAGATCGGCTACACCTCGACCGAGTCGCTCGTGCTGCAGCTGGTCGGATCCGCCGCCTTCATGATCGCGGTCCCCTTCCTGGGCCTGCTGTCCGACCGGATCGGCCGCAAGAAGCTCGTCGGCTGGGGCGCGCTCGTCTACGGCGCGTTCTTCTTCGCGTTCTTCCCGATGGCGGAGGGGCACGTCATGTTCCTCGTGGTGCTCGGCTACATCGGCGTGAACGTCTTCATGGCGATGCCGCAGAGCACGATCCCCGCCTTCCTCGGCGAGCAGTTCTCGAAGGAGTCGCGCTACTCGGCGATCTCGGTGACCTACCAGACGGGCGCCGCGATCGGCGGCGGCACGGCCGCGACCGTCGCCACGGCGATGTTCATCGCCTTCGGCGGCAATCCGATCGGCGTGGGCCTGTACTCGGCGGCGGCGTGCCTGATCCTCGCGCTGTGCGCCCTGGGGCTGCGGGAGACGTTCCGCACGCCGACCGCCGAGCTCGGCGCACCCGTCGCGCGCTCCACCGCGTCGGGCGAGGGGGCCGTGCTCAGCGCCGCGTGAGCGCCGCAGCCGCGGCGGCGCGCGACTCGGCGGCGGTGCCCGCCCCGAGCGCCGCCGTCGCGGCGCGTGCGCAGTCCTCGGCCGTCACCGTCCGCAGCCGCGCCGCCACGCGCGCGAGCGAGCGCGCGGTCATCGACAGGCTCGTGACGCCGAGGCCGACGAGCACGGGGGCGATCGCCGGATCGCCCCCGGCCTCGCCGCACACCCCGACCGGCTTGCCCAGGGCGCGACCCGCGGCTCCCACCGTGCCGATGAGGCGCAGCACCGCCGGCTGCCAGGGATCGTTGAGCGCACCGAGCGGCGCCGACAGCCGGTCAGCCGCCATCGTGTACTGCGTGAGGTCGTTGGTGCCGAGACTCACGAAGTCGACCACGGCGAGCAGCTCGGCCGCGAGCAGCGCCGCGGAGGGGGTCTCGATCATGATGCCCGCCCGTGCGATCCCGGCCGCCCGGCAGGCCGCGACGAAATCGCGGGCCTCATCGACCGTGGCGACCATCGGCGCCATCACCTCGACCTCGGCGCGTTCCGCGGCCGCGGCCTCCGCGATGGCAGTGAGCTGATGAGCCAGCAGGGCGGGGTGCGCCCACGCCGTCCTCAGCCCGCGCACGCCGAGGGCAGGGTTCTCCTCGTCCGCGGCGGTCGCGAACGGGAGCGGCTTGTCGGATCCGGCATCGAGCGTGCGCACCACGACCTTCCGTCCGGCGAACGGCGCCAGCACCCCGCGGTACGCGTCGACCTGCTCGGCGACGGTCGGCTCTGCGGCACGATCCAGGAAGCAGAACTCGGTGCGGAACAACCCGATCCCCTCCGCATGCGCCTCCGCCGCGGCGCGGGCGTCGGCGGCGCCGCCGACGTTGGCCAGCAGGGGAAGGCGCGTCCCGTCGGCGAGCGCGCCGGCGCCGTCGAACGTCGGCGCCTCCTCGTCCACGACGGCCCCGCGCTGCGCCGCGGACGGGTCCGGCAGCACCGTTCCCGCCTCGCCGTCGACGAGCACGATGGTCCCCGCGGCGATCCGCGTCGCGCCCGCGGCGGCGACCACGGCGGGGATGCCCAGCGCCCGCGCCAGGATCGCCGTGTGCGAGGTGGGGCCGCCCTCCTCCGTGACGAGCGCGACGCACGCGCTGCGCCCGAGCGCGGCGGTCTCGGCGGGGGCGAGATCCCGGGCGACGAGGACGAACGGGTCGGCGCGGTCAGGGATCCCCGGGATCTCGTGACCCGTGAGCCGCGCGACGATGCGATCGCGCACGCTGTGCAGGTCCGCGACGCGCTCGGCCATGCGTCCGCCGAGCCCGCGCAGCACGGCCGACTGCGCCTCGGCCTCGTCCCACACCGCACGGGCCGGGGGCACCCCGTCGGTCCTGACGCGCGCCGCGGACGCGCTCGCGAGCTCGGGATCCGCCGCCAGCAGCGCGGTCGCCTCGAGGATCTGCGCCGCCTCGCCGTCGGCATGGGCGGCGGCAGCCCGCAGAGCGGCGGCGACGTCCGCGGCCGCGGAAGGGATCCGCGCCGCCTGCGCCTCCCGCTCATCGTCGGGCAGTCTTTCTGCCGCACCCGGTTCCGCGATCGCCGCGCCGAGCTGCGCGACCGGGCCGATCGCGCGCCCCGGACTCACGCCGAGCCCGCGGAGGATCCCCGGCGCACCCTCCTCCGGGACCACCCGAGCGCTCCCCTCCGGGGTCGTTGAGCGAGCGCCGGCGGAGCCGGAGCGAGACGAAACGCCGTCCCCCGCGAGATCACCGCGTTTCGTCTCGGTCGCGCTCCGCGCGTCCTCGCTCGACGGCCCCGGAGAAGATCTCGTCTCCGTCCCGCTCCGCGCGTCCTCGCTCGACGGCCCCGGAGAAGATCTCGTCTCGGTCGCGCTCCGCGCGTCCTCGCTCGACGGCCGCGGAAGGGGAAGAACGGACACGGCCGGCTCCGGCGCGCCGTCCATCTCGCCGAAGCCGTCGTCGAACAGCGCGGCGACGCGCTCGACCGCACCCGGGGATCCGACGAGCTCGACTTCGTCCCCGCGCCGCGCCCCGAAGGCCAGCAGGCGCATCATGCTCGATGCCGGGACGGGATCTCCGTCGGGCAGCAGCCGCAGCAGCAGCCCGGAGTTCCCCGCCGCCTGGGCGATCATGGCGGCCGGACGCGCGTGCATCCCGGCGGGGTTGCGCACCGGGACGACGCGCACCACGGCCCCCTCGGGCCGCGAGACCGCAGACGCCGGCGCGCTCGCGTCGAGCCCGCCCGCCTCGGGCGTGCTCCCCTCGCGCTCGGGGCCCCCCGACCCGGCCGGAGCCTGCGGCTCGTCCTGCAGCTGCGCCGCCTTGGCGACCAGCGCGTCGTCCGCCTCCCCGGCGACCTCGTCCAGCGACGCCCCCTGCGCCGCGGTCACGACCGCCGCGAGCAGCCCCTCCACGAACGGGGCGGAGGCGAGCCGCACGGGTACATCACTGGACCGCAGCTCGAGCGCGAACTCGGCGCTCATCACGGCGGATCCCAGATCCATCAGCACCAGCACGCCGTCGCAGGACGCGGCCAGCCGATCGATCGCACCGGCCACGCGCGTCGCGTCGGTGCCCAGGATGGGCGAGCCATCGGCGTCCTCGCCCGCTCCCGCGGCCAGCTCGACGGCCACCGCACCACCGGGCACCATCTGCACGGCCAGCTCTCTCGCCGCCTCAGCCAGGCGCAGGCTGTGCGATACGGCGACGATCCCGATCCCCATCAGCGCATCCCTCCCCCGCCGGCCTCGATCACCCGGCGAGGGCCGCGGCCAGCGTCTCGAACAGCAGGGTCATCGACGCCGACCCCGGATCCATGTGCCCGGCGCTGCGCTCCCCGAGATAGCTGGCCCTGCCCTTGCGGGCGACGAGGTCGATCGTCGCGTCGCGGCCCGCGGCGGCCGCCGTCGCCGCAGCCGCGGCAGCCGCCGCGGCCGAGTCTCCTGCGGCCAGCGCCCGGTCCATCGCGTCGATCGCCGGGGCCGCCGCGTCGAACAGCGTCTTGTCCCCCGCCTCCGCCTTGCCGCGTGCCACGATGCCCTCCAGGCCCGCGCGGAGTCCCGCCGCGAGCGACGCCGGCTCCACCTCCGACACGGCGCCGAGCGTCGCCCCCAGACGCAGGAAGAACGTGCCGTAGAGCGGACCGCTGGCGCCGCCGACGGTCGAAACGAGGGTCATCCCCACGGTCTTGAAGAGCTCGTCCGCGGTCGTGGGCGCCGTCTGCGCCGCCTTCTCCGCCGCCGCGGTCATGCCGCGCGCCATGTTGGCGCCGTGGTCGGCGTCGCCGATCGCGGAGTCGAGCTCGGTGAGCCAGTCGCGCTGGGCCACGACCGCGTCGCGGAAGCGGTCGAGCCAGTCGACGAGGACGGTGAGCGGGATGGTGTTCGACATGCAGGTGATCTCCTTCGTTCGGGAGCGCGTCAGCGGATGAGGGTCAGGCGCCCCAGCGCAGGCCGGGGGTCACGACCGGCGCGTCCCACAGCCGGATGAGCTCGTCGTCGGCGCCGAGCACGGTCACGGAGCAGCCGGCCATGTCGAGGGAGGTGATGTAGTTGCCGACCAGATTGCGGGCGACGGTCACGCCGGCCTTCTCCAGCAGGGCGGCCACCTCGCCGTACATGAGGTAGAGCTCGATGAGCGGCGAGCCGCCCATGCCGTTGAGCATCACGATCGCCGGGGATCCGGTGAAGTCCCGGTCGGCGAGGATCGGCTCGACGAGCTGGGCGGCGATGTCCTTCGCGGGGGCGAGCGGCACGCGGTGCCGGCCCGGCTCGCCATGGATGCCGATCCCGATCTCCATCTGGTCGTCGGGAAGGTCGAACGTCGGCTTGCCCGCTGAGGGCACCGTGCAGCTCGTCAGGGCCATGCCCATCGACCGCCCCTGCCCGTTCACGCGGGCGGCGAGATCGGCGACGGCGGCGAGGTCCTGCCCCTCCTCGGCGGCGGCCCCGACGATCTTCTCGAGCAGCACGGTGAGCCCCACACCGCGACGGCCCGCCGTGTAGAGCGAGTCCTGCACCGCGACGTCGTCGTCCACCACGACCGAGCGCACCTCGATGCCGTCCATCGCCGCCAGCTCGGCGCCCATCTCGAAGTTCATGACGTCGCCCGTGTAGTTCTTCACGATGTGCAGCACGCCGGCGCCGCGGTCGATCGCCTTCGTCGCCACCTGCATCTGGTCGGGGGTGGGCGAGGTGAACACCTCTCCCGCGCAGGCGGCGTCGAGCATGCCGGTGCCGACGAAGCCGCCGTGCAGCGGTTCATGGCCCGATCCGCCTCCGCTGAGCAGACCGACCTTGCCCTGCGCCTTCGGCGTCGCGCGCAGGATCACGCGGTTCGCCAGATCGACCTCGAGCTCCGGATGCGAGAGCGCGAGCCCTCGCAGCGACTCTGCGAGCACGTCCTCCGGGGCGTTGATGAGCTTCTTCATCCTGCGACCTCCTCGTTGCAGTTCACGCAGCACCGTTGCCGTGCAATCGGCGCCGTCACCGCCCGGTGGCACCGGACGGGTGGATCCGTGTCCGATCCGCACTCCGTCCTCCTGCGGCGGCGGCCGGGTCGGGAAACCCCTTGCGTGCCGCACGACCGCACTCCAGAATCGGAATACATTTCGTTAATGTCGAATATGCGATGAGGATGTCGGATTGTCAAGGATCCGCCGGCCGAATCGCGCCGCCGTCGCCACAGCCGTCGAGGAGGAGCCGCACCGATGATCCAGGCGATCGATCGCGCCGCGAAGGTGCTCGAGCTGCTGCAGGGCTCGCACCACCTCGGCATCACCGACCTCGCGACCGCGCTGCAGCTGCCGCCCTCGACGGTGCACGGGATCGTGTCGTCGTTGCGCGAGCACGGCCTCGTCGCGAAGGAGCGCGGCGGCCAGCGGTACATGCTGGGCCCGACGCTGCTCAAGCTCTCGAGCGTCTACCTCGACTCGCTCGACGTACGGGCGCGGTCGCTGCGCTGGACACAGGAGCTCGCGCGCCGCACCGGCATGGCCGTGCGCCTGGGCGTCCCGCACTTCACCGAGGTGCTCGTGGTCCACCACACGCTGCGCCCCGACGACAGCCCGCAGATGCTGGAGACCGGTGTCGCCCTGCCCGCGCACGCCTCGGCGATGGGCAAGGTGCTGCTCGCGCACGATCTGGGCCTGCAGAGCGCGGTGTTCGCCGAGCCGCTCGCGAGCCTCACCGGCGACACCGTCACCGACCCGGCGGTGCTGGCCGCGACCCTTCCCGGGATCGCGGAGCACGGCTTCGCGACCGAGACGGATGAGGCCGTGCTGGGCGAGTCCTCGCTGGCATCGCCGGTCGCGGACGCGCGCGGCGACATCGTCGCCGCCGTGGCGATCGTGTTCCCCACGGCCGAGGGGCCCGCCCCCGACGCCGCGCTGCACGCCCTGCGCGACACGGCGCGCAACATCTCCCGCGAGCTCGGCGCCACCACCTGGCCGCCCCCGATCGCACCCCCAGACGACCCCACAACCGAGTCGTCCCCCTGAGCACGGCCTCTGGCTCGTGCTCAGGGGGACGACTCGAGGGATCAGGCCGTGGGCGGCAGGCCCAGGTCCTCTTCGCGCACCGTGCCCTTCGCCGACCACGGGAAGTCGATCCAGCGATCGGTGTCCTTCCAGGCGTAGTCGGGCTGGATGATCGTGGTGGGCTTGGTGTAGATCGTGACCGAGCGCACGTCGGCGCCCTTGTCCTTGAGCAGCTGGACCGCGAGGGCGAGCGTGCGGCCCGAGTCGGCGACGTCGTCGACGAGGAGCACGCGGCGGCCGTTCAGGTAGTCCATGTCGAGGGCCGGAGGCAGCACCTCGGGGGCGTCGAGCACCGTGCCGATGCCCGTGTAGAACTCGACGTTGATCGCGCCGCAGTTCTTCGCGCCGAGGCCGTACGCGATGGCGCCGGCCGGCAGCAGCCCGCCGCGGGCGATCGCGACGACCACCTCGGTCTCGAACCCCGAGTCCAGGATGTTGCGGGCCAGATCCCGCATCGCCTCGCCGAAACCGTCCCACGTGAGCACTTCGCGCTCGATCGCCGCATCCGTCATGGATCCATTCTGCCGTGCCCCGGCCCGGATCCGCGCCCCGGCCGCACCGCCGCCCCGTCCCGCAGGCGTGCGGCGGTGCGCAACGGCGCCGCACGGTGGGTCAACTGCTCCGGCAGCGGCGTTCCTAGGCTGGGAGCGACTCGACGCCGAGAGGATCCGCGCATGGACATCACGATCGGACACAACGCCCGGCAGCGCCGCTTCGATCCGCTGCTCGCCGATGCCCCGGCCCTGGACGCCGCCGATCCCGCCTACCTCGAGGCCGTCGACGAGCGGGGCGCAGCCGCCGGCGTGGCCCGCTTCGCCGCGTTCGACGCCGCGTCCCCCGACGCGGTCTGGGGCGCCCTGCGCCGTCACGAGCTCGATCTGCGGGTGGCGGGCGAGGATCCGGCCCCCGCACTCGGCCGGATCCTGGATCAGTGGCTGCAGGGCCTCGCCGAGCGGGAGCGCCCGGGAGATGCGGACAGCTCGGCCCGGGTGAACGTGCCCTCGCGGGACATCGCGCTGGTGCGGGCGCTGACCGAGCGCGGCTTCTCGCCCAACGGGATCAGGGCCGTGCGGCCTCGGCCCCGCGGGACCGCGGCCGCAGCTCCCGTCCTGCCGATCGCGCTCGACGGCGGCCGGGTGCGCATCGCCACCGTCGACGACGCGCCGGCGCTGGGCGCCCTCGATGCGCGGCTGCTCGCGCTCGACGCGCACTTCGCGAGCGTGACGGAGCGCCCGGGTGCGGCCGGCATGTTCGCCGAGGCCTACCGCAGCCGGCTGCGCGCGGCTCCCGACACCACCTGGGTGCTGGAGCGCCCGGGCAGGATCACCGGCTTCGTGCACGTCATGCCCGACGCGGCATCGCCCGAGCCGGGCACCCTGGCCCTCGCCGACTCGGGCGGCCAGTACCTCGTGGTGATGTACCTCGACGAGTCCGAGCGCGGCTCCGGCACCGGTGCGGCGTTCTGCGAGATCGCGCATGCGCTGCTCGACGCGTCCGGGTCCCCGTACACGCTGCTCAGCTACGCGGTCGCCAACCCCCGCTCCGGGCCGTTCTGGTCGCGCATGGGCTACCGGCCGATCGTGACCGAGTGGCAGCGCCGTCCCGCGGTGCTCGCGGTCTGAGCCGCCTCGGTCACGATCGGCCCGCGCGGCTCACTCGTCGTCGGCCTCGTACTCGGGCCCGAGGAACAGCGAGATGAACCGGAACGGGCGCTCGACGCTCTCCCAGCCCAGCGGGCAGTGCACGGTGCCGCGCGGGATGAAAACCGACCCCGTCGTGGTGAGCACGTGCCGCTCGCCGTCGATCTCCATCACGAGCCGGGCGCCGAGATCCCTGGGGTTCTCGGGATCGTTCCCCATCCAGATGAGCACCTCGTCGTGGTCGCGGTGCACGTGCGGATGCACCCAGGTCGCGGCCTCGTCGCTGGGGGTGATCCAGCAGTAGCCCATGTGCACCTGCGACTCCGGCACCTCCGCCGGTCGCATCAGGCCGTACGGATGCCCGAGGTTCGCGGGCACGTCGGCCTTGTCCCGTACCGCGTCGCCCTCGTACGTGAACGACTCGCTGCTGTCCCAGAGCTCCTTCACGAAGAGCCTGTCGTGCGCACCCATGCTGTTCTCCTTCTCCTGGTCGGGTCTTCCTCCTCCGGATCCGATCCGCTGGCGCCGATCGGATCCGGAAGTCCTGCGTCTCAGCCCGCAGCGGCGAGCGGCACATCGAGCACGTCGGCGAGCAGCGCCGCGGTGTACTCGTGCTCCGGGTGGTCGAGCACGCGATCCGTCGCGCCCTGTTCCACGACCGTGCCGCCGCGCAGCACGGTCACCGAGTCGGCGAGGCTGCGCACCACGGCGAAGTTGTGCGTGACGAAGAGCATGCTGAGCCCGTCGGCCTGCAGGCCGCGCAGCAGCTCGACGATCGCGGCCTGCACGCTGACATCGAGCGCGGAGGTCACCTCGTCGCAGATCAGCAGCCTCGGATCGCTCGCGAGGGCGCGGGCGATGGCCACGCGCTGGCGCTGCCCGCCGGAGAGCTCCCCGGGGTAGCGGTCGGCGACCGCCGCCGGCAGCTCGACCCGCTCCAGCAGCTCGGCGACCCTGCCGCGCCGGGCGCGGGCGCCGAGCCCGGCGAAGTACCGCAACGGCACGCCGATGCTCCGGCCCACCGTGGCCCTCGGGTTGAGCGAGGCGTACGGGTTCTGGAACACGTACTGCACCTCGCGCCGCTGCAGGGCGTCGCGCCGTCGCGCCGCGGGAGCGAGGGCGGCGCCGTCCAGCAGCACCTCTCCGCCGGTGCGCTCCCGGAGGCCGGCGATGCACTGCGACAGCGTGCTCTTGCCCGATCCCGACTCCCCCACGACGGCGACGCACTCGCCGGGGCGCACCCGCAGGTCCACGTCGAAGAGCACGGGGCGGCGCCCGTACGCGGCGGTGAGGCCGCGTACGGCCAGCAGCGCGGCATCCCCGGGCGCAGCCTCGGCACGCGGCGCCGCGACGCGCACGGTCCCGGCGGCGCCGAGCTCCTCGGCGCGCAGGCAGCGCACGGCCGTGCGCCCGCCGGGGGCGTCGAGGGCGACGAGCCGCGGCGCCGCGCTGCGGCAGGCGTCGGTCGCGAAGCCGCAGCGATCTGCGAACCGGCAGCTCTGCCGGGGAGGGGCGGGGGCCGGCGCGCGGCCCGGGATCGCCTGCAGCCGCAGGCGCACCCGGCTGTCCGGCACCGACCCGAGCAGGGCGCGGGTGTAGGGGTGCCGCGGCGCGAGCACGAGCCGCGCCGCGGATCCGGTCTCGACGACCTGCCCGGCGTACATCACCGCGACCTCGTCCGCCACGTCGGCGATCACCGCCAGGTCGTGCGAGATGTACACCGCGGCCATGTCCCGGCTGCGGCACAGCTCGGCGACGAGGGCGAGCACCTTCGCCTGGGTCGTGACGTCGAGGCCGGTGGTCGGCTCGTCGAGCACGAGCACGTCGGGCCGGCCCACGATCGCCATCGCGATGCCGACCCGCTGCTTCTGCCCGCCGGACAGCTGCCCCGGCCGGCGCTTCAGGAACGCCGCGTCGGCGGGCAGGTCCACGGCCCGGAGCACCTCCGCGATGCGCTCCCGACGCTCCTCGGCACCGGCGGTGATCGCCTCCTCGAGCTGGGTGCGCAGTGCCAGCGCCGGGTTGAGGGCCGCGGCCGGATCCTGCGGCACGTAGGCGATGAGACCGCCGCGGGCACGGCGGCGCTCGCGGTCGCCGAGCGCGAGCATGTCCACGTCGCCGATCCGCACCGAGCCGCCCGTGATCCGGGCGCCGGGACGCGCATGCCCGAGCAGGGCAAGCGAGAGCGTGCTCTTGCCCGAGCCGGACTCGCCGACGACGCCGAGCACCCGGCCCGGCTCGACCCGCAGCGAGGCGTCGTCGACGAGACGACTGCCGTCGGAGAGCTCGACCCGGAGGTCCTGCACCACGAGTGCGCTCATCGCGCGGCTCCTTCCGTGCGCGCCACGACGCGGGCGGCGCCTTCGGCGATGAGGTTGCCGCCGACCGTGAACAGCACCACGCAGAGCACGGGCGCGACGACCGCCCACGGCTGGCCTGCGAGCCCGTTGCGGTTCTCGCTGATCATGAGACCCCAGTCGGGGGTCGGCGGCTGGATCCCGTAGCCGATGAAGCTCATCGAGGCGAGGATCCCGACCGCCCACATCAGGCGCATGCCGAGCTCGACCATGAGCGGCGAGACGAGGTTGGGCACGATCTCGCGCGCCAGGATGTGCCGGGTCGGCACTCCCGTCGCCCGCGACCAGCGCACGAACTCGCGATCGACGAGCGGGATCGCGGCTCCCCGCAGCACGCGGGAGACGCCCGGGGTGAGCCCGATCGCGACGAGCGCGACCAGCAGCCACGGCTCCGGCCCGATCACCGAGACGAACAGCAGGGTGAACAGCAGCGCGGGGAAGGCCAGCAGCACGTCCATGAAGCGCATCAGCACCACGTCGACCGCGCCGCCCGCGTAGGCGGCGCCGACCCCGACGAGCGCGCCGAGGAGCACCGCGAGCAGGGCGGCGCTCGGCGCCATCCAGGCCAGGTTCACACCGCCGGCGAGCACCCGCGAGAGCACGTCGCGGCCGAGGTAGTCCGCGCCGAACGGGAGGCCGGCGCCGGACGGTGCGAACGGACGCGCGATCGTGCGCGCCGGATCGTTCGGCGCCACGAGCGGGCCGAGCAGCGCCACGAGCAGCATGGCCACGATGAGCACGAGGCCGGCCCGCACCTGGCCGGAGCGCAGCAGGCGCGGCCCACGGCGCGCCCGGCGCTGCGGCACGACGGCCGCGGCCGCCTCCGCCGCGGCGGCCGCGATCGGGATCTCGATGGCCATGTCAGCCCCTCCCGCCCACGCGGACCAGATCCGCGACGAAGTTGAACACGAAGTAGATCGCGGCGATGATCAGCACGATCGCCTGGATCATGGGGATGTCGCGCGCCCCGATCGAGCGCAGCAGCAGCACGCCCATCCCCGGGTAGTTGAAGACGTACTCGGTGACCACGACGCCACCGACCGTGAACGCGGCGACCAGGCTCGCGGCCGGGATCGCGGGCGCGAGCGCATTGGGCAGGGCGTGCACCAGCAGGATCCGCCAGCGTCCCACGCCCTTGAGCTCGGCCATCTCGACGTACTCGCTGCCGAGCACGTCGATCACCGCCGCGCGCACGAGCCGGCCGAGGTACATCACCCCGCCGATCACGAGCGTGAGCACCGGGAGCACGAGCTTGGCGGGCTGATCCCAGGGGTGCGAGCCGATCGGGATGATCGAGACGGCGGGGAGGATCCGGAACACGGTCGTGCCGAACAGGAAGACCAGAAGCGTGCCGATGATGAAGTCGGGCAGCGCGTTGGCGACCATGGATCCGCCGAGGAAGGCGCGGTCGAACCACCCGTCGCGGTACCGGGCGGCGAGCACGCCGACCAGCAGCGACAGCGGCAGGATGATCGCCACCGCGACGGCGGCGAGGAACAGGCTGTTGCCGAGCGGCGCGGCGAGGATCTGCACGACCGGCCGGTCGCCGGCCAGCGACATGCCGAAGTCGCCGTGCAGCACGCCGCCGAACCAGCGGCCGAACTGCACGAGCACCGGGTCGTTCAGGCCCAGCTGCTGCGACAGCGCGTGCACCCGCTCGGGGGTGGCGTGCGTGCCGAGCAGCACCGTTGCGGCGTTGCCGGGCATGATCTGCGTCGCGAAGAAGACGCACACCGCCACCAGCAGCAGCGTCACCACCGCCTGGACCAGCTTGCCGGCCGCCGGCCCGACCCACGCCAGCGGGCGGCGGGGAAGGGCCGGCAGCGTCGCCAGCAGCTCGGTCGTGCTCATGGTCGTCGTCACCGGCCCGTCCTGCTCAGTCCGTGACCGTGACGCCGGCGAAAGACTCCGACGTGTGCCCGTAGGGGTCGGTGTGCAGGCCCTTGACCCGGGCGGAGTGCGGGGTCAGGTCCTTCGGCAGGGCGGGGATGATCGACGGCGAGTCCGCGTACTGCACGGCCTGCAGCTTCGCGATCACGGCGCACTGCGCGCTCGCGTCGGTGGTGTTGAACAGCTCGGTGGCGAGGTTCGCGAAGTCGGCGTTGTTCCAGTGCGAGGCGTTGTCCTGCCCGTCCGGGAGCAGGTGCCCCGGCATGCTCGTCAGGTAGGACGATCCGACCAGGTTGACGACGAACGGCCACTGCAGCCACTTGTCCAGCAGGGATCCGGTGTCCATCGTCTTGACGTTCACGGTCACGCCGATCTGCGCCGCGTCCTGGTTGATGAGCTGGGCGACCTCGGTCATGCCCTGGAACGCCCCGTCCGTGACGAGGTCGACGGTCAGGTCCGGCTTGCCGGCCTCGGCGAGCAGCTGCTTGGCCTTCTGCAGGTCCTGCTTCCGCTGCGGGAGGTCGGGGGCCGGGCATCCGCTCGCGAGATCGACGTCGTTGCCGACCTTCGCATAGCCGTTGTAGGCGGTCTCGACGACCGCGTCGCGGTCCACGATCAGCTGCAGCGCCTGGCGCACGCGCGGGTCGTCGAACGGCGCCACGTCGGTGCGCATGTCCAGCGTGAGATGGGTGGCGCTGTCGCTCTCCAGGAACTGGATGCCCGCCGCCTTGAGCGCGTCGACGTTCGACAGCGGCACCGCCGAGGTCAGGTCGATCTGGCCGCCCTGCAGCGCGTTCACGATCGCCTGCTGATCGGCGAAGAAGTACACCTCGAGCTTGTCGAAGCCGGGCTTCTCGCCCCAGTAGTCGTCGAAGCGGGTCAGGCTCGCCTGCTGGTTCGGCTCGAAGGATCCGACGGTGAACGGCCCGGTGCCGTCGACCTTCTTCTCGGTCGAGGTCTTGCCGATCATGGCGAGCTGCTCGTACGCCCAGGCGCTCGGGAAGATCCCGTACGGCTTGCTGAGCGTGAACTCCACCGTGAGGTCGTCGATCTTCTTGACCTCGTCCGGCGACACGAAGGACGAGATCTGCGTGATCGCGCCGAACGAGTCCTTGAGCTCGAACATCTTCCTGATGCTGAAGATCACGTCGTCTGCGCCGAAGGTCGCGCCGCTGTGCAGCGCGACGTCCGGGCGCAGCTTGACGGTCCACACGGTGTTGTCGGCGTTCGGGGTGAACGACTCCGCGAGCCCCATCTGCAGCACGCCCTTGTCGTCGAGGCGGGTCAGCGTGTCGAGGGTGTTCAGCCAGATCGCGCCCTCGCCCGCGGTGCTCTGCGCGACGTACGGGAACAGCGTGTCGTTGACGCTGCCGACCAGGCCGAGGTTCAGCGTGCCGGTCCCGGATCCGGCGGCGCCGGAGGGTCCAGCGCCGGATCCCGGGGAGGAGCAGGCGGCGAGCGCGGCGACGACGACCGCGGCGGTGAGGCCGGCCCCGAGACGGCGGGCGAGGCGACGGGAGCGGGATGGGGATGCGGACACGGTGTCTCCTTCGAACGGTGCCTGACGCGCTCGGCGGTGAGCGCGCGAAAGCGATCCTTCGGGCCGGATCGCGGGCCTGATGCGGTGCGGCGCCGCGGGCGCCGATGTTTCCGGACGACGCGGCGACCGGGGGACGCGGGCACCGTGCGACGGAGCTGGATCCGCCGCACGGCCCGCAGTCAGGCGCCGGCCCTCGCGTCCTCGTCCGCGCGGCGATGCGAGGCGTAGTCCGGGCTCAGCGTGATCGCGATGAACGTGAACGGCCGGTCGACCTTCTCGAAGCCGAGGGGGCAGTGGTAGGTGCCCTTCGGGATGTAGACGGCGCCGGTGGTGGACACCAGGTGGCGCTCCCCCTCGATCGTCATGTACAGGTCGCCGCCGAGCTCGCCGGGGTTCTCCGGGTCGTTGCCCATCCACACGAGGATCTCGTCGAAGTCGTCGTGCACGTGCTCGTGCACCCAGAAGGTCTCCTCGCCGATCGGCATCACCCAGCTGTAGGCCCCGAAGACGGTCGAGGCCGGCACGTCGAGCTGACGCATGATGCCGTACGGCACGCTGAGGTTCGGCGGCAGCGTCTCGCCGCCCGCCTCCCCCTCGTTCACCATGTCGTCGGCAACGACGTTCATGTCGACGATGAACAGGTCGTCATAGGCGCCCATGATGCTCAGGCCTGCGGGACGTTCTCGTCGGACGAGTAGCTGCCGTCGCTGGACAGCGAGATCGCGTTGAAGCGGATCGGCCGGGTCACCGTTCCCCAGTCGAGCGGGCAGTGCCGCACCCCTGCGGGGATGTAGACCGCGCCGGAGGTGTCGATCGTGTACTTCTCGCCGCCGATCCACAGGTAGGCCTCGCCGCCCAGGTCGTGCGGGTTCTCCGGGTCGCTGCCGAGGAACACCAGCACCTCGTCGTAGTCGTGCTCGTGCTCGTTGACCCAGTGGCTGCCCTCGTCGGTGGGGTGGATCCACGAGTACGTCATGTGGATCCTCGCCCCGGGCACGTCCTCGGCCCGCATGAGCGCGAACGCGTCGCCGATGTGCGCCGGCCGGGGCTCGCCCGTGGCGATCGCCCCCTCGTTGACGAGGTCGTCGCTGACGTCCCCCATGTGCCGCACGATGAGGTGCTCGTAAGTGCCGGTCATCTGTCCTCCTTCGGAATGTGCTCTCACGCTAGGGCGGCGGATCCGGGCTGCTCCAGGCACTCAGCACGGGTGCTCTGGCACTCCTGCACGGGGCGCTCCCCCGCGCCGCCGCCGGCGCTCCGGCACCCCCGCTTGCCCGCGCGCGCACGATCCTGTCCCCCGGGCGCGCCGCCCCGCCGCGCGTCTTGCGCGGCCGCCCCGCACCGCCTCCACTGGGTGCGTGAGGTCAACGCCGACTGCCCCCTCCGCGCGCGCCTTCGCGGAGTACAACATCGAGGAGCGCGCCACCACGCTGCACGGATCGGCCCTGGTGGGCTCGTTCCGCGAGGACGGACCCGGTCCGCACATGACGCAGCCGCACCGGCACGACTTCGTCGAGCTGATCTGGATCTCGCAGGGATCCGGCGCCCACCTCATCGACACGTCGGAGTTCCGCGTCGCCCCGCGCACCC
The DNA here is from genome assembly GCF_037148715.1 of Microbacterium sp. MMO-10. NCBI lineage: Bacteria > Bacillati > Actinomycetota > Actinomycetes > Micrococcales > Microbacteriaceae > Microbacterium > Microbacterium sp. MMO-10. The sequence goes on along the minus strand of NZ_JBBCSV010000003.1, from coordinate 729,476 downwards.
TGCACATCATCGCGCCCGGTCAGGTGCACTGCTGGAGCCCGGACGGACAGGCGCTGGACGGCACGCTCGTGCTGTTCCGCGAGGAGTTCCTGGTGAGCGCGGCGGATCTTCCGGCCCGCACGATCCGCGGCGGGATGACGGTGCCCGACGCCGCCACCGCCCGGCGCATCGACCGGATGCTGGAGGATCTGCGCGACGAGCTCGACGGCGACGCCGAGGACCGGGACGAGGTCGTGCGGTACCTGCTGTCGGCGCTCGTGACGATGTGCGCGCGCACGCGGATCGAGCCGGCCCGCCCCCGCCACACCCTGGCCCGGGCGTTCCTGCGGATCGTGCGCGCCGAACCCCGCGCCACCCTCACCGTGGCCGACTGCGCGCGGCGGCTGAACGTCACCGGCAACCACCTCGCCGAGGTCGTGGCCGCCGACCTCGGCCGTACACCGAGCGCCGTCATCCGCGCCGCCGTGCTGCTGGAGGCCGAGCGGCTGCTGTGCCGCACCGCGCTCACCTGCGCGCAGATCGCCGCCGAGCTGGACTTCGGGGACCCGTCCTACTTCTCCCGGTTCTTCCGCCGGGAGACCGGATCCACGCCCTCCGCCTACCGCAGCGCCCGCGGGCTCGTCGCCTGACCCGCGGCCGGTGATCCGCGGGCCTCAGCTCCGGCCGAAGTCCTCGAAGATCAGGGTGGTGCGCGTGGAGCGCACCGCGGAGATCGCCTGGATGTCCTCGAGCACGATCCGGCGGAGGTCGCGGGCGTCGCTCGCGCGCACGAGCAGGATCACATCGAAGTCCCCGCCCACGAGCGCCATGTGCTCGACCTCCGGGATCCGCTGCAGCTGCTCCTGCACCTCCTGCCACGCCGGCTGCTCGAGCGACAGCATCACGTACGCCGAGGCGTGGTGGCCGAGCAGCACCGGATCCGTGCGCACCGTGTAGCCGGTGATGACGCCGAGGTCGGTGAGGCGCTTGATGCGCGCGTGCGCCCCGGCGCGGGAGATGTGCACGGTCTCGGCGATCGCCGTCATCGAGACGCGCGCGTCTCGGCGCAGCTCGTCGAGGATCGCCCGGTCGATGTCGTCCAGCTCCGCCATGCGCACGCCTCTCGGTCGATGTATCAGTGACACTCTGACTCATTCTCAGGGCAAGAGAATGCAATCGTCCAGATTCTGCCGGAATCGATTGGACGAATGCACATCCGGAAGCACACTGGAGGCATCACGTTCGGCAAGGAAGGCGGACCCGATGCAGCACACCATGCCTGCCCAGAGCCACACCCGCGACGCGGATCCGCGCGAGCTGCTCCCCCGCGACGAGCCCGTGCAGCTCATCGACGAGACGGGCGCCGCCCGCGTCGACGACGACTACCCGATGCCCCCGGACGACGTGCTCGACCGGGCCTACCGCGGACTCGTCGAGGGACGCCGCATCAACGACCAGGCCAATGCGCTGGTGCGCCAGGGACGGCTCGCGGTCTACCCCTCTTCGCACGGCCAGGAGGCCTGCCAGATCGCCGCCTCCCTCATCCTCGGCGACGAGGACTGGCTGTTCCCGACCTACCGCGACTCCGTGTCGGTGATCGCGCGCGGTGTCTCCCCCGCCGACGCCATGGTGCTGCTGAAGGGCGACTGGCACTCCGGCTACGACCCGCGCGTCCACCGGGTCGCCCCGCAGACCACGCCGCTCGCGACCCAGCTGCTGCACGCGGCGGGCTTCGCCCAGGCCGCGAAGCACCGCGGCGAGGACACCGTGGTGCTGGCGATGTGCGGCGACGGATCCACGAGCGAGGGCGACTTCCACGAGGCGCTGAACTTCGCCGCGGTCTTCCACCTGCCCGTCGTGTTCTTCGTGCAGAACAACGAGTTCGCGATCTCGGTGCCGCTCTCCCGCCAGACCGCCGCGCCGTCGCTCGCGCACAAGGCGATCGGGTACGGCATGCCGGGCCGGCGCGTGGACGGCAACGACGTGGCGGCCCTGCTCGCGGTCCTGGGCGTCGCGGTCGAGCAGGCCCGCGCGGGCGGCGGGCCCACGCTCGTCGAGGCGCACACCTATCGCATGCAGGCGCACACGAACGCCGACGACGACACCCGCTACCGCGAGCGCGCCGAGGTGCAGGCCTGGGCGCAGAAGGATCCGCTGACCCGCCTCCGCACGCATCTGACCTCACGCGGCCTCCTCGACGAGGCGCGGGAGCAGCAGCTCGCCGAGGGGGCGGAGACGATCGCCGCGGCGCTCCGCGAGGCGCTCAACACCGACGCCGACCTCGACCCCGAGGACCTGTTCCGCTTCGTGCGGAGCACCCGGTCTGCGCAGCTGCAGGAGCAGTGGCAGCAGCTGCGCGACGAACTGGAGCGATCCGGATCCATCTCCGAAGGAGGCACCCGATGACCATCGCGCACGAGGACGTCCGCGTGGATGCCGCACACCCCCAGACCCCGGCGGCTCCGACCGTGCAGACGATGACGATGGCGGCGGCGCTCAACCGCGCCCTCGCCGACGCCATCGAGGCCGATCCCGACGTCGTCGTGTTCGGCGAGGACGTCGGCGCCCTCGGCGGCGTGTTCCGCATCACCGACGGCCTGACCGCGCGCTACGGCGAGGACCGCTGCTTCGACACCCCGCTCGCGGAGTCGGGCATCGTCGGCACCGCCGTCGGCATGGCGATGAACGGCATGCGCCCCGTGATCGAGATGCAGTTCGACGCCTTCGCGCTGCCCGCCTTCGAGCAGGTCGTCAGCCACGTCGCCAAGCTCGGCAACCGCACCCGCGGCGCACTGCGGATGCCGATGGTCATCCGCATCCCCACGGGCGGCGGCATCGGCGGCGTGGAGCACCACTGCGACTCCTCCGAGGCGTACTACGCGCACACACCGGGACTCACCGTCGTCTGCCCGTCCACCCCGCAGGACGCGTACTCGCTGCTGCGCGCGGCGATCGCCTCGCCGGATCCGGTGATCTTCCTCGAGCCGAAGAAGCTCTACTGGACCAAGGGGGAGGTCGACACCTCGATCGTCACGGCGATCGGATCCGCCCGCATCGCCCGCGAGGGCGCCGACGTCACCCTCATCTCCTACGGCTCCTCGGTCGCCACCTGCCTCGAGGCCGCCGAGATCGCGGCCGCGGAGGGACGCAGCGTGCAGGTGATCGACGTGCGCACCCTCACCCCGATCGACGACGCGACGATCACCGCCGCCGTGCGCTCGACGGGCCGCGCCGTGGTGGTCGCCGAGGCACCGGGCTTCGCGAGCGTGGCCAGCGAGATCCAGTCCCGGGTGTTCGAGCGCTGCTTCGAGTTCCTCGAGGCGCCCGTGCGCAAGGTCACCGGCTTCGACACCCCCTTCGCCCCGCCGAAGTTCGAGCACTGGTACCTCCCCGACGCCGACCGGGTGCTGGATGCGCTCGACACGCTGCACTTCGACGAGGACGCGCACGATGAGACCACGGGAGGTGCACGATGAGCACGATCGCGCCGCGTGTTTTCCGCCTCCCGGACCTCGGCGAGGGCCTCACCGAGGCCGGGCTCGTGCAATGGCTCGTCCAGGTGGGCGACACGATCCGCACCGACCAGCCGATCGCCGAGGTCGAGACGGCCAAGAGCGTCGTCGAGCTGCCGTCGCCGTTCGCCGGCGTCGTCACGGCGCTGCACGGCGAACCGGGCGGCACCATCGACGTGGGCGCCCCCGTGCTCGAGGTCGCCGACCCCGACGCCGCCCTCCCCTCCGGCCCGTCCGCGGCGGTCGCGGTCGAAGCGGTCTCGGTCGAGAAGGAGGCCTATCGCGCCGAGGAGCGGGCCGGATCCGGTTCCGGCAACGTGCTCATCGGCTACGGCACCAGCGAGCGGGCGGGATCCGGCCGCCGCAGAGCGCGCCGCACCGCGGGCCCGGTGCGCGGCGACGGCTCCCCCGCGGGCCGCCCGAGCGTCACGCCCCCCGCGCCGTCGGCCGACGACGCGCCGCGGCCGCTCGCGGACCGCACCCCCGCGCCGGCGGAGCCGACGGACGGGGAGCGCCTGCCCCGGGGCCCGGTCGCCGTGCGCTCCCCCCTCGTGCGCCGGCTCGCCCGCGACCTCGGCGTCGACGTGCGCCGCATCGCCGCGACCGGATCCGACGGCGCCGTGACCCGGGCCGACGTGCTCCGCGCGGCGGTGGACCAGGCCGTCGACGGCGTCTCGCTGCAGGCGCTCCACGCCGGCGGCGCCGCAGCGCCCCGGGCCGTCCCGGGCGCGGCGACATCCGCGGCGCCGTCGGCGGGCGAGAGCCTGGACGGCCTCGTGGTCGCGTCCCGGGAGCGCATGTCGCCGCTGCGCAAGGCGGTGAGCGCCAAGCTCGCCCGCAGCCGCTCCGAGATCCCCGAGGCGACCGTCTGGGTCGACGTCGACGTCACCGAGCTGTGGGCGCTGCGCGCCGCGATGGCCCCCGAGGGCGGCCGCGCGCCGTCGCTCACCGCGCTCGTCGCCCGTTTCGTGCTCATCGCGCTGGCCGAGCACCCGCTGCTCGGCTCCCGGCTCAGCGACGACGCATCCGAGATCATCTCCTTCGCCGGGGTGAACCTCGGCGTCGCCGCCGACACCGACCGCGGGCTCATGGTTCCGGTGATCCCCCGGGCGCACGAGCTCAGCGTCGAGGAGCTCGACGTCGCGCTGCGCGAGCTCGCCGCGACCGCGCGCGCCGGCGCCATGCCTCCGGAGCGGCTGCGGGGATCCACCTTCACGCTCAACAACTACGGCGGGCTCGGCGTCGACGGGTCCGCGGCGATCATCAACCACCCCGACGTCGCGATCCTCGGCATCGGCCGGATGATCGAGCGCCCCTGGGTCGTCGACGGCGCCGTCGTGGCCCGCCGGATCGCCCAGCTCTCGCTCGTCTTCGACCACCGGGTGTGCGACGGCGGCTACGCGGCGTCGTTCCTGCGCCGTGTGATGGAGCTGCTGGAGCACCCGGCCCGCGCCTTCGGCCGGGTGCGCTGACCGGCGGCCGGGACTCGGCCCGCTTCGAGGCGCGTCCCGGCCGCTCCGCGTGCGGCGCGGAGCCTCAGCGCGGGTCGAGCGGCACCCTCGCCCGCCACGGCGCCGCCTGCTCGTAGCGCTCGGCGAGGGCGAGGATCACGGCGTCGCCGTGAGCGCGTCCGAGCAGGTGCATGCCGACCGGGCCGGCTTCGACCTCCCCGCAGGCGACACTGAGCCCGGGCAGGCCGGTGAGGTTCGCCGCGCAGAGCATCCGCAGTGCGCTGCCGAGCCCCTCGGCGTCGTCCGCGCTGGTCAGCTCGGCGGCCATGGAGGCGAGCCGGGGAGCGCCCGCCGGCAGCGTCGGACCGACCAGCGCGTCGAGACCGCGCGCCGCGAGCAGCTTCTCGATGCGGGCGCGCAGCGCGGGGCGCAGGTGCAGCGCGAGCTCGACGTCGTCGGTGCGCAGGAGCGCGCCCGACGCGATCATGACCCGGGTCTCCGGCAGGTAGTCTCCCGCGGCGGCGCGCAGCCGCAGCCGGTGCAGGGCCGCAGCCTCGGACAGCGATACGACCAGGCCGGCGGTGAGCGCGAGATCGAGATCGGAGGCGTCCACCTCCACGACCTCGATCCCCTCGTGCTCCAGTACGGCGAGCGCCTCGTCGACGAGGGCGCGCACCGCGGCGGTCACGCCCCAGCGCTCCCACTGCGCGCGATCGACGCCGACGCGCCCGGCGACCACGCGCCCGGCGGCGCCGGCGACCGAGCCGCCGAAGCGCTCACGCAGCACGGCGGGCTCCGAGATCGCGTCGAGCACGAGCGCCGCGCCGCGCACCGACGCGGCGATCGGGCCGATGGCGTCCATCGTGCCGCTCACCGTCATCGAGCCGATGCGCGACACCAGTCCGGCACTCGGCTTGAGACCGACCAGGCCGTTGATCGACGCCGGGTTGCGCACCGACCCGCCGGTGTCCGTGCCGAGCGCCGCGGGCACCGCACCGACCGCGACGGCGACGCCGGAGCCGATGCTGGATCCGCCCGCGTAGCGCTCCGGGTCGCGGGGGTTGCGGGTGGGCGGGCTGCCCTGCCCGAAGGCGAACTCATAGGTGACGGTCTTGCCGAGCAGCACGCCGCCCGCTGCGCGCAGGCGCGCGACGGCGACGGCGTCGTGCACCGCGGGCGTCGCATCCCGGAACACGGCGGATCCGCCGCGGGTCGGCATCCCCGCCACGTCGATCACGTCCTTGACGCCGATCGGGATCCCGTCCAGCGGCCCGCGAGCCCGGCCCGCTTCGCGGCGCTCGTCACTCGCCCTGGCCGCGGCGAGCGCGCCCTCCTCGTCGACGTGCGCCCAGGCGTGCACCCGCTCCTCGGTCGCGCCGATGCGCTCGATCGCCGCCGCCACGAGCCGCGCGCTGGTGGTGCGTCCCTCGGCGAGCGCGGTCGCCGCCTCCGGGACGCCGTCGCGCCAGGGGTCGCTCACCGGTCCGTCTCCTCGGCGAGGAGCCGCGCCGCATCGCGACGGAACGCCGGCAGTCCCGCGCGCAGGTCATCGATCGCCGCGGCCACGGCCGCCGCATCCTGCGCCGCGAGCTCTGCGCCCAGCAGATCCCGCACCACGGCGAGGTCTCGCAGGTCGAGTCCGGTCATGCCGCGGTGCCCTGCAGGAGACGTCCGTGCCGCACGACGTCCTCCCCGCCGACGAGGACGGCGACCACGTCGCGCAGATCGGCGCGCCGCGCGATCACGACGTCGGCCGGCGCTCCGCGGCGCAGCATCGCGCCGCCCTCGACGAGGCCGGGTACGAGGGCGGCAGGCACCGAGGTGACCATCTCGACGGCCTCGGCGAGCGTGCGATGCCCGGCGTCGATGACGTCCTGCACCGCGGCGATGAGCGGATCGTGCCGTCCGTCGTGCCCGTAGTCGGTGGCGATCACGTCGACGAGCCCGCTGCCCGCCAGGAGCGCGTCCCAGTGCTCTCTGGTGCGCACCGTCTCCCGCGCCTCGAGCAGATCGAAGACGCTCGCCTCCCCGTACCAGCCGGCGTCGCGGCCGGCCTCGGCGAGTCGCACCGCCTCCTCCACCGTGTGGGAGGTGTGGTTGACGTGCCCGGCGATCACGGTCGCGCGGCGGCCCGGTTCGGCCAGCAGCGCGCGCAGCAGGTCCGCCGTGGCGGCCGCGGAGTGCACGAGCGCGGGCACGCCGAGCCGCCCGGCTGCTGCGACCCCCTCACGGATCCCGGCCCTGGCCTGCGCGATCGAGGGCATCACCGTGCCGGACACCAGGGCGCGCAGCTCCGCCACCGGGACGTCGTCGAGTCCGGCCTCGGCGGCGCGCTCCGCGAACAGCTCGGGGTCACCGGCCCCCTCCTCCAGGAACCGCCCCAGCAGCGCCTCTTTGAGAGCACGGGCCTGCTCCTGCGTGACGGTGCGACCGGTGCGCCGCCGGATCGCGGCAGGGAGGTACACGAGGTCCTGCCCGCCGCCGCCGAGCGTCTGCCCGCCGCCGAGCTCGCCGATCGCGACCGCTCCGTCCTCGAGCATCCGCTCGACGGTCATCGCGCGGTGCTCGGGTCCGAGTCCGGCGCCGTCCGCGGCGAGCGCGGCGGCGAGCGCACCGGGCGTGTGCGCCGTGGCCCCGCGCACGTGGACGGCGTGCCGGCGGTCGGCCTCGCGGATCTCGTCCATCGTCCCGAGCCCGCACGTGCTGAGCACGGTCGTCGTTCCGGCGGCGAGGTGGCTATCGAGATGCCCGCGCCAGCGCTCCTCCGGCAGCGGCGCGGCGCCGCTCGGGAACAGGGGCGACGGACTCACCCCGTGGGAGTGCAGGTTCACCAGGCCGGGGAGCACGGCGCAGTCCGGCACGTCGACGATCCGGCCTGCGAACGGCTCCGCGGCGCTGCGCGCGCCGAGGACGTCGAGGATCCGGCCGTTCTCGATGACGACGCCGCCGCCCTCGATGGTCCTGCCCCCGGTCGCGGGGACCACGACCCCTGCTCGGATCAGCGTCCGCATCGCCGCTTCCTCTCGACGCCGGCCTCCTCGCCGGATAGATTCATCATATCGAAGTATCTTCACTATAACCAGGAGGATCGATGACGGCCTTCCCTCTCCCCCGCGACCTGCGCGGCTACGGCGAGCACCCGCCGGACGTGCGCTGGCCCGGGGGCGCCCGCGTCGCCGTCTCCCTCGTGGTGAACATCGAGGACGGCGCCGAGCGCAGCATCGCCCGGGGCGGCGTCGCCGACGATCTCGGAGCGCACTGGCTGCGCCACCGACCCCTGCCGGGCCGCCGCGACCTCGATCTGGAGTCCGCGTTCGAGTACGGCGCCCGCAGCGGCATCTGGCGGGTGCTGCGCACACTGCGCCGGCACGAGGCCAGGGCGACCGCGTTCTGCTGCGCCACCGCTCTGCAGGCGAACCCGACCGTCGCCCGCGCCCTCGTGCGCGACGGGCACGAGATCGCGGACCACGGCCTCGGCTGGGACGCGCATTCGGCGCTCGCCCCCGAGGTCGAGGCCGGCCTCATGCACCGCTCGCGCCGGATCATCGAGGACCTCACCGGCGTGCGGCCCACGACCTGGTACTCGCGCGACGGCCTGACGCTGCACTCACGCAGCGCGATGCTCGGCGAGGGGTTCGGCTACGACTCGAACAGCTTCGACGACGACCTGCCGCATCCGGGCGCGGACGGCCTCCCGCTTCCGGTGATCCCGTACGCCGGAGACACCAACGACTCGGCGCTGCTCTCGCAGTACCCGACCGGCGCCGCCTTCTCGTCGTTCCTGTGCGGCGCGCTCGACCTGCTCGGGGCCGAGCCGCGGCGGGGCCCCTCGGTGCTCAGCGTGGGACTGCACCCGCGCATCATCGGGCGGCCGGCGTACATCGGCGCCCTCGACGTCTTCCTCTCGCGCGCCGCCGACGCCGGAGCGTGGATCGCCACCCGCCGGGACATCGCCGCGGCCTGGGCCTCCGCGACCTCCGCCTGAAGCGCCGAGCGACGACGAGCCGCGGGCGAGCGCGGCCGCCCTCAGGACGCGAGGAGCGCGCCCCAGCCCGCGATCGCGCGGCGCGCACCGGCTCGGCGCAGCAGGTGCCAGAGCGTGGCCGTCGCACTGTCGACCACGGGGATCCCGTATTCGGCCTCGAACGCGGCGACCCGATAGGCGGAGCGCAGATTGGTGCCGATGCAGACCACTCCGTCGACGCCCTCGCGGAACGCCGGCCGCATCAGGGCATCGATCCGATCGCCGCCCACCCGGGCGATCTCGGCATTGGCCAGCTGGACGTCCGGCACCGAGATCACCGGCATCCCGATGCCGTCGGCCGCATACTGCACGACGATGTCCTCGGCGATCGCCCGAGGACCGGGGAAGACGAGCCCCACCCGCTCCAGGCCCAGCTCGGCGAGCGCGGCGCGCACCGCGAGCGTCGCCGTCGTGGCCGGCGCCCCGACCACCGTCTCGAGCTGGGCGCAGAGCGAGCGCTCCCCGGCGAACCCGGTCCAGGATCCGGAGGTGCCGTGGAAGGCCACGGCATCCGGCTCCGCGTCGGCCAGGAGGGCCGGGGCGTCGCCGAGGACGCCCGCGTCGATCCGGTCGCCGAGGTCGGCCGGCAGCCGGAACCTGCTGAAGTGCGCGGAGACGTCGTCCTCGGCAGCGAGCATGCGCAGGATCGACGACTCGGCATTCGAGTTCGAGGAGGGCACCAGCACGCCCAGGCGGCGGGACGGCCCGGGTGCGACGCCCACGGGAACGGCGCCCGCGTCGTGCGGGCTCTGCGCGCTCACGGTCTCAGTGCGCCCGGCCGAGCGACGGCGGCGTGGAGATCGCGAGCATCACGGCCGCGGAGTCCGTGCGGTTGCTCCACCAGTGCGGCAGCGAGGCGTCGTAGGTGAGGCTGTCTCCTGCCTCGAGCTCGACCTCGCGTCCGGCGACGGACGCCACGAGACTCCCGGCCGTCACCATGACGCATTCCTCGCCCTCGTGCGAATGGGGCACGCTGGCGCCGTCGAAGTGCGCGGGGATCGTCATGTTGACGACCCCGAGCTTGCGCTCCGAGTCGGGCACGATGAGTTCCATGATGATGCCCTGCGACGGGAACTCGATGCGCCGGCGGTCCGCACGGCGCACCACCATGTGGTCGTTGCCGGCATCGGGATCCGCGAACATGCTCGCAAGCGGAAGATCGAGCGAGTTCGCGAGCCGCAGCAGCGTCGCGAACGACGGATTGCCGATGCCGCGCTCGATCTGGCTGATCAACCCGGCGCTGACGCCCGCGCGCTCCGCGAGCTCCTCGACCGTGTAGCGGCCTGTGCGCTGCTCGCGCAGCTGCGCCCCGAGATGCGAGATCCAGAAGTCGCGATCCGGTCCTTCGTCCGTCGTCGGCTTCGCCGCTGCTGCCGTCCCGTCCACAGGCCGTCCTTCGTTCGCTCGGAGGTGCGTCATTCTATCGGTCCGCATGGTCTACCCGTCCACCACTGCCGCGGCGAGGCTGCGCAGCGTCAGCGCGACCTCGCGCTCCCAGTACACGGCGGCGCGGTCCGCTCCTCTGGCGTGCACCTCGCCCGCCCTCGCGGCGCTCGGCGCCGGCATGCCGATGCGATGCCCCGCCCCGGCGACGACGTCGATGATCCGCTGCACGGCCGCGTCGACCGCCTCGCCCCGGCCGGATCGGGCCAGGTCGTCCAGGAGGTCGGTCGGACCGATCCAGCCGCCCTGGAACAGCGGATGCCGGGCGAACTCGGCCACGCCGTCGAGCGCGTCCACGGTCTCGAACAGCACCGAGAGCACGGGCGCGTGCGTGTACCGGGTGCCGTACCCCGAGGCCGGGGAGACCTGTCGCGGCCGGTCGCCCTCGGGTGGGAACCGGGTCGCCCGGTGCGCCCGCTCCAGCTCTGCGGTCGAGCGGACGCGCGGCAGCACCAGCTCGTCGACGCCGGTGTTGGCGAACGAGAGCAGGCTGTCGGGGTCGAGGGAAGGCACCCGTACGCCCACGGCGACCCCGCTGCCGCGCAGGCGCTGCACCGCGTCGGCGCACTGCGCGGGCCCGAGGCCGGTCTGCTCCGCGTCGATGACGACGGATCCGATCCCGACGACCTCGAGCAGGCCGAGCAGGGTCGGGGTCGGATCCGCGGTGATGAGGCCGACCTCGGGACGGCGTGGGGTCTGCGCGTTCATTCGTCGGACACGAACTCCCAGTCGGCGGGCTTGCTCATCCCGACCACGAGCTCGACGATCTCGCCCGTGTCGTTCGTGATCCCGTGCACGGTGCCGCGGGGGATGTAGATCCCGTCGCCGGGCCGCGCGCGGTGCTCGCTGCCGTCGAGGTGCACGAGGGGCGTGCCCGAGACCACGACGTAGAACTCGGATGCGTCGGGGTGATGGTGACACAGGTGATGCTGGCCGGGCAGGATCCGGCCGAGGCTCACGTTGAGGTCGTCGGATCCGCTGAGGTCGCGGGAGATCAGGGTGCACACCTGACCCTGGTCCTGCTGCCCCTTCAGCCCGGTCTTGGCGAGGTCGGTGAAGCCGATCTCGTGCGCGTTGTGCACGAGCCGGCCGAGGTCGGCGGGGGCTCGGGTCATCGCTTCGCCTCCTCCAGCGCGGCCGCCGCATCGGCGGGGGCGTGCTGCGCCCACCAGCGGGCGATCTCCTCGCGGGTGGCGAACCATACGCCCTCCCGCGCCTGCGCGTACTCGAGGAAGCGGCGCACCGCCATCGCGACGCTCGGGCGCCCCCCGATGCGCAGATGGATGCCGACCGACATCATCCGCGGCACCTCGTCGGCCTCGAGCAGCAGGCAGTCCAGCGAGTCCCGGAGCACGGAGAAGAAGTCGTCGGGGCTGCCGAGGCTCCCCGTGCCCCAGAACCGGGCGTCATTGGTGTCCCCGGAGTACGGAACGACCAGGTGCGGACCCTCCGCGGTGCCGACGTAGTACGGAAGGTCGTCGGAGTAGGAGTTCGAGTCGTACAGGAATCCCTCCTGCACGAGCACGGCCCTGGTCTCCTCGGTGATGCCCTCGCGCACGTACCACCCCGAGGGGCGCACCCCCGCGGTCCGCTCGATCGCCGCGACGCAGCGGCGGATCTCCGCCCGCTGCTCCTCGGCGTTCATCCCCACCAGGCCCTGCCACTTGTACCCGTGCCCGCAGATCTCGTGTCCGTCGCGGGCGATCGCCCTGGCCGCCTCGGGGTTGCGCTCGAGCGCGATCCCGCAGGCCATGACGGTGGAGCGGACGCCGAACTCGCGGAACAGGCCGAGATAACGCCAGATGCCCACCCGGCTGCCGTATTCGAAGAAGGACTCCTTCATGAGACTGCGCCGTGTCGGATCCGCGGACCAGCCGCCGAAGATCGAGATGTCCTCGTCCCGTGCGTCCCCCGCCTCGATCGAGCTCTCGGCGCCCTCTTCGAAGTTGAGGACCAGGGAGACCGCGACCCTCGCTCCGCCGGGCCAGCCGACGACCGGCGGGTGCTCTCCATAGCCGATGAGATCACGCATTGCGTCCGCCTGCTTCCTCGCCGGGACCCGGACGCCTCGTCGCGCCCGGATCCGTGTGGATGTTCATCAAATCAAACACATCTTCACTATTCTGAATCACTGCCCCAGCCCGCCTCCCGCGTAGACCGCACGGTGCGCAGCGAGCGACGTGCGCAGCATCCCGTCCACGTCGTCGATGACGTTGCCGTGCGCCGGCCCGATGAGCGTCGTGGGGTGGGCGTCGAGCACCCGCTCGATCGCGCCGAACGCTTCGCTCACGTCGACGAACCTGGTCCAGTACAGCGCGCGGCCGGTGCCGTACGCCGCCTGGGCGACACTCGGCGGCTCGGGCATCTCGCCGGACAGAAGCCGGCACTGGCCGGGACGGTGCACCGGCTCGTCCTCGTCGTCGGGACCGGGGACGTCGTGGATGAACGAGAACCCGTCCGAGACGAAGAGCACGCCGGCTCCCGAGTCCCAGGCCCAGGTCGTGTTCTCCAGGTCCCGGATGTGCGCGGGCAGGAGCACCAGCTCGCGCCCCCCGAGGTCGATCGACTCCCCCGCCGCGCGCGGCCGCAGCCGGTGCGCATGCTCCGGGAAGTGCAGGTGGTAGTCGCGGGTCTCGCCCACGACGAGCGCATCCGGATAGCGCTCCAGCAGCGCAGGCAGATTGCCGGCGTGCGGGATCTCGGGGTGCGTCGGCACGAGGTAGTCCAGCGTGCGCCCCGCGAGCGCCTCGTCGAGCTGCGCGAGCACGAGATCCCGGTGCGCGGGATCCCCGGTGTCGATGAGGGCGGTGCGCCGCCGGCCGATCACGAGGTAGGCGTTGACGTGATAGTGCACCTCCTCGCCGTGCCCGAAGGCCGACAGGCATCCGCCGAGCCAGTGCACGCCGTCGGCGATCGGCCGTGCGCTTTCGAAGACGACACTCATGCGATCCCCCTCCTCTCGATCTCCGCGGCCACGGCCCCGGTTGCGGCGGCGACTTCATCCGCGGCGAACAGACGTCCGTAGCCCGGACCGACCGCGCGCACCGCGCGTCCGTCGACGACGGCCCGCACGTGCTCCGCGATCGGCCGCGTGTCCGCCAGGGAGAACCAGCGGAACTTGCTGAGGCCGTCCGCGGCCGCCGCGTCCCCGTGGGTGAAGGCGTCCGAGGTGAGCAGCCAGCCGCTCGCGGGCTCGTGCACCCACAGCGTGGGCAGCAGCCGCAGCAGCGGCGAGATCAGCTCGATCCGCAGGCCCGGATAGGGCTCCACCCACTGCGCGGTGCCGGGCTCGACGCTCACGCGGCGGGCCTCGGCGCGGCTGCGCGGGACCGTGATCCCGCCCGTGTACCAGACGGCGTCGAGGCCGAACCGCTCCTCGATCGCGGGCAGGTTCAGGCAGCACTCCATCTCGGTGCGGGTGAGCAGCACGGAGAGCCGCGTGCCATCGGCGAGCAGGGCGCCGAGACCCTCGAGGATCTCCGCTTCGTGCACGCGCAATCCGGTGTCGACGAGCAGCGCGCCGTGCTCGCCGCGGATGAGGTAGCAGTTCACCGGCTGGGTCGAACGGGTGCCGGGAGGGCACCAGCTGACCCGCTCGTCGAGCTCGATCGTCCCGCCGAGACGGTGGATGGTCGTGAGGGACATCCCGGTGACCGCTCGCCCCGCGTCAGCGGGTGGCGCCTTCCCAGACCGCGATGGCCTCGTCCAGCGAGCAGGTGTCGTGCCGAGCGCGCATCACGGTGAGCGCCGCCTCGTGCACGACCTCGTCGTAGGCGCCGACGGCGTCGTCCAGGAGCACGGCGTAGAAGTCATGGGAGCCCGCGTCGCGCAGCGTCGCCTCGACGCAGCCCCCCGTGGAGACGCCGACGATCGCGACCGACTCGATGCCCTGGCTGCGCAGCAGCAGCGCGAGCTCGGTGCCGACGAAGGCGCTCTGCCGGCGCTTGCGGATGACGATCTCGTCGCCCTCCGGCGCGCAGGACTCGGTGAACTCGGTGAGCGGGTCGCCCTTCGCGCTGAGCCGGCCGAGGTCGGTCGAGCGACCGTGGCCGACGGTGTAGAGCGCCCGCAGCCATGCGGGCGTCGAACTGCGACCGTCGGGCAGGTTCTCCACGCAGATGTGGAAGACCGGCACCCCTGCGGCCCGCGCGGCGCGGATCGCTCTGGCGCACTGGTCCACGATCCGCGGCATCATGCTCATGTCGTGCCCCGAGTCGGCGATCGCACCGCCTTTCGAGACGGCGCCCTTCTGCATGTCGATGACGACGAGGGCCGTCGTGGTCGGATCCAGCAGCTCGGCGAACGTGTCGCGCACGGGCTTTCCGCAGATCTCGATCATGTCCTTGTCCTTTCTGCCCGGGAGCCGGCCGGATCGGGCCGGCCGGCCCCCGAGGTCTGGTGGGGTCTTCCCGGTCAGCGACCGAGGGCGTTGAAGTAGATCTGACCGTTGGTGAGCGGGACCGCCCCGGTCAGCCCCGCGGAGTGCGCGAGCATGTTCTTCGTCTGCACCAGGGAGAGGATCGGAGCGCCCTCGTCGACGTAGCCCGCCATCTGGTTGAGCAGCTTGGTGCGCGCCGCCGTGTCCGTGGTCGGCGTGCCGGCGAGAGCGAGCCGCGCCTCGTCGAATCGCGGGTCCTTCCAGCCGGTGCTGTTGCTCGGCGCGTCGCCGGCGTAGAACGCGTAGCTGTAGAACGCGGGGTCGGCGATCACGATCGGCTCGGAGTAGAGCACCGCCTGGAAGCGGCCCTCGATGAGCGCCGTCGAGAAGTCCGTCGAGCTCGCGATGTTCTGCAGCTCGACCTTGACGCCGACCTTGCCCAGCATCGACTGGATCAGCACGGCCGAGCGCTCGGCCACGGGACCGGGGCGGGTCACGCTGTAGCTCAGCGTCAGGTCGAATCCGTTCGCGTACCCCGCGGCGGCGAGGGCCTTCTTCGCGGCGTCCGGGTCGAAGGTGTAGCTCGCGGTCGGGTCCGCACCGGGGAAGATCGCGGTGGCCGGATCGCCGTAGCCCGCATAGGCGCCCTTGACGAGGGCCTTGCGATCGATCGCCATGGAGATGGCGCGGCGCACCTCGGCGTTCGCCAGCGGGCCCGTCTTGGTGTTCATCATCATGGTGTCGCGGGTCTGGCTGGTGCAGTCGGAGACCTCGACCCCGGTGGCCTTGGCGAGCGACGCGTACTGGCTGTACTCGAAGGATCCGGCGACCTGAGCCTCACCCGATTCGACGAGCTGGCTGCGGGTCGCGGTGCTGGGGACCGCCTTGACGACGATCCGCTTCACGGATCCGCGTGTCCCCTCCCACTTCGGGTCCGCCTTGAGCGTGAGCGAGGTGCCGGGCGTGAACTCCTCGAGGTCCCAGCCCGAGTAGTCGGCCAGGTTCTTGGACAGCCAGTTGTTCGCGGTCGGGTCGTCCGGTGTGACGTGCTTCTTCGCCTCCACGCTGTCATGGATGTAGAAGAGGTTGTTCTGCAGCGAGGCCAGCGTGTACGAGGTGATCGAAGTGGTGTTCAGCTGGATCGTGTGGTCGTCGATGACCGTGGTGAGGTTGTCGACGTTGAACCCGCTGCTCTTGAGAGTGCCCTTCATCACGGGCTGACGGACCATGCCGATCTGCAGGCTCCACGCGACGTCCTCGGCGGAGAGGGTGTTCCCGAACTGGCTGGTCATCTTCTTGAGCTTGACGATGACGCCGGTCTTGTCGGGGTTGATCTCGGCGCTCTCGGCCAGGCGGCCGGTCACCTCGGTGGGAGATGCCGCGCAGGCGGCCTTGTCGGAGGATCCGCTGTCGTACGCGAGCAGTTGCGAGCCGAGCCCGCTCAGCACGACGTGCGACGCGCTCCCGCCCCAGGGCGCCGGGGTGAGGCTGTCGGGCAGGGCGCCGACGGCGACGACGACGCTGGCGGGCTGAGCCGCCTTGGACTGCGTCGGGGAACCGGAGGCGCCGCCGGAGCAGCCGGCGAGGGCGAGTGCCGCTGCGGCGAGAGCGCCGACCGCGGCCAGACGTGAATGCTTCATTGCATCGTTCCGTTCTGGTTTTCGGGTGTAGAGGGAACTGCCGGTGGAGGGGCGGTGGACGCGGGGCGGACCGGTCAGTACCGGTACGCCTGCTTGTGGCCCGCGCGGATGATCGGCTCGACGTCGCGCACGTTGGTGATGACGTTGCCGTGGGTCGGTGCGACGGCCTCGACGCCGAGGTCGTCCACCAACTGGAGCACGCGGTCGTAGACGCGGTCGGCGTCGTCGTTGAAGCGTGCCCAGTACAGAGCGCTGCCCGTGAAGAAGGCCGCGTTCTCGACAGCGATCGGCTGCGAGAGCTCGTCCGTCGTCAGCGCGCATTCGCCCGGGAGGTGCAGCGGATCCTCGTCGTCGAGGTCCGGGCGGTGCATGTAGCAGAAGCCGTCGGCGGTGAAGAGCACCCTGCCCTCCTCGGCGAACGCCCACTGGGTGTTGGGGAGGTCGCGGATGAGCGCCTCGACGATGCGGATCCGCTGCCCTCCGCCGAGGTCGATCACATCCCCGGGGACGCGCGGGTGCAGATTGCCGACGATCTGCGGGTAGAAGAGGTGGTAGTCGTGCAGATCTCCGACGATCGTGATGTCGGGGTACTTCTCGACCAGCCGGGGCAGGTTCCCGGTGTGCGGTAGCTCGGGATGGGTCGGGAAGACGTAGGTGAGCGGCTCGTCGCCGAGGAGCTCGTCGAGCTTGGCGGAGATGGTCGGCCAGCTCGACGGGTTGCCGGTGTCGATGATGATCGACGCGTCGGCGCCGCGCACGACGTACGCGGAGTTGTGGCCGTGGATGACCCGGTCGGCCAGGTGGAACGGCAGGCAGGCGCCCATCCAGAACACTCCGGGCTTGATCTCGCGCGGGAAGTCCGCGCTCATCGTCTCTGTGACGATCTCTTCGGTCTGATCCATGGCGTTCTCCTAGGCGGCGTCGGCCAGCGCGGCCAGCATGAGGTCGAGGTGGCGGCGGACCGAGCTCCTGCCGCGGATCACGGATCCGCGCGAGGGTGCGATGATCTCCGGATCCAGGTCGTCGAAGGTCGCGACGAGCCAGTCCCGCAGCGGGTGCTTCGTGGCCCGCGGCAGCCATTCGTACTTGGCGAACAGATGAGCGGCGACCTGGTCGCTCGTCGTGTCGTCCTGCACCGTGTCGTCGATGAAGCGGTATCCGTCCGCACGGTCCAGCACACCGTGCGTGAAGGTGTCCGACGTGAACAGTGCGCCGGTCTTCGCGTCCCATCCCCAGAACGTCGGCAGGAGCCGCAGCAGCGGGGACTGCACGTCGAGCACGCGCCCCGGGGCGACCTCGATGCTCATGGAGCGCTCGAGCGCGTCGCCCTCGGTGGTGCGGGTGCCGTCGATCTGCTGGCGCCGTCCGCGCAGCGCGAAGCGGCTCACGTCGTCGAAGGCGTCGAAGGGGTTGATCACTCCGCCGGTGAAGAGGCGCAGGATGTCGAAGCGCCGCGAGATCGGCTCGAGGTTGGAGACGCAGTCCATCTCGGGCCGGGTGAAGAAGATCGACACTCCCCCGCCCTCGCCGAGCAGTTCGGCCAGGTCGTCCAGCACGGCCTCGCTGTGCACGGCCATCCCGGAGTCGATGAGCAGATGCTCATCGCCCTCGGACAGCAGGTAGCAGTTCGAGCTCTGGAAACCGGTGGATCCACGAGGCACCCAGCTGACCCGGTCGTCGAGCGGGTAGGCCCCGCCGAGAACGGTCAGCCCGCCGTCATGCACTTTAGTGAACATGCCTTCAACTTATTGAAGTCAGGAGCCGTTGTCAAGGGATTCCACGCGGGAATTCCCTGCTCAGGCGGCCTTCGCGAGCGCGGAGCGGGACGCACCGTCGCGCGTCCGGCGGGAGACCCCGGAGAGCTGCCGCGCGCGCGGATCCATCAGGGTGATGAGGGTGTCGAGGATCACGTAGCCGAGCAGGCTCGTGGCGCCCATGATGAGCACGAAGCCCTGGATCACGGGCACGTCGCCCTTGAGTACGCCGTCGAGCGACCATCCGCCGACGCCCGGCCAGGAGAAGACGCTCTCGATGATGGCCGCGCCGCTCAGGGATGCGGCGAACAGCAGCACCATGTAGGTCATCAGGGCTCCGCGCACATCGGTCAGGGCGTACCGGAAGACCTGCCCCGGTCGCAGCCCGCAGGCCTTGGCGAACTCGATCTGCGGCGAGTTCAGGATCTGCAGGAGGCCGGAGCGCACGGTCTTGCCGAACGGCGCCGCGAAGAACAGGCCCAGCGTGAGGATCGGCAAGGCCGCGCGGCTCAGGATCGAGCCGACCGTCTGCCACTGACCGGCGAGCACGACGTCGATCGGGACGAGGCCGGTGATCTTCGGCGGCGTGGGGTCGGCCGGCGAGAGCATTCCGAGCGGAGCCGGCGCGATGTGCAACTGCTGGTAGAACACGAACAGCAGGAGCAGGGCGAGCACGAACTCCGGCATCGCCATGAGGAGGGAGACCGAGACGCCGAAGACCTTGTCCGCCGCCCGGCCCGCACGATAGGCGGCCAGGGCGCCGAGTCCGAGCCCGATCGCCAGGGCGAGCAGCAGCCCGGGAACGAGGTAGACCAGGGTGTTGGGCAGACGCGTCCACAGCTCCTGCGAGACCGAGGACCCGGTGAAGAACGAGGTGCCGAGATCGCCGTGCAGCACGCGCACCAGGTAGTCGAGGTAACGCTCGAGGAACGGCTTGTCCAGGCCCAGCTGCGCGTTGATCCGGGCGACATCGGTCGGCGTCGCGTATTCGCCGAGGAGCGCGACCGCGGGGTTGCCGGGCAGCAGCGAGACGAGGCCGAAGCTCAGCGTGATCAGGCCCCACAGCAGCACGACGGCGATGAGGACCCGGGAGACGATGTAGCGGATCATGATGCTCCTGACGTGGCGCCTGCGGCCTCCGCGCGACCGCGGTACGGGATCGGCGGCATCGCGGCCGCCATGAGGTTGCGGGTGTACTCCTCGCGCGGCTCGTCCAGGACCTGCTGCGCCGAGCCGCTCTCCACGAAGCGGCCGTGATGCATCACGACCACGTGCGAGCAGAAATGACGCACCGTCTCGATGTCGTGGGAGATGAACACGTAGGTGAGCCCGCGTGCCTCGCGGAGTCGGTTCAGCATCCGGAGGATCGAGGCCCGGATCGTCAGGTCGAGCGAGGCCGTGGGCTCGTCCAGCACGACGAGGGAGGGATCCGTCACGAGGGCGCGGGCGATGCCGACCCGCTGCTGCTGCCCGCCGGAGAGGTTCGCCGGGCGCCGGTCGAGGAAGTCCTCGGAGAGACCGACCTCCTCCAGCGTGTCGATCACGCGCCGGCGCCGCTCGGCGCGCGATCCGTAGCCGCCGGCGACGATGAGCGGCTCCTCGACGATCTGGCCGATCGTGAGCCGCGGGTTCAGCGAGGCGAACGGCTCTTGGAACACGATCTGCCAGCGATGCCGGTTGCGGCGCAGCTCTCGCGCTCCGAGCGCCCGGATGTCCTGCCCCTCCAGCCGGATGGTGCCGCTGTCCGCCTCCAGCAGACGCAGGATCAGCCGGCCGAGGGTCGATTTGCCCGACCCCGACTCTCCGATGATGCCGAGGCACTCCCCGCGCTCGACGGCGAGCGTGATCCCATCGACGGCGACCTTGGTCCCGCCGTGCGGAAGCGCGAACGTCTTCGTGACGTCGTCCAGTTCGATGAGGGCCATGTCAGCGCCCCGCCCTTCCCGCGCCCGCGGTCGCGATCGTCGCCGTCCCCCCGGGGGGCGCGGCGTCGGGCCGGACCACCGATTCCAGCAGCGATGCGGTGTACTCGTGCTCCGGCGTCACGAAGACGCGCGACACGGGGCCCTGCTCGACGAGCCGCCCCTGATACATCACGAGCACCCGGTCGCAGTAGTTCGCGACGACGCCGAGATCGTGCGTCACGATCAGCATCGACCGGCCGCTGCCGCTGGTCAGCCGGGCCAGGGTGTCCAGCACCTGCCGCTGCACGGTCAGGTCGAGTGCGGTGGTCGGTTCGTCGGCGATCACGAGACGCGGGTTCAGGAACAACGCCATCGCGATGACGACGCGCTGCGCCATGCCTCCGGAGAGCTCGTGCGCATAGCCGTCGATCACGCGGTCCGGATCCTTCACGCCCGTCGCGTCGAGCAGCTCGATCGCGTGCACGCGCGTCTGATCCCCGCGGTCGACGCCGTGCGCCTTCGCGATGTTGCGGAACTGCCGCTCGATGCGGAGCACGGGGTTGAGCGCGCTGAACGGGTTCTGCGCGACGAAGCCGATCTCCTTGCCCCGGATCGCCCTGAGGTCGCGCTCGCGCATGTCCAGCAGCGAGCGGCCGAAGAAGTCGACGTGTCCCTCCGTCACTCGTCCGGGCGGCATCAGCAGCTTGATGATCGAGCGCACGACGGTCGACTTGCCGGAGCCCGACTCGCCGACGATCCCGACGATCTCGCTCTCGCCCACCTCGAACGAGACGCCGTGCAGCGCCCGGATCGAGCTGCGCCTCGTCTCGAAGTCGGTGACCAGGCCGGTCACCTCGAGCCCCTCGCTCATCGCGCCCGCTCCACTCGCTCGATCCTGTTCTCGATCGCACCGGCGATCACGTTGAAGGAGGCGATCACGAGCAGCATGGCCAGCGTGGGGAACGCCGCCGCCCACCACTGCCCGCGGATCAGCATGCTCGCGCCGTCGCTGATCATCGCGCCCCAGGACGGCGTCGGAGGCTTCACCCCGACGCCGAGGAAGTTCAGTGCGGCGATCGTGCCGAGCGCGTTCGCCGCGGTCAGCGTGGCCTGCACGAGCACGACGCCGTAGGCGTTGCGGAACACGTGGTTGAAGGCGACGCGCAGGGGCGAGCACCCGATCGCGACCGCGGCCTCGACGTAGCGCGAGGAGCGCAGCGAGAGCGCCGCGGCCCGCGACAGCCGGACGAATCGCGGTGCGCCGACGATCGCGATCGCCAGGATGACGTTCGCGGGCCCGCCGCCCATGAGCTGGATGGCGACGATCGCGAGCACGATGATCGGCAGCGCGGCGAAGGCGTCCACGACGCGCATGACGGCGTCGCCGACGCGGCCCGAGGTCGCGAACAGCCCGATCGGGACCCCGACCACCAGCGCCAGCACCGTCGCGGCGATCGAGATGGGCACGTCGAGCTTGGCCGCCTCGATCGTGCGCGAGAAGACGTCCATGCCGTTGCCGTCGGTGCCGAACCAGTGCTGCGCGCCCGGACCGATGCCGATGGCGTTCGGATCCGGGTGCAGCGGGTCCGCCGGATAGGCGCCGAGGATCGCGAGCAGGGGCAGGCCGATGAGCACGAGCAGCGCGAGCGCGACGGCGACGACGCCGGCGTGGCCGCTCAGGCGCAGCCTGCCCCGCCTGCTCCAGCGGACCGCCCGGATGCTCGGGGACGTCTGCGGGAACCCCGGCGCGCTCATGCGCCCCGCCCGGCGTCTCGGGCGCTCCGGCGGAGCGCGGGGGACTGCGATGGTTCCGGCATCAGAACTCCCGTGGTGACCTCATCGTCGCGATGACCCGATCGGATCATCACTTTATTGAAGACATGATCCCCCCGCCGCGTCAAGCCCCTTGGCTCTCTATTCCAGAAGAACAAGGCGATGAATCGCCCGCGGCAGGCCTCAGACGCGCTATCGCGTCTTCATCGAACGTTGACATCCACCGGCATCATCTTCATTATGGTGATGACAACCTTCTTTCAATGAAGACAGACAGGATGGTTCCCGACGATGTCGACCTCTTCCGCTCCGGTCCGCTACCTGCTGCACGACGGCGAGCTCGTCGAATACGCCGACGCCCGCCTGCACGTGCTCTCCACCACGGCCAAGTACGGCGTCGGCGTGTTCGAGGGCTTCCGCGCGTACTGGAGCGAGGAGGACGGCGAGCTGTACGCCTTCCGTGTCGCCGACCACATGCGCCGGCTCGTCGACTCGATGCGCGTCGTCGAGATCGACGGCCCGACCGACATCGCCCTGCTCTCGCAGCAGCTGCTCGGACTCATCCGCGCCAACGAGCTGCGCGCGAACCTGCACATGCGCACCCAGGTGTTCGTCGACTCCCCCGACGGCAAGCCCGACGACACGGGTCCGTCCACGGTCTACATGGCCGCGATCCCGATGGGCAACTATTTCGGGGCGACCGGTCTCGACGTGCAGATCTCCAGCTGGGCGCGCCTCTCCGATCGGGCGATGCCGCCTCGTGTGAAGTCGATCGCGAACTATCAGAACGGGCGCCTCGCGCTGCTCGAGGCGCGACGCAACGGCTACGGCGCCGCGCTCCTGCTCACCGAGAGCGGACACGTCGCCGAGGGCGCCGGGTACAACGTGTTCGTCGTGCGCCAGGGGCGGTTGTGCACTCCCCCGTCGACCGAGAGCATCCTCGAGGGCATCACCCGCGACAGCGTGCTGCAGCTGGCGGCGACGCAGCTCGGGCTCGACGTCGACCTGCGCCCCATCGACCGCACCGAGCTCTACTCCGCCGACGAGATCTTCGTCTGCGGCAGTGCGGCAGAGGTCAACCACGTCACCTCGGTCGATCGCACCCCGATCGGCGACGGGGCGAGCGCCGGCCCGATCACGCAGC
Organism: Microbacterium sp. MMO-10; assembly: GCF_037148715.1. Taxonomy (NCBI): domain Bacteria; kingdom Bacillati; phylum Actinomycetota; class Actinomycetes; order Micrococcales; family Microbacteriaceae; genus Microbacterium; species Microbacterium sp. MMO-10. Next base: position 706,474 of record NZ_JBBCSV010000003.1, on the reverse strand, counting down.
AGCTGCAGGAGCTGTACCAGCGCGCCGTGCGCGGCCGCGTGCCGGGCCTGGAGCACTGGGTGACGCCGGTCTACGCGACCTCGGGCGACCGGTGACGGCGACGGCGCCGCACGCCGGCTTCCTGCATGCGAGGACCGAGTTCGACCCCGCGGCGCGGCCCGTGCTGCGGGTGCGCCAGGGCGAGCGCTTCCTGCTCGAGGCGCGCAGCCTGCTCACCGACGGCACCTTCGAGACCGCCACCGACTTCCGCGGCGCTGCGATCCCGGTCACCGGCCCCGTCGCGATCGCCGATGTGCGACCCGGCGACCTGCTGCGCATCGACGTGCACGAGATCCGCCTCGCCGACCGCGGCGGCATGGTGACGCTCCCCGGTCGCGGCGGGTTCGGCGAGCCGCTGGAGATGGCCGGCCTCGTCGTTCCGGTGCGCGACGGCCACGCGTGTTTCCCCGACGACGTCCTGGTGCCGATCCGCCCCATGATCGGCAAGATCGGCGTCGCTCCGGCCGGCGAGAGCCCGAACTCCTCGACGGTCGGCCGCTACGGCGGCAACATGGACTGCCGCGACGTCATCGCCGGCGCCTCGCTGTTCGTGACCGCCCAGGTCGACGGCGGGCTCCTGTACGCCGGCGATCTGCATGCCGTCCAGGGCGACGGCGAGTGCTCCCTGACGGCCGTCGAGATGGAGGGCGCGGTCGAGCTGTCCGTGCGCATCGTGCGCCCCGGCCCCGTCCGCGGCCCCGTGGTGTTCGCGGAGGGGCGGATGGTCGTCATCGGCGACGGCGAGACCCTCGACGAGGCGGCGACCCTCGCGCTCGACGAGACGATGGCGATCCTCCGCGCCGACCGCGGCTGGACCAGGGAGCGCACGGCGATGCTGCTCTCGGCGGCCGCCGACGTCTCCGTCACCCAGCTCGTCAACGCCCGCAAGGGCGTCAAGGTCTCCCTCGACGAGCGCTATCTGCTCACCTGCCCCTTCGAACGGAAAGAGGATTGACATGTACGACCTCCTCATCACCGGCGGTATCGTCGTCACCCCGTCCGGCCCCGCGCGCCTGGACGTCGCCATCGCAGACGGCAGGATCGCCGCACTCGCGCTCGCCGGGAGCACGCCGCACGACGACGCGCACCGCGTCATCGACGTCGCCGGCAAGCTCGTCGTCCCGGGCGGCATCGACCCGCACGTGCACACGAACTCGGTGCTGCCCACGGCCGCCGAGAGCGGCATCAAGTGCTTCGGCTCCGACCGGGTGAGCGAGGGCGCCGTCTACGGCGGCACGACCACCCTCGTCGACTTCGCGCACTGGCAGCCCGGCGACGACCTGGAGGACTCGTTCCGGCGCAAGGCCACGGAATGGAACGGGCTCAGCTTCACCGACTTCGCGTTCCACGGCACGTTCAAGGAGCCGGAGGTGCCCTTCTCCGTGCTGGAGCAGATCCCCGATGCGGTGCGGAACGGCCACGGCAGCTGGAAGGTGTGGATGACGAACACCACCCCCACCCGGCCGCATCAGAAGACCGACCTCGGCACCATGTGGGGGATCATGGAGCAGACCGCGGCGGCCGGGGCTATGCTCGCCGTGCACGCCGAGGACGACGACATCGTCATGTACGCGTACCGCCGCCTGCAGCGCCAGGGCGCCATCGGCCTGGAGAACATGCACCACGCGCACAACGTGCTCTCCGAGCGCCTGTCGTTCCAGCGCGCGATCACGCTCGCCCGGCACGTCGGCGCCGCCATCTACCTCATGCACGTGAGCGCGAACGCCGGGATCGAGGCGATCCGCCAGGCCCGCGGCGAGGGCGCGCCCATCTACGGCGAGATCCTGCCGCACTACGCCTACTTCTCGGCGGAGGACTACCGCCAACCGCATGGCGCGATCTACCACACCTACCCCTCGCTCAAGGACGAGCACGACCGAGACGGCATGTGGCCCGCCCTGATCGACGGCACCCTGAGCACTCTGGCGACCGACGGCGTCTGCACCGACTTCGACGTGAAGACCCGCGGCAAGACCATCTTCGACGCGACGGGCGGTTTCGCCGGCGTCGAGATGCGGATGGCCGTGGCGTACACCGAGGGCGTCGTGGACCGCGGTCTCGACCTCGTCCGCTTCGTCGATCTGACCTCCGCCAACGCGGCCAAGATCCTCGGACTCTATCCCCGCAAGGGAGCGATCGCGGTGGGCAGCGACGCCGACCTCGCCGTGCTCGACGTCGACGTCGACAGGCGCGTCGCCGCCGCCGACCTGCACGAGGCCGACTACACGGCCTGGGAGGGCTACCGCACGCGCGCCTGGAACACGATGACGCTGCTGCGCGGGAACGTGATCGTCGAGGACCGTACGATGATGACCGGCCCGCTCGGCGAGCTTCAGCAGCAGCGCGTGTCCTCCGACGTGCTCAGCCGGCCCGCCTGCTGAGGGCCGGCATGCCCGGCCGCTCCGGGACGCGCTCGGTGCGGATGCTCGTCCTGAGCCTGATGGCCTCGATGCTGGTCGTCTCGTTCAATCAGACGGTGCTGAACACCGCCCTGCCCACGATCGTCGCCGAACTCGGCGGACTGGACAGGATCGGCTGGATCGTCGCCGCCTTCGTGCTCACCGCGACGCTGGCGATGCCGCTCACCGGCGCCGTCTCCGATGTCCTGGACCGCAAGCGCCTCCTGATCGGCGCGAGCGCCCTGTTCACTCTGGGGACCCTGGGCGGGGCCGTCGCGGGGAGTCTCGACCTGCTCATCGCCGCCCGCCTCGTCCAGGGCGTCGGCGGTGGGGCGGTGATGGTCCTCACCCAGACGATCATGGCCGCCGCGGTGCCGTCGCGGGAGCGCGCGAAGTACGCCGGTGCCTTCGGGTCCGTGTGGGCCGTGGCGACGACCGGAGGCGTGCTCATCGGCGGCTGGCTCACCGACGGCCCGGGATGGCGCTGGGTGTTCGGGGGCACGATCCCCCTCGCAGTGGCCGCGACCGTGCTGTCGCTGCGGGCGATCCCCGCATCCGCGCCCACGTCCGCGAGAGCGACCCCCGACGTCCCGGGGATGCTCCTGCTCTGCGTCGCCACGACGGCCCTGGTCGCCGCGACCTCGCCGTCCCTGGCGCCGGGAGGGGTCTGGGTTGCGGCGGGCACGGGGATCGCCGCGGTGCTCGGACTCGTGCTCGTGGAGCGCCGGGCCGCGCAGCCCGTCCTTCCCGCGGTGCTGTTCCGCAGCCGCACCTTCGTGCTCGCGACGCTGGCCGGGACCCTCTCCAGCGGCGTCTCCTCCTTCGTCGTGCTCTCCTATCTGCCGTCGTTCCTCCAGATGGTGTTCGGGCTGACCGCCTTCCAGGCGGGCCTGCTCCTGCTGCCGATGATCGTCAGCACGGTGCTCGCCTCCACGCTGACCGGATTCGCCGTGACCCGCACCGGCCGGTACGTCCTCATCCCGGCGAGCGGCGCCTGCGCGGTGGGAACGGGCCTGCTCCTGCTCGGGCTGGTCGGCCCGCACGGCGGCCCCCACGTGCTCGCCCTGTCGGCCGCGCTCCTCGGCGCCGGAGTGGGCACGAACGTGCTGCTGTTGACCCTGCTCGCGCAGAACGCGATCCCCGCCGCGAGCATCGGCGTGGGCACCGCGGCCAACAACTTCTTCCGCCAGGCGGGCGCGACCCTCGGGATCTCGCTCATCGGCCTGGCCTTCGCGGCCCGGATCCAGGACGCGCTGGACGCGTCGATCCGCGCGCACGGCACGACGATCCCATCCGGGGTCTCCCTCACCGCCGTGTCGCCGGGCGAACTCGCCTTCCTGTCCGCGCCGGTGCGCGCCGCGGTGTCGGACGCCTACGCTCAGGCGCTTCCCCCGCTGTTCCTGGCGATCGCCCCGCTGGCGTTCGCCGCCGCGGTGATGATCCTGTGCCTGGAGCGGCGCCCGCTCGCCGACGGACGCTGAGACCCGGGCGACGCCCCGAGGGGCGTCGCGGCCCCCGATCGGCGATCGCTCGGCTCAGCCCCGCAGCGCGAGCACGAACGGGAGCACGTCGGTCGCTCCGGCACGACGGAGGGATCGGGCGGCGACGGTGAGCGTCCAGCGGCTGTCGGCCTGATCGTCCACGAGCAGCACCGGCCCGGCCGGGACGGCAAGGGCATCGGCGGAGAACCGGTCCCAGACGCCGGCGAGGCGGAACGCGCTGTTGCCGCCGGGCCCGCCGCTCGGCCCTCCTCCGGTCGTGGCCAGCTCGCCCAGGTACGGCAGCCGGCCGATCTCGGCGAGGCTCCGCGCGAGCGACCCGACGAGAAGCGGTCGGGTGCGCGAGGGCACCGAGACGACCGCGACCGGACGCTCGGCCCAGCCCCAGCCGGCGAGTACGCGCACGCAGGCGTCGCGCAGCCGATCGGGAACCGGGGCATCCGGCGCTCCGGCGGTGAAGAGCTCGCGCAGCGCACCGCCCCAGCCGAGGTCGGTGAGACGGGCGAGCGCGCGCCCCTCCCCCGCCTGCTCGTCCACGGCGATGCGTCCCTTCACCGGGACGCCGAGCCGGTCGGCGCCGGTCGGCCACGCCCGCCGGGGCTCGACCGGCACTCCGACGCGATCGAGCGACGCCGAGGCCGCGGCACTCGCATCGGCGCCGACGCCGGTCGGATACCAGGCCCCGGCGCAGTTGTCGCACCGCCCGCAGGGTGCGGCGGTGTCATCGTCGAGCGTGCGCTGCAGGAATTCCATGCGGCATCCCGAGCCCTGCTCGTACTCCACCATGTGCTGCTGCTCCGCCCGGCGCTCCGCCGCGATCCGCTCGTACCGCTCGGCGTCGTAGACCCAGGGCTCGCCCGTCGCGACCCAGCCGCCCTGCACCCGGCGCACCGCACCGTCGACGTCGAGCACCTTGAGCAGCAGCTCCAGCGGCGTGCGGCGGATGTCGACCATCGCCTCGAGGACGGGGGTCGACACCGGCGCGTCCCCCAGCGCCGCGATGACCCGCTCCGCCCGCTCCCGATCCGGCATCGACGCGGTCGCGAAGTAGTGCCAGATGTCGCGGTCCTCGGCCCCCGGCAGCAGCAGCACGTCCGCGCTCTCGCTCGCGCGCCCGGCGCGGCCCACCTGCTGGTAGTACGCGACCGGAGAGGACGGAGCCCCCAGATGCAGCACGAACCCGAGATCGGGCTTGTCGAACCCCATCCCCAGCGCACTCGTCGCGACCAGCGCCTTCACCTCGTTGCGCTTGAGCATCGACTCCGACTCGGCGCGCTCCTCCGGATCCGTCTGGCCCGTGTAGGCGCGGACCTCGTGCCCGCGCTCGCGCAGCAGGCGCGCCGTGTCCACGGCCGCCGCGACCGTCAGCGCGTAGATGATGCCGGATCCGGGCAGCTCGTCCAGATGGCTGAGCAGCCAGGCCAGCCGGCTGGGCGCATCGGGCAGGCGCAGCACCCCGAGCCGGAGGGAGGCGCGGGCGAGCGGGCCCCGGATCGTGAGCACCTCGGATCCGCCTCCCGCCTCCGCGGCGCCGAGCTGCTCGGCGACGTCGGCGACGACCCGGCTGTTCGCGGTCGCGGTGGTGGCGAGCACCGGCACGTCGGCGGGCATCCGCGCGATGAGCTCGCGCAACCGCCGGTAGTCGGGGCGGAAGTCGTGCCCCCAGTCGCTGATGCAGTGCGCCTCGTCGACGACGAGCATGCCGATGCGGCGCACGAGCGCGGGCAGCTGCTCTTCGCGGAACGACGGGTTGTTGAGCCGCTCGGGAGACACCAGGAGCACGTCGACCTCGTCGCGGTCCAGCTGCGCGAGCACGTCGGCCCACTCGTGCGCGTTCGTGGAGTTGATCGCCACCGCGCGCACGCCCGCGCGCTCGGCCGCGGCGATCTGGTCGCGCATGAGCGCGAGGAGCGGGGAGACGAGCACAGTGGGCCCGGCCCCCTGCTGACGCAGCAGCAGCGTCGCGACGAAGTAGACCGCCGACTTGCCCCAGCCGGTGCGCTGCACCACCAGCGCCCGCCGCCGCTCGGCGACCAGCGCCTCGATCGCCGCGTACTGCCCGTCGTGGAACTCGGCGTCGGGGCGGCCGACGAGGGACCGCAGCGCCGCGAGGGCTGCGGCGTGCGTCTCGGGCGAGGAGCCGTGCTGCGTCATGCTCCCAGCCTGCCGCACTCCTCCGACATGCGCGCGGCCGTCCTTCCCGGGCATCCGGCTACGCTCGGACGATGAGCACATCGGCGCGACGGACGACCGGTCTCCGCGCCGCAATCGCGCCGAGGCCCGTCTCGTGATCACGCGTGAACTCGCGATCGCGCTGCGCGACGCCGGCCTGGTGTGGCACCCGGCCGAGGGCGACCGCTTCCAGCTCGTCCTGCCCGACGAGGTGGAGCTGGAGGTCGAGGCCGACGTCTTCACCGTCAGCACGATGACGATCGAGGCCCGGCGCACGCCGACCGGCATGATCCTCGCGTTCAACGGCACGACCGAGTGGGCGCTCGACGCGGTGCCGCTCACGGAGGCGGTCTGGCTGCCCCGCGAGGACCAGCTGCGCGACCTGCTGCGTGGCACGTTCCGACAGCTCACGCGACTCGACGACGCGTTCCGCGTCGAGATCGAGATCGGCCCGGAGCAGCTGCGCTTCGAGCATCCGGATCCGTCCGAGGCGTACGGGCGTGCCCTGCTCGCGCTCATCGACCGCTCGCGCTGAGAGCGGTGCGGGGCGGACGAGCGCGCTCACGATGTCCGACCCCGGTGCGACAATGCCGTCATGAAGCTCAGCGAGGTCGTCGCCGCGGTCGGCCGGGCCGCCGCCACCTCGTCGCGCCTGGCCAAGATCGACGTCTTGGCGGGACTGCTGCGCGGCGCCGAGCCCGACGAGCTCGCGCCCCTCGTCGGGCTGCTGCTCGCCTCGCCGAGGCAGGGCAGGCTCGGAGTCGGCTGGCGGGGCATCGCCGCCGTCGACGTGGCGCCCGCCGAATCGGCATCCCTGACGATCGCCGACGTCGACCGCGCCCTGGATGAGCTCGCCGCGGTCTCCGGTTCGGGGTCCTCGTCCGCGCGCTCCGCCGCGCTCGAAGGGCTCGCCGCCCGTGCCACCGCCACGGAATGGGACTTCCTGGCGCGCGCGATGCTCGGCGAGCTCCGTACCGGCGCGCTCGCAGGCGTGCTGCTCGATGCGGTCGCCCGCGCGTCGGACCGCGCTCCCGCGGCGGTCCGACGGGCCGCGATGCTCTCGGGCGACCTCGGCGCGACCGCGCTCATCGCCCTCACCGGCACCGCGGAGGACCTGGAGGCGGTGGGGCTCGCGGTGGGCCGGCCGGTGCTCCCGATGCTCGCGGCGAGCGCCACGACTCCGGGCGCGGCACTGGAGATCACCGGCGAGGCGTCGGTCGAGTACAAGCTCGACGGAGCGCGCATCCAGGTGCACCGGCACGGCGATGAGGTCCGCGTCTTCACGCGCAGCCTCGCCGATGTGACGCACCGGCTCCCCGAGATCGTCGACATCGTGCGCGCCCTGCCCGCGCACGACCTCATCCTGGACGGGGAGACGCTCGCGCTCGACGAGGACGGCGGCCCGCGGCCGTTCCAGGAGACCATGTCCCGTTTCGGCGCGGACGCCTCCCGCGAACTCGCCCTGCGGCCGTGGTTCTTCGACCTCCTGCACGTCGACGGTCGCGATCTCATCGATGAGCCGCTCGCCGCGCGTCTCGGCGAGCTCGAGCGCGTGGTCGGCGGGTGGCGCATGCCCGGGGTCGTGACCGCCGATCCCGAGGCGGCGGAGCGCGTGTCCAGGGAGGCGCTGGCCGCGGGGCACGAGGGCGTCGTCGTCAAGGCCATCGGATCCGCCTATGCGGCGGGCCGGCGCGGCAAGAGCTGGGTGAAGGTCAAGCCCGTGCTGACCTACGACCTCGTCGTGCTCGGCGCCGAGTGGGGATCCGGGCGGCGGCGCGGCCTGCTCTCGAACCTGCACCTGGGGGCCCGGGATCCCGAGGGCGAGTTCGGCGAGCCCGGCGGCTTCGTCATGGTCGGCAAGACCTTCAAGGGGCTCACCGACGAGGTGCTGCGCTGGCAGACCGAGACCTTCCCCGGCTACGAGACGCGGCGCACCGCGTCCGCCGTGTTCATGCGCCCCGAGATCGTCGTCGAGATCGCGATCGACGGGGTGCAGCGCTCGCCCCGCTACCCCGGCGGCGTCGCGCTGCGGTTCGCCCGGGTGAAGCACTACCGCCCCGACAAGCCGGCCGCCGAGGCCGACACGATCCACACCCTGCGCGGACTCCTGCGCGAGTGAGGCGCGGATCCGAAACCATCGCGATCGGGCGCGGATCCGAAACCGTCGCGCTCGGGGAAGGACGCCGGATCCGCCGGGGCGGCCTGGCGCGATAGAATCGGCTCGTCCGGCGCCCGCGCGTCACCCGCCTCCGTGCGCCGGTGCTCGAAAAAGGGGCACGAAGCCCGCAGCGCACGCACCGACGACGGTGCGCAGCAGCTCCGGCGAGACACATACGGATCCTGTTCCGTTGTCGTCTCGAAAGGACGTTCCGCATGCCCACCGTCTCCGCGCACGTCGCGCTCACCCTCGCCCAGCACATCGACGCCGTCTTCGGCGTGATGGGCAACGGCAACGCCTACTTCCTCGACGCGATCGAGAAGCAGACCGATGCCGGCTTCACCGCCGTCCGTCATGAGCAGGGCGCCGTGGTCGCCGCCGACGCGCACTTCCGCGCCTCCGGGCGCATCGCCGCCGCGACCAGCACCTATGGCGCCGGCTTCACCAACACGCTCACAGCGCTGGCCGAGTCGGTGCAGGCGCACATCCCGCTCGTGCTCGTCGTCGGCGACGAGCCCACGAGCGGCCCGCGCCCCTGGGACGTCGACCAGATCGCCCTCGCCTCGGGCGTCGGCGCCCGCACGTACACCGTCGGCCGGGCCGATGCCGCCGCGACCTCGGTCATCGCGATCGAGCACGCCCTCACCTATCGCGTGCCGGTCGTCCTCGCGATCCCCTACGACGTCGCCGCCCTCGAGGCCGGCGAGGTGCCCGCCGCTCCCGCGCCGCGCGTGCCGGCGGCGCTCGCGGTGAAGGGCGAGTTCGCCGAGGGGATGCTCGACCGCATCGCCGAGGCCCTGGGTTCCGCGAAGCGCCCGTTCCTGCTCGCGGGGCGCGGCGCCTGGCTCGCCGGGGCCGGCGAGGCGCTGGGCGCGCTCGCCGACGCGACGGGCGCGCTCACCGCGTCCTCCGCGCTCGGCCGCGGGGTGTTCCCCGACCAGCGCTTCGACCTCGGCGTGACCGGAGGCTTCGGCGCGGAGGGCGCGATGGACCTCATCCGCGAGGCCGACGTCGCCGTGGTGTTCGGCGCCTCGCTGAACCAGTTCACGATGCGGTTCGGCGCCCTGTTCGCCCCGGGCACGCAGGTCTTCCAGATCGATGTGGCGCCCGCGGCCACGCACGCGCACGTCGGCGGGTTCGTGCGGGCCGACGCCCGGCTCGCGGCCGAGGCGCTGGTCGCCCGGCTGCAGGGCGCCGAGGGATCCGGCTGGCGGGAGGGCGTCGACGTCGTCGCAGCCCGCGCGTACGCGCCCGGCGACGAGGCGGCGCCCGACGGCCGGCTCGACCCGCGCTCCGCGGCCCGCCGCATCGCCGAGCTGCTGCCCGAGGATCGCGTCGTCGTCTCGGACGGCGGGCACTTCATCGGCTGGGCGAACATGTACTGGCCCGTCGCGTCCCCCGACCGGATGATGATGATCGGCACCGCCTTCCAGGCCATCGGCCAGGGCTGGCCGAGCGTCGTGGGCGCCACCCGCGCCCGCCCGGAGGCGACCGTCGTGCTCACCTCCGGCGACGGCGGCGGCCTCATGGCGATCGCCGACCTGGAGTCGGCCGTGCGCTCCGCCGGCGGCCGGGGCCTCGCCGTGATCTGGAACGACGCGGCCTACGGCGCCGAGGTCAACCTCTACGGCCTCAAGGGCCTGGCCCGCGAGCCCATGCTCATCCCGCAGGTCGACTTCGCCGCCTTCGCCGCGGCGGTGGGCGCCGAGGGCGTCGCGGTGCGCACCCTCGCCGACCTCGACCGACTCGCCGCCTGGACGTCCGAGGATCCCGCGACCCGCCCGTTCCTCGTGCTCGACCTGCGCATCTCCGGCGACGTGATCGCCCCGTACCAGGAGGAGATCATCCGCGTGAACTCCTGAACGTCGGCCGGTGCACCCCTGCCCCACACGGACCACGCCAAGAACTCTTCGATATCACTGATCCGGGATATCGCGGATCAGTGATATCGTGGCGTCATGGCACGAGCGGCGGAAGTGATCCGGGAGGCGCGAAAGCGCGCCGGCATGACCCAGATCGAGCTCGCCCGTCGCAGCGGCATCGCGCAGAACGTGATCAGCGACTACGAACGCGGCAAGCGCGAGCCCTCCTTCGGCGCCGTCGACCTGCTACTGGGGGCCGCCGGGCTCACCATCGAGTACGCGCCGCTCTCCGAGCTGGAACGCATCCGACGGCGACGCGACGAGATCGTCGACGTCCTGGCCGCGCACGGCCTGACGAACGTGGGCGTCTTCGGCAGCGTGGCGCGGGGCGAGGAGACGAGCACCAGCGATATCGACCTGCTCGTCGACATCGCCGACGGAACGGGGCTGCTCGCTATCATCGGCGCTCAGGTCGAACTCGAAGACCTTCTCGGCCGCTCGGTCGATCTCGTTCCGCGCGACGGATTGAAGGCAGATGTCACCCCTTCTGTCACGCGAGATGTCGTGATGCTGTGAAGCGCTCGCCACGAGCGCGCCTGAATGACCTCCTCAGCGCCGCCGAAGCGATCGCCGAGCATCTGGGCGCCGTCGACATCGACGAGGGGATGCGCTTCGATGCGATCCGCATGCGGCTCTTCGAGATCGGAGAGGCGACGAAGGCTTTGCCCACGTCACTCCTCGAAACGGAGCCGGGCGTCGCCTGGTCGCACATCGCCCGCATGCGCGACCACCTGGCGCATCACTATTTCGACACGGCGCACGCGGTGGTGCTCGAAACGGCGCGCGCGAGCGTACCCGCCCTCGCGGAGGCGACCCGGCGGATCCTCGCCTCCCTCGATCAACCCGACCCGAACGCCCCCGGGCCAGGGTCGCCGTAGGCTCGACCCCATGAGCGCCACCCCCGAGATCCTCCGCTACGCCGCCTTCGCCGCCGCCCCGGAAGGCGGCAATCCCGCCGGCATCGTGCTCGACGCGGGGGCGCTGACCGACGCGGACATGCAGCGGATCGCGGCCGAGGTGGGCTACCCCGAGACGGCGTTCCTGCTCGGCAGGAGCGCCGAGGCGGGCGAGCGCCGCTACCGGATCCGGTACTGGTCGCCGGCGGCGGAGGTGCCGTTCTGCGGACACGCGACCGTGGCGACCGCCGTGCTGCTCGCGGAGCGCGAGGGCGACGGCGACATGACCTTCGAGACCCCCGTCGGCGACGTGGCCCTCACGGCGTCGACCGGCGCGGGCGGCATCGAGGTCGCCTTCACCAGCGTCGAGCCGGTGGTGCGGGAGCTGGATCCCGGCGTCCTCGCCCGCCTGCTCGAGGTGCTCTCGCTGCGCGCCGAGGATCTGGATCCGGCCCATCCCGCGCGCGAGTCGTTCGCGGGCAACTGGCATCCGGTGCTGGTACTGCGGGATCCGGAGATCTTCCATCAGTTCCGCTTCGCGCCCGAGCCCGTGGCCGCGCTCATGAGCGAGCGCGGCTGGACCGGCACGATCACGGTGCTGCACCCGGTGGCCGGCGGAGAGCTGCTCGCACGCAACCTCTTCCCCGTCGGCCGGATCACCGAGGACCCGGCGACCGGATCGGCCGCCGCGGCGACCGGCGCCTACCTGCGGGCGATCGGCCGCGTCCCCGAGGACCGCGTGGTGCGGATCCACCAGGGCGCGCACGTCGGCCGCCCGAGCCTGCTGACGGTCACGATCCCGGAGGTCGGCGGCATCGTCGTCACCGGCGGGGCGACGCCGATCCGCGGCTGAGGCCGAACGCCCGGCGCCGGCTCCGGAGTCTCAGGCCTCCAGGAACGCCCCCTCGAGGAACGACTCCAGCTCGCCGATCGCGCCGAGCGGCAGGATCGCGGCGACGTACTGGTCGGGACGCACGACGATCACGACGCCGTCGCGGGACAGCTCGCGCTCGACGAAGATGTCGCCCTTCGACCAGTGCGAGGGCGCGGCGGCGTAGAGCTTCTCCCAGTCGGTGAGCCCGAGCGGGCCCGTCTTCGGCTGGAAGAGCGCCGGCGCGGTCGTGACATCGAGGTCCTCGGCGGACTGCTGGTAGACGGCCTTCACGTCGAACACCGCGTCCACGTCGCCGTCGGCGGGCGTGAACCGGGCGAGCACCGGCGCCGCGGCCTCGGCCCAGGCGTCGAGTCCGGAGCCGGTCGCGTCGCCGAACGCGTACACGCGCCAGCGTCCGTCCGCCTTCGCGTGGTGTCCGAGGTGCACGACGTTGCCGTCGGAGACGCGGACGACCTCGGCGCTCTTGAAGCGCTTGCCGAGCGGGAAGCCCGCGGCGAGCGGCTGATGCGCGGCGGATCCGGTGATCATCGAGCTCGTGTACTGGGTCATGAACCCGGAGGGGAACTCGGCGGTCGCGAGGTAGTAGTTCGCGAGCTCCTGCGGATCCGAGATCTCCTCGGGCTTGCGCGCCATGAGCGAGGACCACTCGCGATCGAAGTCGATGAGCTGCTGCGCCACGGGGTGCCGCTCGGCGCCGTACGTCGAGAGCAGCTCCTGCGGGCTGCGGCCGGTGAGCACCGACCCCAGCTTCCAGCCGAGGTTGAACCCGTCCTGCATCGAGACGTTCATGCCCTGGCCCGCCTTGGCGCTGTGGGTGTGGCAGGCGTCGCCGGTGAGGAAGACCCGCGGATGACGGGTGCTGCCCTCCCCCACATCGTCGAAGCCGTCCGTGATCCGGTGCCCCACCTCGTAGACGCTGTGCCAGGCGACCTGCTTCACGTCGATCGCATAGGGGTGCAGGATCTCGTTCGCCTTGGCGATGATCGCCTCGATGGGAGTGTGCCTGACCTGGCGGTCGTCCCCCGCCGCGACCTCGCCGAGGTCGATGTACATGCGGCTCAGGTAGCCGCCCTCGCGCGGGATGTGCAGGATGTTGCCGGCCTCCGCGTTGATCGCGCACTTGGTGCGCCAGTCCGGGAAGTCGGTGTTCACGAGCACGTCCATGACGCCCCAGGCGTGCGCGGCCATCGCGCCCACGTGCGTGCGGCCGATCGCCTCGCGCACCCCGCTGCGCGCGCCGTCGCAGCCCACGACGTAGGTCGCGCGGATCGTGCGCTCCTCCCCCTCGCGGTCGCCGGTGACGTAGCGCACCTGCACCTCGACCGGGTGCTCGCCGTCCTCGTGGACGGTGAGGCCGGTGAACTGCACGCCGTAGTCGGGGACGATCCGGGCGGGCCCGTCGGCGGCCGCCTCGGCGAAGTAGTCGAGCACCCGCGCCTGGTTCACGATGAGGTGCGGGAACTCGCAGATGTCGTACGCGTAGTCGGCCGTGCGCGCGGTGCGGACGATGTTCTGCGGGTTCTCCGGATCCGGCCCCCAGAAGTTCATCCAGCCGATGTTGTAGGCCTCGGCGACGATGCGCTCGGCGAAGCCGAACGCCTGGAAGGTCTCGACGCTGCGCGGCTGGATCCCGTCGGCCTGACCGAGCTCCAGCCGACCGCCGCGGCGCTCGATGATCCGGGTCGTGATGCCGGGGTACTGCGACATCTGAGCCGCCAGCAGCATTCCCGCAGGCCCGGATCCGACGATGAGCACATCGACCTCGTCGGGGAGGTCGGCGGGGCGGTCGATACCGGTGCCGGCGGCCGGGAGCACCCGCGGGTCGTGGGAGACGTATCCGTGGTGGTGGAACTGCATCGTCGTCGATTCCTTCCTGACGGCGCCGTCGGGCGTGGTTCGGGATCGTCGGCGGCTCTTGCGCACCGGGTGATCCGTGTTCTATATTCGAACGCAACGTTCTACTATTGAACACAGACTAGCCGAGGTCGCGACGTCGATCAACATCGGAAGGCGGATCCATGGCCGAAGCCCCTGCATCCCAGACGCTCAGCCGCGGAATCCGGATCCTCGAGATCCTCGGCGACGAGCGCGGCCCCCTCTCGATCGACGAGATCGCCGCACGCCTCGGCGTGCACCGCTCGATCGCGTACCGCCTGCTCCGCACCCTCGAGGACCACCGCCTGATCGGGCGGGACGCGGCGGGCCTCGTCGCGCTGGGGCCGCGCATGGCCGCACTCGCCGCCGGGGTCGCGCAGGATCTGCAGGCCGAGGCCCTTCCCGAGCTGACCGCCGTCGCGAACGAGCTCGGCATGACCTGCTTCCTCGCCGTGCTCGACGGCGAGGAGTGCATCACCCTGGTCAGCGTCGAGCCGCGGCACACCGTCGCGAGCGTGGCGCAGCGCCCGGGCGCCCGGCATCCCGTGACGGTCGGCGCCCCCGGCAAGGCGATCCTCGCGCAACTGCCCGAGGTCGAGTGGCCCGAGGGAGCCCCCGCGGCGCTGCACGACGCGGTCGCCGGATCCCGCCTGGCGGGCTTCGCGACCAGCCACGACGAGGTCATCCCGACCGTGCAGTCGGTGGCGGTTCCGCTCGCCCTGCGCGGACAGCGCCCCGCCGCGATCGCCGTGGTGCACGTCGCCACCGACCGCACCGACGCCGAGATCGCCGCACGCCTGCAGCACTCCGCCGCGACCATCCGCGACGCCCTCGGAGCCTGAGCCGACCCAACTCAGGTCAGACCAGCCCCATCCCGCGAAACCACGGGCCAGAACCCCCACCACCGGCAGCCCAGCCTGAATACGGCGCCGCAGGCGCGGCCGATAGCGAGACTCGCGACTCGCCGCGCGCCTGCGGCGCTCCGCCGCAACCATCCGCCACGCGCTCCGGGCCTGAGCCGGACCCCGCCCAACTCAGGCCAGACCAGCCCCACCCCGCGAAACCACGGGCCAGAACCCCCACCACCGGCAGCCCAGCCTGAATACGGCGCCGCGCCCGGTCTTCCGGTCTAGGCCCGGGACATCCCGTAGATCGGGCTCACCGCCTGCTCGGCCTCCGCGTCGGGGCCGAGCGGGATGCCGCTGCGGTCGCGCAGCAGCAGCGTCGCGACGAGGCCGATCACCGTCATGCCGGCGAGGTACCAGGTGACCGCCTGCGTCGAGCCCGTCGCCTGCACGATCGCGGTCGCGATGGTCGGCGCGAAGGCGCCTCCGACGATGGCGCCGATCGCGTAGGAGATCGAGACCCCGGAGAAGCGGATCGAGGCGGGGAACAGCTCGGTGTAGAGCGCCGCCTGCGGGCCGTAGGTGAAGCCGAGTCCGATCGTGAGGATCGCGAGGGCCACGAACAGCAGTCCGATCTGCCCGGTGTTCACCAGCGGGAACAGCGTGAACACGCCGATCAGCTGCAGGATCCAGCCGATGATGTAGGTGGTGCGACGCCCGATCCGGTCCGAGATCCACCCGGCGACCAGGGTCGACAGCAACCAGGTGACGGCAGAGCCGGCCACCGCCCAGAGCACGGGTCCGCGGTCGAGCTTGAGCGCGCCCTCGGGGTTGGTCGCGTATCCCTGGATGTACCCGCCGGTGGTCATGTACCCGACCGCGTTGTTGCCGGCGAAGACGAGGGCGGCGATGATCACGAGCAGCAGGTGCTTGCGGAACAGCTGCACGATCGGCATGCTCGCGGCCTCCTTGCGCTCGGCGAGCTCGGTGAACACCGGGCTCTCCTCGACCCGACGGCGCACGTAGTAGCCGACCACGATCAGCACCACGCTGAGCAGGAACGGGATCCGCCAGCCCCAGGACAGGAACTGGTCGCCCGGCGCGACGAGCGCCATGATCGCCATCACGCCGGAGGCGATCAGCAGGCCCAGGGGCACGCCGATCTGCGGCGCCGCGCCGAAGATGCCGCGCTTGGCCTTGGGGGCGTGCTCGACGGCCATCAGCACCGCCCCGCCCCACTCGCCGCCGGCCGAGATCCCCTGCAGGATGCGCAGCAGCACCAGGAGGATCGGAGCCGCGACCCCGATCGCGTTCGCATCGGGCAGCACGCCGATCAGCGCCGTCGCCGCGCCCATGAGGATCAGCGTCCACATCAGCACGGCCTTGCGGCCGAACTTGTCGCCGAAGTGGCCCGCCAGGAACGCGCCGAGAGGGCGGAACAGGAAGCTCACGCCGACGGTCGCGAACCCGACGAGGGCGCTGTTCGCACCGAGGTCCTTGAAGAAGAGCTGGCCGAACACCAGCCCCACCGCGGTGGCGTAGATGAAGAAGTCGTACCACTCGACCGTGGTGCCGATGACGGTGGCGAAGACCACCCGGCGCCGGTCGGCGGCCGAGGCGATGGTGCCGGTGGGCGTGAAGCCCGGGGAGGATTCTGCGGACATTGCGTACTCCTTTGCATGGGACGTCGTCGTCTTGGCCGACATCGTCGTCGTGCCCGTCGGGGGCCTCGGATCCCGTTGCGGACGGATCCGGATTCCCTGCTTGCCGGGCTCGACACGATGATATACGATTTCGAATACGACGCCAAGGCACCCCTGGCACCCACCGCGCGAGGAGGCGCCCATGTCCGCACCGATCGACCGGCCCGGCAAGATCATCGCGATCCACCTCAACTACCGCTCCCGTGCCGACCAGCGCGGCCGCACCCCCGCGACCCCCTCCTACTTCTTCAAGCCGTCCTCCTCCATGGCCGGCACCGACGGCGTCGTGGAGCGCCCCGCCGGCACCGAGCTGCTCGCCTTCGAGGGCGAGATCGCACTCATCATCGGCACCGCCGCCCACCGGGTGAGCGTCGAGGACGCCTGGTCGCACGTCGCCTGGGTGACCGCGTCGAACGACCTCGGGCTCTACGACCTGCGCGCGAACGACAAGGGCTCCAATGTGCGCTCGAAGGGCGGCGACGGCTACACCCCGATCGGGCCCGACCTCATCCCGGCCGCCGAGGTCGACCCCGCCGAGCTCCGCGTGCGCGCCTGGGTGAACGGCGACCTGCGGCAGGACGATGAGACCAGCGGCCTCCTGTTCCCGCTGCCGCAGCTGATCGCTGACCTCTCCCAGCACTTCACGCTCGAACCCGGCGACATCATCCTCACCGGCACCCCGGCCGGATCCAGCGTGATCGTCCCTGGGGACGTCGTCGTCGTCGAGGTCGACGCCCCGCACTCCTCCCGGACGTTCACCTCCGGCGGGCTGCGCACCACCGTCACGCAGGGCACCGTCGCCTTCGACGGCTCCCTCGGATCCCTCCCCGCCGTGGACGACCTGCAGCGCGCCGAGGCCTGGGGATCGCGCGAGGCGGCCGGGCTGCCCGCCGAAGCCGCCGCGGAAGCCCCCGCGACGGAGCCCGGACTCGACCCGCAGCTCCGCGCCAAACTCGCGGCCGCCCCGACGGCGGGCCTCAGCGCCCAGCTCCGCAAGCGCGGCCTGCACGCCTGCTTCATCGACGGGGTCTCGGCGAACCTCCCCGGCGCCAAGATCGTCGGGACCGCGAAGACGCTGCGGTTCGTCCCCGCCCGCGAGGATCTGTTCAAGACCCACGGCGGCGGCTACAACGCGCAGAAGCGCGCGTTCGATGCCGTCGAGGAGGGCGAGATCATCGTGATCGAGGCCCGGGGGGACGCCACCACGGGAACGCTCGGCGACATCCTCGCCCTGCGCGCCCAGGCCCGCCGCGCCGCCGGCGTGGTCACCGACGGCGGCGTGCGCGACTTCGCCGCGGTCGCCGAGATCGGCCTTCCGGTCTTCTCCCAGGGCGCGCACCCCTCGGTGCTCGGCCGCAAGCACGTGCCGTGGGACGTCGACGTGACGATCGCCTGCGGCGGCGCCACGGTGCAGCCGGGCGACATCATCGTCGGCGACAGCGACGGCGTGATCGTGATCCCGCCCGCGCTCGTCGAAGAGGTCGTCGACGCCACCCTCGCCCAGGAGGAGGAGGACGCCTGGATCGCCGAGCAGGTCGAGGCCGGGCATCCCGTCGACGGGCTGTTCCCGATGAACGCCGCCTGGCGGGCGAAGTACGACGCCGCGAAGGCCGCATCCGCGGAGCCCGGGGCATGACCGACCTGCTCACGGCGAGCAAGTCGGAGCAGGCCTACTCGTGGATCCGCTCCCGCATCGCCTCGCACGCCTTCGGCCCCGGCTTCCGGCTGGTGCTCGGCACGATCGCCGACGAGCTCGGGATGAGCGTGGTGCCCGTGCGCGAGGCGATCCGCCGGCTCGAGGCCGAGGGCCTCGTCACCTTCGAGCGCAACGTCGGGGCGCGGGTCTCGCTCGTGGACGAGAGCGAGTACGCGCACACCATGCAGACCCTGGGCCTGGTCGAGGGCGCGGCGACCGCGCTTTCCGCCCCGCTGCTCGACGCCGATGCTCTCGCCCGCGCGGCCGAGGTCAACGACCGCATGACCCGGCTGCTGGACAGCTTCGACGCGCACCGCTTCACCGAGCTGAACCGCCAGTTCCACTCCGTGCTCTACGAGCCCTGCCCCAACCCGCACATCCTCGACCTCGTGCACCGCGGCTGGGCCCGGCTGTCCGGGATCCGCGATTCCACGTTCGCCTTCGTGCCGGGACGGGCGGGGCACTCCGTCGAGGAGCACGTGCAGATCCTGGATCTCATCCGCTCCGGCGCCGATCCCCTCGAGATCGAGCTCGCCGCCCGCAACCACCGCTGGCGCACGATGGACGCGTTCCTCGACGCCCGCCGCTCCGAGACACTCTGACCGCACGACCGGCCCCGAGAAGGGCCGGAACAACCCAGGAACCACCCGGAAGGACGATGATGACCGACGCCTACACCCCCGCCGATCTCCCCGAGAAGATCCAGCACTACATCGACGGCGAGTTCGTCGACTCCCTCGACGGCGACACCTTCGAGGTGCTCAACCCCGTCACGAACGAGACCTACGTGCGCGCCGCCGCCGGCAAGAAGGCCGACATCGAGCGCGCCGTCGCGGCCGCCAAGCGCGCCTTCGACGAGGGCCCCTGGCCGCGCATGCTCCCCCGCGAGCGCTCGCGCGTGCTGCACAAGATCGCCGACATCGTCGAGTCCCGCGATGCGCGCCTCGCCGAGCTCGAGTCCTTCGACTCGGGTCTTCCGATCACCCAGGCGCTCGGCCAGGCCCGCCGTGCCGCCGAGAACTTCCGCTTCTTCGCCGACCTGATCGTCGCGCAGGCCGACGACGCGTTCAAGGTGCCCGGCAAGCAGATGAACTACGTCAACCGCAAGCCGATCGGCGTCGCCGGCCTCATTACGCCGTGGAACACGCCGTTCATGCTCGAGTCCTGGAAGCTCGGCCCCGCGCTCGCGACGGGCAACACGGTCGTGCTGAAGCCCGCCGAGTTCACGCCGCTGTCCGCTTCCCTCTGGGCGGGCATCTTCGAGGAGGCGGGGCTGCCCCAGGGCGTCTTCAACCTCGTGCACGGCCTCGGCGAGGATGCCGGCGACGCCCTCGTGAAGCACCCCGACGTGCCGCTCATCTCGTTCACCGGCGAGAGCCGCACCGGTCAGCTGATCTTCGGCAACGCGGCGCCCTTCCTGAAGGGCCTGTCGATGGAGCTGGGCGGCAAGAGCCCGGCCGTCGTCTTCGCCGACGCCGACCTCGACACCGCGATCGACGCCTGCATCTTCGGCGTCTTCTCCCTGAACGGCGAGCGGTGCACGGCCGGATCCCGCGTGATCGTGCAGCGCGACGTGTACGACGAGTTCGTCGAGCGCTTCGCGGCGCAGGCGAAGCGCGTCAAGGTCGGCCTGCCGCACGACCCGACCACCGAGGTCGGAGCGCTGGTGCACCCGGAGCACTACGAGAAGGTCATGAGCTACGTCGAGATCGGCAAGGGCGAGGGCCGCCTCGTCGCCGGCGGCGGGCGCCCCGAGGGCTTCTCCACCGGCAACTACGTCGCCCCGACGGTGTTCGCCGACGTGGCCCCCGACGCGCGCATCTTCCAGGAGGAGATCTTCGGCCCGGTCGTCGCGATCACCCCCTTCGACACCGACGAGGAGGCACTGGCGCTCGCGAACAACACCCGCTACGGCCTCGCCGCCTACATCTGGACGAACGACCTCAAGCGCGCGCACAACTTCGCGGGCGCCGTCGAGGCGGGCATGGTGTGGCTGAACTCGAACAACGTGCGGGACCTGCGCACTCCGTTCGGCGGGGTGAAGGCGTCGGGCCTCGGCCACGAGGGCGGCTACCGCTCGATCGACTTCTACACCGACCAGCAGAGCGTGCACATCACCCTCGGCGCCCCGCACAACCCGGTCTTCGGCAAGCAGGCGCCGCCGGCCGAGCAGGACCTCGACGACCCGGACCCCCGCTGACCCGATCACCGGACCGACTTCTCTTTCACGCAAGGACGCTGACATGACCAATCGCGCCGACATGACGCTCACCTCCTCCGGCTTCTTCACGAGCCAGGAGGCGCCCATCTCCACCGACAACCCGATCCCGACCCCCTCCTCCCCCGCCCCGGACGTGCTCCGCTGCGCCTACATGGAGCTCGTCGTCACCGACCTCGCCGCCTCGCGGGTCTTCTACGTCGACGTGCTCGGGCTGTACGTGACGGAGGAGGACGACGAGACGATCTACCTCCGCTCCACCGAGGAGTTCATCCATCACAACCTCGTGCTGCGCAAGGGCCCCGTCGCGGCCGTCGCCGCGTTCTCGTACCGGGTGCGGGAGCCCTCGGACCTCGACCTCGCCGTCGCGTTCTACACCGAGCTCGGCTGCGACGTGCGACGCAACCCCGACGGCTTCGTGAAGGGGATCGGCGACTCCGTGCGCGTCGTGGATCCGCTCGGCTTCCCGTACGAGTTCTTCCACCAGACCGACCACGTCGAGCGGATGAGCTGGCGCTACGACCTGCACATCCCCGGCGAGCTCGTGCGCCTGGACCACTTCAATCAGGTCACCCCCGACGTGCCGCGCGCCGTGAAGTACATGCAGGACCTCGGTTTCCGCGTCACGGAGGACATCCAGGACGAGGAGGGCACGGTGTACGCCGCGTGGATGCGCCGCAAGCCCACCGTGCACGACACCGCGATGACCGGCGGCGACGGCCCGCGCATGCACCACGTGTGCTTCGCGACGCATGAGAAGCACAACATCCTCGCGATCTGCGACAAGCTCGGCGCGCTCCGCCGCTCCGACGCGATCGAGCGGGGACCCGGCCGCCACGGCGTGAGCAACGCGTTCTACCTGTACCTCCGCGACCCCGACGGCCACCGCGTCGAGGTCTACACGCAGGACTACTACACCGGCGACCCGGACAACCCCGTGGTCACCTGGGACGTGCACGACAACCAGCGCCGCGACTGGTGGGGCAACCCCGTCGTGCCGAGCTGGTACACCGACGCCTCGCTCGTGCTCGACCTCGACGGCAACCCGCAGCCGGTCGTGGCCCGCACGGACAGCAGCGAGATGGCCGTCACGATCGGCGCCGACGGGTTCAGCTACACCCGTCCCGCCGACGAGGAGGCCATGCCGGAGTGGAAGCAGGGCGAGTACAAGCTCGGACACCAGCTGTGAGCCTCGACGCCGGCACCATCGCGCAGCTCGCCGCGGAGCTCGCCGAGGCCGACCGCGCGCACGGGGTGATCCCGCGCATCACGGCACGGCACCCCGAGGCGACCGTCGAGGACTCGTACGCGATCCAGGGCGTCTGGCGCGACGCGCAGGTCGCCGCGGGACGCCGGCTGGTGGGGCGCAAGATCGGCCTGACGAGCAAGGCGATGCAGCAGGCGACGGGCATCACCGAGCCCGACTACGGCGTCATGTTCGACGACACGGTGTACCCGTCCGGATCCGAGATCCCGGTCGACCACTTCTCGAACGTGCGGATCGAGGTCGAGCTCGCGTTCGTGCTCAAGGAGCCGCTCGAAGGCCCCGACTGCACGCTCGAGGACGCCCTCGCCGCGATCGACTACGCCGTGCCGGCCCTCGAGGTGCTCAACTCGCACATCGAGCTCGAGGGCCGCACGATCGTCGACACGATCAGCGACAACGCGGCCTACGGGGCGATGGTGCTCGGCACCGTGCACAAGCGCCCGGACGAGATCGACCTGCGCTGGGTGCCCGGGGTGCTCAGCCGCAACGGCGAGATCGAGGAGACCGGGGTCGCCGCCGGCGTCCTCGGTCACCCCGCGACGGGCGTCGCCTGGCTCGCGAACAAGTTCCACCAGCACGGCGCGCGCCTCGAGGCGGGAGAGATCATCCTGGCCGGATCCTTCACCCGGCCGATGTGGGTCTCGCGCGGCGACGAGGTGCGCTGCGACTATGGGCCGATGGGAGTCATCGAATGCCGCTTCGTCTGAGCCCGACGTTCCGCGAGCGCCTCGCCGGCGCCGACCGCCCCCTGATCGGGATGTGGGCGTGCACCGGCAGCCCCGTCGTCACCGAGATCGCGGCCGGATCCGGACTGGACTGGCTGCTCGTCGACGGCGAGCACTCCGCCAACACGCTGGACACCCTCCAGGTGCAGCTGCAGGTCGCCGCGGCCTACCCGATCACCCCGCTCGTGCGCGTGCCGTGGAACGATCCCGTCATCATCAAGCAGGTCCTGGACCTCGGCGCGCAGAACCTCATCGTGCCGATGGTGTCGTCCGCCGACGAGGCGCGCGCCGCGGTCGCCGCGACCCGTTATTCGCCGCAGGGCGTGCGCGGCGTCGGATCCGCCCTGGCCCGCAGCGCCCGCTGGAACCGGGTCGAGGGATACCTCGCCGAGGCCGCGCAGCACGTGTCGGTCACCGTGCAGATCGAGACCGCCGCGGGCGTCGCCCGGGCGGCGGAGATCGCCGCGGTCGACGGCGTGGACGCGGTGTTCGTCGGGCCGTCCGATCTCGCTGCGTCGCTGGGGCTGCTCGGACAGCAGACGCACCCCGACGTGATGGCCGCCGTGGAGCAGGTGTTCGCCGCGGTGACCGCTGCGGGCAAGCCGGTGGGCGTGAACGCGTTCGACCCGGCCGCGGCCGATGCGTACATCGCCGCGGGCGCCGCGTTCGTCGCGGTGGGCGCCGACGTCGCCCTCCTCGCCCGCGCCTCGGAGGCACTCGCGACCCGGTTCCTCCCCGCCTCGGCCACCGGCCCCGCCTCCAGCTACTGACCTCGGCCTCCTCACCCGGGGTGCCCGAGGTCCGGTGCGCACAATTCAGGCCGGATGTCGCTCACGCGAGGGAACCGGCCGTGGATCCCGGTCCGGGCGACATCCGGCCTGAGTAGTGCGTGCCGTCCGGCGTGCGGTGCGCCGAAGCTGTCAGGATGGGGCGAGTGAAGAAGGCCCTCGCCGCGCTGCAGGACCGCGGGTTCCGCTGGTTCTTCCTGGCGCGCACCCTCACGCTCGTCACCGGCTCGATGTCGTCGATTGCCCTCGCGTTCGCCGTGCTGAGCATCGACAACGATGCCGGTGCGCTCTCGATCGTGCTCACGGCGTTCACGGTGGCGAACGTCCTCTTCCTGCTGCTCGGCGGCGTCGTCGCGGACCGGCTGCCGCGGGCGCTCGTGATCCAGACCAGCTACGTGGTCGACATCCTCTCGATCGGCACGACGGCCGCACTGCTCTTCACGCACACCGCGACGGTCCCGCTGCTGGCCGGCCTCGCCGCACTGAACGGCGCATCCGCCGCCTTCGTCATGCCCGCGATGCAGGGGCTCATCCCGCAGCTGACGACGCCCGCTCATCTGCAGCAGGCCAACGCGCTGCTGTCCTTCGCCCGCTCCGCCACCACGATCGCGGGCCCGGTCGTCGCAGGAGGCATCGTCGCGCTCGCCGGCCCCGCCTGGGTCATGGTGATCCAGGCGGCGGGCTGGGCGCTCGCGATCGTGTTCCTCGCGCTCGTGCGCCTGCCGCCGCCCGTGCGCGGGCAGCGGGCGGGCCTGTTCCACGACCTGCACGACGGATGGCGCGAGTTCTGGTCCCGCCCCTGGCTGTGGATCGTCGTGCTCGCGTTCATGGTCCTCAACGCGATCCACGTCGGCGCCTGGGGCGTCGCTGGTCCGTACATCGCCAAGAACGACCCGCTCCTCGGCATCGCCGGCTGGGGGTGGGTCGTGAGCGCCGAGGGCGCGGGCGTGCTCGTGATGACCCTCGTGCTGCTCTGGCTGCCGCTGCGGCGCCCGCTGCGGCTGGGCATGCTCGGGATGAGCGCCCTCGCGATCCCGCTCACGCTCCTGGGCGTGCACCCCTCGGTCCTGCTCCTCATCGCCGCCGCGTTCATCGCGGGTGCGGGCGTCGAGGTGTTCAGCACCGGGTGGAACGTCACGATGATGGAGCAGATCCCCGAGGACAAACTGTCCCGGGTGTCCAGTTACGACATGCTCGGCAGCTACATCGCGATGCCGCTCGGCACGCTCGCCTTCGGCTGGCTGATCGCGCGCGCCGACGTGACCGCGCTCATGGTCGGCTCGGCGATCGTCTACGCGGTCATCGCCCTGGGCACCATGCTGATCCCCGGCATCTGGCGCATGGGACGGGCGACGGCCGCGTCCGGCGCCCGCGAACAGGCGCCGGATGGCGTCTGACTGGCGCATTCATAGGCGTCCGCGGCAGGATGAACCCATGACCTTCCCCGCCCTCGCGCCCCTCGCCGACCGCGCGGCACTGTTCGCCGCCCTCCGCCAGGACCAGCTGGTCGCCGCGACCGCCGCCCTGGGCGAGCACCGCTGGGACGCAGACCTCGCGGCGGGCACACTGACCTTCACGTCCGAGACGGATCCGAGCCGCACCCTCGTCGCACGCGCGTCGCTCGTCGCGACGATCGCGCCCGGACCCCGCTCGCTGATGTGGGCCTGGGCGCACCCGCAGGGCGGATCCGACCCGTCGGTCGCAGGACTCCGCGACTACGGCACGACCTACTCGATCGCCGAGCTCTCGACCCCGGAACTGCCGTTCCCGGCCGAGGCCGACGCCGATCTGGACGGCTGGATCGCCGGCGCCGCGCATCAGGTCGGCGCGATCGCGGAGGAGATCACCGGCCGCTCGCCGTACTACTCCGCGCCCGTCGGCAGCGGCACGCGCGCCATCTTCCTGCTCGACGCGCCCCTCCCGCCGCTCACCGTCGCCGACGCCGTCGTCGCGCTCCCGCGGATCCTCTCCGAGCTGACGCTCTCCGACGCGCGCTCCTCGGTCTGGGATCTGGCCCGTCTCGCCGGCTGGAGCATGCAGTGGGCCGACGAGGCCTACTCCGCGGCGGTCGTCAGCGACGCGAGCGGCAGCGCGACGTTCCGCTTCGACGAGTACGCGCGCATCGCCGGGATCGAGTCGCAGCTCGGGCAGGTCCCGCAGGCCTGACCCGGGCCGGAGCAATGCTCCCGACGATGCGCTCGGCGCCGCGCGTCGCGGTCGTCCTCGCGCTCGTCGCCGCCGCGCTCCTGCTCTCGGCCGGCCCCGCCGCCGCGCATGTGACCACGGTTGCGTACGCAGATCTGACCCCGGCGGGCACGACCGACGTCCGCGTCGAATTCGATCTGCAGTACGAGCTGCTGAGCGCCTCGGCGGCGAGGGCGCAGCACGATCCCGCGCTGTTCGACGACGCGATCGAGCACCCTCGGCAGGGCGCCGAGGGTCAGGTGCTGGCCGACCACGCCGCAGCGATCCTCGCCTACACGACGGCGCGCTTCCGCGTCGCGGTCGAGGGCGGAGCAGGCTGCGTCCCCCGACCGGACGGGCCCGCCGCATTCCACACCAGGGATGCGACCGATTATGCGCGCTTCGCGGTGCGCTACGCGTGCGGCGCCGGGCACGACGGGGCGTTCGTCGTGCGGAGCGCGCTGTTCCCCGACTCCGAGGGCATGGTCAAGGACACCAAGACGATCGTGACGTACGCCCTCGACGGGCGCAGCGGCAGCGCCGCGCTCGATGCCGCGCATCCGCAGTTCTCGACAGCTCAGCCGTGGACCGCGCGCTTCGCCGAGTTCTTCCTCCTCGGGGCCGAGCACCTGCTCACGGGGATCGACCACATCCTGTTCCTCGTCGCGCTCGTCATCAGCTCGCGGCGCCTGCGCGACGTGGTCTTCGCGGCGACATGCTTCACGGTCGCGCACTCGATCACGTTCCTCCTCTCCGCGCTCGGTCTGGTGCACATCGGCGCGAACGTCGTCGAGCCCGCGATCGCGCTGTCGATCGCCGCGGTCGCGGGCTGGCACCTCTGGGAGGAACGGCTCCGCCGCGCCGCACGCCACCGCGGAGAGCCGGCGCCTCCGCCCAGTCGCAGGGCAGCCCTCCTGCGCCTCGGGATCGTGTTCGGATTCGGACTCATTCACGGCCTCGGCTTCGCGACCGCGCTGAAGATCGAGGAGCCGTGGTCCTGGACCCTGCTCTGGTCGCTCCTCGTCTTCAACCTGGGGATCGAGGCGGTGCAGCTCTCGATCATCCTGGTGGTCTTCCCGCCCCTCCTGCTGCTCCGCCGCCGGATGCCCCGGACGGCGACCGCGCTGGGCGTCGCCGTCACCGCCGTGGTGCTCCTGTTCGGCCTGATCTGGTTCGTGATGCGGGCACTCGGCCTGCCCGGCGCTCCCTGAGGCCGTCGCCTGCCTGCAGACGCCCGCCGGCCCGCTCAGCGGCCGAGCCGCTGGCGCGCGGTGTTCCGGCCCGCGCCGACCGGCTCGTGCGCCGTCGCGGCGGCGAGTCCGAACAGCGGCATGTCGGCGTAGATCGCCTCCATCTCCCCCGCCGGCACCTGGTACGTCTCGTGCCAGACCCCGACGCTGCCAGATCCGAGCATCGTGCGCATGAAGTCGCGCCACGGCTGCAGATGCGGGGCGTCCCGATCGGCGGCGAAGCGCTGCAGGTGCTCCGGGCTCTCCCAGTAGGAGAGCAGGATCGTGGTGCGCCCGAGCCAGCTCTCGCAGCCGAGCATGCCTGCCTCCGGGTGCTCTGCGAGATGCCGCAGGATCTTCGGCATCTGCCGCGCCACGCGCTGCACCCGGCCCAGCTGCCACCATCTGTTCGCCCGCATCCCGATGACGAACACCGTGATGTCGCTGCGGTCCACGGCTGCCGTGTACCGACCGGGGAAGACCTGCCTGCTCATCGCCACTCCTTGCGAACGTCGTTATAGAACATTGTTACAGAACGACGTTACGATAAGATCCTTTCCATGGCAAGACCCATCACCCACGACGCGGCCCTGCGTTCGCGACTGATCGAGGTCGCCTCGGCGATGATCGACCGGGACGGCCCCGACCGCTTCTCCGTGCGCGAGGCGGCGGGCGAGGCAGGGACTTCGACATCGGCGGTCTACTCGCTGTTCGGCAGCAAGGCGGACCTCATCACCGCCGTGGTCGCGGACTCCTTCGCCTCGTTCGCCCGCGCGCAGCGCGAGGCGGAGCCCGGGGGCCTGCGCGCTCTCGGCGAGGCGTATCGCGCCTGGGCGCTGCAGCACCCCGATCGCTACCGGCTCATGTTCAGCGGCGCGATCGCCGGAGCACCTCACGGCGCCCCGAGCGCCGGCGGTGACCCGGAGCCCGATCCGGAGCTGGATGCGCTCCTCCCCCTCGCCCGCACCCTCACCGGCGCCGATCGCGTCGACGAGGACGTCGATCTGCGCAGCACCCTGGCCGTCTGGGCGCAGGTGCACGGCGCGGTCAGCCTCGAGCTCGCGCGCGTCGCCCCGCCCTGGATCGACGCCGACGCCGTGTACGCGACGGTGCTCGACGCGATCGCCGCGGTGCACCCCGGGCGCTGGGTCCCGGAGGACGACCGCGAGCCCGGACCGCTCGCCCGGTGGGCCGCTGGGTAGCATGAGCCGCATGGGCGCCCTCGACCTCATCCCCGCCGGCCGCACGTTCACCCCCGACGACATCGTCGTCTACGCGGATCCGGAGCACCGCTCCCTCGACGACGCGCTGCGCGACGCCGACCTGCTCGTCAGCTGCCCGCACGCCGGCGCCGCGATCCCCGAGGAGCTCGCCGAGTTCCTCTCCCCCGCGCTCACGCGACGGCTGCAGTACGACTTCACCGATGTCGCGACGGCGGCCGTCGTGCGGCGCTGGGCATCGCAGGATCCCCGGGTCGTCGCCGTGATCAACCCGCATCCGCGTCTCGTCCGCGATCCGAACCGCGCACGGCCCGCCGACGTCGCCGCCGACCTGACCGCGGCGATCGAGCGCGTCCGCGCCGCCGGCCCCTGGCAGAGGGTCGACCTCTCCGGGGTCGACGCGATCCGCCCCGTCACGTTCTCGTTCTTCCCGATCATCGAGGTGCCGGACACCGGGGCCGGCCTGCACCGGCTCGTCGAGACGTTCGTCGAGGTCGCCGAGCGCGGTCTCGGCGTCTACGAGCGCACCCGCGACGAGCTGACCGAGCGGATGGTCGCCGAGCGGCTGCGCACCGGAGGCGCGCTCACCCGGCTGTCGTTCCACGACACCATGAACACCACGACCACGAAGGACGGCGCGGTCGACGTCCCGCGCGCCGAGAAGGACCGCCTGCCGAACATCGTCGCGCTCTCCAACCGGGGCGACGCCCGCGGCGAGGAGCGCGACCCCGCCGACCCCCCGACCATGGCGCCGGAGCGCCTGCGCGCCCTCGCCGAAGCGCACCGCGTCGGCTTCGACGCCGCGCAGCCGGGTGATGTCGCCCTCAACCAGCCCTATCTCGGCAGCCAGGAGATCCTCGCCGCCGGCGCCCGCTTCCGCACGCTCGCGGACGAGGCCGCCGCGGCGGGAGCCGTGCTCGACGCCGTGCAGGCCGAGTTCCTCCGCGAGTTCCTGCTCGGCGACGCGGCCACCGCGCAGCTGCACCGGCCCGGCACCGACTGGATCACCGAGGACCCCGCGCACGTCGACAGGATCGCCACGGCCTGCCGCCGCTCCTGGGACCTGTACCGAGCGGGCTGATCCCGGCGGAGCCCGCCCGCCGACGAGGGCGGATCAGCCGCCCCAGAGCACGCCGAAGAGGGCGCCGAAGCCGATCGTCGTCACGGCGAGGATGAGCGTGGGGGCGAAGAACGAGTGGTCCACGAGCTTCGTGCCGAGCTTCGTCGTCCCCGAGGTGTCGAAGTTCGCCGCGGCGATCTGCGAGCCGTTGGTCGGCAGCAGGTAGATGCCCGCGAACGCGCCCGCCCACATGCCCGACAGCAGCCCGAGCGGGATCCCCGCCGCGAGGCCGATCGGCACGATCGTGCGGGTGGCCGTGGACTGGCTGGTCGTGAGCACGCAGACGAGGAAGACGCCGAGGGCGAAGATCCACGGGGCCGCGGTGACGAGGCCGCCGACGCCCTCCGAGATGAGCGTCGCGTGCGCGCCGAGGAAGGTGTCGGTGAGCCACGCGAGGCCGAACAGCGCGATCGCCGAGACCATGCCGGCCTTGAACACCGACATCGTCGGGATCTCGCCGACCTTGGGGCGCGACACGAGGAGGATCACGGTTCCGGCCACGAACATCACGATCTCGATGATCGGCGTCATGCTCACCGGGTCGCCCGAGCCGTCGAGCGGGCGGAGCCCCTTGAACAGGCCGAACAGCACGATCACGGCGACGCCGAGCAGGAAGATGATCGCCGCGTTGCGTCCCGCGGCGGTCACGGTCACGTCCGCCTTGACCTCGGCGGCGCCCGCCCGCGGCGGTGCGAGCTCGCCGCGGGCGATCTTCGCCTGCACCTCCGGGTCGTCGGCGAGCTCCTTGCCGAGACGGTTCACGACGAAGCTCGACACCACGATGCCGACGACGGCGGCCGGGATCGTCACCTTGAGGATGTCGATGAGCTCGAAGTTCCACGGCGCCACGTCGGTGAGCGTCACCATCGCGGCCATCGCCGCCGAGACCGGGCTGCAGGCCAGCGCGACGCCGGTCGCGACCACGGAGAGCGAGAGGGGGCGCGACGGCCGGATGCCGTTGCGGTACGAGAGGTCCTGGATCACGGGCAGCAGCGGATAGAGGATGTTCGAGGTGCCCGCGCCGACCGAGAAGAGGAAGGAGATGAGCGGGGCGACGAGCGTGATCTGCTTCGGGCTGCGCGCGATGAGCTTCGCCGCGACCGACACCATCCAGTCGATCCCTCCCGCTGACTGCATCATCGAGGAGGCGAGCACGACCGACAGCACGATGAGGAGCGCATCCACGGGCGGCGACCCGGGCGGCACCCGGAACACGAACACGAGGATCGCGACGCCCGTCCCTCCCCAGAGGCCGAGCCCCACGCCGCTCGAGCGCGTGCCCATGACGATGCAGCCGAGGACCACGATCAGTTCGGCGATGAACAGGGCGATCTGCATGTGCGTCTCCTCGAGGGTCGCGGACGCGGCCAGCATATTGGCCTGCGGTCCGGCCGCGCACCCCCTGCCCGGCGCGGCGCCCCTCCCGGCGCGCTCCGTCGCATGACAGTCTGGACGCATGAGGAATCTGATCGTGCGGTTCGCGTCGCTCTACGTCTTCAACGTGGTCGTGCTGCTCGTGGTCGGCTGGCTGACCCCGGCGCGGGTCGGCCTGCACGCGCTGTGGGCGTCCGTGATCCTGACCCTGGCGACGCTCTTCCTCAAGCCGCTGCTGAAGAGGGCCGCCACCTCGATGTCGTCGAGCGGCACGAAGTTCGTGCAGTACCTCGCCGTGTTCGCGGTCGAGTTCCTGATCTGGGCGCTCACGGTCTGGCTGAGCGGCGTGCGCGCCGGCAACGTCTGGGGCTGGATCGTCCCGCCCGTGATCCTGCTGGTCGGCTGGGTCGTCTACGACCAGGTCGACGACGCGCTGTCCCGCAAGGCCGGTGAGCTGTACGACGCCGCCGGGGCGAGGATCGCCGGATCCCGTTCTTCGGCCTCGCCTGCGCCCTCCGCGTCGTCCGCACCGTCCTCCGCCGCGACCGCCGCCGGCCGGCAGGAGCTCGACGACGGCCTCACGCCCGAGCAGCGTCGCATGCTCGACGAACTCGGCTGATCTCCCGTCCCGGACGGGGAACGGGCGGATCCGACGCGTCGTCGGATCCGCCCGTTCTCGTCTGCGTGCTCAGGCTGCGGCGCGCTCGGCGGCCTCCACCACGTTCGTCATGAGCAGCGCGACCGTCATCGGCCCGACCCCGCCGGGGTTCGGCGAGACCCAGCCGGCCACCTCGGCGACCGCGGGCTCCACGTCGCCGTAGACCCTGCTCTTCCCGGTCTCCGGGTCGTCCTCGCGCGTCACTCCCACGTCGAGCACCGCCGCACCCGGCTTCACGTCCTCGGCGCGGATGAGGTGCTTCACCCCGGCGCCCGCGACGATCACGTCGGCCTGACGCAGATACGGCGACATGTCCGGCGTCCCGGTGTGCACCTGCGTCACCGTGGCGTTGATGTCGCGGCGGGTGAGCAGCAGCCCGATCGGGCGGCCGATCGTGACGCCGCGGCCGACGACCACCACGTGCTTGCCCTTGAGGTCGTAGTCGTTGCGCAGCAGCAGCTCGATCACGCCGCGCGGCGTGCACGGCAGCGGCGTGTGGATCGGCGCGTTCACGTTGAGCACGAGCCGGCCGAGGTTCGTCGGGTGCAGCCCGTCCGCGTCCTTCGCCGGGTCGATCCGCTCCAGGATCGCATCGGTGTCCAGGTGCTTCGGCAGCGGCAGCTGCACGATGTAGCCGTGGCAGGCCGGATCCGCGTTGAGCTCGTCGATCACGGCCTCGACCTCGGCCTGGGTCGCGTCGGCCGGCAGCTCGCGCTGGATCGAGTTCATCCCGATCGCCTCGGACTGCCGGTGCTTCATGCCCACGTACAGCTGCGAGGCCGGATCGGCCCCGACGAGGACGGTGCCGATGCCGGGGACGATCCCCCGCTCCCTCAGTGCGGAGACCCGCTCGGCGAGCTCCGCCTTGATCTCCGCCGCTGCCGCCTTGCCGTCAAGAATCTTCGCGGTCATCGAGGTCTTCCATTCTCTCGTCGAAGGTGTTCTGTCGCCCGCCCCTCGGGGGCGTTGAGCGAGGACGCCGGCGGCGACCGAGACGAAACGCGGCGCTCTTGCGACATTTGCCGCGTTTCGTCTCGCTCGGCCTGCGGCCGTGCTCGCTCAACGACCCCGGGGGCAGTATCCCGTCGGGTCTACTGCTGCAGGTCGGGGTACAGCGGGAAGGCGCCGGCGAGCGCGTCGACACGGGCGCGCAGGGCCTCGACGTCCGCGCCGGGCTGCAGCGCGAGCGCGATGACGTCGGCCACCTCGGTGAACTCCGCATCCCCGAAGCCGCGGGTCGCGAGCGCGGGCGTGCCGATGCGCAGGCCCGAGGTGACCATCGGCGGACGCGGGTCGTTCGGGACGGCGTTGCGGTTGACCGTGATGTGGATGTCGTGCAGCAGGTCCTCCGCCTGCTTGCCGTCGATCTCGGCGTCGCGCAGGTCGACGAGCACGAGGTGCACGTCGGTGCCGCCCGAGCGCACCGCGATGCCCGCATCCTTCACGTCCTGCTGCGAGAGACGGTCGGCGATGATCGCCGCACCGCGCAGCACGCGCTCCTGGCGCTCCTTGAACTCCGGGGTGCCGGCGATCTTGAACGCGGTCGCCTTCGCGGCGATCACGTGCATGAGCGGGCCGCCCTGCTGGCCGGGGAAGACGGCCGAGTTGATCTTCTTCGCGATCTCGGCGTCGTTCGTGAGGATGAAGCCCGAGCGGGGGCCGCCGATGGTCTTGTGCACGGTCGACGAGACGACGTGGGCGTGCGGCACCGGGTTCGGGTGCAGGCCCGCGGCGACGAGACCGGCGAAGTGTGCCATGTCGACCCACAGCAGGGCGCCGACCTCGTCGGCGATCTCGCGGAACGCGGCGAAGTCCAGCGTGCGCGGGTACGCCGACCAGCCGGCGATGATGACCTTCGGCTTGTGCTCGATCGCGAGACGGCGCACCTCGTCCATGTCGATGGTCGAGGTCTCCGGGTTCACGCCGTAGGCGACGATGTCGTACAGGCGGCCGGAGAAGTTGATCTTCATGCCGTGGGTGAGGTGACCGCCCTGGTCGAGCGAGAGGCCGAGCAGGGTGTCGCCGGGACGGGCGATCGCGTGCAGCACGGCGGCGTTCGCGGTCGCGCCGGAGTGCGGCTGGACGTTCGCGAACTCGGCGCCGAACAGCTCCTTGGCGCGGGCGATCGCCAGCTCCTCGGCGACGTCGACCTCCTCGCAGCCGCCGTAGTAGCGGCGGCCCGGGTAGCCCTCGGCGTACTTGTTCGTCAGCACCGAGCCCTGCGACTGCAGGACCGAGACGGGGACGAAGTTCTCCGAGGCGATCATCTCGAGGAAGGTCTGCTGACGCTTCAGCTCACGGTCGAGGACCTGGGCGATCTCGGGATCGACCTCGGAGAGAGGCGCGTTGAAGTAACGGTCGGTCATGGCGTGCTCCTTTGACGGTTGCGAAAGAGGGGTGCTCATCGGCCCAGGCGCGCGGTCGAATCCATGACGGTCGCTCCCCGGTGGTGACCCACCCAGACGCCAGTCGCGACATCCCGAGCCTACCCGATCGGGATGCGGATCCGTCGGGCGATGACGAGCGGCGGATGCCCCGGTCGGCCCGCGGGCGCGGTAGTTTTTGTTCATGGTCCTGCATGATGCGCTGCCGCTCATCCCGTTCCCGTCCTCCGCGAGCCTCGGGGAGGGATCCGTCCCGATCGCCTCCGTGCGGGTCGACGGGGATCCCGAGACGGCCGCGCTGCTGCGCACCGACCTCGCCGCGATCCTCGGCTCAGAGGCCCTCACGACCGACGGCGGCACCGCGATCAGCCTCGTGATCGATCCGGCGATCGGATCCGCCGAGGGCTACCTGCTCGATTCGTCCGCAGGCGGGGTCCGCATCACGGGGCACGACCGGGCCGGGCTGTACCACGGCACCCGCACGCTCCTGCAGTTGGTGCGCCGCGACGGGACGCTGCCCGTCGTGCGCATCGAGGACGCCCCGCGCTTCGGCTATCGCGGGGTCATGCTCGACGTGGCGCGCCACTTCTTCTCCGTCGCCGACGTGCAGCGCTACATCGACCGCGCGGCGGGGCTGAAGTTCAACCGCCTCCACCTGCACCTCACGGACGACCAGGGCTGGCGCATCGAGATCGCCTCATGGCCCCAGCTCACCGGTCGCGGCGCGGCCGGCGACGCGACCGGCGGACCCGGCGGCTTCTACACCCAGGACGACTATCGCGCGATCGTCGACTACGCGGCCGCGCGCCACGTCACGGTGATCCCCGAGATCGACCTGCCCGGGCACACCCACGCGGTCGGCCTGGGCTACCCCGAGCTCGTCGAGGAGCCGACCCTCACCGAGGCGAACCTCACCGAGGCCGCCGAGCTCGGCCAGCCGCTGCCGGTGCACGGAGAGCAGTACGCCGGCTGGGGCGTCGGGCACTCCTCGGTGCGCATCCACAACGAGCGCACCTACGACCTCATCCGCGACGTGCTCGGCGAGATCGCCGCGCTCACCCCCGGCCCGTTCCTGCACATCGGCGGCGACGAGTGCCTGGGCACCTCGGCCGCCGACTTCGCCCTGTTCTTCGAGCGCGCGGGACAGCTGGCCGCCGAGACCGGCAAGGTTCCCGTGGCCTGGCACGAGGCCGGCGCCGTCGAGGGCCTCCCCGCCGGGATGATCGGCCAGTACTGGGGATCCGTCACGCCGGAGGGGGATCACGCCGCGCACGCGCGCCGGTTCGTCGAGCGCGGCGGCGCGCTGATCCTGTCGCCGTCCGACCGCGCCTACCTCGACATGAAGCCCCGCGCCGATCATCCGCGCGGGCTGGCCTGGGCCGGCATCGTGCCGCTGCGCACCTCCTATGACTGGGATCCCGCACGGGTGATCGACGGAGTGCCGGTCGAGGCGATCCTCGGCATCGAGGCGCCGCTGTGGACCGAGTCCGTGACGACCCTCGCCGAGGCCGACGGCCTCGCGTTCCCGCGGATCGCCGCGCAGGCCGAGGTCGGCTGGTCGGCGCAGGACGGCCCGGAGCGCTCCTGGGAGTCGTTCCGCACGCGCGTCGCGGAGCTGGTCCCCGCCTGGGAGGCGGCCGGCATCGCCGTCGATCGCGCCGCACTCGAGGACGATCCGCCGGCGCGAACGGCGGACACCGAGACCCCGCACGCCCCTTCGACCACGACCGACCAGGAGACCGCATGACCGCCCGCACCGAGAGCTCCGCGCAGGGAACGCTCGTCATCCACTCCGCCCGCATCGTCTCCGGCGGGTCCTCCGTCGACGACGGGTGGGTGCGCTTCGAGAACGGCGCCGTCGTCGCGCGCGGAACCGGGTCCGGCTGGACTCCGGCCGAGACGGTGGTCGACGCGCGGGAGGCGGCCGGACCCGGAGCGATCCTCACCCCCGGGTTCGTGGACATCCACGGGCACGGCGGCGCGACGGCCGCGTTCGACGACGGCGTGGAGGCGATCCGCACCGCGCGCGCCATGCACCGCAGCCACGGCACCACCCGGGCCGTGGTGTCGCTGATCACCGCGGCCCTCGACCAGCTCGCCGAGCGCATCGGCATGGTCGCCGACCTGATGGAGACGGACCGGGACCTGCTGGGCTCGCACCTGGAGGGTCCCTTCCTCGATCCCGGCCACAAGGGCGCCCACGACCCCGAGCTCCTGCGCCTGCCCGAAGCCGCGGACGTCCAGCGCCTGCTCGACGCCGGCCGCGGCACGGTGCGGCAGGTCACGCTCGCACCCGAGCTCCCCGGCGGCATGGAGGCGATCCGCCTCGTCGTCGCGGCGGGCGCCGCCGCAGCGGTCGGGCACACCGATGCGGATGACGACACGCTGCGCGAGGCCTTCGACGCCGGCGCGACGATCCTCACGCACGCCTTCAACGCGATGCGCCCCGTGCACCACCGCAACCCGGGCCCCGTGCTCACGGCCGCGCACGACGAGCGCGTCACGCTCGAGGCGATCGCCGACAACATCCACCTGCACCCGCACGTGATCAAGCTCGTGTTCGACGAGGCCCCTGGCCGGGTCGCCCTGGTCACCGATGCCATGGCCGCGGCCGGAGCGGCCGACGGCGACTACATGCTGGGCTCGCTGCGGGTCACGGTCCTGGACGGCGTCGCTCGCGTCGAGAGCGGCTCGATCGCGGGATCCACGCTGACCCAGGATGTGGCGCTGCGCCGCGCCGTGGAGGCCGGCGTGCCGCTGCCCGACGTGATCGACGCGCTCACGCGCACCCCGGCGCGGGCGATCGGCGTGGGCGACCGGCTCGGCGGCCTCGAGCCGGGAAAGCTGGGGGACGCGGTGCTCCTGACCGCCGACCTGGACGTCGCGGTGGTGTGGACCGGCGGCGCGCTGACGCGCTGATCCGCGAGACGCGGATCCGGCGAGGGCCGGGGGCCTGCCGCTCCCCAGCGGCGACCCCCGTACCCTCGACCCTTCCCCAGATCCTCACGCAACCCGAAATCGGAGGATCCCCCCGTGTTCAGAGCGGGGCGGCCCGGAACTCCTCCCCCGAGGCGCCGGGCCGACCCCGCCGGCGGATCCCCATCCGCCGGAGTCGTTGTTCGCCGCCCCCCGGTGGCTTTCGCAGACTGTCTCTGACAGGAGAGATGGGGTCGCAACGGATCCATTACGCGACTTCGCAAGATTTCTTCGGATTTTTTCTGAAGCCCCGGATCCGCGGGGCCGGGGGCCGACCGGCACCGTGTCGGGAAACCGCGTCTCAGCCTCCCCGACACCGAGTCCCGTGAGCGCAGAACCCGACTTCGGTTCGGGGATTTCGTTCGCACCCTGGCGCGTTCCCAGCCAGAGGGTGAAGAATGGGGAGTCCGCGTGATGAGAAGACTGGGTCCGCGTCTCTTTGCCGAGAGCGCTTCCGACCTGAGAACCGAGAGATGACCGACTACACCGAACACTCGCACGATGCCGCGGCCGCATCGCCGCGCAGCGACGCCGATCTGGTGCTGCGCACGCGCTCAGGCGACCCCGAAGCCTTCGCCCAGTTGTGGCGTCGTCACTACGCGTCGGGCATCACGGTCGCACGGTCGATCACGAGCACCTTCGATGCCGACGACCTCGTCCAGGAGGCGTTCGCGCGCACCTATCAGGCGATCCAGAAGGGCGGCGGCCCGACCGGCTCCTTCCGCGCGTATCTGTTCACGAGCATCCGCAACACCGCGGCCGGCTGGGGGCGCGCGCGCCGGGAGGCGCCGATCGACGAGCTCGACACGGTCGCCGATCCGTCCTCGACGGAGCAGGCCACGAACGACGCCCTCGATCGCAGCCTCTCGGCCCAGGCGTTCCGCAGCCTTCCCTCGCGCTGGCAGGAGGTGCTCTGGTACTCCGAGATCGAGCAGATGAAGCCGGCCGAGATCGGGCCTCTGCTCGGGATGACCGCCGGGGCGACCGCACAGCTCGCGTTCCGGGCCAGAGAGGGCCTGCGCGAGGCCTGGATCCAGGCCCACCTCAGCACCGCCGTGCCGGGATCCGTCTGCGAATGGACGATCGAGCGCCTCGGTGCGTACTCGCGCGGCAACCTCGGCACCCGTGATCGCGCCAAGCTGGAGCGGCATCTGGGCGAGTGCGCGCGCTGCCTGATCGTCGCCGCCGAGGCCAAGGAGGTCTCGCACCGGCTGGCCTTCGTGCTCCTCCCGCTCGTCCTGGGCGTCGGCGGATCGAGCGCCTACCTCGCGATGCTGCAGGGCGGCGCCCTGCCGGCCGTGGCTCTCGCGGCGATGCCGTCGAGCGTCGTGCAGGGGGCCGTCGTCGCGGGTGGCGCGAGCGCGGCCGGCGTCGGCGCGGCGCACGGCGCCGCCGCGGCGTCCTCGACCGCTTCGGGCGGGGCGACGGGCTCGTCCGGCGGCGCCATCGCAGGATTCGGCGCCCTGGTGGGCGCGGGTTCCGCGGCACTGGTGATCGCCGGCGCCATCGTCGCCGCCGCGGTCGTCCCCGGGCTCACGGCGAATCCGGCATCGACCTCCGCCCCGTCCGCGTCGGACCAGGGCGACTCCAGCATCGTCGCGCAGGTCACGCCCCCCTCCACCACGACCGTCCCCGCGCCGGCCCCGGTGCCGACGGAGCCCCCGGCCGACCCCGCACCGCACGTCGACAAGCCGAAGCCGGTGGTGAGCGCCCCGGTCGACACCACGACCGCCCCGGAGCCCGCCGCCGACCCCGTGCTCCCTCCGGATCCCCCGGCGGAGGAGAAGCCGCCCACCAACCCCGGCACGGACCCGGGAACCGACCCCGGTACCGATCCCGGCACGGATCCTGGCACTGACCCGGGAACGGATCCTGGCACGGACCCGGGAACGGACCCGGGAACCGACCCCGGCACGGACCCCGGCACCGATCCGGGTCCCGCGACTCCGCCGGCCTCGGCGCCGGTGCTCGGGACGGCCTCCCTGCACTGCGGCATCCTCTCGCTGATCGACGGCATCCGGGTGACCGTGCCCGTCAGCGGCGTGCCCGGCACCACGCTGCGCGCGACCTCGGACAACGGCGCGAACCTCACGACGAGCGTCGTCCTGAACGCCGCAGGAAACGGCGTGATCGAACTCGCCCCGAGCCGCAGCCAGATCAACAGCGGCGCCCTCGTGACGATCGCCTACGTCCTGGGCGACAAGGTCGGCGGATCGGCGGTGCTCGATCTCGGCACGCTCGGCCCGCTGCACTGGTGGGAGTGCCTGCTCTCGGACGTCGCCGACCCGACGCCGCCCGCCGACGCCCCCGCGACCGATCCCGCCGCCCCTCCGGCCGACTCCTTCGCCCCGGCGGACACCCCGGCTCCCGCCGAGACACCGGCGCCGACCGAACCGGCCCCCGCCGACCCCCCGACGGTCGATCCCGCACCCGCACCGCAGAACGCTCCGGAGACGGATCCCGTCTCCCCCGCGCCCGCGACGTCGGGCGAGCCGACCCCGTCCTCCGACCCCGCCTCGAGCGTCCCGGCAGCCTGAGCCGCACGCCCGCCGGATCCTCCGCGGATCCTCCCATCGCCCCCGCGTAGAATCGTCCTCATGCCCGCCGACACCCCTGCCGCCGAAAGTCCCCGGGCGACCCCGCCGCTTCCCACTGAGCCGGTGCCGACCCCGCCTCAGGGCATGCTGCCGCGCGCCACGCCGCTCGACATCGTCCGCGTCGTCGTCCTCGTCGCCGCGCTGGCGTCCCTGGCCCTGTGGGGCCTGGTCGCGTGGACCCTGCCGTGGAACCTCGTCGCCGCGATCGGCGCGCCCGTCATCACCCTGCTGCTCTGGGCGCTGTTCCTGTCGCCGCGGCCGGTGCTGGCCGTGCATCCGTTCCTCCGCGCCGCCGTCGAGCTCGTCGTCTACGCCGGGGTGACCGTCGCCTGGTGGACGATGGGTCAGGCCTGGATCGGCATCGGTTTCGCCGTCGTCGCGGTCGCGTCCGGCCTCATGGCCGGACGCCGCGCCCTGTCCTGAGGGCTGCCGTGGGCGACTCGGTGCTGGATCGGCTGCGAGCCGCCCTGGGAGAGCTCGTCGACACCGGTTCCGCAGCCCTCGACGCCGCCCGGGCCGACCGCTCGGGCCATTCGTCCCCGACGCCGCCGCTCGCCGTGGTCCACGCCACGTCGACCGCCGACGTGCAGGCCGTGCTGCGCATCGCGCACGACACCGGGACGCCCGTCGTCGTGCGCGGCGCCGGAACCGGGCTCGCCGGAGCCGCGATCGCCGGCGCGGGCGAGATCGTCCTCTCCACCCTGCGGATGCGGCGCGTGCTCGAGGTGCGCCCCGACGACCTCCTGGCGGTCGTCGAACCGGGACTCCTCAACGGCGAACTCGACGCGGTGCTCTCTCCGCTCGGGCTGTGGTGGCCGCCGGATCCGGCCAGTCGCGACATCTCGACGGTCGGCGGGAACATCGCCACGGGGGCCGGCGGCCTGCTCTGCGCGAAGTACGGCGTGGTCCGCGACGCCGTGCTGGCGGTCGACCTCGTGCTCGCCGACGGACGCCTGCTCCACCTCGGGCATCGCAGTGTGAAGGGCGTGACGGGCCTGGATCTGACCTCCCTCGTGATCGGATCCGAGGGACGACTCGGCGTGATCGTCGGAGCCACCCTCAAGCTGCGCCGCCTCGAGCCGGGCGCCGAATGCACGATCGTGGCGACCTTCCCCGCGGTGCGCGACGCCGCACGGGCGTCGGCGGCCGTGACGGCGTCGGGTGCGCAGCCGGCGATCATGGAGCTCATGGACGCGCACAGCCTCGCCGCCGTGCACGCCCTGCTGCAGCTCGAGCCTCCTGCCGCCGAGCTCGCCCAGCTCACCATCCGGACGGACGGCCGTTCGGCCGCCGCCGAGGCCGACCGGATCGCGACGGTCCTGCGCGAGGCGGGCGGCGCGGTGACCGTCACCGACGATCCCGCGGAAGGCGAGGAGCTGCTCCGGATCCGCCGCTCAATGCACGCGGCGATGGCCAGCCTCGGGACCACGCTCATCGAGGACGTGTCCGTGCCCCGCAGCGCGCTGCCCGCGATGTTCGACGAGATCGCCCGGATCGAGCGGGCCTACGGCATCGTGATCCCCACGGTCGCGCACGCCGGGGACGGCAATCTGCATCCGAACTTCATCGTGCCGGGACCCGAGATCCCGGACCGCGTCTGGCAGGCCGCGGACGACCTGTTCCGCGCCGCACTCCGCCTCGGCGGCACGCTCACCGGCGAGCACGGCATCGGCATCCTCAAGAGCCGCTGGCTCGCCGACGAGCTCGGCGAGGATCAGTGGGAGCTGCAGCGCGAGATCGTCCGGGTCTTCGACCCGCGCGGGATCCTCGCGCCCGGCCGCGTCTTCGCACCGCAGGCCGCCGATCCACGACCCGCCGCCGCGCACACCTCCGAGGAGCCCCATGCCTGACATCCACGTCTCGGCCGCGATCATCACCGACGGCGCCGGACGCGTGCTCGTGGTGCGCAAGGAGGGGACCGAGCGCTTCATGCAGCCCGGCGGGAAGCCCGAGGCGGGCGAGACGCCCGCTCAGACGCTCGCCCGGGAGCTGCACGAGGAGCTCGGCCTGCGGATCGAGGAGGACGCGCTGGTGCCGCTGGGCGTGTTCGTCTCGGCCGCCGCCAACGAACCCGGGCACCGCGTGATCGCCACGGCGTTCGCGACCACGGCCGAGCCGGCCGACGTGCGCGTGCAGGCCGAACTCGCCGAGCTGCGCTGGATCACGCCGGCCGATGCGGAGACGCTGCCGCTGGCCCCGCTCAGCGAGGAGCACCTGCTCCCGCTGGCGTGGCCCGGCGTGAGGGGCCGCTGAGCGAGTCGGTGCTCGCCCGGCAGCCCCGGCGGGGTCTTGTCAGATCCCCTGCCACGACGGCTTGTGCGCGAAGGTGTAGCGGTAGTAGTCCGCGAGCTTGAGCTTCGACGCCGCCTCCTCGTCCACGACGACCGTGGCGTGCGGGTGCAGCTGGATCGCCGATCCGGGGACGAAGGCCGACAACGGACCCTCCACCGCGTCCGCGATCGCCTGCGCCTTGCCCGCACCGTAGGCGAGCAGGACCAGGTGGCGCGCCTCGAGGATCGTGCCGAGCCCCTGGGTGATGCAGTGCATCGGCACCTGGTCGGGGGAATCGAAGAAGCGGGCGTTGTCCTCGCGGGTCTGCTCGGTGAGCGTCTTCACCCTGGTGCGGGACGCGAACGAGCTGCCCGGCTCGTTGAACCCGATGTGCCCGTCGGTGCCGATGCCGAGCAGCTGCAGGTCGACGCCGCCCGCCGCGTGGATCTTGGCGTCGTACTCGGCTCCGGCATGCTCGATGCCGTCCTCGGATCCGTCCGGCACGTGCACGAGCGAGGGGGTCAGGCCCAGGGGCTCGACGACCTCCCGCGTGATCACCGAGCGGTAGCTCTCCGGGTGCGACGGGTCGATCCCGACGTACTCGTCCAGGGCGAAGCCCCGCACCCGCGACAGATCGACCCCCTTCAGCTGCGTGCGCAGGGCCGAGTACACCGGCAGCGGCGTGGATCCGGTCGCGAGCCCCAGGACCGCGTCGGAGCGGCGGGCGATGAGCCGGCCGATCTCGGCGGCCACCAGCTCACCCGCGGCGGCGGAGTTCTCCACGATGACGACTTCAGCCATGCACGGCTCCTTCTGTTTCGATCTCGGGACGTCCGGTCCCGACGGGAATGCTCGGCGCGGCACCCGCGCCCAGGATGACACGACCTGTGTGCGGGTTCTCGCCCTCCCGCAGCGCGGCGCCCACCAGAGCGGCGCCGAGAGAGGCCGCCGGCGATCCCGCCGGCAGCAGCTCGACGCGCTCGTCCAGCCGCAGCGAGGCGAGGAACGGCGACTCCGCGTTCTCGCGGCGCAGTCGCGCGAGGAGGTCGTCGAGCAGCCGGTCGCCGAGGGCGGTGATCCCGCCCCCGATGACGACGGTCTCCACGTCGGCGCTGAGCACCAGGCTGCGCACGGCCGAGGCGGCGCCGAAGGCGATCCCCGCGCGCAGCTCGGCGGCCAGCGGGTCCCCCGTCTCGGCCAGATCGAAGATGTCGCGGATGGGCAGCTCCCCGCCGCGGCCCCAGGCCTTCATGACGGCGCCCCCGCCGCAGAACGTCTCGATGCAGCCGTGCTGTCCGCAGCCGCACACGCGGCCCGCCGGATCCACCGAGAGATGCCCGACCTCTCCGGCGGTGCCGCGCGCGCCGCGCCAGAGCACGCCGTCGATCACGATGCCGGCGGCGACCCCGGTGCCGAGGTTCAGGTAGGCCATCGACCGGGAGTCGCCGCGAAGCGACCCCGCCCCCACGGCGGCGGCCTTCACGTCGTTCTCCACGGCGACCGGGACGGGGATCCGCGCGCGGATCGCCGCCGCGAGGTCGAGCTCCTCCACCCCCAGGTTCACCGCGTGCAGCACCCGTCCGCCGGCGGCATCGACGAGGCCGGGGATGCCGATGCCGATCGAGATCACCTCGCTGGCGGTGAAGCCCCCCTCGTCGGACAGCGCCGCGATCGCGGCGAACACGGCGGCGATGACGCCCTCGTCACCCCAGCCCGTCGGGATCCGCGTGCGCGCGAGGATCGTGTCCTCCGCGCTGAGCGCGAGCGCCTCGATCTTCGTGCCGCCGACGTCCAGGCCCACCCGGATCGCGCTCATGACACGCCCAGTTCGCCGGAGAGCACCATCACGGCGGCGCCACGCAGCACGATGTCGTCCTGGGCGGTGAGACGGATCACGAGGTCGTCGAACACGCCCTCGAGGGTCCGCGCGGTCAGCGTGCTGCGCGCGGCGTCGATCAGGGTGCCCGCGAGCAGATCCGCCGGACCCGAGAGCACGATCTCGGACAGGTCGAGGGCCGCCACGATCGGGGCGATGGCCACTCCCAGCCTGGTTCCGGCCTCGCGGAGGACCTCCTCCTCGGAGGCGGGATCCTCGGCGATGCGCGCCCGCAGGCTCGTGGCGTTCAGCCACGCCTCCAGACAGCCGTGCTTGCCGCAGGCGCAGCGCGGTCCCCCGTCGGTGCCGACCACGACGTGGCCGATCTCGCCGGCCGCGTACCTGCTCCCGACGAGCGGCTGGCCGTCCGAGATGAGCCCGGCGCCGACGCCGCGGCCGATCCGGATCAGCAGCATGTCGGGCAGCGCCTGGCCGAACGTGTACTCGGCGAGGACCGCCGCGTTCGCGTCGTTGCGCACCAGCACCGGCAGATCGAGCGCCGCCCCCAGCAGTGCCTCGAGCGGGAAGTCGCTCCAGCCGAGGTTCGGCGAGTTCAGCACCACCCCATCGGGTCGCACGATGCCCGGAGCGCCGACGCCGACCCCCAGCACGGGCACGGTGGACAGGGCGACCAGCTCCTCGGCGAGGGAGCGCACCGCCTCATAGGCCGCGGTGCCCCCGGCGGGCCGCGGCAGTTCGCGGCGCTCCAGGACGACCCCGTCGAGGCTCATCAGGGCGCCCTCGAAGACTCCGGGACCGGAGAGGTCGAGACCGACGATGCGGTGCCCTTCGCGGGCGATGTCGATGAGGATGGGCGGCTTGCCGGGGCCGGTCGTCTCCCGGATGCCCCTCTCCACGACGATCCCGTCGTGGATGAACTCCCCGACGAGGTCGGAGATCGTCACGCGGGTCAGTCCGGTCTCACGGGAGAGATCGGCACGGCTCATGGCGCCGGAGTGGTAGAGCGTCTGCAGGACGAGAGCCCTGTTGTGCCCGCGGGCGTGCTCGGGCAGCACTTTGGTGCTCGTGCGCAGCTGGCGCGCCGACCCGAAGCGGTGCGGACTCGCGCCGCCGTTCTCCGCGCTCACCGGGCGACCCTGCTCATTCGTGCGACCATGTTTGTAAGTACACCTTACGAACGAGGTGAAAATCAAGCCCTCACGCGCGTGGCGCGTTTCGGGACCTGCCACAGGTTACCGGATCCGCAGGCCCAGGCCCGGCTTTCCCGTCATGCCGTCTCACGCGTCCGCCCGCCTGGCTCCACGTGACCCTCCACCGATGTGCCTCCGTTGCCGTTTTGTGATATGGCTTCGCGTATCCTGGAAAGACTGACAATGCTCTGAAGCAGGGGGGGGGTGTGCACGTGACGGATCTGGCAACGGCAGCGGGGGCTCCGACCGAGGAGAACGCGATCGTCGACGGCACGGATGCGACCGGTTCCGCGGAGTCCGCGGGCGGTGACGGCGCAGGAGACCGCCCCGTGGAGTGGGCTCCCGCAGAGGACGCACCGAAGAAGAAGCGCCACATCGGCCGCTGGATCGGCATCGGACTGGGTGTCATCGCGCTCGGTCTCGGGGCCGCCTCGACGATCCTCATCGCCCCCGGCACCGCGATCGCCGGCGTGCAGGTCGGCGGCATGACGGCGGGCGCCGCGGCCGAGGCCGTGAGCAACCACCTGAACGGGATGCAGGTCACGCTCACCGGAGAGGGCGGCGGCAAGCAGGTCACCGGATCCGATCTGGGCGTCCGCGTCGATGCGACCAAGCTCGCCGACAAGGCCTTCGCCGAGCGCCCGATGTGGAACATCACGAGCTGGATGGCCGCGCCGATCAGCGCGCCCCTCACCCTCGACGACCGGGCCGCCGATCACGCGCTGCGCGCGCAGGTGCCCACGGTCTATCAGGAC
Organism: Microbacterium sp. MMO-10; assembly: GCF_037148715.1. Lineage (NCBI taxonomy): Bacteria > Bacillati > Actinomycetota > Actinomycetes > Micrococcales > Microbacteriaceae > Microbacterium > Microbacterium sp. MMO-10. The sequence goes on along the minus strand of NZ_JBBCSV010000003.1, from coordinate 661,582 downwards.
GCCACCGACGCCACCGTGTCGTTCACCGGCGCGGGCTACACCGCCACGCCGGCCAAGAATGGCTCCGGAATCGACCTGAAGGCGCTCACCGCGGCGATCTCCGACGCGGCGGAGAAGGGTCGCAGCACCCTGTCGTTCCGGGCCGAGCCTGCAGCGGTCTCCCCGGCGATCAGCGACAAGGACGCCGCGGCCACGGTCGGCGAGCTCAACACCCTGCTCTCCACGGTCGGCTTCTACGTCGGCACCGAGCGCACCGTCCCGATCGACGCGGCGACCGCCTCGAAGTGGCTCACCGTCGCCCCGGAGGACGGCAAGCTCACCATCCGGGCCGACCAGGCGGCCATCCAGAAGTCGGTCGATGCGCTGCCCGCACTCGTCAACCGGGCGCCCGTCAACGCCACCAGCATCGTCGACTCCTCGGGCTCCGTGCTCGACGACGTGACCCCCGGCGTCGCCGGGCGGCAGCTCGGCGACGTCTCCGGAGCGGCGGCCGCGTTCGCCGCGCAGCTCGCCGAGGGCAAGGGGAGCTTCACCCTGCCGGTCAAGGACACCCCGTTCGCCTCCACGACGCTGCTGCGCAAGATCGACGTCAACCTCAGCACTGAGACGCTGACGGTCACCGAGAACGGCAACGTCGTGGATTCCTGGCTGATCTCCTCGGGCCGCGGCGACTTCGCCACGCACACCGGCTCGTTCACCGTGAACTGGAAGCTCGACAGCCAGAACATGGGCAACACCGACCTCACGAAGGCGCCGTTCTACTACCAGCCCGATGTGAAGTGGGTCATGTACTTCAACGGCGACGAGGCGCTGCACGGCGTGTACTGGCACGACAACTGGGGCACCCCGATGAGCCACGGCTGCGTCGGCATGCCGGAGTGGCGCGCCGAGTGGCTGTTCGACTGGAGCCCGCAGGGCACCGAGGTCAACGTCCACTACTGAGCCGGATCCTCTCGCATCCGGGGGGCCTTGAGCGAAGACGCCGAAGGGGCGGACGCAGCGCGCGTCCGCCCCTTCGGCGTTCCGATCAGCTCAGGCCGTCGACGACCGCGTTGAGCGTGGCGGACGGGCGCATGACCTTCGCCACCAGCGCGCCGTCGGGACGGTAGTAGCCGCCGATCTCGGCGGGCTTGCCCTGCACCGCGATGAGCTCGGCGACGATGCGGTCCTCGTCCGCGGCGAGCGCCGCGGCCACGGGAGCGAACACCGCGGCGAGCTCCGCGTCCTCCGTCTGCTTCGCCAGCTCCTGCGCCCAGTACAGCGCGAGGTAGAAGTGGCTGCCGCGGTTGTCGATCGTGCCGAGCGCGCGGCCCGGCGAACGGTCGTTCTCTAGGAAGGTGCCGGTCGCCGCGTCGAGGGTCTTCGCGAGGATCGCGGCCTTCGCATTGCCCGTGCGGTCGGCGTAGTGCTCGAACGAGGCGGCCAGCGCGAAGAACTCGCCCAGCGAGTCCCAGCGCAGGTAGTTCTCCTCGACGAGCTGCTGCACGTGCTTCGGCGCGGACCCGCCCGCCCCGGTCTCGAACAGGCCGCCACCCGCGAGGAGCGGGACGATCGACAGCATCTTCGCGCTCGTGCCGACCTCGAGGATCGGGAAGAGGTCGGTGAGGTAGTCGCGCAGCACGTTGCCGGTCACCGAGATGGTGTCCTCGCCCTTGCGCATGCGCGCGAGCGAGTAGCGCGTGGCCTCCTCCGGGGTGAGGATCTCGATCGTCAGCCCGGTGGTGTCGTAGTCCTTCAGGTACTCGGTCACCTTGGCGATCAGCGCGGCGTCGTGCGAGCGCGCCGGGTTCAGCCAGAAGACGGCGGGAGCGCCGGTCGCGCGGGCGCGGCTCACGGCGAGCTTGACCCAGTCGCGCACCGGGACGTCCTTGGTCTGCGTCGCACGCCAGATGTCGCCCTTGTGCACCTCGTGCTCGAGGACGACCTCGCCGGCCGCGTTCACGACCTGCACGCGGCCGTCCGCGGCGATCTCGAACGTCTTGTCGTGGCTGCCGTACTCCTCGGCGGCCTGGGCCATCAGGCCCACGTTCGGCACGGTGCCGATCGTGGCGGGATCCAGCGGGCCGTTCGCGATGACGTCCTCGATCGTGGCCTGGTAGACGCCGGCGTAGGAGGAGTCGGGGATGACCGCGAGGGTGTCGGCCTCGCCGCCGTCCTTGCCCCAGAGCTTGCCGCCGTTGCGCACCAGCGCGGGCATCGAGGCGTCCACGATCACATCGCTCGGCACGTGCAGGTTCGTGATGCCCTTGTCCGAGTTCACGTAGCTGAGGCGCGGGCCGTTGTCCATCGCCGCCGCGAACGCCGCCGCGATCTCGGCGCCGCCCTCGACGTTCGCGAGGCCGGCGAGGATGGCGCCGAGTCCGTCGTTGCCGGTGAGCCCGGCGGCGGCGAGCGTGTCGCCGTAGGTCGCGAACACGTCCTTGAAGTAGGCGCGCACCACGTGGCCGAAGATGATCGGGTCGGAGACCTTCATCATCGTGGCCTTGAGGTGCACGGAGTACAGCACGTCCTCGGCCGCCGCCGTGGCGAGGGTCTCGGCGAGGAAGGCGTCGAGGGCGGCTGCGTTCAGGAAGGTCGCGTCGACGATCTCGCCGGGGAGCACCTTGAGGTTCTCCTTGAGGACGGTGACCTGGCCGTCGCCGGAGACGTGCTGGATCATCAGCACGTCGTCGCCGGGCGAGACCCAGCTCTTCTCGTTCGCCTTGAAGTCGTCGTGCCCGAGGGTCGCGACGCGGGTCTTGGATCCGGCGCCGAACGCCTTGTTGCGGTGCGGGTGCTTCTTCGCGTAGTTCTTGACCGCGAGCGGGGCGCGGCGGTCGCTGTTGCCCTCGCGCAGCACCGGGTTCACCGCGGAGCCCTTGATGCGGTCGTAGCGGGCGCGGACGTCCTTCTCCTCGACCGTGTTCGCGTCGTCCGGATAGTCCGGGACGTCGAAGCCCTTCTGCTGCAGCTCGGCGATGGCGGCCTTGAGCTGCGGGATGGAGGCCGAGATGTTCGGCAGCTTGATGATGTTGGCCTCGGGGGTGGTGGCCAGTCCCCCGAGCTCGGCGAGCGCGTCGCCGACGGCCTGCCCTGCGCTCAGGCGCTCCGGGAAGGCGGCCAGGATCCGGCCGGCGAGCGAGATGTCGCGGGTCTCGATGTCGACCCCCGCCTGGTGGGCGTAGGCCTGGACGATCGGCAGCAGCGAGGCCGTGGCCAGAGCCGGCGCCTCGTCTGTGTAGGTGTAGATGATGGCGTCGTCGGTCACCGGGGTCTCCGTTTCGCACAGGGCGGATTTCACGCAGGATTTGTCTCGATACCAAGATACCTTCCCCCGGTCCTGCTCCGTGCGGATCCGGACCGTCGCGGCCTGCTCCGGCCGGTCCGGGCCGAAGATGAACTTCTCCCCACGTTTCACCGCGCTCCGCCACGAGCGCCGTCCAGGGGTTAGCCTGGGGACCATGACGGAACTGCGACTGGTCGAACTGTCCGCGGCGACGATCGTCGCCGTCAACAACCTCTCCCTGAAGCCCGGGCAGGAGCAGTACCTCGCGCCGGTCTCCTACGGCATCGCCTCGACCGTCATGAACCCGCAGACCAGCTGGCAGCGGGTCGTGCTGGACGGCGACGAGGTCGTCGGCTTCGTCAGTGCGAACTTCGATCACGACGCCCCCGAGGAGCACTTCCGCTCGGTCCTGTGGCGGATCAACGTCGATGCCGACGACCAGGGCCGCGGCGTCGGCCGGTTCGCCGTCGAGAGCATGATCGCCGAGGCGCGCACGCGCGGCTTCGAGCATCTGAACGTGATCTACGAAGCCGGTGACGGGGGTCCGGAGGCGTTCTTCCAGCGCGTCGGCTTCAGCCCGGTCGGCGAGACCGAGTACGCGGAAGTGATCGCCGAGATCCGTTTCTGATCTTCGGTGCGGCCGAGTTGCACGGTACGGCCGGGTTGCACAGTAATCTGAGACCGGCGGCGGGGCTTCGAATCCCCTCCCCCATCGAAGCCCCGTCGTCCTCCGTCACCTCGAGTCACGTCCCGGATGCCCTGCACATCGGCACCGGAGCCGCCGACCGACGGCCCGCCGGTCCTCCGCCGCCCTCTTCTCAGTCGCGCCCGTCGCGACGCTTCGAGCCCCGGCCGCGGGCGTTCCACGCGGCGACCCAGGAGGCCGCCGCGTCCGTGGCGCGGTCCAGCACGTCCGACGAGAGCGCGAGCACCTGCTGCGCCGCGTCCTGCCATCCGGTCGCGCGCTCCGCACGCTCGCGCTCGCTGAGCGGATCCCGTCCTTCCGCGCGCGCCCGGGCGTCGGCCTCCGCCAGGCCGAAGGTGCGGCGGAGGCGGTCCACGGCGTCGCGATAGGCGCCGAACTCCGCGGGCGTCACCTTGGCGGTCGGCGCGGGTCGCGCATCACGGGCCTCGGCCATCGCCGTCAGGAAGGCGTGCGTCGAGGGATCCCGCGCATCGCCCATCGTCGGGAAGGCGAGGAGCAGGCCGGGATCGGTCTCGTAGGCCATCCAGCGGGTGAGCACCGCGTCGTGCGCCGCGAGGGTGCGCGGAAGGGGACGGCGCTGCGGATCCGCGCCGATCGCCAGTTCCGCGCGGGCCGCGTCGAGCTGGGCGCGCCGCGCGCGCACCGCGGCCGCCGCGGCACGCGAACGCTGCTCGGCGTCGCGGGCGAGGCGACGCGCCTCGGCGACCGTCGCTGCATCCGTCGCCCCCGCGGCGCGGCCCGCGACCAGGCCCGTGAGCTCGGCCCGGGCGACGCGCACGGCGACGCGGGACTCGTTCGCCTCTCGCAGGGCGTTCCGCAGATCGAGCCGCGCGGCGTCGTACCCGAGGCGACGGCCGCTGGAGCGGAGCCGCTGCCGTGCGCCGGCCACGCTCAGCACCGCCCCGCCGGCGAGCACCGGCGCGACCCACCAGAATTCCGCGGCCGCGGCCCAGAACGGATCCACGCCTCGAGCCTACCGATCTCGCACTCGCCGCCTCGGCCGTCCGTCATGGTGGGGGCGTCGCCCGCGCGCACACGGCGCACCACTCCACAGGACGATTGCAGTTCCATAGGAAAGTTCCTCCGGATCCATCCTGCAGAGTCGCCGACGTCCTGCACAACGTGCGGCGGGTGCACGACCGCCCGCCGGCGGCGGATCGTCCTCCACATCGGCATGTCGGCGCGACCTGTCCCCCTGTTCCGCAGATCGGCTCCCGCTCGCCTCTGCCGCACCGCAGGCTGTCCGCATGGATCTGCTCACCTGGCTCTCTCTTCGCGAAGGCATCGGTCACCGAGACGACGCCGCGGCGGCCGGCTTCTCTCCTGTCCGGGTGCGGGCCGTGATCCGCACGGGCGGGGTTCAGCGCATCCGCGCCAGATGGATCGCGCTCCCGTCCGCTCCGGTCGAGCTGAAACGAGCAGCTGCGGCCGGTGGCGCGCTCACCTGCGTCTCTCTGGCGCGACGGAGGAAGTGGTGGGTGCCGCCCGAGGCGGACGATGCGCTGCATGTCCACCTGCCGGGACACGAGTCGATCCGGGAGGGCGGCCTTCGGGCGCACTGGGCGAAGCCGCTCGGCCCGACTCGGCCGAGATCCCTGGAGGCGTCGGTGGAAGACGCGCTCGCCCACGCAGCGGAGTGCTTCGAACTCGACCAGGCGACGGCGATCTGGGAATCGGCGATCCGCACCGAGGCGATCACCCTGGATTCCCTGCAGCAGGTGAAGTGGCGCAGCACGGCTGCGCGTCGCGTCGCCGAGCACACGCGCAACGACACCGGATCCTCGCTGGAGACGATCTTCCACGTGCGGCTGAGCGGCTGGGGCGTGCGCCTGCGCTTCCAGGTGCATCTGGCCGGCCACGACGTGAACTTCGTGATCGGCACGCACCTCATCGTCCAGGTCGACGGCTGGGCCTATCACTCGTCGTCGGCAGACCGCACCCGTGACATCGCGCACGACGCCGAGCTGCGTCTGCGCGGCTACACCGTGTTCCGGTTCTCCTCTGCGCAGATCATGTACGACTGGCCGAGCGTCGAGCGGATCCTCATCGCCGCGATCAGTCGCGGTGCACATCTCGCCCCGTTCCGCGCATGACGACGAGGCGTCCCGCGCAGGACGTTCGCAACTCTGCAGGACGATCCACGCGGATCCATCCTGCAGAGCTGCAAACGTCCTGCAGAATCGTGTCTCCTGGCCGATCAGACCAGGGTCTGCTGCCAGGCGGCGTGCAGCTGCGCGAACTTGCCCGTGCCGGCGATGAGGGCGGCGGGGGCGTCGTCCTCGATGATGCGGCCGTGCTCCATCACCAGCACGCGGTCCGCGATCGCCACCGTGGACAGCCGGTGCGCGATGATGATCGCCGTGCGGTCGGCGAGCAGCGTCTGCAGCGCGTCCTGGATCAGCCGCTCCGACGGGATGTCGAGCGAGGCGGTCGCCTCGTCGAGGATCAGCACCGCGGGATCGGCGAGGAAGGCGCGCGCGAACGAGATCAGCTGACGCTGTCCCGCCGAGACGCGGCCGCCGCGCTTGTTCACGTCGGTGGCATAGCCGTCGGGCAGGGATTCGATGAACGCGTCGGCGCCCACCGCCTTCGCCGCGGCGCGGATCTCCTCCAGCGTCGCGTCGGGCTTGCCCAGCGCGATGTTGTCGGCGACCGTGCCGCTGAACAGGTAGGCCTCCTGCGTGACCATGACGATCGCCCGGCGGAGGTCCTTCGGATGCAGATCGCGCAGATCAACGCCGTCCAGCGTCACGGATCCGGCGGTCGGGTCGTAGAAGCGCGACACGAGCTTCGCCAGGGTCGACTTCCCCGCGCCGGTCGTGCCGACCAGGGCGATGGTCTCCCCCGCGGGGATGTCCAGCGTGAAGTCGGGCAGGATCACCCGATCCGCCGCGTAGCCGAACTCGACGTCGTCGAAGCGCACGTGCCCCTTCGACTCCCACAGGTCCTTCGGCTTCGCGGGATCCGGAACCGTCGGCACCTCCTCCAGCACCCCGGACACCTTCTCCAGCGCGGCCGTGGCCGACTGGAAGGAGTTCAGGAACATGGCGATCTCCTGCATCGGCGCGAAGAAGTTGCGCACGTACAGCACCGCCGCGAGCAGGATGCCGACCTGGATCTCGCCCTGCGCCATGCGGATGCCGCCCCACACCACGACCACGCCGAGGGTGAGCGCGGCGACCGCCATGAGCCCGGGCTCGAACGTGCCGAAGAGCAGCATCGAGCGGCGGTTCACGTCGCGGTAGTCTCCGGCGACCTCCTGGAAGGAGACGTCGTTGCGCGGCTCCTTGCGGAACGCCTTCACCGCGCGGATGCCGGTCATGGTCTCCACGAACTGCACGATGACCTTGGCGCTGATCACGCGCGACTCGCGGTACACGAGCTGGGAGCGCTGGTAGAACCACCGCATCAGGTACACGAGAGGGATCCCCGCGAGCACGAGCACCACGCCCGACTCCCAGTCCACCAGCACGAGCGCGATGAACGTGAACACCCCGTAGAGGAGTCCCGAGGTGAGCTCGTTCAGGCCTCCGTCCAGGAGCTCCCGGATCGAGTCCAGGTCGCTGGTCTGGCGCGAGATGATCCGGCCGGAGGTGTAGCTCTCGTGGAACTCCAGGCTCAGCCGCTGAGTGTGCAGGAACATGCGCTTGCGCAGGTCGAGCAGCACCGCCTGGGTGATCCGGGCGGTGAGCACGGCGTACCAGCCGATGAGGGCGGATCCGAGTCCGCCGATCACGAGGAACGCCGCGCCCACGACGAACGTCGGCATCCAGTCCCCGTGCTTCAGCACGGCGGGAAGAGCCGAGTTCAGCCCGTAGGCGATCAGCGCGGGACCGGCCACCTGTGCGGCGGTCGAGATCACGAGCACGAGCGCCGTGAGCGTGATCTGCACCTTGAGCGGCGCCATCAGCGATCCGAACAGCCGCATGGACCTGTTCCGGATCGCCCGGCTCTCCTCCTTGGTCAGGACGGAGCGGTCCTCGTCCTGCGTTCCGACGACGCTCATGCCTGCACCTCCTCTGCTTCTGTGCGCTCTTCGACGGGCTCGGAGCCCCCTTCGGGAGCCTCGGAGCCGCCTTCGTCGCGTTCGGTCACCGTGATGACGGGGATCGCTCCGGTGCGCACCGCCTCCTCCGCCTCCAGGCTGGAGATCACATGGCGGTAGTGCGCATTCGTGCGCAGCAGCTCGGAGTGCGTGCCCACGGCCGTCACCCTCCCGTCCTGCAGCAGCGCGACGCGGTCGGCCAGGGCCACGGTCGACGGGCGGTGCGCGACGATGAGCGCCGTGGTCTCGGCGAGCACGTGGCGCAGCGCCTCCTCGACGAGCGCCTCGGTGTCGACGTCGAGCGCGGACAGCGGGTCGTCCAGCACGAGCACCTTGGGCGACGCGGCCACGGCGCGCGCGAGGGCGAGCCGCTGGCGCTGACCGCCGGACAGGCTCATGCCCTCCTCGCCGATCATCGTCTCGACGCCCTCCGGGAGCGTGTCGACGAACGAGGCCTGGGCGACGTCGAGCGCCTCGCGGAGCACGCGCTCCGCCTCCGGGCTGCGGATGTCCAGATCGGCCCGGCCGAGCAGCACGTTCTCCCGCACGGTCGCCGAGAACAGCGTCGCATCCTCGAACGCCATGGCGATGTGCGTGCGCAGCTCCGCCAGGGTGAGGTCGCGCACGTCCACGCCGTCGAGCGTCACGCGTCCTCCCGTCACGTCGTACAGACGCGTCGGAAGTGTCGTGAGCGTGGTCTTGCCGGATCCGGTGATGCCGACCAGCGCCATCGTCTCCCCCGGCCGCAGCACGAGATCGATGCCGTCGAGCAGGTCGCGCTCGTGCGGCCGGGCGTCCTGATAGCGGAACCGGGCGCCCTCGAACGCGAGCTCGCCGCGCGGCTCGGCGATGGTGACCGGGTTCTCCGGGTCGGTGATCGTGTTCTGCTCGTCGTAGATCTCGAACACCCGATCGGTGGCCGTGCGCGCGTCGAGCATGAACGAGAACAGGAAGCCGATCGACTCGATCGGCCAGCGCAGCACGGTCGCCATCGCGAAGTACGCGAAGAGCTCGGGCGCGTTCAGCGCTCCCTGGGCGATCAGCCAGATGCCCGCGACGAGGTTCAGCGCGAACGCGATCTCGGGCATGAGCACGAGCCAGAACCAGATCCAGCCCACCGAGCGCGCCTTGCTCAGCTCGGTCTCGCGGAGGGACTCGGCCTGCCGGGCGAACTTGACCAGGGCGTGCTTGCCGCGTCCGAACGCCTTGAGCACGCGGATGCCGTGCACGCTCTCCTCGACGCTCGTGGCGAGGTCGCCGGCCTGGTCCTGGCTGCGCCGCGTGAGCACGCCGTAGCGCTTCTCGAAGAGGAAGCCCGAGATCCACAGCGGCACGGCCGTGATCAGGAAGATCGTGCCGAGCAGCCAGTGCCAGCGGAACAGCAGGGCGGCGCCGATGACGATCGTGAGCAGGTTGACGACGAGCAGCACGAGGCCGAACGCCAGCCAGCGGCGGATCAGGCCGATGTCCTGCATCATGCGGCTCAGCAGCTGTCCGGACTGCCAGCGGTCGTGGAAGGCGACCGGGAGGCGCTGCAGGTTGGAGTACAGCTGCGTGCGCATGCGGTACTCCACCTGCGTCGCGGGGTTCAGCACGAACTGGCGGCGCAGCCACACCATGAGCGCCTCGCCGAGGGCGAGCACGGTCACGGCCACGGCGCCCCAGACGATGGCGCCGATCTCGCCGGTCGCGATGGGGCCTTCGAGCACGACCTGCAGCAGCAGCGGCACGCACAGCGCGATGACGGCGGCGGCGAGCGCCGAGAGCCCGCCGCCGACCAGGCGCCAGGCGACCGGTTTGACGAAGGGCGCCAGGCGCGCGAGCGCGCGGGGAGTGGACAGGGAGGAGGCGGATGAGGGCGTGATGTGTTCAGACATGATTCTCAGAAGTGACGTATCGCGGCAACGGAGGGAAGGGACGAGAAGGAGCGGATGCGATGCATCCGTGCGATGAGCGGCCGGTGTGGGCCGAGGAGGACCGGAGCGGTCAGTCCTCGGCCGGGGTGAGGGGCGAACCGGTGACAGCGCTGATCGACGACGCAGTGGTGATCGTGGGCATGGTGTCCTCCTCGGTTCGACGGCCGCCGGTCGGTTGACGCGACAGCCGTCCAGCCTATGTTCGGGATCCACGGGAGCGCAAGCGTTTTCCCGAAATCGGTCTCACGGTCCCGCGGCACCGGCCGCGGGCGCCGCACCGGGGCGATTCTCCGGTGCGAGGGGGAACGTCCCGCGGCCCGGATCCCTTCCCTGACGGCCCGATCGTCGGATCGGATCAAACGGGGCAGCGGGTTTCGGTCGAGCGGACAGTCGGGCGGCTCCCGGGCCTCAGCAGGATGGGACCATCCCCATCCGAAGGAGCCGCCATGCCGGAACCCGTCGAGACGATGGTCGCGGAGATCCTGCGCCTCGTCCGCTGCGAGTCGCCGTCGGACGACCTCGCCGCCGTCGCCCGCAGCGCCGACGCCGTGGCCGAACTGGGCACGACCCGCCTCGGCGCGGCGCCGGAGCGGATCGTCATCGACGGACGCACCCATCTGCGCTGGCGCTTCGACGGCGCACCGCGGATCCTCGTGCTCGGCCATCACGACACGGTGTGGCCGGTCGGATCCCTCGACGAGCTCCCCGCCCGAGCCGACGACGAGACCCTCGCCGGCCCCGGTTCCTTCGACATGAAGGCCGGGCTGGTCATCGCCTTCCACGCGCTGAGCCGGCTGACCGACCTGGCCGGGATCACCGTGCTCGTGACCGGCGACGAGGAACCCGGCTCGGCGACCTCGCGGGCGCTCATCGAGGACGAGGCCCGTGCCTCGATCGCCGCCCTCGTGCTCGAGGCCGCGGGTCCGGACGGCGCTCTGAAGATCGCCCGCAAGGGGGTCTCCCGCTACGAGATCGCGGTGCACGGCCGGGCGTCGCACGCCGGGCTCGACCCCGAGCGAGGCGTGAACGCCACCCTGGAGCTCGCGCACCAGGTGCAGGCCGTCGCCCTCCTCGGCGACGCCGCGGCGGGCACCACGGTCACCCCGACGCGCACGAGCTCGGGCACGACGACGAACACCGTCCCGGCGCTGGCCTCGTTCTCGGTCGACGTGCGCGCCCTCTCCGCCGCGGAGCAGGAGCGCGTGCATGCCGGGATGCTCGCGCTCAGCCCCCGGATCGACGGCGCCCGCGTCGTGGTCGACGGCGGTGTCAACCGCTCCCCCCTTGCCGCAGACTCGTCCGCCGAGCTGTTCCGCCGGGCGCAGCGCGTCGCGGATCGGCTCGCGCTGCCCCCGCTCACCGGGATCAGCGTCGGCGGAGCCTCGGACGGCAACTTCACCGCCGGCGTCGGCACGCCCACGCTCGACGGCCTCGGTGCCGTCGGCGGCGGCGCCCACGCCGCGCACGAGCACGTGCTGATCGCCGAGCTCGAGCCCCGGGTGCGGCTGCTCGCCGGTCTCATCGACGACCTCCGCGCCGCGCCGCCCGGCCCGCCCGCGCCGGCCGCGTCCTCGACGCCGGCCCCGATCTCGACCACGGCCCGATGAACGGCGCCACCGCCCTCGCCCCGGGCGCACGGAGCGCCCTGGCGGCCGGCGCCGACCGCGCGGCCGCAGACGCGGAGGCCGCGTCCGGCGTGGTGATCCGCCTGCTCGACGACGTGCGCGACCTGGCGGCCGTGCGCGCGCTGTACGAGGGCATCTGGCGCACGGGAGCGACGAACCCCCCGGTCACCGCCGATCTGCTGCGCGCGCTCGTGCAGGCGGGCAACTACGTCGCCGGCGCCTTCGACGACCGCGGCGACCCGGAGCTCGTCGGCGCCTGCTTCGGCTTCTTCGGCCCGCCCGCCGCGCGCACCCTGCACAGCCACATCGCCGGCACGGTCCCGCGGGCACGCGGGCGGCACCTCGGCTTCGCCTTGAAGCTGCACCAGCGCGCCTGGGCGCTGCACCGCGGGATCGACACGGTCACCTGGACCTACGATCCGCTCATCCGCCGCAACGCGCACTTCAACCTCGGCAAGCTCGCCGCATCGGTCGGCGCCTATCTGCCCCGCCTCTACGGCGCGCTCGACGACCGCATCAACGGCGGCGACGAGACCGACCGGATCCTGGTGCGGTGGGAGCTGGCCTCGTCGCCGGTCCTCGCCGCGGCCGCGCACCGGCCGCTCGTGGTCGACGCCGACCGGGCGCGCGCCGAGGGCGCCGCCGTCGCGCTGCGGCCGGACGATGCCGACGCCCCGCTCGTCGCGGCGTCCGACGCCGACACGGTGCTGATCGGGGTGCCCGCCGATATCGAGGGCATGCGCGAGACGGATCCGCGGCGAGCCGCCGACTGGCGGCTCGCCCTGCGCGACGTGCTCGGGGCGCTCCTCGCCGAGGGCGCGACCGTGCGCGGCTTCGACCGCGCGGGCTGGTACATCATCGACAGACGGGAGAGGTCATGAAGCTCGAGGGCGTGGAGATCCGGACGATCCGGATGCCGCTGGTGAGCCCGTTCCGCACCTCGTTCGGCACCGAGACCGTGCGCGAGGCGGTGCTCGTGCGAGCGGTGGGCGCGGGCGGCGAGGGCTGGGGCGAGTGCGGAGCGAGCGCGCTGCCGCTGTACAGCTCGGAGTACACCCCGGCGGCGTCGGCGGTGCTGGCGGACGTGCTCGTGCCCGCGCTCGCCGGCCAGGGGGACCTGGATCCGCACCGCGTCGCCGCGGTGCTGTCGCCGTTCAAGGGGCACCGCCAGGCCAAGGCCGCGCTGGAGACCGCGATCCTGGACGCCGACCTCCGCGCCCGGGACGTGCCGCTCTCGTACCACCTCGGCGCCGTGAAGGACCGGGTCGCCTGCGGGGTCTCGGTGGGCATCACCCCGACGATCCCCGCACTCCTGGACGTCGTCGAGGGCTACCTCGCCGACGGCTACGTGCGGATCAAGCTGAAGATCGAGCACGGCTGGGATCTGGAGCCCGTCCGCGCCGTGCGCGAGCGCTTCGGCGACATCCTGCTGCAGGTGGACGCGAACGCCGCCTACGGACGAGCCGACATCGAGCACCTCGCGAAGCTGGACGCGTTCGACCTCTCGCTTCTGGAGCAGCCCCTGGCCGCCGACGACCTCGTGGGCCATGCGGCGCTCGCACGACGGATCGGCACGCCGATCTGCCTGGACGAGTCGATCCTCTCCGCCGAGCATGCGGCCCAGGCGATCGAGCTCGGCGCGTGCCGCATCGTCAACATCAAGCCGGGACGCGTGGGCGGCTACCTCGAGTCCCGCCGGATCCACGACCTCTGCCGGGCGCACGGGGTCCCGGTCTGGTGCGGAGGGATGTTGGAGACCGGCATCGGCCGCGCGGCCAACCTCGCCCTCGCCGCCCTCCCCGGCTTCACGCTGCCGGGCGACACCTCGGCGTCGGAGCGCTATTACGCCACCGATCTGACCCCGCCGTTCCGGCTCGAGGACGGGCACATGACGGTGCCGACGGGCCCGGGCATCGGCGTGGCCCCGGATCCGGACCTGCTGGAGGCGGTCACGGAATCGCGCGCCTGGATCCCGCTCGCGTCATGAGCGGCGCGGCGCCCGTCGAGACGCGTCCCGGCCCCGCCCAGGGCGGCGACGAACGCCCGGGAGCGCCCGCGCCCGCCGTGCTAGCGTCGCGAAGGTGCCCCCGATGAACCACCGTCCGCAGGTGACCCTGGTGCGGGTGCTCGAGGCGCTCGACACCACGCTGCTCACGGTCGTATGCGGGACGGTCCGGCCCGATCGCACGGTCGAGGCGATCGTCATCCACGATCCGCGCGACGTCCCGGACGCCCCGCGCAACTCGCTCGTCATGGGCGTCGGCGTCGAGGATCCCGACCTCGTCCTGGGCCTGCTCCCCCTGCTCGCGCAGGCCGGGGTCACGGCGCTCGTGGTGCGGGCGCCGTTCGCCGCGGGAGAGGCCCTGCGTGCCGAGGCCGAGGCGACCGGGGTCGTCGTGCTCGCCCTCAACCCCGGCACCACCTGGGCGCACCTGGCCGGCATGCTGCGCTCGCTGATGACGCCGGGGGATCCGGACGACGCGCGTCCGGTCACCTTCGGCGGAATACTCGCGGGAGACCTGTTCGCGGTGGCGGACGCGATCGCCGCCCTGCTGGAGTCCCCCGTCACGATCGAGGACCGCAACGCGCAGCTGCTCGCCTTCTCCAACGGCCCGGAGTCGCAGCGGGCCCCCGGGATCCGTGCCAGGCCGCTGCCGCCGCAGGACATGCGCGCGCTGGAGGAGAGCGGGACGCTCGCGCGGATCGCCCGCAGCGAATGGCCGGTCGAGGTCACCGCCGGATCCGCCGGCGACGAGGTGCGCACCGCGATCGCGGTGCGCGCGGGCGACGAGGTGCTCGGCACGATCTGGGTCGCCGGCTCCCTCACCCCCGAGCGCGGCGCGTCACTGCGCGAGGGCGCCAAGCTCGTCGCCATGCACCTGGTGTGGCAGCGCACCGACGCCGACGTCGAGCGACGGCTGCGGGCCGAGCTGCTGCGCACCGCCCTCGCCGGCGGCCCCTCCGCCGGTGAGGCCGTGCACCGGCTCGGCCTGCGCGAGGAGCCCTGCGTCGTGCTCGCGCTGACCCTGCACGGCCCTGCGGCCGAGCAGCTCCCGCACGCGCACCTCGCCGCGGAGCGCAAACGCGTCGCCGATGCGCTCGCGGTGCACCTCTCGTTCGCGCACCCGCGCTCGGTGTCGGGGCTCGTCGGAGACGTCGCCTACGGGGTGCTCCCCCTCGCCGCGGACGCGGACGACGAGGGCGACAGCGCGGCACGGGTCGCCACGGAGTTCCTCGCCCGGATGCGCTCGGCGCTGCGTCCCCTGATCGGCGTCGGGGTCGCGGTCGCGGAGACCTCGCTGCTGCCCCGCTCGCGGACCAGCGCCGACCGCGCGCTGCGCGTGCTCCGCGCCGGGATCGTCGACCGGCAGGTCGTCCGTCTCGACGAGGTGCACGCGGAGGCGCTGCTGCTCGAGGTCGCCGGGGCCGCGCGGGACATCCCGTCAGGACCCCTGGCGCGGCTGATCGCCTATGACGAGACCCACGGATCCAGCCTCACCGAGACCCTCGAGGCCTGGCTGGACGCGTTCGGCGACGTGACCGTCGCCTCGGCCGCGAAGTTCGTGCACCCGAACACCTTCCGGTACCGCCTGCGCCGTGTGGCCGAGGTCGGCCGGATCGACCTCGACGACCCGAACGCGCGCTTCGGCGCGATGATGCAGCTGCGGCTGCGCGCGATCAACGCGGAACGCTGACCGGATCCGGATCCGGATCCGGGAGCCCGAGCGCGCCCAGCAGGCAGGCCAGCCAGGCCGCGTCCTGCGCGACGATCACGTCGTGGCCCGTGCCGGATCCGTGTCCGGCGTTCTCGTACACGTGCAGCAGGATCGGCGCCGGCCCGCGCTGCGCGGCCTGCAGACGCGCGACGAACTTGCGCGCCTGCCAGGGAGGGCAGCGCGGATCGTTGGCCCCGGCCTCCACGTACAGCAGCGGATACTCGGCCGGACGCACCCGCTCGTAGGGCGACAGTGCGATCATCCGCGCCACGTCGACGGGGTCGGCGGGGTCGCCCCAGGCCTTGCGGATCACGAAGTCCAGGTACGGGTTGCGGAACCCGCCGACGAGGTCGAGCAGAGGGGCGCGGGGCAGCACGGCGTGCCACAGCTCCGGGCGGGCCGTGATCGCGTTGCCGCACATCAGCCCGCCGTCGGAGCCTCCGGTGAGCGCCAGCCGCCCCGGCGCGGCCACCCCCTCGGCGAGCAGGTGCTCCGCGACCGCGAGCAGGTCCTCGTCGCGGACGCCGCGGCGCTCGCGGTCGGCGGCGCGGAACCAGGCGCTGCCGAACTCTCCCCCGCCGCGCAGATAGGCCTGCACGAGGGTGCCCCCGGCGGCGACGAAGGCCGCGAGGTCGGGCTGGTACTGGGGCAGCGTGGGGATCCCGGCCGCACCATATGCCGAGATGAGCACGGGACCGGGCCCGGACGCGCCGCGCGGGCGCACCACGTGGTACGGGATCGGGGTGCCGTCGGGGGCGGTCGCCGCGCGCAGCTCCGCGTGCGCGTCGATCGTCACCGCCGGCTCCCGCAGCATCTCGAGCGCGCCGCCGGGACGGTGCCGGTAGACGCCCCAGGACGACGTGAGCGTCGAGAACGCGAAGACGAAGGATCCGTCGCTCGTGGCCGCGAGCCCGGTGAGCGGGAAGAACGGGGCGGCGAGCGTCCCCTCCCCGGGCAGCGGCAGCACGCCCTGCTCGGTGCCGTCGCCGCGCAGGATCCGCACCCGCGCCGCCGTGCGGTGGAACTCGCTCAGGTAGAGCGCGTCGCCGACGGGGAGGACCGACCGCAGCACTGCGTCGCTCTCCGGTACCAGCTCCGCCCAGCAGGCCGGGTCGTCGGGATCGGCGGCGTCCAGCGGGATCGCCACGAGCCGCCGGCGCGGCGCGCCCCGGTCGGTGACGGCGACGTAGCGGTCTCCGACGACGTGCCCGGCCACCGTCTCCTGCCCCGGGGCGAGGAAGGGCCGCCAGCCGCCGGAGGGATCGTGCAGGTCGCGCACCGCGACGGGGAACGGCGTGCCGACCCGATGGCTGGCGACCGCCCAGCGGCCGTCCGGCGAGAACTGGATCCGGGTGTACTCGCGGGAGCCCTCCGGCAGGGGCACGTGCTCGAGCTCGGAGGGGCCGCGGACGCCCAGGTCCCGGCGGTACACGACCTGGTGGAAGTCGTGCGCCGGGCCGCTGAGCCCGAGGAACGAGAATCCGCCGCTGTCCGGACGCCACGAGATCCCGCCGCCCCAGGCGCTGTGCAGCAGCTCCGGCGGGGCGTCGTCGCGCCGCGTGGCCGAGCGCACGTCGACCAGCTCGACACGGTTGTGCTCGCTGCCGTCGGTGCAGACCCCGACCGCGAGCACCGTGCCGTCCGGGGACGGGGCGAACCAGCTGAGCACCGCCGTGCGCCCGGGTCCGTCGAACTCCGCCAGGTCGACGAGCGCGCGCCCGGGACCGTACGGCTCGTCCGCGACGACGATGCGGCGCCCCTCGGCGCGGAACCACCGGCCGCCGGCGCCGACGGGCAGCTCCGGGCGGGCGCCGGCGTGGCTGCGCTCGATGAGGGCGCGCACGGCGTCGCGGTCCCGGCCCGCCCAGATCGTCTCCTCGGCGTAGGCGGCCTGCGCGCGCTGCCAGGCGCCGACCTCGGGGTCGGCGGCCGCGTCCCCCTCCAGCCAGCGGTACGGATCCGCGACGGCGATCCCGGCGACGGTCTCGACCGTCGCTCCGGTGCGCGCCAGCGGCGGCGCACCGGCCGCTGCCGGGGCGCCGAACTCGGCGCGCAGCCTCTCCAGGCGGCCCTCCACGAGCGACGCGCGCCGGAGGTGGGCGATCGCGTCGAAGGCGGTGGCGGCATCGGCGAGCGGGTCGAGCCCGGTGCCGGCGAGCGTGCCCACGACCCCCGCGAGGAGCGCGGCCGGCGCCCTGCGCAGGTCGACGACCGCGTCGCCGAGCGGGTCGAGGGCGTGCTCCAGGGAACCGGGCACGGGCTCCCGCTCGGCGAGCGTCGCCTCCCAGTCGAAGGGCCGCGGCGAGCGCTCGGCGAAGGAGACGACCGGGCCGCGGCCGGAGGTCATGCCGATCACACGCAGGTCGGATCCCCAGCGCTCCTGCAGCAGGGAGCCCAGGGTGGGCCGGCCGTGCAGCGGCTCCCGGCGGACGTGCGCGTTGTGCGCGAGCACGAGGATCCGCTCCTCGCGCTCGGCGATCCAGCTCACGGTGCCGGCCATGAGCGACTCGCGTGGATAGGGTCCCTCGCCGCCCGACCACGACAGCTCGGCGAGGAAGGCGCGCAGGGTCTCGGCCGAGCGGCGCGCGAGGTCGTCGCCGTGACGCTCGACGCGGTCCAGGAGCCCCCTGATGCCCGCCCGGATCTGCTCGCGGGCCGCCTCGTCCCTGGTCTCCCAGGCGATCGCCGCCTCCGTGCGCCCTCCGAGGTCGGTGATCCGGCGCAGCTCGTCGTCGCCCGCCTCCGCGGGGATCCGGGCCAGGCACAGCCGCACGGCGGAGCCCGGGGACGTGGCGGAGCCGGGCAGGTCCATGCCCCAGAAGCGCAGCGGCGACCGGCCACGGGCGTTCTCCGCGCGCATCCACGTCAGCTGGCGCCGCACCGCCTCGGACTCGCCGAAGCCGTAGGTGAGCCCGGCGCGGGCGATGTCGCCGACCTCCCCGGGACCGCCCTGGATCCAGTCGTCCACCTCGATGCCCTCGGCGAAGCCCGACTCCCTCACGAACGCCGTGAAGCCGAGATCGCTCGCGAGCGTGCGGAACAGCCCGTCGGCGAGCCGGGCGAAGTCGTCGACGCCGTGCGCGCCCTCGCCGAGCAGCACGATGCGCGCATCGCCGACCAGCTCCCTGACGAGCGCGGGATCCCAGGGCTCGCCGGGTGCCGCCACGGGCAGGACGTGCGTCCGGTCCGTCTCATGCATCGGGGTCGATCCTCTCACCGTGCCGGGGCCGGCCTTGCTCGGCCGGCCCCGGATCCGGATCCGCTACTTCTGCTTCTCGGTGAAGTACCACTGCTCCGGGGAGTAGATGAACTTCAGCAGGCCCTCGAACGTCTCGGGCGGTCCGGAGAGCGTGCTCTTCCAGACGATGAGGTTGTCGGGGGTCGGCAGGAACAGCACCGGCAGATCCTTCGAGATCAGGGTGGTCTCCGCGCTCAGCGCCTTCGGATCCGAGCCGAACACGCTCGCCTCGATCGCCTTGTCGGCCTCGGGGTTGCTGTAGCTGCCCAGGTTGAAGCTGCCGTCGGTGTTGAACGCGCCGTTCGCCGTCGGGTACGACGTCATCACGAGGGGACCGGTGTCCTGCATCCCCCACTCGTCCGCGTTCGCCGGAGCGCCCGGGTTCGTGTAGTTCTCGTACATGTAGTTCAGCGACTTCGTGACGACCTTCACGTCGATGCCGAGGTTCTTCGCCTCCGAGGAGAACGCCAGATCGCGGGCGCCGACGTAGCTCGGCGAGCTCGCCGAGGCGAGCGTGAACGAGATCTTCTGCCCCTTCTCGATGCCCTCGCCGCACTGACCGGATCCCGCTCCCGGCTTCTCGCAGACGGTCCCGGCCTTGTCGACCTTCCAGCCGTGCTCGGTCAGCAGCTTCTCCGCGGCCTTCGGGTCGAACGGGTACGGGGCCTTGTCCCCGAACGCGGGAGGGAAGGCGGAGCCGAGTCCCACGGTCGCGTAGTTCTCGCTGGCCGCCCCGTTGTAGACCCCGCGGCTCTTGATGTAGCCCGGCTGGTCGACGAGGTGCTGCAGCGCCTGGCGCACGTACGGCTGCGCGATGATCCTGTCGAAGCCGCCGGTCGTGTTGGCGAAGTTGATCACCAGCGGATCCGATCGCGCCGGCGCCGGAGCCGCGTAGACGTCGTAGCCCTTCTTGCGCAGGTCCTCGATCTTCGACGAGTAGCTGGAGTCGAGGCGCCCGACGGTCACCGTTCCCGCCTGATACTGGTTGTAGACAGCGGCCGCCGACGTGAACGCCTTGAAGTCGACCTGCGCGAGCTTGTGCTCGCCCGGACCCGTGTACGCGGGGTTCGGCGTGAGCGAGAAGGAGCCGGTGGTGGGCTCGAAGCTCTTCAGCGCGTAGGGGCCGCTGACGACCTGCCAGAGCGGGTTCGTCGCGAACGACGACTGGTCGGCGGACTGGCCGGTGAGGAACGTGTAGATCGCGGCCGCGTTGGCCGGATCGGTGTAGTCCAGGACGGGCCCTCCCGCCGTCGCGATGCTCCAGTCCGCCGAGGGGAGCACGACGAGCTGTTGCAGGAGCGACTCGAGGTAGGCGGGGTTGTACGCCTTCTCGAGCGTCAGCACGACGGTGTCGGCGCCGCTCGCGGTCGCGGTCACGCCGTCGGGGAACTGGCCCGGGGTGTAGAACGCCCAGTTGGCCGCGCTCGCGGCGACGGCCGCCTTGAGGATGTCGAGGGAGAAGACCACGTCGCCCGCGGTGAGGGGCTTGCCGTTGGACCAGTCGTTCTTCTTGAGGGTGATCGTGACGGTGCGCCCGTCGTCGCCGTACACGGGGGCCTCGGCGAGGCTCGTGTCCGCGTTGCTCTTGCCGTCGACGTCGGCCCGGTACAGGGTGCGCCACATCAGGTCGTAGCCGATGACGGCGCCGTTCGCCTCGGCGGGCGGGTACGGGAAGATGTAGTTCGGCGCGAGGCCCGGCGTCATGGCGACCGTGATGACGCCTCCGTCGACGGCCTTGCCGCTCGAGGCGGGGATGGTGCGGTACTGGGAGGGGTCGACCTTGGCGGTGCCGGCGCTGCAGCCCGTGGTGATCAGTGCGGCGGCGACCGTGAGGGCGATCAGGAGGCGCCGTCGCCTCCGGGGAACCTGCGGGTTCATGCTGTGCTCCTTGTTCGGGTGGGTCGGGTCGGGCGGACGCTATCGGCGCTGCGGACGCCGGCGTCGTATTCCGGTGATTCGAGGGTGCAGGACGGGCGCGGCCGCCCGTTCAGCGATCCGGACAGTTTCGATGCGGTGCGCCTGTGTGCGCGGACACACCCCGGCGGCCGCTCATCGGCGCCGGTCCAGGACGTCGCGCAGGGCGTCTCCGAGCAGGTTCAGCCCGAGCACCACGAGCACGATGCAGAGCCCTGCGGGGTAGATGAGCCACCAGTTGCCGGCGGTGATGTAGGCGACGCCGCTGGAGAGCTGGCTGCCCCAGTCCGTGACGGGATAGCTCAGCCCGAAGCCGAGGAATCCGAGGGCGGCGATCACCAGGATGGCGTCGGCGACCTGGAACGTGAGGTTCACGATGATCACGCCCATGGTGTTCGGGATCAGGTGGGTGAAGATCAGCCGGCGATCGCTGGCGCCCATGAGACGCGCCGCCTGCACGAACTCGCGCACCCGCAGGGACAGCACCTCGCCGCGGATCAGCCGGGCCGAGACGAGCCAGGAGAACCCTCCGATCACGAGGCTCAGGGTGAGCGGCGTCGCGGTGAAGCGCGCCGCGATGATGAGCACGAAGAACAGGAACGGGATCGCCAGCAGCACGTCGACGAAGCGCATCATGATCCCGTCCACCACCCCGCCCACGAGTCCCGCGACGGCGCCGTAGACGGTGCCCAGGGTGGTCGCGAAGACCGCGGCGAGCAGACCGATCTCGAGCGACACCTGACCGCCGAGCATGAGCCGGCCGAGCACGTCGAAGCCGTTCGGATCCGTGCCGAGCGGGTAGCCCTCGCCGGGGGGCAGCAGCGCGTCGAGGAGGTTCACGTCGGTCTGGTTCGTCGGGTACAGCAGCGGTCCGACGAAGCTGAACAGCACGAGCAGCACGAGCAGCGACGCGCCCGCCACCGCCATCGGACTGCGTCGCAGCGCGCGCAGCACGGCGGCGGCCGCGAGAGGTCGCGCCGCCGTGGCGGTGGCCACGATGACGTCGGTCTTCTCGGACATCTCGGGGTGTGCGGTGGTCATCTGCTCAGCTCGATCCGTCGGTCCGCGCGTGCGACCACGAGGTCGGCGAGGAGGTTGCCCAGCACGGTGAGCGCGCCACCGATGAGGGTGTAGGCCAGCAGCACCGGGTAGTCCTCCCGATGCAGGCTGTTGAGGAACAGGAGGCCGAGGCCGGGGTAGTTGAACACCGACTCGACGATGAGGTTTCCGGCCAGCAGCGTCGGGATCGTGACTCCGACGAGCGTGATGAGCGGGATGCAGGCGTTGCGCAGCAGGTGGCGCAGCAGCACGATCCGCTCCGGGGCGCCCTTGGCCCGGGCGACCTTGATGTAGTCCATGCCGAGCTGTTCGAGCGCCGCCGAGCGCTGGTACTGGGAGAACACCACGACGTTCGTGAGCGCGAGCGTGATCAGCGGCAGCGCCATGGCCCGCGGATCCGTGAACACGACCCAGGGCGAGGTCGACTGCGAGGCCTCCGCGGGGAAGAGCGGCACGAGCTGGCTGAGCAGCGCGATCAGCAGCAGCGCGACGAGGAACGAGGGGGTCGCGTAGAGGAGGTAGGCGACGCCGGTGGCGGCCCGGTCGACGACGCTGTTGCGGCGCACCGCCTGGAGGATCCCGAGCGGGATCGCGATGAGCAGCGCGAGCACGAGCCCGGAGAGCGACAGCACGGCGCTGCGTCCCGCGTTCTGCGCGAACAGCACCGTGACCTCCTCGTTCAGCTTGTAGGAGCGGCCGAGGTCGCCGTGCAGGAGCTGTACCACGTAGTCCGCGTACTGCACGAACAGCGGCCGGTCGTAGCCGTTCTCCCGGTTGAATGCCTCGACCGCCGCGGCGGAGGCCTGGGGCCCGAGCACCACGCGGCCCGGGCTGTCGGAGATGAGGTGCAGCATCACGAAGATCACGATCGAGATGCCGATGAGCACGAGCAGCGAGACGAGGATCCGCCGCAGCAGGTAGGAGATCACGCCGCCGCCTCCGTCTCGCCCGGCCGCGCGCCCGGGGCGCTCGCGTCCGCCGGCGCCTGTGCCTTGGGCTGCAGCGGGAAGTGGCACGCCACGTCGTGCGCGTCCCCGACCGCCTCCAGCGTCGGCTCGACCGTCGCGCACAGCTCGGTCGCGAGCGGGCACCGGGTGCGGAACCGGCAGCCGCTCGGCGGCTCCAGGGGGCTGGGCAGCTCGCCCCGGACGCGCTCTGCGGCGTCCGGCGGCGGCGCATCCGGATCCGCGATCGGCACCGCGGCGAGCAGGCCGGCGGTGTACGGGTGCGCCGGGCGCTCGTACACCTCGTCGGTGGCGCCGACCTCGACGATCTTGCCGAGGTACATCACGCCGACCCGGTCGGAGAGGTACCGGATGACCGACAGGTCGTGCGAGATCACGACGCTGCTGAGCCCGCGCTCGCGCTGCTGGGTGCGCATGAGGTTGAGCACCTGGGAGCGGATCGAGACGTCGAGCGCGCTCACCGGCTCGTCCGCGACGAGGACGTCGGGATCCAGTGCGAGAGCGCGGGCGAGCCCGATGCGCTGCCGCTGCCCGCCGGAGAGCTCATGCGGATACCGTTCCAGGATCGACGGGCCGAGGCCGACGCCGTCCAGCAGCGCGATCGCCCGTTCGGTCCGCTCGGCGGTCGTGCCGATCCCCTGGATCGCGAGGGGCTCCCGCAGGATCGTGCCGATCGTCATCTTCGGATCCAGCGCGGCGCCGGAGTCCTGGAACATCATCTGCAGCCGCGCCCGGCGAGCGCCGAGCCCGCGCCGGCCGACGCCGGAGACCTTCGTGCCCTCGAGGCGCACCTCCCCCGCCGTGGGCCGGTCCATCGCGACGAGCATGCGCCCGAGCGACGACTTGCCGCATCCGGACTCTCCGACCAGCCCCAGGGTCTCCCCTGCCTGCACCGTGAAGCTCACCCCGGAGACCGCCTTCACCGTGCGCCGGCGACCCTTCGGAGCCCAGCCGGAGACGGGGTGCTCCTGCACGAGGTCGACGACCTCGAGCCGCGGCTCCGACGACGTCTCGACCACGGGGGCAGCCGGGAGCGCGCGGCCCGGGAGCACGGGCGGCGCGTCGGCGACCGGGTTCCAGCAGGCGAAGACGTGCCCGCCCTCGCCCTCGAGCGGCGGGCGCTCGGCCCGGCAGCGATCCGTGGCGGCGGCGCAGCGCGGCGCGAACCGGCATCCGAGAACCATCTCGGCGGGATCCGGCGGGGATCCGGGGATCGAGAACAGCTCGACGCCGCGGTCCTGCTCGAGCGAGGGGATCGAATCGAGCAGCGCGCGCGTGTAGCGGTGCCGGGTGCGCCGGAACAGCGCGCGCGTCGGACCGGTCTCCACGAGCCGTCCGGCGTACATGACGCCCACCCGGTCGGCGTGCCGCGCCACCACGCCCATGTCGTGCGTGACGAGGATCATCGCCATGCCGAGCTGCTCCTTGAGCCTTCCCAGCAGCTCCAGGATCTCCGCCTGGATCGTCACGTCGAGGGCGGTCGTCGGCTCGTCGGCGATGAGCAGATCGGGCTCGGCGATGAGCGCCATGGCGATCATCACGCGCTGCCGCATGCCGCCGGAGAGCTGGTGCGGATAGTCGCGCATGCGCTCGGACGGGCGAGGGATGCCGACCAGCGCCAGCATCTCCTCGGCCCGGCGCAGCGCCTCCGCCCGGTGCGCGAGACCGTGCAGCAGCAGCGGCTCCGCGACCTGGTCGCCGATGCGCCGGGTCGGGTTCAGGGCGGTCAGCGAGTCCTGGAACACCATGGAGATCCGGCGTCCGCGCAGCGACCGGTACGCCCGGGGGTCGCGGCCGACGAGCTCCTCGCCGTCGAAGCGGATGGATCCGTTCGTGATCTCGGATCCGCCCGGCAGCATCCCCATGATGGCGAGACCGGTCATCGACTTGCCCGAGCCGGTCTCGCCCACGATGCCGAGCGTCTCGCCGCGGGCGAGGTCGAGGTCCACTCCGCTGATCGGACGCACGATCCGGTCGCCGGTGCGGATCTGGACCGAGAGGTCTCGAATCGTCAGCATTGCGCGCTCCCTTGCGCCCGCCGCGCGTGTTCGGCGCCGCCGGGCTTGGCTTCTCTCATGATCCTGCGGCACCGGGTCGGCCGCTCGTTCGTCCGATCCGTCGAACGGACCCGTGCGAGTTCGTCCCCCTGCACGACTCCGCGGACCTGGCCGCTCATCGTCCGCCGGGCACGCCGAGTTCGCGGCGGAGCAGCCGCTGCACGTTCCCGCCGAGCACGCCGAGGATATCGGCCTCCGGCCACCCCCGGCGCAGCAGCGCGTCCGTGAGCAGCGGGAGTCCCCGCGGGCCCTCCAGCCCCGGGAGATAGATGTCGGCCGGCACCCCCTGCACCTCGGTGACGGTGCAGCAGGGCGGGGTGGTCTCCGCGATGACCTCCTGCACGAAGTCCGGGCCGATCCCGGTGTGCTCCACACCCGCGACGGCGGCGATGTGCTCGAGGTGGTCGACGAGCCGGTCGATCGTGGGGTGCCCGTCGTCGAGGAACGGGGCGAAGAAGTTGGCGCAGACGACCCCTCCGCCCGCCGCGATCGCCACGAGCTGGTCGTCGGGGAGGTTGCGGTGGTGGTCGCGCAGCGCCCGCGCCGAGGAGTGCGTCGCGATCACCGGTCGGGTCGCGATCTCCAGGACGTGCGAGACCCCCGCGGCGCCGAGATGGCTGAGGTCGACGAGCATCCCGATGCGCTCCATCTCCTGGACCGCGGCGACGCCGGCCGCGGTCAGGCGGCTGCGGGCCGCATCCTCGCCCGACCCGTCCGCGAACGCGCCGCGTCCCACATGCGTGAGCGAGCCGACGCGCACGCCGAGCCGGTGCATCGTGGCGAGGAGCTCGACGTCGCCGTCCAGCCCCGGCATGCCCTCGAGGGCGAGCACCAGCGCGATCCGGCCGTCCGCGATCGTGCGGTCGACCTCCGCCCCGGTGCGGCACAGGGCCACGCGTCCGGCGTTCTCCTCGGCCAGACGGTGCGCCGCCTCGATCATGCGCAGCGTGCGGCGCAGCGCCCCCTCGGGACGATACGGGTCTTCGACGAACACCGGGAGCACCTGCAGGTCGACCCCGCCCGCCACGAGCTGCGGCAGCCAGCGCTCCCGGAAGAACGCGCCCCACAGCTCCGGAGGACGGGCGACGACCGCGCAGAGCAGGTCGTTGTGCGCGTCCGCGACGACCGCGCGATGGTGCAGCGCCTCGGCGGCGCGCGACGGCGTCATGACGCCACCCGCCGGTCGGCGCGGCCGGTGTGCAGGAACAGGGCGCGGCCGGCGCCGTCGTCGCCGAGGAAGGCGACGGGCTGCCGCATCCCGCCGTCGGTCTCCACCGGCAGGAGCACGTCTCCGCGCCAGCCCACCAGCTCCGTGCGGAACGGCAGGTCGCCGAGGTCGGCGACCACGCCGTGCGGGACGCGGTCGAGCCACACCCGGCCGTCCGCGGTGCGGCTGATCGTGGTGAGCGCGGTGCTCGACGCGTACCGGCCGACGAAGCGGTCGGCGTCCGCCGGCACGGCACCGGAGGGAGCGGGAGCGGGCTTCGCCGCGATGCCGGCGAGCTCCTCGAGCACGACGTCCACGAGCGCCGCGAACACGGGATGGGGGTCGCCGCCGTTGGCGAGCACGGCGATCGCCGCATCCTGGTCCGGCAGCAGCCGCAGGCACGACGACTGCCCGATCGTGTTCCCGTCGTGACCCGGGATCAGGCGCCCCGCGCGGTCGAACAGCTCCCAGCCGAGCCCCCAGGCGGCTCCCTGGTCGATGTCGGGCAGGAGGATCTGCGGGGTGCGCATCGCCTCCGCTCCCTCCCGGGAGAGCAGGCGGGTGCCGTCCCGGGCGACCCCGGCGCGCAGATGCAGCCGGGCGAATGCGAGCAGATCGGCCGCACTCATCGCGAGCCGCGAACCTGCCGCCGCCCCCGCGCGTTCCATCGCCCAGACCGCGGTCGGGGCGAACTCGCCGTCGTCCTGGCGCAGATGCCCCACGGCGGCACGATGCAGGATCGCCTCGGAGGCGTCCACCGCCGCGTGACGCAGCCCCAGGGGCGCGAGCAGGCGATCGCGCAGCACCCGCTCGTACGGCGCTCCGCGGAGCACCTCGACGATGCGCCCGAGCGTGGAGAACCCCGCGTTGTTGTACGAGAACATCTCCCCCGGCGCGAAGAGCTGCGGCGTCTGCGCGAGGAGGCCGACATAGCGCGCCAGGGCGTCGTCGCCGTCGCCCGTGTCGACGAACACGTCGCCCTCGAAACCGGCTGTGTGGCTGAGCAGCTGGCGCGTCGTGATCGTCGCGGACGCGTCGTCGTCTAGGACGCGGAACCCCGGGAGGATGCTCCGCACCGGGGCGTCCGGATCCAGCACCCCCTCCTCGACGAGCTGCAGGACCAGTGTGGCCGTGAGCACCTTGGTGACGGATCCGATCTGGAACACGGATCCGGGGTCGGCCGTGACGCCGGTGCCGCGGTGGAGGATCCCCCCGGCCCAGACGAACGTCGCGTCTCCGGCGCCGATCGCCAGGGAGACGGCGGGCACGCGATGGCGTGCCATCAGCGTGGGAAGGTTCTCCTCGATCCAGGCCTGGACGGTGGCGAGCTCGGGCATGGTCCTCCTCGACGTCGGCTCAGGTCGAGGCTAGAGCGCTCCGGGGGCTCCCGATTCGTCGATCCGCACCAGCGGGACCATCCCGGATCGTCGGGACCGCCAGCGCTCAGGCGCGGATCGCCTGGGCGGCCTCCCGATCCAGCAGCCGGCGCTTCACGTCCTCGCCCCAGGCGAACCCGCCGAGCGTCCCGTCCACGCGCAGCACCCGATGGCACGGCACGAACAGCGCTGCGGCGTTGCGGGCGCAGATCGAGGCGGCGGGGCGCACGGCCCCCGGCCGGCCGAGCGCGGCGGCGAACCCGGTGTAGGTCAGCGGCGCGCCCGGCGCGATCCGCCGCAGGGCGTCCCACCCGGCGTCCTGCATCCCGGTGCCGGACTGGTGCACCTCGACGGCGTCGATCGCGGCGAGGTCGCCCGCGTAGTACGCGTCGACCGCGGCGGCCGCCCGGGTGGTCCCGGCGACGACGTCGGCCGGGCGGTTCCGGTCGGCGAGACGATGCAGGATGGCGTCGCGGTCGGCGGTCCATCCGGACGCGAGCACGCGGTCCTGTGCATCCGCGAGGATCGTGAACGGGCCGTCGGGGGTGGCGATGGTCTGGATGATGGCGGTCATTCTCGGGCTCTCCGTGGTCGAGGGGGTGGGTGGGGTCATCGGCGTGAGGCGGGACGCGGCGCGGAGGCACCCGGCGAACCGGCGCCCGGCGCCTCCGGCCGGCCGCTCCGTGCGACCCTCGCGGGCGCCGCGCGCCAGAGGTGGGCGGTGAGGTAGCTGCGCCAGGGGGCCGTGCGGGCCGCCCACGCGTCCAGGGGACCGGCCTCCGCCGGCAGCCCGGCGCCGCCGGCCCCGGCGCGCGCGGCCACGTCGCCGGGCAGGAACACGTCGGGATCCCCGAGCACCCGCATCCGCACGTAGTCGGCGGTCCACGGTCCGATCCCCGGCATCGCCAGGAGCGCCCTGCGCTGCTCCGCGCCGTCGTCCGCGAGCGTGAGCCGGAGCGAGCCGTCGGCGAGGGCGGCCGCGGCGCCGGTGACGGCCCTGATCCGCGCGGCGGGTCCGCGCAGCACCTCGTGCCCGTGCTCGGCGATCGCCGCCATCGTCGGGAACAGGATCCGCGACTCCGGGTCGTCCGCCGCGTTCCCGTCGCCGAAGTCGTCCGGATCCGCGGCGGAGGACGACGTCTTCTGCGACGGGAACGAGCTGTCGGATCCGATCCGCTCCCCCAGCTCCTCGGCCAGCCGGGTCAGCGCGGTGCGCGCCGCTGCGACGGTGACCTGCTGTCCGACCATCGTGCGGATGAGCATCTCGTGCGGATCCGCGGCCCCCGGCACCCGGATGCCCGGGACCCGGGCGACGAGCGGCGCGAGCGGCGCGTGCGCGGACAGCGCGGCGTCCACGGCCTGCGGATCGGCGTCGAGGTCGAAGAGCCTCCGGGCGCGGGCGACGACCGGCGCGAGGTCGCCGAGACCCGTCAGCCCCGCCCGCAGATGCAGCCGGTCGGCGTCGTCGAGGCGCAGCTCGAACCATCCCGGTCCGCCGTCCAGCCGCAGGTTCCTGCGGAAGAAGCGCTCGCCGGCCTCCTCCACCCCGGGCAGCGCCCGCGCCCGCATCCACGCGAACAGCCCTGCGGCGTCGAACGGCGCACGGTACGGCAGCAGCAGGCCGATCTCCCCGGGCGCCGCGGCGGCGGCGGTCCGCTCGTCGCGGCCGTGGCGGCGTGCGCGCAGCTCCCCCGGGGTCAGGCCGAACACCTCGCGCACCGTGTCGTTGAACTGGCGCACGCTCGCGAACCCCGCCGAGAACGCGACGTCGGCGATCGCCAGGTCGGTGCCGACGAGGAGCATCCGCGCGGTGTGTGCACGGTGGGCGCGGGCGAGCGCGAGCGGGCCCGCCCCGAGCTCGGCGGCGAGCAGCCGGGTGAGGTGGCGCGAGGAGTAGCCGAGCCGCGCGGCGAGCCCCGGCACGCCCTCGCGCTCGACGACGCCGTCGGCGATGAGCCGCATCGCGCGGGCCACGACGTCGCCGCGCAGGTTCCACTCCGGCGATCCGGGCGCCGCCTCGGGCAGGCACCGCTTGCAGGCGCGGTAGCCCGCCTCGTGCGCCGCGGCGCTGGTGGGGAAGAACGTGACGTTCTCGGGCCGGGGCGTGCGGGCCGGACAGCTCGGCCGGCAGTAGATCCCGGTCGAGCGCACGGCCGTGACGAACTGGCCGTCGAAGCGGGTGTCCCGCGCGTCGATGGCGCGGTACCGCTCGTCGAAGGTCATCGCGGGAAGGCTCATGCCTCCACCCTGTCATGTCCGATTCCCGCAGGCTCGCGGAAATCGGACATGACAGTGCGCTCCCACCCGGTCCTCTCGACTCAAGAGAAAAGGACGATCGCACGTCTGCAGGACAGGATCCGCGGATCCATCCTGCAAACGTGCGATCGTCCTGCAGAGTTCGGGCCGGCTGGGAGCCGTGGAGACCTCCGGCTCAGTGGAAGATCAGTGGAAGAAGTGCCGCTCCCCGGTGAAGAACATCGTCACGCCGGCCTTGCGCGCCGCGTCCACGACCTCCTCGTCCCGCACCGATCCGCCCGGCTGCACGATCGCCGTGACACCGGCGTCGATGAGCACCTGGGCGCCGTCCGCGAACGGGAAGAACGCATCGGAGGCGGCGACGGATCCGGCCGCGCGGTCGCCCGCGCGCTCGACGGCGAGACGGCAGGAGTCGACCCGGTTGACCTGCCCCATGCCGACGCCGACCGTCGCGTTCGCCTTGGCGAGCACGATCGCGTTCGACTTCACCGCGCGGCACGCCTTCCAGGCGAAGATGAGGTTCTCCATCTCCAGATCGTCGGGGCGCTCGCCCGAGACGAGTTCCCAGTTCGCGGCGACCGAGACGATGTCGTCCGGGAACCGGTCCGCGTCCTGCAGCAGCAGTCCGCCGGAGACGAGGCGCACGTCCATGCGCTCCTGCTGCCAGTCGTCGGGCAGCTGCAGCAGGCGGAGGTTCTTCTTCGCCTTGAACACCTCGAGCGCCGCCGGCTCGAACGCGGGGGCGACGATGACCTCGGTGAAGATGTCCTTCAGGTTCTCCGCCATCTTCAGCGTCACGGTGCCGTTCGCCGCGATCACGCCGCCGTACGCGGACACGGGGTCGCACTCGTGCGCGCGCAGGTGCGCGCTCGCGATGGGATCCAGCGCGTTCGGCGCCGTCGTCGCGATGCCGCACGGGTTGGCGTGCTTGATGATGGCGACCGCGGGGTGCACCATGTCGTAGGCCGCGCGGAGGGCGGCGTCGGCGTCGACGTAGTTGTTGTACGACATCTCCTTGCCCTGCAGCTGCGTGGCCTGGGCGATGCCATGCCCGCCCGCGCGCGTGTAGATCGCGGCGCGCTGGTGCGAGTTCTCGCCGTACCGCAGGGTGGCCAGGCGCGACGCCGAGATGGTGAGGTGCTCCGGCAGCTCGGTGTCGCTGGACAGGGTGCCGTCGGAGAACCACTGCGCGACGGCCGTGTCGTAGGCGGCCGTGTGCGCGAAAGCGCGCGCGGCGAACTCGCGGCGCTGCGCGAGCGTGGTGCCGCCCTCCTCGAGGGCGCGCAGCAGCGACGGGTAGGACTCGGGCGAGACGACGATCGCGACGTTGGCGTGGTTCTTCGCCGCCGCGCGCACCATCGCCGGGCCGCCGATGTCGATCTGCTCCACGACGTCGTCGCCGGCCGCGCCCGAGGCGACGGTCTCCACGAACGGGTAGAGGTTCACCACGACGAGCTCGAACGGGCTGATCCCGAGCTCGGCGAGCTGCTGCTCGTGGTCCTCCAGCCGCAGGTCGGCCAGCACGGCCCCGTGGATCGACGGGTGCAGCGTCTTCACGCGGCCGTCGAGCATCTCGGCGACGCCCGTGACGGCCGCCACATCGGTGACGTCGAGCCCCGCGGCACGGATGGTCTGGGCGGTGGATCCGGTCGACACGATCTCGATGCCGTTGTCGGCCAGCGCCTGCGCGAGGGGGACGAGACCGGTCTTGTCGCTCACGGAGACGAGAGCGCGGCGGATGCGCACCGCATCGCGGGGACGGTAGAGGGACGGGTCGTGGGCGGGACCGGCCATCGGGGTTTCCTTCCGGGTTGGCGTCAGGTCGCGTCGCCGGCCTGCGGCCGGTGCGCGTCCCGAGCAGGGGGGCGTGCGCCGAGGTCGAGCTCGCCCTCGGCGATGCGGCGGACGACGTCGATCAGCAGGCGCCGCTCGACGGGCTTGATGCGCTCGTGCAGCGCGGACTCGGTGTCGCCCTCGTGCACCGCCACGCGCTCCTGCGCGAGGATCGGTCCGCTGTCGACGCCGTCGTCGACCACGATCACGCTGGCTCCGGTCTCGCTCACGCCCGCGGCGATCGCGTCGCGCACGCCGTGCGCCCCGGGGAACTCGGGCAGGTAGGCGGGATGCGTGTTGATGATGTTCGGCGCCCAGGCCGCCACGACGTCGTGCGGCAGCAGGCGCATGAGGCCGGACAGCACGATCAGGTCGGGGTTCCAGACCTTCAGCTGCGCGTCGAGCTCGGCGCCCCACTCCTCCCGGGTGGCGAAGGCCTCCCACGGCACGACGAACGAGGGGATCCCGAAGGCCTCGGCGTGGGCGAGCCCGTCGGCCTCCCGGTCCGCCCCGATCACGATGACGCGGGCCGGGAATCCGGGGTCGTCGGCCGCGTCGAGGAGGGCACGAAGATTCGAGCCGGTGCCCGAGATGAGTACGGCGACCGTCAGCACCCGAACAGTCTAGGGGGTGTCCGCCGTGGCGAGTCGTCGCGGGCGACGGGCCGCGGAGGCGCCGCGCTCATACGCGGTCGGAGCGGAGCGCGTCCTCGTCGTCGAGCCAGGCGGCGTCGAGCGGACCGCGGCGCCGAGGGGCGAGGAGCAGGATGCCGGCGCCGACGAGGACCTCGAGCCCGAGCGCGAGCGCCACCGGTCCCGGATCCGGCCCCGCGACGGCGAGCCGCCCCGGCCCGAGGGATCCGCGCGACAGCGCCGCGAGCAGCGCGCCCGCTCCCCCGGCCAGCACCGCGATGCCCGCCGCCGTCGCGGCGCGCGGGCCGAAAGGGGCCTCGGCCCCAGCGGCGACCTGCTGCGAGCGGATGAGCCAGCCGGCGAGGGCGCCCGCGGCGATCGGCACGAGCACGATGATGAGGAACCACGGCGAGGAGCTGTCCGGCACGAGGCCCAGCGCCGGGACTCCGGGGACCACTCCGAGTGCGGTGCCCGCCGGAGACACGGCGGTGCCGGCGCCGATCGAGAAGCCGGGGCCTGCGATCCAGGCGACGGCCCACGCGACGAGCGTGGGGACGTAGGCGAGCTGTGCGAGCCCGATCACCACGACGCCGAGCCCGTCGGCGCGCAGGGCCTCGAACAGCGCGACGACCTGACCGCCCCGCACCAGCGCCGCGACGGCCACGACGACCGCGGCCGCACCGACGACGCCGGCGACCGCGACGGCCGCCCCTCGTACGATGTCGCCCGGCGTGTGCGCCCAGTCGGGGTGGCGGTCGAGGGCGTCCTGCACCCGGTCGACGAGGCCTCCGTCGCCCTCGCCCCACGCGGTGGCGATCGCACCGGCGAGCGCACCGCAGAGGAAGACGAGCGGCGGGAAGAGCATCGCCATCCACAACGGGGTCTGCACCGCCCCGAGCGCGCCCGTGAGCGCGGCGCCGGCGGAGATCGCCGCGAAGACGACCGTGCCGCTGATCACGCCGCTGGGCCAGGATCCGGCGAGTGCCGCGCGGCGGCCGGAACGCGCCGCGAAGATCGCCGTGAAGCAGAGCAGCAGCAGCGGAGCGACCGACAGGACGAAACGCGCGGCGGAGGGATCCAGTCCGGTCGATCGCACCAGCGCGTCGGGCAGGGCGACCGTGAGCGGCACCCCGTGGCCGAACTGCCACAGCGTCGCCGTCGTCGGCCACAGCGCCCCCCAGTCGGCGCGCTGCCCGAACGCCACCGCCCAGATCACGGTGAGCGGGGCGAGCAGCAGGGCGAGGCCGATCGCGGCCGCGACCACGGCGTCGACCGCCGCCAGGAGCACGATGAGGAGGCGTTGCATGACGGTTTCGAGCCTACGTCCTCCCCTTCGCGCTCCCCTGCGGGCACGCGGGCGACGCCGCCCGCAGCGCGACACACGGACGACATCCGCGACGCGATACGGTTTTCCGCGGAGGTCCCCCATGACAACAGTCCCCCCGCCCACGACCGACCAGACCGCCGCGGAGCCGAAGAACGCCCTCGACCGGTTCTTCGAGATCACCCGACGCGGATCCACCCTCGGCACCGAGGTCCGCGGCGGCATCGTCACCTTCGTGACGATGGCCTACATCGTGATCCTCAACCCGATCATCCTGGCCACGCCCGACGTCGCCGGCCACACCCTCCCCGGCACTGCCGTCGCCGCCGCCACGGCGCTGACCGCGGGCGTGATGACGATCCTGTTCGGGCTCGTCGCCCGGCTGCCCTTCGCCTTCGCGGCCGGGCTCGGCATCAACGCGTTCCTCGCGTTCACGGTCGTGAAGTCGGTCACCTGGCCCGAGGCGATGGCACTGGTGATGATCAACGGCCTCATCATCGTCCTGCTCGCCGCGACCGGACTGCGCAAGCTCATCTTCGACGCCGTTCCCGTGCAGCTCAAGCTCGCCATCACGGTCGGCATCGGCCTCTTCATCGCCTTCATCGGCTTCGTGAACGCGGGCTTCGTCACCTCGACCAAGCAGCCCTCCCCGCCGGTCGACCTCGGCGTCGGCGGATCCGTCGCCTCGATCCCCACGCTGCTGTTCGTGCTCACCCTGCTGATCGGCGGGGTGCTCATCGCCCTGCGGGTCAAGGGAGCGATCCTGATCGCGCTCGTCGGCGGAACCGTGCTCGCCGCGATCCTCAACCTGATCTGGCCGTTCGGGCTGAACTTCGGCTTCTCGGGCAGCATCGTGAGCATCCCCGACCTCAGTCTGATCGGGCGGGTCGGCTTCGGCTTCGACCTCGCGAAGGTCGGCGGCGTCACCCTGGTGATGTTCGTCTTCACGCTGCTGTTCTCGAACTTCTTCGACGCGATGGGCACGATGACCGGTCTCGCGAAGGAGGCCGACCTGGCGAACGAGAAGGGCGACTTCCCGCGCATCAAGTCGGCGCTCGTCGTCGAGGGCGTCGGCGCGATCGTCGGCGGGGGCACGTCGTCCTCGTCCGCGACCGTGTTCGTCGAGTCCGGCGCGGGCATCGGCGAGGGCGCGCGCACGGGCCTCGCGACCACCGTCACCGGCGTGCTGTTCCTGCTCGCGATGTTCTTCACGCCGCTCACCGCCCTGGTCCCGAGCGCGGTCGCGGCGGCAGCGCTCGTGCTCGTCGGCGCGATGATGCTGTCGCAGATCAAGAACATCGACCTGACCGACTTCCGCGTCCTGCTGCCGGTGTTCCTCACGGTCACGGTCATGCCGATGACCTACTCGATCGCCAACGGCATCGGCGCCGGCTTCGTCAGCTGGATCGTCGTGAACGCCCTCACCGGCCGTGCGAAGACGATCCATCCGCTGCTGTGGGCGGTCGGCATCGGGTTCGTGCTGTTCTTCGCCCGCGGCCCCATCGAGGCGCTGCTCGGCGCCTGAGGATCCGCCGGCCGCGCCCGGATCCGTCCAGATCCGTCGAGGCCCCCTCGCAGCATCGAGGCCCCCTCCCCGGAACGTTTCCGGGAGGGGGCCTCGATGCGCAGAGGGGGCTTCGACGTGCGCCCGGCGGCGCACCGCGTCCCGGGGCTCAGAGCGGGAGCGGGACGCCTGCCTCTGGCACGCGCAGCCGGTCGGACAGGCCCGCGTAGCCGAACTCCCGCACGAGCCGCTCGCGGGTCTCGGAGAAGTGGTGCCAGCCCTCGGCGTGCACGGGCACGATCACGGCGTCGCCGAGCTCGCGCGCCGCCTCGACCGCGGTGCGCGCGTTGAGGGTGAGGTCGGCGTCGCCGAAGCGGCCGACGTTCGCCGCACCGGCGAAGAGCACCGCGACGTCGATGCGCCCGATCCGCTCCGCGATGGCCGTGACGAGCGCGACCGAGGCGTTGTCGCCCGAGACGTAGACGACCCGCTCCCCCGGTGCGCTCAGCACGAAGCCGGTCACCGTGCCGGACAGCTCCTCGGCGCCCTCCGGCCCGTGCAGCGCCGGCACCGCCGTGATCTCCACGTCGCCGATGCGGTGGGTCTGCCACGGCGCGAGCCCGGTGACCCCTTCCACCCGATCCTCGGCCTCCGGGGTGGAGAGCACGACGCCCGCGCGCGGCAGGAAGGCCCGCCCCGCCTCGTCGAGGTTGTCCGGGTGCTGGTCGTGCGAGAGCAGGACCGCATCGATCTCGCCCACCGCGTCGGCGTCGAGGGCGGGGCCGGTGAGCTTGTGCAGCGGGATGCCGCCCGGATACGTCTGCGGGGCGTCGAAGGTGGGATCCGTGAGCAGACGCAGGCCGGCGTAGTCGATCACGGCGGTCGGTCCGCCGACGAGGGTGAGGGTCAGAGGGTTCTGGGTCATGGATCCATCGTGTCGAGCCGGTAGACGGCGCGGGAGTGGCCCTGATGACACCTTTCGATAAGATCGGGCCATGCGCACCGCCGCCGTCCTCGCGTTCCCCGGGATCAGCCCCTTCCACCTCTCCGTCCCGCTGATGGTCTTCGGCGGGGTCGGCGTCCGCTCGGTCGAGGCCGCCTACCGCGTCGTCACCGTCGCGGAGCGCCCCGGAGCCGTCCGCACCGCCGCCGGGCTCGACCTCCTGGTGACCGACGGGCTGGACCTCCTCGCGACCGCGGATCTCGTCGTGCTGCCGAGCTGGGATCCGGATCTGGTGCCGAGCGCCGAGCTCCTGGACGCGGTCCGCACGGCGCACGCGCACGGGGCGAAGGTGCTCGGCCTGTGCCTCGGCGCCTTCGTGGTGGCCGCGAGCGGCATCGCGCAGGGCAGGGAGGTCTCCACGCACTGGTCCGCGGGCCCGCAGCTCGCCGCGCGCCACCCCGAGCTCACGGTGCGGTGCGAGGCGCTGTGGACCGACCTCGGCGACGTCGTGACCTCCGCCGGCGTGGCAGCCGCCCTGGACTGCTGCCTGCACGTCGTCCGCACGGAGCAGGGCAGCGCCGTCGCCGCCGACCTGGCCCGCTCGCTCGTGATGGCGCCGCACCGCGAGGGATCCCAGGCGCAGTTCCTCTCCCGCCCGCTCGCCGCCGACCGGGACGGGGACGAGATCGACCGTGCCATCGCCTGGGCGCTCGAGCGGCTCGACACCCCGGCGCCCCTCGACGCCTGGGCGGGCGCCGTGCACCTCTCCCGCCGCACGTTCACCCGGCGCTTCCGCGACCGCACCGGCAGCAGCCCCGGCGACTGGCTGCTGCAGCGCCGCCTGGACGAGGCGCGACGGCTGCTGGAGACCTCGGATCTGCCCGTCGAGGCCGTCGCGCACCGCACCGGCTTCGGCAGCGCCGTGACCCTGCGCCACCACTTCCGCGCGCGCTTCGGCACCACCCCGGGCGCGCACCGCCGGGCGTTCGCCGGCCCCGCCTGACCGTCGCGCCGTGGGCTTCCGGCAGAGTCCCGCCCGTCCCGGCCTGCCTCCTGCCCCGCCTCCCGGCCCGCCTCCAGCCCGTCCTGCCCCGCCTCCTGCCCGCCTCCTGGCCCGCCTCCTGCCCCCAGATCAGGACCATCGACCGAGATCAGGCGGATCCCGCCAGATCCGCCCGATCTCGGTCGATTCACCTCTTCCCGGCAGGGCCGGAGCGCTCTCCGGGCCTCACCGGACGGCACAATGAAGGGCCCCGGGCAGATCCGCCCGGGGCCCTTCGATCGGCGGCTGCTTACAGCGCGGCGAACACCTCGCGCAGCAGGGCGGCGGTCTCGGACGGCGTCTTGCCGACCTTGACCCCGGCGGCCTCGAGGGCCTCCTTCTTCGCCTGGGCGGTGCCCGCGGAGCCGGAGACGATGGCGCCGGCGTGGCCCATGGTCTTGCCCTCGGGGGCGGTGAAGCCCGCGACGTAGCCGACGACGGGCTTGGTGACGTTGGCCTTGATGAACTCGGCCGCGCGCTCCTCGGCGTCGCCGCCGATCTCGCCGATCATCACGATCGCCTTGGTCTCGGGGTCGGCCTCGAACGCGGCGAGCGCGTCGATGTGCGTGGTCCCGATGATCGGGTCGCCGCCGATGCCGATGGCGGTGGAGAAGCCCAGGTCGCGCAGCTCGAACATCATCTGGTAGGTCAGGGTGCCCGACTTCGAGACGAGGCCGATCGGGCCCTTGCCCGTGATGTTCGCCGGCGTGATGCCCGCGAGCGCCTCGCCCGGGGTGATGATGCCGGGGCAGTTCGGGCCGATGATGCGGGTCTTGTTGCCCTTCTCGGTCGCGTACGCCCACGCCTCGGCGGAGTCGCCGACGGGCACGCCCTCGGTGATGACGACGAGCAGCGGGATCTCGGCGTCGATGGCCTCGATCATCGCGTCCTTCGTGAACGCCGGCGGCACGAAGGCGACGGACACGTTGGCGCCGGTCTTCTCGATGGCCTCGGCGACCGAGGCGAACACCGGCAGCTCGACGGCGTTGCCGTCCTTGTCGGTGTGCGAGACGGTGGTGCCGGCCTTGCGCGCGTTGACGCCGCCGACGACGTTGGTGCCGGCCTTCAGCATGAGCGCGGTGTGCTTGGTGCCCTCGCCGCCCGTGATGCCCTGGACGATGACCTTGGAGTCCTTGTTGAGGTAGATAGACATGTTCCTAGTCCTTGTCTCGTCGGAAGGTCAGGCGTTCGCCAGCTCGGCGGCCTTGTCGGCGCCCTCGTCCATGGTGGCGGCGAGCGTGACGAGCGGGTGGTTCGCGGCCGTGAGGATCGCGCGCCCCTCCTCGACCTGGTTGCCGTCGAGGCGCACGACAAGCGGCTTGGTGGCCGCGTCGCCGAGGATCTCGAGCGCCTTGACGATGCCCTCCGCCACGGCCACGCAGCTGGTGATGCCGCCGAAGACGTTGACGAAGACGCTCTTGACCTGCTCGTCGCCGAGGATCACGTCGAGGCCGGAGGCCATGACCTGCGCGTTCGCGCCGCCGCCGATGTCGAGGAAGTTCGCCGGCTTCACGCCGCCGTGGTTCTCGCCCGCGTAGGCGACGACGTCGAGGGTCGACATGACCAGGCCCGCGCCGTTGCCGATGATGCCGACCTGGCCGTCGAGCTTGACGTAGTTCAGGCCCGACTCCTTGGCCTTGGCCTCGAGCGGGTTCTCGGTCGCCTTGTCGGCGAGCTCCTCGTGCTCGGGGTGGCGCACCTCGGAGGCGTTGTCGTCGAGCGTGACCTTGCCGTCCAGGGCGATGATGTCCCCGTCCTCGGTCTGCACGAGCGGGTTGACCTCGACCAGGGTCGCGTCCTCGCCCTTGTAGACCTCGTAGAGCTTGACGAAGACGTCGGCGACCTTCTCGGCGAGGCCCGGCTCGAAGTTGCCGGCCTTCGCGATCTCGAGCGCCTTCTCCGGGGTGATGCCCTCGAGCGGGTTGACCTCGACGCGGGCGAGCGCCTCGGGCTTCTCCACGGCGAGCTGCTCGATCTCCATGCCGCCCTCGACCGAGGCGAGGCTCAGGTAGGAGCGGTTGGAGCGGTCCAGCAGCACGGAGAAGTAGAACTCGCGGGCGATGCGGGCGCCGGCGGCGACCATGACGCGCTTGACGACGTGGCCCTTGATGTCCAGGCCCAGGATCGCCTTCGCGGCCTCGTACGCCTCATCGGGGTTCTTCGCGACCTTCACGCCGCCGGCCTTGCCGCGGCCGCCGGTCTTGACCTGCGCCTTGACGACGACCACTCCGCCGAGCTTCTCCGCCGCTGCCTTCACCTCCTCGGGGGTGTCGGCGACGATGCCGGCGAGGACCGGCACTCCGTACTTCTCGAAAAGGTCTCGTGCCTGGTACTCGTAGAGGTCCACGTGCAGTCCTTCGCTGGTTGCGACGAATGGGACGCGACAGGAATTCTGTCGGGTGTCGATGTGATTCGACCCGATCAACCAGCCTACTACCGCGGAATCGCGCTTCCTGACCGCGGACCCGGCCACCTGTCCGGCCCCCGAGACCTCGGGTGACTCGGCAGTCCCGGCGCAGGATCCGGACAACTAGGCTCTCCTTCTATGACCGAGCACGCCGACGTGTCGCCCGCCCGCACCGCCGTGGTGCGTGCGGCGCTCGAGCTGTTCTCCGCCCAGGGCTTCGATTCGACCTCCGTCGAGCAGATCGCGCGGGCCGCGGGCATCTCCCGTTCCACCTTCTTCCGCCAGTTCGGCGGTAAGGACGACGTCGTTTTCGCCGACCACGAGGAGCTCCTGGAGGGGCTGCGCCGCTATCTGGACCGCGCGCATCCCAATCCCTGGAGCGCGGTGTGCGACGCGTCGATGATGGTGTTCCGCGCGTTCGCCGCCGACCCCGACCTGGCGCGCCTGCGCTATCAGGTGGTGCGCGAGGTGCCCACCCTGCGCGATCGTGAGATCGTCGCGGTGTTCCGCTACGAGCGCCTGTTCGACGAGTACCTGCGCCGCTCGCTCCCGGATCTGGATCCGCTCGACGCGGTCGGCTTCGCCGCCCTCGTCACCGCCGTGCACAACCATGTGCTGCGCCGGCTGCTCCGCGGATCGCGCACCTCGGCGGCCGCCCTGCGTCGCGCGCTCGACGACGTGCTGCGCCGGTACGGCGTGCACCCGGACGGCATGAAGGAGCCCGGCGAGGACGCGGTCGTGGTGGCCGTGTTCCCGCGTTCCATGCCGATGGCGGAGATCACCCGCCGCCTGCGCGACGAACTGGACTGAGCTCGGCGCGGCACGACGGATCCCCGGTGGATCCGATGCTCGTCGCGCCTCGCGAATGGCGGTACGCTGTCTCATGAAACCTGAGACTCAGTCTCACTCCTCGGACGGAGACCCCATGAGCAACGACGCCCGCTTCCCCGGTGAAGCCGTCACCTCCTACGACCTGACCGGTCGCGGCGGCACCGACTACTACGAGGTCTTCTCCGACATCCCGGCCGCCGATCGCGCGCACTGGGAGCGCGCCCAGGCCTACGTCGACGAGGTCGGCCCGCGCATGCAGGCCGCCTGGGACCGCGCGGAGTACCCGCTCGACGTCGCCCGCCGCATGGGCGAGATGGACCTCGTCGTGGACGGCATCGACCACCCTGCCCTCACCCGGATGAGCCCGCTCGCAGCGGGCCTGGTCAACATGGAGATCTCACGCGGCGACGGCTCCCTCGGCACCGTGCTCGCCGTGCAGGGCGGACTCGCGCTGCGCACCCTCGCGCTGTTCGGCAGCCCCGAGCAGCAGGAGCGCTGGCTCGTCCCCCTCGCCGACGGCTCCGTGCTCGGATCCTTCGCCCTCACCGAGCCCGATCACGGATCCGATTCCGTCTCGCTCGAGACGGTCGCCCGTCGCGACGGCGACGACTGGGTGCTGCGCGGGGCGAAGAAGTGGATCGGCAACGGCGCCTCCGGCGGCATCACGTTCGTGTGGGCACGCGTCGACGACGAGGGGGCCGAGGACCACGGGGCCGTGCGCTGCTTCCTCGTCGAGCAGGAGCGCCCGGGCTACCAGGGCACGGTGATCACCGGCAAGGTGTCACTGCGCGGGATCCACCAGGCGCACATCCGCCTCGACGACGTGCGCGTGCCGCTGGACGCGGTGCTGCCCGGCACGCACAGCTTCAAGGACGCGTCCACCGTGCTGTACGCGACGCGCTCCGGCGTGGCCTGGTCGGCCCTCGGGCACGCGACCGCCTGCTACGAGGCGGCGCTCGCCTATGCGAAGACCCGGATCCAGTTCGGCAAGCCGCTGGCGAGGTTCCAGATGGTGCAGGAGCGCCTCACGCACATGCTGGAGGAGCTCACGGCGATGCAGCTGTACTGCCGTCGCATGGCCGACATGGACGGGGCAGGGACGCTCCGGCCCACGCAGGCGTCGCTGGCGAAGTTCCACAACACCCGCGCCGCGCGGCGCATCGCGCAGACCGCGCGCGACCTGCTCGGCGGCAACGGCATCCTGCTCGAGAACGGCGTGATGCAGCACATGGCCGACATCGAGGCGATCCACACCTACGAGGGCACCGAGAGCGTGCAGGCGCTGCTCATCGGCCGCAACATCACCGGGATGAGCGCGTTCGCCTGACGGGCGTCGGGCGCGCATCCGCCCGCTCCGCGCGGTCCGCGGAGGTTGTGCAGGGTCCGCCGACGTTGCGCAGGGCCCCGGGGCCATTGTGCAGGGACCCGGGGCCGTTGTGCAGGGACCCGGTGGCGTTCTGCAGGGACCCGGGGCCGTTGTGCAGGGCGGGATCCGGTATTCCGGCCATTCCACGGGCGGCTACCGGGGCATGCGCGCCGGGGCTCCTGCAGAACGGCGCGGCCGCCCTGCGCAACAGCCGGGGCTCCCTGCACAACGACCGGGCCTCCCTGCACAACGGCGCGGGGTCCCTGCAGAACGGCATGGGACTCAGTCGCAGCCGCAGCCGCCGGACGGCGTCTTCACCATGAAGCACACGTCGCAGATGCCGTAGTCGCGCTCCGCGAGCGGGGTCGCCTTCGGGGCGCGCGGCTCCGGCTTGGGCTTCGCCGCGGCGCGGGTGCCCGGGGCGCGGGTGCCTGCGGCGCGCGACGGACGGGCGACGCCCGCGGGCGCGCCCTGCAGCTCGCTCGGATGCGTGACGTAGAAGTACGGCGCCCGCCCCTCGCTGGGCGCGAGCGGCAGCACGCGTCCGGCGACGACGACCTGCTCGTCCTCGCCGAAGCCGTTCGTGTAGGTGCGCCCGATGTGCAGCGCCGCCCCCTCGCCGCGCCGGATCGCCTCGATGTAGCGACCGCGGTCGATGAAGGTGCTGATGCCCACCGCCTCGACGATCGCGCGGATGAAGTCGTGGTTCACCGGATCGATGCGCTGACCGCGCAGCGCCTCGGCGAGGGACTTGTAGGGACGGGAGGTGCCGGTGGGGGTCGGGCCCTGGACTTCGTTCATCCCCTCCAGGATCCCACGTCCTGCTGCACGCGACCTGCACGTCCGCGCTCCGCACGCGGGCGCGCGACTCCGACTCCGACTCCGTGCCAGACTGGCGGCATGCCCCGCGCCACCGTCATCGGCAGCGGACCGAACGGGCTCGCCGCCGCCGTCTCCCTCGCCCGCGCCGGCTATGCCGTCGAGGTCCTCGAGGCGGCCCCGACGATCGGCGGCGGCGTGCGCAGCGCGGCGTCGACCCTCCCCGGGTTCGTGCACGACGTCTGCTCGGCGGTGCACCCCGCGGCCTACTCCTCGCCGTTCCTGCGGGCCTTCGGCCGGGACCGCGTCGAGTGGATCATTCCCGAAGCGGCATATGCGCATCCCCTCGACGACGGAAGGGCCGGCATCGCCTGGCACGACCTCGAGCGCACCGCCGACGCGCTCGGGCCGGACGCCCGGGCCTGGCGCGCACTGCTGCGTCCCCTGAGCACGCACATCGAGGGCCTGCTCGACGTGACCGGGGGGTCGCTGCTGCGGATCCCCCGGGATCCGGTCACGGCGGTGCGGTACGGGCTGCGGGTGCTGGAACAGGGA
Organism: Microbacterium sp. MMO-10; assembly: GCF_037148715.1. NCBI lineage: Bacteria > Bacillati > Actinomycetota > Actinomycetes > Micrococcales > Microbacteriaceae > Microbacterium > Microbacterium sp. MMO-10. Next base: position 618,981 of record NZ_JBBCSV010000003.1, on the reverse strand, counting down.
TCGATGATGGCCCGGAGCACCTTCCGCACCGCCGAGGCGGCCGGGCTGGTCGCCGGCGTCGTCGCGCACGCGAACACGGCGCTGCCCGCGCTCAGCGGGGCCGCGGCCGGGCTCCTGCTCATGGCCCAGGCGCATGCGGGCGGCTGGGCGTATCCGCGCGGCGGCGCGCAGCGGATCGCCGACGCGCTGGCCGACGACCTGCGCGCCCACGGCGGCGCGATCCGCACGGACGCCCCCGTGGCCGACCTCTCGGCGCTGGACTGGGGGGATCCGCACCGCGGCGATCTGCTGCTCCTCAACACCACACCGCGGCTCGCGCTCACGCTGCGCGACGTGCCGGCCCGGTACGCCTCGGCGATCCGGGCCTACCGCTACGGCCCCGCCGCCGCCAAGGTCGACTTCGCCCTGGACGGGCCGGTGCCGTGGACGAACCGGGAGGTCGCCCTCGCCCCGACCGTGCACGTGGGCGGCACCCGCGAGGAGGTGTGGGCGAGCGAGAACGCCGTCGCCCAGGGGCGCGTCTCCGAACGGCCCTACGTGCTGGTCGCGCAGCCCTCCGTGCTCGACGACTCCCGCGCCCCGGCGGGGAAGCAGACGCTGTGGGCGTACATCCACGTGCCGGCGAACTCGGACGCGGATCCGACCGAGCTCGTCGTGCGGCAGATCGAGCGCTTCGCGCCCGGGTTCCGCAACCGCATCCTGGCGAGCCACGCGGTGCCCGCGCGGGAGCGCGTGCACCTCAATCCCGCGGAGATCGGGGGCGACATCTTCGGCGGCTCCTTCACGATTCGCCAGGCCGTGGTGCGCCCCGTGCTCTCGCCCGCCCCCTGGCGCACGCCGATGCCCGGGGTCTATCTCGCCTCCGCGGCGACCCCGCCCGGCCCCGGGGTGAACTTCCAGGCCGGCTGGCACGCGGCGCGCACGGCGCTGGCGGATGCGGGCGAGCGCGTCGGCCTCGGAGACCTGTTCGGATCCGCGCCGGCGGGTCCGAACCATGGCGATTGAAGCCTGTCGGGCGGCAGGATGGGATCCATGCGCTACGAGATCCCCTCACCGATGCTCGCGAAGGCCGCCGCTTCCGTGCCCGAACCGGCGAAGTTCCCGGGCGGCCTGCTGTACGAGCCCAAGTGGGACGGGTTCCGCGGACTGATCTCGTGGGACGGCGAGTCGGTCGAGATCGGCTCACGGGGCGCGAAGCCGCTGACGCGCTACTTCCCCGAGCTCGTCGAGGCGATCCCGCGCCTGCTGCCCGGGCCGTGCCTGCTCGACGGCGAGATCGTCGTCGCATCCGGACCGACCGGTTCCCAGCGCCTGGACTGGGAGGCCTTGAGCCAGCGGATCCACCCCGCCGCGTCCCGGGTGCAGAAGCTCTCGGCGGAGACTCCGGCGATGTTCATCGCGTTCGACCTCCTCGCCGCGGGCGACGAGGATCTGCAGTCGCTCCCCTTCGGCGAGCGACGCGCACGCCTGGAGAGGCTGCTCGCCGACGTCCCGCATCCGCTGCACCTCACCCGCACCACGGCCGACCCGGACACGGCACGGCGCTGGCTCGCCGAGTTCGAGGGCGCCGGCCTCGACGGCGTCGTCGCGAAGCCCCTCGATCAGCCCTATGCGCCCAACAAGCGCACCCTGTTCAAGATCAAGCACGCCCGCACCGCCGACGTGGTCGCCCTCGGCTACCGGATCCACAAGAGCGGATCCGGTGTCGGATCCCTCCTCGTCGGCCTCTACGGGGACGACGGGGTGCTGCGCCAGGTCGGCGGCGTCGCGGCCTGGAGCGACGCGATGCGGCAGCAGCTGGTCGACGACCTCGCGCCCCTCGTGGAGCGCGACGAGTCCGGCGCAGCCCTGACCGGCGACGGCGAGCGCTCCCGGTTCAGCGGCAGCAAGGACACCTCGTTCGTGCGGCTGCGTCCCGAGCGGGTGCTCGAGGTGCGCTACGACCAGCTCGAGGGCTGGCGGTTCCGCCACACCGTGCAGTTCGAGCGCTGGCGCGACGACCGCGAGCCCCGCTCCTGCACCTACGAGCAGCTCGAGACCGTCGCCGGCTACGACCTCGGCGACGTCATCGACTGAGGCCGGGGGTCACTCCTCGACGCGCTCGCCGTTCTCGTCCCAGTGCGCGGCGACCTTCTTCGAGGGCTGCACACGAGGGGGCTCTCCGGGCATCTTGGGGAACTCCGGCGGGAACGGCATCTCGCCGAGCCCGTTCTCCACGTCGCGCTCCCACCAGGCCAGGAGCGTGTCGATGCGGCCCGGGGCGTCCTGCATGCGCGCCCACGGGTCGCCGACGTCGGCGAGGCGCTGCGGGACCGTGCGCACGGTGAACCGGGTCGGATCCACCCCGTCGAGCTCGTCCCACTCGATCGGGGTCGACACCGTGGCGCCGGCCAGTGCGCGCGGGCTGTAGGCGCCGGCCATGGTGCGGTCGCGGTTGGCCTGGTTGAAGTCGACGAAGATGCGCTCCCCGCGCTCCTCCTTCCACCACGCCGTGGTGACGCGGTCGGGCATCCGCCTCTCCAGCTCGCGCCCCGCCGCGATCACGGCGTGCCGCACGGTCAGGAACTCCCACTCCGGCACGATCGGGCAGAACACGTGCAGCCCGCGGTTGCCGCTGGTCTTGATGAAGGCCTCGAGCCCTGCTTCGCGCAGCACGGACCGCAGCTCGTGCGCGGCAGGGATGGCCTCGGCGAAGCCTGTTCCCGGCTGCGGGTCGAGGTCGATGCGCAGCTCCACCGGGTTGTCCGTGTCCGATGCGAGCGAGGCCCAGGGGTGGAACACGACGGTGTTCATCTGCACGGCCCAGACGATGGCCGCCGCCTCGGTGAGCACGATCTGCGGATGCTTGCGGCCGGAGTTGTAGGTGCACATCACGCTCTGCACGAAGTCGGGCGTGCCCTTGGGCGGGTTCTTCGAGAAGAAGCTCTCCCCGGAGATGCCGTCGCGATACCGCTCGAGCGAGACGGGCCGGTCGCCGGTCGAGGCGAGGAACGGCGTCGCGACCGTCTGCACGTACTCGGCGAGCTCGGCCTTGGTGATGGGGCCGCCGTCGGCGTCCGGCCAGACCGCGCGGTTGGGGCTGGACAGATCCAGCGACCGCTCGCCCTCGGGCCCGGGGATGGTCAGCGTGATGCGCTCGGATGCCATGAGTCGACCCTAGGGCGCGCCGCCGACGCCGCGCCAGCGTCCGCGGGCCGCGGTGCCCTCGCCCTCAGCGCAGCACGTGACCGGCCTCGGCGCGGATCTCCGCCGCGATCGCATCCAGCAGCTCGGAGCGCAGGTTCCACTGCTGCCAGTACAGCGGCGACGCGAGCTCGCCGTCGTCGAGCCGTACCAGGCGCCCATCGGCGAGGCCCGCCTCGGCGTGCGGCACGGGCAGCAGCGCCCAGCCCAGTCCGAGCTCGACGGCGACCGAGAAGTCCGCCGACGCCGGCACGTGGTGGCGCGGCACGGGCCAGGGATCCACCCCGCGCTCGCGCAGCCAGTCCTGCTGCAGCACGTCGCGGCGGTCGAAGTCGACGAAGGGCGCCCGGGCGAGCGCGGCGGCGGTCACCCCGTCGGCGAACCACCGGCGGGCGAACCCCGGCGATGCCGCGGCCACGTAGCGCAGGGCGCCGAGGGCCTCCACCCGGCAGCCGCCGACCGGCTCAGACTCGCTGGTCACCGCGGCCATCACCGCGCCGGACTCGAGCAGCCGGGCCGTGAAGTTCTGGTCGTCGCGATGCAGGTCGAACTCCACGTCATGGCGGGCGGACAGCCGCGCGAGCGGCGCGAGGAACCACGTCGCCATCGAGTCGGCGTTGACGGCGAGGGGGATGCGCACCCTGGCGCCTTCCGCCTCGCCGGCGAGCCCGGATCCCGTGATCGCATCCCGCTCGAGGAGCGCGACCTGGCGTCCGAACCGCGCCACCGCCTCCCCCGCCTCGGTCGCGCGCGCGGGCTTGCTGCGTACGAGCAGGATCCGGCCGAGCTGCTGCTCGAGCGTCTTGACGCGCTGGCTCACGGCGGACGGCGTCACGAGCAGCCTCCGCGCCGCGCCCTCGAAGCTGCCCTCGTCGAGCACGGCGGCCACGGTGCGCGCCGCCTCCGGATCCACCTGCACATCAGAGATCCTAATCTGGCTTAAGGAATGTTCGCTGGTGCTGAAGTTCCGCGGCCCGTATCGTCATTCCGTGCTCACCCTGCTCTCCGGCCTCGGCCTCATGTTCTCGCTCATCGTCGCCGTCGGCGCCCAGAACGTCTACGTGCTGCGCCAGGGACTGCGCCGCGAGCACCTGCTGCCCGTGGTGCTGATCTGCGCGGCCTCGGACGCCGCACTCGTGCTGGCCGGAACCGCGGGGCTCGGCTACCTCGTCAAGACGCTGCCGTGGCTGATCGTCGTGGCCCGGTGGGCGGGCGCGATCTCGCTCATCGTGTACGGGATCCTCGCCGCGCGGCGTGCGTGGGCCTCGGGGGGCGAGGCCCTCATCGCCGATGGCGCGGAACCCGCGACCGATGCGGCCGGCGGCCGGGGCACGGCGACCCTCACCCGCACCGCACCGCTCGCGCCGGTGATCCTGGCCACGCTGGCCTTCACCTGGCTCAACCCGAACGTCTACCTCGACACGGTCCTGCTCATCGGCGGCATCGCCGCCACGCACGGCGACGGCCGGTGGCTGTTCGCGGCCGGCGCGATCCTCGCCAGCGTCACGTGGTTCTTCGCGCTCGGCTACGGTGCGCGCCACCTTGGACGCTGGCTGCGCACCCCGCGCGCCTGGCGGATCCTGGACACGGGCATCGCGGTGCTGCTCGTGGTGATGGGCGTCGCGCTCGTGCTCCCGGTCTTCTTCGGCTGAGCGGCGCGACTCCCTCGGTCAGCCGTTCTCGGAGCCCGTCCCGCCCAGGGCGTCCGCGCCCCCCTCCCGCCCGGTGCCGCCGTTCTCCTCGGTGGTGGCGAGCTCGCGCAGGAACCGCGTGACGACGCCGCGCTCCTCCGAGGACAGCCGGGCGGCGACGTCGAAACGCCGCGCATGCAGGCGACCCACGCTCTCGCGCGCCGCGAGGCGCGTCTCGGGCGTGACCGTGAGCACGATCGCACGCCGGTCACCCGGATGAGGCCGGCGCTCCACATGACCTCCGTGCTCGAGGCGATCGAGCATCTTCGTCGTCGCCGCGCTGCTGATGCCGAGGTGGTCGGCGACGGCCCTGGCGGTCACGAGTTCACCCGCGTTCTCCGAAGCGATGAGGAGGCGCAGCGCGCGCATGTCGTTCTCGTTCAGCTTCATGTAGCGCCGTGAGGCCTCGCTCATCCGTGCGGCGGCACGGTGCCAGGCGCGCAGCGCCGACATCAGGTCGACGATCTCGTCGACCTCGCCATCGGAGAGATGGGCGCGGTGCACGAGCTCCCGGCGGGGATCGATGAGTCGCGGATCGACCATGGCGAGGTCGATGCGGCGCTGGGACTCGGGGACTTCCACGGGAGGACTCTATGCCATAGAGTCTATTCCTAACCAGGTTAGTAAATTTCTCGGTTAGCAAAAGGAGCCCCGATGACCCCCGACGTCGAGATGGTCGTACTCCTCAACGCCGAGGGAGCGCAGATAGGCACCGCCCCGAAGAGCACGGTGCACGGCGCCGACACGCGCCTGCACCTCGCGTTCTCCTGCCATGTCTTCGACCCTCGCGGCCGGCTGCTCGTCACCCGCCGTGCGCTCACGAAGGCCGCCTGGCCGGGCGTCTGGACGAACTCGTTCTGCGGCCACCCCGCTCCCGGCGAGGGGCTGGTGGCGGCGGTGCGCCGCCGGGCCGAGCATGAGCTCGGGATCGCCCTCGACTCCGTCGACCCGGTGCTGCCGTTCTTCCGCTACCGCGCCACCGACGCCACAGGCATCGTGGAGAACGAGATCTGCCCGGTGTACCTGGCGGTCACCTCGGACACCCCGCGCCCTCACCCGGACGAGGTCGTCGAGCACCGCTGGGTGGATCCGGACGATCTCGCCGAGTCGGTGCGCCGCACCCCCTGGGCGTTCAGCCCCTGGCTCGTGCTCCAGGCGCAGCTGCTGCCCTTCCTGGGCGGGCGCGGGCTCGAGGAGCTCGCCTCATGACGGGCAGAGCCGTCGCGGAGGACCTGCTCGCGGAGGTCGAGACCGTGATCGACCGGGTCTTCCAGGACGCGGGAGGTCGGCTCGGCGACCTCGCCGGCTTCGACGCGGTCTGGGAGGAGGCCCGCCAGGGCGCGGCGGGCGGCAAGCTCCTGCGCCCCCGCCTCCTGCTCGCGGCGCAGGGAGCGTTTGCCGGCGAGCCCGCGGAGAGCGCCGTCCACGCCGCCGCCGCGCTCGAGCTGCTCCATCTCGCCTTCCTCCTCCACGACGACGTGATCGACCGCGACGTCCTGCGGCGGGGCGAGCCCAACCTGATCGCCCGCCGGAGAGACGCCGCGCAGGCGGCGGGTGCCGACGAGGCCGGCGCGCTCCGCTACGGCGACAGCTGCGCGATCCTCGCGGGCGACCTCCTTCTCTCCGCCGCGCATCGCCTCATCGCCGAGCTCGACGCCCCCACCGCGCATCGCAGGGCGCTCCTCGCCGTCCTGGGCGACGCGATCGAGGCCGCGGCCGTCGGCGAGCACGCCGACGTCGTCCTCGGACTCCGCGGCGATGCCGACGAGGAGGCGGTCCTGCGCACCATGGAGCACAAGACCGCCCGCTACTCGTTCAGCGCCCCGCTCCGGATGGGCGCCCTGCTCGGCGGGGCGGACCCCGCCGCGATCGACACGCTGGGCTTCATCGGGACGACGATCGGCATCGCCTTCCAGGCGAGGGACGACGTGCTCGGCGTCTTCGGCGATCCCGAGCGCACCGGCAAGTCCGTGCTCTCCGACCTCCGCGAGGGCAAGGTCACGCTGCTCGTCGCGCACTCCCGCAGCCATGCGTCCTGGCGGGAGGCGTCCGCGCTGTTCGGCGATCCCGGCCTCGACGAGCGCGGCGCCGCCGTGCTCCGGACCGCGATCGTGGAGTCGGGCGGCCTGGCCCGCACCGAGGCCGCGATCTCCGGTCTGGTCGCCGAGGCACGTGCCGCCCTCCTGTTCTCCGCGCTCCCCGCCCCGCTGATCGCCGAGCTCGAGAGCGTCATCGCCCGCGCGACGGAGCGCACCCGATGACGGCCGTCGCGGGTCTCGCCCTCTACGATCGCGCCGCGGCCCGCGGATCCGCCCAGGTCCTGGACAGCTACTCGACCTCGTTCCGTCTCGCGAGCCGGCTCTGCTCGCGCGCCGTGCGCGCCGACCTCGCCGCGATCTACGCCCTCGTGCGCGTGGCCGACGAGATCGTCGACGGGTGCGCGGCGGACGCCGGGCTGTCCTCGCCGGAGTGCCGGGAGGTGCTCGACGGCCTCGAGCGCGAGGTGGAGGCCGCGCTCCGCTCGGGGTACAGCGCCAATCTCGTCGTGCACGCGTTCGTCACGACCGCGCGGGCGACGGGGATCGGCGACGACCTCACCCGCCCGTTCTTCGCATCGATGCGCCGCGATCTCAGCCCGCTCGTCTTCACCGAGGAGCGCGAGCTCGACGAGTACGTGCACGGCTCGGCCGAGGTCGTCGGGCTCATGTGCCTCGCCTCGTTCCGGCGCGGGCTCGCTCCGGATCCGGTGCGGAACGCCCGCTGGGATCGCGGCGCGATCGCGCTGGGCTCGGCGTTCCAGCGGGTGAACTTCCTCCGCGACCTCGGCGAGGACGCCGACGGGCTCGGCCGCCGCTACCTGCCCGGGGTCGATCCGCACTCGTTCACCGATGCCCAGCGCGATCGGATCCTGGACGGGATCGATGCGGAGCTCGCGATCGCGGGCGCCGTGATCGGCGAGCTGCCGTCATCCTCGCGCCGCGCGGTCGCCGCCGCGCACCTGCTCTACTCCGAGCTGTCCGCGCGTCTACGGCGCACCCCGGCCCGCGTGCTCGTCGAACGGCGAGTACGCGTTCCGGCGGCGCGCAAGGCCGCGTTGCTCGCGCGCGCCGCGCTGGTCGGCAGCGGCACGGCACGGCGGAGCGACCGGTGAGCCGGGTCGCCGTGCTCGGCGGCGGCATCTCGGGGCTCGCCTCGGCGGCCCTGCTCGCCGCCGACGGGCACGAGGTCACCCTCTTCGAGCAGGCCGCACAGCTCGGCGGGCGCGCCGGCAGCTGGGAGCGCGACGGCTTCCGCTTCGACACCGGGCCGTCCTGGTACCTCATGCCGGAGGTCTTCGAGCACTGCTTCCGGCTGCTCGGCACGACCGCCGCGGCGGAGCTCGACCTCGTCCGCCTGGATCCCGCCTACCGCCTCTTCGCCGACGGGGCGGCCCCGCTGGACGTGCACTCGGACCGCGAGCGCTCGCTCGCGCTGTTCGAGTCCGTCGAGCCCGGGGCCGGCGCGGCCCTCGCGCGCCACCTCGACTCGGCCGCCCGCACGGCGCGGATCGCGAACCACCGCTTCCTCTACACCGACTTCTCGCATCCGAAGGCGTTCCTGCCCGGCGGCGAGCTCCGCGAGCTGCCCCGTCTCGCGACGCTGCTCGGCACCTCGCTGCGGAGCATGGTCGAGGCGTCGTTCTCGGACCGCCGGCTGCGGCAGATCCTGCAGTACCCCGCCGTCTTCCTCGGCGGCTCGCCCGACATCGCGCCCGCGCTGTTCCATCTGATGAGCTCCTTCGACCTCGCCGAGGGCGTGCTCTACCCGCGCGGCGGGTTCACCACCGTGATCGAGGCGTTCGCCCGCCTCGCCCGGGAGGCGGGGGCGCGTCTGCACACGGGTGCACGGGTGCACCGGATCCTCGTCGACGGCGGCGCGGTCCGCGGAGTCGTCGTCGCCCGCGAGGGGCTCGTGCGCGAGGAGAGGTTCGACCGCGTCGTGAGCACGGTCGACATGCACCACAGCGACACCGCCCTCCTGCCGGGTGCGGCGCGCGAGCGCTCGCCCCGGCACTGGCGGCGCGCCAACCCCGGCACGGGCGCCGTGCTCGCGATGCTCGGCGTCCGGGGCCGGCTCCCCGGGCTCGTCCATCACAACCTCGTCTTCACGGAGGACTGGGATGCGAACTTCGACGCGATCTTCGGCGATGCGCCCCGGGTGCCGGATCCCGCGTCCTTCTACGCCTGCGCCCCCAGCCGGACCGACGACTCCGTCGCGCCGGAGGGTCACGAGAACCTGTTCCTGCTCGTGCCCGTGCCGGCCGACCCCGCGATCGGCTCCGGGGGCGTCGACGGCGGCGGGGCGTCCGCGGTCGAGCGCGTCGCCGACCGCGCGATCGCCGCGCTCGCGGCGCACGCGGGCGCCCCCGACCTCGCCGAGCGGATCGTCGTGCGGCGCACCATCGGGCCCGCGGACTTCGCCCGCGACCTGCACTCCTGGCGCGGCTCGGCGCTGGGCCCGGCGCACACCCTGCGGCAGAGCGCGTTCCTGCGCGGTCGCACCCGGTCCCGGACCACGCGCGGGCTCTTCTACGCGGGGGCGACGACGCTTCCCGGGATCGGCCTTCCGATGTGCCTGATCAGCGCCGAGCTCGTGCTCAAGGCGTTCCGCGGCGATCGCACGACCGGGCCGCTGCCCGTGCCGGAGGCGGTGCGATGAGCCTCCTGTACCTCGGCCTGCTGCTCGTCTCGATCCTCTGCGTGGGGCTCGTGGACGCGCGCTGGCGGCTGTTCCTCTGGGCGGCGCCGCGTCGTGCGTGGACCGTCCTCCTGACGGGGACGGCGTTCCTGCTGCTCTGGGACGTCGTGGGCATCGCGACCGGGATCTTCTCGCGGGAGGGCAATCCGATCTCGACCGGGATCCTGCTCGCCCCGCACCTGCCGATCGAGGAGCCCGTGTTCCTCCTCTTCCTCGTGCAGCTGACGATGGTGGTCTACGCGGGCTCGCGGCGGATCCTGGAGAGCCGCAGGGAGCGTCGCGCATGAAGGCCGCCTACCTGATCGTCGACGCGGTCTTCCTGGTGCCCTGCGTGCTCGTGCAGGCGCTCGCCTGGCGACGCAGGCCGCCCGGGCACGGTCCGGCCCTCCTCGCCACGATCGTCCTGCTCGTCGCGCTCACGGTCGTCTTCGACTCCCTGATGATCGCGGCGGGCCTGTTCACCTATGACCCGGACCGGATCAGCGGGATCCGGATCGGTCTCGCCCCGATCGAGGACCTCGCCTATCCGCTCGCGGCCGCGCTGCTCGGCACGGCGCTGTGGAGTCTCGGCCGCCGGGCGCCGCGGCCGGCTCCGGATGCCCTGCACGGCGACGGGACGGGATCCTCCGAGGAGGCGCGCCGATGAGCTCCGCCGTCGCCCCCTCCCTGACCCGCGACCTGCTGCTGACCTCGCGCCCGCTGAGCTGGATCAACACCGCCTTCGGCTTCGCCGCCGCGTACCTGCTCACCACTGGACGCGTCGACGCGGCGTTCGTGATCGGGACGCTGTTCTTCCTCGTGCCGTACAACCTCACGATGTACGGCATCAACGACGTCTTCGACTACGCCTCCGACCTCGCGAACCCGCGCAAGGGCGGCGCCGAGGGCGCGGTGCTCTCCCCCGCCCGCCATCGTGCGGTGCTGGCCTGGTCCGTGCTGCTGCCGGTGCCGTTCGTCGCCGCGCTCGTCGTGCAGGGGAACCCGCTGTCCTGGATCGTGCTCGCGATCAGCCTGTTCGCCGTGGTCGCCTACTCCGCACCGGGGCTGCGGTTCAAGGAGATCCCGTTCCTCGACTCCGTCACCTCGAGCGTGCACTTCGTCTCGCCGGCGGTCTACGGGCTCGTCCTCGCCGGCGCGGAGCCGAGCCTCCCGCTCACGATGCTGCTGCTCGCGTTCTTCGCCTGGGGCGTCGCGAGCCATGCGTTCGGCGCGGTGCAGGACGTCGTGCCGGATCGGGAGGCGGGGATCTCCTCGATCGCCACGGTGCTGGGCGCGCGACGCACCGTGCGCTTCGCCCTGTCGATGTGGACCCTCGCGGGTGCGCTCATGCTCTTCACGGTCTGGCCGGGTCCGCTGGGCGCGCTGCTCGCACTGCCCTATCTCGGTGCGGTGTGGCCGTTCCGCTCGGTCTCGGATGCGGAGTCGGGAACGACGAACCGCGGCTGGCGCCGCTTCCTCCTGCTGAACTACCTCTGCGGCTTCCTCGCGACGATGCTGCTGATCTGGTGGGCGTTCCTCGGCGGCACGGCGTTCTGAACCGGCCGGGGCCGCTGCCGCGCGGGGAGCGCGCACGACGAAGGCCCGCCCCGGCGAACCGGTGCGGGCCTTCGCGAGTGAGCGCCAGGCGATGCCTGGGCGTTCAGGCTCAGATGGCGTTGACGTCCAGCGGGATGCCGGGGCCGAACGTGGTCGACACGGCGCCCTTCTGGATGTAGCGGCCCTTCGAGCTGGACGGCTTGAGGCGGACGATCTCCTCGAGCGCGGCCTTCATGTTCTCGTCGAGCTGCTCGGCCGAGAACGACGCCTTGCCGACGACGAAGTGCACGTTGGCGTGCTTGTCGACGCGGAACTCGATCTTGCCGCCCTTGATCTCCTCGACGGCCTTGGCCGCGTTCGGGGTCACGGTGCCGGTCTTCGGGTTCGGCATCAGGCCACGCGGACCCAGCACCTTGCCGAGACGGCCGACCTGGCCCATGAGCTCGGGGGTGGAGACGGCCGCGTCGAACGCGGTCCAGCCGCCGGCGACCTTCTCGATGAGCTCGGCGCCGCCGACCTCGTCCGCACCCGCGGCGATCGCGGCCTCAGCGGCCGGACCCGTCGCGAACACGATGACGCGGGCGGTCTTGCCGGTGCCGTGCGGGAGGATGACGGTGCCGCGCACCATCTGGTCCGCCTTGCGCGGGTCGACGGAGAGCTTCAGCGCGACCTCGACGGTCGAGTCGAACTTCGCGGAGCCGGTCTCCTTCGCCAGGGCGACGGCCTCGGCGGGGGTGTAGAAGCGGTCTGCCTCGATCTTCGCGGCAGCAGCGTTGTAAGCCTTGGACTTGGTAGCCATTGTTATCTCCCTCAGCCCTCGACCGTGATGCCCATGGAACGGGCGGTTCCGGCGATGATCTTGGACGCGGCGTCGATGTCGTTCGCGTTCAGGTCGGCCTGCTTCTGCTCGGCGATCTGACGGACCTGCTCGGCGGTGATCTTCGCGACCTTGACGGTGTGCGGAGTGGCGGAGCCCTTCTGCACGCCCGCAGCCTTCTTGATCAGCTCGGCGGCCGGCGGGGTCTTCAGGATGAACGTGAAGCTGCGGTCCTCGTAGACGGTGATCTCCACGGGGATGACGTTGCCGCGCTGCGACTCGGTCGCGGCGTTGTACGCCTTGCAGAACTCCATGATGTTGACGCCATGCTGACCGAGCGCGGGGCCGATCGGCGGCGCCGGGTTGGCAGCGCCGGCGTTGATCTGGAGCTTGATCAGGCCGGTCACCTTCTTCTTCGGTGCCATAGTGATTCCTTTCTCGAGCAGACGCCCTGGGGCGTCCCTCTCCCGCGGATCCGGCATCTCCGGAACGCGGTGGTGTCCGCGCGCACGACGAAGCGGCGCACAAACCATAGAAGTCTACCCGATCCCGGGCGCGTCCGCGCACGGCGGTCTCCGGGCCGCCCGCACCCGCCGCTCACCGCCAGGATCCCGCGACGGATGCAGGATCCCGCGACGGATCCGGCCCGCGAACGCGAGAACGGCCGTCCCTCGAGAGGGACGGCCGTTCTGCGAGCGCTTCCGGGGAAGCGTCAGATCATCTTGGTGACCTGGTCGAACGACAGCTCGACCGGGGTCTCGCGCTCGAACAGCGAGACGAGCACGGTGAGCTTGCCGCTCTCCGGCTTGATCTCGGAGATCGAGCCGGGAAGACCCGCGAACGAGCCCTCCTTGATCGTGATGGTCTCGCCGATCTCGAAGTCGACCTCGGCGGTGAGCGGACGCGCCACGGCGGTGCCGCCCTTGGCCGCGACGGCCTTGGCGGTCGGGACGTCCTTGACCTCGACGAGGGACTTCAGCATGTTGAACGCCTCTTCGAAGCGCAGCGGGGTCGGGTTGTGGGCGTTGCCCACGAAGCCGGTGACGCCGGGCGTGTGCCGCACGACGGACCAGGTGTCCTCGTTCAGCTCCATGCGCACGAGCACGTAGCCGGGGATCCGGACGCGCGTGACCATCTTGCGCTGACCGTTCTTGATCTCGACGACGTCCTCCATCGGGACCTCGATCTGGTAGATGTCGTCCTCGACCTCGAGCGTCGACTTGCGCTGCTCGATGTTGGCCTTCACCTTGCGCTCGAAGCCGGCGTAGGAGTGGATGACGTACCACTTGCCGGGGAGCATCCGCAGGTCCATGCGGAAGGACTCGTACGGGTCCTCGTCGGCGTCGACCGGGGCGCTTGCGGCGTCGGCCGGGTCGAGCTCGGACTCCACCGCGTCCACGACGCCGGCGGCCGCATCGATCTCCGCGACCTCCTCGGGGTCGAGGACGGGGGCGTCCTCCTCGCCGTTCACGTCGGGGCCGTCGTAGGGCGTGACCTCGTCGGCAGCGGCGGCCTCGCGGTCGGCGGCCTCCTCGGCCACGGAGTCGTTGAGGACCGACGCGGCGGCCTCGGACTCGGCCGCCTGGTCCAGGTTGAGAGCGTCGTTCACGATCGCGTCTGCCTCCGGGTCTTCTTCGAATTCGATGTCTTCGTCGTCCGCGTCCGCGTCGTCGTCGCCCTCGATGTGCAGGGCGACCCGCTCGGCGGCCTCGACGGCGCGCTCCTCGGAGGCGAGGACATCGCCCTCCTGAGCCTCGTCGTCTTCGCTGGACTGCTCAGCGGCGGTCGCCCAATCGACGTCGTCGCCAGAGTATCGTTCGGACACTTGCTCTTCTCTCCTTCAGGTTCGGCCCGGGGTCAGACGCCGCCGGGCCGCGGGATCACGCGGTTTTCCCGGGAACCCCGAAGACTTGCGTCGTCAGCCACGAGAAGGCCATGTCGAGGCCGTACACCAGCGCCATCATCACGATGACGAAGCCCAGGACGACCAGGGTGTACTTGACGAGCTCCTTGCGCGTGGGGGTGACCACCTTGCGGAGCTCCGCGATCACCTGACGGAAGAACAGCGCGATGCGACCGAAGAAGCCGAGCTTCTTGTCGCGGCCCGCGCCGCCGTTCGCCGTGGGAACCACAGCGCCCGATGCGTCCTGAACCATCCTCGAGTACCTTTCGTGTGCCGGCTGCGCGCCGACGCGCAGGGCGGACAGGAATCGAACCTGCAACCTGCGGTTTTGGAGACCGCTGCTCTGCCAATTGAGCTACCGCCCTAGAGATCCGGAGATCTCTGTCCGCATCCCCTCCGCGCTCCGGGAGACCCGGGGCACGGCGAAAGAATGCAGACAACAACTGCTCGTCCAGTGTACGGCATCCGCACGGACGGACCGAACCGGGCGCGTCCCGCGCGCAGCCCGGGCGTGGCGGACGGGCCCGGCGCCGCGGTTGTTAGGCTCGGAACGCGGGTGCAGGCCCGAGGCGGAGACGAGGGGGGCCGATGGGGACGGATGACGGCGCGCACGAGGAGGCGCAGCAGTTCCAGGTGGATCTGCGCGGAGTCGTCGATCTGCTCAGCCGGCACATCTATTCGAGCCCGCGCGTGTACCTGCGCGAGCTGCTGCAGAACGCACGCGACGCGATCACCGCGCGGCACGAGGTCGACGGCCGCGGAGGCACGATCCGGATCACGCCGCTCGCCGCCACGCCCCCGTCGACGGGATCGGGGACCGCGGAGGAGTTCGTGCTCGTCGACGACGGGGTCGGACTCACCGCCGCCGAGGTCGCCGAGCTGCTCGCCACCGTCGGCCGCAGCTCCAAGCGCGACATCTTCGATCTCCCCCGCAGCGACTACCTCGGTCAGTTCGGCATCGGGCTGCTCAGCTGCTTCATGGTCGCCGACACGATCCGGATCCGCTCCCGCAGCGCCCGCGGCGGCGCACCGGTCGAGTGGATCGGGTCCGCGGACGGGACCTTCCGGGTGCGGGAGCTGGACGAGGAGCTGCCGATCGGCACCAGCGTGCATCTCGTCCCGCGGTTCGACTCCGCCGACCTGCTCCGCGCCCCCGCCGTCCGCGAGCTCGCCGAGACCTTCGCGGAGTTCCTCCCCGTCCCCGTGTTGCTGCAGACGGGCGGGGGCACGACGCCCCTCACGCACGCCGCCCCGTTCCTCGAGCCGGCGCAGGATCCTGTCGCCGTCGTGCAGTACGGCCGCGAGCTGCTCGGCGCGACCCCGCTGGACGTGATCGAGCTGACCGACGCCGCCACGGGCACCCGCGGCGTCGCCTACGTCCTGCCCTACGCTCCCCCGCCCGGCGCTCGGCAGGCGACGCGCATGTACCTGGGCCGGATGCTCCTGTCCGAGCGGGCCGACGACGTGCTGCCCGACTGGGCCTTCTTCGTCCGCGCCGTCGTCGACTCGACGGGGCTGAACCCCACGGCCAGTCGCGAGTCGCTGGTCGACGACGAGGCGCTCGCGCGCGTCCGGGACGAGCTGGGCGCCGCGATCCGGCGCTGGGTGCTCGAGCTCGGCCTGCGCGAGCCGCACCGGCTCGCGCAGTTCGTGGCGGTGCACGAGGTGGGGCTGAAGTCCCTCATCCGCCACGACGACGAGCTCGCCCGGTTCATCACGCGCTGGCTCACCGTCGAGACCACGCACGGCACCATGACGGTGGGCGACCTCGTCGAGCGCTTCGACAGGATCCGCTACGCCGAGAGCGTCGACGAGTTCCGCCAGGTGGCCGGCATCAGCCGCCCCGAGCAGGTGCTCGTGAACGGCGGGTACCTCTACGACGCCGATCTGATCCGGCGCCTGCCCGAGCTGCACCCGGCCGTCTCGGTCGAGCGGGTCGACGTGGTGGGCGAGCTGGACCGGCTGGATCCCCCGCCGCTCGACGACCGCGCCGAGGCCGTGGCGCTGGAGGACCGTGCCTCGGCCGTGCTCGCCGAGGTGGGCTGCCAGGTCGTGGTGCGGATGATCGATCAGCCCGAGCTGCCGTCGCTGTACGTCGCCGACCCGGCCGTGCTGCGACGGCTGGACCGCACGCGCACCAAGGGCATCACGGGCGCCCTGTGGGGCGGCGTGCTGGATCGGATCGATGATGCGGTCTCGCCCGGGGACGGGCCCGCGGCCGCCGCCCGGCTGTGCCTGAACGGCGCGAACCGCGTGGTGCGCGCGCTGCGCGACGTCGGCGACGACGCGGTGTTCGCGCGCACCGTGCAGCTGCTCTACATCCAGGCGCTGCTCGCCGGGCACCGCCCGCTGGGCGACGCCGACCGTGCGCTGATGACCGGCGCCCTCGCCGATCTCGTCGCTCTGTCGGCCGGCGTCGTCCCGGTCGCGCCCGCACCGCTCCCCGTCGCCCTCACCGACGACGATTCCCCCGCTCCCGACGCTCTCGACCCCGAGGATGGATGATGGCAGGCCAGAAGAAGCAGCTGAAGCGACTGTTCGAGGAGATCGACCGCACGCCGTGGGGTCCGCACGAGCAGGCGCTGGTCGCGGAGGCCGTCGGCATCGCCCAGGAGCTCGGCGACGAGGAGCTCGAGTACCAGGCCCGCATGCGCCAGACGGCGTCGGCGAACATGGGCGGACTCACCGACCTCATGCTCAGCTCCTTCGCCTGGTGCCTCGCCCGCCACGACGCCGACCCCGCCCGGTTCCCCGCCGACATCGACAACGGCGCCGCCGACCTGATGTGGCAGTTCAAGTGGATGGCGTCGTCGCTGCGCGGCTCGCCCGCGTTCGCGCCGGAGCAGATCGCCGCGGTGCTCGAGGACATGGAGGCCCACTACGCCGCCGCCGGTCTCGGTCCCAGCGGCGTGCTCATGGCCCGCTTCGAGGACGCGCACGCGGCCGGACGCCTGGACGAGGCGGAGCGGCTCCGGGTGCAGCTGGAGACCACTCCGCGCGACTCGCACAGCCACTGCGACGCCTGCGGCCGGAGCCAGGTCGCCGGCTTCCTGGCCGACACCGACCGCGACGAGGAGGCGATCCGTCTCGTCGAGGAGATGGTGGAGGGCGGCTTCTCCTGCGGCGAGGAGCCCGAGCACGCGCTCTCGCTGGCGCTGCTGCCCTACCTGCGCCTGGGACGCGGGGACGAGGCGAAGGCCGCCCATCTGCGCAGCTACCGTCTCGCCAAGGACAATCCCGACCTGCTCGGGGCGGTCGCGAACAGCATCCGCTTCTGCGCGCTGACGGGCAACGAGGCGCGCGCTCTCGCCCTCGTCGAGCGTCACCTGCCGTGGCTCGCCCACGACGCCCTCAACTCCCAGGGGCACTTCGGCATGCTCATCGCGGTCGCCACCACGCTCGATGCCGTGGTCGACGCCGGACACGGATCCACCCCGGTGCGCGGCGCGGACGCGACCGAGCTCGCGCCGTTCTTCGGCGCCCGCGAGACGGCCTGGACGGCCGCGGAGCTGGCCCCCGTCGCCTGGGTCGCCGCCGAGCGCCTGGGCGCGCGATTCGACGAGCGCGACGGCACCGACAACCACGCCCGGCGCCTGCAGACCGCGAAGCGCCGCGCCGCCGAGCGCTACGACGTGCCCATCCGCAGCGACGTGTTCACCGCGCCGGCTCCCGACGAGACACCCCTCGACGTGGACGGCTGGTACCGTCGCGCGCTCGACGTCTCCGGCTACGGCGCGGCCGCCGAGATGCTGGACACCCTGCCGCACGTGATCGACGCCGTGGATCCGCAGCGCCGGGCGGTGCTGACGGGCCAGCGCCTCGCGGCCCTGGTCAACCTGGAGCGCCTCGACGAGGCCGCGGCGCTGCTGCCGGATCGGATCCGCTCGCTGCGGGCCGCCGGCCGAGACGCCCAGGCCGATCTCGAGGAGCGGTTCGGGCTGGCACTGTTCGGTACGGCGACCCCCGAGGACACGGCGGCGCTCGCCGCCCTCCTGACGGCGTCGGCCGAGCCCGCGGACGCCCTGCCGGCCGAGACCCGCGGCGACATCGCGCTCACGATCGCCTTCGGTCTCGTGGACGACGACCCCGGCGCCGCCCTCGCACTCGCCGAGCAGGCCGGTGCGCTCTTCGTCGAGGCTCAGGACGCCCGGATGGGCTACGGCGCGGACTTCGCCGCGATCATGGCGCTGCTGCGCGGCGACCGTGCCGAGGAGGGGCACGCCCGGATCGAGCGGCTGCTCGCCGACTCGGACGCGCCGCGCGGCGTGCGGGCGCGCGCCCTCGAACTGCGCGCGCGGATCCGCGGCGGACGGGGCGACTTCGCCGAGGGCGCCGCCGACGCCGATGAGACGAGCCGGATCCTCGCCGAGCTGGGCGGTCGCGGCTCGCTCGCCGGAGCGCAGATGCTCGCGGGCGCCCTCTGGGAGGACGCCGATGAGCCTGAGCAGGCCCTCGCCCGGTATCGGGTCGGGGCGCGGATGCTCGAGCAGACCGGCGGGGACGTCGCCGGGGCGAAGTACCGCGTCGCCCGCGCGATGCTGAACACCGGCGCCGCGGACGAGGCGGCGGAGCTGTTCGGCGAGGTGCTGCAGCTCGAGGAGCGCGCCGACGTCCCCGCGGGTAGCCGCGCGATGACCGCCCTCATGCTGGCCCGGGCGTTCCGCGCCGCCGACGAGGCCGGCCAGGCCTACGGCGTGTTCGGCTACGCGGCAGAGCTGTTCGGCGAAGCGGAGAACCCGGCCGATCAGGCCCTGGCCCTGATGAGCCGGGCGCAGATCCTCGCCCAGTACGAGGAGCCGGAGCAGGCGGTGTCGACCCTCGAGGAGGCCGCGCAGATCGTCCGCACCGCGGAGGATGCGCCCGCTGCCCTGGTGGAGGTGCTGCACAACCTCGGTCAGTCCTATGGCGCGCAGCGCGACCCCCGGGCGTTCGCGCTCTTCGACGAGGTCGAAGCGATCGCCCGGGCCAACGACGCCGACTGGGTGGTGGCCGACGTCACCGACTCGCGGGCCCGGGCGCTGCTGGCCGCCGAGCGCCTGGACGAGGGCGTCGCCGCCGCCCTGACCGCCTCGGACGCGTTCGCCGCGATCGGGGACGCGCAGTCCGCCGGAGGCTCCGCGCTGCTCGCGGCGCGCGCCCTGCACGGCGGCGGGCGCCCCGCCGACGCGGTCGCGGCGTACCGCGCGGTGCTCGACCAGGCGGAGGGCATCCCGCCGCTGCGCCAGATCGCCGCGCTCGAGCTCGGCGACGTGCTGCAGGGGCTCGGACACGACGCCGACGCCGCCGAGGTGCGCCGTCTCGCCGAGGACTGAGGTACCGCCTCGGGAACCCCTTCGCTCCCGTCCGCGCATCGCGCGGTTCCGGATCCGGCCCGGCGGGGACAGACGAAGGGCGGGCGTCGCAGGGTGTGCGACGCCCGCCCTCGAATCCCGCTGAGTGCGGCGGGAAGGGATCCCGTGGCCGAGATCAGGCCACGCGGATGAGCTTCTTGTTCACGAACTCGTCCGCGGCGAGCAGACCGAGCTCGCGCGACGTGCCGCTGCGCTTGACGCCGCCGAAGGGCAGTTCGGGGCTGTCGGCGAGGACGACGTTGACGTAGACCATTCCGGCCTCGATGCCGTTCGCCACCCGCGCCGCCTGGGCGTCGTCGGTCGTGAACACGTAGGAGCCGAGACCGAACGAGGTGTCGTTCGCGAGCGCGACAGCCGCGTCCTCGTCCGCGACGCGGTAGACGACCGCGGCGGGGCCGAACAGCTCTTGGCGGTACACGTCCATCTCGGGCGTGACGTCGGCGAGCAGCGTCGGCGTGTAGAACGCGCCGTCGCGGGTGCCGCCGGTGAGCAGGGTCGCGCCCTGCGCCACCGCGGTGTCCACCTGGTTCTGCAGGTTGACCGCGGCCGCCTCGGAGACGAGCGGGCCCAGCACGGTGTCCTCCTGCGTCGGGTCGCCGGGCGTCACGGCGGACAGCGCGGCGACGGCCTTCTCCACGAACGCGTCGTAGAGGCCGTCGACGACGATGAAACGCTTGGCGCCGTTGCAGGCCTGGCCGTTGTTGTCCAGACGCGCGTCGACGGCGGCCTGCACGGTCGCGTCCAGATCGTCCGTGGAGAGCAGGATGAACGGGTCCGAGCCGCCGAGCTCGAGCGCGACCTTCTTCAGGTTGCGACCGGCGTTCTCCGCCACGGCCGCACCGGCGCGCTCGGATCCGGTCACGGACACGCCCTGCACGCGGGGGTCGGCGACGATGGTGGCCGCCTGCTCGATCGACGCGTACACGTTGACGTAGCCGCCGTCGGGGAGCCCGGCCTCCTCGTAGATCTTCTCGAGCAGGGCCGACGACTCCGGGCACTGCTCGGAGTGCTTCAGCACGATCGTGTTGCCGACCGCGAGGTTCGGACCCGCGAACCGCGCGACCTGATAGGCCGGGAAGTTCCACGGCATGATGCCGAAGAGCACACCCAGCGGGGCCTTGCGGATGACCGCGGTGCCGTCGCCCAGGATGTCCAGGGGCTGGTCGGCGTTGATCTTCTCGGCGTTGTCCGCGTAGAACTCGATGATGTCGGCGGCGAAGTCCACCTCGCCGACGGCCGCGGCGAGGGGCTTTCCCATCTCGCGCGTGATGATCGCGGCGAGCTCGTCGCGGTGGGCGCGATGGCCCTCGGCGATGCGGCGGATCACGGCCGCCCGATCGGCGACGGACGTGCGCCCCCAGACCGCTGCGGCGGCGTGCGCGCGGGCGACCGCGTCCTCGATCTGCGCATCGGTGAAGGTGTCGTAGGTGGCGACGGTCTCGCCCGTTGCCGGGTTGACGACGGCGTAATCGGTCATGTCGATCCTTTCGGTGTCACATCATTGTGGGAGTTCTCGGCGGGCTCGGGATCGAGGGATCCCCGAACCCGAGCCCGCCGCGGGAGTCGTTCAGTCGACCGGGATCAGCGTGTACTTGGTCGACAGGTACTCGTGGATGCCCTCGAAGCCGCCCTCGCGGCCGACGCCGGACTGCTTGACGCCGCCGAAGGGGGCCGCCGCGTTGGAGACCACGCCCACGTTCAGACCCATCATGCCCGTCTCGAGCGCGTCGATCATCCGGTGTCCGCGCGCGAGGTCCTGCGTGAACACGTAGGAGACCAGGCCGTACTCGGTGTCGTTCGCGAGGCGCACGGCCTCCGCCTCGTCCGAGAACGTGGCGATCGCGAGAACCGGGCCGAAGATCTCCTCGCGGAGGATCTCGCTGCCGGCCTGCACGTTCGCGAGCACGGTCGGCTCGTAGAAGGATCCGACGCCGTCGAGCGCCTTGCCGCCGGAGAGCAGCGTCGCGCCGCGCTCCACGGCGTCGCCGACGAGCTCGGCGGCCTTGGCGACCGCGTCGTCGTCGATGAGCGGGCCGATGGTCACGCCCTCCTCGGTGCCGCGGCCGATCTTCATCGCGTTCACGCGCTCGGTGATGCGGCGGGCGAACTCGTCTGCCACGTCCCGGTGCACGATGAAGCGGTTGGCGGCGGTGCAGGCCTGGCCGATGTTGCGGAACTTCGCGGCGAGCGCGCCCTCGACGGCCTTGTCCAGATCCGCGTCCTCGAAGACGACGAACGGGGCGTTGCCGCCGAGCTCCATCGACACGCGCAGCACGCCCTCCGCCGCCTGGGCGATGAGCTTGCGGCCGACCTCGGTGGACCCGGTGAAGGACAGTTTGCGCAGCCGCGGGTCGGCGATGATCGGGGCCGACAGCGCGGACGAGCGCGACGTCTGCACGACGTTCACGACGCCGGCGGGCAGACCCGCCTCCTCGAGCAGCTTCACGAAGTACATCGTGGTGAGCGGGGTCAGTGCCGGGGGCTTGATGACCACGGTGCAGCCGGCGGCGAGCGCGGGCGCGATCTTGCGGGTCGCCATCGCGAACGGGAAGTTCCACGGCGTGACGAAGAACGACGGGCCCACGGGGCGCTGCGACACGACCATGCGGCCGGTGCCCTCGGGGTTCAGGCCGTAGCGGCCGGAGATGCGCACGGCCTCCTCGCTGAACCAGCGCAGGAACTCGCCGCCGTAGCCGACCTCGCCACGGGCCTCGGCCAGCGGCTTGCCCATCTCGACGGTCATGAGCAGCGCCAGGTCCTCCTTGTGCGCCTGCACCAGGTCGAACGCGCGGCGGAGGATGTCGCTGCGGGTGCGCGGCGGCGTGGCCGCCCATGCGTCCTGCGCGGCGACCGCCGCGTCGAGCGCCTTCATGCCGTCGGCGGGCGAGGCGTCGGCGATCGTGCGCACCACGTCGTTCGTGGCGGGGTCGCGCACGTCGAAGGTCTTGTCGCCCTCTGCGGCGATCCACTCACCGGCGATGTAGAGCCCCGTGGGGACGCTCTCCAGCAGGGTCTTCTCCAGATCGGTCATGCGATCCTCCTTGTCAGATGCTTCGATTCTCATGCAATCGGGTGGTGCGGATCCGATCAGGATCCAGAGTCTGCGCTGTCGTCCAGACGTGTGCGCGGAACGACGATCATCGGCACCGGGATGACGTCGAGCATCTTGGCCGCGGTCGATCCGAGGAACAGCCGCCGCGGCTGCGCGAGCCGGCTGGATCCGACGAGGATCAGCTCCCCGGGCAGCCATTCCAGCCGCGCGACGGCCTCCTCCACGGTGTCGCCCGGCGCCCGCTCGAGTTCGGCGCGGACACCGGCCGGCAGCTCCATCTCGGCCCGGGCGAGCACGTCCTCTCCGTGGGCGCCGCTCACCAGCCGGATGGCCTGCGGGTCGAACCCGCGGGGCACGTCGAAGGCGACGAGCGAGACCAGCCGCAGGGTCGCCGCGGTCGCGGCGGACAGTCCCACGGCCGCCTCCAGCAGCGCGTCGGCGCCGGGGCGGTTGCCGATCGCCGCCGTGATCCGCGGGATCGGCGCCTGCACGTCGGCGCTGTGCGCGAAGCCCGCCGGAGCGAGCGCGACCGGGATGGGCGAGGAGTGCAGCAGCGCCTGCGCGACGCTGCCCATCCGGTGCAGCCCGATCGTGGCGCCGTTGGCGGCGCCCACGACGATGAGCGCCGCGTCGAGCTGCTCGCCGGCGAGCACGAGCCCCTCCGCGAAGGAGTCGTTCTCGCGGGCGTGCGCGGTGTGCGCGACGTCGGCCGGGATCATCGCGGCCGCGGCGTCGAGCCACTGCTTCGCCTGTCCGTGGATGGGGCTCTCATGATCCGGCGCGCTGTCGCCGCCGCCGGGCACGACGATGAGCACATGCAGGTGCCGCCGCGTGGCGCGGGCGAGACGCACGCCCAGCGCCAGCGCGTCGGCACCGGTCTCCGTCGCCGTGTAGCCGACGACGATGGAGGTGGTCATCAGCCCTCAGCCGCTCCGACGGAGGCGACCTCGGCCGCGCGGGCGTCGGCGCCGTCCTCGCCGCGGTCCGCCTCGAGGATCTGCGCCGCCGCGAGGCGGCCCATGCGGATCGCGCCGTCGACGTGCTGGTAGCCGGCGCCGGCCATGTCGGAGCAGGCGAAGTGGATCGGGCCGACCGCGGAGCGGAGGTCCTTCCCGTAGCGGTGCAGGCCGCCCATGTCGAAGCTCGCCGCGTACGCGCCGCGGGTCCACTCCTCGGTGCCCCAGTCGCTCTCGTAGTAGACGACGGGGTTCTTCGCCTCGGGACCGTAGTAGTGCGAGAGCGACTCCAGGATCCGCTCCTTGCGCTCCTCGGCGGAGAGCTCGAAGAGGTCGTCGGCGTTCTGGTCGCTGACGAAGCCCACCAGGGTGCCGCGCTCGTCGCCGTGGTTGGTGTTGTCGTACGCCTCGTGCGAGAGCTCGTAGGGGCTGAACGCGGTGCCGGACAGGCCCTGCTCGCGCCAGAACGGACGGTCGTAGACGGCGTGCACCTTGATGACGAAGCCCATCGAGAGGTGCTGGTGCATCTGGTGCTGACGGCGCGGCAGCGGCGGCACGAACGAGATCCGGTCGTACAGCACGGGGGCGAGCGCGAGGACCGCGTGACGGGCGCGGACGGTGAGCGAGTCGGTCGTCGCCGTGACGCCGCTCTCGTCCCACTCCAGCGAGCGCACGGGCTGGTTGAGGAGCACGTCGTCGCCGAGACGCTCGGCGAGCAGCAGCGGAACCTGCTGCAGGCCGCCGATCACGCGCTTGTCGAGGATGAAGTCCGCGTCGACGAGGTGCGAGTACGACCCGGCGGACGCCGCCATGAGCAGCGACTGCAGCAGCGAGAACGCGTGCGTCGGCTTGGTGAGCATCGCGGATCCGGTCGCGAACGCGAGGTTGCGCACGGCCTCGTCGTCATCGGTCTGCTGGCGCAGCCACGCGTCCCAGGTGACGGAGTCCCACTCGGCCGCCTTCGGGTGCGCGTACGGGCGGTCCGGGTCGATCTCGGCGACCATGGCGTCGAGGCGCTCGGTGATCTCGGCGATGACCGCCTCGGTCTCGGCGGAGACCGGGAACATCTCGCCGGTGAAGCGGTGCAGCGTGCCGTCGGGGCCGACGTAGACGCTGTCGCCCTCGCGGTAGCGGCTGAACGTCTCCAGTCCCAGCTCGTCGATCGTCTCGATCAGCGCATCCTGGTCGGGAGAGACCCACTGGCCGCCGATCTCGAGCATGGCGCCGTCGATGACGTCGGTCCAGAGCCGGCCGCCGACCCGGTCGCGGGCCTCCAGCACCACGACCGACAGACCCGCCTTGCGCAGTTCGTTCGCGGCGGTGGTGCCTGCGGCGCCCGCTCCCACGATGAGCACGTCACGGGTGATATCGGCCAATTTCGACTCCTTCATCGGTCTGCACCGGTCGGTGCGCTGTGCAGGTCTCCCTGCGGTTCTTCATGGAAAAGTTGCCGGGCGCGATCCAGCATCCCCCGATCCCGATCGCGCCCGGACGTCTCAGTGGGCCGCGAGGGCCTCGGCGATGATGTCCAGACC
This sequence comes from Microbacterium sp. MMO-10, assembly GCF_037148715.1. Classification (NCBI taxonomy): domain Bacteria; kingdom Bacillati; phylum Actinomycetota; class Actinomycetes; order Micrococcales; family Microbacteriaceae; genus Microbacterium; species Microbacterium sp. MMO-10. The sequence goes on along the minus strand of NZ_JBBCSV010000003.1, from coordinate 594,220 downwards.
CTCGTTGAGGAGGGCGTCGCCGATCGTCAGCGGCGGGAGGAAGCGGATCACGTTGCCGAACGTGCCGCAGGTGAGGACGATGACGCCCTGCGCGATCGCGGCCTTGGCGACCGCGCCGGTGAGGGCCGCGTCCGGGGCGCCCGTGGCCGGGTCGACGAACTCGGCGGCGATCATCGCACCGTGTCCGCGGATGTCGCCCACGCGCGGGTCGGCGGCCTGGAGGGCGCCGAGGCGGTTCTTGAGCAGTGCGCCGATCTCGGTGGCGCGCTCGAGCAGGCCCTCGGTCTCGTAGGCGTCGATCGCGGCGAGCGCGGCGGCGCAGGCCACCGGGTTGCCGCCGTACGTGCCGCCGAGGCCGCCGGAGTGCGAGGCGTCCATGATCTCGGCGCGGCCGGTCACCGCGGCCAGCGGCATGCCGCCGGCGATGCCCTTGGCGGTGGTGATCAGGTCGGGCTCGATGCCGAAGATCTCGCTCGCGAACATCGACCCGGTGCGGCCGAAGCCGGTCTGCACCTCGTCGGCGATGAAGACGACGCCGTTCGCGCGGCACCACTCCAGGATCGCGGGCAGGTAGCCGTCGGCGGGGACGATGAAGCCGCCCTCGCCCTGGATCGGCTCGATGATGACGGCGGCCAGGTTGTCGGCGCCGATCTGCTTCTCGAGCTGCAGGATCGTGCGGGCCGCCGCCTCGTTGCCGGACAGGCCGTCGCGGAACGGGTACGACGCCTGTGCGCGGTACACCTCGGGGGCGAACGGGCCGAAGCCGCTCTTGTAGGGCATGGCCTTGGCGGTGAGCGCCATGGTCAGGTTGGTGCGGCCGTGGTAGCCGTGGTCGAAGGCGACGACGGCCTGACGGCCGGTGTGCTTGCGGGCGATCTTGATCGCGTTCTCGACGGCCTCGGCGCCCGAGTTGAACAGCGCGGTCTTCTTCGCGAAGGCGCCGGGGGTGAGCCGGTTGAGGGCCTCGGCGACCTCGATGTAGGACTCGTACGGCGAGACCATGAAGCAGGTGTGCGTGAACTGGGCGGCCTGGGCCGCGATGGCGGCGGCGACCTTCGGGTGCGCGCTGCCGACCGTGGTCACGGCGATGCCGGAGCCGAGGTCGATGAGGGAGTTGCCGTCGGCGTCGACGACCACGCCGCCGCCCGCGGCGACCGCGGCGACCGGCACGGTGTGCCCGACGCCGGCCGGGACGGCCGATGCCTTGCGGGCGAGGATCTCTGCCGACCGGGGGCCGGGGAGCTCGGTGACGAGGCGGCGCTCCTGCGGAAGGGAGGGACCGCCGAGGGGAAGCGTTTCTGCCGATGCGTCGATGGTGCTCATGGCCTCGAGACTACGGAGGTCGCCGCCGCACAGCATTCGCCGAAGCGTACAATCTGGATGACGATTTCGCCGGAACGGCCACAACGGTATCGGCGCGGAAGGAGCGCACACGATGGAGCAGCAGCCGACCCTGCGCACCCTGCTCGGAAGGCGCGACCTGCACCTGCGCCTGGTCGGCGACGAGGCGGCGCTGCCGCCCGGATCCCTCGATCGGCCGCTGCGCTGGGTGCACAACTCCGACCTCACCGATCCCACGCCGTTCCTCGCCGAGGACATCGCCCTGCTGACGACCGGCACGCAGTTCGGCGACGACGACGAGGCGGGCGTGGGCGCGTACGTGCACCGCCTGGTGGATCGCGGCGTGGTGGCGCTCGGATTCGGCACCGAGGTGCACCGCAGCGGGATCCCGGCCGGCCTCGCCGCCGCCTGCGCCGCGTGGGGCCTGCCGCTGCTCGAGGTTCCCTACGGCACCCCGTTCATCGCCGTCGCGCGCGCCCATGCCGAGGCGATCGCGGCGCAGGCCTACGCACGACGCACCTGGGCGCTGGAGACGCAGCGAGCGCTGTCGGTCGCCGCCCTCCGCCCGCACGGGCTGGAATCGACGCTCACCGAGCTCTCCCGCCGGCTCGGATGCTGGGTCGGCATGTACGACGCCGCCGGGCAGCTCGTGCACGAGCATCCCGCCGACGGATCCTCCCCCGCGCTCGACGAGGCCGCAGCCGATCTGCTGGTCCGCGGGGGATCCGCGAACCGCGTCGTCCAGGCCGGCGAGGCCGCCCACACGCTGCTGACGGTGGGACGGGCCGGGCACCTGCGCGGGGTCGTCGCGATCGCGAGCGGCACCCTGGATCCCGAGACCCGCGGAGTCGTGACCTCCGTCATCGCGATGGCCGGGCTCTCGCTCGAGCAGAGCCAGCAGCTCGAGCGCAGCCGGCGTCGGCTGCACCGGCAGCTGCTCGCCTCTCTGCTCGCCGACGACCCCACGCTCGCGCGCCGGGTCCTGGGCGCGCTCCCGCCCGCCCCCATCGTGGTGGCCGTCGCCGCCGGTCAGCGCCAGAGCGCGGTCGTGGAGTGGTGGGAGCGCCAGCCCGCCGACGCCCCCGCGGCGTTCCTCGCCGAGTCCGAGGAGGGGCTGGTGATGTGCCTCGCGGTCGGCGACGCCGGGCTGCTGGACGAGGTCGCGGCGCGCACCGGCGTGCGCATCGGCGCCTCGGCCCCGGAGGAGTACACCGGCTTCTCCCGAGCGCACGCCCAGGCGCTCACGGCCCTGCGGCGCTCGGGCGACGCCGGCGTCGCCCGCTACGCGGACACCGCGGAGACCAGCGTGCTGGCGGCCTTCGCCACCGACGAGGCGCGGCTCATCGCGGAGTCGCTGCTGGCGCCGCTGCGGCAGCACGACGCCCAGGAGGGAGCCGAGCTCGAGCGGTCGCTGCGGGTGTGGCTGGAGCACGACACCCGCCTGGAGCCCGCCGCCGCCGCGCTCGGCGTGCATCGGCACACGCTGCGCACCCGGATCGGCCAGGCCGCGATGATCCTCGACGCCGACCTCACGTCGTTCCCCGCACGGGCCGAGCTCTGGGCGGCCCTGCGCACCGCGGGCGACCAGTGACGCAGGTGGTGCGCTCGCCCCGCTGAGGCGGGGCGTTCGCGGGTGAGGTGGCGCCCACGCGGGTCGTCACCTCGCCAGCGCCGCCAGCATCTCCGCAGCCGTGCCGGAGAAGATCGGGCCGTGCCCGACGACGATCGACCGTTCGGGCAGAGCGCGCAGACGCTCCAGGCTGACCGGGGTCTGCGCCGGGTCGTCGCTGAACGGACCGACCTGCACGTCCGAGGAGCCGTTGAGCACGTGCCTCGTCGTGATCGCATCGCCCACGAAGATCGCGTCCACCGCGGGCACGCGGATCGCGACGGATCCGGCCGAGTGCCCCGGCAGGGCGATGATCTCCGGGGATCCGGGCAGGTCCAGCACCTCCCCGTCCTGCACGGTGCGCACCGCGCCGAGGTGCTTCGGCCGCAGGCCGCCGCGGCGCAGCGCGGCGGCGAGGAACTGCACGGTCGGGCCCAGGCGCATCTTCCCGCCCGAGGCCGACGCCGTCTTCTCCCCCTGGGCCCGCCCCGCATCGGCCTCGTGCACGAAGGTCGGCACTCCGTGCTCGGTGCGCAGCCATTCCGCGACGCCGATGTGGTCGCTGTCGCCGTGGGTCAGCACGACGCCGCGGATGTCGGAGACGCTGCGCCCCGCGGCCGCGAGCGCCTGCTGCAGGATCCGGCGATCGCCCGGGAGTCCCGCGTCGATGAGCGTGACGCCCTCGTCGGTGACGACGGCGTGCATGGCGACGATGTCGTCGCCGATCCGGAGGAGTTCTGCGTTCATGATGGCTACGTTATATAGCTATCATGGCTACTGTCAATAGCCTTATGATGAAGGTCATCCGCACCGAGCCGAAGCGCACCGCAGAGGAGGAACCGATGCCGGCACCCCAGCGCGTCACCCGCGCCGCCCTCACCGCCGCCGCCCGCACGATCGCCGAGCGCGACGGGATCGACGCCGTCACCATCAGCGCCGTGGCCGCGGCCGTCGGCGTGCGCGCGCCCAGCCTGTACAAGCACGTGACGCACCGGCACGACCTGCTCCGGCTCATCGCCGACGACGCGGCCCGCGAGCTCGGCGACGACATCGCCGCCCTCGCCGGATCCGCCGCAGACCCCGCCACCGCCCTCACCGCGATCGGCCACGCGTTCCGGGCGTTCAGCGCGCGCTCCCCCCGTGCCGCATCCCTGCTGTTCTCCGGGGCGGCGCTCAGCGCTGAGCCGGCGTCCGAGTCGATGAGCGCGCTGACCGCGACGCTCCTCGACGCCGTGCGCGCCTCGACTCCGGGCGATCCGCTCCCCGCCGCACGGACCTTGACCGCCTGGGCGCACGGCTTCTGCACCATGGAGCAGGCCGGGGCCTTCCGGCTCGGCGGCGACGTGGACGAGGCGTTCGAGTTCGGCCTCGCGACCCTCGTGGCGGCGCTGACGGACCTCCGCGCCGCGCCGGAGACGCCGCGTCGGGAGACCGTGCACGATTCAGGCCGTCTTCAGGCCGAGGCCGCAGGCCGGCGCGGAAACACGCGACTCTGATCCGCGCCTAAGACCATCCAGCCTGAATTACGCACACGGCGTCGAGCGGAACCGACCGACGAAGCCCCGCCGGGGCCGCTCAGGCGGGCGCGTGCGCCTCGAGGAACTCGTACACATCGGTCGTGTCGACGCCGGGGAACGCCCCGGTCGGCAGGGTGGCCAGCAGCGTCCGCGGGGTGCGCACGTTCGGCCAGGACTGCTCGCGCCACCGTGCCTCGAGGTCGGCGGGAGCCCGCCGGCAGCACACCTCGACGGAGTGCTTCGAGACACCGCGGTTGGGCGTGTCCCGCCCGATGAACCACTTCGTGTCGTCGAAGCGCACGCCGACGCTCACCGAGTGCAGGCCCTCGCTCGACGGCTCCACGCGCGCCGTGCACCAGTACGTGCCGTTGCCGGTGTCGGTGTACTGGTAGTACGGGTTGAAGCGGTCCTCCTCCTCGAACACGACCCGGCTCGTCCACTTGCGGCAGCACATCTGCCCCTCGATGGATCCGAGCCGATCGGTCGGGAAGTTCACGTCGTCGTTCTCGTACGCCTTCGTGATCGTGCCGGACTCGTGCACCTTGAGGAAGTGCACGGGGATGTCGAGGTGCCGGGTGGCGAGGTTCGTGAACCGGTGCGCCGCGGTCTCGTACGACACGGAATAGGCGTCGCGGAGGTCCTCGATGGAGATCGCCCGGCGCTCCTTCGCATCCTTCAGCACCGGGACCAGGTGCTCCTCGGGCATGAGCAGGGCGCCGGTGAGGTAGTTGGTCTCCACCCGCTGACGCAGGAACTCGGCATAGCTGCGGGGCTCGGAATGGCCGAGGATCCGGCTCGACAGCGCCTGCAGCACCGCCGTGCGCGCATCGCCCTTGCCCGGGACACGACTGGACAGGTACAGCCGCCCGTGAGCGAGGTCGGCCACGCTGCGGGTCGACTGCGGCAGGTCGGGCGCATAGTGCAGGGTGAACCCGAGGTGTGCGGCGATGTCGCTCGCGGTGCGCTGGGTGAGCGGGCCGCCGGGGTGCCGCACCGCGGCGAGGATCTCGGCCGCCTTCCGCTCCAGGTCGGCGAAGTGGTTGTCCTGGCTGCGCATGAGGTGGCGCAGCTCGAGGTTGGCCCGGCGCGCCTCCTCCGGGGTCGCGGCACGCTCGTCGCGCAGCCGCTCGATCTCCCCGTGCAGCGCGAGCAGCGCCTTGAGCGCCTCGTCGGGAACGGTCTTGGCGATCCGGAACGGGGCGATCCCGAGCGCCTGGAAGGTCTGCCCCTTCATCGCGCGCTCGACGGCGACCTCCATGCCGCTGCGCTCGTCGAGCGGCCCTTCGGCGAGGATCTGGTCGATCGTCGTGTCCAGCGCCCGCGCGATCGCCTGCAACTGGGTGAGCTTGGGCTCGCGCTTGCCGGTCTCGATCATGGAGACCTGGCTCGGCGCCCGGTCGATGGCCGTCGCGAGCTGCTCCAGGGTGAGGCCCGCGGCCGTGCGGAACTGCCGGATGCGGCGTCCGATCGTGAGGGCGTCGACCTCTTCACTCATGCGGGGCTCCTCGGGGTCTCGTTCCGGGTCGTCAGGGCCCGATTCTGTCACGAAAGCAGAATTCTCGACAAACTTCTCCCCGATTTCGGTCATTCCCGTTCCGGATCTTCACGCAGAGTGGTCACAAGCCACCCCGGCACCGATGCCGGACCGGATCCCACTCACGGAGGAGACAGATCATGACCATTCCCGCTGCGTCACCGACCGCCCCGATCCGGACCATCGGCACCGTCGTCGCGAACGCCGAGGGCCCCTCGATCCGCATCACCGGGCCGCTGCACGAGCGCTTCGGCGAGATCCTCACCCCCGCCGCACTCGCCTTCGTCACCGAGCTGCACCACCGCTTCGGCGGCCGCAGGCACGACCGCCTCGCCGACCGCATGCGTCGCCGCTTCGAGATCGGCAACGGCCACGACCCGCGGTTCCGCGACGACACCCGGCACATCCGCGAGGACGCCGACTGGCGCGTGGCGGGCGCGGGCCCCGGGCTCGAGGACCGCCGCGTCGAGATCACCGGCCCGACCGACCCCAAGATGACGATCAACGCGCTGAACTCGGGCGCGAAGGTGTGGCTGGCCGACCAGGAGGACGCGACGAGCCCCACCTGGCGCAACGTGATCGGCGGGCAGCTGTCGCTGCGCGACGCGATCCGCGGACGCCTGACATACACGAACGAGGACGGCAGGGAGTACCGCGTCACCGCCGAGCAGACGCCGACCATCGTGATGCGCCCGCGCGGCTGGCACCTCGTGGAGAAGCACCTGGAGTTCACCGACCGGACCGGCCGCCGGATGGACGCCTCGGGCTCCCTGGTCGACTTCGGCCTCCACTTCTTCCACAACGCCCAGACGCTCATCGACGCCGGCCGCGGACCGTACTTCTACCTCGCCAAGATCGAGTCGAGCGAGGAGGCGAAGCTCTGGAACGACGTGTTCACCTTCAGCGAGGACTACTTCGGGATCCCCCGCGGCACGATCCGCGCGACGGTGCTCATCGAGACGCTGCCCGCGGCGTTCGAGATGGAGGAGATCCTGTTCGAGCTGCGCGAGCACTGCGCGGGCCTGAACGCCGGCCGCTGGGACTACATCTTCTCGATCATCAAGAACTACCGCGGCCGCGGCGCCCGTTTCGTGCTGCCCGACCGCAGCGAGGTCACGATGACCGTCCCGTTCATGCGGGCGTACACCGAGCTGCTCGTGAAGACCTGCCACAAGCGCGGCGCCTTCGCGATCGGCGGCATGAGCGCCTTCATCCCGAACCGGCGCGACCCCGAGGTGACCGCCCGGGCCGTCGAGAAGGTCGCCGCCGACAAGAAGCGCGAGGCCGGCGACGGCTTCGACGGGACCTGGGTCGCCCACCCGGACCTGATCCCCACGGCGCAGGCCGAGTTCGACGCCGTGCTGGGAGAGCGCCCCAACCAGCTGGACCGGCAGCGCGACGACGTGCAGGTGCGCGCCGAGGACCTGCTCGACGTGCACATCGGCCGCCCGATCACCGCCGACGGCGTGCGCGACAACGTCTCCGTGGCGATCCGGTACCTCGAGGCGTGGCTGCGCGGCATCGGAGCGGTGGCGATCGACAACCTCATGGAGGACGCCGCGACGGCCGAGATCAGCCGTTCGCAGGTGTGGCAGTGGATCCACCAGGGGCAGACGACCCAGGAGGGCACCCTCATCACGGCGGAGTACGTCGAGGGTCTGATCTCGGCGCTGCTGGACGAGACCCCGCGCGCGGAGGGCGACCGCTTCGACGACGCGGCTGACGTCTTCCGCGAGGTGGCGCTGCGTCCGGAGTTCCCCGCGTTCCTCACCCTCGGCGCCTACGCCAAGCACCTCGTGGAGGACTGACCCGGCATCCGCCGGTCCCCCTGTGCCGAACTCCGTCGATTCCGCGCCTGCGGCGTTCCCACCGGTTACGCACGGCATGATCGACGGAGTTCGGCACATCCACGAGCGCAAGAGCACCGGCAGGTGCGAGAGCACAGGCAGGTGCGAGAGCACAGGCAGGAAGAACAGATGACCTCCACCGCAGACCTCTACGACGAGCAGGGCGAGGCCCTGCAGTCCCTCGCCCTGCAGCTGCGCGACTTCGGCGGCCGCGTCGCGTTCGAGGGCCCCCTCCGCACCGTGCGCTGCTTCCAGGACAACCAGCTCGTGAAGGAGCTGCTGGCCACCGACGGCGACGGCGCGGTGCTCGTGATCGACGGATCCGGCTCGCTCGGCACCGCGCTCATGGGCGACATGATCGCGGAGAGCGCCGTCGCGCACGGCTGGGCCGGCGTCCTCATCCACGGCGCGATCCGCGACAGCGCCGCGATCGGCCGCCTCCCCCTGGGAGTGAAGGCCCTCGGCACCAACCCGCGCAAGAGCGCGAAGACCGGATCCGGCGAGGTCGACGTCGTGCTGCGCTTCGGCGACGTCGAGTTCCGTCCCGGCGCCCGGCTGTACGCCGACCAGGACGGCGTGCTCGTCGAGCGCTGAGCGCTCGCGTCGCCGATCCGGGTCCGCCCGCCGCCGACGCGCCTACGCTGGAGGCATGAGCGCCCCCTCCGCACGGCAGGTCCTCTTCGAGGGCGTCGCCGACGAGTTCCTGCACGACTACCCGCGGGGCGCGCGTCTCGTCGCGATCGCGAGCCCCGACGCGGAGCGCTCCGCGGCGGCCGCCGAGAGCCTCCGCGAGGCGCTCGCCGCCCGAGGCGTCGACGCCCGCATCACCGAGCAGGACGGCCGCGGCGAGGACGCACTGCGTGCCGACGTCGTGACACCCTTCCGCTCCTCGGGCGCCGACGCCGTGCAGATCGTGTCCGGCACCCCGGGGCTGCTCGCCGAGCGCACCCGGGGTCTCTGGCACTTCTCGGTCTGGCTGATCGACGGCGGTGAGGTGCCGCACACCGCCGCCACGGCTCTCGTCGACGTGACGGATCCGGATGCCCCCGTCCGGCGACTGGCGGACTACTGCGCGGTTCCGCCGTCGTTCCTGACCTGACAGCGGCGCCCCCTCGCCATCGTTCGCCATGGCGGACAAATCGGCCCCGTTCTTGTACGTCACGGCCATTTCCCGCCAGAGGCCCCCGAGTACGCTGGGAGCGTGACCGAACGCGCGCCTCTCTCCCGCAAACTCTCCGCCATCGCCGAGTCCGCCACGCTGAAGGTGGACGCCAAAGCCAAGGCCCTCAAGGCCGAGGGCAAGCCCGTCGTCTCGTACGCCGCGGGCGAGCCCGACTTCGCCACGCCGCAGTTCATCGTCGACGCGGCCGCCGAAGCCCTGGCGAACCCGGCCAACTACCGCTACACCCCCGCGGCCGGCCTGCCCGAGCTGCGCGAGGCGATCGCCGCGAAGACGCTGCGCGACTCCGGCCTCGAGGTCTCGCCCTCGCAGGTGATCGTCACCAACGGCGGCAAGCAGTCCGTCTACCAGGCGTTCCAGGCCGTGGTGAACCCGGGCGACGAGGTGCTCCTGCCCGCGCCGTACTGGACCACCTACCCCGAGGCGATCCGCCTCGCGGACGGCGTCCCCGTCGAGGTCTTCGCCGGTGCCGACCAGGACTACAAGGTCACCGTCGACCAGCTCGAGGCCGCGCGCACCGACCGCACGACCGTGCTCGTGTTCGTCTCGCCGTCGAACCCGACCGGATCCGTGTACTCCCCCGAGGAGACCGCGGCGATCGCGGCCTGGGCGCTCGAGCACGGGATCTGGATCATCTCGGACGAGATCTACCAGAACCTCACCTACGAGGGCGTGAAGGCGACCTCCGTCGTCGAGGCCGTGCCCGAGGTCGCCGGTCAGACCATCCTGGTCAACGGCGTCGCCAAGACCTACGCGATGACCGGATGGCGCGTGGGCTGGATGGTGGGCCCGGCCGACGCGATCAAGATCGCCGGCAACCTGCAGTCGCACCTCACGAGCAACGTGAACAACGTCGCGCAGCGCGCCGCGATCGCCGCCCTGAACGGCCCGCAGACCGAGGCCGAGCAGATGCGCGAGGCGTTCGACCGCCGCCGCCGCCTGATCGTTTCCGAGCTGTCGAAGATCGACGGCCTCGTGGTGCCGAACCCGACCGGGGCGTTCTACGTCTACCCCGACGTGCAGGGCCTGCTCGGCCGCACCTGGGGCGGGGTGACCCCGACGACCTCGCTCGAGCTCGCCGACCTCATCCTCGACCAGGCCGAGGTCGCGGTGGTCCCGGGCGAGGCGTTCGGCCCGTCCGGCTACATCCGGATGTCCTACGCGCTCGGCGACGACCAGCTGCTCGAGGGCGTGCAGCGCCTGCAGCGCCTGTTCGCCTCCTGACGCCCGCGCTCAAACGTCGACGCCCCCTCGGGCTGTCCGCGCCCCTCCTGAGATCCGCAACTCAGAGGGGGCCTCGGCAGCGGGAGGGGGCGTCGACGTATCCGGCCGGCACCCGACGCGCACGGGCCGCGGTCAGTCCTCGTAGCCGACGAGCCAGCGCACACCGAAGCGGTCCACCAGGGTGCCGTCGTGGGCGCCCCACGGACGCTCCTGCAGCGGGTCGATCACCCGGCCGCCGTCTCCCAGCTGCGCGAACCAGTGCGTGAGGGTGGCCGCGTCGGCCGTGCCGAGCAGGGAGAAGTACATCCCGTTCATGTGCACGGCGTCCTCGTCCGGCGCGGCGTCCGCCGCGGCGAGCTCGACCGGGCCGCCGAGGAGCATGCCGTGCGCGATCGCATCGCCCGGGCCGTCGGCACGCCCGAACTCGGCGTAGGTGTGCAGCACCGCCTCGCCGCCGAAGATCGTCTGATAGAACGGCAGCGCATCGGCGGCGGTGCCGGGGAAGAGCAGGTAGGGAACGAGTCCGGTCATGTGCGCGATCCTACGCGGGCCGGATCCCCGCCACGAGCGAGGATCCGGCTCCGCCGCTACTCCTTGACGGAGCCGGCGGTCAGGCCCGCGACGATCCAGCGGCTCGCGACGGCGAAGAGCACCATCGTCGGCAGGATCGTGAGCACGGCCGCCGCGGACATGGATCCCCAGTCCACGTTGAACGTCGAGATGAAGCTGTTCAGCGCGGCGGGCACCGTGCGGTTCTCCTCCGACTGCATGAGCACGACGGAGAGGAACAGCTCGTTCCAGCAGTTCACGAAGTTGAAGATGAACGCGGCGATGATGCCGGGCGTCATCACGGGAACAAGGATCCGGAACAGCGCGCCCAGCCGCGAGCAGCCGTCGATCATGGCCGACTCCTCGAGCGCATCGGGCACGTTCTCGAAGAAGCCGCGCAGCATGACCGTGGAGAACGGGATGCAGACGGCGACGTAGACGAGGATCAGGCCGAACTTGCTGTCCACCAGTCCCAGGTCCGTCATCATCGTGTACAGCGGACCGAGGGCGATGAACGCCGGGATCATCTGCGTGAGCAGGAACACGATGAGCACCGTGCCCTTGCCGCGGAACTCGAAGCGCGCGATCACGTACGAGCTGAGCAGGGCGATGAGGGTGGAGGTCGCCCCCGCGACGAGCGAGACCAGCGCGGAGTTGCCCAGGAAGACGCCGAAGTTCGCGTCCGAGAACAGCTTCGCGTAGTTCTGCACGGAGGGCTGCGACGGCCAGTACTCGATCGGGAACTTGTTCACGGTCTGCGGAGACTTGAACGACGTGAGGACGATCCAGTACAGCGGGAACAGCGTGATCAGCAGCCAGAGCCCCAGCCCCACGGCCTTGGCGACTCCGCCCGCGGTGATCCGCCGGCGCGACGCGCGCGCGGGACGCGAGACCCCCGTGCCCGGCGCGGTGATGGTCATCGTGACGCTCATCGGGTGACCTTCCGCATCGCGAACAGGTAGAAGCCGCAGAACACGAACAGCAGCGCCATGACGATCAGTCCGATCGCGCTCGCCGTGCCGTAGTTGCCCTGCTGGGTGAAGGTGATCATCCAGGTGGTGATGATGTGCGTGCGCCCGGCGGGCCCGCCGCCGGTCATCGCCCAGATGATGTCGGGGAAGTTGAAGATCCAGATCACGCGCAGCAGCACCGTGAGCAGCAGCGTCGTGGAGATGTACGGGATGACGATCGAGAACAGCTGACGCGCCTTGCCTGCGCCGTCGAGGCTCGCGGCCTCCAGCACCTCGTCCGGCACCGACTGGAGGGCCGCGAGGATCATGATCGCGAAGAACGTCACGCCGTACCAGACGTTCGCGATGATCACCGCGATCATCGCGAGGCGCGGGTCGGCCAGCCACGGAAGCGGTGCGTGGATCAGCCCCGCCTTCATGAGCAGGTCGTTGACGACGCCGAACTCCGCGTTGAACATCCAGCGGAACAGCATGCCGATGAGGAATCCGGAGACGGCCCAGGGGAAGAACACGAGCGCCTGGTAGACGCCGCGGAAGCGGAACCGCTGCCGCAGGGCCAGCGCGATGAGGAATCCGATCACGAACTGCGGGACGAGGGATCCGACGACCCACAGCACGGTGTTGCCCGCGACGGTCGGGAAGACCGGGTCGGCGAGGACCTTCGCGAAGTTGTCGAAGCCGACGAACGGCGTCGAGGTGAGGTCCCACAGGTTGTAGTCGAGGAACGCCATCCGGGCGCCCTGCAGCATGGGCAGGTAGGTGAACCAGCACACGAACACGATCGCGGGAGCCAGGAAGGCGAGGATCGTGAGGGCGTGCCGGGAGCGGAACGCGGGGCGGCGCGCGCCTGCGGCGCCCCGCGGCGCGGGACCGGCGCCCGGCCGCGACCGGGTGGTCCGGCCGGCGGAGCCCGCCGGACCACCCGAAGCAGAGGTCGAGGTCACGACATCAGCCCTTCTTGTACTTCGCGGTCCAGTACTCGTCCCACGAGGCGAGCAGCTGCTTGGTGCTCATGTTCCCGAGCAGCACGCTCTGCACGTCCTGATCGGCCTTCTGGCTCCACTCGCTCCACCAGGCCACGCCGCGGGGCTGGTGCACCGTGACGTAGGTGTCGGGATCCTTCGTCATCGTGACGTAGGAGGCCCAGGGGCCCGTCGCGAAGAACGGATCCTTCGTGGCCGAGGTGACGATGGGAACCAGGCTGTTCTTCTGCGCGAACGTCGTGGCGGGCTTCTCCGAGGAGAGGAACTCGACGAGCTTCACGGCCGCCGCCTTGTTCTTGCTGCCCTGGGCGATGCCCCAGCCCGCGGTCGCGAAGGGCTGCGCCGCCTTGCCGCTCGGGCCGACGAGCAGCGGCGCGGTGGACCACTGGTCCTTGCCGAGGTTCGACGCCGAGACGGTCGCGATGACCTCGGGGTCCTGCAGCAGGAACCCGGTCGTGCCGTTCGTGAATCCGGCGACCATCTCCGGGTATCCCCAGGACACGGCGGACGGCGGGGACGCCTTCTTGAACAGATCGAAGTAGGTGTCCACGGCCTTCTGCGCATCGGGCGAGGAGAAGACGGTCTTCCCGCTCTTGAGGAGGAAGGCGTTGGTCGGGTCGAGATCGTCGATCGTGTACGAGTTGATCGCGGCGACCACGTTCGAGTTGGCGTTCTTCCCGCCGCGGAACGCGTAGCCGTACACGTTGTTCCCCGGATCCTGGATCTTCGAGGCCTGCTCGAGCAGGTCGTCCCAGGAGTGCGGGGGCGTGTCGAAGCCGGCCTGGGAGACGAGGTCGGTGCGGTAGAACAGCGACAGCCCGTAGAACCCGTAGGGCACGAACCAGGTCTTGCCGTCGGTCTTCGCGGCGTTGCGCGCGTTGTCGGTGAGTGCCGACCACCCGTCCCAGTTCTTCAGGTCGCCGGTCATGTCGTACAGCCACTTGTTGTTGGCGAACGGGCCGACGGTCAGATCGCGGACCTCGAGCACGTCGATGCCCTTGCCGGACTGCAGCATCTGCTGGATCGTCGTGTCGGCCTGCTCCGTCGGCGGGGAGACGAGCTTGACCGTGATGTCCGGGTTCTCCTTCTGGAAGTCGTCGAGGAGGCTGCGGATCAGCTTGGTGCGGTCGGGGTTGGTCAGGCTCTCCACCATCTGCAGGGTGACCTTGCCGTCGGCCGATCCGCCGCCGGAGGCGGATCCTGCGCCGGAGCAGGCCGTGAGCGAGAGCAGGGCCGCGATGCCCAGCCCCGCGATCGCGGTCAGTCGGGTGTGCTTTACCATTGAGGCGTCCTTTCGTTCGTGTGGGTGTTGCAGGTCCCCGGTCGGGTCACGACCGGGCGAGGGCGAGGATCCGCGGGACGCAGCGCTCGACGAACGCCTCGAAGTCGGATGCCTCGGTGTACAGGTGCACGGAGAGGCGGAAGTAGCCGATGCCGGCGAAGCTCGTGAACGCCGTCTCCACGCCGACCTCGTCGAACAGGCGCAGGCGCAGGTCGTCGGCCTCCTCGCGCGTGCGGCCGATCCCGCGCGGCAGCCGCAGCAGCCGCAGGGAGGGCGCCGGCATCGGCAGCTCGACCCGCACCGCGTCGTCGACGCCGTGCTGGAGCGACTCGGCGATGATCCGCTCGCCTTCGTCGGCGAGCTCGGTCATCGCCTCGCGCGCGCGCTGCCAGCCGAACTCGCGCTCGACGAAGTCGATCGCGGCAGGCGCGGCGAGGTAGGTCGTCGCGTCGATCGTGCCCTGCGTGTCGAAGCGGGAGGGATAGGGGTCGGTCGCCGCCCACGAGTCGATGAGGGGCCACAGCTCGTCCCGGTCCGCCGCCTGCGTGACGAGCACCGCGGATCCGCGCGGCGCGCACGACCACTTGTGCAGGTTGCCGAACCACCAGTCGCCGCCTCCGGCGACGGCCGCGTCCGCGATCAGGCCCGGCGCGTGCGCGCCGTCCACGAGCACGCGCGCTCCGCGCTCGTGCGCGAGCGCCGTGATCTCCGCCGTGGGCAGGCCGCGCCCGGTCGGCGAGGTGATCTGGTCGACGACGATGAGCCGGGTGCGGGGCCCGATCTCCTCGGCGAACCGCGCGAGCACGGTCTCGGCGTCGTCCAGGAGGCCGATCCCGACCGTGCGCACCCGGGCGCCGAACCGTCGCGCGAGCCGCGCGGCTCCCATCGTCACGGCGCCGTAGCCGTGGTCGGTCACGAGGATCTCATCGCCCTGCTCCAGGCGAAGCGCGTTGAACACGACGGTCGCCGCGGCCGACGCATTGGGAACGAAGACGAGATCGTCCGGATCCGCGCCGACGAAGGGGGCAGTGGCCTGCCGGGCGGCGGCGACCTTCTCCCCGAGCCGGGGGAACCAGCCGACCGGGTTGAGATCGGCCTCGTGGCGCCAGGCGTCCTGCTGGGCGACGACCTCGGTCGGCACCGCGCCGAACGATCCGTGGTTGAGGTGCACGACCCGGGGGTCGAGCGGCCATGCGTCGCGGGCGCGGTCATAGGAGGCGAGGCGCACAGGGGCGATGCGGGAGTCCGTACGGAGGTCGGGCATGCGGGTCTCATCCTTGAGGGGCGAAGAAAGCTGCGGGGTCAAATTGTCGCACAACTTTTGCACATACTCGCGAGAATCTTCAAATCTCGGCTAAAAATCCCCCATGTCGTTAGACAACTATCCTTGATTCTGAGGTTGGCCCACACTCAAGAGAGAAGCCGCACACCGAGGAGGACCATGAGCGCACTCGAGACCGCCCTGCACGGACTGCGGGCGCTCGTCGCCGACGGGAGCCTGCGCCCCGGCGACAAGCTGCCCAGCGAGGGCGAGCTCTGCGAGCAGCTCGGCGTGTCCCGCGGATCGGTGAGGGAGGCGATCCGGATGCTCGCGGCCCTCGGCGTGCTCGAGACCCGGCACGGGTCCGGCAGCTACGTCACCGCGCTGCGTCCCGCCGACCTCATCCAGGTGCTCTCGCTCACGGTGGACGTGCTCCCGCTCGACGCGATCCTCGAACTCGTCGAGATCCGCCGCCCGCTGGAGGCCCATGCTGCCGCCGCGGCGGCCGCGCGCGCCGACGCCGCGGCGCTCGCGGAGCTCGAGGCGCTGGTCGAGCGGATCGCCGCCTGCACGGAGCACGAAGAGGAGTCCCGGCTGGATCACGAGTTCCATCTGGGGATCGCGGCCGTCGCCGGCAACGAGGCGCTCACGAGCCTGCTGGGAGCGCTTCGCTCCCGCACCCGGCAGTATCGGATCCTCGATCCCGACGACGCCGTGCAGCTGAAGGTGCTCTCGGATGCGGGTCACCGCGCCATCGTGCGCGGCCTCATCGCCCGCGATCCCGCGGAGGCCTCCGCGGCGGCCGCCGCGCACGTTGCCCAGACCGAGTACTGGCTCCGCAAGCAGATGGCGGAGTAGCGGCTGCCCCGAGCCGATGCGGCGGCGGAGCGCCGTCGCGACGGGCCGCAGCCCGCTACAGCTCGACGTCGACGAGCACGGGCTCCGGCTGCAGTACCAGCCCGAACTCGGCGTGCACCCTGCTCTGGATGAACCGCGCGAGCTCGGCGATCTCCCCCGCCGTCGCCCCACCGCGGTTCGTGAGCGCGAGGGCGTGCTTGGTGGAGACGCCGGCGCGCGACCGGGGCAGCCGGAAGCCCTTGCCGATGCCGGCGTGCTCGATGAGCCAGGCGGCGCTCACCTTCACGTCGCTCGGGGACGCCTCGGGCTTCGGCGCGAGACCGTAGTAGGAGTCCAGCGGGATCACGGTGACGGTGTCGAGGTCGGGCGCCACGGGCCAGCGCGGGCATTCGGGCGGCAGCGTGCGCGCCACCGCCTCGGGGACGATCGCGTTCTGGAAGAAGGATCCGGCCCCGTGCGTGTCCGGATCCGCCGGATCGAAGAGCATGCCCTTCGCGGCACGCGTGGCGAGGATCCGCTCACGCAACCAGGTCAGCGGCACCGGCTCGTCGCCGGTGAGCTGGAGGGCGCGACGCAGCTGCTCGCCGCGCACGACCCGCCCCGCATCGCCCGTCACGGCGAGATCGAGCGTGACCGACAGGATCACCGCGCGGCGCTCGGCGACGGAGCCGTAGTGGTGCTTGAGCACGGAGGTGCGGAAGCCGAGGCCGAGATCCGCGGCCGGGGTCGTGACGACCTCGCCCGTGTGCTCGTCGATGAGCTCGACCTCGACGAGGGTCTCCTGGATCTCCTGCCCGTACGCGCCCACGTTCTGCACGGGTGCGGCGCCGACCGTGCCCGGGATGCCCGACATCGCCTCGATCCCGGCATAGCCGCGCTCGACCGCGTAGGCGACCAGGGCGTCCCAGTCGTGGCCGGCCTGCGCGCGCAGCCGGATCCGGCCGGGGTGCGGCGAGGGCAGCTCCTCGATGCCGCCGGTGCGGATCCGGATCACGGTGCCGTCGAAGGCGGTGTCGCCCGCGAGGAGGTTGGATCCCCCGCCGAGCACGAACCATTCGTCACCGGAGGCCCACACGTCGCGGAGGGACGCGACCAGCTCGTCCGTCGTGGTCGCGTCGATCATGCGGGCCGGCGCCGCGCCGGTCTGCAGCGTGGTGAGCTCGGCGAGGCGGATCGGTGCGATCTCCCCCATGTCAGAGGGAGTCCGCAGCGACGCGCAGCTGCGACTTGACGAGCACGGTGGTGTCGGCGTGCTTGACCACGAGGTCGATCCGCACCGCGGTCTCGTCGACGGAGCCGACCTTGGCCGTGATCGCGACGTCGGCGCCGGCCTGCGGGTCGACCACGACCGGGCGGGCGAAGCGCACGCCGTAGTCGAGCACGCGGGCGGTGCCGGGGAGCGCGGCGATCGCGACGGAGGACGCGATGCCCATCGTGAGCATGCCGTGCGCGAGCACGCCGGGCAGGCCCACCTCGGCGGCGACGTCGTCGCGGTAGTGGATCGGGTTGAAGTCGCCGGATGCTCCGGCATAGCGGACGAGCGACTCGCGCGTGAGGTGCACGGTGCGCTCGGCGATGACGTCTCCGACGTTCACGCGGCGGCCTCCTCGGTCTCGGCCGGCGCGTCGCTGACGAGCAGCACCGACGTGGCGGTGACGACGTGCGCGCCCGCGGCGTCGCGGATCTCGGCGTCGCTCGTGATCATGGCGGCGGGGCCCATCGCACGGATCGCGGTGACCGTCAGCTGCGCGGTGAGCTCGTCGCCGGCGACGATCGGGCGGGTGTAGGTGAAGCGCTGCTCCGCGTGGATCGTGCGCGACAGCACGATCCCCGAGTCCTCCAGGCCCAGCAGCTGCTGCAGCGTGAGGTCCTGGATGACCATCGCGAACGTGGGCGGCGCCACGACGTCGGCGAAGCCGAGCGCCTGGGCCGCGGCCACGTCGGTGTGCTGGGGAGCATCGGCGAACACGGCGCGGGCGAACTCGCGCACCTTCTCGCGGCCGACCAGATACGCGGGCGTCGGCGGGAACACACGTCCGACCAGTTCAGGATTCACGGGCACCCCCCGATCCTACCGACCCGCCCGGAGCGCGGTCCTCCTGGTTCCCGTCGCAGAAGTTGTCGTTCCGAGGTCCTCCGAGCGACACCTTTTGCGACGGGAACGAGCAGTCGCCGCCCGGAACGCGGCGTCAGGCGGTGCGCGGCCTGCGGCCTCGGATCGCCTTGAGCGCCATCTGCACGGCGATGAAGGTCAGGTACGCGGCGAACAGGATGTTGCCGACGAGCGGATCCACGATCGTGGCGAGCCACGCTCCGAGCGCCGTGGTGGTGCACGCGGAGAGCCCCACGAACGCGGCGGCCGTCAGGTCGACGTTGCGGTGCCGGAGGTTCCCGATCGTGCCGGAGATCGCGGTCGGGATCATCATGAGCAGCGACGTCCCCTTGGCCACCAGATCGCTCGTGCCGAAGGCGAGCATGAGCACCGGCACGACCACGATCCCGCCGCCCACGCCGATGAGCCCGGCCAGGATCCCGGTGCCGAGTCCGACGACCAGCAGCAGCGCCGCGGTCAGCCAGGTCACCTCGAACACCGCGTCCCTCGAGGGGATGACGACGAACAGCATCACGATCACGATCGCGAGGAAGCCGACGAAGCACCAGCGCAGGGCCGTCTGCGAGATCCGGGTCAGCAGCCTGGTGCCGATCTGCGCGCCGACCACGGATCCGATCGCGAGCAGGAGAGCCGGGATCCACGCGACCGCGTCGTGCACGGCGTAGGAGATCACCCCGACGGCCGCGGTGGGCACGATCGCCGCGAGCGAGGTGCCGGCGCTGAGACGCTGGTCGAAACCGAGCAGGAGCACGAGGAGCGGCACGATCACCGTGCCTCCGCCGACGCCGAAGAGGCCGGAGAGGAGGCCCGCGGCGAGGCCGATCCCGATGAACGCCGCGATGGCCCGCGGTCCCCGCATGCGCTCGACGGTGCCGTCGCCCACGTCCACTCCCGTCCGCCCGCGCCTCCCACGCAGAGCACGGATCAGCCTACTCACCCGCCGCTCCCCGAGAGCGGCGCGCACTGGGATCCCCCATCGTGCAGAGCCACAGGGCCCCTGCTGCCCCCGCCTCGGATTGCGGCCTCCGACCCCCGGACGCGACGATGTGCAGGCCGGCGCTCCGAGCAGGCGCCGTCACGATCAGCACAGGGTGCGACGATCCGCCCACGGATCCACGTCAACACGTGTGCTGATCGTGACAGGGTGTGCTGATCGTCGCGCGGTGCGGGACCCGGGCGTCGCGCGTCAGCGGCCCTGGAACCGCGGCGGGCGCTTCTCCTGGAACGCCGCGAACCCCTCGCGGTAGTCGTCGGTGTCGCAGAGCGCCGCCTGGGCGGCGTTCTCCTGCGCCATCGACTCCCACAGCCCCAGGCGCTGGTCGCGGAGAGCAGCGACGAGTCGCTTGCTGGCGACGAACGCCGCGGTGGCCCCCTCGGCGGCGCGTGCGGCCGCGGCGAGCGTCGTCTCGAGCAGTTCCTCGCCCGGCAGCGCCTGCGAGAACAGTCCCGCGGCGACGGCCTCGGATCCGCTCATCAGGCGCCCCGTGTAGATGAGGTCGAGCGTGCGGTGCGCACCGAGGCGCTCCACGAACAGGGCGTGGCCGCCGGAGTCGAGGGTGGCGCCGAGGGCCGCGAACGGGGATCCGACCTTCGCGCTGTCGGCGACATAGACGACGTCCGTCGCGATGAGCAGCCCCAGCCCCACCCCGAGGCAGGCCCCCTGCGCCGCGGCGAACGTCGGGGCGGGGAACGCCGCCATGCGCTGCAGCACCGGGGTGACCAGCCCGTCGAGATACCCCATCACGTCGTCGTCGCGCGGATCCACGCCGGAGATGTCTCGCCCCGCGCAGAACGCCCGCCCCTCGCCGCGCAGCACGAGGGCGCGCACCCCGGCGCGCTCCGCCTCGGCATACGCGTCGCCGAGGTCGCGCACCGCCTGCTCGTCGAGCGCGTTGAGCTTGGCGGGGTTGTTGAGCACGATGTGCGCGACGGCGGCGCCGCCGGACGTCGTGTCGATGTCGAGGTCGATCACAGGCTGCTCCGTTCGTTCGGCGGTGCGGGTCAGACGTCGTAGTCGACGACGACGCGCTCCGACGTGGGATGGGACTGGCAGGTGAGCACATACCCGCGGTCGAGCTCCTCCTGCTCGAGCGCGTAGTTCTCCGTCATCGTCACGGATCCGTCGACGAGGCGCGCACGACAGGTGCCGCACACGCCGCCGGCGCAGGCGAACGGCACATCCGGCCGCACGCGCAGGGCCGCGTTCAGGATCGACTCGTTCGCCGAGATCGGGGTCTCCACCGAGCCGGACTGGCCGTCCAGCGTGAACTCGATCGTGCGCACCGGCTCGTCCTCGCGCACCTCGACCGGACGTCCCGCCTCCGGCCGCTCCTGCCCCGGCTCCCCGGTGGTGAACAGCTCGTAGCGCACATGCCCGGCCTCGACGCCGATGTCGGCGAGGGTGTCGCGGCACAGCTGCACGAGGTCGAACGGCCCGCACAGGAACCATTCGTCCACGGTGGCCGGCAGGACCAGGGCGTCGAGGATGCCGCGCAGGCGCTGCTCGTCGATCCGCCCCGACAGCAGCGGCGCGGACCGCTGCTCGCGGGTGAGCACGTGGTGCACGGCGAAACGCGTGGGATAGCGGTCCTTGAGATCGGCCAGGTCGTCGAGGAACATCACGTCCGTGGCCCGGCGATTCGTGTAGACCAGGGTGAACCGGCTGCTCTCCGAGCGCGACAGCACGGTCGCGGCGAGCGCCATCAGCGGCGTGATGCCCGACCCCGCGGCGATGCCCGCCACATGCGCCTCGTCGAGCGCGGCGAGCGCGGAGGTGAACGTGCCCTGGGGGCTCATCACGTCGAGGCGGTCCCCCGCGTGCAGTCCGCTCTGCGCCCAGGTCGAGAAGCGCCCACCCTGATCGCGCTTGATCGCCACGCTGACGGTGGCCCCGGAGGGGCCCGATGCGGCTCCCGAGGAGCGCCGGGGCGGACGGCACAGCGAGTACGACCGCCGCACCTCGTGACCGTCGAGCTCGGTGCGCAGCGCCACGTGCTGCCCGGCGAGGTAGTCGAACTCCCCGGCGAGGTCGTCGGGCACCGCGAAGGTGACCTCGATCGCATCGGCCGTGAGCGGACGCACGTCCTGCACGGTGAGCGTGTGGAAGCGCGCGCGCCGGCGCGACGTCGCGGAGCCTTCCGAGGATCCTCCCACGACGCTGTTCAGCAGTGCGCCGGCGATCCGCTCCGCCTCCGAGCCCGTCGCGGGGGCGTCGGTGCGGGCGGCGAGGTGCCAGAGCGTCATCAGATCACCTTGAAGTGGTCGAAGGGCTCGAGGCAGGCGCGGCACTCGTAGAGCGCCTTGCACGACGTGGAGCCGAAACGGGAGAGTTCGCGGGTGTCGAGCGACCCGCAGCGCGGGCACCGCACGCCGAGCGCGATGCGCACCGGCCCCTGCGCCCGCCCGAGGGCGGCGTGCCCCGTCGGCGGGGCGATGCCGTACTCGGTGAGCTTGCGCTTGCCCTCGTCGCTCATCCAGTCCGTGGTCCAGGCGGGGGCGAGCACGAGGCGCACCTCGACGCTGCCGAAGCCGGCGCGGGTGAGTGCGAGCTCGACGTCGTCGCGGATCGTGTCCATCGCGGGGCAGCCGCTGTACGTCGGGGTGATGTCGACCCGGACGCGGTCGCCCGAGACGGCGACGTCGCGCAGCACCCCGAGGTCCTCGATGGTCAGCACCGGAACCTCCGGATCCTTCACCGCCGCGGCGACGGCCCAGGCGCGCTCCCTGATCCCGCCCTCCGGCACGGGCCCGGTCACCAGGTCGCTCCCGGGTGCCGGCGGGCGAGCACCTGCATCTCGGACAGCACGTGCCCGAGCGGGGTCGCGTGGGATCCGTGCCGTCCGCCGCCGGACGACGTGCTCGTCGCGCGCCGCAGCGCGCGCAGCTCCTCGTCCAGGTCGGCCTCGGCGAAGACCGCGTCGATCACGGTGTCGAAGCCGGCGCGCAGCGATGACGGGCGCACGGCCGCGTCGCCGAGGCGGTCGATGAGCGCGTCGTCCCGGAACAGCTCGGCGGCGTACGGCCACACGTCGCCGAACGCGCGGACGATGCGCCGGCGCGACTCCTCGGTGCCTCCGGCGAGGCGCAGGGTCCACTGCACGGCGTGGTCGCGGTGGTAGTCGACCTCCTTGACGGCCTTCTCGGCGATCGCGGCGAAGGTCGCATCCGTGCTCGACCGCAGGGCGGAGTAGAGCTCGAGCATGTAGGTGCTCACGAGCAGCTGGCGTGCGATGGTCTGCGCGAAGTCGCCGTTGGGCTGCTCCACGAGCCAGCAGCTGCGGAACCCGCCCTCGTCGCGGAAGTAGGCGAGGTCGTCCTCGCTGCGTCCGTCCCAGGATCCGGCGTAGCGGAGGAAGGAACGGGCGTGCCCGAGCAGGTCGAGCGCGATGTTGCCCAGGGCCACGTCCTCCTCGAGCTCGGGGGCGTAGGTGATCCACGCGCCGAGCTGCTGGGACAGGATCAGCGCGTCGTCGCCGAGCCACAGCGCATACTCGGCGATGTCTGCCGAGGCGGCGCGCTCGCCGCCGCCCGAGAGCTCTGCGGCGAGCGCGAGCTCGTCCACCGAGACGTCGCCGTGCGGGTCGAACTCGTCGTGCGCGCTCACAGGTGCGGCACCCCCTCGGATGCCGTGTAGTACACGGCGTGCCGGTAGTTCTTGCCGGCGGGGCTCTCGAAGAAGGCGCCCTTGTCACCCGGATCGCTCGTGCTGATCGCGTCGGCGGGCACCACCCAGACGGAGGTGCCCTCGTTGCGGCGGGTGTAGAGGTCCCGGGCATTACGCAGCGCCATCTCGGCGTCGGGGGCGTGCAGGGATCCGACGTGCACATGGCTGAGCCCGCGGTTCGCCCGCACGAACACCTCGAACAGGGGCCAGCTCTCCTCGGGGGATGCTCCGGGGGTGGTCATGCCGCCTCCTCCTGCCGAAGCGCCTGCTTGCGGGCGTACTCCGCCGCGGCCTCGCGCACCCAGGCGCCCTCCTCGTGCGCGTCGCGGCGACGCTGCAGCCGCTCCGCGTTGCACGGGCCGTTGCCGCGGACGACCTCGAAGAACTCGTCCCAGTCGATCTCGCCCATCGCGTACTGCCCGGTCTCCTCGTCGAAGCGGAGCTCGGGATCCGGCAGCGTCACGCCGAGGATCTCCGCCTGCGGGACGAGCATCCCGACGAAGCGCTGGCGCAGGTCGTCGTTCGAGAAGCGCTTGATCTTCCACTGCATCGACTGCGCCGAGTTCGGCGACTGGTCGTCCGGCGGGCCGAACATCGCCAGGGCGGGCCAGTACCAGCGGTTCACGGCGTCCTGCGCCATGGCGCGCTGCTCCTCGGAGCCCTGCATGAGCGTGAGCAGGATCTCGAAGCCCTGACGCTGATGGAACGACTCCTCCTTGCAGATGCGCACCATCGCGCGTCCGTACGGACCGTAGGAGGCGCGGCACAGGGGCACCTGGTTGCAGATCGCGGCGCCGTCGACCAGCCAGCCGATCGCGCCCATGTCCGCCCAGGTCGGCGTCGGGTAGTTGAAGATCGAGGAGTACTTCGCCTTGCCGTCGATGAGCTGCTGCATCATCTCGTCGCGCGTGATGCCGAGCGTCTGCGCGGCGGAGTAGAGGTAGAGCCCGTGCCCGGCCTCGTCCTGCACCTTCGCCATGAGGATCGCCTTGCGCTTGAGGCTCGGGGCGCGCGTGATCCAGTTGCCCTCCGGCTGCATTCCGATGATCTCGGAGTGGGCGTGCTGGGAGATCTGCCGGATCAGCGTCTTGCGGTACGCCTCGGGCATCCAGTCGCGCGGCTCGATGCGCTGCTCGTTCTCGACGAGTTCGTCGAAGAGCGCCTGAGCGTCGGCATCGAAGGCCTGGGCGCCCGGATCCCCGGCCAGCCCCACGGGTGGAACAGTCATCGTCGACTCCCTGAATGAATTACCTACCGTTCGTACAGTAATTATGGCACACTCGTATCGATCGCAGAAGGACGAGCTTCCGGATCCGGTTTCGCCCCGGGTTCCGGCCCGTCCCGTTCGAAGGAGAACCGATGACCGAACCCACAGCCGTGCTGCGGCCGATGATGCGGCGGGACCGGGCGTCGAGCGCGCTCGGCATGCGCGTGGAGGTGGACGAGCCCGGACGCGCCGTGGTCTCGATGACCGTGCGCGACGACATGCTCAACGGCTTCGACATCACCCACGGCGGGCTCGTCTTCGCCCTCGCCGACACGGCCTTCGCGATCGTCTGCAACGAGGACGAGCAGGTGACGGTCGCGGCCGGCGCCGACATCACGTTCCTCAAGTCCACGCACGAGGGCCAGGTCCTCACCGCCACCGGCGCACGCCGCGCGCGCAACGGGCGCACCGGCCTCTACGACATCACGGTGACCGATGAGACCGGCGATGTCGTCGCCGAGTTCCGCGGACGCTCGATCACCACGAACCGCCCCTTCCCGCAGGCGGACCCGCGGACCGAGGAGGACGCATGACCGGGATCGCGCCAGACCGGACCTCGAACGCCGACGCGGTGCGGCTGGATCCGGAGCAGCTGCGGGCCCTGCAGCTCGAGCGGCTGCGCTGGTCGGTGCGCCACGCCTTCGAGAACGTGCAGTTCTACCGGCAGGCCTTCGAGAACGCGGGGATCCTCCCCGACAACATCCGCTCGCTCTCCGACCTCGCGAAGCTGCCCTTCACCACGAAGAACGACCTGCGCGAGTACTACCCGTTCGGCATGTTCGCCGTGCCGATGTCCGACGTGCGGCGGATCCACGCCTCCTCCGGCACCACGGGACGCCCCACCGTGGTCGGCTACACGCAGACCGACCTCGACAACTGGGCCGACCTCGTCGCACGGTCGCTGAGCGCCGCCGGCGTCAGGCCCGGCTGGAGGGTGCACAACGCGTACGGCTACGGCCTGTTCACCGGCGGCCTCGGGGCGCACGCGGGCATCGAGCGCCTGGGCGCGACCGTCATCCCCATGTCCGGCGGCCAGACCGCCAAGCAGGTGCAGCTCATCCACGACTTCGAGCCCGACGCGATCATGTGCACGCCGACCTATCTGCTCACGATCGCCGACGCGATGGAGGAGGCCGGGATCGATCCGCGCTCCACGTCGCTCAAGGTCGGCATCCTCGGTGCGGAGCCGTGGACGAACGAGATGCGCCATCAGATCGAGCAGCGGCTGGACATCGACGCCGTCGACATCTACGGCCTCAGCGAGGTCATGGGTCCCGGCGTCGCGATGGAGGCCGCGGCCACCAAGGACGGACCGCACATCTGGGAGGACCACTTCCTTCCCGAGATCATCGACCCCTCCACCGGCGAGCCCGTGCCCGACGGCGAGCCCGGCGAGCTCGTGTTCACCTCGCTCACCAAGCAGGCGTTCCCGGTGATCCGCTACCGCACCCGGGACCTCACCCGCCTCCTGCCCGGATCCGCCTATCCCGCGATGCGCCGGATGGAGAAGATCACCGGACGCGACGACGACATGATCATCCTGCGCGGCGTGAACCTCTTCCCCACCCAGATCGAGGAGATCGCGCTGGGAATCGAGACGCTGACACCGCATTTCATCCTGGAGCTCACCCGGCAGGGGCACCTCGACTCGCTGAAGGTGCGGATCGAGCGGCACCCGGATGTCGATCTCGCGACGTGCCTGGCGGCGGCCGAGGTGCTGAAGCTGCGGATCAAGACGTCGATCGGCACCTCGGTGGACGTGCAGGTCGAGGAGCCCAGCTCCCTCCCCCGCAGCGAAGGCAAGTACAAGCGGCTCTACGACCTGCGCTGAGGGCCTCGGCCCCGGGGTCCCGCTCCCCTAGAGTGAGCGGCATGAACGCCGCGATCACCCCCGCCGAGCCGACCCGTTCGCCCGGGGAGCCGCCTCGCCGGTCCGCCGTGAAGCCGTGGCTGATCTGGACCGTCGCGGGCGTCCTCGCTCTTGTGCTCGGACTCGGCGGAGGCTGGCTGGGCGCCCGTCTGGGCGCGCCCGCGGGCGGCGGATTCAGCGTGCGGGCCGGTGCCGAGGGCTCCTGCGACGCCGTCGCGGTCGCCTCCCGGGTGCTGCCGGCCATCGTGACCATCAACGTCACCGGATCCTCCTCCGGTGTCGGCAGCGGCGAGATCGTCCGCAAGGACGGGTACATCGTCACCAACGACCACGTGATCTCGGCCGGCGCCGGCGAGGGCGGCCGGATCGTCGTGACGTTCTCGAACGGCGAGCAGCACCCGGCGACGGTCGTCGGCCGCGACATCGCGAGCGACATCTCCGTGCTGAAGATCGACGCCTCCGGCCTGCCCGTGATCGCTACCGCCGACAGCGATGCGGTCGCCGTCGGTCAGCCGGTGGTGGCGCTCGGCGCGCCCCTCGGGCTCTCGAGCACCGTCACCGCGGGCATCGTGAGCGCGCTCGGACGCACGTCGATGGTCCCCGCCGATGCCGAGCATCCCGCGCTGATCATCGGCGGGATCCAGACCGACGCGGCGATCAACCCGGGCAACTCCGGCGGCGCGCTCGTGGACTGCCGGGGGCGCATGATCGGGGTGAACACGGCGATCGCGACCGTGCCGAACGCGGAGGGCACGGCGGGCGGAGGCTCCGTGGGCATCGGCTTCGCGGTGCCCAGCAACCGCGCGATGTCGATCGCGAACGACCTCATCGAGCACGGCACCGTGCAGCACCCCGACTTCGGTCTCGTCACCACGCCGATCCCCGCCGCCGTCGCACAGGCGCTGGGCGGCACCGCCGGCCTCTACGTGAACCAGGTGACCGAGGGCGGCGCGGCCGCGCGCGCCGGACTCCAGCCGGGCGACGTCATCACCCGCATCAACGGCAGCCCCGCTGTCCAGCCCGACGCGCTGTACATGTTCGCCCGCACCGCGCGCACCGGCGACACCGTGCAGATCACCTACCTGCGCGACGGCACGACCGCCACCGCGTCCGTCACGCTGTAGCCGCGGGGCGCCCCCCGGGGGGCCTTTGAGCGAGCACCGAGCGCAGCGAGGAGCGAGACGAAACGCGGTCACTCGCAAAGGCACCGCGTTTCGTCTCGGGCGGCTCCGCCGTCCTCGCTCAACGACCCCAGGAAGAGAACAGGCGGCTCCGCCGGCCCCGCTCAACGACCCCAGGAAGAGAACAGGCGGCTCCGCCGGCCCCGCTCAACGACCCCGGGGAGGGAGAGGGATCCGACGGGTGTTCGCGCTCCAGCCGCGAATCGCGTCGAGCCCGCCCTCGATGAACGCGGCCCGCTTCGCGTGGCTCCACCCCTGGATCCGCTTCTCCCAGGCGAACGCTTCATCCACCCGTTCGCACTCGAGCTGCCAGACCAGCGTGACGGGCAGTCGCCTGCGTGTGTAGGCCGCCCCCTCCCCCGCTGCATGCTGCTCGAGTCGACGAACGAGGTCTTTCGTGCTGCCGGCGTAGAACGTGCCGTCGCTGCACCGCAGGATGTATGCGTATCCACTCATACGCCGGACGATAGCGATCGCGCGTGCGGCATCGAATCCGTTTCTCCACAGTGGGCGTTGAGCGAGCACCGAGCGCAGCGAGGGCTGCCAGGGGTCGTTGAGCGAGCACCGAGCGCAGCGAGGAGCGAGCGCAGCGAGGAGCGAGACGAAACGCGGTCACTCGCAAAGGCACCGCGTTTCGTCTCGGGCGGCGCCGCCGTCCTCGCTCAACGACCCCAGGAAGAGAACGCGCGGCTCCGCCGTCCTCGCTCAACGACCCCAGGAAGAGAACAGGCGGCTCCGCCGTCCTCGCTCAACGACCCCTGGGGGGCGGCGACCACGAGGTCAGGCGGGACTCAGCTCCTTCTCGACGAGGGTCAGCACGTCGTAGGTCGCCACGACCTCGTCGCGCTGGTTGTGGATCACCGCGTCCCAGCGCACCTCGCCGTATTCGTCGGTCTCGCGCGGGGTGATCTGCTTGGCCGTGAGCGTCACCCGGATCGCGTCGCCGGGCTTCACCGGGGTCACGAACCGCAGGTTCTCCAGGCCGTAGTTCGCGAGCACGGGGCCCGGGTCCGGCGAGACGAAGAGCCCGGCCGCCCACGACACCAGCAGGTAGCCGTGCGCGACCCTCCCGCCGAAGAACGGGTTCGCCTCGGCGGCCTCCTCATCCATGTGCGCGTAGAACGTGTCACCGGTCGAGTAAGCGAACGCCTCGATGTCCTCGAGTGAAAGTGCGCGCAGCCCCGACTCCACCTGGTCGCCGAGCCGCAACTCGGCCAGCGACTTGCGGAACGGATGCACGGCGCGGTCGGTGCCGGCGCCGGTGTGCCAGACGCCCGTGATCGCGGTGAGGATCTCCGGGGTGCCCTGGATCGCGGTGCGCTGCATGAAGTGCCGGACCGCGCGCATGCCGCCGAGTTCCTCGCCGCCGCCGGCCCGCCCCGGGCCGCCGTGCACGAGGTGCGGTACGGGCGAGCCGTGCCCGGTCGAGGTGCGCGCGTCGTCGCGGTTCAGGAAGAGCACACGGCCGTTATACGCCGCGATACGGGTGAGCAGCTCGGTCGCGACCGCGGGATCCTTCGTCGCGACCGAGGTGACGAGCGATCCCCCGCCGCGCCCGACGAGTTCGGCGGCCTCGGCGACGGTCGAGTACCCGAGCACGCTCGAGACCGGGCCGAACGCCTCGACCTCGTGCACGGCGGGGGCGGTCGTGTCCGCGAAGCCGACGAGCATCGGAGCCACGAAGGCTCCCTCGGGCGCGGGCCCGGTGCTGCTGTCGGCGTGCACCACGGACGGCGCGTCCGTCGACCCCATCAGCAGCTCGCCGCCGGCGGCCTGCAGGGCGGCGACCTGGCGCAGCACCTCGTCGCGCTGCGCGGTCGAGACGAGCGGGCCCATCGTGACGGACTCCGCGTGCGGGTCGCCGATCACGACGCGCTCGGCGATCTTCGCCTGCAGGGCCGCGACGAGCGGTTCCACGAGCGGCGCCGGCACGATCGCCCGGCGGATCGCGGTGCACTTCTGGCCCGCCTTCGTCGTGAGCTCGATCATGAGCTGCTTCACGTAGGCGTCGAACTCCGGGGTGTCGGGCGTCGCGTCGGGGCCGAGCACCGAGGCGTTGATCGAGTCGGTCTCGCTCGTGAAGCGCACGCCGTCGGCGGTCTGGGCGCGCAGCCCCGCCGCGGTCGAGGCGCTGCCGGTGAAGGCGACGAGGTCGCCGAGGCGGAGCAGGTCGAAGATCCCCGGGAGGGATCCGCTGACGAGCTGCAGGGATCCGTCCGGCAGCAGCCCGGAATCGACCAGGATCCGCACCCACGCCTCCGCGACGTAGCCGGTCGGCGTCGCGGGCTTCACGATCGAGGGCACTCCGGCGAGGAATGCCGGGGCGAACTTCTCCAGCGCGCCCCACATCGGGAAGTTGAAGGCGTTGATCTGCACGGCGACGCCGGGCAGGCGGGTGTAGACGTGGCGGCCCAGGAAGGATCCGTCCTTCGAGAGCGGCTCGACAGGCCCGTCCAGGAGCACCTTCGCGTTCGGAAGCTCAC
This sequence comes from Microbacterium sp. MMO-10, assembly GCF_037148715.1. NCBI lineage: Bacteria > Bacillati > Actinomycetota > Actinomycetes > Micrococcales > Microbacteriaceae > Microbacterium > Microbacterium sp. MMO-10. Next base: position 564,487 of record NZ_JBBCSV010000003.1, on the reverse strand, counting down.
GACGCCCCTTCGACGAATAGGTGAACAGCACGCCGATGCCCCCGTCGACATCGGCGTAGGAGTCGCGGACCGTGGATCCGCTGCGCTTGGAGAGCTCGTACAGCTCCTCCTTGTGCTCCGTGAGCACCATGGCCATCTGCTTGAGCAGCATCGCGCGCTGGTGGAAGGTGAGCGCGCCGAGGCTCGCCTGGCCGACGGTGCGCGCGTAGTCCACCGCGCCGGCGAGGTCGATGCCCGTGGAGTCGACCCGGACGATCTCCTCGCCCGTCGAGGCGTCGCGCACGACCGTCCCGCCCTCCGAGGCGGAGGTCCACCAGGATCCCTGCAGGTAGCTGGGCAGCAGCTCGGTCATCACTCGCTCCATTCGTAGAATCCGCGGCCGGTCTTGCGGCCCAGGTGTCCGTCGGCGACCAGGTCGCGCAGCAGCTGCGGCGGCGCGAACCGCGCGCCGAGCTTGGCCTCCAGCTCCTCGGCGATCCCGAGGCGCACGTCGAGCCCGACGATGTCGGTCGTGCGCAGCGGACCGGTGGGATGCCGGTAGCCGAGCTCCATCGCCGCATCGATGTCCGTCGCGGTGGCGACGCCCTCCTCGAGCATCCGGATCGCCTCCAGCGCGATCGCGACGCCGAGCCGGCTCGATGCGAAGCCCGGTGCGTCGGCCACCACGACCGCCGTCTTGCCGAGCGCCGCGACCCAGCCGCGGGCGTCGTCGACGAGCTCCTGATCGGTGGAGCCGCCGACGACCACCTCGACGAGCGCCGAGGCGGGGACGGGGTTGAAGAAGTGCAGGCCGAGGAAACGCTCGGGATGCGCGAGCTCCGCGCCGAGGTCGTCGATCGAGATCGAGGACGTGTTCGAGGCGATCGCGGCGGTGCGCGCCACCACGGCCTCGATCCGGTGCAGGCTCTCGACCTTGAGAGCCCTGTCTTCGGGCACCGCCTCGATGACGAGCCCGGCGTCGGCGAACACGCCCGCATCGGTGCTCGTCTCCAGGGCACCCTCCAGCGCGGCGATCGGGCGCTCGGTGCTGCCGCGCTCCACGGAGCGCCGCAGGCTGGTGCGGATCCGCTCCCCCGCCGCGCCCGCTGCCGTCTCGTCCCGTTCGACCACGACCACCTGGGATCCGGCGAGGAGGAAGGCGTGCGCGATGCCGGCGCCCATCCTCCCGCCGCCGAGGACGCCGACGCGCTCGGGCACGACGGCCCCGGCCGTCGTCGTGGGATCCTGTCCGCTCATCGGCGGCTCCTCCGTTCCAGGAAGGCGGTCATCCGCCGGTGCTTCTCGGGGCTCTCGAAGAGCTCGGCCTGCAGCTCCAGCTCGATGGCCGGATGCGCGTCCGGGGCGGCGAGCAGCGCCGTCTTGGTGTGCCGGGTGGCGAGCGGGTCGTTCGCGGCGATGCGATCCGCGATCGCGTGCGCCGCGGCCAGGAGGTCGTCGGGTTCGTGCAGCGACGACAGCAGCCCCCAGGCGAGCGCCTCCGTGGCGCTCAGCTGTCGTCCGGTCAGCAGCAGCTCGGCCGCTCGCGCCTCGCCCACGATCTGCGGAAGGCGCCAGGTCGCGCCGGCCGCCGCGATGATGCCGAGCCCGGCCTCCGGATTGCCGATGCGCGTGGCCGGGGTGCCGATGCGGATGTCCGCCGCATAGGCGAGCTCGGCGCCCCCGCCGAGGGCGTAGCCGTCGACCGCGGCGATCACCGGCATCGGCAGCCGCCGGATGCGCTGGAACGCCGTCGTGTTGATGCCGGCCCGCGCGTCCTGCGCGCGACGGTCGCGCAACTGCGCGATGTCGGCCCCGGAGGCGAAGATCCCGCCCGATCCGATGAGGATCAGGATCCGCGGCTCCTGTTCCAGCTCGGCGCACAGGGCGTGGAGCTCGTCGATCATGGTCTGGTCGATCGCGTTGCGGGTCTCCGGCCGGTCCAGGGTCGCCGTGACCCGGTCCGCCGTGCGGTCGATGCGCAGGCGCCGACCTGCCGCCGTTTCGGACATCACATCCGCTCCACGATCATCGCGGTGCCCTGCCCGACGCCGACGCACATGGTCGCCAGGCCGTACCGGGCGCCCTCGCGCTCCATCCGCCCGAGCAGCGTGAGCAGGATCCGGCTGCCGCTGGAGCCCAGCGGGTGGCCGAGCGCGATCGCACCGCCGTCCGCGTTCACGATCTCGGGGTCGAGTCCGAGGCGGCGCATCGAAGCGAGCGACTGCGTGGCGAAGGCCTCGTTCAGCTCGACCGCGCCGAGGTCCGCCGCCGTGAGCCCCGCCTTCGCGAGCGCCTTCTCGGTCGCGGGCACGGGTCCGAGCCCCATGATCTCGGGGGCGAGCGCGGCCGACGCCGAGGCGACGATGCGGGCTCGGGGCGTCAGCCCATGCCGCTCGACCGCGGCGGAACCGGCGACCACCAGCGCCGAGGCGCCGTCGTTGAGGGACGAGGCATTGCCCGCGGTCACGACGCTGCCGCCGGCCACGACCGGACGCAGCCCGGCGAGCACGTCGAGCGTGGTGTCGCGGCGCGGACCTTCGTCGGTGTCGACGCTGCCGCCCCGGGGCGTGGGGACGGCCACGATCTCGGCGGCGAGGCGTCCGGCGTCGATCGCGGCGATCGCCCGCTGATGGCTGCGCAGTGCGAAGGCATCGGCGTCTTCGCGGGTGATGCCGTCGAGGCGCGCGACCTCCTCGGCGGTCTCCGGCATGGAGAAGGTGGCCTTGTCACGCGCGGCGAGGCGCGGGTTCGTGAACCGCCAGCCGATCGAGGTGTCGAACGCCTCCCCCGGCTTCGCCCACGGACGCTCGGGCTTGGCCTGCACCCACGGCGCGCGCGTCATCGACTCCACGCCGCCGGCGAGCATCAGATCGGCGTCACCCGCGCGGATGGCCTGTGCGGCGAGGGCCACCGCGGACATCCCGGAGGCGCACAGCCGGTTCACGGTGATCGCGGGGAGGGTGTCGGGCAGCCCCGCAAGCAGCACGGCCATGCGCGCGACGTTGCGGTTGTCCTCGCCGGCCTGGTTCGCGGATCCGAGGATCACCTCGTCGATCGCGTCATCGGGGATGCCGGCGCGGCGGACGGCCTCGCGGACGACGAGCGCGGCCAGATCGTCGGGACGGACGCCCGCGAGAGCGCCTCCGTAACGGCCGACCGGCGTGCGCGCTCCGTCGATGAGATAGGCCTCCGACATGCTGGTCCTCCGGGTCGTCATCGACGGGGTGCAGGGCCGGGGCGTGGGTTCTTTCCCGACCGATCGTTCAGTAAAAGAATGACAGACGGATCCCTCGCGGGCAAGTCCGCGGCCCTGCAGGGATGGGAGAGAATGATCCCGATGAGCAACCCGCCCGCGAGCACCACCGAGGCAGCCGACGCCGCCGCTCCGCGCTCGCGCCGTGGACGCCCCGGCTACGACCGCGCCCAGGTGCTGGAGATCGCGGTGCGGCTGTTCAACGAACAGGGCTACGACGCGACCAGCGTCTCCGCACTGGCCGCGGAACTGGGCCTGAGCAAGGCGGCGCTGTACCACCACTTCGCCTCCAAGGAGCAGATCCTCGAGATCGCGCTCGACGACGCTCTCGGCGGACTGGAGGCCGTGCTCGAAGAGGCCCTCTCGGGCGAGCAGACCACGGCGGCGCGGCTCGTCGCCGTGATCGAAGGCGCCGTGCGCGTGCTCACCAGCAGACTGCCGCAGGTCACGCTGCTGCTGCGCGTGCACGGCAACAGCGAGATCGAGCGGGCCGCCCTCGAGCGCCGACGCGTGTTCGATCAGCGCGTCGCGCACCTGGTCGCGCAGGCACAGCGCGAGGGCGAGCTGCGCAGCGACATCCGCCCCTCGGTGACCACGAGGCTCATGTTCGGGATGATCAACTCGATCATCGAGTGGTACCGCCCCGCGCACACGTCACTGACCCCCGACGAGCTCGTGGACGACGTGACGCGCGTGATCTTCGACGGCCTGCGCGCGCACTGAGCGGGGCCACCGGGCGCATGCCGCCTGCCGTCCACCGGCCCGAATCCCTCACCTCCGCAGGATGTCTGCACTTTCAGAGGAAGTCATCCGCGGATCCGTCCTCTGGAGTTGGAAGGATCCTGCCTGGTCGAGCCCCGGATCGGGCATGACGACTGCCCGGAACGACGGAACGCCCCGTGCTCGAGCGAGCACGGGGCGTTCCGGAAGAGGAGCTGTCAGGCCGCAGCCTTCGCGTCGTTGCTGCTCAGCACGCGGAACAGCACGGCCGCGACCGCGGCACCGACCAGCGGAGCCACGATGTACAGCCACAGGTTCGCCCAGTCGAACTGGCCGCTGATGGACAGACCCAGCGCGACGGCGGGGTTGAAGCCGCCGCCCGAGATGCCGCCGACCGCGGTGGCGCCCACGAAGACCGTTCCACCGATGGCCAGGCCGTAGAAGGAGTTGTTCTCGTTGTCCTTGGAGGTCGCGACGTTCAGGACGACCCAGACGAGCGCGAGGGTGACCAGCGCCTCGACGAGGAAGGCGGCGCCGAGCTCGATCTTGACTGCCTTCTCGGCGTGCGGCCAGACCGCGAAGCTCACCAGGGCGGCGAGCGCGCCGCCGACGAACTGGGCGACCACGTAGGCCACGAAGTCGCCGACGCCGATGGCGCCGCGGATCAGGGCGCCGAACGAGACGGCGGGGTTGAGGTGCGCGCCGGAGATGTGGCCCGCGGCGTACACGAGCACCATCAGCGTGAGGCCGATCGCCAGGGGGGTGAGCGGGCTGCCGCTGTTGACGGCGCCGATGATGCTGAACACGAACAGGAACGTGGAGATCGCTTCCGTGAGCGCCTTTCCAGCAATACCAGTCATTTCGAATGCCTTTTCTGTCAGGTCGAGGGTGGGGGCGGAGATTCCCGCACGCCGGCCGGCGCACCCTGGATTGCCGGCCCAGAATACCGGGTTCCTGTCAATCTGCTGGGAACCGACGCTGCATTCCGTGGGATCAAGGCGGGAAACTCTTGACCCCGAGGCGAGATCATCCTACGATTTCATTATCCGGTAGATCAATTCCACTATTCGGAATATAGCGCGAGAGAAGAGGCGATGATGCCGCAGACCCCCGACACCCAGGACCACCGCCCGGCACACGGCGACGCCACTCAGCGCCGTGCCGCGATCTACCCGCTCATCGACGTCGACCCGGATTTCCATCTCCCCGCCCGGCGCGAAGGCGCGCTGACGCGGATGCTGGTCGCCCTGCGGATCCTGCCCCAGGCATCCTGACGGATCGCCCGCGCGGCGCGTGCGGCCGCACAGATCGCTCGCGCCGCGTCGACCGTCAGGCCCGGGCGTCCAGCACGTCCCGCAGGCGCGCGGCGAAGCCGTCCGGATCGCTCGGGAAGCCCGGCTGCTCCGTGAACCCGCCGTGGTTGCTCGGGAACTCCGCCGCCGGGATCCCGACGACCGCGGCGACGGCACGCGCCGCACGCGCGGGCATCGTCTCACCCGATTCCACACCCGCGGCGATCACGAGGCGCTCACCCCGGGCCCGGAGGGCCTCCGCCTCGGGTACGTACGAGAGGATCGCCGGCATGTTGCGGAAGAGCGGATCCGTCCGGCTGCCGTCGTCCTCCGTCGGCAGGCCGAACATCGCCGGGTCCGGGGCGGGGCCGTCCAGGTAGCCGTCCGGCACGGCTCCGTCGAGCATCACGAACTGGATGAACTTCGCCAGCGCCGGACCGGTGCCCTGGTCGGCGAAGGTGCGCTTGAGGTCGGCCGTCACCGCGAGCACCGCGTCGCGGTCGGGCAGGAACTCCGCGACCGGCGGCTCGTGCACGACCGCGAGGCGCACGTCTTCCGGGTGCGCCGCGATCAGCGCCAGCAGGTTCACACCTCCGCCGCTGGTGCCGAACGCGTCGACCGCACCGACGCCGAGCGCCGCGATGACGCGGTGCAGATCATCCGCGTGCTGCTGGACGGTGATGTCCGCGGTGCCCACCGGGTTGCGTCCAGCGCCACGCGGGTCATAGGTCACGACCGGGCGATCGCCGAAGTGCCCGGCCAGGATCTGGAACCCCGTCGCGTCCATCGGCGCCCCGAACAGGAACAGCGCGGGACGCTCCGCCGTCGCCGCGGCCAGATCGCCGTGGACGTCATACGTGATCGCGTCATCCCCTTCTCCGACGGTGCGGGTGACGACGGTCCGTGCTGCACTGCTGTCCGACATGCGGTCCTCCTGGAGATGAAATACAACTGACTGGTTGTACATTACGGGTCTCCGGGTGCCGACGCAAGAGTGCGCGGCTCCCCTCGCTGCACCGCGCCGCAGGAACTACCGTGGACCCATGGCAGCGCGAGCCGAGACGTTCATCGAGGTCGACGGCGCCGAGGTGCGCGTGTCGCATCCCGACAAGCTGGTCTTTCCGCAGGCGGGGCTCACCAAGCTCGACATCGTCGAGTACTACCTCGCAGTCGCGGAGGGGGCGCTGCGCGGTGCGGGCGGACGCCCCATGGTGCTCAAGCGGTTCGTGAAGGGGATCGCCGCCGAGCCCTTCTTCCAGAAGCGGGTCCCCGCCCACCCCGACTACATCGCCACCGCGGTGCTGCGCTACGCGTCGGGCGGATCCGCCGAAGAGGCCGTCCTCAGAGACGCCGCAGGACTCGCCTGGGTCGTCAACCTCGGCTGCCTCGACCTCAATCCGCATGCGGTGCGCGCGGACGACCTCGACCACCCGGATGAGCTGCGCGTCGACCTGGATCCGATGCCCGGCGTCGAATGGTCGCAGATCGTCGACACCGCGTTCGTCGTGCGCGAGGTGCTCGGCGACTGCGGGCTCGTCGGCTGGCCGAAGACCAGCGGCTCCCGGGGCATGCACATCCTCGTCCGCATTCGGCCCGAGTCGGACTTCGCCACGGTGCGCCACGCCGCCGAGACGCTGGCGCGCGAGGTCGAGGCCCGCGCGCCCGGCCTCGCGACCGCGCGCTGGTGGAAAGAGGAGCGCGGAGAGAGCGTCTTCGTCGACTTCAACCAGAACGCGAAGGACCGCACCGTCGCCTCGGCGTACTCGGTGCGTCCGCTGCCCGACGCACGCGTGTCCGCGCCGCTTGCCTGGGACGAGGTGCGACTGCGCCGGCCGGAGGAGTTCACCGTGCCGACCGTGCGCGCCCGGTTCGCGGAGATCGGCGACCCGCACGAGGGCATCGACCGGACGGCCGGCTCGCTGACTGCGCTGCTCGCGCTGGCCGACGAGCTGGGGCCGGCCGAGAAGCCGCCCCGGGGCGCGGATGGATCCGGGCGACGCGTCTCCGCGATGCCGCTCATCGAGATCGCGCGCACGAAGACGAAGCCCGAGGCGCTCGCCGCACTCGAGCGCTGGAGCGAGACGCACCCGGAGGTCGCGGCGCTGCTGCATCCCGCGGACGTCCTGGTCGACGGCATGCGCGGATCGAGCTCGCTCTGGTACCGCGTGCGCGTCAACCTGCAGCACGTGCCCGAGGAGCGGCGACCGCCGCAGGAGCCCCTGCTCGCCGAGTACGACCCCTGGGCCGGGAAGAGCTGGTCGGGCTGACACGGTCTCCGCGCACAGGTCGGCGCGACAGTGCGGCGGAGGAGGTGCAGAACAGGGGCGCCCGTGTGCGGCCCGCGATCCGCGAGCCGCACACAGCGATGTCACGGCACGCAGGTGCCCGACACGGTGAACGTGAGCGGTCCGATCCAGATGTTCTGGTTCGCCGGATCGACGCGTCCCGAGTTGTTGGCGTCGTAGGTGAGGGTGAAGGAGCTCAGGAGCGCCGCGGTGACCGCGACGTTCCCCGCGGTGCTGTCCGGGGTGACCTCGGCGCTCGGCGCGCTCGTGGAGAGCCGCCACGGGCTGGCACTCGTTCCGCTGCCCTGCACCCATGCCGCGTTGTACGTCCCGGAGCCGACGGAGAGGGAGACCCGTTCCGCGCCGCCGAGGCCGTCCTTCGCCATGACGCCGTCGATGTCCTTGATCTTGTACGACAGGTCCGTAACGGTGTAGGGGTCCCCGTCCAGCGCGAAGGAGAACGTGACCTGCTCGCCCCCGTTCGCATTGGCGAGGGTGACCGTGTCCAGGGAGAGACGCACGCTCGGCAGCGAGTCGCCGCCCTGCTGCTGGGTGTACAGCGTCAGGTTGTTCGGCTGGTTGATGGTCATGTTGGCGGCACCGTGCGGCGCGGCGGCGAGACTCAGCGTGAAGTCCTTGCCGTCGCCGAAGAGGTTGGCCCAGGTGAACTGCGACGCCGTGGCGCTGGCCCGGGAGTACGTCGCGGTCGTCGTGCTGATCGTCTTGGTGCAGGCGGTCGAGGCCGCCGAGATGGGCGCCGCGACCGCCGACGCCAGGATGGGCACCGACCACGCCGCGCTCTTGACGAGCGTACGGCGCGAGAGGCCCTGGGACGGGCTGTGCTCTGAAACGAGCTTTTCCATGCTGTGCTTCCTTCTCTCCCCCGAAGGTGGCGGGGACCGGGGTGTCTCCGCCATCACGCAGAAGGAGTCGCCCCTCGAGAAAAGGTGACGAACCGGGGCGCCCGCACACTGGACACCACGAGGCCGGCGGCGTACAACAGTGCTCAGAACGGGGGCGCGCACATGGCCGACGACGCCGCAGCGAGGCTGTTCCGGGGCGGGGTGCCCGATGCCTACGAGCGGCTCATGGTGCCCCTGGTGTTCCAGCCCTATGCCGACGACCTGGTCGCGCGAGCGGTCTCGCACACCCCGTCCGCGGTGCTGGAACTCGCGGCGGGCACCGGCGTGGTGACCCGCGGGCTCGCCGCCGCGCTGCCGCCGGAGAGCACACTCATTGCGACGGATCTCAACGACGGGATGCTCGCCGTCGCCGAAAGGCGCGGCGCGCCCCGCCCCGCGGGCGCCCGCCCCGTCGCCTGGCAGGCCGCCGATGCCCAGGCACTGCCCTTCGACGCGGAGTCCTTCGACCTGGTCGTCTGCCAGTTCGGCGTCATGTTCTTCCCGGACCGACCGGCCGCCCACGCGCAGGTGCGGCGCGTGCTGCGCCCCAGCGGCATCTCCCTGTTCTCGGTCTGGGACTCGATCGCGACCAACGCCGTCGCGCTCGCCGTCGACGAGGCGTATCGCCGGGTGCTCCCTGACGCACCGCCGAACGTGATCACGCGCGTCGCCCACGGCTACCACGATCCCGAGACCATCCGCGCGGACGCCGAAGCCGGCGGACTCGTCGTCGTCGCCCTCGACGAGGTGGAGCTGATCGGGGAGGCGGAATCGGCGGCGTCCGCAGCCGCCGCGATTCCCCGCGGCACTCCCCTGCGTGCCGAGCTCGAGCCGTACGGGCCCGAAGTCAGCGATCGGATCGAGGCAATCACGGCCGAGCTTCTCGAGCAGCGCTTCGGCACCGGCCCGGTCCGCACGCCGATCCGGGCGTTCGTGGTCACGGCGCACCGCTGAACCCGGGCCGGCTCGGTTGCTCCATCGCCGCAGGTCCGACGACACCGAGGGGCACAAGTCCGCCGATACGACAAAACCCCCGGAAATCCGGGGGTCTCATTCTGTAGACCTTGTCGACCTCTATTCAAAGAAGTCTGACGGGACTCAGGTCACGCCTGAACAACAGCGGTCATGGGTAGAAAAGTCAAGCTCCGGAGCAAGTTTCGCGTCACCTGTGTTACGCCAGCCGCATGCTGTCTTGCGCCGCATCGGACGCCGTCGCCGTCGCCGTCGCCGTCGCCGAGATCATCCGCAAGTATGACGAAGGCGAGACTACCAAGACTCTGGCTGCAGAGTTCGGTGTCGCTCGCAACTCCATCCTCAACCTCCCGCAAAAACAACGTCGTCGTACGACGGCAGCCACCGACTCTTGAGCAACAAGCCCAGCTTGCCGCCGAGTACGAAGCTGGGGCCACCATCGCGGAGCTCGTCATCAGACATGGGCACTCGTATGGCGCAGACCGACGAGCACTGAAAGAAGTTGGGGTGCGCATGGGTCCGAGGGGACAAGCAAGCAAGCAAGCAAGCAAGCAAGCAAGCAAGCAAGCAAGCAAGCAAGCAAGCAAGCAAGCAAGCAAGCAAGCAAGCAACACTAACTGACTAGCTGACCGTTCATCATCTCGGGAACTTCACCTCGTCAGGATACTCAAACGCACCAGATCCTCTCGAAGGTCATCAGTAGACGCTTTGAGCGGATGGAATTCGCCGAAGGCCTCACGAGCTTTGATCGCGCCATAAAGGGTTGTAAATACGGCCAGTGCTAGCCCAGTCAACGTAACAACGCCCAAGGGAAATGCAGGGTGCTTCACAAGTGTTGCCGCTTGCGCCCGCTGACGCTCAGCCGTCAGGACGTCATCCGCAGCGTCCATTACCCCCGAGCACTCGTCTCCATCAGCATGCGGCGAGTGGATCAAGCAATTGATATCTTTGCGCCAACCCTTGATCGCCTGGGCATGGGCGTAAGGGTGAGCACCGATTTCTCCGTCTCGTTCGGGTTCACCTTGCTCGAATCGCCAGCCCTCTGCGACGCGACCGCCGTCCAGCGCTCGGAAAAGACCCACTCGAAACGCCGCGTCTCGAACTTCGCCCTTCGACCCTGAAGCCTCGAACGTGACAACCGGAAGTACGTCCGCCTGCTTGGTGAGTGGCTGTCCAAGGATCCAGCCTGAAGACTGGAGCTTCACTGGTGGCTCTTTATGCATCATGTGGCCCTCAAGCGTTGAAGGCTGAGCGGGCCTAAATTCAGTCTTCAAGGACCGAGCCAAGAAGTCGCTCCCCGGCGTTGCCATCCTGGCCCATTCGGCCAGCACGCGCCACATCAGCTTCCTGTCGGCGTCGCCGTAGGGGACGAAGGCGTCAGACATCACACAAACAAGCGCCGCTTCGGCGTGTACTCGACGCCGACCAATTGCCGCACGAATCGGCTCCGGAAGGCACCCTCGAGGTCCGACATGTACTCTTTGGCGGTTTCTGCTGGGTGGAAGGCGGAAACATCCTCGCAGAAGATCTGATCGTCTTCCCGCAGTCGCTCGCCGGGGCCCGGCTGCGGCAACCGATCAAGATACCAGATGTTTCTACCAACCAGAGTCGATACTGCTTGAGCGTGCGCCTCCCCCAGGATCGGCGTGTCGTCTCGCCAGTTGCCAGCTACGAGAGCGGTCAACCTCTCCGCGTCACCGCGTTCTGACGGCACGAGCCATGGTCGATCCTGAATCAAGTGAGGAAAGTCAACTAACACGTTTTGCGCGGGAATGACGACGCGGTCGAGCCAACGACGTAGGCCTGCGCGCGCGACCCTAAGACGCTGAGGCTCCGGAAGCTTCGCGTCTGCTTGACGCCCCACGCCAAAGCTAATCGAGCTTGCGACGTCGCGAAGAGTTATACCTGCAGGGGATTCCGCATCGAACCGAAGACGTTCCCACTGCTTGTCATCGACCGCGTTAGCGTCGAGTCCGAGCATCTCACACACCGTCATGTCCAAGACCTCAGCCACCGCGTCCTTACCGACACGGCTCGCTTCCATCTGGAGAAAGTTGGAGAGGACCGGCCAGCTCCAAGGCCTGAACGTGCCATCGATCTCGCCAAACCACAGGCCACGACTGTCGATATCCGGAGAGGCGATGTAGACATCCGCAGGCAAGTCCGCGAAGCGCTCCATGGTCAGGTCGAACGTACGTTCCTTGAAGATATGGTTCACGACGACAAGAACTCCTGCGGACGAGAAGTTTCTTGCAAGCCAGGCTACATTACTTCCGTATTCACCGACGAGGTGATCATTGATCACAGCGATCTCTTCGCCAGCGATTTCCGCGCCCAAATCCGGAGTCAGATCGGAATCGAGAATAACCAGATCCGCTTTGTCAAATTTGAAAGCATTGTCATGCAAGATTTCCTCGCCGCGTTTGCTTGCCTGAACTCGTAGGTGCAGCGCGGCAACGGCGTTCGCAAATTCAACGGTGGGTAGTGCTTCCACGTGGTATTCATCGCCCGGCAGTAGTTCTCTTAGCTGCTCCGCCCAGCCATTTGCACGACGCCTGTCGTCGTCACAAACAAGAATGTTGAACGGGTAACTACTCGATTTCGACATCTACTTACCCCATGAGATTCTAATTGCTGTTGACCATCCATCATCCGGTTGCTCAAAACCAACCCGGCATCCAACTTCATCTGCGATCATCTTCACAATCGTCAGGCCGAGGCCTGTGCCGCCAAGTCCTAGCGCTGCCGCTCGCTCGGTCACAGCGGCGGCTCGCTCAAACGGTAGAAACAGGCGATCCGCGCGCGACAAGTCCACTCCACCGACACCGTTGTCCTGGAAGCGAATACTCCCACCGCCATCGTTGGCAGCTCCATCAACACACACGATGCCTGGTCTACTCTCCAACGTTGCACGGAAGGCATTCATTAGGATGTTCTGCATTACCGAGGACCAAGCGGTATACGTAGCCGGCGGCAGCATGAGATCCTTGGGCAGGTTGCCGGTGTCGACTGCGGTCCGTCGGGCAAGAACTCCCAACGTGTCCGCAACGTCCTCAACCACTGCGCGAGCGCGGTACCGTCCGATCTCCGTCCTGTTCTCCTCTTCCAGCAACGGACGAAAGAGCGAACGAATCCGTTCTGATCGCCGCCCCCACTCCTGAAGCGCAAGAGCAACGCCGCCTAGCTCTTCTGCCACACGAGGCTCAGTCGTCGCAGCAATCCGGCGCAATTGCCTGGCAACCTCGTCGATCTGGCCTCGCTGAGCAGCCACTTCATGCTCATACGCCAGCGAAGTCATCCCCGCAGTTGCAAGCGAACCAAGCAGGGATGCGTATGCCCGCGCTTCCGACTCACGAGTGGCTAGTTCGACGGTCGCGACATTGATAGCTTCCCGAAGAACTTCGTAGCTCTCGGCGGGAAGGCTGTCACGAACGTTCTCGACAACCTGCGAAGCCGCGCCTAAAGCCTCCGTAGCCTGACGGCGTGGCACACGCGGCTTGTCCAGGGCACGTCGGACCTTAGATCGAGCACGAGCGGCTGCATAAAGGTCCATCCCCAAGCGCACGGTGGCTGCAAGCTGTCGAAATGCCTGATTCGTAGAGAGCCGATCGCGCGAGATCTGAATCGCAAGAGCCTTCATGGGATCTCGGCCTACCTTGGCTGCTACCCGCTGCTCTCGCGACGTCCAGATGTTCGCCGCGCCGAAGACCCGCTTATTGGACGGAAGATCCTGCATTCCGTCTTTCACCTGCAGCGCTTCGGGCAAGAGTCTGCTTCGCGAGATCCGGCGTGCGTGATCTAGCTCAAGCCGAAGCCAGTCATTGTCCGGCCCGTAGTAGGGGAGGTGAAAACCGTTGTCATAGAGGTGAACGCCCCCGAAAGTCGCGAGGTACTTTCTGGCATCGCTAACTTTGATTCCGCGCGGCTGACGACGCACGAGATCAAACACCTTTACTTCAAAGCTGAATTCGTCAATTTGACAGTCCGGAATCTCGACGACATAGCTCCGCCTCGGGTACCCTTCGAGATCCAAAGCCAGAATCGCATATCGCGCCGGATCAACCTGGCTTGGCACCCGTGCTGCCATGTCATCTATCTCTAGATCGAGAGCTCCTTCTTCGTCCTCATACCGCTCAGCGCTATCCAGAATGATGCGCTCTGCATTCGGGGGAAGATCCTCCCCGGGGCGAGCCAGGCGTCCCGTTATCGTTGCATTGGCGATGTCGAACAGAGCATCCATTTGGTCGTCAAAGCTGGTTTGAACGTCTTCGTACGGAGTATTGAGGACGACCGAGAACGAACGACCATCGGTAGTTTCAAAAGGAGGCCTCAAGGCCCAGATTTCCTGCGCGAGACCGCGAAACTCCTGCGACCCCCATTCCGCTAGGAGACCGGAAAGGCTAACTCGAGTCCCGTGAGCAGAGCCGTTGGCAAAGGGTGGGACGCCTGCCCCTTCGGTGAAGTCTACGGTTACGCTCGTGAGATCCTTCTCGCGCACTGCGTCCGCCCAGGAGATGCCCGCGCTGATGCTCGGGTCAAGTCTGATCGGCTGACCTTTCGGTCGCTTTGGATCGCTCAGGGCCACACTCTGGATCGACAAACCTGTCGCCAGCAGTTGCGCCGCGAGCCGACCCACGCCTTTCGAGCCAGTGAGTGGACGTCTGAAATAGGGGCTGGCTTGTTCTCTTGCTTTGTGCGTCGTTCCGATACGCATCCAGCGTTCGATGAACGTTGACTCGTTCATGCCGTTGCCATTGTCCGTCACCTCTATGAGGTCGTCACGGAACGTGATCTCCACGACGGTGGCGTCCGCGTCGTATGAGTTCTTGATCAGCTCACCCAGCGCGATGTGCGGGCGCCCAACGAGCCGTTCGCCCAGTTCCCGCAGCAGGCGGGCATCGACGGTGAACCGAATGGGACGACCCACGAACTCCCCCTATCGATCGACAACCCGCCGATACCTCGACCCAACATACCCAACGACCGCGGACGCGGGACATCTCCGTGTCGGCGACCGCTGGTTACTCGCCCGGCTCGACGTCTAGTATGCGCGCGACCACCGACGTTGCCTCTCTACGGTCGCGATCCGCGAAGACCTTAGCAAGCGCGAGTCGATTCTCTTCGCCTACATCGGAGTACTTGGGCATCCGGATCTTCTTCAAATACTGCGCGCTCACACGCAGGTGACCATTCGCCATCTTCACCGAGTACGCCTCCACGAAGGCACCAGCGATGTCGGACAGCAAGTATCCACCAAGCGCTTCGAGGTCCCACTCCGACGAAGTGATGTAGTAGGCACTGTGTAGAGGCCAATATCCCTTGGTATCGAGCACCGGCTCGATCTTGTCGTTGATGTCAGCGACGATCAGCTTCGGTCCTTTGTAGTCATCGGAAGGCGGCCGGTCGATCGTCCGCCACCAGGCGTTCGGGTTGCGCTTCCCGACGTAGCGTGACTTGAGCGCCTCAGCGTGCTTCTCGAAGTGGGCCTTGGCGCCTGGATACTCAGCTAGGTCGACCAGGTCTAAGCCCTTCCAAGGGCTCACGATCTGCCGTCCGGCCCACTTCACGACGCCGTCGCGGAGATCCGCCGGCCCGATCGCGCGCTTCAAAAGCTCTGGTTCCACTCCCCCGGGCTCGGAGACAACGTAGACCTTGTCCGCGCCAGTCGCGATGCCGACTCCAATGGAGATCCCGACCTCACTCAAGGAGGGCAACCTCGCCTCAAGGTCCGCGATCAGGCGGAGTCGTTCGGGCGGGCCCGACGGCCAACTGCCATCAGCGCGCAACCGCCCCTCCAGCATTGCCGCGCTGAAGTCCCCCTCGCTCAGATCCTTCTTCTCGTCGCCTGCGAGCCACTGACGAAACCGCAGCACGCTTGACGCTCCAAAGGTAGGACGCGCCGTGGCAAGCGCCGTCGACGAATGCGAAGCACGCTCGATGACCGTGATGGCCGGGTAGGCGGCGACTGGTACGTCAAAGACATCGCTCTGGTGGAGCTCAAGAAGGAGCTCTAAGGCGAAGTTGTCTACAACGTGTCGACGAAGTCCCGCACCGTATTGGTTGTGCATCCAGCGGTCAGCGCAGATGAAGCAGAGTTTGCCTCCTTCAGCGAGGAGGGACAGCCCAGCTTCAAAGAACCCGATGTAGATGTCAGCCCTTCCGGACATGGTGGTCCATCGCTCACGATAGGCGGCGTAGACCGCTGGATCTGCCTCTTCGACCCGCACATAAGGTGGGTTTCCCACGACCCACTGCGCCACTATGTCGATCTCATCCAGCAAGAAATCACCCTGAACGACCCAGGCGATGGCGAGCGCACGCGAAGTCTCCTCTGACGCTCCCGCCTGGACGAGGAGGTTTGCGACCACCGTGCGCGCCCGCTCTGCCGACTCCGGGTCGAGCTCGTACCCCCGAACCGCCTCCGTCAGCGAGTCGAGCGGGCGTCCGTGTTCCTTTGCCGATGCGGCGAGGCGGGGGACGATGCGCGACAGAAAAGCACCGTCGCCGCATCCGGGTTCCACGATTGTGTGCGCGCCGAGGTCCGCTGAGACGTCGTAGCCAATCAGATCGAGCATCAGGTCGACTACCCAGGCCCTGGTGTAAACGACGCCTGCGCCTCTGTCGGCCTGCGGTCTAGGCACTTGCCAACTCCTCCGGCGTGACGTCCAGCGTGGGCACCCTCCGCTGTCTCCGCTGCCCGCGCCGAAGATGCACCTGCTCCGCGATGTGCGACGCGGCCTCACCTGCGTCTTCGTGTTCCCAGACCGTGATGACCTTCCACCCCCGTGCCGAAAGCTCAGACTCCATCCGCCGGTCACGCTCCTGGTTTCCTCGAAGCTTGGCTTCCCAGCGCGCCGCATTTGCCTTGGGATGAGTCTGGTGGAGGGGACAGACATGCCAGAAGCAGCCGCGAACGTCGACGATCGCTTTCGCGCCCTTGAAGAGGATGTCCGCTCTCCACCGAAGGTCTGCTTCGGGTCTGATCTGCAGGCGGTACCGAAGTCCGAGGTCGCTGAGAGCGCGCCGCAGCTTCAGCTCCGGCGTCGTGTTCTGATGCTTCACGGCCTGCATGCGGGTACGAGCAACATCAGACGACGCCCACGAAACTACCCGGCTCGCATCGGTTCGCATCGTCGAAAGATGACTCTCAAGATCATCGAGGAAATGATTGTCGAGAGTGATCCCAGACTCTTCAATACGGGAGAGGAAACCCCTCGTCGCACGATACGAGAGCGGACGAAGTCCCTCGTGATCTAGGACCTCATCAAGCGGTGCAATGGCAGTCTCAATCGGCCATTTCGATGCCAGAGCCGCGTGCACCTGCATGCCGGGTTCGCCGTACGCAGCATCGGGCCAGGGACGCCGCGCATCTCTCGGAGCTCCGCCCACGCCAACCGTCCGCAACCTGCCGACGTCGGCCGCGACAATTCGTTCACCGACCCAACGGGCGAGGGGAACCGTCACCGCATTGCCGACGAGCTTCCACCTCGCCGACGGTTCGCCAGGACGATCGGCATCGGCGGTCCATCCTCGTTCGAACCCCTGGAGCACCTCGGCGTCCTCGATCGAGGGCAGAACGATACGTTGACCGAGCGGGGCTCCTGGTCTCCAGACCGCCGGCGCAGACGGCAGGCCGACCGTTGATCCGCCTTTCAGCGTCGGAACCGCACCGCGGACGAGTCCGACGCCGCGGCGGCCTTCGGTCCAGTAGAACCCGGACGCCTCCGCCTGCGCAGGCTCCTCAAACGGCTCAACACCGCGAGTGTCGTCCCCGAGGAGCGCTTGAGCAGCGAGACCAGGAGCAGTCGAAGCCAGCACGATCACGCGATTGCGTCGCTGCGCGACGCCGAAGGCGCGCGAATCGAGCACTCGATAAGCCCAGCTGTATCCAAGCGCTTCGAGCTTCTCGATGATCAACTGGATGCCCGCCCCGCGACCGAGCCGCAGGAGATTGGGAACGTTCTCGAGCACGAGCCATTCTGGCCGCGTTGCTTCTGCGATGCGGAACACTTCCGACACCAGGCCCGAACTCGCTCCGAAAATGCCGGCTTGCCTACCGGCATGAGACAGGTCGACGCAGGGAAACCCGGCTGCGAGCAAGCGGTGGTCGTGGGTGGGCGTGAAATCACGCACATCGCCGGACAGAGTGACGCCCGGTTCGCGGAGAGCTAGCACCCGACGAGCAGGTTCCCAAGACTCGCAAAGCTCAACCAAGGTGGCGCCAGCAGCGACTAGTCCGGAATCCATACCTGCAATTCCGCTGAACAGGCTGACAAAGGGTAGCGCATGGACCGCCCGCTGCAGGGGTTGCGCTGCCAGCGGACGATCGGCCGCGTGGGGGGCAACTTCGGTCATCACAGGCGACTTTACTCGAGCGCTTGAGGTCCTGGGGCCGCCTGTCCACAGATATTCTGTGAACTCGGGCTGAAGAGGGGTTCTGGGACGTGATGAAGGCCAAGAGGTTAGTGAAATCCGAGGGTTGGAGCCTGTTCGACCGCGTCGTCGGTCAGGCATCGCTTCGCGACACGACGCCCTGGAGAGTCGAAGCCGGAGAGGTCCGCTACTCGCCTGACTTCGACACGCTTGAGTTACTCCTCCGGGTCCCATGGATGCTCGGTTCGAGATCGGCTTCGGGTCTCCCTGCGTTGGCCCTCGACGTTTGGACTGCGTATGAGCTTCGACGCGCAGGCTTCGGGCCCGACTCGGTGTGGCCGCGCGCCGATGTCCCTCGCATCCTCCCAGGCCCGATCGCGACGTTGCTTGAGAATCTAAACCAGCCCGACGCTGCACGCCTTCGAGAGCTCCTAACTTCAGGCAAGACCTTCGGGGGAACAGTGGGAGCCAGCGCCAAGGTCCTCGGCAAGAACTACATGAAGCAAGTCGACGTCGTCATGTCGGACTGGAATACAGGGCCGGAGCTGCTCATCTCAACGAAGCGGATGGATGACTCGTACGGAAATAACGCGCCTAATCGCATGGAAGAGAGCTACGGCGACGCGAAGAACCTACGGAGCAGACATCCACGCGCAGCGCTCGGCTTCGTCTTCAGCCTCAACGCAAACGCATTCATCGAAGCCCCCCGCGTCGCGGATTGGATCCTTGACCTATTGGCGAAGCTCGGGCGCGAAGATGACGCATACGATGCCGTCGCCCTCGTCGTTCCTCGCTATCCCGAGCAGCCAAGTGGCAGTGGCGATGGACAAGGCACTGACGCCTCCGACGCTGGCGACGAACCTGAATCTGCGCTCATTGAAGTCGAACTACTTCCGCCGCCGACACACGAGCCCGTGCCATCGAGCGACTCAGACGCCGATAAGCTCTTCGCTCGCCTGAAGACGACGGCAGCGATCGAGCTCAGCCACGATGGAGTCCCAGAAGAACTGACCCCCGCAAGATTCCTGACCCACATGATCCGGCACGTTCTGGACAATTCCCCGATCACTCGTCATGAACGCGCTCGCGATCTTCTCGCAGACGCAGAGAGTCTTGCTCGCGCTGGTAACGGCGACGTGGGTCGGAGGAATCTCTACGACGAGATTTGACTTCACGATCTCGCGAGACCCAGGGCGCCGCGATCGTTCACTTCATCTGGTCTGGTGGTGCCGCGGGCATGTAATTTTGTCCGAGGACTTCACATACTTCGGTAGTGGCTCACCGCACTCGCTATCCGACGGCGCCACCTCGACACGCGTGCTCTGGGGGGAGATTCGGACGCTTCATCGTCATACGCGGATGGCAGGCGCTGCGGCCCGAGTCGCACGTTCGAGGCTCGCGGTGGCACTCCAATACCAGGCATCCCGCAGTGATTCACGGGCCATGAGTCGATCACGACGACGAAGCAACACACACAAACTGGATCGAAGAACGTTGCCCTCGTCGTCATCGTCGCGAACGTGACTTCGACGCCACCAATAGCAATCTCACGCCTACAGGCAGGTGAGACAGGGAAGGTCCAGGGTACGACAACACCCCGGAAATCCGGGGGTCTTCATCTGTAGCAGGAGCGGGGCTTGAACCCGCGACCTCACGATTATGAGTCGTGCGCTCTCACCAACTGAGCTACCCTGCCGCACGGCATCCGATGGATACTGCGAGCCCCGAGTCAGGATTGAACTGACGACCCCTTCCTTACCATGGAAGTGCTCTGCCACTGAGCTATCGGGGCGTGCCGCCCGCGAGCGGGCAACCAGACGAGAATACCAAAGAATCCGCGCGCTACCGAATCGACGCGGCTCCCGCGTCACACGGGCGTGTCCCGCGCCAATGCCGGCCGGTCAGGCGGTCTCGAGGATCCGGCGCCGCAGCTGCTCGACGACACCGGCGCCGCCCGCGAGATTCAGCCGGCGAGCCACATCACGCCCCTCGGGACGACGGAACACCCCGCCCGCCTCCTGCACCAGCAGGGCACCGGCCGCGTAGTCCCACGGCGAGAGTCCGCGCTCGAAGTAGCCGTCGAGACGACCGGCGGCGACGTAGGCGAGGTCGGTGGCCGCACTTCCGCCTCGGCGCAGATCGCGCGCGATCGGCATCACCCGCCCGACGACGGCGAGGTCGCCGGCATGCGTGCTCGGGTCGTACCCGAAGCCCGTCGCCAGCAGCGCGCCGGCCGGGCCGGGCTCGGCGACGCGCAGCCGCGCCCCGTTCATGTGCGCACCCTCGCCGCGCGCCGCCGAGAACGTCTCGCCGACCACAGGCGACCGCACCACGCCGGCGAGCGCGGTCCAGGCGTCGGGGTCGCTTCCGCCCTCGACCGCGGCGATGCTCACGGCCCACAGCGGGATGCCGGACGCGTAGTTGACCGTGCCGTCGATCGGATCCACGACCCAGGTGATGCCGGTGGTGCCCTCGCCTGCTCCGGACTCCTCACCGAGGAATCCGTCGCCGGGACGCTCCGCCGCGAGACGGGCGCGGATCAGCGACTCCACCTCGCGGTCGGCCTCGGTGACGATGTCGGCGAGCGTCGACTTGCTCGCGGCGATCGAGACGCCCTCGTCGCGTCGTCGGCGCGCGAGCTCTCCCGCCTCCCGGGCGATGTCGACCGCGAGCTCGCGGAGTTCGACGGCGCTCACGATGCCGACGAGGGTGCGGACGGCGGCGCCGGCGGAGCCTGCGGGAACCCGGTCATCTCGCTCGGGTGATCCACGCCCGACGGCCTCGCGTCGTTCAAGCCGTGCCCGCCGGACAGCGGGTCCGTCGGGGGCGAGGCGACGGTGGCGATCGCCGGGAATCCGGCGGGAGCAGCCGCGGACGCCGGGGGCTGCGGGAGCTGCCCGGGGATCGTCGCACCCGGAGACGGCACGCCCGTGTAGTAGGCGTTCCAGTCGGGAGCGCCGTCGGGAAGCATCGGCAGCGGGGTACGACCGTCGGCGAACGTCGGCCACGGCTGCGGCTGGCCCACGAGCGGGGCGACCGCGGCGGGCGTCCCGTAGCCCCCGCCGACCGCCGTAGCGGGAGCGGGCCGCTTCGGAGCGAACAGGGCGTTCAGCAGCGGGATCAGCATCGTCCCGACGGCGGTGAGGATCGTGAGCGCGACGACGATCCGCCAGTACAGCTCGTCGTAGTGGAACGTGTGCGGGAACGTCAGGTAGAACACCAGCATCGCCACCAGGCCCGCGAGGAAGGCGTAGGTGACCCAGACGATCGCCCGGGTGAACGCGGTCTCATGACGGGCCGCCGCCTTCTGGAACAGGCGCACATGCAGCAGGGCGAGCTGCAGGATGCCGACCACGAGCACGAGCTGGAAGAAGCGCTCCAGTCCGGTGAAGTAGGCGAACGGGATGTCGTCGTCGGGCAGCCAGATCTTGACCGCGCCTACGAGCAGGGCGAGGATCCACGAGATCATGCTCAGCAGGGCGAGCCAGTCCTCGCGGTTCGGGGCGAGGCTGGCCTCGAGGATCGCGATCGCCGCGAATCCCGCGAGCAGCAGGATCGTCAGGAAGGCCCGGCCGATGAGGCCCTGCTGGTCGCCGATCAGCACCCAGACCACGCACACCAGCGCAGCCGCGATGAGCGCGCCGATCGCGATCCAGATGGCCCCGCGGATGAGCAGGGACGTGTTCGGGCCGGACTTCGCCGGCGTCGTCGTGTTCGCCATGGGATCCCCCGTCTGTCGTGCCTTCATCCTCGCATGCCGGCCGGAGGTGACCGGGGACGCGGCGGAGACGGTGGAGAACCGCTCGCTCGCGGCTGTTGTGCGGAGCGAGGTGTCAGCGTGCGGCCGAGCGACTCGCGAACGCAGCGATCAGGCCCTGCGCCTCGGCACCGTCGAAAGCGGCGGCGATGCTGCGCGCCTCCTCGTCCAACTGCCCGGCGAAGGTGCGCTCGGGGCGGGAGCGCACGAGACGCTTGGCCTGCCCGTACGCGCCGAACGCCCCAGCGAGCCAGAAGCGCGCGATCTCCTCGGCGCGGGCGCGGACCGCCGCGGCGATCGCCGCCGCATCGCCCTCCCCCACCGCTTCCGCCGCGATGCCCCACTCCACGGCCTCCGCGGCGGTCAGCATGCGATCGGTGAGCAGGAGCTGCAGCGCGCGCCGTTCGCCGACCGCGGCGGCCAGCTGCGCACTGACCGAGAGATCGGGTGTGAGTCCGATGTTGGCGTAGAGGCTGCCGAAGCGCGAGTCGGATCCGACGACCGCGTAGTCACTCGCGAGCAGGATCCCCAGGCCGCCGCCCGCGGTCGTGCCGTGCGCCGCGGCCACGACCGGCACCGACGAGGAGACCAGGGAGGCGATACCGGAGTGGATCACGTCGGCGAGGCGCTGGATGTCGGCGGAACCGCCCATGCCGGTGGCCATGTCGATGACGTCGCCGCCCGCGCAGAACGCGCGCCCTTCCCCCTCGATCAGGATCGCTCCCACGGCGCTGTCGCGCACGGCCGCGGCGGTCGCCTCAGCCCAGGCGTGCGCGAGATCGGCGTTGAAGGCGTTGAGCCGCTGGGGGCGGTTCAGGGTGATCCGGGCGAGCCCGTCCTCGACACGGTAGAGCAGCGGCTCGGACATCGGACTCCCTCGGGATCGGCGGCGATCGTGCGGCGCTGGCCGCCCGATCAGCCTACCTGCGCGAGGCCGCAGCGTGGCACTGAGTATC
Organism: Microbacterium sp. MMO-10; assembly: GCF_037148715.1. Taxonomy (NCBI): domain Bacteria; kingdom Bacillati; phylum Actinomycetota; class Actinomycetes; order Micrococcales; family Microbacteriaceae; genus Microbacterium; species Microbacterium sp. MMO-10. The sequence goes on along the minus strand of NZ_JBBCSV010000003.1, from coordinate 541,998 downwards.
AGAATGCATGAGTCTCAGGATCAGCTGTCGCCGAGGACCGATGCGACGAAGGAGTAGACGCGTCGATGCGTGCCGTCCAGACGCCGGTCGGCGAGCCGCTCCGCGCGGATCTCGTTCGGTGCGAGCGGCGGAGCGAGCCGCACGCTCTCGTGGCAGGAGAGGTCGGCGCAGATGTACGTGCCCACGACGGATCCCTTCCGCCCCTCCGCCCCGGCCCTGCGCGCGGCGAACAGGGCGACCTGGTTGCCCGGCTGCATCGTGTGGCAGAGGTTGCACATGCCGGAGCGCACACGCGACGGATCCGCCGCGCGCAGGACGATCCCGACGGCCTCGCCGTCCTGCTCGATCAGGATGTAGCCGCTGCGGGACGCGATCGGGTCCCGCCAGGCGAAGAAGTCGAGGTAGTCCCATTCCGCGAGGAGCAGGTCGTGCGGCATCGCGATCTCGGCGACCTCGTCGGGCTCGGCGTTGCGGAACGAGGCCCGGATCTGGTCTTCGGTGAGGGCACGCATGAAGACCAGTCTAGGAAGGCCGGGGCTCGGGCGGCGATGTCGGTGGTCCCCTGCAGGATCGATTCGTCGGGCTGCACGGGCGCGACGGAAGGGACAGCCTTGGATCTCGCATCGATCCGCATCATCACCGACGACGTCGACCGGCTCGCGGCCTTCTACCAGGAGGTGACCGGGGCGACCGCGGCGCGGCCCGCGCCGGTCTTCGCCGAGTTGCGCACCACGAGCGGAACCCTGGCGATCGGAAGCACCGCGACGGTCGCCATGCTGGGCGACCGCGCCCCTCATCCAGGCCGCAACGACTCGGTCATCGTCGAGTTCCTCGTCGATGATGTCGACCAGGAGTTCGCACGACTGCGGGATGTGCTCGACGACGTCGTGCTCGAGCCGACCACGATGCCATGGGGAAACCGGTCCGTCCTCTTCCGCGACCCGGACGGGAACCTGGTCAATCTCTTCAGCCGCCCCGCACCGGGCTCCTGACCGCCGTCCGCCCCGCGGAAACGACGGAAGGCCCCCGCATCGCGAGGGCCTTCCGTCATGGGTGGCAAGTGAGGGATTCGAACCCCCGAAGCATAACGCGGCTGATTTACAGTCAGCTCCCTTTGGCCGCTCGGGCAACTTGCCAATGCACGCCCGCCCCGCTTCTTCAGCCGACCGGGGGCGCGAAGATCAAGCATACCCGGCGGATCCGTCCGGGAGAAATCGAGGGGTCACCGCGTGCCGACGCGTCGGCTCACGCACCCCGGATGGACGCGCGCGGCCAGTTCCGGGCGGTGGAGCACCCGTTCCGCGATCTGAGGATGCGCACAACTCGCCGAGTGCGCGGCTTCGTGCCCAGTGCACCGGGAATTCGCGCGAACACGTCGTGCACTCGGCGGCTTCCCGTGCACTCGGTGCGGGAAGTCCGCCCCTGCGCCGCCGTCAGGTGGCGATGCGGGAGATGCGCGCTTCGAGTCCGTGCCAGTCGGGCGCGGGTGCGTGCGCCGCGGGAGGGTCCGGAAGCAGCCGCACGGGCGCATGGCGCGCGGTGCCTGCCACGATCGGCGCCGGAAGCAGCGGCACGGATGGCGGCGGCGAGGCGAGGATCCCGTCCGCCTCTCCGGCCGGAGAGTGCGTCCCCGCGGCCTCCGCCTCGCCCCGCTCCGCCGAGTCCTCGGAATCGGGCACGGCGGAGGCTCCCTCCTCGGGTTCCGGCAGGTGCGTCGTGTCGACCGGGGCATGGGCGTCCGCGTCGGTCGACGCGCCGGCGGGAGCGCCCGCGTCGGCGTGCGCCCCGGGATCGGTCAGCCCCAGAGCGCGCAGCACCTCGTCCCGCTCCTCGACGACCGTGCTCGCGATGCCCTGACGGAGATCGACGACCACGTCGGCCTCGGCCTCGGCCGCGAGCGAGCGCCGCGTGTCGGCGAAGGCGCGCTCCTCGCGGCGCACCTCGATCTCGGCGCCGCTGCGGTCGCGCACCAGCGCACGCCGCAGCGTGCCCTCCGGCGCCGGCACCGCGACGAGCCGCACTCCGCGATCGTTCAGCACGTCACGGATGCGCTCGCCATCGGCGTCCTCGCCGACGGGCGCGACGACGGTGAGGGAAAGCCCGTGCCCGAGCAGGGCGCTCGCGAGGTCGATCGCGTCCCCGCCCACGCCCTCGCGCATTCCGCCGGGGTCGCGGATCTCGTCGATCCGGGCCTCCCCCAGGATCACCACCCGGTGCTCGGTCATGCCGCCCCCTCTCCCGGTAAATCCCCCCAAGGCTACTCCGGCGCGCGGCACACGCCCGCCGCCGTTCCGTCGCTGCGGCGTCGCCGGCATCGCGAGGCCTATCCTTGCGCCATGGAGACTCGCAGCGTCGCGGTCGTGCTCGCCGCCCTCAGCCTTGCCGCAGCGCTCACCGCCTGTTCCCCGACCGCCCCGGAGAGCTCGCCCACGGGCGGCGGCGCGACGAGCGGCTCGACCTCGGGCTCGAGCACGCCGACGCCGCAGAAGACGTCCCCGTCGCCGAGCCCGTCGGCGACGTCCGCGGCGCTTCCCGCCGACTGCAAGGCGCTCCTCTCCGCGGATGTGCTCTCGCAGCTGGGCGACACTCCGCTGAACTCGCCCGTGTTCGGGCCGAGCGGCGTGCAGTCCGACGGCAGCCTCATCTGCATCTGGGCGGATCCGAAGGCCGACACGACGAGCATCACGACGACGATCTCCCGGAAGTACCGCGGCGAGGCGCTCGACATGCTGAACGGACTCGTGAAGACCGAGGGCTTCAGCTGCTACACCCCGTCCCAGGGCACGCGCTGCGAGAAGGAGTGGGCGGATCCGACCTATCCGGTCACCGACGGACGCACCCTGTTCTGGCGCGACGACGTCCTGATCGACACCCGGTACTCGAACCTCGCGCCCACCGGCTACACCTCGAGCATCGTGGCGAGCATCTTCGGATCCTGACCCGCCCGCCGTCTCGCTCCGGTCGCGGAAGATGTCGCTGAGACGCGGTCGGAACGACATCTTCTGCGACCGGAGCGAGGAACGGAAGCCCGGACCCGGATACGCGAAGACCCCCGGATCCGTGCGGATCCGGGGGTCTTCGTCAAGCGATCAGGCTCTCGCCTCGATCAGTTGTAGGTGCCGGGAGTGATGTCGTCGGTCGAGAACGCGTCGAAGTCGACGTAGCCGAAGTCGCCCTCGGCGTACGCGCCGTCGGATGCGAAGATCCGGTTCGGGTAGCGCTCGCTCTTGGCCTCCTCGGTCGCCTCCACCGTGATGTCGCGGTAACGGCGCAGGCCGGTCCCCGCGGGGATCAGCTTTCCGATGATGACGTTCTCCTTGAGGCCGACCAGCGGGTCGCTCTTGCCCTCCATGGCGGCCTGCGTGAGCACGCGGGTCGTCTCCTGGAACGACGCGGCCGACAGCCACGACTCGGTCGCGAGCGACGCCTTCGTGATACCCATCAGCTCCGGGCGACCGGACGCGGGGCGCTTGCCCGCCGCGACGGCCTCGCGGTTGACGTCCTGGTAACGACGGGCGTCGAGCATCTCACCGGGCAGCAGGGTCGTGTCGCCGTGGTCGACGACGGTGACCTTGCGCAGCATCTGGCGCACGATGACCTCGATGTGCTTGTCGTGGATCGGCACACCCTGGGAGCGGTACACGTCCTGCACGCCGCTGACGAGGTAGCGCTGCACCTCGCGGGCGCCCATGACGCGCATGACCTCCTTGGGGTCGAGCGTGCCGACCTGCAGGGGGTCGCCGACCGAGACGTGCTGGCCGTCCTCGACGAGGAGCGTCGCACGCTTCAGCACAGGGTAGACCACTTCCTCGTCGCCGTTGTCGGGCGTGAGGATGACCTTCTTCGACTTGTCGGTCTCCTCGATCGTGATGCGGCCGTCGGCCTCGGCGATCGGGGTGGCGCCCTTCGGGGTACGGGCCTCGAAGAGCTCCTGCACACGGGGCAGACCCTGCGTGATGTCACCCGCGGAGGCGAGGTGGAAGGTACGCATCGTCAGCTGGGTACCGGGCTCACCGATCGACTGGGCCGCGATGATGCCGACGGCCTCGCCGATGTCCACCGTCTTGCCGGTGGCCAGCGAGCGGCCGTAGCACTGCGCGCAGACGCCGACGGCCGAGTCGCAGGTCAGCACGGAGCGGACCTTGATCGACTCCACGCCGGCCGCGACCAGCTTGTCGATGAGCACGTCGCCGACGTCCTCACCGGCGGTCGCGACGACCTCTCCGGCCGCGTTCACCACGTCGGACGCGAGCGTACGGGCGAACACGGAGTTCTCCACGTTCGCGTCGCGCACCAGCTCGCCGGCGCTGTTCGGCGCGGCGATCGGCAGCTCCAGGCCCTTCGAGGTGCCGCAGTCGTCCTCACGGATGATGACGTCCTGCGAGACGTCGACCAGACGACGGGTCAGGTAGCCCGAGTCGGCCGTACGCAGAGCGGTGTCGGCGAGACCCTTACGGGTACCGTGCGTGGCGATGAAGTACTCCGCCACCGACAGGCCCTCGCGGTACGAGGAGATGATCGGACGCGGGATGAACTCACCCTTGGTGTTGTTCACCAGACCGCGCATACCGGCGATGTTACGGATCTGCAGCCAGTTACCACGCGCTCCCGAGGACACCATGCGGTTGATGGTGTTGTCCTCCGGGAAGTTCGCCTGCATCTCGGCCTGGACCTCGTTGGTCGCCTTCGTCCAGAGCTCGACGAGCTCCTGACGACGCTCGGCGTCGGTGGTCAGACCCTTGTCGTACTGCGCCTGGATCTTCTCGGCCTGCTTCTCGTAGCCCGCGACGATCTCCGCCTTGTTCGGCGGGGTGATGACGTCGCTGAGCGCGACGGTCACACCCGAACGCGTGGCCCAGTAGAAGCCGGCGTCCTTGATGCGGTCCAGCGACGCGGCGGTCTCGACCTTGGGGTACTCCTCGGCGAGCTTGTTGACGATCTGCGACAGCTTGCCCTTGTCGGCGACCTCGCGCACGAACGGGTAGCCCTTCGGCAGGGTGTCGTTGAAGATCGCCTGGCCGAGCGACGCGTCCACGAGACCGTGGGCGTCGTAGCCCTCGGGGGCCTCGCCCTCGAGGAACGTGAGACCCGGGATGCGGATGCGGACCTTCGCCTGCAGATCGAGGGTGCCCTCGTCCTTCGCGAGGATCGCCTCGCCCACCGAGCCGAACGCACGACCCTCCCCGAGCGCACCGGACTTGACCGTGGTCAGGTGGTGCAGACCGATGATCATGTCCTGCGAGGGCAGGGTGACCGGGCGGCCGTCGGACGGCTTGAGGATGTTGTTCGAGGCGAGCATCAGCACGCGGGCCTCGGCCTGGGCCTCGACCGACAGCGGCAGGTGCACGGCCATCTGGTCACCGTCGAAGTCGGCGTTGAACGCCGCGCACACGAGCGGGTGCAGCTGGATGGCCTTGCCCTCGACGAGCTGAGGCTCGAAGGCCTGGATGCCCAGGCGGTGCAGGGTGGGGGCGCGGTTCAGCAGCACGGGGCGCTCGCGGATGATCTCCTCGAGCACATCCCAGACCTCGGGACGCATGCGCTCGACGGCGCGCTTGGCGGCCTTGATGTTCTGCGAGTGGCCCAGGTCGATCAGGCGCTTGATCACGAACGGCTTGAACAGCTCGATCGCCATCGTCTTCGGCAGACCGCACTGGTGCAGCTTGAGCTGCGGGCCGACGATGATGACCGAACGGCCCGAGTAGTCCACGCGCTTGCCGAGCAGGTTCTGACGGAAGCGACCCTGCTTGCCCTTCAGCATGTCGCTGAGGGACTTCAGCGCGCGGTTGCCGGTGCCCGTGACGGGACGACCGCGGCGGCCGTTGTCGAACAGCGCGTCGACGGCCTCCTGCAGCATGCGCTTCTCGTTGTTCACGATGATCTCGGGGGCGCCGAGGTCGATCAGACGACGAAGACGGTTGTTGCGGTTGATCACGCGGCGGTACAGGTCGTTCAGGTCGCTGGTCGCGAAGCGGCCACCGTCCAGCTGCACCATCGGGCGCAGCTCCGGCGGGATCACCGGCACGACGTCGAGCACCATGGCGGCCGGGCTCATGCCGGTCTCCAGGAACGAGTTGACGACCTTGAGGCGCTTGATCGCGCGGATCTTGCGCTGACCCTTGCCCTCGGAGATCTGCAGGTGCAGCTTCTCCGACTCGGCGGCGAGGTCGAAGGCCGCGAGGCGGCGCTGGATCGCCTCGGCGCCCATGTGCGCCTCGAAGTACTGGCCGAACCGGTCCTGCAGCTCGTGGAACACGTCGTCCTCGGGACGCAGGGCCCCGACCTCGAGGGTGCGGAAGTCCTCCCACACGCGCTCGAGCTTGACGATCGCCTCGTCGGCGCCCTTGCGGATGAGGGACATCTCCTTCTCGGCGGCGTCCTTCACCTTCTTCTTGGCGTCGGCCTTGGCGCCCTCGGCCTCGAGGGCCGCGAGCTCGGTCTCCAGCTTGGCCAGGCGCTCCGCGATCTTGGCGTCGCGGCGGTCGCCGAGCGTCTTCAGCTCGAGGCGGATGTTGTTCTCCTGGGTCGCCAGGTCGCGGTGGCGCGCGTCCTCGTCGACCGAGATGACCATGTACGCGGCGAAGTAGATGACCTTCTCGAGGTCCTTCGGCGCCATGTCCAGCAGGTAGCCGAGGCGCGAGGGCACGCCCTTGAAGTACCAGATGTGGGTGACGGGCGCGGCGAGCTCGATGTGGCCCATGCGCTCGCGGCGGACGGAGCTCTTGGTGACCTCCACGCCGCAGCGCTCGCAGACGATGCCCTTGAAGCGGACGCGCTTGTACTTGCCGCAGGCGCACTCCCAGTCGCGGGAGGGGCCGAAGATCTGCTCGCCGAAGAGGCCGTCCTTCTCCGGCTTCAGCGTGCGGTAGTTGATGGTCTCGGGCTTCTTGACCTCACCGTACGACCACTTGCGGATGTCGTCTGCGGTGGCGAGGCCGATGCGAAGCTCATCGAAGGTTGTTGCGTCGAGCACTAGTTCTCCTGTGTCAATGAAAACTGATGATTGAGCAGGTCGGCGGAGCCGAACTGCCGAAATCAAAAAGTCAGGGCCTCGGGGGACCCGGAGCGGATCCGGATCCCCCGAGGGCTCAGATCTCGTCGATGGATGCGGACTCGAAGCGGCTGGAGATGTTGATCCCCAGCTCCTCGGCGGCGCGGAAGGCCTCGTCGTCGGTGTCGCGGAGGTTGACCGCGGTGCCGTCGGCCGAGAGGACCTCGACGTTCAGGCAGAGCGACTGCATCTCCTTCATGAGCACCTTGAACGACTCCGGGATACCCGGCTCCTGGATGTTCTCGCCCTTGACGATCGCCTCGTAGACCTTGACGCGGCCGAGGATGTCGTCGGACTTGATCGTGAGGAGCTCCTGCAGCGCGTACGCGGCGCCGTAGGCCTCGAGCGCCCACACCTCCATCTCACCGAAGCGCTGGCCGCCGAACTGGGCCTTACCGCCGAGCGGCTGCTGGGTGATCATCGAGTAGGGGCCCGTCGAACGCGCGTGGATCTTGTCGTCGACCAGGTGGTGGAGCTTCAGGATGTACATGTAGCCCACGGAGATCTGCCCCGGGAACGGCTCGCCGGAGCGGCCGTCGAACAGGGTGGTCTTGCCGGACGAGTCGATCAGGCGCACGCCGTCACGGGTCGGCAGCGTCGAGTCGAGGAGACCCTCGATCTCCTCCTGGTGGGCGCCGTCGAACACCGGGGTCGCGACCTTGGTGCCGGGGGCCACGTCGAACGCGTCCTCGGGCAGCTGCGCCGCCCACTCCGGGTTGCCCTCGATCTTCCAGCCCTGCTTCGAGATCCACCCGAGGTGGGTCTCCAGCACCTGGCCGAAGTTCATGCGGCCCGGGATGCCGAGCGGGTTCAGGATGACGTCGACCGGCGTGCCGTCGGCGAGGAACGGCATGTCCTCGACCGGCAGGATCTTCGCGATGACACCCTTGTTGCCGTGGCGGCCGGCGAGCTTGTCGCCCTCGGTGATCTTGCGCTTCTGGGCGATGAAGACCACGACGCGGCGGTTGACGCCGGAGCCGAGCTCGTCGTCGCCATCCTCGGCGTTGAACTCCTTGACCGCGATGACCGTTCCCTGCTCGCCGTGCGGCACCTTCAGGGAGGTGTCGCGCACCTCGCGGCTCTTCTCGTTGAAGATCGCGCGGAGCAGGCGCTCCTCGGCCGACAGCTCGGTCTCGCCCTTCGGGGTGACCTTTCCGACGAGGATGTCGCCGGGGCGGACCTCGGCGCCGATGCGGATGATGCCGCGCTCGTCGAGGTCCTTCAGGAGCTCCGGGCTGACGTTGGGGAGGTCACGGGTGATCTCCTCCTTGCCGAGCTTCGTGTCGCGCGAGTCGACCTCGTACTCCTCGATGTGGATCGAGGACAGGGTGTCGTCCTTCACCAGGTCCTGGCTGAGGATGATCGCGTCCTCGAAGTTGTGACCCTCCCAGGTCATGAACGCGACGAGGAGGTTCTTGCCGAGCGCGAGCTCGCCGTTCTCCGTGGCGGGGCCGTCGGCGATGACCTCGCCGACCTCGACGCGCTCACCGGCCGAGACGACGACCTTCTGGTTGTACGAGGTGCCGTGGTTCGAGCGGTCGAACTTGCGCAGGTAGTACTCCTGCGTGCCGCCCTCGTCGAGCATGACCACGACGCGGTCCGCGGAGACCTCGGAGACCACGCCGGCCTTGTCGGCGGTGATCACGTCACCCGCGTCGATGGCGGCGTAGCCCTCCATACCGGTGCCGACGAACGGCGACTCGGAACGGAGCAGCGGCACGGCCTGGCGCTGCATGTTGGCGCCCATGAGCGCGCGCTGCGCGTCGTCGTGCTCGAGGAACGGCACGAGCGAGGTCGCGACCGACACCATCTGGCGCGGGGAGACGTCGATGTAGCCGATCTCCTCGGGGAGGAACATGTCGACCTCACCGGATCCGCCCTTGGGACGGGCCAGGACGTGCGCCTCGGTGAAGCGGCCGTCCGCATCGAGCGGGGCGTTCGCCTGCGCGATGTTGAAGTCGACCTCCTCGGCGGCGGTCAGGTAGTCGATGTGCTCGGTGACCTTGCCACCCTCGACCTTGCGGTACGGCGTCTCGATGAAGCCGAACGAGTTGATCCGCGCGAACGTGGCGAGCGAGCCGATCAGACCGATGTTCGGGCCTTCCGGGGTCTCGATCGGGCACATGCGGCCGTAGTGCGAGGGGTGCACGTCGCGCACCTCGACGCCGGCGCGGTCGCGGCTGAGGCCACCGGGGCCGAGGGCCGAGAGGCGGCGCTTGTGGGTCAGGCCCGCGAGCGGGTTGTTCTGATCCATGAACTGCGACAGCTGCGAGGTGCCGAAGAACTCCTTGATCGCGGCCACGACGGGACGCACGTTGATCAGGGTCTGCGGGGTGATCGCCTCGATGTCCTGCGTGGTCATGCGCTCGCGGACGACGCGCTCCATGCGGGACAGACCGGTGCGGACCTGGTTCTGGATGAGCTCGCCGACGGCGCGGATCCGGCGGTTGCCGAAGTTGTCGATGTCGTCGGTCGCGAGACGGATCTCGGCCTTCTTGCCGCCGCGGATCCCCTCGAAGGTCTCGACGCCGGCGTGGATGCGCACCAGATACTTGATCGTCTCGACGACGTCCTTGACCGTGAGGACGGACTCGTCCAGCGGCAGGTCGAGACCCAGCTTCTGGTTGATCTTGTAGCGACCGACCTTGGCGAGGTCGTAGCGCTTCGCGTTGAAGTAGAAGTTGTCCAGCAGCGCGCGGGCGGCCTCGGCGGCCACCTGCTCGCCCGGACGCAGCTTGCGGTAGATGTCGCGGAGCGCGTCCTCCTTGGTGAGGATCGTGTCCTTCGCGAGCGTCTCCTCGATCGAGGCGAAGCCGGCGAACTCGGCGAGGATCTCCTCGCTGGTCATGCCCAGCGCCTTGAGGAAGACGGTGACGGACTGCTTGCGCTTGCGGTCGATGCGCACGCCGACCTGGTCGCGCTTGTCGATCTCGAACTCGAGCCAGGCGCCGCGGGACGGGATGACGCGGGCGGACACGATGTCCTTGTCGCTCGTCTTGTCGGCGGTCTTGTCGAAGTAGACGCCCGGGGAGCGGACGAGCTGCGACACGACGACGCGCTCGGTGCCGTTGATGATGAACGTGCCCTTGGCGGTCTGCAGCGGGAAGTCGCCCATGAAGACCGTCTGGGTCTTGATCTCACCGGTCTGGTGGTTCATGAACTCGGCCTCGACGTAGAGCGGGGCCGCGTACGTCTTGCCGCGCTCCTTGCACTCCTCGATGGAGTACTTCTCGGGCTCGAGGTACGGGTTCGTGAACGAGAGCTGCATGGTCTCGCTCAGGTCCTCGATCGGGGAGATCTCCTCGAAGATCTCCTCGAGGCCGCTGGCGGTGGCGATGTCCTTGCGGCCGGCCTTGGTGGCCTCCGCGACGCGCGTGCGCCAGGCCTCGTTGCCCACGAGCCAGTCGAAGGACTCGGTCTGCAGGGCGAGCAGGTCGGGGACCGTCAGCGTGTCGGAGATCTTGGCGAACGAGAGGCGGGATGCGCCGCGTCCGTTCTTGATGGTGGTGGGAGTGGATGCGTTGCGAGCAGCAGCCAAGGGAATAACCTCCGTGAGCCCCGAAGGGCGTCTCGATTCCTCGTCGTCAGGTGGAGTGCGCCGCTCTCGCGATCACCGCACGCGAAAGCGCTCCGAGAGGAGCGAGGACGTACGGAGTTTCTGCCGACCACCATATGAGGGCAGGAGGGAGCGAGGCGCAAATATCCACTATAGGCCCGAAATCGCAACATGTCCAGCGCGATTCTTGACCTTCCGCCTCAACGAGGGTATAACCGCGAGCGCGCCCGGTTCAGAGTCGCGTTCGGGACTCAGTCCGCCCGGCCGACGAGCAGAGCGCGAGCGGCCTGGGCGCCGAGGCGGCTGCTGGCCCGCACGTCGATCACCGCGAGACCGGATCCGGTCCCGGGCAGCCCCACGTTCACGACGACCGCGTCCGGCGCCGCCTCGCCGACCGCGGCCACGAACCCGCGCTGCGACGGGTCGGTGTCGATGCGGTCGACGAGCACGACGATCCGGGATCCGCTGCCCGCGGCAGCCGACCGGGCCCCGGCGATCGCGGCGGCGACCTCGTCGGCGGTCGCGCGCTCGGTGTCGATCCGCCGCGACCACTCCCCCTCCGCCAGCGCCTCGACGACGTACGACGCGGCGCTGTCGACCGCGAGGGTGGCCCTGCGGCGGGCGTCCAGGACCACGAGCCCCGCGGCCGGGGCGCCGAGGTCGCCCTGCACCGTGAGCGAGCGGGCCACGATCCCGCCCAGGTCGACGGGCTCGGCCGCGGACGAGCCCGTGCGCTCGGCGGCGAGCTCGTCGGCGAGGCGGGCGACGCGCGCGGCCGCCTCGGCGACGCGCTGCACGCTCAGCGTGCCGTCGGCGAGAGCCTGCACGATCGCGTCCCTCGCGGCGTGGAAGTCGCGCTGGTCCTGGTCGGGCGCGGCGGCGTCGCCGGGGTTCGTCGGGTTGCCGACGCAGAGCAGATCCGCCCCGGCGGCGAGCGCGCGGACCGCTCCCCCGCCGATCCCCACCGATTCCCGGATCGCGGCCATGTCGAGCGCGTCGGTCACGATCACGCCGTCGAACCCCTCGGCCCGGAGCATCCCCAGCACGCGCGGGTTGAGGGTGGCCGGCTCCTCGCCCCACGCCGGGACCACGATGTGGGCGGTCATCACCGAACGCGCGCCGGCGGCGATCGCGGCGCGGAACGGCTCGATGTGCACCCGGTCGAACTCGACGGGATCCCCGGTGATCCGGGGCAGGTCGTGGTGCGAGTCGAGCGCCGTGTCTCCGTGCCCGGGGAAGTGCTTGACGCACGCCGCGACCCCGGTGCCCTGGATGCCCTCGACCTCGGCGGCGGCATGGCGGGACACGAGTGCGGTCTGCGCGCCGAACGCGCGCACGCCGATGACCGGGTTGCGCGGATCCGTGTTGACGTCCGCGACCGGCCCGATCAGCACGTCGGCGCCGGCCTCGCGGACCCGGCGGGCGAGCTCCGCTCCGGTCGCCCGGGTGGCGGCGAGGTCGTCGAGCGCGCCGAGCTGCGCGGCCCCCGGCGCCGTCGACCCGGCGAGCGTTTCGAGCCGGGTGACGCTGCCGCCCTCCTCGTCGACGCCGATGAGCGCGCGCGGATTGGCCTCGTGGATCGCGGCGCTCAGCCGATCGAGGTGCGGCGAGAGGTTCTGCGCGAAGTAGACGACGCCCGCGAGGCCGTCCCGCAGCTCCGCGGCCAGCCAATCCGGCAGCTCGGAGCCGAGGAATCCCGGCCACAGCACCCCGTTGGCGAGGCGGGCGAGCTCGTCGGCTCCGGCGGGGGCGTGCTCGGTGGTCATGGAGGTCTCCTCGTCGAATCCGTCGGCGCCGGCGCGCCGCATTTAAGCATCCACTACTAACAAACCCGGTGCAAGCGATGGCGGGCACGGAATACCCTCGTGGCATGGGCAGAGCGCGCGCGAAGGACACCGAGCATCCGTCGGCCCGGCTCGGCTCCGGCGGGATCGCACGGGTGGTGCCCGCGGAGTTCGGCGGCGGGTACGAGCTGCTCATCGACGAGACGCCGCAGTCGCACGTGGATCCCGCGGATCCGACGCACCTGCACTTCGAGTACATCGTGCGGATGGGAGCGCTGATCGACCAGCTCGGCTCTCCGGGGGAGGCCATCACAGCCGTGCACCTGGGTGCGGGGGCGCTGACCCTCCCCCGCTACATCGCCGCCACGCGCCCCGGCTCGCGGCAGCAGGTGATCGAGCTGGAGGCCCCGCTCGTCGAGCTCGTGCGCGAGCATCTCCCGCTGCCGCGCGGGGCCGCGATCCGCATCCGCATCGGCGACGCCCGCGAGGGCGTGCGGCGGCTGCCGCCCGCCCTCGTCGGGACCGTCGACCTCGTGGTCGCCGACGTGTACTCCGGCGCGCAGACGCCCGCGCACCTCACCAGCGTCGAGTTCTACGCCGAGCTGGCGGCTCTGCTCGCGCCCGCCGGCGTGCTCCTCGTGAACGTCGCCGACGGTCCGGGGCTCGCCTTCGCGCGCCGCCAGGTCGCCACGATCCGCACGGTCCTGCCCGAGGTCGCGATCCTCGCCGACGCGCAGATCCTGAAGGGCCGCCGGTTCGGCAACCTCGTGCTCGCGGCATCGGCCGCTCCCCTGCCCGCCGACGCACTGCCGCGCATCCTCGCCGCAGGCCCCCATCCGGCCAAGCTCGCGCACGGCTCCGAGGTCACGGCGTTCGCGAAGGACGCGGCGATCGTCACCGACGCGACGGCGGTCGCCTCGCCCCGGCCCGACGCCGGTCTCTTCCTGCGCTGACCCGGCCGATGCGACTGGACCGGGTCCGTTGCGCACGTCGCCGACCGGTTTCTCACGGCACGCCCCGGGGCCTTCGCGGATGCTCGCGATCCGCAGGCAGACTGGAAGGCACGGCGAGCGGTACAGGAGGGCGACGCGTGGGCTACATCAAGGGATACGACCCGGACTCACTGCGCGAGCTCGTGGATCCGTCCGAGTGCGAGGAACGTCTCGACGAGCTCGGAGATCAGCGCAGCCTCCCCTCGATGCTCGAGCGGGTGTGGCTGCTCAAGGTGCTCGGCCGCCTCGACGACGCGCTCGTCCTCGCCGCGGAGACCGTGCGGCAGGCGCGCATGGCGGGCACCCGGAAGGACCTCCTGCGCGCTCGCGTCCTGCATGCGACCGTGCTGCAGTACCGCCGCATGCACGGCGCGGCCGACCATGAGCTCGCGACCTGCGTGGCCGAGGCGGAGGGCCAGGGCTGGGTGCCCATCGCGGCGTTCGCGCATCAGCACCGCGGACGCAACGCCTTCGAGGCCGGCGAGTTCGAGCAGGCGAGGGAGAGCTTCAAGCGCACCCTGTTCCTCCGCCGCGAGGCCGGGGCCGCCGACGCCGAACTCGAGGCCGCGCTGCTCGCGATCGAGACCGTCGAGCGGCATCAGGATCCGGTGGCCGTCAACGGCTGATCCTCGTCGGCCGCGCGCCACGGTCGTTCTGCAGGGACCACCGTGCGTTACGCAGGGAGCGTCCGGCGTTCCGCAGGGAGCGTCCGGCGTTCTGCAGGGAGCGTCCGGCATTCTGCAGGGAGCGTCCGGCGTTCTGCAGGGAGCGTCCGGCATTCTGCAGGGTCACGACCCGTCGGCGCTCGTCACGCCATCCGGTCCGCCGCGGACTTCCGCCCGTCGCTGCGGGGAGTGAGGCCGGCGTCCCTGCACAACAGCCCGGCCTCCCTGCACAACACCCCGCCCTCCCTGCACAACACCCCGCCCTCCCTGCACAACACCCCGCCCTCCCTGCACAACAGCCCGGCCTCCCTGCACAACCACCGGCCTCCCTGCACAACGACCACCTCCCTGCCGTTCGCTGCACCGCGCCGGGGAGCGCGCCCGGATGTCGGCGGCATCGCCTAACGTGAGTGCATGGCCGAGTTGGAACGAGTGCGGATCTGGGGCGAAGCCCTGATCCGGCTGCATCTGGATCCGACCTGGTCGTTCGGCTTCGACAACGCCAAGCGCCGCGCGGGCGCCTGCAACTACCGCGACAAGCGGATCACCGTCTCCCGCTATCTGGCGGCACGGTTCGACGACGACGAGATCCACCAGGTGCTCCTGCATGAGGTGGCGCACGCCCTCGCCGGCCATCAGGCCGCGCACGGGGCCGCCTGGAAGCGGACGGCGCGCGCGCTGGGGTACGTGGGCGGGACCACGCACCACGGCGAGACCGCGACCGATCTGGCCCCCTGGGTCGGTCGCTGCCCGACCGGGCACACGACGTACCGGCATCGGCGCCCCACCCGGGCGTCGTCGTGCGCGCGCTGCTCGCGCCGCTACGACGAGCGGTTCCTGCTGGTCTGGACCCGCCGCGAGATCACGGCCGCGGATCGCCGGGCGGCGGTGACACCGCGATGACGACGGCGAGCCCGAAGCTGCGGCAGGTGCAGCTGAAGTTCCGGATCCGGGCGAGTGCGGACGCCGCCTGGGCCTGCCTCCACTCGCCCGCCGTGCTCACGGCCCTCTATGCCCCCGTGATCGTGGTCGAGCCGCTCACGCACGCCGACGAGGGCTCCCTGCTGCACACCGCGGTGCGGCTGCGGCTGTTCGGCCTGATCCCGGTCGGCACGCAGCTCATCAGCGCCTACGACGAGGTCCGCGAGCACCGAGGCGAGACCGTGCGCATCCTGCGCGACAGCGGGATCCCGCTCACCGGGCCGCTCTCCTCGCTCGACGTCTGGGACCACCGCATGGCCGTCTCGGCCCTGCCCGGCGGGCGCGCGCTCTGGCGCGACCGGCTCGTCTTCGGCGGTCCGGGGTCGCTCGCACTGCTGCCCGTGCTGTGGGCGGCGTGGCAGTGGCGCGGATGGCGGATCCGCCGTCTCGCGCGGGGCTGGGACAGGGCCGCGGGAAGCACCCGCAGCCCTGCCTGATCCTTGCCGCGCTTCAATCGGCGGCGAGGGCCTCGACCGGCGCGACGCGGGTCGCGAGCCGGGTCGGCGCGACCGACGCCACGAGCGTGAGCACGGCCGTCGCCACGACGATCGCGACCACCGGCACCCACGGGATCACGGGCGGGATGAGCCCCGCCGGATGGAAGTCGGGCATCGAGGGCACGGATCCGAGCAGCGACTGGGCCGCGATCCAGCCGTAGGCGACGCCCAGCACGAGACCCGTCGCGGTCGCCGCGATCGTCACGTGCGCCGCCTCCAGCAGCACCATCCGGCGCACCTGACGGCTGCTCAGCCCGATCGCCCGCAGCAGGCCGAGCTCGCGCCGCCGCTGCACCACCCCGATCGTCAGCAGGTTGACCAGCCCGACAGCGGCGATCACCGCCGACACTGCGACGAGCACCATCATCACCGTGCCGAACACGTCGAACGGGGCGAAGTACTCGGGCGGCAGCTTCTCCGCGCTCGAGCGCACCACCAGTGCCTTGGCCGACTCCATCGCCACGGCGAACATCGTGACGAGGGTCACGCCCATCACCACCCCGATCGCCATCCGGCTGGAGCGCTCGGGGTGACGCAGGGCGTTCTCCGCGGCGAGGCGCGCGGTCGCGCTGCGTCCGAACAGGCGCCCCACGAGCCGCAGCACGGGCGGCATGATGAGCACCGCGCCGATGGCGAGCCCCGTGAACGAGAACACGCCGCCGAAGAACGCGACCACCACGCCGAGCGGCGAGGTCAGTCCGTACACGACGCCGCCCGCGAGCAGGGCGCCTCCCAGCACGAACATCGTGATGGCGCCCAGGTGGCGGGAGGAGACCGTGCCGGTCTCCTCGACGCTGCGCTCGGCCGATCCCGCGAGCGCCTGCAGCGGCGTCACCGTGAGCACCCGGCGGGAGCCCGCCCAGGCGGCGAGCCACGTGGTCAGCGCGACGCCGACGGCCGGGATCAGCACGGTCGGCTGCAGGGGCGAGAACCCGACCGGCGCATGGGCGAAGAAGGAGGACCCGATCGCGATCCCGGCCCAGCTCAGCAGCACCCCGCCGATCAGTCCGAGGATCGCCCCGAGTATCCCGACCGCGAGCCCCTGCCCCGCGACCTCCGTGCGCTGCGCCCGGGCCGAGGCGCCGATGAGGCGCAGCAGCGCGATGCGGCGGGTGCGCCCGGCGACGATCGTCGAGAACGTGTTGGCGGTGACGATCGCGGCCACGTACATGGCGACCGCGGTGAGCAGCACCGACAGGATCTGCACGACGTACGCGAGGGTCTTGCTGTCCCCGATCGTCGGGTCGCTCTGCAGCAGTGCGCCGAGGAATCCCGTGGTGTCGACGAGGATGACGCCGAACGCCGCGGTGAGCGCCGCGACGAACACGCTCGAACCCATCCCGCGCTCGCGCAGGAACGCGATCCGCGAGGGGCTCAGCGGCGTCTCCAGCAGGGTCGGAGCGACGGCGGTCATGCCGGCACCTCCGTGCGTGCCGCGGCGACCGGTGCGCCGCCGGAGAGCATGAGCCCCGCGATCTCGTCGGCGCTGCGGCGCGGGTGGTCGGCGACGATGCGGCCGTCGCCGAGGAACAGCACCCGGTCGGCGTAGCTCGCGGCGACCGCGTCGTGCGTGACCATCGCGATCGACTGGCCCTGCTCGCGGCTCGCGGTCGACAGCAGCTGCAGCACCTCGCGCCCCGACGCGGAGTCGAGGTTGCCCGTGGGCTCGTCGGCGAAGACGAGATCGGGCGCCGTCGCCAGCGCCCGCGCGATGGCCACGCGCTGCTGCTGGCCGCCGGAGAGCTGGTGCGGGCGGTGCCGGAGCCGCGGCCCGATGCCGAGGATCTCGACGAGGGAGTCGATCCGCGCCCGCTCGATCGCGGAGGGGCGACGTCCGTCGAGCTCGAACGGCAGCAGGATGTTGCCGAGCGCGTCCAGGGTGGGCACGAGGTTGAACGCCTGGAAGATGAAGCCGACGCGCCTGCGGCGCAGGATCGTGAGGTCCAGGTCGCCGAGTCCGCTGATCTCCGTGTCGCCGATCCAGGCGCGCCCGCGGGTCGGCGTGTCCAGGCCCGCCATGATGTGCATCAGCGTGGACTTGCCCGAGCCGGAGGCACCCATGATCGCGGTGAACTGGCCGCGGCGGATGCCGACGCTGACGTCGTCGAGGGCACGCACCGCGCCCTCGCCGGATCCATAGGTCTTGGTGAGGTGCTGGACGCGGGCTGCGAGTCCCAGGTCGCTGGTCGTGATCTCCATGTCTTCGACGCTAGGGATCCGGCCCCTCCCGTCGCGTCGCTCTGCGGATCCATCCCCGTACATCGCAAGGATGATCCGGGCCCTGCGGCTCCGCGAGCAGGCGCCCAGCGGCGCCCGCCCTTCGCCTACATCGACCCCGTCCAGGCGTGGGTCGAGACCCCGACGGCGTTCCAGGCGTTGATCACGACGATGAGCGAGACGAGCGCGCCGAGCTCCTCCGGCGAGAAGCGCGTGGCCGCGGCGGCCCAGTCCGCATCCGGCACGTGGGTCTCGGAGAGCCGGGTGATGCTCTCGGTGAGCGCGAACGCGGCGCGCTCGCGGGCGGTGAAGAACGGCGACTCCTGCCACACGGCGACCGCGGCGATGCGGGCGGCGGTGTCTCCGGCCTTCGCGGCGTCGCCGGCGTGCAGGTCGACGCAGTAGCTGCAGCCGTTGATCTGCGAAGCCCGCAGGCGCACCAGCTCGCGCAGCCGGGCGTCGATGCCCGCCGCGTCGAGCTCGCGCACCATCGCGGCGTCGAGGCCCGCGAGCGCGCGGGAGAAGCGCGGCGCGACCGTGTCGATGTCGAGACGGACGGGGACGGGGACGGTCGGCTCGGCCGGGGTCATGCTGTCGGTGAGGGTCATGGTCTTCCTTTCGTCCTCTTCAGCCTGGGCGATCGGAATTCATCCGTCCAACAGCTGATTCCCATCGCTATCATCTGTCTCAGAGATGGAACTTCATCAGCTGCGCTACGTCCTGGCCGTCGTCGAGACGGGTTCCTTCACCGCGGCCGCGGAGCGCGTACGGGTCAGTCAGTCCGGCGTGAGCACGCAGGTGCAGAAGCTCGAACGCGAGCTCGGCGTCGCGCTGTTCGACCGCACCTCCCGCCGTGTCGCCCTCACCCAGGAAGGCGAGCGCCTGATGCCCGCGATCCGCGCGGCGCTCCAGGCGATCGGCGAGATCGGCGCGACGGCGGCCGACCTGCGCGGGCTGCTGCTCGGATCCCTGCGCGTCGGCACGGTGTTCGGCCTCACCTGGCCGCGGTTCTACGACGCCCTCGCCGAGATCAGCGCCGCGCACCCCGGCCTCGAGCTGCGACTGCGCGAGGACACCTCGGCGCGGCTGATCGACGCGGTCCGGCGCGGCGAGATCGACCTCGCGCTGGCGGCCTGGGCCGAGCAGCCGCCGGCGGATCTGGGCTCCGCGGTGGTGTTCGACGATCCGATGGTCGCCGTGGTCTCCCCGTCCCACCCCTGGGCCGCGCGGCGCGCGATCCGCCCCGCGGAGCTCGTCGGCATGGACCTCATCGCACTGCCCGAGGGCACCGGCGACCGTGCCGCGCTCGACGCGCTGCTGTCCGGGCGCCCCGGAGCGGGAGCGCCGCACTGGGAGGTGTCCACGCCTTCCGCCGTGGAGAAGCTCGCCGTGCGCGGGCTCGGGGTCGGCGTCGTCAGCGCCGCGACATGCCGGCGCTGGGAGGGCATCCGCGCGATCCCGATCGATGCCGCCGATGTGCGCTCGCGCCTGGGCGTGGTGTGGCGGGCGACCCCGACCCGCGCGGCCCGCGCCCTGCGGGATCTGCTGCACCCCGAGGAGTGACGCGCGGCGCACGCGGCGTCAGTTCAGGCCGTGCTCGAACGCGAACACCACGAGCTGCACGCGATCGCGCAGCGCCAGCTTGGTGAGGATGCGGCTGATGTGCGTCTTCACCGTCGCCTCGGACAGGAACTCGCGCGCGGCGATCTCCGCGTTGGACAACCCGCGGGCGGCGAGCGCGAAGATCTCCTTCTCCCGCTCGGTGAGGTCGTCGTAGCTGGGCGGCACCGGCGCCTGCGCGGGGGCGGCGAAGTGCGCGAACAGGTCGCGGGTGGCCGAGGCGGCGATCACGCTGGAGCCGGAGTGCACGGTGCGGATCGCGGCCAGCAGGAACTCCGGATCCGCGTCCTTGAGGAGGAACCCGCTCGCGCCCTGACGGATCGCGCGCGCCGCGGCCTCGTCGAGGTCGAACGTCGTGAGCATCACGATGCGGGGCGGATCCGCCTGCTCCAGGATGTGCGCCGTCGCGGTCAGTCCGTCCATCACGGGCATCCGGATGTCCATCATGACCACGTCCGGACGCGTCTCGCGGACGACCTGGATCGCCTCCTGGCCGTCGCCCGCCTCCCCGACCACCTCGAGATCAGGCTGGGACGCGACGAGCATGCGGATCCCGGCGCGGAACAGCGCCTGGTCGTCGACCAGCACGACCCGGATCATCCTGCCTCCTCGTTCCGCGCGGAGTCGCCGCGCCTCTGACAAGAGTCTGTCATCGTTGCTCCCCCGGCTCCTCGCACCAGGGCCGGGGCGACCCGATCCTGCGGTCACGCGGGCGCGGTGCCGATCGGCAGCGCCGCACGGACCACGAAGCCCGCCGCCTCGTGCTCCGCGGTGAGCGTTCCGCCGACGAGCTGCGCGCGCTCGCGCATGCCGATGAGGCCGTGGCCGCGCTCCGCGTGCGCCTGCCGCGGCGTCGCGGGCACGCCGTTGCGGACCGTGATCTGCACGCGGTCGGCGTGCCAACCGAGCCAGACGTCGACGTCGCCCGAGCCGTGCCGGATCGCGTTCGTCAGCGCCTCCTGCAGGATGCGGTAGACGGCGAGCTGGATGCCGGCCGGAGGTTCCCCGGGCGGCATCGGGTCGACGGTGACACGCGGCTCGATGCCCGCCGCGCGCACCTGCGCGTACAGCGTCTCGAGGTCGGCGAGGGTGGGCTGCGGCCCCTGCCCCTCGCTGTGGCGCAGCTGCGCGAGCAGCAGTCGCACGTCGGAGAGGGCGGCCCGCGCGGTCTGCCCGATCGTGGTCAGCGCGGCGGTCGCCTGCGCCGGGTCGGACGCCGCGGCGTACCGCGCGCCGTCGGACTGCGCGATCACGACCGCGAGCGAGTGGGCGACCACATCGTGCATGTCGCGGGCGATCCGCACCCGCTCCTGCTCGGCCGCCGCGACCGCCTCGGCGCGCACCTGCGCGTCTCGGGTGCTCCGGCCCCGCAGCACGACCCGCCACAGCAGACCCGCGCCCCACGCCATCACCAGGGTGAGCACGGACACGGTGCCGAGCAGCACGGCGACCAGCGCCACGCGCAGGCCGGTCTGGGGGTCCTGGACGAGGGACTGCTCGTTGATGAGCGACATGTAGCCGCCCGCGAGGAGCCCGCCGCCCAGGGCGGAGGCCCCGCCGATCCACAGCAGTCGCACCGAGCCCCACGCCGAGGTCGCGAACACCACGGCGAGGATCGCGAGGTTGTACGCCCCCGGCGAGAAGCCGCACGCCATCTGCAGCACGGCGCCGGCCCACGCGACGATCAGCGCCAGCACCGGGGAGAGCCGGCTGATCGCCGCCGCGCCCCACAGGATCACCGCCACCAGAAGCACCAGCAGCAGCGATGCCGGGCCGTCCGGGATCCAGCGGCTCATCGTGCCCGCTTCGAACGTGTACGTCAGCGGCAGGGTGAGCAGCAGGCCGATGGCGCTGCCGACGATGTCGAACACGAGCCAGAAACGCGGGATGCTGCGGAACACCCCCTCACGGTACGCGACCGGATCCGGCGCGGTCATCCGCCGGGAGATGTATCCGCCACGGCGTGCGCTGCGGCGAGCGCGGCGATCGCGCGCCGGTCGGGCTTGCCCGAGGAGAGCAGCGGGAGCTCGTCCAGGAGCAGGAGCCGGCCGGGGCGCGCGGCGGCCCCGACCTCGTCCGCCACCCGGTCCCGGGCGGCGGCGAGGAGGGCTCCCTGCGCGACCGGGCCGGAAGCGGCCGGCCCGGCGGGGTCGGCGGCGCGGGCGGCGACGATGGCGGAACCCTGCCCCCACCGGGCGTCGTCCACCGCGACGACGACCGCACCCTCGAGACCGGGCACCGTGCGGACCGCCCGTTCGACCCGGTCCAGCGAGACGTTGACGCCGCCCGAGACGATGACGTTGTCGATCCTGCCGGTGACGGCGACGCGGCCGTCGGCGATGGTCCCCGCGTCACCGGTGCGGTACCAGCGCGCGCCGGTCGCATCGGCGACGAACGTGCGCGCCGTGAGCTCGTCGTCCCGCAGGTAGCCGTCCGCGAGGGTCGGCCCGCTCAGGCGGATCTCGCCGTCGACCGCCGCGACGCGCACGCCGTCCAGCGGCACCCCGTCGTAGACGCAACCGCCCGCGGTCTCGCTCGATCCATAGGTGCGCACGATGCGCACACCGAGATCCGCCGCGCGTTCGCGGAGCGCGGGCGGGAGCGCCTGGCCGCCGATGAGCACCGCCTCGAAGGAGCGGAGGACGCGGCGCACGTCGGGATCCCCCGCCGCGTCCAGGAGCGTCGCGAGCTGCGCGGGCACCAGCGAGGTGTACCGGGGACCCGGCCCGAGGCCGTCGCCGGCGGCGACGAACGACGCGGGGGTGAACCGTCCCTCCAGCAGCGCCGGCTCGGTGCCGGCGAGGTGCGCCCGCACGAGCACCTGGAGGCCGGCGACGTATCCCGCCGAGAGGGCGAGCAGCCACTGCCCGGATCCGATCCGCTGCGCTGTCGCCGCGGCGCTCGCCCGCAGGGCCGCCGCGGACAGCACGACGCGCTTGGGCACCCCGGTGGAACCCGAGGTGGCGATGACCGCCGCCGTTCCCTCCGGTACCACGTCGCCGGCTCCGGGCGTGAAGCCGAGCGCCAGCGGCCGGGTGCCGTCGAGCGCCGCCGCGAGGGCGGCGCTCACCGCACCGGCGTCCCCGCCGTCGAGAGCCTCGAGTCTCATGCGCACCGCCTTCCCGGATCCGTGCGAGGGCCTACGATTCGATCTTCGAGAAACCGGATCCCGCGTGAGAATCCCGTCCCCGCGTGACGTCTCGTGCGGGACGTGGTTTCTCGCGGCGAATCAGAAGTGCCAGGGATACGGCGACCAGTCCGGTTCGCGCTTCTCGAGGAAGGAGTCGCGTCCTTCGACGGCCTCGTCGGTGCCGTATGCGAGGCGGGTGGCCTCGCCGGCGAAGACCTGCTGCCCGACCAGTCCGTCGTCGACGGCGTTGAAGGCGAACTTCAGCATGCGGATCGCCGTGGGCGACTTGGTGAGGATCGTGCGGGCCATCGCGATCGCCTCGCGCTCGAGCTCGGCGTGCGGCACGACGCGGTTCACGGCCCCCGCCTGCATCGCCCGCTCGGCGGAGTACTCCTCGGCGAGGAAGAACACCTCGCGGGCGAACTTCTGGCCGGTCTGACGCGCCATGTACGCGGATCCGTAGCCGGCGTCGAAGGATCCGACATCCGCATCGGTCTGCTTGAACCGGCCGTGCTCGGCGCTCGCGATCGTCAGGTCGCAGACCACGTGCAGCGAGTGCCCGCCCCCGGCCGCCCAGCCGGGCACGACCGCGATGACGACCTTGGGCATGAACCGGATGAGCCGCTGCACCTCGAGGATGTGCAGGCGACCGGCCCGAGCCTGCTGCTCGGCCGGCACCGCGGTCTCGTCCTCGGAGTACTTGTAGCCGTCGCGCCCGCGGATCCGCTGGTCGCCGCCCGAGCAGAACGCCCAGCCGCCGTCCTTCGGGCTCGGTCCGTTGCCGGTGAGCAGCACGACGCCGATCCGGGGGTCCTGCCGCGCCTCGTCGAGCGCGCGGTAGAGCTCGTCCACCGTGTGCGGGCGGAAGGCGTTGCGCACCTCGGGCCGGTCGAAGGCGATGCGGGCGATCCGCCCGTCGTTCGAGACGTGCGCCGTGATATCGGTGTACTCCCCCGCGCCAGGGGCGAGCGTCCACTCAGCCGGATCGAACAGGTCGGAGACGAGCTTGTCAGTCACGGATCCAGCCTATTCCGGCTGTCGCCCGCAGCGGACCGCTCATACCTCCCGGGCGAGACCGAGCTTGCGGTAGGCGTCGAACAGCAGGCCGATGAGGATCCCGCCCAGCACCGCCGTGATCGAGATGTTCACGATCTGCACGATGTCCGCCGTCGGGGTGCTCGCGGCCTGCATCCGCGCCATCAGGTCGGGGGCGATCACCGCACCGCGCCAGACCAGCATGATCGCGCCGATCATCGCGACCAGGCTCGCCGCGATGCTCACCGCCGCGAGCGGTGCGCTCCAGCGCCCCCGCACGGCGACGATCGCCTCGACGACCAGACCGATCGCGAGCAGCCCGAACCACGCGGTCATCACCCACGGCCACAGTCCCGGCGCCAGGACGTGGACGTGCTGGTCGCCCCAGCCGATGGTCCGGTCCCAGACGACGGAGCCGACGAGCAGCACGGTCATGACGGCGATGCCGATCAGATCCGAGAGCCGCGCGGTGGGGATCACCGTGCGCGGCAGCTTGTCGGGCGTCCAGTCGAGCACCGTGTCGCCGGTGGATCCCACCCGCTCCAGCACGGCGAAGACCAGGGTCGTCCAGAACCCGACCTGCACGCCGGACATGATGATCGCCGGGATCATGGATCCGATCACCGCGCCCACGTCGCCTCCCCCGATCGCCCGGACGAGCCCCGCGATGAGCGCGGCGACGGGCACGACGATGATGAGCAGCAGGCGCAGCAGCCGCAGCCACGCGGCGTAGTAGCGCGGGCCGATCAGCACGAGCGGGCGGCCGGAGAGCGACGCGGCGTAGGCGATCGGATCCCCGAGCTCGGCGATCACGGCGTACTCGGCCGCGGCGGGCTCCTCGCCGGCGGCGATGCGGCCCTCGACCTCGTCGGCGATCGACGCGCGCAGCTCGGCGGAGACCTCCGCCCGATCGGCGGCGGGGACGGACCGCGCGACCGCGGTCACGTATCGCTCGACGAGCGACGTGTCGGTGTCCATGATGTTCTCCTCCAGGAGGTCAGGGAAGCTTCTTCGCGGCGGCGGCGATCGCCTGCACGTCGCGGCTGAGAGTGTCGGCCAGGCGCAGCCCGGCGTCGGAGGTGCGGTAGAACTTGCGCGGGCGCGCCTCCTCGGTGTTCCACTCGCTCACGAGGTATCCCTGCTTCTCGAGGCGGCGCAGCAGGGGGTAGAGCGTGTTCGAGTCGGTGGGGAATCCGGCGGCGCTCAGCTGCTCGAGCAGGCCGTAGCCGTATCCGGGCTCGCGCAGCAGCCGCAGGCTCGCGAGCACGATCGTGCCGCGCCGCAGCTCCTGCAGGTGCCCGTCGAACTCCTCGTCGTTCATGGTCAACACCATATTGTGTCTCACACACTATTGTCAATCGCACGATCCTGCCTGTCGCACTCCCGTAGCGTGGAGGCATGACGATCGAGATCCGCCCCGTCGACCCCTACGACCACGCGGCGGTGGACGCCTGGTGGGACGCGTATGCGGTAGCCCGCCGGGCCGATCTCGGCGAGGACGCGACGGTCTGGTCCCGCGAGGAGAGCCGCGCCGAGCTGCAGCAGGAGTCCGCCCGGTTCAGCCGCCGGGCGTACGTCGCGGCGGAAGAGGGCGTCGTCGTCGGATCCGCCTCGCTCGCCCTGACGCTCAAGGACAATCGGCACGTCGCCGCCGTGGGCGTGAACGTCCCGCCGCAGCACCGCCGCCGCGGCATCGGATCCGCGCTCCTCGCCGCGCTCGAGGACGAGGCGGGACGAGCGGGTCGCACCACGATGCGCGCCGACATCTTCTGGCCGGCGTCCCTGCCCGCGGATGGCACCGGCGCGGCGAATCGGGAGTTCGCCCGCCGCCACGGATACGACGTCGCGCTCGGCGACCTGCAGAACCGGCTCGACCTGCCGATCGCGGACGAGGCCATCGCGGCACTGGTCGCCGAGGCCCCGGCGGAGGGGTACCGGATCCGAGGCTGGGTCGGACCGGTCCCGGAGGAGTTCGTGGCCGAGTGGGCGGCCCTGGACGCCAGCCTGGACACCGAGGCGCCCACGGGTGATCTCGACATCGACGCCGCATCCGCCGACGTGCAGGACTTCCGCGCGGACGAGGCGCTGCAGGCGGCGCAGCACCGCACCTCGTTCGGCACGATCGCGATCGCACCGGACGGTCGGGTCGCCGGGTACACGCAGCTCGTCGTCTCGGAGGATGACGGGAACGCCTATCAATGGGGCACCCTGGTGCGTCGCGAGGACCGCGGACACGGGATCGGCCTGCGCATCAAGCTCGAGAACCTGCGCGCCCTGCAGCAGCACTCCCCGCAGACGCCTCGCGTCTACACGTTCAACGCGGAGTCGAACGCGCACATGCTCGCGGTCAACGCGCGCCTCGGATTCACCCTGACGGCGCGCATGGCCGAGCTGCAGAAGCGGCTCGGCTGAGCCGCGCCGGGCGACGGCCCGAGCCCGCTGGCCGGATCCGCGGGCCGAGCTCCTCCGCGACCGACGGGGGCCGCCACGATCGGCACACGCGGTGACGATCAGCACAGGGATCCGGGCGATTCGTGTGCTGATCGTCACATGGTGTGCCGATCGTCACGGAAGGAGCGGCGGAGTCCGCGCCGTCGAGCTGCCGCACCCGCGCCGGCGATGCCGACGGGTGCATGATGGGGGCATGACCGACGTCCCCCCGCTCGCCGAGATCCTCGAGACCGCACGGGTGGTCGCGCTCCCGATGTACACGCGCTTCCGCGGGGTGGAGGTCCGCGAGGCGCTGCTGTTCGAGGGGCCGCAGGGCTGGGCCGAGTTCTCGCCCTTCGCCGAGTACGACGACGCCGAGGCGTCCACCTGGCTGGCCGCCGCGATCGCGGACGCCTGGCACCCCCGCCCCGACGCCGTGCGCGACGGGATCCGCGTGAACGCCACGATCCCCGCCGTGCCCGCGGAACGGGTGCCCGACGTGCTCGCGCGCTTCGACGGCTGCCGCACCGCGAAGGTCAAGGTGGCCGAGGCGGGGCAGGGGCTCTCCGACGACGTCGCCCGCGTGCGCGCCGTGCGGGCGGAGATGGGGCCGGAGGGGCGGATCCGGATCGATGCGAACGCCGGCTGGAACGTCGACGAGGCCGAGCGCGCGATCCACGCCCTGGCCCCGTTCGACCTGGAGTACGCCGAGCAGCCGTGCGCGGGCGTCGACGAGCTCGTCGAGCTGCGCGAGCGGATCCGCTATCTCGACATCCCGATCGCGGCCGACGAGAGCGTGCGCAGGGCGGAGGACCCCCTCGCGGTCGCCCGCGCGGGGGCGGCGGATCTGCTGGTGATCAAGGCGCAGCCGCTCGGCGGCATCCGCCGGGCCCTCGACATCGTCGCGGAGGCAGGGCTGCCCGTCGTCGTCTCGAGCGCGCTGGACACGGCGGTCGGCCTGTCCCTCGGGGCGGCACTGGCCGCGGCGCTGCCGGCGCTCGACTACGACTGCGGCCTCGGCACGGCGTCGCTCTTCGCCGACGACGTCGCCGATGCCCGCCCGCACGGCGGGGTCGTGTCCGCCGCCCGGGTGACGCCCGATGCGACCGCCCTGGCCCGCCTGGAGGCTCCGGCCGCCCGCCGGGACTGGTGGCTCGCGCGGCTCACCCGCTGCCACGCGCTGCTGGACGCGGATCCGAGCTGAGCCGCCCCGGACTCGGGTCTCAGCCGAGCAGCAGGGACACCAGCCGTCCGAGCTCGACGCTCCCGGTGCGGCGCAGCTGGGCGTCGTCCTGGCCCGCCATCGCCCCCCGCACGGTCATGCCCTCCCAGACGACGAGCAGCATGCGGGCCGCGACCTCCGGCTCGACCCGCAGCGACATCGTGCCGGTCGCGACGATGTCGTCGATGATCCGCGCGATGCCGTCGACCATCTCCTGCTCCTGCTTGAGATAGGCCCGGCCCCAGGCGTGGTCGCGGAGCGCCCTCAGCCGGATCTCGCTGAGCAGCATCACACCCAGGCGGTCGTCGCTGCCGGTGTCCATGACCTGCTGCACGAGCGTGGTGGCGTCGCAGTCCTGGGCGAGCGCGCCGGCCTCGTTCAGCTCGTTCACCCGCGCGCGCACGGCGGTGAGCCGTTCGGCCGACACGGATCCGGCCAGCTCGAGGAACAGCTCGTCCTTCGACTCGAAGTTCGAGTAGAACGCACCGCGCGTGAAGCCGGCGCGTTCGCACACCGCCTCGACGGTCGCCCCGTCCAGTCCCTCTTCGGCGAACACCAGCGCCGCTGCCTCGAGCAGCCGCGCCCGCGTGTTCTCCCGGCTCCTGGTCGCATTGCCGGTCATCTGCACCTCCGTCGTCGCGCCGCTGTGCGCGATTCACATCCCGCGCACAGATTATCCCGGTGCCGTCGTTCTACGATACATTCACGTATCGAATACATCAGTGTATCGAACCCGCCTGAACTCCCTCCGGAGGAACCGTGTCGACTCTGCTCTCCTCGCTCGGACGCTGGTCGTTCCGCCACCCCTGGCGCGTGCTCGTCGCCTGGCTGCTGGTGCTGGGCATCGCCGGCGGCGCCGCCCTGGCGCTCGGCAAGGGCACCGACAACTCCTTCACGATCCCCGGCACCGAATCCCAGGCCGGTCTCGAGCAGCTCGAGCGCACCTTCCCCCAGGTGAGCGGCACGAGCGCCCAGTTCATCGTCGTGGCCGCGCCCGGCGACCGGGTCACCGCCGCCGACTACCGGGATCCGATCGAGCAGACGGTCACCGACCTCGGGAAGGTCCGCGGCGTCCTCGCCGCGACGAGCCCCTACGACACGCACGTCACCGGGATGGTGAGCGACGACAGCTCGGCCGCCATCGTGCGCCTGCAGTTCGACGGCCAGGCCTCCGACGTGTCCGCGGCCACCAAGGACACGCTGCGCACGGCCGTGAGCGACCTCGAGAAGGAGCTGCCGAAGGGATCCAGGGCGGTCATCGGCGGCGACCTGTTCTCGATGTCGATCCCGGCGATCTCGATCACCGAGGGCGTCGGGCTGGTCGTCGCCCTCCTCGTGCTGATCGTCGCGTTCCGCTCCTTCGTGGTCGCGGGCATGCCGCTGCTCACCGCGATGCTCGGCGTCGGCGTCTCGATGGCCGCGATCTTCGCCGCCACCGCCTTCGCCCCGGTGTCCTCGACGACGCCGCTGCTCGCCCTCATGCTCGGACTCGCCGTCGGGATCGACTACGCCCTGTTCATCATGGCGCGACATCAGGATCAGGTGCGCGCCGGCGTGGATCCGGAGGAGTCGGCCTCGCGGGCCACGGGCACGGCCGGATCCGCGGTGGTGTTCGCCGGGATCACCGTGCTCATCGCGCTGATCGGGCTCGGCTTCGCCGGCATCCCGTTCCTCACCACGATGGGGATCGCCGCCGCCGTGGCGGTGCTGATCGCGGTGCTGATCGCGGTGACCCTCACCCCGGCCATCCTCGGCTTCCTGAAGGGGCGCGTCGTGGGCCGCCCCGTCCGGCCGCGTCGCCCGCGCAAGGGCCAGCAGGACGCGACCGCGCGCCGCCGCTTCTCGGAGCGCTGGGTGGGCGGCGTCACGAAGCACCCCGTGCTCGTCGCGATCGCGATCGTGCTCGGACTCGGCGTCGTCGCCGTGCCCGCCGCGAGTCTCGCCCTGGCCCTGCCGAACTCCGGCGTGCAGCCGAAGGGATCCGAGGCCCGCGAGAACTACGACCTCACCGCCGAGCACTTCGGCCCCGGCTTCAACGGCCCGCTCATCCTCACCGGCACGATCGTCACCTCGAACGATCCGGTCGGGCTGATGAACGATCTCGGCGACGCGGTCGGCAAGCTCCCGGGCGTTGCCGAGATCGCCCTCGCGACCCCGAACGAGACCGCCGACACCGGCATCGTCCAGGTGATCCCCACCACCGCGCCGGACGCCCCCGCGACCGCCGACCTCGTGCGCGAGCTGCGCTCGCATCACGACGAGTGGCTCAAGAAGTTCGGCATCGACGTGAAGGTGACCGGGTTCACCGCGGTCGCGATCGACATCTCCGACCAGCTCGGCGCGGCGCTCCTGCCGTTCGGCATCTTCGTGATCGGCCTGTCGCTCGTGCTGCTGACGATCGTGTTCCGCTCGATCTGGGTGCCCGTCACCGCGGCGCTCGGCTACCTGCTCTCGATCGTGGCCGCGTTCGGCGTGGTCTCCGCGGTCTTCGAGTGGGGCTGGTTCGCCGACGCCCTGCACGTCGCCCGGGTCGGTCCGATCATCAGCTTCATGCCGATCATCCTCATGGGCGTGCTGTTCGGCCTGGCCATGGACTACCAGGTGTTCCTGGTCTCGCGGATGCGGGAGGACTATGTGCACGACGCGGGATCCCGCAGCCCCGACCGCGCCGAGCGCCGGGCCGCCGCGCTGCGCGCCGTGCGCGGGGGCTTCACCGGCTCCGCGAAGGTCGTCACCGCCGCCGGGCTCATCATGTTCGCCGTGTTCGTGGCCTTCGTGCCCGAGGGCGACTCCTCGCTCAAGCCGATCGCGCTGGGACTCGCCGCGGGCATCGCGATCGACGCCTTCCTCGTGCGGATGACCCTGATCCCGGCGCTCATGGCGATCCTCGGCGAGCGCGCGTGGGAGATCCCCGCGTGGCTCGAGCGGATCCTGCCGAGCGTCGACATCGAGGGCGAGGCCGTCGAGCGCGAACGGCATCTGGCCGACTGGCCGGGGGACGACTCGGTGATCGCCGCCGACGGCGTGACCGTCCCGGGTGCGGTCGAGAAGCTCGACCTGCGCGTGCCGTCGGGCTCGGCACTCGTGCTCACCGGACGGGACGACGCGGTGCGCCGGACCGTGGCGCTGGCGCTCGCCGGACGCCTCCCCTCCGAGGGCCTTCTGCGCGTGGCCGGGCACCTGCTGCCGGGACGCGCCGCCTGGGTGCGCGCGCACGTCGGCCTGGTGCTCGTCGACGACACGACGCACGCCGCGGCCGATGCGCCGGATCCGCTGCACGAGCTGCGCGAGGCGCTGCGCGGGCGCACCTCCCTCGTCGTGATCGACGGCGCCGATCGCCTCACCCTCGCGCAGGGCGAGCAGGCCGCGGCCATGCTGCGGGACGCGGCGGGACGCGGGGCTCTCGCCGTCGTCGCCACCGCCGCCGACGCCTCCGCGGCCACCCGGCTGCTGACCGACGCCGGGTGGACGGACATCGCCCGCCGGTCGTTGAGCGAGGACGCCGCAGGCGACCCTCACCCGGGGACGTTGAGCAAGGACGCCGCAGGCGACCCTCACCCGGGGACGTTGAGCAAGGACGCCGCAGGCGACCCTCACCCGGGGACGTTGAGCGAGGACGCCGCAGGCGACCCTCACCCGGGGACGTTGAGCGAGGACGCCGCAGGCGACCGAGACGAAACGCCGTCCCTGACGAGGCACCGCGTCTCGTCTCGCGCCGACTCCGACGCGCCCGCCACCGACCTCGACGAGGTGACCGCATGACCTCCCGTCTGTCCGCGCTGATCGAACGCGCCCGCACGCACAAGCCGATCACGGCGCTCACCCTCATCGGCGTGCTGCTGCTGCCCGCCGTGCTGGGCGGAGTGCTCGTCGCCGCCCTCCAGGATCCGACGCAGCATCTCGACACCATGACGGCGGCGATCGTGAACGACGACGAGCCCGTGAAGGTCGACGGGCAGCTCGCGCCGCTCGGCCGTCAGCTCTCCGCGGGTCTCGTGAAGGGCACCGGCGCGAAGGACGAGAACCTCACCTGGGTCGTCTCCAACGAGAAGGACGCGGCCGCGGGACTCAAGGACGGCACCTACCAGGCCGTCGTGCGGATCCCCAAGGACTTCTCCGCCGCCGCGGTCTCGGGCGGCAGCGCGATCCAGGATCCGGGGGCCTCGGCGGAGCAGGCGACCATCTCGGTCACGACGGCGCCGCAGGCGCGCGCCGCGGACGGCCTCATCGCGAACCAGATCGCCGCCACGGCCGCGGCGACCATGGGCACGACGATCTCGAAGAGCACCCTGCAGAACGTGCTCGTCGGGTTCAGCACCCTGGGCGACAAGATCGGTCAGGCCGCCGACGGCGCCGACCAGCTCGCGAACGGCGCGAAGTCGGCCGCGACCGGGGCCGCCGCGCTCCCCGGCGGCGCGACCAAGCTCGCAGACGGCGCGGGCCAGCTCGCCGACGGCGCGTCCCAGCTCTCGAACGGCCTCGGCACGATCGCGAACGGCATCACATCCGCGCAGACCGGTGCGAACCAGGCGGGTGCACAGCTCGCACAGGGCGCGGATGCGCTGCAGGCGCAGGGGCTCGTGCCGGCCGACGTCAGCGGAGTCGCGGCGGCGACCGCGAGCAACGCGAAGACGTCGGCGGACCAGACTGCGGCACTTGCCGAGAAACTCGGCCAGCTGGCACAGGACTGCGCCAAGACTCCTTCGCTCGCCTCCGCAGACTTCTGCAAGTCGGTGGGCGGCGCCGCGCAGGATGCGATCACAGCGGCCACGTCCGCCGGCACCGCCAGCGGCTACGCCGCTGCCTCGGTCACCGCGCTCTCCCAGTTCAACACCGCCGCCACCTCGAAGGTCGCCGGCCAGCTCCGCACCGCAGCCGACGGCATCAACCAGCTCTCCGCAGGGCTCGGCCAGCTCGCCGACGGCACCTCTCAGAGCGCGACCGGTGCGGGGAACCTCGCCACCGGCGCCACGGGGCTGCAGTCCGGGGCGACGCAGCTCGCCGACGGCGCATCCCAGCTCAGCACCGGCATCGGATCCCTCGCGACCGGCACATCGAGCCTCGCCTCGGGTCTGCACCAGGCGGCGGATTCGCTGCCGAAGCGCACCGACAGCCAGGCGTCCTCGCTCGCCGAGGTCGTCGCGGATCCGGTCAAGGCCGACACCTCGGGCGGCATGTTCGGCCCCACCGCGATCCCGCTGCTGGCGGCCGTGGTGCTGTGGTTCGGCGGTCTCGTGTCGTTCCTAGTGATGCGCGCCTTCACCGCGCGGGCGCTCACCTCGCGCCGCCCTTCGGCCCTGCTCGCGCTGCGCGCGTTCGCCCCGGCCGCCGCCCTCGGTGCGGGCCAGGGTCTGCTGGTGGCGCTCGTGGTCGAGGTCGTGGCGAAGTACGACCCGTCGCGCTGGTGGGGCTTCGCCGGCGTCGCCGTGCTGGCGGGCGTGGCCTTCGCCGCGGTGAACCAGGCGCTCGTCGCCGTGCTCGGCGGGATCGGGCGATGGCTCGCGGCGATCATCGGCGTGGCCGCGCTCGGCGCGGGGATCATCTCGACGCTGCCCGGCTGGCTCGCCGCGATCGCCGGGTTCCTGCCCACATCGCCCGCGGCGACGGGCCTGCTCGGCGGCGACGGCACGGGCTCGGCGATCGCAGCACTCCTGGTCTGGACCGTGCTGGCGCTGGTCGCGACGACCCTGGCCGTGACGGCCCGGCGCACCACGAGCGCGAAGGCGGTCCTCGCCCTCGCGGCCTGACCGTCGCCTGCCCCCGCCTTGAGCCGCGAGACCGATCCTCCGTCCCGAGACCGCGCAAGAATCGTGCGGTCTCGGGACGGAGGATCGGTCTCGCGGTCGGTGACTCCGGCTCAGGCCGTGCGCGCCTCATCCGGCGGGACGACCTTCGCATCCTGCGCGGGGAACACCACCTTCTGGATGATGATGATCGCGCTCGCGGCGACCGGGATCGCGACGAGCGCCCCGAGGATCCCGCCGAGCGCGCCGCCGCCGACGGCCGCGATCACGACGAGCGCGCCCGGCACCGCCACCGCCCTGCTCATGATGCGCGGGCTGATGACGTAGGCCTCGATCTGCATGTAGACGAGGTAGTACGCGAACGCGATCAGCGCGGTCAGGGGCGAGACGAACAGGCAGATGAGCGAGTTGATGATGGATCCGGACAGCGTCCCCACGAGCGGGATGAGCGAGCCGATGAACGCGATCAGGGCGAGCAGCGCCGGCAGCGGCGCCCCGATGATCGTGAGGAAGATCAGGCTCAGCACGCCGTTGATGAGCGCCAGGCTCGCCTGACCGATCACGTAGCGGCCGACCGCGCCGGACACGTCCTCGACGATCTCGGTGAACCGGGCACGACGGTAGGCCGGGACGAACCGGGCCGCGGTGCGCTTCATCCCGCGCAGCGAGGCCATGAAGTACAGGGTCAGGATCAGCACGATCGTGAAGCCGGTGAACCCGCCGGCGATGCCCGCGCCGACCGCGAGCACGCCGCCGCCGATCTTGGTGAGGTTGCCCGGATCCTTGAAGAAGTTGGCGATCCCGTCCACGGCCTGGCTGAACGAGTCGCCGTACTGGGCGGCGAGCTGCGTGTACCAGGCGCTGTTCAGCAGGTCGTCGATCATCTTCGGACCGGTCTCGATGAGGTGCGCGATCTGCTGCACCACGATCGGCACGATCGCCAGCAGGACGCCCGCGAACAGGAGCACCACCACGACCACCACGATCGCCACCGCGGCACCGCGCGGGAGCTTCCGCTCGATCAGCCGCACGATCGGGTCGAGTCCGAGGGCGAGGAACAGCGCGATCCCGATGTAGACCAGAACGGTCGAGAGCTGCCCGACGATCGCGCCGATCAGCAGGGCGACGAGGACGCCCAGGGCGCCGACGAGACCGAAGGTGAACGGCTCGATCTTCCACCCTCCGGCCGACGCGCCCGGCTCCCCCGTGATGATCGTGACCTGACGTCTGCGCATGGTGCCCCCTCGTGTCGTGCTCCGCGTCGAGCGTATGTCACGGAGGGCCCGGATCACGAGGAGCGCGCGCATCGCTGCCGGCCGACTCGGCGTCTCGCCATGCGGACGCACGGCCTGAGCGGCGACCTCAGGGCGTCGCCGTGCGGATCCTGACCTCGCGCTCCATGCGCTTCTCGTGACGCTGCCTGCCCTTGACCGCCTCGGCCTCGCGGTTCTTGGGCGGCGCGGTGGTCACGAGCTGATCCAGCATGCGCCGGGTGGCCTGCGCGATCTCATCGATCGCCTGCTCGAACGCCGGCGTGTTCGCCCGGGACGGATGCGTGGAGCCGCTCACCTTCCGGACGAACTGGAGGGCGGCTTCCCGCACCTCGTCATCGCTGGTCGGAGGCTCGAAGTTGTGGAGACAGCGGATGTTCCGGCACATGCAGCGACGATAACCCCGTCACCCCGCTGCGCGCGACGGTCACCCCGCGGCACGCGACGGTCGCCCTGCGGCACGTGGGCCGGATCCTGCAGCTGCAGGATCCGGGATCGGCGGAGCGGGCCTGCCCTGGGGAGGGAAGCAGACCCGCTCCAGTCAGGATCCGGGCGGCCTCGGCGCTGCGGGAGGGGTCATGCGCCCTACTCCGTGCCGAACGCGCGGGCGGTCTCGAGCAGGATCCGCGCACCGAAGCCGGTGGCGCCGGCGGTGCGCCAGGAGTCGTCCTTCTCGGTCTGCATGGTCCCGGCGATGTCCAGGTGCGCCCAGGGGGTGTCGCCGGCGAAGTGCGCGAGGAACAGCGCGGCGGTGGTGGCGCCGGCGAAGGGGCCGCCCAGGTTGGCGATGTCGGCGATCGCCGAGTCGAGCTGCGGTCGGTACTTCTTCTCGAGCGGGAGCTGCCACACCGGCTCATCGACCGCCGCGGCCGCGTCGCGCACCGCATCGATCATGCGCTGGTCGTTGCCGAACACCGGGGCGGTCGCCGGTCCGAGCGAGACGAGTGCCGCCCCCGTGAGGGTCGCGATGTCGACGATCGCGTCGACCTCGGCCTCGTTCGCGAGCACCAGCGCGTCCATCATCACCAGGCGCCCCTCGGCGTCGGTGTTCTTCACCTCGACCGTGGTGCCGCCGCGCGCCGTGAGCACGTCGCCCAGCTTGTACGCGGTGCCCGAGGGCATGTTGTCGGTGCACATGAGCCAGCCCGTCACGCGCACATCGACCCCGGCGTCGCGCAGGCCCGTGAACGCGCCCAGCACGGCGGCGGCCCCGCCCATGTCCATCTTCATGAGCAGGTGCATCGGGTCGCTCGGCTTGAGGCTGATACCGCCGGAGTCGTACATGATGCCTTTGCCGACCAGGCCCAGGTGTCGCGTCGCCCCTTCCGGCGCGTACTCCAGCCGGATCATCCGGGGCTCCTCCACCGAGCCCTGGTTGACGCCGAGCAGCCCGCCGCAGCCGAGCTCGATGAGCGCCTGCTTGTTGAAGAGCTCGACGGCGAACCCGAAGCGCTCGCCCAGGGCGACCGCGATGTCGCCCAGATCGGTGGCGGTCAGGTGCCCGGGCGGGGTGTTCGCCAGATCGCGCGCGACGATCGCCGCACGCGCCGAGGTCACGGCGGCCGCGAGCGCCTGATCCGCGGCATCCGCCCCCGGCACCTCGAGCGACAGCGCCTCGAGCGCGACGTGCTTCGACGTCGCGCTCAGCTCCGTGTAGCGGTAGCGGCCCAGCAGCGCGCCCTCGGCGAGGGCCCGCACCGCGTCGGCCGCGGCCACGGGGCCGATCGCGGCGAGACGCAGCGCGAGCCGGGCGCGGGTCGCCGCGGCCCGCACGAAAGCCGCCGCCGCATCGCGCAGCACGGCCGCACTCAGCTCCGCGCTCGGGCCGAGTCCCACGGCGATGAGGTCGGGGCCGGCCGCCTGCGGCAGCACGAGGACGGATCCGGCCTTCGCCTCGAAGCCGGCATCGGCGAGCGCCGCACGGTCGAAGCCGAGCTCGGGCGGCACGGCGCCGTCGCTCGTGACGCCCACGCCGAGCGCCTGCGCGTCCGCGGCGGGCGGACCCGCGGTCACCACGGCCGCGTCGAGCGCGTCGAGCCCGGGGACGGTGCGGAAGCCGGCGGGGATGAGCTTGTTCGGGCTTCGGGTCATGGGTTCTGCTCCTTCATCCTTCGGGCCATCGGGGTCATGCGGTCGACGCGGTCACATCTGGACGGGTGAGCCCGGTCCCCACGGGATGCCGAGGAGGAACCAGACGATGTACAGTGCCGCCCACGAGACGAGCATCCACAGCGCGTACGGGATCATCAGCGCGATGATCGTGCCGATGCCCGCGTCCTTCTTGTAGCGCTGCGCCACCGTCACCATGAACGGCAGATAGACCATGAGCGGGGTGAGCACGTTGACCGGGGAGTCGCCGACGCGATAGGCCGCGAGCAGCGTCTGCGGCGCGACGTTCAGGGACGCGAAGATCGGGATGAACACCGGCGCGAAGATCACCCACTTGGGCACCAGGCCCGGGAGGATGAAGTCCAGGATCAGGATCACCAGGATGAACGCGATCAGCAGCACGATCGCCGGCACCTGCGCGGTCTGCAGCGCCTCCGCGGCGGCGATGGCCGCGACGGTGGGCAGGTTCGTCCAGTTGAACAGGGCGATGAACTGGGCGATCATCAGGAACATCACGAGCAGCCCGCCGAGCGAGCCGAACGTCTTGGCGATCGCGCCGACGGCGGCGGATCCGCCCCGCAGCGTCTTCGCCCCGTAACCGTAAGCGACACCGCAGACGAGGAACGCCAGGGAGATGATGAACACGAGACTGGCCATGAACGGACTGGTGCCGGCGACGTCGCCCGTCTGCGGTGCCCGCAGCGGCGCGCCCGGCGGGAGCGTGAGGGCGAGGATCACCAGCACGAACCCCAGCAGTGCCAGACCGGAGAACTTCAGCCCGCGCGCCTCGGCGTCGTGGTCGATGCCGTCCGCGTCGTCGACGATCGTCATCTCGGTCCGGTCGTAAGTCCCCAGCCGCTTCTCGGTCACGAACATCGTCACCAGCAGGGCGACGATCGTGAGCAGGAAGGTGGAGACGATGCCGAAGTACAGGTTGTGCGTGACCGCGATCGGCTTCATCCCGGCGGCCGTCAGCACGCCGTTCGTGACCTCGGTGAGCATGCTGTCGCTCGGCGTGATGAGGATGTTCGCGCCGAACGCGGCCCCGACCGCGGCGAACGCACCCGCGAGACCCGCGAGCGGATGGCGCCCGACGGTGAGGAACGCCGCGGCGGCCAGGGGCACGAGGATCAGGTAGCCGGCATCGGTGGCGACCGAGGAGAGCACGCCCACGAACAGCAGGATGACCGCGAGCCAGCGGCGCGGGGCGACTTTCACGACGCGGCGGATGAGAGCGCCCATGAGGCCGGCGTGCTCGGCGACGCCGACGCCCGCCATCGCGATCAGCACGGTCGCGACGACGCTGAAGCCGGCGAAGTTGTCGACGAAGGAGGTGAAGAAGAAGCGCAGGCCCTCGATGGAGAGGAGGTTCTGCACCGCGAAGGTGCGGGTCTCGACGATGTACTTCGGGATCACCGCCGGCTCGCCGGTGGACGTGTCGTAGATCATCCAGTGGCTGCCGAACTGATCGTTCAGCTGCTCGAACTCGCCGGTCGACACCGGCGTGGCCACCTGATCCGTCACCGAGACCCCGACCCAGCTGAGGATCCAGCTGAGGACCGCGATGAAGGCGATCAGGTACAGGAACATGATCGTCGGGTCGGGCACCTTGTTGCCGACCTTCTCGATCCAGTTCAGGAAGCCGCTGGACGAGTTCGCCTTCTTCAGCGCCGCGGCGTCGGCGGCGCTCATGATCGGCGGTCCAGGGGCCGGCCGTGACGGACGAGCGGTCGGGGATCTCGGCGCAGAGTCACGTCGCGCACCTCTCTCAGCTGCTCTCGAGGCCGACGGATCCGCCCGGTCGCGGCGACGACCCTGCGGTGCCGCGTCCCCCGCAGGAGGGGCGGGCATTCGGCACAGAACCGATGATTCCGATGCGCCGGGCCGGGTGCAACCCCGCCCCCCAGACCTGGGGGGTTGGTCCGGCTCGGCGGGGCACCTAGGGTGAGGCGAATGGATCCGATCATCGTCACCCTGATCATCCTGGTCGTGGCCGTCGTGGCCTTCGTCTCCAACCGGATCCCGCTCGGCGCCATCGCGATCGCGGTGTCCCTCGCGCTGTACCTCACCGGCGTGCTGAGCCTCCCGCAGGCGCTGGCCGGCTTCGGCGATCCGACGGTGCTCTTCATCGCCTCCCTGTTCGTGGTCAGCGAGTCGCTGGAATCGACCGGCATCGTCGCCTGGGCGGGGCAGCAGGTGATCAGCCGGGCGGGCACCCGGCAGAGGTCCCTGCTGCTCACGATCGGGCTGCTCGTCGCCGTCGTGACCGCGGTGATCAGCGTCAACGGCGCGGTCGCCGCCCTGCTCCCGCTCGTCGTGGTGGTGGCCGCCCGCGCACGGCTCAGCCCGTCGCAGCTGCTCATCCCGCTGGCGTTCTCGGCGCACGCCGGATCCATGCTGGCCCTCACCGGGACTCCGGTGAACATCATCGTCTCCGAGCTGGCCGAGGAGTCCGGCGGGCGCGGGTTCGGGTTCTTCGAGTTCGCCCTGGCGGGGCTGCCCCTCGTCATCGGAACGCTGGCGATCATCCTGCTCCTGGGGAAACGGCTGCTGCCGCACCGCACCCCGAAGTCCGTTCCGGTGGATCTCGAGCAACTGGCCGCCACGCTGCGCGCCGAGTACGCGATCGACGCCGACCGTGCGCTGATGACCTCCGGCCGGGGCGTCACCGAGGTCGTCGTCCCCCCGCGCTCACCGCTGATCGGCCTGCACGTGTTCCCCGGCATGTGCACGCCGAGCGGCGATCTCGTGATCCTCGGCGTCAAGCGCGGCGAGGACACGCTGTCCGACCACGGGGCCGACGTGCAGGCGGGCGACGCGCTGCTGCTCGACGGCACCTGGGACGATCTGCACCGGCACACCTCCGGCAGCGACGAGGTGCTCGTCGTGGACGACCCGGCGACCCTGCGTCGGGCCGTGCCCCTCGGGGCGGGCGCCAAGCGGGCGGCGGTGATCCTCGGGGCGATGATCGTCCTGCTGGCGACGGGGATCGTGCCGGCCGCGGTCGCGGGGCTGCTCGCCGCGCTCGCCCTCGTGCTCACCCGCGTGGTCAGCGTCACCCGCGCCTACCGCTCCATCTCCTGGACCACGGTGGTGCTCGTCGCCGGCATGATCCCGATGTCCACGGCGTTCCAGACCACGGGAGCGGCCGCGCTCATCGCCGACGGTCTCGGGACCTGGCTGAGCGGCGCAGGGCCGACAGCGGCGCTCGCGGTGATCGTGCTCATCACGCTCGTGCTCGGCCAGCTCATCAGCAACACGGCCACGGTGCTGATCGTTGCTCCGGTCGCGGTCGCGCTCGCCTCGACCATGCACCTCTCGCCCCTGCCCTTCCTGATGGGACTCACGGTCGCCGGCGCCGCCGCGCTGCTGACCCCGGTCGCGACACCGGCGAACCTCATGGTCATGGAGCCCGGCGGATACCGCTTCGGGGACTACGCCCGCTTCGGCCTGCCGCTGATGCTGCTGTACTTCGCCGTCGCCGTCTTCTACGTGCCGATGATCTGGCCGTTCACCCGCTGACCCTGCTCGTCGAGCAGGATCCGCACGCTCGGGCCGTCGCCGAGACGCGCGAGGATCGAGACGATCCCGCCCGGACGCTCTCCGCGCGCCTGGATCGTGATCCCGGCGGACGCCTCGACGACATCGATGATGGCATCGGCCAGTGCATCCGGCATGGGGCGACCGCCCGCCCCCTCGGCGCCCAGCAGCACGACGTGCGCGCCCCGCGCCCGCGCGCCGGCGATGGCGCGCTCCAGCCGCGGGTGGGCCAGGTCGGCGGCCCGGATGCGATCCCTGATCGCGCCCTCCACGACCGTGAGCTCGCGCAGGAACTCAGCCTCGATCGTCCGGCCGGCGATGAGATCGGAGAGTGGCGGCCCCGCGAGCCGCAGGATGCCCGCGACCTCGCTGCGCGACGCGGACGCGACCGCCTCGGCCGCCCGCGCCTCGCGCTGCTCCCGTTCCGCCCGCACCGCCGCCGCGCGCTCCCGGCGCACCGCGACAGCGAGCACGCCCGCCCACAGCGCGCCGATGAGCGCCGCGCTCATCCCGGGGGCGACCAGTTCGACGAGGTCCTCCGGACGCTGGCCGGTTGCGGTGCCCCAGGCGACGACGAAGGCGAGGACGCCGACCGCGCCCGCCACGCCGGCGAGCGTGTTGCGGCGGATGATGAGCAGCGCCGCCAGGTAGGAGTTGGCGCTGAACAGCCAGATCTCGCTCGCCCCCCGATCCGTGACGTCGAGGAAGGCGAGCACCGACAGCGCGACGAACAGCACGCCGCCCAGCACCATCAGCGCCGCGCCCCGCGACAGCGGCCCGGGTCGGCGCGAGGTCACCAGGATCGCGCCCAGCAGCGGGAGCGCATAGCTGAGCACGCCGATCGCCCCGCCGAGCACCGAGAACCGTCCCGCCAGCAGCGCCTGGACGAGTCCTGTCGCCCAGACCAGGACCAGGGCGACCCGCGCCGTCCGCGTGGAGAGCCCCAGGGCCGCCGACCCCGGGCTCACCTCCGCCACCCCAGCTCCACGACGGTTCCTGCGGCGTCGGCGCGCACCGAGGCGGTCCCCCCGGGAAGCGCCCGCATCCGGCCGAGGATGCTCTCGCGCACCCCGAGCCGCTCCTCGGGGATCGCGCCCTCGTCGAACCCGGGCCCGTCGTCGGCGATCGTCAGGCGCAGCCTCGCGGCGTCGAGCCGGCCGCGCACGCGCAGCCGCGACCCCGGGGCGTGCACCACGCTGTTGCGCAGAGCCTCCGACATCGCGGCGGCGGCCGCGTCGAGCATCGCACCCGGCACCGCCTCGGCCTCCGCGCCGCGCACGGCGCCGATCCGCACCTCGGCCCCCGGAGCGCAGCGCCGGGCCGCCGCCGCGAGGCGCTCGACCGCCTCGTGCACCGCGATCTCGGCCGATGCTCCGGGTCCCGCGGCGGCCCGCTCCAGCGCCTGCAGCGCCGTGCGTGCGGCGACGCGCAGCTCCGGCACGGGCTCGCCCGGCAGCCGGGTCGCCGCGATCAGCGTGGACAGCACCTCGTCGTGCACGATCCGCGCCAGCACCTGCTGCCGTTCCGCCACGGACCGCGCCTGCGCCCGCCGTTCGGAGATGCGCCGGTTGCGCTCGGCCACGCGCTCCCGCTCGAGGAGTCCGGCGCGGATGCCGTAGATGATCGCGACGAACGCGCCGTTGCCGAGGTGCACCGGCGCCTGCAGCATCGCCTCGTGCGGGATCCGCCCGAGGAACACCGCGCCGGACAGCACCGGCAGCAGGGGGCTCAGCACGATGTAGCCGAGCACGACCGGCCATCGAGCGAGCAGCGCGACGAAGCACATCATGATCGGCTCGAGCGCCCACACCCAGGGGCGAAGGGTGTCGGGATCGCCGCCCGTGTACCCCGCGAACACCGTCGCCTGGGCGGCCACGGTCGCCACGACGGCCGAGATCCACAGCACGCGCAGCCACGGGTTCGGCAGGATCCGGCCCGTCACCACGAGCACCAGCAGGATCCCGACGGTCCCGAAGGCCAGCGCCGCCCACCAGGGCGCGAACTGGGCCGGCGTCAGCCGCACCCGGGATCCCGCGGCGAGCACGATCACCACCCCGCAGAGCGCGAGGACCCACCCCAGCAGCCGGTCGATGTGCGCGACGCGCCCGTCTGAGACGGCGGTGTCGGGATCGGTGCTGCTCCCCGGAGAGCCGGAACCGGCGGAGCGGGTTCCTCCGAGACGCCGATCGGCGGATCTGCTCCCGATGCCGACGAACGACGGCGGGACGGTCACCGCGCCTCGACCAGTCCGTCCTCGACGGCGCGGCGGAACAAGTCGACCTTGGTGGGCGCCTGCCGGTCGACCGCGAGGTACTTCTTGCGGATGTTGCTGATGTGCTCCGTCACGGTCTCGCGCGACAGGAACAGCATCTCGGCGACCTGATCGGCGGTCGCGCCCGACGCGTACAGCGCCAGGACCTCCGCCTCGCGGGCGGTGAGCCGCGCATCCACCAGGAGCCGGTCGCCTTCGAGCGCGGCCGCCCAGTCCGCACCGGCGACCACCTCGCCGCGGAAGGCGGCCCTGATGCCGTCGACGATCGCCTTCACCGGCTCCGTCTTGCGGATCATCCCGACCGCGCCGGCCTGCGCGGCCTCGCGCACCAGCTGCGGCCGATCGCCGGACGTGTAGGCGAGGACCCTCGCGCCCGCCTCCGTGAGCCGGCGGGTGTTGGCGGCCGGCGTGGAGCCGTCGCCGAGCGCGAGATCGAGCAGCACCACGTGCAGGTTCTGCGACTGCGCGAGCACCTCCCGCGCCGACCCGGCTGCGGCGACGACCCTCATCCCGGACTGGGCGTTCACGATCGCGACCGTGCCCAGCATCATCGCCGGGTGGTCCTCGACGATCCCGATCCGTATGGTCACCGCTGCGCCGCCGTCCTCCGAGGTTGTGTCACAGCATATCGACGCCGAGAACGCCGGCGCGCGGGGATCCTGGGCCCGACCGGCCGGCGGTTCACGACCCCGCGGTCCCCGACACGGCCGCGAGTGCGAGCGTCGCCGCGATCACCGTGGCCGTCGCGCCGCCGAGGCCCCACAGGGCGAAGCGACCCCAGGGCACCGACAGTCCGAGCGCGGTGATCCGGTGGTGCCAGAGCAGGATGGCGAGCGAGGCCCAGGGGGTCACCAGCGGACCCAGGTTGACGCCGATGAGCAGCGCCATGAGCGCGACGGGGTCGTGCGAGGCGATCGGCTCCAGCACCAGGTAGGCGGGGAGGTTGTCGATGCCGTTCGCGGCGAGGGCGCCGAGGCCCGCCATGCGCAGCAGCTCGAGCGGTCCGTGCCCGGTCGCGGCGAGCGGCGAGAGCAGTGCAGCCAGGCCGCGGA
The DNA here is from genome assembly GCF_037148715.1 of Microbacterium sp. MMO-10. Classification (NCBI taxonomy): domain Bacteria; kingdom Bacillati; phylum Actinomycetota; class Actinomycetes; order Micrococcales; family Microbacteriaceae; genus Microbacterium; species Microbacterium sp. MMO-10. The sequence goes on along the minus strand of NZ_JBBCSV010000003.1, from coordinate 498,830 downwards.
CGTGCGCGGCCTCGACGATCACGAAGAGCGCGGCGGCGAGGCCGAGCGCCTGCCACGGCACCAGCGAGAGACGCAGCGCCCTGCGCCGGCGGAACGCGAACAGGACGACGAGGATGAGCGCCGCCGCCGTCGCGGGGATCCACACGTCGCGCACGAGCGCGAGCAGCGGCAGCAGCGCGACGAGCACGGCGGCCGATGCCAGGAGCAGCACGCGGTCCGCCGGCTGCGCCTGCGGCGGAGCCGGGTACGTGCCGAACAGCGCGCGCCGGTTCGCGACGGTGAGGATCACGACGGGCACGAGCACCCCCGCGAGCGCCGGCGCCCAGCTCAGCGCCAGGAAGGCGGCCGGATCCGATCCGATCGTCGGCGCCGCGAGCAGGTTCGTCAGGTTCGAGACGGGCAGCAGCAGCGACGCCGTGTTCGCGAGCCACACGGTGGCCAGCGCGAAGGGCAGGGGCGAGACGCCGACGCCCTGCGCGAGCAGCACCACGACCGGTGTGACGATCACGGCGGTCGTGTCCAGCGAGAGGAAGATCGTGCTGACCACCGCGAGGAGGATCACCGCGGCCCAGAGCGCGATCACCCGGCCGCGTCCCCATCGGGCGAGGTGCTGAGCGACGACGTCGAACACCGCGGCGTGGCGCGCGAGCTCTGCGACGATCGTGATCGCGATCACGAAGCCGAGCACCGGTGCCGTGCGGGCGCCCAGCGCCTCGGCGTCCGCGGCGGGCAGGACCCCGGTCGCCACGATGGCCGCGGCGACGATCACCAGGGCGACGACCGCCACCGCGCCGGGTCGCAGGCGGGCCCGTCGCGCGGTCACCGTCGTCTCCGCCCCGGCGGGCACGCCCGCCGACCGCGGCGCGGATCCGCGGCGGGGGCCGGGCGAAGGACGAGGACGACCATCACGGGGTTCGCGGGCCCTACCGGGCGGCTCAGCTCAGGCCCGAGTAGACGTGCAGCCCCTTGAAGAACAGGTTCACGATGGTGAAGTTGAACAGCACCGCCGCGAAGCCGACGATCGAGAGCCACGCCGAACGGGAGCCGCGCCAGCCGCGCGTCGCGCGCGCGTGGATGTATCCGGCGTACAGCACCCAGATGATGAAGGTCCAGGTCTCCTTGGTGTCGAAGCCCCAGTAGCGGCCCCAGGCGTCGTTGGCCCAGATGGATCCGGCGATCAGCGTGAAGGTCCACAGGATGAAGCCGACGGTCGCGAAGCGGTAGGCGAGGCTCTCCAGCCGATCGGCCGTCGGCAGCGTCGCCAGGAAGCGCGGGCCTGGCTTCGCGACCTCGGCGAGGATGCGCGACTCGCGACGCGCCTGCATGAGCTGGAACACGCTGAGCGCGAAGGCCAGCGCGAAGAACGCCGTGCCGAGCGAGGCGACGAAGACGTGGATGACGAGCCAGACGCTCTTCAGCGGATCCGCCAGCGGCACGACCTGCGTGTAGAAGCCCGTCGCGGCGCCGCCCAGCAGCACCACGACGAGGCCGACGATGAACGTGCCCAGGTACTTCAGGTCGAACCAGATGTTCACGGCGATGTAGACCGCGATGATCAGGAGCGTGCCCGTCATCGCGAACTCGTACATGTTCGACCACGGCACCCGGCCGGCGGCGATGCCGCGCAGCACGACGCCGGCGAGGTGGAAGAGGAAGCCCAGCGTGGTGAGGGCGGTGCCGATGCGCGCCATCACGAAACGCGTCGGGGCGGTGCCGCCGTCGCCGGCGGACCCCGTCGGAGACGCCGCGGCGCCTGCCTTCCCCGCGCCGCCGGCGGGTCCCCCCACCGACGCCCCGACGAGCTCGCGCTCCGGCGCCACGGCCTTCGCGTCGGCCGCGACCTGCGAGCGCCGGGCCAGGTCGAACGCGTACGCGATGAAGGCGGCGGCGTAGATCGCGACGGCGGTCCAGATCGTCAGGATCGACATCGAGTCGAAGTTCATGGTGTCAGCCTACTTTCCACTACCGGTCGCCGAGCTGGTCGGAGCGTCCGCTGTCATCGGGCTCGGAAGCGGTCGCCGAGTCCGTCCCGTCGTCGACCGCCGGGCTCGCCGCGGTCGTCCCCGCGGCGTCGAGCAGGCGCGCGTGCCCGTCGCGGAGGTCTTCCACGGCGGCAGCCAGGGTCGGATCCTCCCCCCGGGCGAGGCCGGCGTACTCCAGGCGCACGGCGCCGTCGACGACCACGGCCTTGACCCACATCCGGCGACGCGGCACGAACAGCGCCAGCACCAGGCCGAGCACGGCGAGCGCCGCGAAGCCGAGCACCCACTGCTCGGAGGGGTCGTGATGGATCTGCAGCGAGACGTAGCGCTTGACCGACTGCGCGTAGTCCTTCGCCCCCTGCGGCGCCTCGTTCTCGAAGGTGATCGTACCCATGCCGTTCGGCAGGTCGGTGCTCTCCCCCGGGCCCAGCTCGATCGACTTCACGCCGGTCTTGCCGCCGGTGAGCTGGGTCATCCCCGCGGTGTCGAGCACGTAGACCGAGCGCGGGGTGCCGTCGTCGATGCCGAGGTCGCCCGCGAACACGTTGAGGGTCAGGGTGGGGTTCACGAGCGCCGGGTACACCGAGGTGAGCGCGCCGCTGGCCAGCTGCGCGGAGGTCGGGTAGAAGAAGCCCTGCAGCCCGAGCTGCTCCGGCAGGCCGTCGGTGACCTTGACGATCCCGATCGACATCATCGTGCTGTTGTTCTGCGGCAGGAAGGGGACCGAGTCGTGGTAGACGACCTCGCCCTTCGCGTTCTTGACGGTGATCGTGGGGGCGTAGCCGTTGCCGAGCAGGTAGACGCGGTCGCCCGCGATGCCGAGCGGATGGTTCACCTGCACCGCGGCCTTGTGCGAGGACTGCCCCGGCTCCGACACGGTGACGTTCGCGGAGAAGTCGCCGGCCTGCCCCGAGGAGGGCTTGCCCTGCTCGAAGGGCTGGTAGGTGACGTCGAACGAGTCGAGCCGCATCCGGTAGGGCGCGAGCGCGTCGTCGGAGACGAACCGGCCGCGGTTCATGGACGAGTAGTCGAGCAGCGTGTTCACGAAGCTCGTGCCCTGCACGACCACGCGCTGACCGGTGTAGGCGAAGCTGCCGCCCACGCCGACCGAGACCAGCACGCCGACGAGGGCGAGGTGGAAGAGCAGGTTGCCGGTCTCACGGGCGTAGCCGCGCTCGGCCGACACCGAGAACCCGCGTGCGTCGTCGTACCGCTGCACGCGGTAGCGCAGCGCCCGCAGCTGCTTCTCCGCGATCGTGATCGCCTCGGCCGCGGCGGCCTTCGCGTCGGTCCCGTTGACGGTGCGGGTGGCCTCGCGGTGGTCGTCCAGTCGCGACAGGCGTGCGGGAGTGCGGGGAGGGCGGGAGCGGAGCGCCTTCAGGTGGTGCTTGATCCGCGGGATCACGCACCCGACCAGGGAGAGGAACAGCAGCAGGTAGATCGCCGAGAACCACGCCGACAGATAGACGTCGAACAGCTGCATCGAGTCCATGATCGGGAACAGATCCGGATGGTCGACCTTGTACTGCGTGACGCCGTTCGGATCCGCCATCCGCTGCGGGAAGATCGAGCCCGGGATCGCGGCGATGGCGAGGATGAGCAGCAGCACGAGCGCGGTGCGCATGCTCGTCAGCTGCCGCCAGCCCCAGCGCAGCCAGCCCACGACGCTCAGTCGCGGCGACTCGACGCCGTCCCCGCCGGCGTCTCCGGATCCGTCGATGTGGTCGCTGGGGCGCAGCGGATCGGTCGATCCGCCGGCGCCGGACTGCTTCTTCTTCGGGTTCTTCACTCTCGGTCCCTGAGGCTCGCGGAGGGGCACGGTCTCGGATTCCTCCGCCGTTGCGGGGGCATCGGAGGCGGTCAGGTCAGAGCGGGAGTTCGACACTGCCGATCACCGCCCCGATGCTCGACATGATCGCCTTCCAGACGCCGGTCACCATGAGCAGACCCAGCACGATCAGCAGCGCGCCGCCGACGACGTTGACCGCGCGCACGTGCCGGCGCAGGAACGACAGCGACCGCGTCGCCCATCCGAATCCGAGGGCGACGAGCAGGAACGGGATCCCGAGGCCGAGCGAGTAGGCGACTCCGAGCAGGGCGGCCCGGCCCGTGCCTCCCACGCTCCAGGAGAGCGCCACGATCGCCGAGAGGGTCGGGCCCATGCACGGGCTCCAGCCAAGGCCGAGCGCGATGCCGAGCAGCGGGGCGCCGATGAGCCCGGCTCGACCGGAGACGTTCATCCGCATGGTGCGCTGGGCGAACCCGAAGAGGCCGATGAAGACGAGGCCCATCGCGATGATGACCGCGCCGAGGATCCGCGTGATGAGGTCGCCCCAGCGCAGGAAGAACATGCTCGCCGCACCGCCGACGACCGCGAACAGCACGAAGACGAGCGTGAAGCCGAGGATGAACAGCAGCACCCCGAGGACCATCTGGCGCCGGGTGGGCGCCGCCGTCGTGCCGTCCTGCCGCGGGGCGGAACCGCCCACCGCTCCCCCGACGAAGCCGAGGTAGCCGGGCACGAGCGGCAGCACGCAGGGCGAGAGGAACGACAGGAGCCCCGCGAGCATGGCGACGGGCAGCGCCGCCCAGAGCGCACCGGTCCCGACGATGGCGTCGATGTTCACGACTGGGGGGTCGCTTCCCGGGCGTCACTTCTCATTCAGGGCGTCCTGCACGAGGGTCTCCAGGATCGACGCGGATCCGATCGGGCCGATCACGCGTGCCGCGACGCGGCCCTGCTTGTCGAGGACGAGGGTCGTGGGCGTGGCCTGGATCGACGTGACCTCGGCGAAGGCGTACTTCGCGTCGCCGGTGTTGACGTCGATGATGCTCGGGTAGGTGACGCCGTACTTCTCGTTGAAGGACTGCGCCGTGCCGGGCTGGTCGTATGTGTTGACGCCGACGAACGAGACGCCCTTCCCGTCGAACTTCTGCCAGACGGACTCGAGGCCCTTGGCCTCGACCCGGCACGGTCCGCACGCGGCGTACCAGAAGTTGACGACGGCGACGTCGCCCGCGATGTCCGCGCTGCGGAACTTCTTGCCGTTCTCGAGGGTGCCCGCGAACGCGACCGGCTTGCTGCGGTCGGCCGGCTTGATCTCCTCGACGCGCATGCCGTCGGATCCGATGTAGCCCTTGTTGTCGCCGTTGCGGTACTGGTCGGCGACGGGATCGCTCGCGCAGCCGGCGAGACCGGCGACGAGGGCGGCGCCGAGCACCAGGGCGCCCGCCGTCAGGACCCGCGGGCGCCGGATGCGACGGACGCAGGGGCGATCGGCGGCAGTCTCGAGGGGCGCGGACGGGCGCGACGAACTCAGAGGCATGCTCGGAATCTTACGAAAGGACTCTATGCGCCTGGTGGGCGCGGGCTGGGGGCGCCGCCCGTCGCGGCGCGGTCGCCGGTGCGCGCGGGCCGCCTCCCGGGCTCCGCCCCGCGCTCAGACCGCCGTCGCGATGAACGCCCAGAACAGCGCACCGGCGTAGATCAGCGTGCCGAGCGAGGTGAGGGCGAGCGCGATCACCAGCTCGGCGGGCTGCCGGTACGCCCAGACGATCACGACCGCGGGCAGGACCGCGAGCAGCGCGAGCAGGCCGATCCACGCCACGGGGTAGAACAGCGCGAGCAGCACGAGCGCCAGGAATGGCAGGATCACGAACAGCGTGTAGAGGATCTGGGTGGCGCGTCGACCGATCACGACGGTCAGCGTGCGCTTGCCGACCACGCGGTCCTGGTCGATGTCGCGGAGGTTGTTGGCCAGCAGCACCGCGCAGGCGAACAGGCCGACCGCCACCGCTCCGATCCACGCCTCCTGGGGGAGCCTGAGCGACTGCACCCAGGTGGTGCCGAGCGTCGCGACGAGCCCGAAGAAGACGAAGACGAACACTTCGCCGAGCGCGTTGTAGCCGTAGGGGCGCTTGCCGCCGGTGTAGAACCAGGCGGCGACGATGCACACGACGCCGACGGCGATCATCCACCACTGCTGCGTGCGGACCACGATCCCGAGCCCCGCGATCGCCGCGAGCCCGAAGAAGGCGAGACCGGTGTACAGCACGCTCTTCGCGCTCACCCGGCCCGAGGCGGTGAGCCGGGCCGGGCCGACCCGGTGCGCATCGGTGCCGCGCACCCCGTCGCTGTAGTCGTTCGTGAAGTTCACGCCGATCTGCAGGCACACGGCCACCGCGAGGCAGGCGAGCGCGATCACCCAGTGGAACTGCGGATCGCCCAGCCGCGCGGCCCCCGTGCCGACGAGCACGGGCGCGATCGCGAGCGGCAGGGTGCGCGGACGCGCCGCCCCGATCCAGTCGCCGAGGGTGACCGGCCGCAGCTGCTCGACCGGGCGCTTGGCCGGATTGCCGGAGCGGGAGTGCGTCACCGGGCGCGCAGAGGCGGGCACGGTCTTCTTGGTCTTGCGGTTCGCCACCCCGGAATCCTAGCGGCGGCGGTTGTGGCGCCCCCACCGGCCGCACCTCCGTCCGCCCGCCCCGTCGGCGCGCGCCCGTCCCCGCGCGCGCTCGTCCGCGTCCGCGAAACCACGAGACCGAACCCTCGTCTCGAGACCGACGTTCCCATCGTCGGTCTCGGCACGCGCGTTCGGTCTCGCCGGCGCGCCCGCACAGCCGCCGCCCCGTCCACCCACCCGAGACCGCGCGCCCGACCGTCCGCACGTGACCGCGCGCCCGTCCGCACGCGCGCCCGTCCGCCCGACCGTCCGCACGCGCGCGCACGCTCGTCCGCGTCCGCGAAACCACGAGACCGAACCCTCGTTTCGAGACCGACGTTTCCATCGTCGGTCTCGAGACCCGCGTTCGGTCTCGCCCGCCCGTCCGCACAGCCGCCTGCCCGTCCGCCCACCCGAGACCGCGCGCCCGTGAAACCACGAGACCGAACCCTCGTGCCGAGACCGACGTTCCCATCGTCGGTCTCGGCACGCGCGTTCGGTCTCGCCCGCCCGTCCGCCCGTCCGCCCACACGCGCGCGCCCGAGACGGCGCGCCCGAGACGGCGGGCCCGCGAAACCATGAGACCGAACCCTCGTCTCGAGACCGAAGTTCCCCTCGTCGGTCTCGGGACCCGCGTTCGGTCTCGCGGGTAGGGGCCGGCCTCACAACGGGGGTCCGGGCTCGCCAGCGGGGGTCCGGTCACGCCAGCGGGGGTCCGGTCACGCCAGCGGGGGGGCAACCTCGCAGGCGAAGCCGGATCCGGTCAGCGCCGGCGGGCGTCGGCGATCGCGGCGCGGAGGTCGTCGGCGAGCACGCGCAGCTCGGCGTCGTCGAGCGTGTGCGCCGTGAGCCGGATCTGCGGCGAGGCCTCGTCCGGCTCGAGCAGGAACCCGCCGCCCGTGCGCACCAGCCAGCCGCGGCGCATCATCGCCTCCGACACGGCGCGCGCGTCCACCCCGCACTCGACCCAGACGTTGAGCCCGTCGTCGCCGCGCACCGTGATGCCGCGCTCGCGCAGCAGGGCGCGCAGGGCGTCGCCGCGCTCGGCGTAGTGGGCCCCGGCACGCTCCAGCGCCGCCGGGGTCTCCGGGTGGTCGAGCATGCCGACGGCGACGCGCTGCAGGATCCGGCTCACCCAGGTCTTTCCGGGTGAGAGCCGCGTGCGCAGCTGCGCCGCGGTGTCGGCGTCGCTGGCCAGCAGCGCGAGGCGCAGGTCAGGGCCGAGGAACTTCGACATCGAGCGCACGAGCGCCCAGCGCGGATGCCCCTCGGGGATCACGGAGTGGTAGGGCCGTCGCGAGAGCAGCGAGTAGTGGTCGTCCTCGATGATGAGCACGTGCGGCGTCTCCGCGAACACGGCCCGCAGTTCCGCGGCGCGCGCCGCACTGAGGCTGATCCCGGTGGGGTTGTGCGCGCGGGGGGTGCACACCACGGTGCGGGCTCCGGCGTCGATCGCGGCGCGGAGGCCCGCGACGGTCATCCCCTCCTCGTCGAGGGGGATCCCGAACGGACGGTAGCCGCCGAGCTTGACGACGTTGATGCTGGAGAGGAAGCACGGATCCTCGAGGCCGACCACGTCGCCGTGCGCGAGGGAGGCGACGAGCAGCCGCTCCAGCGCGTCGACGGCGCCCGAGGTGACGGACAGCTCGAACGGACCGGGCCGCGCCTCGGCCAGCCAGGCCGTCGCCCAGGTGCGCAGCCCCTCGTCGATGAGCGCGTCGCCGTAGAGCGCGGGGGTGCGCAGGTCGACCTCGGCGAGCACCGGCAGCGGCAGCAGATCGGGATCCGGGTTGCCGCTGCCGAGGTCGCGCAGCACGGTCTCGGCCGCGAAGCCCTCCTCCTCGGTGCGCAGCAGTTCGGTCACCACGGTGCCCCCGCGCCCGCGGCTCTCCACGGCTCCCGCACGCGCGAGCGCCCGATAGGCGGCGGCGACCGTGTTCCGGTTCACGCCGAGCGCATCGGCCAGCGCGCGCACCGTCGGCAGGCCCTCCCCCGGTGCGAGTCGGCCGGCGCCGATCAGGGCGCGGATCGAGTCGGCGATCTCATGCGCCGTGCTGCCCTGGATCCTCGCTTCACCCACGTCTCCCAGCCTATGGGGAGGATCCGGCCCGGGCCGGATCCTCGGCAGGCCGTGGGCGTCTGCGGTCCGGATCCGGCCCGGCGCGGATCCGGCGCGAGGAGGCACCGCGTCCTCGCTCAGCGATCGGGCGTGCACAAATCAGGCCGGGCCTCTGCGGAAGGGGTCAGATCGGCCCGGATCCGCTTCGCAGCGCGGGTGCAGCCTGAATTAGGTGGCCGGGCGACGCGAGACCGGGCCGGACTCAGCCCGCGGCCGGCACGATCGGACGGTGCTCGTAGAACGTCTGCAGCACGACGGTCGTCCGCGTGCTGACGTTCGCCGCAAGGCGGATGTCGCGCACGAGCTGCTCCAGAGCGCGCGGCGATGCGACCCGGACGAACAGCATGTACGCCGCATCGCCGGCGATCGAGTGGCACGCCTCGATCGCGTCGAGGTGCTCGAGCAGCTCCGGCGCGTTGTCGGGCTGGGCGGGATCGAGGGGCGTGATCTCGATGAACGCCGACAGCGGCTTGCCGACGGACTCCGCGTCGATCACAGGGCGGTAGCCGGCGATCGCCCCCCGCGATTCGAGCCGCTTCAGCCGGGACTGCACGGCGGACACCGAGAGTCCCGCGGCATCGGAGAGCTGGGCGAGCGTGGCCCGCCCGTCCCGGGAGAGGGCGGCGAGGATCGCGAGGTCGACAGGATCGTCCATATCTGGAATAATATCCTGAGTTCAGTCAATTCTGCAGGAATATTTCCTGCGAGTCCTCGATCGGAGGTCCCGATGTCCCTCACCACCACGTCCCGCAACGCTCTCATCGGCGAGCCCGAGGTCGTCGAGGACGCCTCGGTCGCGGAGCAGTCCGCCGCCTGGAAGCTCCTCAAGGATGCGGCGATCGCGATCCGCCCGCTGCAGATCAAGGACGGCTCCATCCCGAACGCGGACGACCACGAGGCCGCCCGCACGCACGTCGCCGCGATCGTCGCCGGCATCCGCGCCCTCGCCCCCGCCTTCCCGCACGACGCCGAGTACCTCGCCGCGTCCGTCGTGGACTTCGAGCGCTGGGCCGCCGAGGGCTTCGGCGTGCCCGACTTCCTCGACTCGCTCATGGCGTTCCAGCCCCAGCAGCACCGCGTCGACGGCATTCGCCACCTCGTCGTGTTCCCCATGTACACGCAGAACGGCTCCAGCGACCGCCTCGTCGAGGCGCTCATCGTCGAGACGATCTGGCCGGAGTTCATCGCCGACCTCGAGGCCGGCGACTACGGCAACAAGCTCTTCGTCTCGCTGCGCCTGGTCGACTTCACGCCCGGCTACGACACGAACTCGGCCGTGCTCTTCCCCGAGACCGTCGCGATGCGCGAGATCCCCTCCTTCACGTGGGGCGCGATCTTCCAGGACCGCGAAGCCGCCCGCTACCGCCGCGTCGTGCGCGCCGCGAGCGAGATCACGAACCTGGAGCTGCCCGAGCGGGCCGCGGCGATGCTCGACGACCAGGAGCTCGCCGAGAAGACGTTCGTGATGTGGGACATCATCCACGACCGCACCCACATGCGCGGCGACCTGCCGTTCGACCCGTTCATGATCAAGCAGCGGATGCCGTTCTTCCTCTACTCGCTCGAGGAGATGCGCTGCGACATGACCGCGTTCCGCGAGTCGGTCAAGATCGAGCGCGCGTTCGACGCCCGCATCGCCGCCGGTGAGCAGCTCACCGCCACCGAGCAGGAGATGCACGACTACGCGCACCTCGTGCAGTACGCGGTGATCTTCGACCGCATCTTCCGGTTCGCCATCACGGGCACCCGGACGCGCAACTACGACGCCGTCGGCGGTCAGCTGCTGTTCGCGTGGCTGCACCAGCGCGGCGTGCTGCACTGGACCGACACGGCCCTCGCCTTCGACTGGGAGAACGTCCCGGACGCGGTCGTGGCCCTGGGCGACGCGATCGACGACCTCTACTGGCACTCGATCGACCGCCCGAAGACGGCGCACTGGCTCGCCGCCTACGAGCTGGTCCGCGGCACGCTCACCCCGCACCCGGCCTCGCAGTGGGCCCGCGGCCTGTCGGACGAGATCCTCGCCGGCGCCCCCAAGGGCTACACCGACGCGGTGCTGGACGACGAGTTCCCACTGTCGATGTTCTTCGAGACGCTCGACAAGAAGATGAAGCCGGTCATCGAGTCGACCGTGGGGATCCGCGGCACCGACGACTGACCGGAGTCCCGCAGGGATGGCGGGGGATCTCCCGGGGATGCAGAATCGACCCGGGAGCCCCCGCCATCCGTCTTCCTCCCGCACGCCGAGCCGATCACCAGGAGCACCGCATGACCGCTGCAGGACGCACCGTACTTCTCGCCGGCGCCACGAGCCCGTCCGGCCTCGCGATCGCCCGCGCGCTGCGGAGCGCCGGGGCGCGCGTCGTCGCCGTCGGGCGGGATCAGGTCAAGCTCGACGCGCTCGCGGCGGCGCTGCACTCGGGCGACCCCGCCGGCCCCGGCTCGATCCGCATCGAGCGCTGCTCGCTGACGAACGAGGCGGAGGTCGCCTCCCTCGCCGAGCGCCTGGCGGCCGACGGCGAGCACGTCGACGGGCTCGTCCCGCTGGTCGGCGGCTGGCGCGGCGGCGGCGGCCTCGCCGGGCAGACCGAGGAGGACTATCGCGCTCTCGAGCAGGCGTTCACCGCCGTGCGGGTCACGAGCCGCGCGTTCGACGCCGACCTCCGCGCCTCCGATGCCGGACGGTTCGCGATCATCTCCTCCACCGCCGTCGCCCGGCCGCTCGCCGGGGGCGCCAACTACGCCGCGGTGAAGGCGGCGAGCGAGTCGTGGACCCGCGCCGTCGCCCAGGGCTTCGCGAAGGCCGCCAGAGACGACGAGCAGCCGCTGCACGCGGCCGCGGTGGTGCTGCGCGTGCGCGGCCTGGACGACGCGATCGACGCCGTCGCGCAACGGATCGTCGCCCTCTGGGACGAGGATGCGGCCGCGCTGAACGACCGCATCATCGACGTGGCCTGACGCCTGCCGGCTCGTCCTGCGCCCCGCGGAGGACGGTTCAGGACGAGCGCTGACGCCGGGCGACGAGCGCCTGGATCGGATCCGACAGCACGAGCAGGAACAGCGCCGAGTACCCGATCGCGGGGACGCAGATGGAGACGATCAACGAGATCGCGAACATCGTCGCCGTGACGATCTCGGCGACGATGCCTCGTCGCAGCGACCCGGGCGCGATCCGATGCAGCGCCGGATGCCTCCAGAGGTACACGCGCGTCGCGACCATGAACAGGGACGACATGAGCAGAGAGCCGATGTAGACGATCTTCTGCGTGCTGTCCGTGGGCATCGCCCCGAGCATCGCCGTGCTCACCGGCAGGCAGACGATGGTGAACATCCACCCGACCTGCAGCCAGACGAGCGGGATCCGGACCCGTTCGACCCGGTCGAAGACGCGATGATGGTTGATCCACAGCAGGGCGATGATGAGGAAGCTCAGGGCGAAGCTCCACAGGGGTGCCTGCTCCTCCTGCAGATACTCCAGCGTCGTCTTCCCCTCCCGCCCCAGCTCCGTGACGTTCTCCATGAGCGGCAGGATGAGCAGGGTCATGGCGATCGCGACGACCGCGTCCACGAACGCCTTGAGCCGCTCGGCCGAGAGGATCGGTTGCGACGAGTCCTCGGGGATGGGGTCGGCGGGCTGGCTCACTCCGGCATGCTCCCGTATCGGAGCGGATCCGGTCAAGGCACCGCGCCCGGGTCTGCGGATCCCGTGCTTCCGCGCCGCGCTGCTCAGGGTCCGTGCCGGCCGCGCTCCTCGGCCTCCACGGACCCGGGCGCCTCGGCACCCTCAGCCGGGCCCGCAACCGGGAGCGCCTGTGCGGGCGCCTCGCCCTCGTCGGCCGGGCCCGCAACGGGGAGCACCTGCGCGGGCGCCTGCGCATAGAGGGCGGTGAGGCGGCGATACGACCGCGTGAGGAACGCGAGCCCGGCGACCACCACCATGATCAGGCCGGCCCAGAGGCAGATGAGGGCGATGCCGCGCGCGTGACCCTCGCCGAGCAGCCACCCCCACTGCTCTCGGCCCGCATCCCCGTCCATGTAGGGGATGACGAGGAACTCCGCGAGCGGGGCGATGAGGAAGGCGGTGATCGGCGCGGCAGCCGCCTCCATGGCCGCCGCGACGCCGAACACCCTGCCCTGCCGTTCGAAGGGCACGACCTTCTGGATCACCGTCTGCTCCGCCGCTTCCACCGGCGGCACCAGCGCCATGTAGATCCACATGCCGACCACGTACAGCGGCCACCACTCCCGCAGCATGAAGACCGCGCCGAGCAGGCCCATCGCCATGACCAGCAGCAGCAGAGTGCGCATCGGCTTCGCCCCGAGCCCGAACTTCGCCACGAGGGCGCCGCCGATGAGGAATCCCGTCGAGGAGAACGCCAGGGCGAAGCCCCACGTCTGCGCGTCGAACAGGGTGAGGCCGTACGGATCCATGAGCGCCAAGTAGACGCCGCCGATGAGGTTGTTGAACGTCGAGAAGACGATGAGGGCGAACAGCCCCGGCGCCTGCCGGATCGCCCGCGCGCTGCCGCGGAGATCGAGGGCCCCGGCGCCGCCGGGATCGGGCTGCGGGCGCTCCTCCGGGATCCGCAGGAAGAGCAGGTGCAGGAGGGTGAGCGCCATGGCGGCGATCGCGATCACCAGGGTCCACCCCATGCCCAGGAATCCGACCGACAGTCCGGAGAACACGCTGGTCACCAGGAAGGCGACCCCCTGCACCGTGCCGACGAGACCGTTGGCGTTGGCGTGCCTCTCCTCGGGTACGAGCAGGGTCACGGTCGTCGACAGGGCGATGTTGCGGAGCTGCTCGATCACACCGCCGAACAGGATCACCCCGGAGAACAGCCAGAACCACGGTCCGCCCAGATCCAGCAGCGACGACTCCGGCCGCGCGAGGTAGATCCCCCCGGCGACGAGGAACGCCGCGGCCGAGACCACGCTCGACAGCAGCATGACGGTGTGCTTGCGGTGCCGGTCGACGATCGTGCCGAAGACCATCGCGAAGAACGCGATGAAGAGCATGTAGGCGCCGCCGATGATGCCCGTGGCGAGCACGGACCGCGTCTCGATGTAGACCCAGAACGTGAGCGCGAACCAGAGGAAGCTCGTCGTCACGTTGGCGATCAGCGTGTTGACGAGCACTCCGGCGAACGCCCGGGAGGCGACCGTGCTCCTCATGGATCAGAGCGTAGGACGGACCTCCGACATCCGGAACCCGAGCCCGGCCGCCGGGCGGTTCCGGCGCGGTCCGGCGCGGGTCCGGGCGGCTCCGGCGCGGGTCCGGCGCGGGTCCGGCGCGGGTCCGGCGGACCATCGCGCGCGGCCCCGCCGAATAGACTTGTGCGGTGAACATCGAGCACGACCCCGCGATCCGGGGCTTCGCATCCGACAACTACTCCGGCATCCACCCCGAGGTGCTCGCGGCGATCACGGCGGCCAACGGCGGCCACCAGATCGCGTACGGCGAGGATCTGTACACCGAGCGGTTGCAGGAGGTCTTCCGGCACCACTTCGGCGAGGGCGTCGAGGCCTTCCCGGTCTTCAACGGCACCGGCGCGAACGTCACCGGTCTGCAGGCCATGCTGCCGCGCTGGGGCGCCGTGATCTCGGCCACGACCGCGCACATCAACGTCGACGAGGGCGGCGCCCCCGAGCGCATCGGCGGGTTCAAGATCCTGGCCGTGCCGACCGACGACGGCAAGCTCACCCCCGAGCTCGTCGACCGCGAGGCGTGGGGCTGGGGCGACGAGCACCGCGCCCAGCCGCTGGTCGTCTCCATCACCCAGTCGACCGAGGTCGGCACGCTCTACACCGCCGAGGAGATCCGCGCCCTCGCCGATCACGCCCACGAGCGCGGCATGAAGCTGCACCTCGACGGCGCCCGGCTCTCCAACGCCGCCGCGGCGCTCGACCTGCCGCTGCGCGCCTTCACGCGCGATGCCGGCGTGGACGTGCTGAGCTTCGGCGGCACCAAGAACGGCGCGATGCTCGGCGAGGCGATCGTGGTGCTCACCCCGGGCGCCGCCGACGGCCTCGTCTACTCCCGCAAGTTCAACATGCAGCTCGCCTCGAAGATGCGCTTCGTGTCGGCGCAGCTCATCGCGCTGCTCGAAGGCGACCTGTACCTGCGCAACGCCCGCCACGCGAACGCCATGGCGCAGCGGCTGCGCTCCGCGCTCGAGGCCGGGATCGCCGACGGATCCATCCAGGGCGTCGGCTTCACGCAGCGGACCCAGTCGAACGGGGTCTTCGCGACCCTGCCCGACGGCGTCGCCGACCGGTTGCGCGAGACCTTCCGGTTCTACGACTGGGACGCGGCGCGCAACGAGGTGCGCTGGATGTGCGGCTTCGACACGACCGAGGCCGACATCGACGCCCTCGTCGCCCTCGTCGCCGAGGAGACCAGCCGCTGAGGCCCGGGGTCAGCCGCAGGCCCGGGTCAGCGCAGCGGGCCCGGGTCAGCACAGCGGGCCCGGGTCAGCGCAGCAGGCCGAGGTGCGCGAGCGCCTGGCGGATGAGCGTGCCCCGGCCGCCCTCCATCTCGGCGGCGAGCGCATCGCTCGCCGCCTCCTCGGGGCTGAACCAGGTCACCTCGAGCGCGTCCTGACGCGGCTCGCACGTGCCCGTCACGGGCACGACGAACGCCAGTGACACGGCGTGCTGGCGGTCGTCGTGATAGGCGCTCACACCCGGGAGCGGGAAGTACTCGGCGACCGTGAACGGCGCGGGCGAGGGCGGCAGCATCGGGAACGCCATCGGTCCCAGGTCGTTCTCCAGGTGCCGGAACAGCGCGTCCCGCACGGTCTCGCCGTAGCGCACGCGGCCGGAGACGATGGTGCGCGTGATCTCGCCGAGCGGCGTCGCACGCAGCAGGATCCCGATGTCGGTCACCATGCCGGATCCGTCGGTGCGCACCGGCACCGCCTCGACGTAGAGCATCGGCAGCCGGCGCCGGGCCTGGGCGAGCTCGAAGTCGGTCAGCCAGCCGGGGTTCGCCCCGCCGGAGGCGCCCAGACCGTCGAGCCCCGACGGGAGCCCTCCCGCGAGCGCGTCGGGGAGGCCGTCGTCGTCGGCCGGATCGGGGTCGGGTGTGCGTACCGCCATGGTCCCTTTCTACCAGCGCGTCACGAGGACCCGTGAGCGCGATGGACGAAACACCGGATTCTGTGTGAGGCACCACGGCGGGGATGGTGTGTCACACAGAATCCGGTCTCTCACGGATCCCGCGGGGCGAGGTCGGATCCCTGAGGCAGGATGGACGCATGGCCGAAACCGTCGAGATCGATCGCACCGCGGTGCGCTGGGCCCGCCAGGGCGAGGCGCTCCCGCTGCTGGTGCTGCTGCACGGCTACGGATCCGATGAGCGCGACCTGTTCTCGCTCGTGCCGTTCCTCCCCGAGGGCGCGGCCGTGGCCTCGGTCCCCGCCCCGCACCCCGCGCCGTGGCCGATGCCCGGGCGCTCCTGGTATCCGATCGACGAGCTGGAGCGCCGCGATCCGGCCTCCGTGACCGCCGCCGCCGACGCCGTGCTGCGCTGGCTCGACGCCGAGGCCGCCGACGCGCCGTCCGTCGCGCTGCTCGGGTTCTCCCAGGGCGCCTCCGTCGCGCTGCAGGCGGCCCGCCGGGATCCGGATCGCATCGCCGCGGTCGTGAACCTCAGCGGCTACGCGGCCCCTGGGGAGCTGCCCGGCGACTCCGCGCTGCGCGAGAGGCGCATCCCGGTGTTCTGGGGACGCGGCTCGCGCGACGACGTCATCCCGCCCGCGCTCATCGTGCACACCGCGCAGTGGCTGCCGGATCACGCCGAGCTGACCGGACGCGTGTACCCGGGACTCACGCACAGCGTGTCCGAGGAGGAGCTGGCCGACGTCCGCCGGTTCCTCGACGGCTGGCTGGAGAGCCTTCAGTCTTCGGCCGAGCCCGCTCCCGCGGACGGCTGATCCGGATCCTCGTCCGCCCCGGCCGCGGCGTCCGCCTCGCTGCGCCGGCGCTGCTCGTCCCGCTGCATGCGCGTGCCCGCCCAGGTGAACAGCACCATGACGGCGGCGCCGACCACGAGGCCGAGCGCGATGCCGGTGCCCATGTTGTGCAGCGCGGATCCGAGCGCCACCCCGACGCCCATGCCGATCGCGAGCCCGACGCCGAGTCCCATCCGCCGCAACGTCTCGCCCGAGGCCGGCCTCTGCTCCACCATCCCCCCAGGCTAGGTCCGGCCGGGCCGCCCGGCATCCGTCTCTCGGAGGATCCGTATCCGGGAACGTGCCGGCACGTAGCGCCGCCGAGCCGCGACACGCCCGGGTTGCACGATCCTCGGGGGCCCGGTATCGTCGTCCGGGTCCTGTCCGCCGTGTAAGGAAGTCCCTTGATCTGAGTCGTCGCCTCCGCGTTCCATCCACGCGCTGATCCGACACTCCTTCCTGCCCACGCCGCTTCGGCACAGGCGTCTCCGGTCTTCCGGTGACCTGCCCCCGAGAGCCGGGACCGCTCTCCGCGACGTCCCCTCCGCGACCGGCTCAGGATCCTCCGGCATCAGCGCACCCGAACATCTTCCGGGAGCCGCCCCATGTCATCACCCACCCCTTCCTCCGCGGTCGTGCTCGACCGCGTCATGTTCCGCTGGCCCGACGGATCCACCGCGCTCGACGCCGTCTCCGGCGCGTTCGGAGCCGGCCGCACCGGCCTCGTCGGCCGCAACGGATCCGGCAAGTCCACGCTGCTCCGGCTGATCGCCGGGGAGCTCGCCCCGACGTCGGGGCGGATCGCCGCGACCGGCGACGTGGCGTACCTGCCGCAGCGCCTCACGCTCGACACGCACGCCCGGGTCGCCGAGCTGCTCGGCGTGGCCGCGGCGCTCGACGCGGTCCGCGCCATCGCGGCGGGCGACGTCGACCCCGCCCGCTTCGACGAGGTCGGCGACGACTGGGACGTCGAGGCCCGCGCCGCGGCCGCCCTGGCCGAGGCGGGGCTCGATCCGTCGTTCCTCGACCGCACCGTGGGCGAGCTCTCCGGTGGCGAGGCCGTACTGGTCGCGATCGCCGGGATACGGGCGCGCCGCGCGCCGATCACGCTGCTCGACGAGCCGACGAACAACCTCGACCGGGACGCGCGAGCCCGGCTCGGCGAGATGGTGCGATCGTGGCGGGGCACGCTCGTCGTCGTCAGCCACGACGTCGCGCTGCTCGAGCTCATGGACGACACCGCCGAGCTGTACGGGCACGAGCTCAGCGTCTTCGGCGGCCCCTACTCCGCCTGGCGCGCCTGGCTGGACGCCGAGCAGGATGCGGCACGGCAGGCCGAGAAGGACGCCAAGCAGGCGTTCAAGAAGGAGAAGAGGCAGCGCATCGAGGCCGAGACCAAGCTCGCCACGCGCGCCCGCATGGCGAACAAGGCCGAGCATGAGAAGCGCGTGCCGAAGATCGTCGCGCACGGCCGGAGGATGGCCGCCGAGGTGTCGGCGGGACGCCTGCGCACCGAGGTCGCCGAGAAGGAGGGAGCGGCGCGCGCCGCGCTCGACGAGGCCGGCCGGCGGATCCGCGACGACGCCGCGATGAAGATCGAGCTGCCGGATCCGGGGGTCTCCCGGGCCCGGCGCATCGCCACGATCGGCGACGGCGAGCGGTCCTGGACGATCCAGGGCCCCGAGCGGGTCGCACTGATCGGCCGCAACGGCGTCGGCAAGACGACGCTGCTGCGCCGGCTGGTCGACGGCGCCGGCACCACGACCCCGGCTCCGCTCTCAGCAGAGCCGGAACCGGGCGACAATCCCGCGCCGAAACCTGGCGCCGTGCCGAAAGTACCGCTCGGAGCCGTACCGAATTCAGGCTCGCTCTCCGACACGACGGCCGAAACGGCCGATTCCGGGACTTCCGCGGCTTCTGGCCTGAATTGCGCACGCCACACCGACCGCATCGGATACCTGCCGCAGCGGATCGACGGCCTCGACGACCGGGCCACGGTCGTCGAGAACGTCGCCGCCCGCGCCCCGGAGATCCCGGACAAGGAGCTGCGGAACCGGCTCGCGCGGTTCCTCATCCGGGGTGCGGCGATGGACCGGCCGGTCGGGGCGCTCTCCGGCGGCGAGCGCTTCCGGGTCGCCCTCGCGGCGCTGCTGCTCGGGGATCCCGCCCCGCACCTCGTGGTGCTGGACGAGCCGACCAACAACCTCGACCTCGACACGGTCGAACAGGTCGTGCAGGCGCTGCGCGCCTACCGCGGGGCCGTGCTGATCGTCAGCCACGACGACGCCTTCCTGCGGCGGCTGGACCTGGATCTGACGCTCGAACTCGATGCGGAGGGCGTGCTCTCCGAGGTGGCGCTCGGCACCTGACCCGGCCCCCGCGGTCCCCGCGCGCGCCCGGCCGGCCCTCTCCCTGGTCCGGCCGGGCGCACGGCCTCGCGGTTCCGGCGCGTCGGGAATGCGACCGCGGGAGCGCGCTGTTGCGGACGTCATGACAACGATCGGAATCATCGGTGCAGGACACATCGGCAGCGCGCTCGCGGAGGCCTTCGCCGGCCTCGGCTACGACGTCGTGATCGCGAACTCGCGCGGCCCGGAGACGCTCGCCGGGCTCGCGGCACGGCTCGGCCCGCACGTGACGGCATCCACCGCGACCGGCGCCGCCGAGGCCGCGGACGTCGCCGTCGTCACGGTTCCGCTCAAAGCCCTGAAGGACGTCCCCGCGGCTCCGCTCGCCGGGAAGCTCGTGCTCGACACGAACAACTACTACTTCGAGCGGGACGGTCGCATCGAGGCCCTCGACCGCGGCGAGACCACCACCTCCCAGCTGGTGCAGGCCCACCTGCGCGAATCGACCGTCGTGAAGGCGTTCAACCAGATCCGGGCCGAGGAGATCCTGACCACCGGATCCCCGGCGGGCACGCCCGACCGGCGCGCCCTCGGCACCGCGGGCGACGACGAAGCCGCGGTCGCCTTCGTGACCGATCTCTACGACCGCCTCGGCTTCGACACCGTGAGCGCCGGCCCGCTGAGCGAGTCGTGGCGCCTCGAACGAGACCGCCCGGCCTACGTCACGCGGCAGAACGCCGAGGAGCTGCGCGCCAACCTCGCCATCGCCAACCGCCTGCCCTGATCCAGCAGCCGCCCAGGCGGCGGGGGCAGGATGGGGCCATGAGCGACCTCGTCCGCCCCCGCAAGGGCCGTTTCATCGCCGGCGTGTGCGCCGGCCTCGCCCGCCGCTTCGGCATGCCCGTCGCGCTCGTGCGCATCATCGCGGTCATCGCGATGATCTTCGCCGGGCTCCCGCTGTGGGTCTACCTCGTGCTGTGGATCGTCATCCCGAACGAGCGCTGAGCGCGGCCGCCGATCAGGCGCGCTTGGACCGCATCGCGCGGGTGTGCCCGAGCTCCGGATCCGCCGCGAGCAGGGCGTACTCCTCGGACTCGCGCGGCACCAGGGCGACCCGCCCCTCGGCGTCGCTGAGCACGCCCCAGCCGTACCGCTTGCCCAGCGGAGAGGCGCGCAGGCATGCCTGACCCTTCGCGAAGAACGCCGCCCGGGCCTCGGCGTCGGCCGGATCCAGCCCGCGGCGCAGCGCCCAGGTGGAGAAGACGACGTCGTCCGAGGTGTGCTCGAAGGGGTGCTCCGCGATCATGCGGTAGTGCAGCGCGGCGATCGTGGGGACGCTCGCCGCGGTCGTCGCAGGGCCCGCGGGCGGCTCCTGGGCGTGATCGGTCGGGCAGTCCTCGGCCACCTCGATGAACGTCCTCGTGTAGTTCGTTGTGTGCACCGCCATGGAACCATGCTCGCACCGTGCGCCGACCTCGGGCTTGGCGATCCGCGACAGTCCGATCGCGGAGCGATGCCGGCCGTGGACGGCGCTGCGACGGAGCGGAGTTCGCTGCCCGGACACCCCTCTCCGCGCCCGATGTCGGCGGCACCGGCGAAGATGGACGGATGAGCGATGTGCTCGACCGCTTCACCCCCGCGACCCAGGACTGGTTCCGCGGGGCGTTCACCGCGCCCACCGCCGCGCAGGCCGGGGCATGGGAGGCGATCTCGAGCGGCCGTAACGCGCTCGTGGTCGCCCCGACCGGATCCGGTAAGACGCTGTCGGCGTTCCTCTGGGCGATCGACCGGGTGTTCCGCGAGCGCACGGCCGAAGCCGCGGCGGCCGAGTCCGTCGCCCCCGCCGCGGCGAGGACCGGCAAGGGGCGCCGGAAGGCCGACGCCGACAGGCCCGGCCGCACCCGGATCCTCTACATCTCGCCGCTCAAGGCCCTGGGTGTCGACGTGGAGCGCAACCTGCGCTCGCCCCTCATCGGCATCGGGCAGTCCGCGCGTCGGCTCGGGGTCCCCGCGCCCGCGGTGACGGTGGGCGTGCGCTCGGGCGACACGACCTCGTCGGACCGGCGTCGGCTCGTCGTGGATCCGCCGGACATCCTCATCACCACGCCCGAATCTCTCTACCTCATGCTCACGAGCCGCGCCGGCGACACCCTGCGCGACGTGCACACGGTCATCATCGACGAGGTGCACGCGGTCGCGGCGACCAAGCGCGGCGCCCACCTCGCGGTGAGCCTGGAGCGGCTCGACCAGCTGCGGCGGACGGCCGACGCCGAGGCCGGCGTGCCCTACCGCCCGGTGCAGCGGATCGGCCTGTCGGCGACGGTGCGCCCGATCGACGAGGTCGCCCGGTTCCTCGGCGGAGCGCAGCCCGTCGAGATCGTGGCGCCCCCGGCGTCCAAGACCTTCGACCTGCAGGTCGTCGTGCCGATCGAGGACATGCTCAACCCGCCCCCGCCCCCGGGCGCCGACGAGACCCCGCGACCGTCCGTTGCGGAGCGGATCGACCAGTCGGCCGGCGGCGCCGACGCGTTCGGCGAGAACACGGAGATGACGGGATCCGTCTGGCCGCACGTCGAAGAGGCGATCGTCGACAGGATCCTGCAGAACCGGTCGACGATCGTGTTCGCCAACTCGAGGCGCCTCGCCGAACGGCTCACGGGACGCCTGAACGAGATCTACAGCGAGCGGATCGGGCTCGACCTGCCGGCGGCCATGGTCCCCGCCGCGATGATGGCACAGGCGGGATCGACGGCGGGAGCCGACCCGGTGCTCGCCAAGGCGCACCACGGATCCGTCTCGAAGGAGCAGCGTGCGCTCGTCGAGGAGGAGCTGAAGGCGGGAGTGCTGCGCTGCGTCGTGGCGACGAGCAGCCTCGAGCTCGGGATCGACATGGGTGCCGTCGACCTCGTGATCCAGGTGGAGGCGCCCCCGTCCGCCGCATCCGGCCTGCAGCGCGTGGGCCGCGCCGGGCACCAGGTCGGCGAGATCAGCCGGGCGTCGCTGTTCCCCAAGCACCGGGGCGACGTGCTGCACACCGCGATCGTCACCGAGCGCATGCTCGCCGGGCAGATCGAGGCGATCAGCGTGCCGCGGAACCCCCTCGACATCCTCGCCCAGCAGACCGTCGCCGCGTGCGCGCTGGAACCGCTGGACGTCGAGCAGTGGTTCGACACGGTGCGCCGGAGCGCGCCGTTCGCCGCGCTCCCCCGTTCGGCGTACGAGGCGACCCTCGACCTGCTGGCCGGCCGGTTCCCCTCCGACGAGTTCGCCGAGCTGCGTCCGCGCCTGGTGTGGGACCGCGATGCGGGCACCCTGACCGGGCGTCCCGGCGCGCAGCGGATCGCGGTCACGAGCGGCGGCACGATCCCCGACCGCGGGCTGTTCGGCGTGTTCGTCGCCGGCGAGACCACGGGGGCGCGCGTGGGCGAGCTCGACGAGGAGATGGTCTACGAGTCCCGCGTGGGCGACGTCTTCACGCTCGGCACCACGAGCTGGCGGATCGCCGAGATCACCCACGACCGGGTCAACGTGATCCCCGCCTACGGTCAGCCCGGCAAGGTGCCGTTCTGGCACGGCGACGGCCTCGGCCGCCCGTTCGAGCTCGGCGAGGCCCTCGGCGTCTTCAACCGCGAGGTGCACGGCGCCCCGGAGGCGAAGGCCAGGGAGCGGCTCGCCGCCGCGGGGCTCGACGTGCACGCGCAGGACAACCTGCTCGCGCACCTCAATGAGCAGAAGGAGGCGACGGGCACGCTGCCCACCGACCGGGCGCTCACCGTCGAGCGCAGCCGCGATGAGATCGGCGACTGGCGCGTGATCCTGCACTCCCCCTACGGGCAGACCGTGCACGCGCCATGGGCCCTCGCGGTGAACGCGCGGATCCGCGAGCGCCTGGGCGTCGAGGGCTCTGCGGTGGCGAGCGACGACGGCATCATCGTGCGCGTGCCCGACGCCGACGCCGAGCCGCCCGGAGCCGAATTGTTCGTCTTCGAGCCCGACGAGCTCGAGCGGATCGTGACCGACGAGGTGGGCGGATCCGCCCTCTTCGCCTCCCGGTTCCGCGAGTCGGCCGCGCGGGCGCTGCTCATGCCCCGGATGAACCCGAACCGGCGCAGCCCGCTCTGGCAGCAGCGGCAGCGCGCCGCGCAGCTGCTCGAGGTGGCCCGCAGGCACCCGACGTTCCCGATCATCCTGGAGACCCTGCGCGAGGTGCTGCAGGACGTCTACGACCTCCCCTCGCTGCGGCGCCTCGCGTCCGGCATCGCCGAGCGGCGCATCCGGCTCGTCGAGGTGCAGACCGCGCAGCCGTCGCCGTTCGCCCGCGATCTGCTCTTCGGCTACGTCGGCGCGTTCATGTACGAGGGCGACTCTCCGCTCGCGGAGCGCCGGGCTGCGGCGCTGTCGGTGGATCCGGCGCTGCTGGGCGAGCTGCTCGGCACCGTCGAGCTGCGCGAGCTGCTGGATCCGGACGTGATCGCGCAGTTCGAGCGCGAGGCGCAGCGCCTGGATCCGTCCCGTCGCGCACGCGGGGTCGAGGGCGTGGCCGATCTGCTGCGCCTCCTCGGCCCGCTGGACGCGGAGGAGGTCGCAGACCGGCTCGAACCCGACCCGGACGCGCCGGGCGCTTCGACGGATGCCGCGGCTGCGGCGCACCTCGCGACGCTGATCGAGGCCCGCCGCGCCATCGAGGTGACCGTCGGCGGGATCCGGCGCGTCGCCGCCATCGAGGATGCGGGGCGTCTGCGCGACGCGCTGGGCGCGCCGCTGCCCGTCGGGATCCCCGTGGCGTTCCTGGAGCCGGTCGCCGATCCGCTGGGCGACCTCGTCGCCCGGCACGCGCGCACGCACGGCCCGTTCCTCGGCTCGGCCGTCGCCCGGCGGTTCGGCCTCGGCACCGCGATCGTGCGCCAGACGCTGCAGCGCCTCGAGGCCGACGGGCGCGTCACGAGCGGGTACTTCCTGCCCGACCCTTCCGCCGCAGGCCGGGACTCCGATCCGCCCGGATCCTCCGGCCCGCAGGAATCCGCCGGCCCCGACGAGACCGAATGGTGCGACACCGAGGTGCTGCGCCGGCTGCGGATGCGCTCCCTCGCCGCGATCCGCGGCAGCGTCGAGCCCGTGCCGCCGACCGCGTTCGCGCGGTTCCTGCCCGAGTGGCAGCACGTGGCCCGTCCGCTCGAGGGCATCGACGGGGTGGCGACGGTGATCGAGCAGCTCGCGGGCATGCCGATCCCGGCGAGCGCCTGGGAGTCGCTGATCCTGCCGCAGCGCGTGCGCGACTACGCGCCGGCGATGCTCGACGAGCTGACCAGCGCCGGCGAGGTCGTCTGGGCGGGCCACGGCGCCCTGCCCGGCCGCGACGGCTGGGTGTCGCTGCACCCCGCCGACCTCGCCCCCTTCACCGTGCCGTTCCCCGAGGAGACGCCGGAGCCCGGATCCCTCGAGGCGCAGCTGCTGGCCGCGCTCTCCTCCGGCGGGGCCTACTTCGCCGCACAGCTGCGGGAGTCCACGGGGGCCGAGAACGAGGCCTCCGTCGTGGAGGCGCTGTGGAACCTCGCGTGGGCGGGCCACGTCACGAACGACACCTTCGCGCCGATCCGCTCGCTGGTGAGCGGTGGCAGCCAGGCGCACAAGGTTGCCCGCCGCGCCCCGCGCACGCGCACGTTCCGCGGGATGTCGCTGGCCCGCCCTTCCGCCGCCCCGCGTCCGCTGTCGGTGGGCGGACGCTGGTCGCTGCTGCCGGAGGCGGAGACGGATCCGGCTCGGCGGGCCACGGTCTCGGCGGGACTCCTGCTGGACCGCTACGGCGTGGTCACCCGCGGGTCGGTGCAGGCGGAGGGGATGCCCGGAGGGTTCGCGCAGGCCTACCGTGTGCTCGCAGGGTTCGAGGAGGCGGGGCACTGCCGCCGCGGCTACGTGATCGAGAAGCTCGGCGCGGCGCAGTTCGCCGCCTCCGCCACGATCGACCGGCTGCGCACCTTCGCGGGCCTCGCCGATCCCCCGCCGCGCACCGCGCGGACGCTCGCGGCCACGGATCCGGCGAGCCCCTACGGCGCCGCCCTGGGCTGGCCGCGGCTGGACGACGTCTCGCACCGTCCCGGACGCAAGGCCGGGGCTCTCGTGGTCCTCGTCGACGGAGCCCTGGTGCTCTACCTCGAGCGCGGCGGGAAGACGGTCCTCGTCTTCACCGACGACGAGGACGACCTGCGCGCGGCGGCGGCCGACCTCGCGGCGACCGCCCGTGCCAGACGGCTGGAGACCCTCACGGTCGAGAAGGCGAACGGCGTCGGGCTGTACGAGCGCGGGGCCGACGGACCGGGGACCGGCGCACGGCTCAGCCGGCTGCTGCAGGAGGCCGGCTTCGTCGCCACCCCGCGCGGTGTCACCCTGCGCAAGGCGCTGTGACCGCGCCCGGTCGCGCCTACCCTGGGGGCATGATCCACGAGTTCGCCGCCGGCGTCGGAACCCTGCTGCGCGGATTCGCCCTCTGGCGCACCCGGCCGCGACTGCTCGCCCTCGGACTCATCCCTGCGGCGATCAGCGCCCTCCTGCTCGCGGCCCTGCTCATCCCCCTCGGCTTCTCGCTCGGCCCGATCACCGCCTGGCTGACGCCGTTCGCCGACGGATGGATCGCCGGCTGGCGGGATGCGCTGCGCATCGCCCTCGGCGTCGTGCTGTTCGTCGCCGGCGCCGTGCTGTCAGGGCTCCTCTTCACCGCCCTCACGCTGACGATCGGCGACCCGTTCTACCAGCGCATCTGGCGCGCGGTGGAGCGCAGCCTCGGCGGTGCCGAGCCGACCGGCGAGACGGGTTTCTGGTCGACCGTCGGCGAAGGGCTGCGCCTCGTCGTGCTCGGCGTCCTGATCGCCCTGCTGACCCTGGCCCTCGGGTTCGTCCCGGTCGTGGGCGGGGTGCTCGCCACGGTCGTCGGCGTGCTGCTGTCCGGGCGCCTGCTCGCCCGGGAGCTCACCGCGCGCGCCTTCGACGCCCGCGGCCTGAGTCGTGGCGATCGCGCACGCCTCCTCGCGACGGGCAGGGCGCGGGTACTCGGCTTCGGCGTCGCCACGCAGCTCTGCTTCATGGTCCCGCTGGGCGCCGTCGTCACGATGCCCGCGGCCGTCGCCGGATCCACCATGCTCGCCCGAGCGCTCACCGACCGCGCCGCGGCCGCGGATCCCGACGCGATCGAGGCGGCGCAGGGTGCCTGAGGGCGACACCGTCTACCGCGCGGCTGCGCGCCTCGACCACGCGCTGCGGGGCGGCACGATCACGCGGTTCGACCTGCGGGTGCCGCAGCTCGCCGACGCCGATCTCACCGGATCGGTGGTGCACGCCGTGGTGCCCCGCGGCAAGCACATCCTCATGCGCATCGGCGACCGGACGCTCCGCTCGCACCTGCGCATGGACGGCGCCTGGCACCTGTACCGGCCCGGCGAGCACTGGCGGGCGCCGGCGCACACGGCGCGGGCGATCGTCGGCACGGCGGATGTCGAGGCCGTGGGGTTCGAGGTGTCGATGCTCGCGCTCGTCCCCACCGCCCGCGAGGAGGAGCTCGTCGGGCACCTGGGACCCGACCCGCTGGCCGACGACTGGGATCCGGCCGAGGCCGCGCGCCGTCTGGGGGCGGATCCGAGGCCGGTCCACGTCGCCCTGCTGGATCAGCGCAACGTCGCGGGGTTCGGCAACGAGTACGCCGCCGAGCTGCTGTTCCTGCGGGGCGTCCTGCCCACGCGACCCGCGACGGAGGTGGACGCCGCAGCGCTGCTCGATCTGGGAGCGCGCACGATCCGCGCCAACCGCGACCGCCCCGACCGCACCTTCACGGGCGTCGCGCTGCCCGGGCGCACCACGTGGGTGTACGGACGCGCCCGCCGCCCCTGCCGGCGCTGCGGCACGCCGATCCGCACGGGCGAGCTGGGCGCCGATCCGACGGAGGAGCGCCGCACGTTCTGGTGCCCGAACTGCCAGCGCTGACCGCGCACCGGCCTGGTGCTGCTGCTGGCGCTGGTGCTGCTGCTCGGGCCGGTGCCGTCACGATCGGCACGCAGTGTCACGATCGGCACGCAGTGTCACGATCGGCACAGGATCCGGCTGGATCCGTGTGCTGATCGTCACTGCGTGTGCTGATCGTCGCAGCGTGTGCTGATCGTCACAGGCCGCTACGCGAAGACGCGCACCCCTCGGGGATGCGCGTCTTCGCGTACAGGTCCGCAGCGGCCGACCCGGCGGCCGACCGTGATGATCAGGCCGCGAGCCAGAGGCCCTTGCGGTCGGTGTTCAGATTCATGCCGGCGGCGACCGTCTCGTCGTCGCCGATCTTCGCACCGCGCGCGATGTGCGCGCCGGTGCCGACCTCGGTGCGCACGCCGATCGTGGCGCCGTCTCCGATCACGGCCCCCTGCCCGATGTGGGCGTGGGCCTCGATCCGGGCGTTGACGCCCACGATCGCCTCGGGCTCGATCCAGGCGCCGCGTGCGACGTGCGCACCGGCCCCGACCTTCGCACCCGGTTCGACATAGGCGCCGGCCTCCACGATCGCCTGCGGGTGCACCTTGGCACCGTGCGCGATCAGACCACGGCCGTTGGCGTGCTTGCGGTAGCGCAGCGTGCCTCCACGGCCGTCCTCGATGTCGACGTAGTTCTTACCCACGAAAACCTCCCGTGCCCGGGACTTTCCCCGGATACATCTGCAACCTCGTGCGTGCCGGATCTATTCCCGTGCACGCATTTCGCGCGTGTCGCGCCGCGATTCCCCGACGTGCCCCGCAGCGGCGGCGCGACGCGGTCGCCGGTACGCTGAACGCATGAGCAGGCGAGGCGCTTCCGGACGCAAACCCGCGGTGCGCTCCGCCAAGGGCGGCGCCCGCAGTACCGCCGGCGGCCGGAACGCCGCGAAGGCCGGCAACGGCACCGCGAAGGGCGCCCCGCAGCGGCCGGCGAAGAAGGCCGAGAAGGTCGTCTTCGACGCGCCCGCCCCGACCCCCGAGGAACCGCGCACGCTGCGCCTCGGCGCCGTGCCCGGGGCGACGCCCGGACGGTGGATCGACACCTGGAACGACCGGATGCCGCACGTCGCGCTCGAGCTCGTGCCGATCGCGTTCCCGACGCAGCGGGCGGCCCTCACCGACGGGATCGTCGACCTCGCCCTCGTGCGCGCCCCCTTCGACGACGAGGACATGCACGCGATCCCGCTGTACGAGGAGTTGCCGGTCGTGATCGCCTCCTCGGAATCGCACCTGCTCGCCGCCGACGAGCTCGCGCCCGCCGACCTGGAGGGCGAGACGCTGCTCACCACGCACGAGGACGTGCTGGGGGATCTGGATCTCCCGACGTCCCCGTCCCGGATCCCCCCGCTCGAGACGATCCAGGACGCGGTCGAGACCATCGCCGCCGGCGTCGGGATCCTCGTCGCCCCGATGTCGCTGGCCCGGCTGCACCACCGCAAGGACGTGGACTTCCGGATCCTGCGCGGCGCGCCCGTCTCGCCGGTGCTGCTCGCCTGGCCGAAGGGGGCGACGACTCCCGACATCGAGGCGTTCGTCGGGGTCGTGCGCGGGCGGACGGCGAACTCCTCCCGCTGACGCCCGCTCGGACCTCGGCCTCCGCCCGTCCGCCGCGCCATTGTGCAGGGAGCCCGCGCATTGTGCAGGGCCGGCAGCCGTGGTTCGCCATCGGCGACCCGTCGTTCCGCGGTCTTCCGGGCAGGCTACCCGCCCGCCGTCGTGTCCTCCCTGCATAATGCGGGTGCTCCCTGCACAACGGCCGGGATCCGCGGGAGCCCGGCCGTTATGCGCCCTCGTCACGCGGATCAGGCCGCCCGCGCGAGCCCGGTCTCGGACGTCACCCGGAGATCGCCGCCGGCCGCGTCCACCTGCACGCGTCCGCCGTCGCTCAGCTCGCCCGAGACGAACAGGTCCGCGATGCGGTCGTCGACCTCGCGCTGGATCAGGCGACGCAGCGGTCGCGCCCCGTACTCCGGCTCGTAGCCGTGCTCGCCGAGCCAGGCCACCGCGGCGTCGGTGACGTCGAGCACCACCTCGCGGCCGCCGAGGCGGCGGGCGGTCGCCTCCAGCAGCAGCCGGACGATGCGCCCCAGCTCTTCGCGTCCGAGCTTGGAGAACAGCACGATCTCGTCGATGCGGTTCAGGAACTCCGGTCGCATGGCTTCGCGCAGCTTGCCCATGACCCTGGCCCGCAGGTCGTCCTGCGAGGCGAACCCGTTGGCGGACGCGTCCTGCGATGCGACGAACCCGAGCGCGCCGGAGCGCGAAGCCAGGAACTCCGAGCCGATGTTCGACGTCATCACGATCACCGTGTTGCGGAAGTCGACCGTGCGTCCCTGACCGTCGGTGAGACGGCCGTCGTCGAGCACCTGCAGCAGCAGGTTGAACACGTCGGGGTGCGCCTTCTCGATCTCGTCGAACAGCACGATCGAGTACGGGTTGCGCCGCACGCGCTCGGTGAGCTGTCCCGCCTCGTCGTAGCCGACGTATCCCGGAGGGGCACCGACGAGCCGCGACACGGTGTGCCGCTCGCCGAACTCGCTCATGTCGAAGCGGATCACGGCGGTCTCGTCGTCGAAGAGGCGATCGGCGAGCGCCTTGGCCAGCTCGGTCTTGCCGACGCCGGTGGGGCCCAGGAACAGGAAGGATCCGACCGGCCGGCGGGCATCGCCCATGCCGGTGCGGCTGCGGCGCACGGCCCGCGCCACGGCGGTGACCGCGTCGTCCTGCCCGATCACGCGGGCGTGCAGGTCGGCCTCGAGGTCGCCCAGCCGCTCGCGCTCGCTCTCCGAGACCCGGCTCACCGGGATCCCCGTCGCGCGTGCGATCACCGCGGCGATCTCCGCCTCGTCGACGACCGCGTCCGCGGCGTCGGCCACCGGTGCACCGGCGTCGTCGATCCGCGCCTGCACCGCGGCGATCTCGTCGCGGATGCGCGAGGCCTCCTCGTAGTGCTCGGCACCGACGGCCGCGTTCTTGCGCGCCTCCAGGTCGGCGAGCTCGGCGAACAGCGCGGCGACGTCGGTGACGAGGCCGAGCCGCAGTCGCAGTCGCGCTCCGGCCTGGTCGATCAGGTCGATGGCCTTGTCCGGCAGCACGCGGTCGGGCAGGTAGCGGACTCCGAGCTCGACCGCGGCGCGGATCGCGTCGTCGGTGTAGGTCACGGCGTGGTGCTGCTCGTAGGCGGGCTTGAGGCCCTCCAGGATCCGCACGGCGTCCTCGATCGAAGGCTCGGCGACTTTCACCGGCTGAAAGCGGCGCTCGAGAGCCGGATCCTTCTCGATGCGCCGGTACTCGGCGAGGGTCGTCGCGCCGACCAGGTGCAGGTCGCCCCGGGCGAGGCGCGGCTTGAGGATGTTGCCGGCGTCCATGCCGCCGCCCTCCCCCGATCCGCCCGCGCCCACGACCGTGTGCACCTCGTCGATGAAGACGATGATCTCGCCCTTGTGCGCGGCGATCTCGTCCATGGTCTGGGTGAGACGCTCTTCGAAGTCGCCCCGGTAGCGGGTGCCGGCGAGCATCGCGGGCAGGTCGAGCGACACGACGCGGCGGTCCTTGAGCTGCGCCGGCACGGCGTCGTCGACGATCGCGCGCGCCAGCCCCTCGACGATCGCGGTCTTGCCGACGCCCGCCTCGCCGATCAGCACCGGGTTGTTCTTGGTGCGGCGGCTGAGGATCTCGATGGTCTGCTCGATCTCGGCGGCGCGCCCGATCACGGGATCCAGCTCGCCGGCACGGGCTCGTGCCGTGAGGTCCAGGCCGAAGCGGTCGAGCATCGGCGTCTCGGAGGCGTCCGCCGCGGCGTCGGCCTCCGGGGCCGCTCCCGCGGTGACGGTCTCGCGCATCCCCTGGGTGAGCGCCTCCGCCGTGACCCCGGCGCGCGCCAGGATCTGCCCGGCGGGGGCGTCCTGTCCGAGCACGAGGGCGAAGAAGACGTGCTCCGGCTCGATGTAGGTCGCGCCGGACGAGCGCGCCACCTGGTAGGCGTGGAAGAGCGCCCGGCTGGCACTGGGGGTGATGGTCGCCGCGTCCACGTCGGAGGCGCCGGCCGGCGCGGGCAGTCGCGCCTCGACGGCGTCGACGATCGTCTGCGCGGTCACGCCGATGTTGCGGATCGCCTCGGCCACGGCGTCGTCCTCGACGACGGTGCGCAGCACGTGCAGCGCGTCGAGCTCGGTCTGGCCGCGCCCGAGGGCGAATCGGCCGGCGCGCTGCAGGATGCGCTGGGTGCGGACGGTGAGGAACCGGCTGAGGTCGATCGAGCGCGTCTCACGAGCCTGCTCGCCCGCCAGGTAGCGGGCGAGGAAGTCGTCGAACGAACCCGAACCCGCGTCGGTGAAGTCGTTGGGCATTTCGCTTCCTCTCAAACTTGAGCGTTGTGCTGTCAACTTCAACGCACGGTGGCGGATCCTATTCCCGACCATTGCATCCGGACTTCGACGCCCCGTCCCCCTCCCTTAGAATCCAGGGATGGCCTCGCTTCTGTACGTCGGCGTGCGCCCTGAGCTGGATGCGGCCACGGCGGAGCGCGCCTCCTTCCGCGTCGCCCTTGGCGTCGACGCCGAGGCACTGGATCGCGTCGACCTCACCACGACGGCCCTGCCCGACGACGTCTTCGACCGCTACGCGGGTTTCGTGATCGGCGGATCCCCGTTCAACGTCACCGATGCCCGCAAGTCGGCGACGCAGCAGCGCGTGGAGGCGGATCTCGAGCGGATCGCCGAGCGCGCGATCGAGGGGACGACGACGGCATTCTTCACCTGCTTCGGGATCGGCGTGGTGACGCGGCTGCTCGGCGGGACCGTCGGCAACGGCACCCCGGAGGAGGCCGCCGCAGCGGAGATCCGCACGACGCCCGAGGGTGCGACCGATCCGCTGTTCGGGCCGGCCGGCCCCGTGTTCCACGCCTTCACCGCGCACAAGGAGGGCTCCGTCACCCCGCCGCCCGGCGCCGTGCTGCTCGCCGGCAACGACACCTGCCCGGTGCAGGCGTACCGCGTGGGCGCCGATCTGTACGCGACGCAGTTCCACCCCGAGCCCTCGCCGCGGGACTTCGCCGACCGGATGGTGTTCTACCGCACCACGGGCTATTTCGACCCCGAGGCGTTCCACACCGTCCAGGAGGCGGTGCTCGAATCCGTCGTCACCGAGCCCGCCCGGATCCTGCACCGCTTCGGCGCCCGCGCCCTGAACCGCCGCCGAGGCCACTGACGCGCTATCCGCGCCGCCCGAGCGATCCCCCCCGGCCGCCCCCACAGTCCGGCCCGATGGGCGGTGCCACCGGGGGTCCGACCGGCCGCGCCGACGGACCACGAGACGGCAACGGGGCGACGAGACCGAATCCCCGTGGCGAGACCGCAGTTGATTCGCGCAGTCTCGACGCGGAGATGCGGTCTCGCGAGAACGCGGCGGGGTCCGCGTCAGGCGCCGTCGCGCAGCAGGGCGATCCGCTCGTCCAGATATGCCTCCAGCGGCATGTAGCCTCCGGCGGCCGACCAGCGCACCGACGGCACGCCGTCCCGCAGGGCGAGCGGACCGGAGGATCCCCCGGCTTCGACCGCGTCCAGATCGATCGCCGTCCAGCCCACGTGCACGGTCTCGCCGTCGCGGAATCCGCCGCGGGAGGCCTCCGCGCGGCGCTCCGCCCGGGCCCGGGCCGATTCCGCCGCGTACCCCCGGCGCACCGGGGCGGCGGCGCGCAGCACCTCCGCCGTCGCGAACACCGCATCGTCGCCGAGGAGCAGCACGCCGACGTGCCAGGCGGCTCCGGCGCGGACGATCCGCGGCGCCCGCCAGCGCGACGTCCTCTCGCGTCCGAGGGCTTCCCGCGGCGCCTCGGCGAGCGCAGCACGCGCCCGTCCGAGCAGCGCGCCGAGCCCGGAGCCGGAGTCAGGTGAGGTCACCCCACCAGGCTAAGCCCGCCGATGGCCGGCACCCCGGGACCGTCCGAGTGATCGCTATCATGCACGTGTGCCGGGACGACGCCCGCGCCTCCGCCCCACGATCGGATCTCATGACGACCCCAGCGACGCCGGATCCCCGCCGCGCCCCCGGGATGGCCGACGTCGCGCGCCTGGCCGGGGTGTCGGCGCAGACCGTGTCGCGCACTCTGAGCGGCAATCCGAGCGTGCAGCCCGAGACCCGCGCCAAGGTGCTCGCGGCCGTGGACCAGCTCGGCTATCGGCGCAACAACGCCGCCCGCGCGCTGTCTTCCGGGCGGAGCAGGGCGATCGGCGTCGTCTCGCTGCGGACCGGCTTCTACTCGCGCACCGCGGTCACGGTCGGCATCGAGACGACCGCGTCCGAGGCGGGGTACATCGTGAACTCGGTCACGACGCCGTCGCTCGATGCCGGCGAGATCGAGCTGGCGATGTCGCGCCTCGCCGACCAGGGCGTCGAGGGGATCGTGCTCGCGCTCCCCCTGATCGCGACGTCTCGGGCGATCGACGAGCTCACCCGCGCGGTTCCGACGATCACCATCGACGGGTCGCGCACCGCATCGACCCAGGTGGTCGCGGTCGACCAGCGCGAAGTCGGCCGGATCGCGACCCGCCATCTGCTGGATCTCGGCCACGAGACCGTCTGGCACGTCGCGGGGCCGCAGCAGTGGCTCGATGCATCCAGCCGCACCCAGGGCTGGCGGGAGGCCCTCGCAGACGCCGGCCGGGAGGCCCCGCCCGAGATCCTCGGGGACTGGTCCCCCGCCTCTGGGCACCGTTCCGGGCAGATCCTGGCGCGCATCCCGGAGGTCACCGCGGTGTTCGTGGCGAGCGACGAGATGGCGTTCGGCCTCGCGCGGGCGTTCGCCGAGCTCGGCCGCCGGATCCCGGACGACGTGTCGATCGTCGGGGTGGACGACATCCCGCTCGCGGAGTTCTGCTCCCCCGCGCTCACGACCGTCGCCCAGCCCTTCGGCGACGTGGGGCGCATCGCCGTCGAGCATCTGCTGCACGCGATCGCCCACCCGGGAGCGGTGCCCCCGGCGGAGTCGATCACGCCGCAGCTCGTGGTGCGCCGCTCGACCGCCGCCCCGCGCCGTTGACCGTCGCCCCACGCGACTGAGCCCCGCACCGTCCGCCCGTCGCCCCGCGCCGTCGACCGCCGCCCCGCGCCGCTGACCGCCGCGCCGCGCCGCTGAGCCCCGCCTCGCGGAGCTCCCCGCCTGCGTCGCGTCCGGCCAGGGCGCTGGAGCGCCCGGGGTCCCGTCGCCAGCACTCCCCGCGAGGACCCGGCGTCCTGACATCCCTCATCCACATGTTTGCGATATCTGTCGCACGGATCAGATCCGCTGATTAAGCGGAAAGGACTTGATGTTAGCGATAACTTGGGCGTACCGTGTCCCCTGTTCTCCCCGCCTCGACGATGCAGCAAGGAAGACCGATGCCTCCACAGATCCTGTCCCTCCCGCGCCGGTCAGGCGGTGCCGTCGCCGGCGGCGTCGCCCTCGCGATCGCCGCGACCGCGCTGGGCCTCGGCTCCCTCTCCCCGGCGCACGCCGACCCCGCCCCACCCGCCGGCGCCGCGATCCCCGACACGGGGTACACCCTCCTCGACGTCGACTCCGAATCGGCGCCCTACCCCGCCCCGCCCTCGCTCGACGGCACCGCGAAGGGGGCGTTCGACGGCGACTACTCGACCCAGTGGGCCACGGACTACAACGGCGGCACGCCGGACCCGATGCCGCACTACCTCACGTTCGACATCGGCGCGCAGCACGCGCTCACCGGGCTCGGCTACTCCGTCAAGGTGCAGGGCAACGGCCCGGTCAAGAACGTGCAGGTGCTGACCACGAACGACGCCGACGTCGCGAAGGACGGCAAGAACAGCGGATGGTCGCTCGCCGGCACCGCGACCTTCTCGCAGCCCACCAGCGGCACGCAGATCCAGTACGTGGCGTTCGCCCAGCCCGTGTCGGCGCGCTACGTCGAGTTCAAGGTCCTGGATGCGGTGAACGGGTCGAACAACGCCTCGGCCTCGGAGATCGTCGTCTACACGACCGACCCGATCACCACGCCCACCCCCACTCCCACGCCGACACCGACGCCCAAGCCCGCCGCCGCGACCGTGACCACCGACTCGGTCGACGACAGCACCTGGCAGTATCCGGACGACACCCCCGCGAGCCCGTTCATCGACAAGGACGGCACGTTCCACTTCGGCG
The DNA here is from genome assembly GCF_037148715.1 of Microbacterium sp. MMO-10. Taxonomy (NCBI): domain Bacteria; kingdom Bacillati; phylum Actinomycetota; class Actinomycetes; order Micrococcales; family Microbacteriaceae; genus Microbacterium; species Microbacterium sp. MMO-10. The sequence continues at coordinate 463,823 of NZ_JBBCSV010000003.1, read as the reverse complement.
AGTCGCACGCGAACTACTACAACGAGCCGGACGGCAGCAACGGCGACATCCGGCAGTGGAACTGGTACACCGGAACGGACTTCGACACCGCGAAGCCCGACGACGCGCTCAACGCCGCCGGCACCAACCCCGACACCACCGACTTCTGCAACGCGAGCCCCACCGGCGTGGACTCGACCAAGGCGCCCGCCGGATCCAGCTACACCCAGCCGAACTACTGCGACATCACGCAGATGTGGGTCGACCCCGACTCGGGCGACTGGTACGGCCTCGTGCACAACGAGTTCACCCCCCAGCCCTTCGGCGACGGGCTGCACTACGACGCCATCGACTACGCGGTCTCGACCGATCAGGGCAGGACCTGGACGATCCCCGGCCACGCGATCACCTCGCCGTACAGCACCACCCGCGGCGACACCACGGCGTTCCCGCAGCAGACCTACTCCTACGGCGACGGCGATCCCCGCCTCTACGTCGACTACGCCTCCGGCTACTTCTACGCGTTCTACGGCTCCCGCATCGTGAACAAGACCGGCGGCTGGGTCGCGTTCTACGAGCACGTCGCCCGCGCCCCGATCTCCGGGAAGATGGCGACCGGCACCTGGCAGAAGTGGTACGACGGCACCTGGACCCAGCCCGGCATCTCCGGCAAGGAGAGCAACATGGTCCCCGTCGCCGACGACAGCGAGACGGGTTACACCCCCACCGACGAGGAGTACGACCCGAACACCCCCGGCACCGCGCAGCAGCAGATCAAGAAGGGGCAGATGCCCGCGACGTCGCCGCTGTTCGTGATGGACGTCACCTACGACGCGTACCTCGGGCTGTACATCGGCCAGCCGCAGAATCCCGACCAGTCGGGCAACGCGCCGCAGGAGTTCTACGCCACGAAGAACCTCGCGACGCAGAAGTGGTTCCGCCTGGGCGACAGCGGATCCGCGTACACGACGGCCTCCTGGTACCGCTGGTTCGTCGACCCGGCCAACAAGACGAGCTCGGCGATCGTGGGCAAGTCGTTCCGCTCGTACTGCTCGTTCGGCTGCATGGGCGACGCCTCTGCGCAGCTCGCGAACATCACGATCGACGCGGGGCCCTCGGTCTCGCCGGCCGCCGCCGTCGACACGACGAAGGCCTACACGATCGCCAACGCCGACGGGCGCAAGCTCGCGGTCTCCGGCGACGGCACGGCGCTGACGTCCGCGGACACCGTGGACCGCGGGCACGGCGCGTGGACGTTCGCGGCGACGGGGGACGGCGCGTACACCGTCGCGACCCAGGGCGGCGCGCTGCTGGGCGTCGACGCGTCCACGACCGCCGGGCGCGCCTGGGGCGCGGGTCTCACGCTCACCGATCAGGCATCGGCCGGTGTCGGGCAGCAGTGGTTCGTCGTCCCGAACACCGACCCCGCCAGCGGTGAGGCCACCGGATCGATCCGGCTCGTGAACCGCTACTCCGGACTCGTGCTGGGCCTGGACGACACGGCCGCGGCGACGACACCGGGCCGCACCTGGGACGCGACGAGCCCCACGGCACGGGCTGCGGCCGCGTCGTCGGCCCCGTTCGGCGCGGCCTCGAACCAGGTCATCGCGCTTTCGGTGTTCGACGACTCGACGCCCGACCCCGGCACCACGCCCACGCCGACGCCCACGCCGACGCCGTCGGCCGGCCCGGGCTCGACCGGATCCGACAGCGGGTCGCACGGCACCGGAACGGCAGCAGGATCCCTCGCCAGCACGGGCGGCGCGCTCGCGGTCGTCCCGGCGATCGCGGCCGGACTGCTGATCCTCGCCGGCGCCGCGCTCGCCCTGATCCGGCGACGCGCCCGCACCACGCGCTCCTGACGGATCAGTCTCGGCGGGGATCCGGGCCTCGTGCCCGGGTCCCCGCCGTCGCGTCCGCCCGGCGATTCGCCTCGGGTCCGTCCGCACGGCAGAATCGACGCACACCCCCTTGCAAGGAGACCCGTCATGGCGCAGCCCGACACCGCACGACTGCTCATCGCGTGCGCCGATCAGCCCGGCATCGTCGCCGCCGTCGCGGGCGTCCTCGCCGCGCACGAGGTGAACATCATCTCCCTCGATCAGCACTCGACCGACGCCGAGGGCGGGCGCTTCTTCCAGCGCACCGTGATCCACCGCGACGGGCTCGCCGCCGCCCGTCCGGCCCTCGAAGCCGACCTGGGCGCCGTGGCCGAGCGCTTCGGCATGGACTGGTCACTGCACGACGCGTCCAAGCGCAAGCGGGTGGCGATCTTCGTCTCCAAGTACGACCACTGCCTGATGGAGCTGCTCTGGCGCACCCAGCGCGGACAGCTCGACATCGACATCACCATGGTCGTCTCGAACCATCCGGATCTCGCGGAATCGGTGCGCTCGTTCGGCGTGCCGTTCGTGCACATCCCCTCGGGCGACAAGGCGGAGATGGAGCGGCGCCAGCTCGAGCTGCTGCAGGGCAACGTGGATCTGGTCGTGCTCGCGCGCTACATGCAGATCCTCACCGACGAGTTCATCGGTTCCCTCGGCGCTCCGGTGATCAACATCCACCACTCCTTCCTGCCGGCGTTCATCGGCGCGAACCCGTACGCCCGGGCCAAGGAGCGCGGCGTGAAGCTCATCGGCGCCACGGCGCACTACGCCACGGCCGACCTCGACGAGGGCCCGATCATCGAGCAGGACGTCACGCGCGTCACGCACGCGGAGTCCGCCGCCGAGCTGCAGAGCCGCGGCGCCGACGTGGAGCGTCTGGTGCTGGCGCGCGCGGTGCAGTGGCACGCCGACGACCGGGTGATCGTGCACGGCCGCTCGACCGTCATCCTCTGAGGCACGGTCGCCTCAGGGCCCTCTGCGCGCGGCCGCCCGGCGCAGGTCAGGCGCTCGGCACACCCGCGGCGAGCTCGGCGAACGCCTCCGCCGCCGTGCCGTACCGGGCCAGCGGCGCCGACTGGCCCATCCAGAGCGACTGCAGCTCGCCCCTCCCCTGCTCCCCGGCCGGAGTTCGGAAGCGTCCCGTGATCCAGTTCTGCGCCGGGAACGGGGCGATGGATCCGGCCGCCTCGATCTCGGCGAGCGCGCGGTTGCGCGCCCCGCGGGCGAGCCGCCCGCTCATCGCCCGGGTGAGCACGGTCTCCTCCGCCGACGTCGAGCGGATCGCCGCCCGGTGCGCCGCGTTCGCGGCCGACTCCGCGACGGCGAGGAAGGCGGTGCCGACCTGCACGCCCTGCGCGCCGAGGGCGAACGCGGCGGCGACCCCGCGCCGGTCGGCGATCCCCCCGGCCGCGATCACCGGCACGTCGACGGCGTCGACGACCTGGGGCAGCAGGGAGAACAGCCCGACGAGCGACTCCTCCGCGGGACGCAGGAACGACACGCGATGCCCCGCGGCCTCGGCGCCCGTCGCGACGACGGCGTCCGCGCCGGCGTCCGCGAGCGCGACCGCCTCCGCGACCGTCGTGGCCGTGCCCACCACCCGGATTCCACGGCGGTGCGCCTCGGCGACCAGCGCGGCCGACGGCGCCCCGAAGACGACGCTGAGCACGGCGGGAGCCGCCTCCAGGATCGCCTCCACCTGCTCGTCGACCGGCGGCAGATAGCGCTCCGGACGCGCGGGCGGCTCGACCCCGACCTCGGCGAAGAAGGGGGCGAGCGCGGCCGCGTCGGCGTCGTGCTGCGCCCCCGGTTCCACCTCGTCGCCGGCGGGCAGCCAGATGTTCACCGCGAACGGCGCCGAGGTCGCCGCGCGGATCCCGGCGATCGTGGAGCGGATCCGGTCTCCGTCGTACCCGTAGAGCCCGTACGAGCCGAGCCCGCCGGCCGCGCTGACCGCGGCGGTGAGCGGGATCGAGCTGAGTCCGCCGAACGGGCCGAGGACGACGGGGATGCGGATGCCGAGGAGGTCGGTGAGCGCGCTCATGCTCCCGAGGCTACGCCGGGCCCGCCCGCGCCCGTCGCGTGTGACGAAGGAGCCTCCGGGGTCAGTCCGGCACCACGGGGATGGATCCGGTGAGCGGGGAGGGCGGTTCCTCGTCGGGGCCCGCGCCGCGCCGCCGCCGCGCTCCCGCGGTGACGCCGATGCTCGCGATCACGACCAGCGCGATCGCTGCGAGCCGCAGCGGCGAGGCCTGCTGCCCCAGGACGAGCAGCCCGGCGAGCGTCGCGAAGACCGGCTCGAGGCTGAGCAGGATCCCGAAGATCCGCTGCGGCAGGCGGCGCAGTGCCGCGAGCTCGAGGATGTAGGGGATGACCGAGGCGAGCAGCGCGGTGAGCGCGGCCAGTCCCAGCACGCGGGGATCCGCGACCGCGGTCACGGCCGCGGGCACCCCGAAGGGCAGCAGCAGCACGGCACCGACCGCGAGCGCGACCGCGAGGCCCTCGGTTCCCGTGGTGAGCGCGCCCACGCGCGTGCTCATCCGGATGTACATCACCCAGAACGCGGCCGCGATGAGCGCGAACAGCACGCCCCAGGGATCCAGCGCCGCCGCTCCCGTGAGCCCGTCGAGCCCGAGCAGCGCCATGCCGAGCAGAGCGATCCCCACCCAGACCGCGTCGGCGAGGCGCCGGGTCAGCACCGCCGCCAGCACGAGCGGGCCGAGGAACTCGATCGCGACCGCGGGCCCGAGCGGAATACGGTCGATGGCGGCGTAGTAGGTGCCGTTCATCGCGGCGATCGAGACGCCGAACAGGAGGGCGGCGGTCCACTGCGCCCGGTTCCATCGACGCAGGCGCGGGCGCGCGATGACGAGCACCACGATCGCGGCGATGAGCACGCGCAGCCCGGTGACGCCCCAGGAGCCGAGCTGCGGGAAGATCGTGGTCGCGACGGCCGCGCCGAAGGGCAGCGACAGGCAGGATCCGACGACCAGCAGCACACCGAGAGCGGGCTGCTGCCGCGGTTCCTGGGAGTTCACCCCTCAAGCCTGGCACGGCCTGGACGGGGATGCGTCGCGGGCACGGACGCGTCGCGGACGTTCCCGGTGCGCGGCCCGAGCCGGCTCGCGGGGCATGGCGCGAGGCGCCCCGCGGACCGCGCTCAGCGCGGGGTGAGCCCGACCCGCAGCGGAGCGCCGGGCGCCCCCGCCTCCGCCAGCGCGCCGTCGACCGCCGCGAGCGGATGCACGGCGCCCACGGCGTCGGCGAACGGGTGCGCGCGCCCGGGCCCCGCCATGAAGGCGGCGGCGGCGTGCAGCTCGGCCCCGGTGTAGTTGTGCACCCCGGCGACCGCGACGAGACCGCGCACGATGCGCTCGGCGTCGAGCGGCACCGGATCCGCCGGGAACACGCTGCCCAGCAGCACCACCGCACCGCCCACGTCGACGGCGTCGAGCGCGGCGCGCACGGCATGCCCCGAGGCCTCGATCACCAGGTCGGCGCCCTCCTCGGCGACGTCCTCCGGGGCGAGCGCGGTGAGGCCGAAGCGCTCGGCGAACGCCCGGCGCGCGGGATCGGGATCCGCGATCCGCACCTGTCCGCCCAGGTCCGCCGCGATCACCGCGGCGGTCAGCCCGACCAGCCCGGCACCGAGCACGAGCACGCGTTCGCACGCGAGCACGGCCGCGTCCTCCGCAGCCGTGGGGAACGGATCCGGCCGTCCTCGCCCGCGCAGCGCCGCGCCCCGGGCGATCCCGGCCCACGCGGTCGCCGTCGCGCACGAGACCGGGGCGAGGGCGGCGGCCGGCAGCGCCTCCGGCACCCGCACGATCGCGGTACCGGCCCGCAGGTGCACGTGTCCGGCGAACCCGCCGGTGAGCTCCCAGCGCGGCTCGATGCGCGCGTGGCCGTACTTCGCGAGCGTGCGGCACTTCTGGGTCAGGCCGACGAGGCAGCGGTCGCAGTGTCCGCACGAGACCGTGACCGACCACACCACACGGTCGCCGACGTGCAGCTCCCCGCCGTCCACGGCGCGCGCGCCCTCGTCCCCGATGGCGATGATGCGGCCCACGCTCTCGTGCCCGAGCACGAGGGGCGTGGGCGCATGCCGGCGTCCCTGCACGGTGTGGATGTCGGATCCGCAGATCGTCGACATCTCCACCGCGACGAGCACGTCGTGCGGGGCCAGGGCGACGCCCGGCACGGCGAGCACCTCGTGCGGCAGCCCGACGCCGAGCCAGGCCATGGCGACGGCGGAGGGCCGCAGCGGCACGTCGTGCCGGTGCACCTCTTCGGCGGGGCGGACCAGCGCCGCGCGCATGTCAGCCGGCCGCGATCGGCGCGACGGCGGGCTCCGGCGCGAGCGTGGCGGATGCCGGGGGCTCCGCCGCGAGGCCGGGCACGAGCCCGCGTTCGACGAGCGCGGCGGCGAGCGCGGTGACGTCGGGCAGCACGGCGTCCGGACCCGCGGCCGCGAGCGCGGCGGCATCGTGCGCACCGGTCAGCACCCCGGCCACGAAGCCCGCACCGGCGCGGCGGCCCGACTGCACGTCGCTCACGGTGTCGCCGGCGACGGCCACGGCCTGCACCGACGACGCGCCGGCGCGCAGCAGCGCGGTGAGCACGAGGTCGGGAGCCGGGCGGCCGCGCCCCGCGTCGACCGGGCTGAGCACCCCGTCGACGAGGTCGCGCCAGCCCAGAGCATCCAGGAGCGCGTCACGGGTGATCGGGGCGAACCCCGTGGTCAGCCAGACCTTCAGGCCCGCGGCCCGCAGCGCCCGGATGGCGTCGGCCGCACCGGGGATCCCGGTCACGCCCTGCTCCGCCACGATCTCGGCGTAGGCGGCCTCGAACTGCGCGGTGGCGCGCTCCGCCGTCTCGACATCCCCGTCGGCGAGGTGCGTGAACACGTCGATCTTCGACTGCCCCATGGTGTCGCGCACGTACTGCAGCGCCGCGTCCCCGCCGATCCGGGAAGCGACCCCGGTGCGCTCGGCGGCGCGCTGGAACGCCTGCTCCACGATGCCGTCGTCGAGCACGGTGGTGCCTGCCATGTCGAGCACGACCAGTTCGATCGGGGTGTGCGGGTTCATGCGTTCTCCTCCTGTGCGATGCCGCCGACGGTGGCGGTCGTTCCTGCGCCGCCGACGATGGCGGGGTTCTGTGCGGCGTCCGCGACGGACCTGCCGGTGTCGTCTGACCCGGATCCGGATCCGGCCCAGCCGAACGCGCGGGCGGTCTCGATCTCGGCGAGACCGAGACCCGTGGTCATGCCGATGCCCGTGGTCGCGGCGAGCGCGAGCACCTGCGGGGCGGCCTCCTCGATGAGGAACTCCTCCCCCGCGGCGGCGTACACGCCCTGCCAGCGCTCGATCACGCGGATCCCGCCGACGTCGAAGAGCTCACGCGCCTCGGCGAGGAACGCGTCGAACGCGGCCTCGGGCTGGAACGGATCGGGCTGCACCGCCTTGTGGTGCGAGTCGCCGAGCAGCAGCGTGCCGTCGGGGAGCTGCGTGTACATCTGGTTCAGATCGAGTGCGGCAAGCTCCGGGCGCTCGGCGTGCAGCCGCTCGCGCAGCACCGTCGCCGTGCCGAGGCCGGCGAACCGGCGGTACCGCACGAGCGACCAGCCGGTGAGCAGGGGCGCCTGCAGCGGCGCGGCGAGATCGGCCGCGACGCGCATCATGTCCAGCGCGCAGCGGATCACGCCCGCGCGCTCGGCGAGGGCGGGCAGCAGCTGGTCGACGTCGTGGTTCACGGCCACGACCACGTCGCTCGCCGCGATGTCGCCGCGGGTCGTGCGGACGAGCCCCGTGCCGACCTCGGCGACCGCGGTGCGGAAGCGGAACTCGACGCCGAGCGCCGCGAGGTGCCGCACGATCGCGCCGGCGGCCTCCCGAGGGTTCACCTGCAGGTCGCCCGCCACGAGCGCGCCGCCGTGCACGACGTCGGGGCGCACCGGGGCGAGCGCGGTCACCTCGGCGGGCGAGAGCAGGCGGATGCCGCCTCCGGCCCCGGCCCCGGCCTCGGCCTCGGCCTCGGCGCGAGCCGCCTCCTCCAGCAGCGCCCGCTCGTCCTCCGCCCGGGCGACGACGAGGGTGCCGCTCTCCCGGGCCCAGAATCCGGCCTCTGCCGCGAGGCGGAGCCAGATCCCGCGGGACGCCTCGCCGTAGGCGCGCGCGGGGCCGTCCTGCGCGCCGATGCAGAGGTGTCCGAAGTTGCGGATCGTCGCGCCCACGGGGCGCTCGGTGCGGTCCACGACCACGACGCGCAGCCCTCGCCGCACGGCCGCGTAAGCCGCGCCGAGGCCGACGATGCCGGATCCGACGATCGCGACGTCGACCCGGTCGGGGGACGAAGCCGTCATCGGAACACCCTCCGCATCCACATCGCGAGCCCCTCGACCACGAGCACCGTGGCGAGGATCATCAGCACGATCGCCGTGACCACCTCGTAGCGCGAGCCCTGCCCGGCGTTCAGCAGGTAGTAGCCCACGCCGCCGCCGCCGACGATGCCGAGGATCGTCGCCGCCCGGATGTTGGTGTCGAGCATGTAGAAGCTGTGCCCGATGAGCGCGCGGGTGCCCTGCGGCACGGTCGCGGCCGTGTAGGTCTGGAGCCGCGTCGCGCCGACGGCGCGCAGGGCCCGCTCGGGTCCCCGGTCGACCTCCTCGAACGAGTCCGCCACGAGCTTCCCGAGCAGCCCGATGCCGCCGATCGCGAGGGCCACGATGCCCGCCGTGGGGCCGAGGCCGGTGACGACGATGAGCACGATCGCGAGGATGAGCTCCGGGATCCCGCGGATGCCGACGAGCAGGAACCGGGCGATGCCGCGCACCGTGCCGCTCGGGGCGACGTTGCGCGCCGCGAAGGATCCGAGCAGCAGCGACGGCAGCAGGGTCAGCACGGTGGCGGCGAGCGCGATCGCGATCGTGTCGCGCATGGCGCCGAGCATGACGGCGGTGTCGTAGTTGCCGAAGTCGGGCGGCCAGAACTTCGCCGCGGTCTCGGGGATCCTCGCCCACACCGTGATGAGATCGCTCCACTGGATCCGGCACACGAGGAGGCTGCCGATCACGATCGCGACGGCGATCCCGCCGGCGATCGCGTTGCGGCGGCGCTCGCGGGTCCACGGGCGCCGCACGGCGGTCTCCGGCGTCGCCGCCCAGGCCGGCTTCGCAGCGGGGGCTGTGGCGCTCACGGCACCGGCGCGCCGGCCCAGACGCGGATGCAGGATCCGGTCGATCCACGAGCGCGTCTGCGCGGTCTCCCCGAGCATCGCCCCGCGCACGGCGCTGGAGACGATCTCCATGACGACGCAGAGCACGAAGATCACGAGGGCGATCCCGAGACCGCGTCCGTAGTTGAGCGCCTTGAACGCGTAGGACATCTCCAGGCCCAGGCCCGCGACGCCGACGTAGCCGAGGACGACGCTGCCGCGCAGGTTGATGTCGTTGCGGTGCAGCACGGTCGCGACCCAGCTGGGCAGCACCTGCGGGAGGACCCCCGCGGTGAACTGCTGCAGCCTCGTGCCCCCGGCCGCGCGGATCGCGAGGCGCGGCCCCTCGTCGATCTGCTCGATCGCGTCGGCGAACATCTTCGAGATCATGCCGATCGAGTGGATCCCGATCGCGAGGATGCCGGGGAGGGTCCCCAGCGAGAACATCAGCACGAACGCCATGGCCAGCACGACGTCGGGGATCGAGCGGGTGAGCACGCCGATGAACCGGGCGATGCCGCGCCAGACCGGTCCGGGCGTGGTGTTCGCCGCGGCGAGGTAGGCGATCGGCACCGAGAGCGCGGCGGCGACGAGCGTGCCGACCAGCACCAGCCCGACGGTGAGCGCGATCAGCCAGAGCAGATCGAGGGGCGCGGGGAAGGTCAGGGCCCCCACGCGGGTCATGAAGCGCTGCGCGTTGCCCCAGCTCGACAGGACGCCGGAGAGAGAGAAGCCGCTCTGCACGAGCGAGGCGACGCCGAGCCCGGCGAGCACGACGAGCGTGAGCGATGCGGCGATGCGCTCCGGCGAGATCCGGGGCCGCGGCGCCCGGGACAGCAGGCCGCCGACGTAGCCCTCGCGGCGCGGGGAGGCGACTGCGGTCATGCCTGCGCCCCGGCGGCGGCCGACCCCACGGCCGCCGCGCCTGTCGCCGCGTCGGCGGGCGTCGCGATGCCCTGCGCGATGAGCTCGGTGGTCACGGCGGTGAGGTCGGCCGTGGTGGTGGCGACCCGGCCGTAGATCTCCATGACCTCGGCCTTGCTGAGGCCGGTGGTGGAGGTGTTCAGGACGACCTCGCCGTGGCGCAGCCCGACGATGCGGTCCGCCCAGCTGATCGCGAGGTCGACCTGGTGCAGGCTGCACACCACGGTGAGGCCCTGGTCCGCGGCGATCTCGCGGATGAGCGCCATGACCTGGTCGCTCGACTCCGGGTCGAGCGAGGCGACGGGCTCGTCGGCGAGCAGGATCTCGGGGCGCTGCATGAGCGCGCGGGCGATCGCGACGCGCTGCTGCTGGCCGCCGGAGAGGGTGTCGCTGCGCTGGTAGGCGCGCTCCAGCAGGCCCACCCGCTCGAGGTGGCCGAGGGCGCGCAGCTTCGCATCCCTGGAATAGCCCCAGAGCCCGAGGCGCGGACCGCGCACGGACGAGAGGGATCCGGTCAGCACGTTCTCCAGCACGGTCAGCGAGGGCACCAGCTCGAACTGCTGGAAGATGAAGCCGACCCGGCTGCGGAGGCCGCGCAGCGCCTTCCCCTTCAGCGTCGGGACGGCCGATCCGAGCACCTCGACGGTGCCGGAGGTCGGGGTCTCGAGGCCGTCGAGGTGGCGCAGCAGCGTCGACTTGCCGGATCCGGACAGACCGAGGAGCACGACGATCTCGCCGCGCGCGACCTCCAGGTCGGCGCCCGTGAGGGCGGTGGTGGCGCCGAACCGCTTGGTGACGCCGGAGAGGCGGATGACCGGCTCCGTGGTTGCCGTGCTCATGATGTTGCGCTCCTGGGTGTGTACGGGGTCGTCGAGCGAGGACGCGGGAACGGCGACCGAGACGGAACGCGGTGCTCTCGCATCCGACCGCGTTCCGTCTCGCGAAGACCTGCACCGAACGAGCAGCGCGAGTCGACGTGTCGCTCGACGACCCCGTTCGGGGGCGTGATCGGTCAGATCACTTCTTGCACTGGTCGGCCTTGGTCTTGTCGCAGATGTCGCGGATGATGTCGTAGTACTTGTCGTCGACCGGCTTGGTCGCGTAGAAGGTGGCCTTGAACGCGTCGCTGTCCGCGCCCTTGATGCCGGCCTTGACGATGTCGTCGATGGTGACCTCCTTGAGGGCGGTCACGACCTTGTCGGCGGTCTCCTTCGGCAGCGCCGAGCTGTAGACCAGCGGAGCACCGGGGACCATCGTCTTGTCGACGACGGTGACCTTGTCGCTCTTGGCGACCTCGGAGTCCTCGGCGAAGCCCGCCTCGCACTCCGTGCCCTCGCCGACCTTCTGCACGCTGACGTCGTGCTTGCCTGCGAAGACCGGGGTGACGTCCGCCTTGGGGTCGATGCCGTCCTTGAGCAGGTTGTAGCTCGGGAACAGGTAGCCCGAGGTCGAGGACGGGTCGACGAAGCAGACCTTCTTGCCCTTGAAGTCCTTGATGGAGGTGATCGAGGAGCCCTTCGGCACGATCGCCTCGGAGTAGTAGCCCGGCTCCTGCCCCTGCTTGGTGACGATCGAGGAGATCGGGGTGAGCTTCGCGCCGGCGTTGGTGGCCGTGATGTAGGTGAAGCCGGAGAAGGAGGCGACGTCGACCTTGCCGGCGACGGCCGCCTCGATGAGCGCCGCGTAGTCGGTGGACTCGTGGTACTCGACCTTCTTGCCGGTCTCCTTGGCGATGTAGTCCATGAGGGGCTGGTAGTTGGTCTGGGTGTCGACCGAGTCGGGCACGACGCCGAAGACGAGGGTGTTCGCGTCGACGGCATAGCCGCCGTTCGCGGCAGCGGGCGCGTCGGTGCCGGTGGCGGCGCCGGCGGCGCCAGAACATGCGGCGAGGCCGAGGGCGAGCACGGCGGCGCCGGCTGCGACGGTGAGAGCGCGAAGCTTCATGAGGACCTTTCGGGTTCTGGTGCGGAGGGGATCCTCGAAGACTCTCTCAAGCTCACAGTCGAGATGTATACCTACCTCGGCACTGTTCCCCGACTGTTCACCCGCGATTCGTCTGCATGAACACTGCTGGAACGAGGGTGCGCTCACCGAGGCGACGAAGTAGTATGCCTATGTGCCCGAGGTTGTCTACACCCAGATCGCCGACGATCTGCGCGCCCGGATCGCCTCCGGCCGCCTCCGCCCCGGCGACGCGGTGCCGACGGAAGCGGAGCTCGCCGAGCGCTGGAGCACCTCGCGGGGCCCGATCCGCAACGCGCTGGCCGCGCTCCGCGCCGAGGGGCTCATCGAGACCGCGCGCGGAAGGCCCGCGCGCGTCGTGGAGCGCAAGGCGACCCAGGCCGTGGACGTGTCGGTGCCGTTCACGCGCTGGGCCCGCGAGCTCGGCGCCCGCCCGGGCGCCCGCACCCAGGAGCTGAGCCTGCGCCGAGCCGGACCCGAGAAGGCTCAGTCCCTCGGGGTGGACCCCGATGACACCATCGTGAGCGTCGTGCGACTGCGCTTCCTCGACGACCGCCCCACGATGCTCGAACGGCTCTTCTACACGGAAGAGGTCGGCCGCCTGCTGTTCAGCGTCGACACCGATGCGATCTCGATCACCGAATTCCTGGCATCGCAGGGCCACCCGATCGTGGGCCTGCAGCACGAGATCGACGCCGTCGCCGCGGACGAGCAGGATGCGGCGCTGCTGGAGGTCGTTCCTGGCGCCCCGATCCTGCGCCTCAGCCGCACCTCGCGCGACGCCGACGGGCGCATCTTCGAGGCCAGCGAGGACCGCTATCTCTCCCGCATCGTGCGGTTCACGGTCTCCGGATCCGGCATCTCCTCCGACGGGCAGTACCTGCGCGCCGTGGGCGGCTGAGCCGTCCGCCGCGGGCCCGCGCACCCCTGACGACCCCCGGGTCCCGGGGCAGCGCGCTCACACCGCCAGCAGCGCGATCCCGGCCACGACGATCGCCGCGGCCCCCACCCGCCAGGCCGGGCGCCCCTCGCGCAGCACGAACGCCCCGAACAGGCTCACCAGCACCACGCTCACCTCGCGCAGCGGCGCGACGAGCGCCACGGGAGCGATGCGGATCGCCTGCAGCACGAGGATGTACGAGAGCGGCGAGAGGACCCCGAAGGCCAGGATCCGGCGCCATTCGAGGCGTCCGAACGCGGCGAGCGCCGCCCAGCGCCCGCGCACCGCGAACGAGTAGAACGGGATCTGCATCGCGGCGGTGCCGACCATGAACGCGACCGGCGAGAGGCCGTGCGCCCGCACCACGAAGGCGTCCCAGATCGTGTAGACGGCGATCGTGACTCCGGTGAGGAGGCCGAAGAGCAGCCCCGGGTCGATGCGGCGGCGCGGCGCCGACGGCTGCGGGGCGGCGAGGGCCGAGACCGCCGAGCCCGCCCGGTCCACGAAGCCGATCGCCACGATCCCGATGATCACGACCGCGACGCCGACGAGGGCGACCGGCGCGGGCCGCTCGCCGAACAGGGTCATCGCGATGATGACCGAGAGGAACGGCCCCGTCCCGCGCGCCGTCGCGTACACGGTCGAGAGGTTGCCGACGCGGTAGCCGTGCTGCAGCACGACCATGTAGGTCACGTGCAGCACGCTCGAGACCAGCACGCCCAGCACGAAGCCGCCGACGTCCCCCGTGCCGATGCCGCCGGTGAACGGCACGACGCCGATCCAGACGAGCGTGCTGGAGACGGCGCCCCACCACAGGAACGGGTAGCCGGCGCGGCTGACGCCGTGCGCGAGCACGTTCCAGCCCGCGTGGGCGATGGCGGCGGAGAAGACGAGGACGAGAGCGACGAGCGACATGGGAACCTTCGGTCCGGCGCGGGCGCGACGGACGTGGTTCCTCCAGGCTTTTGTCCGTTCAGATGACGTCGGGCCCACGAAGGCCCGACGTGGCGCCGCTCGGACCAGTCGGGCGGACCCCGGAACCCTAGGCGCTGTCACGGGACAGCCTAGCGACGCCCGCGCGACCCCTTGAACCCGCGATTCGATCCGTCATACGGATGTGCGAAACCGGTTGTCCACAGATCCCCTCTTCCCCTCTCCAGCATCGATGCTGCGTTCTAGATTGGAAGCATGGAACCCGCCCTCGACCACACGCTTCGCCGCAGCGCGGCGCTGGTCGAGGAGTGCGCGCAGATCGACCGCGAGATCTCCCGGCTGCAGGCCAGGAAGGCGGAGAGACTGGCCGAACGGGTGCGGCTGCTCCTCGATGAGATCCGCCCGGGGCAGGACGGTTTCGAGCAGGCCGAACGATCCATGATCAGCGAGCTCTCCGCGGGGCTGCGCATCACCGCCTACGCCGCTGCGAAGCAGCTCGCCAATGCACACACCCTGCAGGAGCGCCTCCCTGGCACGCGTGAAGCCCTCGCCGCCGGTGCGCTCACGCTGGCGCACGCCGACGTGATCGTCGAGGCCGCGCGCGATCTCCCCGCCGGGGACGATGCCGTGGCGGCCGCCTACGAGACGGCGGTCGTCCCCTACGCCTCCGCGGAGACCCGCGCGCGCACGAAGGCCTTCGCCGAGAGCGTCGTCGCCGCCCTCGCGCCCGCGACCGTGCAGGAGCAGCACGACCGCGCACAGGATCAGCGGCTCGTCACGGTGACCGACGAGGGCCGCGGACAGGCGAGCCTGCACGTCACGGGCCCCGCCGTGCTCATCCACTCCGCGTACGACCTGGTCACGCAGGAGGGCCATGCGATCCTCCGCGCGGCGAAGCAGGACGGCGCGGACCCCGATCCGCTGGGCGACGCACGCACCCTGGATCAGGTGCGCTGCGACCGGATCCTGCTGCGCCTCCTCACCGGCCGCGTCGACCATGACGCCGACATCCTCGAGAGCATCCGCCCGACGGTGCAGGTCACCGTCAGCGCCGCCACCCTCGCGGGGATCGACGACCGCCTCGCCGAGCTCGACGCCCATGGCCCGGCAGACGCCGACCTCGCGCGCGACCTCGCCGCGTCCGCCGCCTCCTGGCGACGACTGCACCTCGACGACGCGGGGATGATCACCCGCACCACCGCCTATCAGCCGACCGCGGCGATGCGGCGCCATCTCCGCGCCCGAGATCGCACCTGCCGGTTCCCTGGCTGTCGCAGACCCGCGCGCAGGTGCGAGATCGATCACACCTACGACCACGCCCGCGGCGGCCCCACCGCGATCACCAACCTCGCGTGCCTCTGCGCCACCCACCATGCCCTCAAGCACCCGGACGTCGACGCGAGGTGGCGCTGGACCGCGCGCCAGCGCCGGGACGGGACCATCGTCTGGACGACCCCCGCCGGCGTCGAGTACTCGGACGCGCCGCCGCCGCGGGTCATGTTCGTGGCGCAGGACACGCCCGAAGAGGACTCCGCCCGCACGGCCGCCGCATGACCGCGGGCGGAGACAAGCGCGGGCGAGAACGAACACGGGCGGAGGTCCTCGCCTGCACACTCGCGCAGCCGATGGCACGTGCAGCGAGACGGATCAGGGGGGCGGGGCGATGGCTCCGATCACAGACGCTTCCGAAGCGCCGATGAAATACTGGAGACGTACACGACGAGGAGGTCGCCGGTGGCGGACAACGAACGCGCGCTCGAAGAGGGCATCGTCACCGATCTGAAGGATCGGATGACCTACGGCTCCTATCTCGACCTGGACCGGCTCCTCGGCGCACAGCATCCGGTCAGCGTGCCGCAGCACCACGACGAGATGCTGTTCATCATCCAGCACCAGACCACCGAGCTGTGGCTCAAGCTCGTGCTGCACGAGCTCGGCACCGCCCGCGACCGGCTCGCCGAGGACGACCTGCGGTCGGCGCTCAAGCACATGGCCCGGGTGAAGCACATCCAGGAGGTGCTCACCCAGCAGTGGTCGGTGCTCGCCACCCTGACCCCCACCGAGTATGCGGAGTTCCGCGGCGACCTCGGCAACTCCTCCGGCTTCCAGTCGGTGCAGTACCGCGCCGTCGAGTTCGCCCTCGGCAACAAGAACGAGCGGATGCTCGGGGTGTTCCGCGATCACGCCGAGAACCTCGCGATGCTGACCGCGGAGTGGGAGCGCCCGACGCTCTACGACGAGTTCCTCCGGCTCGCCGCACGACGGGGGCTGCCGGTCCCCGCCGAGATCCTCGAGCGCGACGTGCGGCAGCCGTATCGCATGCACGAGTCGCTCGTGCCGGTGCTCACCGCGATCTACGAGAACCCGCACGAGCACTGGGACCTGTACGAGGCGTGCGAGGAGCTCGTCGACGTCGAGGACAACTTCCAGTTCTGGCGCTTCCGGCATCTGCGCACCGTCACGCGCACGATCGGCCGCAAGGTCGGCACCGGCGGATCCAGCGGGGTCGACTTCCTGCAGCGCGCCCTCGATCTCACCTTCTTCCCCGAGCTGTACGCGGTGCGCACCGAGATCGGGCGGTGACCGATGGCGGAAGCCCTCTCCATCGGCGGGTTCACCGATCATCACGTGCACCTGCAGCTCGTGGACGTCGGCCTGCTCGAATCCAGCAGGCTCGGGCGCGGACTCGACCTCGGGTCGGATCCGGTGCAGATCGCGCGGATCGCCGGCGCGGTCTCGGAGCGCTTCGGTCATGACCCGCACGGCATCGCGATCTCCTACGCGGGCGCGTTCCTGACCCCCACCGGCGGCTACCCCTCGGATCGCTCCTGGGCGCCCGCCGGATCCGTGCGCGAACTGGACGACCTCGACGGCGCCGTCGCCGCCGTCGCCGAGATGAAGGCGGCCGGAGCCTCCGTCATCAAGATCGCGAGCAACCGCACGGCGGGGCCGGTGTTCAGCGACGAGCTCGTGGCCGGCATCGTCCGCGCCGCCGACGAGGCGGGGCTCCCGGTCGTCGCGCACGCCGAGGGGCCGGGCGAGGCCCAGCGGATGCCGCGCCTGGGGGTCCGCGCCCTCGCGCACGCCCCCTTCACCGAGCGGCTGAGCGATGACGAGGTGGCCCGCCAGGCGGGACGGATCGCCTGGATCTCGACCCTCGGCATCCACGAGGGCGAGGCGCGCGAGATCGCGATCGACAACGTGCGCCGCTTCCACGCGCACGGCGGCACCGTGCGCTACGGCACGGACATGGGCAACGGCGACACCCCGGTCGATCTGAACCCCGCCGAGGTCGGCGCGCTGCGCGAGGCCGGCATCCGCGGCGCCGCGCTGATCCGCGCGCTGGTGCCCGTCGCGGCGACCGCCGGCCGGCGGTTCCTCCTGCCCGCCCGCGACGCCGACCCGTTCGACGTCGAACCCGTCCACCTCGAACCCGTCTCCCTCGAACCCGCCGAAACGGAAGGCACCCGATGAGCGACCCCACCGCCCCCGCCGACACCACCGCGGAGCTGCTCGCGGCGGCGCGCGCCCTCGACGCCGCCGATCCGCTGCGGGCGCACCTCGACGCGTTCGTGGAGGCGCCGGGCGTGCAGGCGTACCTCGACGGCAACTCGCTGGGGCGGCCGCTCGCCGTCGTCCCGGAGCGGCTCGCGGCATTCGTCCGCGAGGACTGGGGCACGCGCCTCATCCGCTCCTGGGACGAGCAGTGGATGGACCTGCCGGAGCGGCTGGGCGACCGGATCGCCGAGGTCGCCCTGGGCGCCGCCGCCGGGCAGACGATCGTCGCGGACTCGACGAGCGTGGTGCTCTACAAGCTCATCCGCGCGGGTGCCGCGGCGGCCGGCGAGGGCCGCACCGAGATCGTGATCGAAGAGGGCAACTTCCCGACCGATCGCTTCATCGCCGCGGGCGTCGCGGCCGAGCTGGGCATGGAGCTCGTGTGGGTGCAGCCGGATCCGGTGCACGGCGTCACGGTCGACGACCTCGCGCCGGTGCTGTCGGAGCGGACCGCGCTGGTCGTGCTCAGCCACGTCGACTATCGTTCCGGCGCCCTGGCGGACATGGCGGCGATCACGGCGCAGGTGCACGAGGCGGGCGGCCTGATCCTCTGGGACCTGTGCCACTCGGCGGGATCCGTCCCGGTGCGGCTCGACGACAGCGGCGCCGATCTGGCCGTCGGCTGCACGTACAAGTACCTCAACGGCGGACCCGGCTCCCCGGCCTTCGCCTACGTGCGCCGCGACCTGCAGCCGCACATCCGTCAGCCGATCCAGGGCTGGTGGAGCGCCGCCGACATCTTCGCGATGGGCCCGCAGTACGCGCCGACCCCGGGCATCCGGCAGCTGCTCAGCGGCACGCCGCCGGTGACGAGCATGCTCGCCATGCAGGCGATGCTCGATCTCATCGCCGAGGCGGGCATCGAGGCGGTGCGCACGAAGTCGGTCTCGCTCACCGACTTCGCGGTGCGCGCCGCGGACGAGCTCCTCGTCCCGCTCGGCGTGCGGCTGCTCAGCCCGCGCGACAGCGCCCTGCGCGGCGGCCACGTCACGATCGGCCACCCCGACTTCCAGGCGGTCACGCAGGAGCTCTGGGGCGAGGGGGTCATCCCCGACTTCCGGTTCCCCGACGGGATCCGGCTCGGCCTGTCCCCGCTGAGCACCTCGCACGAGGAGACCCTGCTCGGGGTCATCGCCGTGCGCGACGCGCTCACCCATTGAGTCGTCCCCCTCACCACGAGCCATAGGCCGTGGTGAGGGGGACGACTCGATAAGCGGGGCCTCAGACCGCGCCGAGGTCGATGCCGGCCGGGGCGGGCTCGGCGTAGTCGACCTCGCGCCACACGTCGCCGACGCGCTCGAACGAGGTGATGCTCGACAGCGCGCAGCGCCGCGTGCGGGGATCGTGCCGCAGCGGGAGCCCGGCGACCGACAGGTGCGTGATCCAGATCGGCGCCTGGTGCGACACGAACACCACGTCGCCACCGGGCGCCTCGTGCCAGGCCTCGTCCATCGCGGCGCGCATCCGGTCCGCGATCGACGCGTAGGGCTCGCCCCAGCTCGGCACGGACGGGCGGCGCAGGTGCCGCCAGTTCCAGGGGTTCATCAGGGCACGGCGCATCCGCGTGCCCTCGAACACGTTCCACGGCTCGATGATGCGATCATCGAGCCGTGGCGCGAGGCCGAAGGCGGCCGTGAAGGGCTCCGCCGACTCCTGGGTGCGCTCGAGCGGCGAGCAGCGCAGCGCCGAGACGGGCCGGTCCAGCCCGGCGAGGTGGTCGGCGGCGGCCTGCGCCATCCGCCGACCGGCCTCGCTCAGGTGATAGCCGGGAAGACGCCCGTAGAGCACGTGGTCGGGGTTGAAGACCTCGCCGTGCCGGACGAGGTGCAGTCTTTCCGCGGCCATCGGTATGCGAGGTCCTCGCTCAGACGCGACGGTACTGGGCGGATCCGAACCCGATGATGAAGTAGCCGATGAACGAGAACAGCCACAGCAGGAAGAACGAGAAGACCCCGCCCTTGCCGAAGTTCTTGCCCAGCTTGATCGCCACGATGATCGACATGACGATGTTGACGATCGGGATGAGGTAGAGCAGCACGAACCAGCCGCTCATCCCGGCGATCTTGATCAGGAAGATGAGGTTGACGATCGGGATGATGGCGAGGATCCCGGGGTGTCCGGCCTTGGTGAAGACCTTCCACAGCGCGATCACGACGATGACGTAGAAGATCAGCGCGAAGATGCTGGTGGTGCCGGAGAACAGCCCCGCGTAGATGTTGCCGGCCGCGTCGGTGGGGTCTTCGGTGGGGAGGATGTGCATGGGGAGCGCCTTCCAGGGGATCGGTCGAGGGGTGGTGCTGCCGCGAGTCTAGTGATCCGCATCGCCTCCCCACGAGGCATCCGGCCCGTCCCCGTAGAATGACGGGGATCCCTTTTCCCTAGTTGGAGGCGTAATCCGTGCTTCGCACCCACACGGCAGGCTCACTGCGAGCCGAGCACATCGGTCAGACCGTCACCCTCGCGGGGTGGGTCGATCGCCGTCGTGACCACGGAGGAGTCGCCTTCATCGATCTGCGCGATGCCACCGGCATCGCCCAGGTGGTGATCCGCGACGAGGAGACGGCGCGCCCGCTGCGCAGCGAGTTCGTGCTGCAGGTGACCGGCGAGGTCTCGCGCCGTCCTGCGGGCAACGAGAACCCGAACCTGCCTTCCGGCGAGATCGAGATCGTGGTGCAGGACGTCGTCGTGCTCAACGAGTCGGCGCCGCTGCCCTTCCAGGTGTCCTCGGGCCTCGCCGAGGCCGACCCGGTCGGCGAGGACGTGCGCTTCAAGCACCGCTACCTCGACCTGCGCCGCCCGGCCTCGATCGCGCCGCTGCAGCTGCGCTCGAAGGTCTACAAGGCGCTGCGCGACGTGCTGCACGAGCGCGAGTTCACCGAGGTGGAGACCCCGACCCTCACCCGCTCCACCCCCGAGGGCGCCCGTGACTTCGTCGTGCCCGCGCGCCTGCACCCCGGCAGCTGGTACGCCCTGCCGCAGAGCCCGCAGCTGTTCAAGCAGCTGCTCATGGTCGGCGGCGTCGAGAAGTACTTCCAGATCGCGCGCTGCTACCGGGACGAGGACTTCCGCGCCGACCGTCAGCCCGAGTTCACCCAGCTCGACATCGAGATGGCCTTCGTCGATCAGGAGGACGTCATCGAGATGATGGAGGCCGTCATCCGCGCGATGTGGGCCACCATCGGCGTCGAGGTGGAGACGCCGCTGCCGCGCATGACCTATGCGGACGCGATGGCGAAGTACGGATCCGACAAGCCCGACCTGCGCTTCGGGCTCGAGCTCGTCGAGGCGACCGAGTACTTCTCCGAGACCACGTTCCGCGTGTTCCAGGCCGACTACGTGGGCGCGGTCGTCATGCCCGGCGGCGCCTCGCAGCCGCGCAAGGCCCTCGACGCCTGGCAGGACTGGGCCAAGCAGCGCGGCGCCCGCGGGCTCGCGTACGTCCTGTTCAACGAGGACGGCACGCTCGGCGGACCCGTCGCGAAGAACCTCAGCGAGACGGAGCAGGCGGGTCTCGCCGCGCTCGTCGGCGCGGCACCGGGCGACTGCGCGTTCTTCGCCGCCGGATCCGCGAAGGACTCCCGCGCCCTGCTCGGGGCCGCGCGCGTCGAGATCGGGCGCCGTCTGGGTCTGCTCGACCCCGACGTGTTCGCGTTCACCTGGGTCGTCGACGCCCCGATGTTCGAGCCGGCGGCCGACGCCGTCGCCTCGGGCGACGTCGCCGTCGGCGCCGGCGCCTGGACCGCCGTGCACCACGCCTTCACCGGCCCCAAGCCGGAGTTCGAGGCGACCTTCGACACCGACCCCGGATCCGCCCTCGCCTACGCGTACGACATCGTCTGCAACGGCTCCGAGCTCGGCGGCGGATCCATCCGCATCCACCGCGAGGACGTGCAGAAGCGCGTCTTCGAGGTCATGGGCATCTCGGACGAGGTCGCCCAGGAGCAGTTCGGCTTCCTGCTCGACGCGTTCAAGTTCGGCGCTCCCCCGCACGGCGGCATCGCGCTCGGCATGGACCGCGTGCTGCAGCACCTCTCCAAGACCGAGTCGATCCGCGAGGTCATCGCGTTCCCGAAGACCGGCAACGGCTTCGACCCGCTCACCGCGGCGCCCGCCCCGATCACCGCGGAGCAGCGCAAGGAGGCCGGCGTCGACGCCGTCGCGGAGTCCGACGAGGAGCCCGCGCCCGCCCAGGCCTAAGGCCCCGCACCGGGCGCCAGGCTCGGAGATGTGCGCTTCGCTCGGATGGATTCCGCGATTCCGTCCGAGCGAAGCGCTTTTCTCCGTGCGAAGCGGACAGGGCGGCGCCCGCCGGGTCCGTGCGGCACGCCGGGTCCGTGCGGCACGCCGGGTCCGCGCCGCACGCCGGATCCACGCGGCACCCGCCGCTCGCCCGTGACAGGATCGAGACATGCTCGCCGACCTCACCCTGCCCGTGCCGATCCAGACCGGGATCGGTGTCGTGACCCTGCGCCGTGCTCGCCCCGACGACACCGCTGCGATCGTCGCGCTGCTCGCCGACGACGCGATCAGCGCGGCGCGCGGCGACACCGCCTCCGACGACGACCTCCCCGCCTACCGGGCGGGCCTGGAGTCGGTGCTGGCCGACGGATCCAACGATCTGCTCGTCGCCGAGCACGACGGGACGGTGGTCGGCACCTTCCAGCTCACGCGCATCCCCGGGATGTCCCGTCAGGGATCCACCCGCCTGCTGGTCGAGGCCGTGCGGGTGAGCTCGCAGCTGCGCTCGGGCGGCGTCGGATCCGCGCTGATGCGGTGGGTGATGGACGTCGCGACCGCCGAGCTGGGCAGCCCCCTCGTTCAGCTCACGTCGGACGCTCAGCGACTGGACGCGCATCGCTTCTACGAGCGGCTCGGATTCACCGGCTCCCATCGCGGCTTCAAGTACGCCGCGCCCGCCCCCCGGGGTCGTTGAGCGAAGACGCCGAAGGCGACTGAGACGAAACGCGGCAATCGCGCAGCATCACCGCGTCTCGTCTCGCGCGGCCTGCGGCCGTGCTCGCTCAACGACCACGGCTCGGACCGCTCAGACCTCGTCGGGGTCCGACAGGTCCTCGATCGCGACAGGGGTGCGGCCGGCGAACATCACGCCGATGCCGTACTCCTCGCCGATCTCCAGGCCGCTCTCGGCGAAGCGCATCATCCAGGTGCCGTCCTGCCAGACCACCGCCTCCGGAGCGCCGAACGGCGGCTCCTCGGCCGCGAGCAGCGCCCGATCCGCCGCGGACAGTCCCGGATCCTGCAGCTCCTCGACCAGATAGCGGATGGCGGCCTCGCTGAGCGCGCCGAACTCGTCCACCACGCCCTGCGCCGTCTCCGTCGCCTCCGCGCTCGGCGCCTCGGCCGGCTCGACGACGATGCTCACCGTCCATCCGCCGTCGCCGCCCTCGACGCCCGCGGTCCAGCAGGCGACGTCCTCCGGCGCGTCGATGCGGATGAGGGTGGCGCCGTCGAGCTCGATCACGTCGGGAAGATCCATACTCCGATCCAACCAGCCAGGACACCACGACGGAAGCCGCCGGCGCGCGGGCGAGGCGGATCGGATCCCCGCCGTTCACGACGCGTTCATCCGTCTCCGTGATGCCGGTAACCCGGCCGCCGTACATTCCCTCTCGACCCGAACCGGCGCCCGCGCCGGACACCGAGAGGAAATCATGCCCATCAGCACCCGTCGTGCGCGCATCGGCGCCGGCATCGCGCTGGCCGCCAGCGCCGCGCTCCTGCTCTCCGCCTGCTCCGGATCCGCTTCGGCCGACCCCAGCGGCTCCGCCGGCACCGGCGCCAAGGCCGCCACCGCCACGTCCCTCAAGGACTTCGGAACCCTGGCCGACCTCGAGAAGGCGGCCGAGGCCGAGGGCAAGCTCAACGTGATCGCGCTGCCCCACGACTGGGCCAACTACGGCGAGATCCTCGACGCGTTCAAGAAGAAGTACCCGAAGATCACGATCAACGAGGCCTCCCCCGACGCGTCCAGCGCCGAGGAGATCCAGGCGGCGAAGACCAACGAGGGGCTCGACACGGCTCCCGACGTCTTCGACCTCGGTCTCACCGTCACGCTGCAGAACACCGACAAGTTCGCCGCCTACAAGGTCTCGACGTGGGAGGACATCCCCGAGAAC
Organism: Microbacterium sp. MMO-10; assembly: GCF_037148715.1. NCBI lineage: Bacteria > Bacillati > Actinomycetota > Actinomycetes > Micrococcales > Microbacteriaceae > Microbacterium > Microbacterium sp. MMO-10. The sequence goes on along the minus strand of NZ_JBBCSV010000003.1, from coordinate 440,289 downwards.
CTCAAGGAGAAGACGGGCCTGTTCACCGGCGACTACGGCGGGTACATGTCGATCGGCTACGACTCCTCGAAGTTCCCCGAGCCCAAGACGCTCGCCGACCTCAAGAAGTCCGAGTACAAGGGCGCCGTGGCGCTCAACGGCGACCCCACCCAGGCGGGCGCCGCTTTCGCCGCGGTCGGCCTCGCCACGGTGCAGTCCGGTGGAACGCTGGACGACTACCAGAAGGGCGTCGACTTCTTCGCCGATCTGCAGAAGGCCGGCAACCTGCTCAAGGTCGACGTGACGACGGCGACGGTCGCGAGCGGCGAGACCCCCGTCGTCTTCGACTGGGACTACCTGAACGCCGCGCACGTCAAGGACAACAAGAACTGGAAGACGGTCGTGCTTCCGGGCACCGGCTACGCGGGCTACTACAACCAGGCGATCAACAAGGCGGCCCCGCACCCGGCCGCCGCGCGCCTCTGGCAGGAGTTCCTCTACAGCGACGAGGGCCAGAACCTGTGGCTGAAGGGCGGCGCCCGCCCGGTCCGCGCGGACGCCATGACCAAGGCCGGGACGATCGACAAGACCCTCGCGGCCGCGCTGCCCGCCGCCCCCAAGGAGACCGTCGTGCCGACCGAGGCGCAGAGCACCGCAGCCGGCAAGCTGCTCGGCGAGAAGTGGGCAGCGGCGGTCCAGTGACCTCCACCGCCACCGCGGCTCCGGCCGCACCCCGCGCCGGGTCGAAGCCTCGTGCTTCGGCCCGGCGCGGGTCGTCCGTCCTCGCGGCCGTCGGCCTGGTGCCGTTCGCCGCCTACCTGCTGATCTTCCTCGCCCTGCCCACGCTGCTGGCCGTGGCGACCGGGTTCTTCACCCGGGACGGATCCTTCACCTGGAGCAACCTCTCCGCGCTCGGGGATCCCACCGTGCTCCTCACGTTCGCGAACTCTGCGGGCCTCTCGCTGCTCACCGCCGCGATCGGAGCGATCGCCGGCGCACTGGTCTGCTACGCGCTCCTCGACATGAATCCCGCCGGCGCGGTGCGCACGGTCGTGGATGCCGCCTCCGGCGTCCTCGCCCAGACCGGCGGCGTGATGCTCGCCTTCATGTTCATCGCCTCGATCGGCCTGCAGGGCGTGATCACCCAGCTCCTCAAGGACGTCGGGATCTCCCTCTACGCCCAGGGCCCGTGGATCTACGAGCTGCCCGGGCTGATCCTGCCCTACCTCTACTTCCAGATCCCGCTCATGGTCATCACGTTCATGCCGGCGCTCTCGGCGCTCAAGCCGCAGTGGGCCGAGGCCAACCTCACCCTCGGCGGCACGCGCGCGAGCTTCTGGCTGCGGATCGGGATCCCGGTGCTCGCCCCCGCCTTCCTGGCGAGCTTCCTCCTGCTGTTCGCGAACGCCTTCTCGTCCTACGCGACCGCGGCCGCCCTCGCCAGCCAGGGCGCCCAGATCGTGCCCCTGCAGATCCGCGCCGCGCTCACGAGCGAGACCGTGCTGGGCCGGGAGAACCTCGCCGGAGCCCTCGCGCTCGGCATGATCGTCGTCGTCGGGATCGTGATGTGGCTGTACTCCCTGGTGGCGCGCCGAGCGGCGAGGTGGCAGTCGTGAACCGGCTCGGCCCCTCCGCCGCGACCCGCTGGATCATCGGGATCGTGGTCGGGCTGTTCTTCCTGATCCCGCTGGCGGCGACGCTCGCGTACACCTTCCGCGCCCCCGACACCGGCGCCTTCACCGTCGCGCACTGGGCGGCTCTGGGGGATCCGGCCCAGGCCTCGGTCTATCAGCCGATCTGGACGGGCCTCGGCAACTCGCTGATCCTCGCGGTCGTGACGGTGCTCATCGTGCTGCTGCTCCTCACGCCGACGATGATCCTCGTCAACCTGCGCTTCCCCCGCCTGCGCCCCGTGTTCGAGTTCGCGGTGCTGCTGCCCATCTCGATCCCGGCGATCGTGCTCGTCGTCGGCCTCACCCCGATCTACCTGCAGATCGGGCGCTCGCTCGGCACCGGCGCCTGGACGCTCGCGTTCGCCTACGGCATCACCGTGCTGCCGTTCGCCTACCGCTCCATCCAGGCCTCGATCGACGCCGTCGATCTGACGACCCTCGCCGAGGCGGCCCGCTCGCTGGGCGCCGGCTGGTTCACGGTCGTGCTGCGCGTGCTGGCGCCGAACCTGCGCCAGGGCCTCCTCGCCGCGTCCCTGCTGTCGATCGCCGTCGTGCTCGGCGAGTACACGATCGCGTCCCTGCTGAACCGGGAGGTGCTGCAGACCGCGCTCGTCGTCGTGCAGAAGCAGGACGGCTGGGCGCCGGCGATGTTCGCCCTGATGGCCCTCACCTTCAGCTTCCTCCTGCTCCTCATCATCGGACGCGCCGCGCGCGGCCGCTCCGGAAAGGCCGACTCATGAGCGACACCGCGCTCCCCCGCACGGCGGACAACTCCCTGCTCGCCGATCGCGCCGACGGCACGCGCGTGCAGTTCGACGGCATCGTGAAGAGCTACGGCCGCACGACGGTGCTGCACGGCATCGACCTCGACATCGCGCCCGGCGAGTTCGTCTCGCTCCTCGGACCGTCGGGATGCGGCAAGACCACGCTGCTGCGCGTGCTCGCGGGGCTCGAGAGCGCCGACGGCGGAGCCGTGCTGCTCGGCGGGAAGGACGTCTCCGGCGTCCCCACGAACAAGCGCGATCTGGGCATGGTTTTCCAGTCGTACTCGCTGTTCCCGCACCTGCGCGTCGTCGACAACACCGCGTTCGGACTGCGCCGGCGCAAGGTGCCCACCGCCGAGGCGCGCACGCGGGCGCTCGACGCGCTCGCCCTGGTGGGGCTCGAGGCCCACGCCGACAAGTTCCCGCATCAGCTCTCCGGCGGGCAGCAGCAGCGCGTCGCCCTGGCCCGCGCCCTCGTCACCGAGCCTCGGGTGCTGCTGCTGGACGAGCCGCTGTCCGCCCTCGACGCGAAGGTGCGCGTGCAGCTGCGGGACGAGATCCGCCGGCTCCAGCTGCGGCTCGGGATCACCACGGTCTTCGTCACCCACGACCAGGAGGAGGCGCTCAGCGTCTCCGACCGGATCGCCGTGATGGATGCGGGCAGGATCGACCAGATCGGCACCCCCGAGGAGCTGTATCTGCGTCCGGCGACCGCGCACGTCGCCGCGTTCGTCGGGCTCTCCAGTGTGGTCCGAGGGATCGCCGACGGCGCAAGCGTGCGCGTCTGGGGCACCGACCTCCCGCTGCAGACGCCCGCGACCGGCGAGGTCGACGTGCTGCTGCGCCCCGAGAACGTGCGCCTGGTGGATGCCTCCGACGCGGCGGTGACCGGATCCGTCGAGGAGAGCATGTTCCTCGGCAGCATGCGGCGCACGCTCGTGCGCACCGAGGACGGCGCGCTGGTGCGCGTGCAGCACGCCGCACGGATCCGTCCCGCGTACGGCGACCGGGTCGGGCTCGCGGTCGACGCCGAGCCCGTGGCGGTGCGCCGGGGCGGGACCGCGGCCTAGCCGCACCGTCCCGTCCGCTCCGCGTGCCACCGGAGCGTCGGAGAGGGCGGATGCGGTCTGCTCCCGTCGCAGAAAGTGTCGTTCCGAGCGGACGACAGCGACACTTTCTGCGACGGGAAGGCCACCGCCCTGCACGGGTTCAGGCGCGACGCGGATGACGACGGCGGTGAGCGGGTCTCAGCCGGCCAGCGACCGGGCCAGCGCGACGTACTCGGCGGGCGATGCGTCGGGCAGGTAGGCGCGGCCGATCGCGAGGCCGATCGCGGGCAGCTGCCCGTTGTCGGCGTAGAACAGGTGCATGGGCCGGTACTCCGGGTTGAACTTCCCCTTGTAGCGCAGCAGCGAGGCGAACCCGTACGCGGGCTCCAGCACGCGGCTGAGCCAGCCCAGCAGGCGGGTGATCGTATCGCGGTCCGCGTCGGCATCCGCCTCCACGGTCTGCGCGAGCGGAGCGCCGGACAGGCTCATCACCGCGAGTCCCTGCTCCTTCATGTGCAGGGCCGCCGAGGCGATCGCGAACTCCATCACGCCCGGCATGGCCCCGTCCGCGCGGCGCATGAAGTCCAGGGTGCGTCCGATCAGCTCGCCCTCGCGCCACACCGGCATCCAGCTGGTCACCGCCTGCAGCTCTCCCTCGGGGCCGATCGCGAGGAGGATCTCGACGTCGGGATCCTTCAGCTCCTCGACGCCGCCCAGCGTGAACCGCATCTCGGGCAGCGCCTTCTCGGCGATCCACTGCTCGCTGAGCGCGTCGAGCTGGGCCACGAGCCCCGCCGGCAGCTGCTCCCAGGTCGTCCAGAGGGTGGTGAGGCCGTCGCGCTGGCCGCGGTTGTACGGCTGGCGGACCTTCGTCCACACCTTGCCGGTGAGCTCGAAGCGATCGAGCGGCACCACGGTCTCCTCGGCGACCGAGATGCTCCGCCACCCCAGCGCGCGGAAGGTCGGCACGAACTCGTCGTGCGTGCTGTAGAAGACCGGCGTCCACGCGTTCGCGTCGCAGAAGTCGAGGAATCCCCGCACGGTCTGCGCCGCGTCGCCCGGGGTGCAGACGGGATCGCCCACGGCGATCGCGATGTCGTTCACCACCCGGTACGCGACCGCACCCCGGCCGTCCGCCGTGAACCAGTGCTCGTTGCCCTCCCAGGTGCCGAGGAAGCCGAGGGTGCCGCCGTCCGTCTCGCGGAGCTGGGTGCGGAAGCGCTCCGCCTCGTCGGCGGTGCTGCGCGAACGGGCCCGCAGCAGCGGGAGCAGAGCGAGGGCGAAGATGATCCAGAACAGTGCGCCGACGTCGCGGTGCAGCACCAGGGCGAGCCCGGTGAGCGGGCTGTGGCCGCCCGGATGGCCGATGATCGTGGGCAGGAAGCGGCGCAGCGTGGTCGCGAGCGACGACCAGAACGACGGCGAGTGCGAGACCACCGTCACCAGGATCATGTTCGTCGTCGCCAGCACCGCGAACGCGATGCCGATGGTCACCGCGAACCGCCGGACGGCGACACGCGACGCGCGCACGGCGAACCGGCGGTGCGTGATCGCCAGCAGGATGCACATGCCCACCGGGACGAGGATCGCGAGCACCGAGAATCCGGGGAACTGCCGATCGATCTCGACCACGTCGGTCGGGTTCCGGATCGAGCGCACCACCAGGCTGATGCCCGTGAGCAGCGCCATCACCGTGTTCACGCCGATCGCGAGGAACCAGGCGGCCCGGCGCCCGGATCGCAGCCCCCATGCCGCGATGAGGCTGAGCAGCAGCGGCACCAGGCTCATGAGCACCACGCCGGTGCCGGCGGCGAAGGCGGTCGTGACGCCCGCGACGCAGTGGGCGGAGGCGTTGTTGCGTGCGCACGCGTCGGTGATGCCCGAGATGTCGACGCCGCGCAGGCCCGCCACGACGGGTGCGAGGGGCCCGATCCCGACACCGGTGAGCAGCACGATCAGGGGGCCGAGGCCGGTGACCGCGACCATCGCGGCGATCAGCGTCCTGGTCTCCCCGAAGGAGCTTCGATAGACGACGGGGCGTGGGGCGCCGCTCGTGAGCAGCAGCCCCAGGAGCAGACCGGTCAGGGCGGCGAGGAGCCGGTACACGCTGTCCGCGTCACCGCCGTAGAGCGTGAACGTGACCAGCAGCGAGAGACCGATCAGGCGGATCCGGCGCCGGTAGAGCGCGGGGGCGAAGGCGCTGCCGGCCAGGATCGCGCCGAGGATGCCGATCGCGGGGTCGAACACCACGCCGCGGGAGTCGACGCGCGCCCACACCTGCCCCCAGGACCAGGCCAGGGACTGGATCCCGACGCCGAGCAGCACGCCCAGCACCCCGGTCACGAGGAACGACATCATGACCCGTCGCGTGCCCATGAGGCGCTCCGCATAGGCGAGCAGGGTGAGCGCGAGCAGCACCGACAGCAGCAGCCCGCCCCAGGAGTTCGGGACGAGCAGCGCCGTGAGCGGCGTCCACCACTGCCGCTCCCTGCCGAGCACGAGGGGGCTGACGCCGAGTCCTGCGGGGTGCCGCCCCCACAGCGTGCCGAAGGACAGGCCCGTGATCACGAGCAGGGCGCTCAGCGCCACGGCGAACGGATGCCGCCGGACGTAGCCGGCGACGCGGCGCGAAACGGCGCCCGCAGTCTGTGCCACCGAGATCCTCATCCTGCCGCCAATCCCCACCGGGGATACAGTACCGAGAACGCCTCGGCGAGGCCTCCGTACAGACCGGGTCCGCTGTGCGTCGCGTTCGGGATGAGATGGAAGGTCGTGCGGAATCCCGCCGCCTCGGCCAGATCGGCCGAGGTCCGGTTCGCCGGGCCGTACTTCTTGTCCAGCGCCCCGGCGGAGAAGACCGCCCAGTGGTCGGCGTATGCACCGGGGTGCTCCCGGAGGATCGCCTCGGGCTTGTTCGCGTCGAACGCGGCCTGGTCTCCTCCGTACACCGGCTTGAGCACCGAGGCGGGGTCGGCGAAGCCGGCCCACGGCTCGCCGGAGGTGTTGGCGATGTTCCCCCAGATCTCGGGGTGACGGGCGCCGTAGATGAAGGAACAGGCGCCGCCGTTCGAGTAGCCCGCGATCGTCCAGTCCTTCGCATCGGGAAGCACCCGCAGATGCGTGCGGATCCAGTTCGGGATGTCGGTGTTGAAGTAGGTCTCGACGCCGCCGAACGCCTTCGAGTCCACGCAGCCGGGGTTCTGCGTCTGCGAGCCCAGCTGGTCGGCGACGATGACGATCGGCGCGAGGCCCTGGTGCTTGGCGGCGAAGCCGTTGAGCACCCCCGCGACGGCGCGCGGGTTGGGGCTGCCGGGAAGGCCCATCATGAGCACCATCACCGGCAGCGCCGGCGGATCCTTGACGAGCGCGGCGGGGGGAAGGTAGATGCTCGCGTCCCGGGGGACGAACCCGCCCGTCGACGGGATCTTGAGGTCGCCGGAGAGCACCCGCGTCTCCCCGCTCTTGCGCATGCCCGCCGGTGCGTGCCATGTCTCGGAGAGCGGCGTCGTCGGGGCGGGGGTCGTCAGGGGCGCGGCGAACCCTCCGGCCGAGGCCAGGGTGTTCACCCCGAGGATCTCGCCGAGGGAGCGATCCAGCCCGAAGGCCAGGTTGATGCCGAGGAACATCGACAGGATGGAGGTGATGATGGTGAGGATCCCGATCGCCTTCTGCCACCAGCGCGACCGCCAGAGGCTCACGATCGACAGGCCCAGCAGGGCGAATCCGCCCGTGGTCCACCACTTCACATCCGGAGGCATCGGCAGCTCGAACGCCTTGGTCACGTCGGCCCACACCACCAGGAACCATCCCACGAGCGCCCCGAGCAGGATCCCGATCCCGGCCCGCACGATCCAGCGCCGCCGCAGCGGACGGATCAGCAGCGCGACCGCGCCGGCGGCGGCGAGGATCCAGATCGTCCACGGCACCGGGCCGTCGACGAGGTCGAGCTCCAGCAGCCAGCGCAGCATGGGGACCTTCGCTCTCCCGCCCCCGGGCGGTGGCGACCACTCATCGTAATCGGTGCCCGCTCGGCGTCATCGGTACGCGCGCTTTGCCGGAGCTTGGAGGAGCCTATGAACACGCGCGGCCCCGGATAAGATCCCCCGCCGACGCGACGAGCCCGCCGGCGCACCGGGACAGGAGTCCGGATGCGCCGGCGGGCTCGGGGCTCCGCTCGGCGGCGTCAGAGCACGCGCGCCAGGAAGTCCTTCGTGCGCTGGTGCTGGGGGTTGGCCAGCACCTCGCGGGGGTCGCCCTCCTCGAGGATGTGCCCGCCGTCCATGAAGATCAGCCGAGAGCCGACCTCCCGGGCGAAGCCCATCTCGTGGGTGACGACCATCATCGTCATGCCCTCGTCGGCGAGCGTGCGCATGACCTGCAGCACCTCGCCCACGAGCTCGGGGTCGAGCGCCGAGGTCGGCTCGTCGAAGAGCATCATGTCGGGATTCATGCACAGCGAGCGCGCGATCGCCACGCGCTGCTGCTGACCGCCGGAGAGGTGGCTCGGGTAGGCGTCGGCCTTGTGGCCCATGCCCACCCGCTCCAGCATCTCCTGGGCGACCCTCTCTGCCTCGGCCTTGCCGCGCTTCTTCACCTGACGCTGGGCGATCGTGAGATTGCCCAGCACGCTCATGTGCGGGAACAGGTTGAAGCTCTGGAACACCATGCCGATGCGCGCGCGCACCCGATCGATGTCGATGTCGGGATCCGTGATGTCGATCCCCTCGATCACGATCTTCCCGCCGGTCGGCTCCTCGAGCATGTTCACCGAGCGCAGCAGCGTCGACTTGCCGGATCCGGAGGGGCCGATCACGCAGACGACCTCGCCGGCGTTCACCGTCAGGTCGATGCCCTTGAGCACCTCGTTGTCGCCGTAGTGCTTGACGAGGCCCTGGATGTCGATCGCGGGGGCGCTCAGATTGATCAGGTCGGTGCTCATCGTTCCCTCGCCATCCGTCGCTCGAGCCAGGCCGTCAGCCGCGTCAACGGCAGCGTCACGATCAGGTACAGCAGCGCCGCCATGACCAGCGGCGTGGCGTTCGCATAGGTGGACAGCCCGTTGCGGGCGAAGGTCGTCAGCTCATAGGTGAGCGGGGTCGCACCGATCACGAAGAACAGCGAGGTGTCCTTGAGCAGCAGCACGAACTCGTTCGTGAGCGGCGGGATGATGATCCGGAAGCCCTGCGGAAGCACGATGAAGAACATCGTGCGGCCGGAGGACATGCCCAGCGATCGTGCGGCCTCCGTCTGTCCCTTCGGCACCGCCTGGATCCCCGCGCGGATCGTCTCGGCCATATAGGCCGACGACACCACGATGAGGCCGAGCACCGCGGCGCCCACCGGCGCCCCGGGGATCGTGACCTTCGTCGCGATCGGCAGCATGATCCCGAAGCCGAAGATCGTGATCAGCGCGGGGATGCCGCGGAAGAACTCGATCCACACGGTCGCCGCCCAGCGGAACGGCGGGACGTCGCTCAGCTTCATCAGGGCGAGCACGACCGCGAGGATCAAGCCGCCAACGAACGAGTAGATCGTGAAGAGGACGGTGTTCTTCAAGCCGACCGTGATGATGCCCGGGAGCAGCTTCATGGCGACCTCGGGATTCGCGAACTGCTTCGCGACCGTGGGCCAGTCGGTGGCGATCACGGCCCAGATGATGAGCGCGATGATCACCGCGTAGACGGTGTAGTGATAGACCCGCGTGCGGGTCCGTTTCTTCAGGGCCATCGGCGTTGATCAGACCCCGGTCACTTCGCGGTGAAGTACTTGTCGTAGATCTTCTGGTACTCGCCGTTGTCCTTGAGCGCCTTCAGCTGCTCGTTGACCGCCTTGCGCAGGGCCTCGTTCTTGCCCTTCGCGAACGCGAAGCCGTACTGCTCGTCGGTCTTGTAGGTCTCGACGACCTTGTAGGAGGGGTCGTCCTTCTCGTGCTGCACGTTGACCGGGAGGTCCTGCAGGATCGCGTCGACCTGACCGCCCTGCAGCGCCGGCCACAGCACGCCGTCGTCGGAGAACTGCACGAGGTTCGCGCCCTTGGCGTGCTCCTTCGCGTAGTTCTCTCCGGTCGTGCCCTGCTGCACGCCGACGTTCTTGCCGCTCAGGCCGTTGATGTCCTTGATGCCGGAGGAGGTCTTCACCAGCAGCGACTGCAGCGAGTCGTAGTAGCCGTCGGAGAAGTCGATGTTCTTCTTGCGGTCCTCGGTGATGGTCATCGCCGAGGCGCCCATGTCGCACTGTCCGGCGAGCAGCGCGGTGCCCGACTGCAGCGTGTCGAAGTTCGTGACCTGGAACTGCGTCTTGAGGCCGAGCTTGTCGCCGATCGCGGTGAGCAGGTCGACGTCGAAGCCGGTGTACTGGCCGGAGCCGGCCGTCTCCTCGTACTCGAAGGGCTTGTAGGGGATGTCCGAGCAGACCGTGAGGGTGCCGGCGGTGATCAGGCCGTAGTCCGTGCCCCCGGCCGCGCTCGCGGTCGGGTCGGACGACGCCCCGGTCGAGCACCCGGCGAGGGTGAGGGTGGCGGCCGCCGCGAGGGCGAGTCCGTAGGCGAGCTTCGAGCGACGTTCCATGTGCGACTCCTGTGTCGAGGACGCGGGCGTCCTGGTGCGGGTTGCCGACAATCTTGACACGCTCGTGTTACTGCCGGGTAACGGAACGGGGCGCCCGGGTGTCTCGGTTCGGTATCGGCGCCCGTCGCCGCGGAATCCCGCGCCTCCGCGGCAGCGGCACGCCCGGCGGATCATCTGGGATCCGAGACGCTGTCTCCGAGATCCCGCGACCGGGATCAGATCTCGAAGTCCACGGCGGAGCGTCCGCCCGCGACCGAGCGCACGTAGCCGACGACCTCCTGGTGCGCCGGGTGCACCTGATACGCGTCGAGGCCCGCGGCGTCGTCGAAGTCCGCGACGAGCGTGACGTCCCAGTTCCCGTCGATCTCGAGCGCGTTCACCCCGGTCGACAGCGCACGGATCGACGGCACGACGCCGACGAGCCCCTGCAGCCGCGCGACGATCCCCGCCGCGTGCTCGGCGCGCTGCGCCGGATCCTCGGTCGCCATCTTCCAGGTCACCACATGCCGCAGGGCCATCGCTGCACTCTTCCTCTTCGCTGTTTCTCTGCTGTCCTTGCGCGCTCGCCGACGCGCCCTCCGCTCGCGGCTCCCGCCCGTGGTCCCGCATCCGCGGATCCCGGTCCCTCGGTGCTCTCAGCGAGCGTCCGCCCGCGCGGCGAGCGCCTCGCGCAGCCGGTCGGGCGAGATCCGCCAGTGGCCGTGCACCTCGCCGTCGATGAGCAGGACCGGGATCTTCTCCCAGTACTTCTCGTACAGCGCCGGGTCGTCGAGGATGGAGAGCTCGGTGATCTCCATGTCCTCGGCGAGCGCGTCCGGCAGCTCCGCGACGACCGCGTCGACCACGTCCGAGGCCACCTCGCAGAGATGGCAGTCGGGCTTGCCGATCAGGGTCAGTGCGATCACAGCCGGGGATCCTCCGCCGGGAACTCGACCTCGCGCCCCTCGGCGATCCACTCCGCCGTGCCGCCCTCGACGTTCGTGACGTCGTAGCCGCGCGCCTCGAGCGCCTCGACGACGCGCGCCGAGCGTCCGCCGAGCTGGCAGATGACGTCGAAGGCGCCGTCGGGCAGCTCGTGCAGCAGATCGCCGATCTCTGACATGGGCAGGTTCACGGCGCCGGGCACGTGGCCCGAGGCGAACTCACTGCGCTCGCGCACGTCGATGAGGGGCGTGTCGGCGCGCTCGGCCAGCTGGGCGACGGTGATCGTCTTCATGGATCCGATTCTTCCAGACCCGGCGGCGCGCCGGCGCGTCGGGTCGCCCCGGGCCCGGAATGCACGAAGCGCCCCGGCGATCGGAACGATCGGGGGCGCTCAGTGACTTGCGCGTCAACGACCTCCGGTCGATGACTGACCGGCCGTATCGGCGCAGCCGCTTACTTCTTGTTGCGGCGCTGGTGGCGAGTCTTGCGAAGCAGCTTGCGGTGCTTCTTCTTCGCCATGCGCTTGCGGCGCTTCTTGATGACAGAACCCACGGAAACCTCACTACGTCAGGGGCTGGGCGTCGCACACGACGCCCGGGATCGGGGCATGGAAAAATGCCTCGGAACAGTCTAGCGCACCGCGCCGCGGTCGCCCGACGCATCGCGTGCGGGAGCCCCTCGGACGTCAGCCGGCATCGGCGACCGGGTTGTGCAGCGCCGCCGTGACCGCGGACTCGGGCACGCGGTAACTGCGTCCGAAGCGGATCGCCGGCAGTTCGCCCGCGTGCACCAGCCGGTACACCGTCATCTTGGACACGCGCATGATCGCGGCCACCTCGGCGACCGTCAGGAAGCGCACATCCGGAAGCGGTTCGGGCATCCCCATCTACCCCCCTCGGCCCGCGGCACGCCCTGTGCGGCGGGATGCGACAACTGTAGGGGCTGATGGAGACGGCTGTAAACCCGTGTGACAGCTGTGACCCACCGATGCTCGGCCTGTTCCGGACCACGCGATCCGCTCGGCCGCCTCCCGGCCAGTCGGATCAGGCCCCGAGCCGCTTGAGCGCCGTCTGCACGACGTGCTTGGCACTGGCCGCGGCGCGGCCGACGACCTCGGCCGCGTGCGCGGCGCCGTCCGGCAGCGGCGGCACGGCGGCGAGGCCGGAGATGTCGGGGGCCGAGTCGCCGTAGGCGTCGGCGAGGAACGGCACGAGCCAGTCGTCCACCTCTTCCAGCGGCGCCGCCTCGATGCTGTAGAACCGACGCTGTCCGTCCTCACGGACGGTGACCAGCTCCGCGTCGCGCAGCACCTTGAGGTGCTTCGAGACCGTCGGCTGGCTGATCCCGAGCTCGCTCACGATCTGGGTCACGCTGGTGCCCGCATCCCCTTCTTCGGACCGCTGGCGCAGGAGCTGAAGGATGTCCCGTCTCGTGCCGTCGGCGATCACGTCGAAGATGTCGGTCATGCCTTCACAGTAGCCGCGCCGGAGGCGGAGTACCATGACGAAGGCTTGGCGGACGGAGGATCGGAGGGGCCGCACCATGGCGCGCAGCATCCCCGCGCGATCCTTCTCCGAGATCGCCCGCCGCATCGTCCGGATCGTCAAGACCCTCACGACGTCCTCCCCGTCTCGATTCGCGATCGTCGTGTTCTCGGCGCTCATCCTGATCACCACCGCGCTGCTCTCACTGCCCATCGCGAGCGCGGATCGCACCGTGACCCCGCTCGCCGACGCACTCTTCACCGCCGTCTCCACGATCTGCGTCACGGGCCTGTCCACCGTCGACATGGCGACGCACTGGTCGGGCTTCGGCCTCGGCGTGATCTTCGTCGGGGTCAACATCGGCGGCCTCGGCGTGCTGACGCTCGCGAGTGTGATGGGCCTGGTGATCTCCAAGCGCCTCGGCCTGCGCGCCAAGCTCATCGCCGCCGGCGACACCAACCCGATGCGCGCGCACGGCGGTCCGGTGAACGAGAGCCAGACCGTGCGCCTCGGCGAGGTCGGCGCGCTGCTGCGCACGGTAGCGATCTCGGCATTCGCGATCGAGGCCGGCCTCATGGTGCTGCTCTACCCCGCCCTGCTCACCGCGGGCGTGGATCCGGTGACGGCCCTCTGGGAGGCGCCGTTCTACTCCGCGATGGCGTTCACGAACACCGGGTTCACCCCGAACCCGGGCGGCCTCGCGCCGTTCGCGCAGAACTACTACGTGCTCACGGTGCTCATGCTCGGGGTCTTCCTCGGCAGCCTCGGCTTCCCCGTGATCTACACCCTCGCCCGCCAGCGCTGGCACGTGCGACGGTGGTCGCTGCACAGCAAGCTCACGATCATCACCACGGTCGTGCTCTTCGTCATCGGCGCCGCGGTGTTCCTGCTCCTCGAGTTCGACAACCCGAAGACCTTCGGATCCATGGACGCCGGCGACACGACGTTCCAGGCGTTCTTCCTCTCCGCCATGACGCGCTCGGGCGGCTTCAACGTCGTGGACATGGGCGATCTGAACGGATCCTCGATGCTGGCCGCGTCGATGCTCATGTTCGTCGGCGGCGGCTCCGCGTCCACCGCGGGCGGCATCAAGGTCACGACCCTCGCCGTGCTCGCGCTGGCCGTGGTCAGCGAGGCCAAGGGCCGGCCCTCCGTGCAGGCGTTCGGCCGCCGGATCCCCTCCGACGTGCAGCGCGTCGCGCTCAGCGTCGTCGCGTGGGGGGCCACGATCGTCGCGGTCTCGACCATCGCGATCAGCCAGATCACGAAGTTCTCCGTGGACGAGGTGCTCTTCGACGTGGTCTCCGCGTTCGGCACGGTGGGACTGTCCACCGGCGTCACCGGGAACCTCCCGGATCCCGCGACCTACATCCTCGCCGCCACGATCTTCATGGGGCGCGTTGGTACAGTGACTCTGGCCGCGGCCGTGGCCGCGACCAGCCGGACGCAGCTCTACTCGCTGCCCGTGGAAAGGCCCATCGTTGGTTGAAGTGCTGCGCAACGACGCTCCGGTGCTCGTGATCGGGCTCGGCCGGTTCGGCGCCGCGTGCGCCGGCGAGCTGGACCGGCTCGACCGCGAGGTGCTCGCGATCGACACCAACCTCGAACTCGTGCAGAAGTGGTCGGAGCGCGTCACGCACGCGGTCCAGGCCGACACCCGCAACATCGACGCCCTGCGCCAGATCGGCGCCCAGGACTTCCAGGTCGCCGTGGTCGCGGTCGGCTCGTCCATCGAGGCCTCGGTGCTCATCACGGCCAACCTCGTCGATCTCCAGGTGCCGCAGATCTGGGCGAAGGCGGTCTCGCAGTCGCACGGAAAGATCCTCGCCCGCGTGGGCGCCAACCACGTGGTGTACCCCGAGCGCGAGGCCGGGGAGCGCGTCGCGCACCTCGTCAGCGGGCGCATGCTCGACTTCATCCGCTTCGACGACGACTTCGCGCTGGCCAAGATGTACCCGCCCAAGTTCATCCGGGGCGTGCCGCTGAACCAGTCCGGCGTGCGCAGCAAGTACAACGTGACCGTGGTCGGGGTGAAGAGCCCGGGCAAGCCGTTCCGCTACGCCGAGGCCGACACCGTGGTCACGAACCACGACCTCGTCATCGTCTCCGGCACGAACAGCGACATCGAGCGGTTCTCCTCGCTGGACCGCTGACGCCCTCCGATCCCCTCCGCCTCGCCGCGCCCCCTCTCGGCGCCGCGCCCCCTCCCGCCGCGCTGCCCCTCCGCCGCGCCCCCTCCCGCGGGCCCCTCCGGCGACCGCGAAACCGAACTCTCGTCCCGAGACCGACGTTCTCATCCGCTGTCTCGGGATGCAGGATCGGTTTCGCGGGAGGGGAGCGCGCGGGAGGGAGGGCGCGGGAGAGGAGCGCGCGGGAGGGATATCCGCCTCGCGGCGGATGCCGCGAGCTCTGACGGCATGGTCGGATGGAGGCATGATCGACTCCACCGCCCCCACCGCCGCACCACCGGTGCTCTCGCTGCAGGGCCTGCGCAAGCAGTTCGGGCAGAAGGTCGCCGTCGACGACCTCTGGCTCGACGTCCCCGCCGGATCCATGCTGGGGCTGCTCGGCCCGAACGGCGCGGGCAAGACCACGACCCTCGCGATGACCACCGGCCTGCTGCGCCCCGACGCGGGCTCGGCGCAGGTGCTGGGCGCGGATGTCTGGCGGGATCCCGCGGCCGCGAAGGGGCGCATGGGGGTGCTCCCCGACGGCGTGCGGATGCTCGACCGCCTCACCGGCGCCGAGCTGCTGCGCTACACCGGCCTGCTCCGCGGCATGAGCGAGGCGGACGTCACCGCCCGCGCCGGCGAGCTGCTCGCGGCGCTCGGACTCGCCGACGCCGGCACCACCCTCGTGGTCGACTACTCCGCCGGCATGCGCAAGAAGATCGGGCTCGCGTGCGCGCTCATCCACGCTCCCCGGCTGCTGATCCTGGACGAGCCGCTCGAGGCGGTCGACCCGGTCTCGGGCGAGACCATCCGGCAGATCCTGCGCTCGTTCGTGGCCGGAGGCGGCACCGTGGTGCTCTCCAGCCACGTGATGGAGCTGGTGGAGTCGCTGTGCGACCGCGTCGCGATCGTCGCCGAGGGCCGGCTGCTCGCCAACGGCACCCTCGACGAGGTGCGCGCCGGCGAGACCCTGCAGCAGCGCTTCCTCTCCCTGGTCGGCGCACACGAGCTCGGATCGGAGACGCTCGCATGGTTGCGCTCCTCGTAGGACTGCGCTGGCGGCAGCTGGGGCACCAGTTCGGCCGCAACCCGTGGCTGATCGTCTCGGTCATCGTGTCCGCGATGGTGGCGCTGGGGCTGCTCGCCGCCCTCGCGGCCGGGCTGGTGGCCCTGCGCATCGCCGCCCCCGACGCCGCGGTGCGCACGCTCGTGGTCGTGGGATCCGCGATCGTGCTGGTGTGGTGGATCGGATCGATCGTGGTCAGCGCCGACGACACGCTCGCGCCCGAGCGGTTCGCGCTGCTGCCGGTCACGGCGCGCTCCCTGCTGCCGGGGCTCGTGGTCGCCGGGATCACCACGATCGGCGGCATCGGCACGACCCTTGCCCTGCTGCTCATGCTCGTGGGCTGGTCGGTGAGCCCGCTCGCCCTGATCTCCGCCGTGGTGCTGATCCCGGTCGCGCTCGCCACCTGCGTGCTGGGCGCTCGCGTGGTCAGCGGCCTGCTCGCAGGCTGGCTGGCGGGCCGGCGGATGCGGGATCTGGTGGTCACGGTGGCGGTGCTCGTGGTGGCCTGCTCAGGGCTGCTCATCAACGTGATGATCCGCGCGTTCGCCCAGCTCTCCGATCCCTCCGCGCTCCTGCCGGTGATCGCCGACGCCGCGGGGTGGACGCCGCTGGGCGCCGTGTTCGGCGTCTCCGCGGCGCTCGCGGCCGGCGACCTCCCCGGTGCGGGACTGCGCCTGCTGGTCGCGCTGGCGTGCGTGGTCGCGCTGTGGTTCGCCGCGCGCGGACTGCTCGCCGCGCGCCTGGTCGCCCCGGTCCAGAGCCGCGGCGGCGGGCGGGTGCGCTCCGGCGGCCTGCTGGACCGCATCCTGCCGGCGTCCGCCGTGGGCGCGATCGCGGCCCGCACCATGCGCTACGCGCGCCGCGATCCGCGTCAGGTCATCAACACCGTGATGATGCTGCTGCTGCCGGCGCTGCTGATCGGGATGGCGCTCATGAACGGACGGGGCACGGGATCCTTCGCGCTCAGCGACGGAACGATCCTCGTCCCCGCGATCAACGCCCTGCTCATCGGCACGGTCCTGCAGCTGGGGATCGCCTACGACAACGATGCGATCGCCCTGCACATCCACACCGGCGTGCCGGGGAGGGCGGATCGGGCGGGGCGCGTGCTCGGGTTCGGCATCATCGCCGTCCCGATCACCGTCGTGCTGTGCGTGGCGGCGAGCATGCTGGCCGGGCGCATGGATCTCGTGCCGGCGAGCCTCGGCGCCGCCCTCGGGCTGGGTGCCGTCTCGGCCGCCGGCGGCGTCTGGACGGGCGCGTTCCTGCCCGGTCGCGCCCCGGCGCCGGAGGCGAACCCGTTCGGACGCGGGTCCTCGGGCGGCGTGCAGTCGATGCTCGCGATGCTCATCATCGCGCCGCTGAGCCTCATCATCGGCGGCCCGGCGTTCGGGCTCGCGATCGCCGCGATCTGGACGCCCTGGCTCGGCTGGCTGAGCCTCGCCTGCGCGCTGCTGTTCGGCGGGCTGGCGATCTGGGCGGGGACGACCCTGGGCGGCAGGATCCTGGACCGCCGCTGGCCCGAGGTGCTCGCCGAGGTCTCGAGCGAGGGCTGAGCGAGCGTCTCACGGCGGATCCGTGAGACACCGCGTTCCGCTTGAGACATCGCGCCTGTCGCGGTGTCTCAAGCGGGAAGCGGTGTCTCAAGCGGGAAGCGATGTCTCGCGTCGGTCGCCGCCGTGCGCGCTCGCTCAGGCGCCGGCGGCGAGCTCGCGAGCCCGGGCGAGAGCGGCGTCGGTGGCCCGGGCGAACAGCGCGGCGAGGTCGGCCTCCTGCAGCACCGCGACGGCGCGCTCGGTCGTGCCCTTCGGGCTCGTCACGCGGCGGCGCAGCTCGGCGGGATCCTCGCCCGAGGCCTCGAGCAGGGCGGTGGCGCCAATGAACGTCTGCTCGGCCATGAGGCGGGCCTCCGACTCGGCGAAGCCCTTGCCGATCGCGGCCTTCGTGAGCTCCTCGATCAGCAGGAACACATAGGCGGGACCGGATCCGGAGATCGTGGAGAGCGGATCGATCTGCGACTCCTCGACCTCGATCACGGATCCGACGGTCTCGAACAGGCGGCGCACGAGCGCGCGCTCCTCCGGGGTCACGTCGGCGGCCGCAGCGAGGCCGGTGACCGCACGGCCCACGGTGGCGGGGGTGTTCGGCATCGAGCGCAGCACGCTCGTCCCGGCGGGCAGGTGCGCGGCGAAAGTCGCCAGGGTGACACCGGCGGCGATGCTCACCACGATCGCGTCCTCGCGCAGATGCGGGGCGATCTCGTCGAGCAGGTCCGGCACCATCGCGGGCTTCACGCCGACCACGACGATGCGTGCCGAGGCGGCGACCGCGTTGCCGGACGTCTCCTGCTCGAGCGCGATCGAGCGCACGCCCGCGAGCCCGTCGAGCTCGGCCGCGCGCGCCGCGGTGCGATTGGTGGCGGTGATGCCGCCGTCGACGGGGATCCCGCTCGCGACGACGCCGCGCAGGATCGCACCCCCCATCGCTCCGGCACCGAGGAACGCGACAGAGGGGAGCGCTTCGACCATGCCGCCATCCTACGAGGCGGCGGCGCATCGCACGCGGCCGCTTTAGACTCGTGGCATGAGTGCATCCGGTGGCGGCAAGGCGATCCTGGCGGCGTTCCTCGCGAACATGGGCATCGCCCTCGCGAAGCTCATCGCCTGGCTGCTCTCCGGATCCGCGTCGATGCTCGCCGAGGCCATCCACTCGGTCGCCGACTCCGGCAACCAGCTGCTGCTCATGCTCGGCGGGCGCAAGGCCCAGCGACGCGCCGACCGCGAACACCCGTTCGGGTACGGCCGCGAGCGCTACGTCTACGCCTTCGTCGTGTCGATCATCCTGTTCTCGGTCGGCGGTGTCTTCGCGATCTACGAGGGCGTGCAGAAGCTCGTCGAACCTCACGAGATCGACCGCACCTGGTGGTGGCTGCCGCTCGCCGTGCTCATCGTCTCGATCGTGCTCGAGTCGTTCTCCCTGCGCACCGCGATCAAGGAGAGCAACCACGTGCGCCCGGCCGGGCAGTCGTGGATCTCGTTCATCCGTCGCGCGAAGGCGCCCGAGCTGCCCGTCGTGCTGCTCGAGGACACCGGCGCCCTGGCCGGTCTGCTGTTCGCCCTGCTCGGGGTCGGCCTCACGCTCATCACGCACAACCCGGTCTTCGACGCCCTGGGCACCCTGATGATCGGCCTGCTGCTGGTGCTCATCGCGATCGTGCTCGGCGTCGAGACGAAGAGCCTGCTCGTCGGCGAGGGAGCGAACGACGCGGATCACGACCGCATCGTGGACGCGATCCACGCGGGCGACGAGGTCGAGAAGCTCATCCACATCAAGACCCTCTACCTCGGCCCCGACGAACTGCTCGTCGCCGCCAAGATCGCGCTCACCTCGGACAAGACCGTCCGCGCCGCGGCCGATGACATCGACGCGATCGAGAGCCGCATCCGCGCGGCCGTGCCCGCGGCACGGGTCATCTACCTCGAGCCGGACATCTACCGGCCTGCGCTGGATCCCTCGCCCTCCACCGACGCCTTCGTGCTGCGCTCGGCGGACTGACCGCGCGGATCCACCATGGTCGACCCGCTCGCCGAGGCGCTGGCCGACCCGTCGCTGTCGGCCGATGCGCGGCAGAAGCTGCAGCACGTCCGGGACGTCCTGCAGGCGGATCCGCAGGCCCGGCTGATCTCGCTGTTCTTCGAGGGCGAGGAGCCGCGCGCCGCCGTCGCGTTCGGCGACCTCGGTGCGTCCGATCTCATCGCCGTCGTGCTGCACGGCATCGACACCGACCTCGCCGCGTTCCCCGCGTGGGCGGAGATCACGCAGGCGCTCTGCGCCGACACGATCCGTGCGAGCCTGCTGCGCGGCGGATCGGGGCGGATCGCGACCGTCGCCTGGTTCGGCTACGACTCCGGCACGCACCTGTCCGCCCTGGCGACGAGGCACGCCACCGTGGGCGCCGCGCGCCTGGCGGGCGATCTCGTGCACCTGCACCATGAGCATCCGGCCGCCCGGATCGCGGTGCTCGCGTACTCCTACTCGTCGACGCTGTTCGGCGAGCTCGTCCTGCTGGACGGGGCGGGACCCGTGTCGATGGCGTTCTCGATCGCCTCGGCGGGGATGACGCGGATGGCCGCCGACGCCGTGGCCGACGCCGTGTCGGCGCGGTCGTTCTCGTTCTACGCGACCGAGGCCTCGAGCGACGCCACCGCTCCCCTAGGCCGGCTCGGGGCGCACCCGGTCGACCCGCGGGACATCGAGGGCGCGATCGTGTACTCGTCGGACGGCGGCCCGATCCCCGGAGCCGGCGACGAGACCGGCGAGGCGACCGAGGGCCATGCCTCCCGCACGGAGGTCGACGAGCGCGGCGTGCGGCACCGCGGCTACTTCGACCGTCGCGCCCAGGCCTACCTCTTCGCGGTGGAGCGCCTCGCGCGCCTCGCGGCCCGGCCCCGGGGTCGCTGAGCCCGCAGAACCCCTACCGGGGTCGTTGAGCGAGCACGCGAAGCGAGCGAGACGAAACGCGGCGATCCGCGAGAATCGCGAGAACCGCGTTTCTCTCGGTCGGCTCCGCCGTCGTCGCTCGACGACCCCGAAAAGCGCCCGCTCCGCTCGCTTCAGCGCCGCTCGGCGAAGAACGCGCGCAGCTGATCGGCGGCCTCGGCTTCGCGGACCCCGCCGACGACCTCGGCGCGGTACGGCAGCCGACGGTCGCGCAGCACGTCGTACAGCGAACCCGCGGCACCCGCCTTGTCGTCCCAGGCGCCGAACACGACCCGACCGATCCGGGACTGCAGGATGGCGCCGGCGCACATCACGCACGGCTCCATCGTGACGACCAGCGTGCAGCCGGCGAGGTTCCAGGATCCGCCGGCCGCTGCCGCGGCCCGCAGGGCGACGATCTCGGCATGACCGGTGGGATCGGCCGTCTCCTCCCGGTCGTTGCGGCCCTCACCGAGGATCCGCCCCTCTCCGTCCAGGACGACGGCGCCGACCGGGATCTCCCCCGCCGCGGCGGCCTCGGCCGCGAGCACGAGCGCACGGTCCATCGCCGTCGCCTCCGCCGCCCGCGGATCCGGATCTGCCATGCGCCCAGCCTAGGGCTCGGTCCGGGCGCATCACTCCGCCGGTCGGGGCGGGCCGGCCCTGCCGATCGACGGAACCGGAAACGCCAGTACCCTGTAATCATGCGCGTTCACGTGGCCGACCACCCCCTGATCACCCACAAGCTGTCGGTGCTGCGCGACGCGCGCACCCCGTCGCCGGTGTTCCGCCAGCTCACCGAGGAGCTCGTGACGCTGCTCGCCTACGAGGCGACGCGCAACGTGCGGGTGAGCCCGATCGAGATCACCACCCCGGTCACGACGACGATGGGCGTGAAGATCTCGGAGCCGCGGCCGATCGTCGTGCCGATCCTGCGCGCCGGACTCGGCATGCTCGAAGGCCTGGTCAAGCTGCTCCCGACCGCCGAGGTCGGCTTCCTCGGCATGGTCCGCGACGAGGAGACCTTCGAGCCGACGACCTATGCCGAGCGGCTGCCCGATGACCTCAGCGGACGCCAGTGCTTCGCGATCGACCCGATGCTCGCGACCGGCGGATCGCTCGCCGCCGCGATCCAGTTCCTCTTCGACCGCGGCGCCGACGACGTCACGGCGATCTGCCTGCTGGGCACGCCGGAGGGCGTCGCCGCGATCGAGAGCCTCGTGGGTGACCGCAACGTCACGCTCGTGCTGGGCGCCCTCGACGAGCGCCTCAACGAGAAGGGCTACATCGTGCCCGGCCTCGGCGACGCCGGCGACCGCCTGTACGGCACGGTCTGAGTCCCGCCGTCATACCGTCAGCACGTAGGAGCGGTCCTCGCCGTAAGGGACGAACCCGCAGCGCGCCAGGATCGGAGCCGAGGTCGCGACCCGCCCCTTGACGAGCGCGGTGGTCGCACCGAGTTCCGCACCGAGGCGCAGCCGTTCGGCGAGCACGGCGCGATACGCGCCCCGGCCGCGGAAGCCGGGCAGCGTCGCCGCACCCCAGAGCCGCAGGAAGCCGTCGGCGATCGTGCAGCCGGCGGTGCCGGCCGGGCGGCCGTCGATGCGGGCCAGCACCCTGGCGCCGGTCCCGGTCGCGAGCTCCGCCGTCACCTCGTCGAGCTGCTCGGCGAGCCCCTGTTCGTCCAGGGGGAGCTGGTCCCACACCGGGACGCTCACCTCATCCACGTCACGCACGTCTGCGAGAGTCCGCACGATCACGGTGTCGATGTCGTCGGGCACCGGGATCGGCTCTCCCGGGATCGGGCGGGCGAACACGGTCACCGTGTCGTCGTGCACGGCGCCGCGTCGGCGCAGCTCGTCCTCCAGGTCGGGACTGTCGGCCGCGTTCGTCCAGAACACGACCCGTCCCTCCCCCCAGGCGCGCGTGCGCGCGACCGCGAGATCCAGCACCTCAGCCGGGTCCAGGGCCGACGCGACCTGCGATCCGCGGACGCCGCCGCCGAACCGCGACGGGTAGCGGACCAGCTGCAGCTCGGACCTCTCCTGCTCGCTGTCGCGCGGGAACCAGACCCAGGCCGCGGATGCGCGGGCGATCTCGGCCTCAGAGTGCACCGGCTGATCCCTGCGCTCCGGTCGTGACGAGGCCGCCCACGGCAGCCCCGGCCTCGTCGGCCGCGGGATGCTCCTCCCGATCCGCCCCGACGAGGTGAGCGAACGCGCTCAGGCGCGCCACGCCCTCCGGGGTCCACGGCAGGTCGTCCAGCAGGGCGGGCGAGTGCACCAGGAAGGCGGCCACCATCGCTCGCGAGATCGCCACGTTGAGCCGGTTCTGCAGCAGCAGGAACTCCGGTCCGCGCGGGGCGTCGCGGCCGCTCGATGCCGCGAGCGAGGTGATCGAGACCACGGCCTCCCGGCCCTGGAAGTTGTCGACCGTGCCCACGGCCACATCCGGGAATCCCGCGGCCGCGAGCTCATCGAGGATGAGCTGCTTCTGGGCGTTGTACGGCGCGACGACGATGATGTCCGTCTCCTCGAGGGGCCGGGGAGCCGCGGCCACCATCCCGTCGACGTAGGCGCGTCCGACCAGCTCGCCGACGATGCGCACCACCTCGGCCGCCTCTTCGGGCGACTGCGTGGCGTTGCCGCGGTGCCGGATCGGCCGCACGTGCAGCCCGGGCTCCAGCCCCTCGACCGTGCGCAGCTCGGCACCCGGCGCGGAGGCGAGCGCCCCCGCGTAGGAGAGGTGCGACACGGGATCCGCCACGGCGGGGTGCATGCGCCAGGACCGCGCGAGGAAGGATCCGTGCGCCGGGTCGATGACGGCCCGATCGTGCATGACCCACCCCAGGGCCGAGGTGTCCACCGGCTCGGGGTGCGTGCCCTGGCTCACCTGCGGGAGCTGCTGCGGATCGCCGAGCAGGAGGAGGCGCTGCGCGGACGCGGCCACGGCGATCGTCGAGGCGAGGGAGAACTGGCCCGCTTCGTCGACGACGAGCAGATCCAGCTCCCCGCGCTGCACACGCCGGGTGTTAGAGAAGTCCCAGGCGGTCCCGCCCACGACGCAGCCGAGTCCGGCGGCGTGCTGCTCGGCGAGATACCCCGCCATCCCGTCCTTGCGGATCGGCGTGAACACGGGATCCGCCTCCGGATCCTTCGGCGCCTTGGCGACCTGCGCCGGCGCGACCCCCGCGGCGACGACCCGGTCGAGCAGGTGCTCCACGATCGCATGCGACTGGGCGACCACGCCGATCCGGTAGCCGTGCTCGTTCACGAGCCGGGCGATCACCCGCGCCGCCGTGAAGGTCTTGCCCGTCCCCGGAGGGCCCTGCACGGCCAGGTAGCTGCGATCGAGGTCGAGCACCCCCCGCACGATCACGTCGGCGGCCTCCCGGCGCGGTTCCCCCGTCTCGGCGGCATCGCCGTCCATCGCGGGGATCGGCGCCCCCGACGCCGTGCGCGGCACCGCTCGCAGCAGGACGTCCGTCGCCGCGTCGTGCGGGAACGCGGGCGCGGCGTCGAGCACGGCCGCCGCCCACTCCTCGATCGTCGCCTGCAGCGAGTTCACGCGGGGCGGGGCGGCGGGCGTGAGCGCGAGCGGCAGCTCGTTCCACGTCTGCCCGCCGATCGAGCGCTCGCGGATCCGGTATCCGTCGTCGCGCACCTCGACGATCTCGACCTCGTGCGGAACGTGGATCACGCGCGAGGGGAACTCTCCGAAGAACGGCGGCGGCGACGCGTACAGCGCGAACGGACTGCCGCCGACGCCGAGCGTGCTGCCGGGGGCGAGCTCGCCGTGCAGGTCGATGAGACGGGTGACCGCACGGGCGCCCTCCTCCTGTCCCCAGTCCTGCACGACGGCCGAACGCCCCGGATCCACCCGCAGCACGTCGCGCGTGGACTCCCACAGGGTCACCGGCTCGCGCAGACGCTGGAAGTGCGAGATCCAGAAGCTCTTCGCCTCCCGGGGGAAGTAGTCGATCGCGGCGGCCGCGACCCGGTGCGGCTGCCCGGCCTGCTCGAGCTCGGTGCCGGTCAGCCCCGCCTCTCGCGCGGCCTCCTGCACGCGGTGCCCCTCGGCCTGCAGCGCGAGCGAGAGCGGTGCGGGCTCGTAGGCGCGCGTCTCGGGCTCATCGGGAGGGGCGGGCAGCACCCCGGCCTCCCGGGCGAGCCCCACGAGCCAATTGCGCAGCCGCCGGGTCGAGACGCAGTCGTAGCGGTTGTAGTCGGCCAGGTCCGCGAGGATCGCGTCGGCCTCGGCCGTGCGGCCGGCGGCGGCGAGCCCCCGCGCCTGCACGTACTGCACGATCGAGTCGTCGCCCTTCTGCACGTCGCTGGTGCGCACCTCCTCGCCCATGTACAGCGGCTCGAGCTTCTTGATCGAGTACGACCGGGATCCGATCCGCACCGTGCGCAGCACCAGCGGATACAGATCGACGAAGACGCCCTCGCGCAGCAGACGGTCCACGTCGGCCTCGCCGACCCCGTACCGCTCCGCCATGTTCTGCAGATGGGACGTCTCGTAGGGCGCGTAGTGGTAGATGTGCATGTCGGGATGCGCCGCCCGGCGCACGGCCACGAAGTCGAGGAAGTCGAGCAGCGCCTGCTTCTCCGCCGCGAAGTCGTGCGCCCACAGCGCGGAGTACTGCTCCGCGTCGTCGACCCAGCCGAAGAGGTAGTCCAGCCCCCAGCGCCCGTCGGCCGCATGCCCTCCGCGGCCCGGTTCGGTGTAGAGCGGGTCGCCCTCGAAGTCGAAGAACAGGTCGCCCCGGCTGGGGCGCGGCATCATGCCGATCGCCGCCGCGGAGACGACCTCGAACGGCGGCACGGGGTGCGCGTCCTCCGTTCCCGGCTGCGCGGCGGCGCTCTCGGCGGCCATCGCCGCGAGCTGCAGCCGGGCCTGGGCGCGCAACGCCTCGAACGTCTCGGAGCTCATCCCGTCGGGCGCGGATCCGGCCGCGGCGAGGTCGTCGATCGTCGCGATGCCCGCGGCGCGGAGGCGAGCGCGCTGCACCGGCCGCATGCGGGCGACGAGCAGCAGATCCCGATGCGCGACGACCTCGATCTCGCACGTCGCGCAGCGCCCGCAGGCCACGACCTGCAGGTCGCCACGGTCATCGCCCCAGGCGAGCGGCGCGCCGGCGGCGCCCTGCTCGATGCCGCGGTCCGCGATGAGGGCCCGGAGCCGGGCCCGGCGCACGTGGAACAGCGGCAGCACGTCGCGCACGGCGTGCGTCGAGATGCGGTGATCGCCGAGGATCAGATCGACCTCGTCCGACCGCGGGATGCCCAGCCGGTCGAGCTGGTCGACATAGGCCGCCAGCTGCATGAGCGCCGTGGCGCGGGCGGTGCGGGCGAGCTTGGAGTCCTGCACGCGCCAGCGCCCGTCGGGGTCGCGGAGGAGGAAGTCGGCGAATCCCACGAACTCGGGCGTGGAGAAGGCGGCCTGATAGATCACCGTCGCCTCCGACCGCAACGCGCCGATCGTGTCGGCGACGACGCCGGCGAGCCCCTCCGCATCGGTCGAAGACACCTTGGGCAGCTCGACCACGCCGGGTCCGCCGTCGACCGACCTCCCGTACCGGGCCACGTCGTCGTCCAGCACCACGAGCTCGTGCGCATCCCCCAGGGCGGCGGCCCGGGCGAGGGTCGCATCCTCCGGATCCTCGACGGCGTCGATGCGCCCGAGCTTCGCATCCAGCGACCGGGCCCAGGCGAACTCGCACTCCGCCGCGAGCTTCAGATCCGTGGCACTCCAGATCACGCGCTTCCGGTCGGATCCGGAGGGGGTGATCACGCGCACGAGGGCTCCTGTCTTCGGGTGGCGGCCGATCAGGCCGTCGCTTCGACCCTAGACGGGGCCGCGGACATCACCCGATCAGGTTCCCGTCGGCGCGACGGAGGACCACGGCCCGGCTCAGCGCCACCAGGTGTCGTCGGGGGTGACCGGCTGACGGCGCTTGTGCGAGGTCGCGAGGTAGCGCGCCTCGATGCGCTGCGCCACGTCGGCGGCGACCTCTCGCCCCTCCAGGAAGTCGTCGATCTGCTCGTAGGTCAGTCCCAGCTCGTCCTCGTCGGCGCGGCCCGGCGTCCCGTCGAGGAGGTCGGCGGTGGGCACCTTGTAGGCCAGGCGGTCCGGGGCGCCGAGCGCGAGCAGCAGGGCCCTGCCCTGCCTCTTGGTCAGTCCGGCGAGCGGCGTGAGGTCGCATGCGCCGTCGCCGAACTTCGTGAAGAACCCGGTCACCGCCTCGGCGGCGTGGTCCGTGCCGATCACGAGCAGGCCGCGCTGCCCGGCGATCGCGTACTGGGTGACCATCCGCAGGCGCGCCTTGATGTTGCCGCGGTGGAAGTCGGCGACGTCCTCCAGGCCGGCCGCCTCGAGGTCGTTCTCCAGACCGTCGACGCCGTGCTCGATGTTGACCTCGACCCCCTCGTCGGCGGCGATGAACGCCATCGCCGCGGTCGCGTCGTCGGCGTCGTGCTGCACCCGGTAGGGAAGGCGCACCGCGATGAACGTCGCCTCGCCCCCTTCGGCGCGCACCCTCTCGACGGCGAGCTGCGCGAGCCGGCCGGCGAGCGTCGAGTCCTGCCCGCCCGAGATCCCCAGCACGTACCCCTTGGCGCCGGTGTGCCGGAGGTAGTCGACGAGGAAGCCGATCCGGCGATCGATCTCCGCCGCGGGGTCGACGTCGGGGCGCACCCCGAGGTCTGTGGCGATGTCCTGCTGCAGGGTCATGCTGCTCCTTCGGTCGTGGGATCCAGTATCCAACGGCCACGTTTCCTGCGTGTGAACGCCGCCGCCCGCCTGTGCCGCGCCTGCGAGGATGGAGGCATGAGACTCCTCGTCGCCGCCCTCGCGTCCGAACTGCAGGCCTTCCCCGAGTCGCTGGAGGGCTTCGAGCGCCTCGTCACGGGCCCGGGCAAGCTCAAGGCCGCCTACGGCCTCACGCGTGCGCTGGATGCGGCCGGGTACGAGGAGATCGTCGTCGTCGGCACCGCCGGCGGCGTGGATCCGGAGCTTCCCGGAGGCGTCTACGAGATCACCGCGGCGATCCAGCACGACGTCCAGGATCTGGACGGGGTCGTCGGGCAGCACGTCTCCCTGCCGCCGCGCGTCGCGACAGGGCGCGACGGGCTGATCATCGCGACCGGCGACAGCTTCGTCGACGACGTCGCGGTCGTCGAGCGGATCCGGGGCCTCGGCGGCGTGCTCGTGGACATGGAGACCTACGCCTACGTCTGGGTCGCCGACCAGTTCGGCGTTCCGATCCGCGTGCTGCGCGCGATCTCCGACACCGCCCAGGATGGCGCGACCACCGTCTGGGACGAGACCGTCGCCGCCTGCAGCGTGCAGCTGCGCGACCGGATCCGGGACGAGTACGGGGTCTGAACCCGGCGCTCCTCGCGGCCGAGCACCCCATGGACATTTCAGTTAACGCTCGCTAATCTGAATCACGTCCCGTCGTCGCCCAATGGAGGGTGCTGTGTCCGATTCATCCGCGCCGAGCGCCCCGGCTCCGACCTACCGGGAGCTCGTCGACGAACTGCGCGCGCGTCGCGCCGAGGCCGCCCTCGGCGGACCGGAGAAGTCCCGGATCCGGCACACCGAGCGCGGCAAGCTGCTCGCCCGGGACCGGGTGGACCACCTCCTCGACACCGGCAGCCCGTTCCTGGAGGTCGCGCCCCTCGCGGGCTACGGGCTCTACGGCGGCGACGCCCCGTCCGGCGGCGTGATCGCGGGGATCGGGCTGATCCACGGCCGGCACGTCATGGTCGTCGCGAACGACGCCACGGTCAAGGGCGGCACCTATTACCCGATCACGGTCAAGAAGCACCTGCGCGCGCAGGAGATCGCCGCGGAGAACCGGCTCCCCTGCGTGTACCTCGTCGACTCGGGCGGCGCGTTCCTGCCGATGCAGGACGAGGTGTTCCCCGATCGCGACCACTTCGGCCGCATCTTCTACAACCAGGCCAGGATGTCCCGCGACGGCATCCCGCAGATCTCCGCGGTGATGGGCTCGTCGACCGCCGGCGGCGCCTACGTGCCGGCGATGAGCGATGAGACGGTGATCGTGCGGAACCAGGGCACGATCTTCCTCGGCGGACCGCCGCTCGTGAAGGCGGCGACGGGCGAGGTCGTCTCCGCGGAGGATCTCGGGGGCGGCGAGGTGCACACCCGGATCTCCGGCGTCGCCGACCATCTCGCCGAGGACGACGAGGACGCGCTGCGCATCGTCCGCGACATCGTCGCCACCCTGCCGCCGTCGCCGGCGCCCGCGGATCCCGAGGCCTGGCCTTGGGGTGCTCGCGAAGGGCTCGAAGGGCCGTCCGCCGCGATCGCGGATCCGCCCCCGGTCGACCTGCTCGACGTCGTCCCGGTCGAGCTCACCGTCCCCTACGACGCCCGCGCGATCATCCGCGGCATCGTCGACGGCGGCGAGTTCACCGAGTTCAAGCCCGAGTACGGCACGACGCTGGTGACCGCGTTCGCGCGGATCCACGGGCACCGCGTCGGGATCATCGCGAACAACGGCGTGCTGTTCGGGGAGTCGGCGCTCAAGGGCGCGCACTTCATCCAGCTCTGCGAGCAGCGCCGCACCCCGCTGATCTTTCTGCAGAACATCACCGGGTTCATGGTGGGCCGGGAGTACGAGGCGAACGGCATCGCGAAGCACGGCGCGAAGATGGTCAACGCGGTCGCGACGGCCTCGGTGCCGAAGCTCACGGTCGTCGTCGGCGGATCCTTCGGCGCCGGCACCTACTCGATGTGCGGACGGGCGTACTCCCCCCGCTTCCTCTGGCTCTGGCCGGGCGCGCGCGTCTCGGTGATGGGCGGACCGCAGGCCGCATCGGTGCTGTCGACCGTGCGCCGCGATCAGATCGAGGCCGCGGGCGGATCCTGGTCGGCCGCGGAGGAGGCGGAGTTCCAGGCCCCGATCCGCGCCGCCTACGAGGAGCAGGGCAGCCCGTACTACTCCACCGCCCGGCTCTGGGACGACGGGATCATCGAGCCCGGTCAGACCCGCGACGTGCTGGGCCTCGCGCTCGACGTCGTGACGCGGGCGCCCTCGACCGAGGCGCCCGGCTACGGAATCTTCCGGATGTGAGTGAGATGCGCCGCACTGAGCCTGTCGGAGTGTTCGACACCGTCCTCATCGCCAACCGCGGCGAGATCGCCTGCCGGGTCATCGCGACGCTGCGCCGGCTCGGCATCCGCTCGGTCGCCGTGTACAGCGACGCCGACGCCGGATCCCGCCACGTCGCGCTCGCGGACGTCGCGGTGCGGATCGGCCCGGCCCCCGCGGCGCAGAGCTACCTGTCGATCGACGCCGTGATCGCCGCCGCCCGGTCCACCGGAGCCCAGGCGATCCACCCCGGGTACGGCTTCCTCGCCGAGAACGCGGCGTTCGCCGAGGCGTGCGACGCGGCGGGGATCGTGTTCATCGGCCCAACCGCGGAGGCGATCCGCACGATGGGCGACAAGATCACGGCAAAACTCGCCGTGGCCGAGCGCGACGTCCCGACGGTGCCCGGGATCGCCCGGCCGGGCCTCACCGACGCCGACCTCATCGAAGCGGCCGCGGGGATCGGCTACCCGCTGCTCATCAAGCCCTCGGCAGGCGGCGGCGGCAAGGGCATGCACGTGGTCGCCGACGCGGCGCACCTCGCCGACGCGATCGCCGCGGCCCGCCGCGAGGCCGCCGCGAGCTTCGGCGACGACGCGCTGTTCCTGGAGCGCTACCTCAGCACGCCGCGGCACATCGAGGTCCAGGTCCTCGCCGATGCGCACGGGAGCGTGGTGCACCTCGGCGAGCGCGAGTGTTCGCTGCAGCGGCGGCACCAGAAGGTCATCGAGGAGGCGCCCTCTCCCCTGCTCGACGCGGCCACCCGGGCCGCGATCGGCGCCGCCGCGTGCGAGACCGCGCGCAGCGTCGACTACCGGGGCGCCGGCACGGTCGAGTTCATCGTCGAGGCGACCCGGCCGGACGAGTTCTTCTTCATGGAGATGAACACGCGCCTGCAGGTCGAGCACCCGGTGACCGAGCAGGTCACCGGACTCGATCTCGTCGAGCAGCAGCTGCTCATCGCGGCCGGCGAGCGGCTCGCCTTCGCGCAGGACGACGTCGTGCTGCGCGGGCATTCGATCGAGGCGCGGGTGTACGCGGAGGATCCGGCCGCCGGGTTCCTGCCGACCGGCGGGCGCGTCACACGCGTGATCCATCCCGCCGGGGAGGGGATCCGCGTCGACACGGCGATCGAGGACGGCCTGGACGTCTCGATCGACTACGACCCGATGCTCGCGAAGATCATCGCGACGGGCGCCGACCGCGACGAGGCGCGGCGGCGGCTCGTGCGCGCGCTCGACGAGACCGCGGTCTTCGGCTTCCCCACGAACGTCGAGTTCGTGCGGGCACTGCTGGAGCTGCCCGAGGTCGCCGCCGGCGAGCTCGACACCGGCCTGATCGCACGGCGGTTCGACGACCTCGCCTTCGCGACGGCGGACGAGCGGGTGCTCGCGGAGGCGGCGCTGCTCCTGGACGGATCCCCCGGGACCGGCACCGGCCACGTCCCGAGCGGCCCCTGGGCGCGCCGCGACGGCTGGCGGCTCGGGCCGCCCGCCCCCCGGCGCTACGCCCTGGTCTGCGGCGAGCGCCGCGCCGAGGTGCTCGTGACCGGATCCGGGTCCTCCCTCGCGGTCGCCGTCGACGCATCCGCCCCGGTCCCCGCCGCGATCCGCGATGCGGGCGACCTGCGCCGCACGATCACGATCGACGGCGTGACGCGCACGGTCGCGGCGCTCCGGGCCGGCGCCGGCCGGGTCGCGGTCGCGCACGCGGGCGCCGTCTTCGACGTCGCGATCGAGCGGGCCGCACGCGGCGGGGCCGCCGAGGCGGCGAGCGTGCCGCATCTCGACTCGCCGATGCCGGGCACGGTGGTGCTCGTGCACGTCGAGGACGGGGCGCACGTCGAGGAGGGGGATCCGGTGCTCGTGGTCGAGGCCATGAAGATGGAGCACGTGCTGCGCGCCGGGGTCGCCGGCACCGTCGCGCTGCACGCCGCGCAGGGCGACACCGTGGCGCGCGGGCAGACGCTCGCCGTGATCGAGCCGGCCCGTCCGGCCGGCGAGCCCGGCGAGGCACAGGGAGCGGAAGGAGCGGGGACGTGACCGAGAAGCGCATCGAACAGCGCGGGCTGTACTTCGAGGAGTTCGAGGAGGATGCGGTCTACCTGCACCGCCCCGGCCGTACCGTCACCGAGGCCGACAACGTCCTCTTCACCACGCTGACCATGAACACCCAGGCGCTGCACCTGGATGCGGCGTGGAGCGCGGGCACCGAGTTCGGCGAGCGCCTCGTGAACAGCATGTTCACGCTCTCCACGCTGGTCGGGCTCTCGGTCGCGCAGCTCACGATGGGAACGATCGTGGCGAACCTCGGCTTCTCGGAGGTCTCGTTCCCCGCCCCGGTGCGCGTCGGCGACACGCTCTACGCCGAGACGCGCATCGTCTCGAAGCGGCTCTCGTCGTCGCGCCCCGGACAGGGGATCGTCGAGTTCGCGCACACCATGCGCAATCAGGACGGCACGGTCGTCGCGCTCGCGACCCGTTCCACGCTCATGCGGTGCCTGCCGACGGATCCCGCCTGATGTCCGGGATCCTGCACGGCCCCGCCCTGCTGTTCTGCCCGGCGGACCGCGACGACCGCTACGAGAAGGCGCTCGCGGCGGCCGACACCGTGATCCTCGATCTCGAGGACGCGGTCGCCCCCGCCGACAAGCCCGCCGCCCGCGAGCGCGTCGCCGCCTCGGCGCTGGATCCGGAGCGCACGATCGTCCGGGTGAACCCGGCGGGAACGGCGGATCACGCGCTCGACCTGGCCGCCCTCGCCAGCACCGGCTATCGCACCGCGATGCTCGCCAAGGCCGAGTCCGCCGCCGACCTCGACGCTCTGCACGCCGCGGGCCACCGGGTCCTGGCCCTGTGCGAGACCGCACGCGGGGTGGTCCACGCCGAGGAGATCGCCGCGCACCCGGCCGCGATCGGGCTGATGTGGGGTGCGGAGGACCTCATCGCGAGCATGTCCGGCCGATCCAGCCGGTTCGGTCAGGGCGAACGGGATCCCGGCGGCTACCGCGACGTCGCCCGGCACGCCCGCTCCCGCGTGCTGCTCGCGGCGAAGGCGGCGGGGCGTGCCGCGGTCGACTCCGTCCACCTCGACATCGCCGACGTCGAGGGGCTCCGCGCCGAGGCGCTCGACGCCGCCGCGAGCGGCTTCGACGCGACGGCCTGCATCCACCCCGGCCAGGCGACGGTGATCCGCGCGGCCTACGCGCCCACCCCCGCGGAGACGGACTGGGCCGAGCGCGTCCTCGCCGAGGCCGCGCTGCGGCCCGGGGTGTTCCGCTTCGACGGGCACATGGTCGACGAGCCGGTGCTCCGCCAGGCCAGGGCGATCCTCGGCCGGTAGGACGTCCGGACGGACGTCCGGACGGACGTCCCCCGGAGCGCAGGACGGCCCGCAGCCCTACCCCGCCCGCCCCGCCAGCAGCTCCCGCACCCGCTCGATCGGCAGGCCCGGGATGCTCTGCTTGTGGCCGACCATGTCCTCGCCCGCGACCAGCACGTTGAGCACCGCCTCTTCGGTCGCCTCGACCACGGCGGTGTAGAGCGCGTCCATCCGCCCCCAGGGCACGGCGCGCAGGTCGTCGAGCACGACCGCCTCCTCCTCGGCGGGGAAGCGGCTCGCGAGCGCTCCCGCGTTCGCCGTCGAGAAGGCGAGGAAGATGTCGCCGGAGAAGTGCGAGCCCGCGGTCCCCGTGCGGGCGAGGCCGAGCGAGACGCGCCGCGCCATCGCCGTGCACTGCCCAGGCAGCAGCGGCGCATCGGTCGCCACGACCACGATCACGCTGCCCGCCCCCTGCGGCGGCGGGACGGGCGCGACCGCCGCGGACGGCCCCGCCGCCGCGGACGCCTCGGCCTTGAGCACCGGCCCGATGCGCACGCCCTGCACGGTCAGCTCCGACATCTCGCCGAAGTTCGCCTGCAGGAACACCCCGACCGTGTACTCGGCGTCGCCCAGCGCCACCCGGCGCGACGCCGTGCCGGATCCGCCCTTGAAGCCGTAGCAGATCATGCCCGTGCCGCCGCCGACCGCCCCCTCGTCCACGGGCCCGGGTCGCGCCGCCTCCAGCGCGCCCACGGCGTGCTCCGGCCGGACGTGCAGCCCGTTGATGTCGTTGAGCCGCCCGTCCCAGGTCTCCGCGACGACCGGCAGGAGCCACTGGTCCGCCGCCCCGGGGACGGCGTCGAGCATCCAGCGGATCGCGCCCTCGTGCGCGGCCCCGACCGAGTGCGTGTTGGTGATCAGCACCGGGCTGCCGAGGCTGCCGGATTCCGCGATCCACACGGATCCGGTCATCTCGCCGTTGCCGTTCAGGGAGTGCACCCCAGCGGCCACCGGATCCGCCGCGCCGGCCCGCCCGCGCGGCAGGATCGCGGTGACCCCCGTGCGCACGGCCACCGGCCCGCGGTCCCCGATGAGCGTGCGGTAGCCGACCTCGACGCCCGGGACGTCGGTGATGGCGTTGTCCCGGCCGGGAACACCCCCGCGGATCAGTCCGAGGTCGCGCGCGCGGTCCCGGCTCATCCGCGCACCTCGTCCTCGAGCTCCTCGTCGGCGGGCAGCGGCAGCGTCCAGCGGTCCGGCTTCCCGCGCAGATAGAGCGCGTAGTAGAGCAGGCCGACGGCGAAGATCCCGACGGCGACCGCGACCGGCATCCAGTCGGCGATGAGGCTCATCACGAGGATCACGAGGGTCGCGAGGGTCATCAGGATCGGCGCGACGGGCCACATCGGCATCCGGTACTCGGCGGCGTCGGTGGTGTGGTTGATCCGTCCGACGAACGCGGCGAGGCCGACGAGGGCGTAGAGGATGACGATGCCGGCGCTCGTCGCGACCAGCAGCACGGAGAACGGGACGAGCCAGAGGCAGAGCGCCGCGATCACTCCGACGATGATCGTCGCGACCACGGGGGTGCGCAGCCTCGGGTGGATCCGGCCCAGCGGACGGTTGATGGCGTCGGGCCAGGAGCGGTCGCGCGCGGAGGAGAACAGGGTGCGCCCGAACTGCAGGATGATCGCGAGCACGGCGTTGATCACGGCGATCGCGATGCCGACGCTGACCAGGGTGTTGACGACCGGACCGGCGCGCTCGGTGAGGAACTGGGTCATCGGGGCGGGAGAGGCGACGAGGGCGGCCAGATCCTTCGACCCGAGCAGCACGGCGATGGTGGGGACGATCTCGGCGACCACGGCGATGACGAGCGACCACAGGATCGCCCGTCCGATCGTGGAGCGCGCGTTCTTCGTCTCCTCGGCGTAGTAGACGGCGGCGCCGTAGCCGTTGAACGCGAACAGCGCGGTCGCGGTGTACGAGACCACGAGTCCGGCGGAGGCGCTGACGAGCGCGCCGCCCGGGCCGCTCGTGGTCACGGTCCACAGCGTCGAGATCGGCTGGCTCACGTGCAGGAAGCCGACGACCGTGAGCACGACCAGCGCACCGATCTCCAGGATGAGGAAGACACCGGTGACCCACGCGTTGGTCTTGATCCCGAGGCACGCGATCACGGTGGTCACCAGGATCACGACGATCCCGACCCAACCGCCGCCGAGCGCGTTCGAGAGGACGCCGAGGTACTGGCCCGCACCCGAGGCGATCACGCCGATGATGAGCACGCCGCTGACCAGGTTCAGCAGGAAGAGGCCGAAGCCCCAGGGCTTGCCGAGCGTGCGCGCGACGAACGCGTACTCGCCGCCCGTGATCGGGAACGCGCTGGAGAGCTCGGCATAGCAGAGCGCGACGAAGACGCCGACGAGGGCGCCGATGAGGAAGGCGAGGGCCGAGGCCCCGCCGATGCCGTTGATGATCGCCGGCACGATGATGAACACGCTCGACGCGGGCGTCACCGCCGACAGCGTGATCAGGATGTTCTCCTTGAAGGTCAGCCCCCGGGAGAGCTGCTGTTCGTACTTCCCGGCGTCGGGGACGATCCCCGGAGCCTTCGCCCCCCTCGCGCCGGCGGCCTCGCCGAGCTCTTCCTGCAGTCCATCGCTCATCATCGAGCCTTCCGTCTGTGGACAACTGACGGCTCAGTCAAAAACAGATCCCCTGTTAAGTCAATCCTTGAACTCAATTTTCTGACTGGCGAGTCAACTGCGTATCGGACAGGCGGATCCGCACAGGACATGCCGGCCGACCCCGTCGCCCTGCAAGGATGGGCGCATGGCAAGCGCGAAGAAGACTCCGGAGCGTCGCGATCAGCTGATCCTCGCGACCCTCGACGCGATCCGCGACCGCGGCATCGCGAACCTCCGCATCCAGGACGTCGCCGAGCGCGCCGGCGTGTCGACGGGCACGGTGCACTACCACTTCAACGATCTCGACCAGCTCATCAACGACGTGTACACCTGGGCGTGCGACCGGTTCTACACGACCCGCCTGCAGGCGCTGGCCGACATCGACGACGCCCGCGAGCAGCTCGCCGTGATGATCGACGCGGGCATTCCGAAGAGCGAGGACGACGCCCTCGTCATCGCGATGCACGACATCGATCTGTTCCGCCGCGGCAGCGCCGCGATGGGCCCGCTGCTGCAGGCCCTGTACGACCGGCAGGTGGCGCTCTACTTCGCCACGCTGCAGCTCGGCGTCGCGCAGGGGCACTTCCGCCTCGCCGGGCCCATCATCGATCTGGCGCAGAACTTCGTCTCGCTGGAGGACGCCTACGAGCTGCACATCATCAGCGGCAACCGGTCGGCGGGCCCGCGGCGCGCCCGCGAGCTCGTGCTCGGCTACGCCCGCATCGTCACCGGCTGCGCCGAGCTGTCGCTGCGCCGCTGAGTCCCGGCCCTCAGGCGCCGAGCAGCACCTGCCGCGCGGCCTCCGTGAGGATCCTGCGCTCGTTCGCGGAGCCCGCGACCGTGTTGTGCGCGGTCGAGTTCAGCAGGCCGAACACCGCGTGCATCGTCACCTGCCGATCGGCGGGGGCGACCTCGGGGCGGAGCCGCGCGACGACCTCGGACCACAGGGTCAGATACTGCCGCTGCAGTTTGCGCACCTGCCGGTTCGCCGCGGCCGGCAGCGTGCCCAGCTCGCGATCCTGCACCCGGATCACGTCCCGATGGGTCAGCGCGAACGTCAGGTGGAAGTCGATCAGCGCGTCGAGCAGCTCCCGATCGGATCCGGGCGTCGCCGCCAGGATGTCCTGCCCGCCCCGCAGGAGGAACTCGCTCGTCCCGAGCAGGATCTCCTCGAGCATCGCGTCCTTGCTCGCGAAATGGCGGTAGAGCGCGGGGCCGCTGACCCCGACGGCGGTGCCGAGCTCGCCGATCGAGACCGCGTGGAAGCCGCGGTCCGCGAAGAGATGCGCCGCGGCATCGAGGAAGCGCTGCCGGGTACGCGCCTTCCCCTGCGCCCTTGCGGTGGTCATCCGGCAAGGATATCGATCCTGGACAGTCGAGTGAACGCCCGCTAACCTTTGTTTCAGTTATCGATCGTTCACTGAGGAGCGGATCCATGTCCGAAGCGATCCCGTCGGAGCTTCCCGAGGAGTACCGCGAGCTCGCGGCGACCGTCCGCGACTTCGCCGAGCAGGTGGTGGCGCCGGTCTCGGCGCAGCACGACCGCGAGCACAGCTTCCCCTACGAGGTCGTCGCCGGCATGGCCGAGATGGGCCTGTTCGGACTGCCCTTCCCCGAGGAGTACGGCGGCATGGGCGGCGACTACTTCGCCCTCTGCCTCGCGCTCGAGGAGCTCGCGAAGGTCGATCAGAGCGTCGCCATCACGCTCGAGGCCGGCGTCTCGCTCGGCGCCATGCCGATCTTCCGCTTCGGCACCGAGGAGCAGAAGCAGCGCTGGCTGCCCTCGCTCGCGGCCGGCACCGCCCTCGGCGCGTTCGGCCTGACCGAGCCCGACGCCGGCAGCGACGCGGGCCGCACGCGGACGACCGCGCGACTCGACGGCCCGGAGTGGGTCGTCAACGGCTCGAAGCAGTTCATCACCAACTCGGGCACCGACATCACCGCGTTCGTCACGGTCACCGCGGTCACGGGCGAGACCGAGCGCAGCAAGGAGATCTCCACGATCATCGTGCCCTCGGGCACGCCGGGCTTCGATGTCGCCCCGCCCTATGACAAGGTCGGCTGGAACGCCTCGGACACGCACGCGCTCTCGTTCCAGGACGTGCGGGTGCCCGCGGAGAACCTGCTCGGCGAGCGCGGCCGCGGCTACGCCAACTTCCTGCGGATCCTCGACGAGGGCCGGATCGCCATCGCCGCCCTCGCGGTCGGCGCGGCCCAGGGCTGCGTCGACGACGCGGTGCGCTACGCCAAGGAGCGTCAGGCGTTCGGCACGCACATCGGCGGTCACCAGGCGATCGCCTTCAAGATCGCCCGCATGGAGGCGCGCGCCCAGGTGGCCCGCCGCGCGTACTACCACGCGGCGGCGCTCCTGCTCGCCGGCAAGCCGTTCAAGCAGGAGGCCGCGATCGCGAAGCTCGTCGCCGGCGAGGCCGCGATGGACAACGCCCGCGACGCCACCCAGGTGTTCGGCGGCAACGGCTTCATGAACGAGTACCGGGTGGCCCGCCACTACCGCGACTCGAAGATCCTCGAAGTCGGCGAGGGCACGACCGAGGTGCAGCTGATGCTCATCGCCCGCAGCCTCGGACTCTGACACCGCAGGGATAGTTTCTGCCCGAATTCGGGCAGATTCTTGTCGTTCCCGCTCCGGATCCGCATACTCGTGACATGACCGACGATGACCTGATCCAGCGGATCGCGGCATCGACCGGTCTGCCGGCGAGCGTCGCCGCGCGGGTCGTCGACGACGTGCTCGCCTGGCACGACGAGACCGTCGAAGCCTTCGTGCGGCGCCGCCACGCCGAGCTCCAGCTCTACGGCACGCGCAACGCGGAGGCCTTCGCCCTCATCGCCGCGGAGCTGCGCGACCGTCGCGTCGCGGCTCCGGAGCTCTCCGAGCGGCAGCTGCGCCGCATCGTCTACGGCTGAGCACGTCCCCGTCCCCTTCCCCCTCCTGAGGAGCTCCATCATGTGCGGAATCGTCGGATACATCGGCCACCAGGCCGCCGCGCCCGTCCTCGTCGAAGGCCTCACGCGCCTCGAGTACCGCGGCTACGACTCGGCCGGCATCGCCGTGCTCGGGAGCAAGGGCACCACCTCGGTGCGCCGGGTCGGCCGGGTGCGCGAGCTCGAGGGCGCGCTCCCCAAGCGCCTCACCGGCACCGCGGGCATCGGTCACACCCGCTGGGCGACGCACGGCCCCGCGGTCGAGCGGAACGCGCACCCGCAGCGCAGCCAGGACGGCCGGATCAGCGTGGTGCACAACGGCATCGTCGACAACGCGGCGGCCCTGCGCGCCCAGCTCGCGCAGTCCGGCGTCGAGCTGAGCAGCGACACCGACACCGAGGTCATCGCCCACCTCATCGCGCAGTCCGACGCGCCGACCCTCGAGGAGGCGGTGCTCGCGGCTCTCACCCGGATCACCGGCACCTACGCCCTCGCGGTGCTGGACGAGCAGCACCCGGAGCGGATCGTCCTGGCCCGCAGCGGATCCCCGCTGATCATCGGCATCGGCGACAAGGAGATGCTCGTGGCCAGCGACGTGGCCGCCCTCGTGCGGCACACCAACCAGGTCGTGCACCTCAACGACGGCGAGCTGGCGACCGTGACGGCGACCGGATTCCGGACCTTCGACCGCGGCAACAGCCCGACCAGCTCGGAGCCGGTCGAGATCAGCGTCGCCGCCGAGGACCTCGAGCTCAGCGGCTACCAGCACTACATGCTCAAGGAGATCCACGAGCAGCCCGAGGCCGCCGCCACCGTGCTGCGCGGCCGGCTGGACGAGAAGTTCGCCACCGCCCGCCTGGACGGCCTGGGACTCGACCCGCGGGAGCTGCGCGGCTTCCGCCGGATCAAGATCCTCGGCTGCGGATCCGCGTACTACGTGGGCCAGCTGGGCGCCCAGCTCATCGAGGACCTCGCGCGCATCCCGGCCGACGCGGAGGCCGCGTCGGAGTTCCGGTATCGCCAGCCGATCATCGAGTCGGACACGCTCTACGTCGCGGTGAGCCAGAGCGGCGAGACCGCCGACACGGCCTTCGCCGTCGAGGAGATCAAGCGCAAGGGCGGACGCGTGATCGGCGTGGTCAACGTCGTGGGCTCGACCATCGCCCGCACGGTCGACGGCGGCATCTACCTGCACGCGGGACCGGAGATCTCCGTCGCCTCGACCAAGGCGCTCACGAACATGGCGCTGTCCTTCGCGCTGCTCGCGCTGCACCTGGGACGGCTCCACGATCTCTCCCACGCGGACGGCCAGCGCATCCTGCGCGGCCTGCAGCGCATCCCGGAGCAGATCCGGGAGATCCTCGACGGCGCCGAGCGGATCTCCGTCGTCGCCGAAGAGGTCGCGAAGGCGCAGAGCGCGTTCTACATCGGCCGCGTGCGGGGGTTCCCGGTCGCGCGGGAGGGCGCGCAGAAGCTCAAGGAGATCAGCTACATCCACGCGGAGGCGTATCAGGCGAGCGAGCTCAAGCACGGCCCGCTCGCCCTCATCGACCCGCACATGCCGACGGTCGCGGTGATCCCGGAGGACGAGCTGACCGACCGCAACCTCGCCGCCGCCGAGCAGATCCTCGCGCGCAAGGGGCCGCTCATCGCGATCACGCACCCGGGTGTCGATCTCGCGCACCTCGACGTGCGCACGATCGTCGTGCCGAAGAACGAGCCCGAGCTGGATCCGATCCTGCTGACCGTCCCGACCCAGCTGCTCGCCTACCACGCCGCAGTGCTGCTGGGGCACGACGTCGACAAGCCGCGCAACCTCGCGAAGTCGGTCACCGTGGAGTGAGCCGGGGTCGCTGCGCGAGCGCACCACCCCGAGGGAACCGCGCCGGCGCGCGCGGAGGGACAATGGATCCATGAGCAGCAGAGACGCGGTCATCGTCGCCGCGCGCCGCACCGCGGTCGGGATCGGCAAGCCCGAGCGCGGGGTCTTCAGCGGCGTGCACCCGGTCGACCTCTCCACCCACCCGATCCGTGCGGTGCTCGCCGAGACCGGAGTGGATCCGGATCTCGTCGACGACGTGATCTGGGGCTGCGTGTCGCAGGTCGGGGAGCAGTCCTTCAACGTGGGGCGCAACGCCGCCCTCGCCGCAGGATTGCCCGAGCAGGTGCCGGGAATGACCATCGACCGGCAGTGCGGCTCGTCGCAGCAGGCGATCCAGAGCGCCGCCGCCGCGATCATCGCCGGCTACGCCGACATCGTGGTCGCGGGTGGCGTCGAGGTCATGTCCCGCGTGCCGATGTTCTCCAGCGTCGTGGGTCAGGACCCCTACGGTCCGCTCATGCACGAGCGCTATCCGGATCTGGGCAACCAGGGTGTGGGGGCCGAGCTCATCGCGCAGAAGTGGGGCCTCACGCGCACCGACCTCGACGAGTTCTCGGTGCGCTCGCACCAGCGGGCGGCGGCGGCGACCGCTGCCGGACTGTTCGCGGACGAGATCGTCCCCGTGGAGACGGCCACGGGAATGGTCACGACCGATCAGGGCATCCGCGCCGACTCCTCGGTCGAACGGCTGGCGACGCTCCCGACGCCGTTCCTCGAGGGCGGGGTGGTGACCGCCGGCAGCGCCTCGCAGATCTCCGACGGCGCGGCCGCCGTGCTCATGATGACGAGCGCCCGCGCCGCCGAGCTCGGGCTGGTCCCCCTCGCCCGCGTGCACAGCGTCGCGGTCGTCGGATCGGATCCGATCCTCATGCTCACCGGGCCCATCCCGGCGACGGCGAAGGTGCTCGAGCGGGCGGGCCTCGGCATCGGCGACATCGGCGCCTTCGAGGTGAACGAGGCCTTCGCCCCGGTCGTGCTCGCCTGGCTCGAGGAGACCGGAGCGGATCCCGCCCTCGTCAACCCGCGCGGCGGGGCGATCGCTCTCGGGCACCCCCTCGGCGGATCCGGCGCGCGCCTCGCGACGACCCTGCTGCACCACATGCGCCAGAGCGGGATCCGCTACGGCCTGCAGACGATGTGCGAGGGCGGCGGTATGGCGAACGCGACGGTGTACGAACTGGTCTGAGCGGCAGGTACGCGGCGGCTCAGGACTCGATCACGCTCGGCCCGTCGGGGGTCGTGCGGACGGTGATCTGCGCCGGGATCTGCTCCTGCATCGCCTCGACGTGGCTGATGACGCCGACCGTGCGGCCACCCGCGCGCAGCTCGTCGAGCGTGCGCATGGCCACGTCGAGCGTCTCCCCGTCGAGGGATCCGAAGCCCTCGTCGATGAACAGGGTGTCAAGCTGGATGCCGCCCGCACGGGCGGTGACGACCTCCGCCAGCCCGAGGGCGAGGGCGAGCGAGCCGAGGAACGTCTCGCCGCCGGAGAGCGACTGGGCGGGCCGGGTCTGCCCGGTGAACGCGTCGAACACCACGATGCCGAGGCCGGATGCGGCGCCGCGCGCGGCGCGGGCGTCGCTGTGCTGCAGCTGGTAGCGCCCGGAGGACATGTCCGCGAGGCGCAGATTCGCGGCCGCGACGATCTCCTCGAGCTCGGCGGCGAGCACGAAGGTCTCCAGGTTCATCCGATACGTGTTTGCCCCGCGACCGGCGACGGCGTCTGCGAGCTGCTGCAGGACCTCGTGCTCCTGCGCCGCTGCGGCGCCGCGCGCGTGCTCGGCCGCGGCGGACTCGATCAGGGATCCGAGCTGTGCGGCGGTGACGCGGGATCTGCTCGCCTCATCCACCGCCGTCGTCCAGGCCGCGCGCGCCTCGGCCTCTGCGCGCTCGTACGGCGCGAGGTCGATCGGCTCGTCGGGAAGAGTGCGCAGCTCCAGGTCGAGCAGGATCGCCCGCTCCTTCGTGCGCTCGGCCGCGTGCGCCGTGATCCGCTCCTCGAGCGCGGCCTGATCCGCGGGGCTGCGCAGCGCGGCTCCGACGGCCGTCGCGTCGTCGAAGGGCGACGCGATCAACGCCTCCTGCTGCTCGGCACGCGCGACCGAGGCCGCCTCGGACCGGGATTCGCGCTCCGCGATCGCCGCCGCGAGCGCCTGCGCGGCGGCGATGCGGACGGCCGCGTCGTCGAGCCGCGCGGCGACGGTGGTGAAGGCGCCCCGCGCCTGTGCGACGGACTCCTGGGCGGAGGCGAGCACCTGACGGGCAAGGGCGAGGCGCTCATTCGCCTCCGCGTGACGGGCGGACAGCCCGGCGATCGTCGTCTCGAGGCGGTCGGCAGAGCTCCGCAGCTCGACGAGGCGCTGGTCCGCGTCCGCACGGGCCGTCTCCGCGGCAGCGGCGGCATCCCGCTCCGCGCGCGCCGCCGCGAGCTCGGACTCCGCCGTCTCCACCGTGCGCCCGTCGGCGCGTACGGTGGCGGCGGCCAGGTCGGCGTCCCGTGCGGCCAGCGCCTTCGTGGCCGCGCGCACGAGCTCGGCGGCGCGCTCCCGCGCTTCCGTGGCCTCGGCGACGTCGCCCTGCGAGACCGGATCCGCGTGCACGGCCGGGGCCGGGTGCTCCGTGGATCCGCAGACGCTGCAGGCCTCGCCCGGGCGCAGAGCCTCGGCGAGCTCCCCCGCCATCCCCGCATCGCGACGGCGCCGCAGGTCCGCGGCGTGCGCGAAGGCGGCTGCGGCCTCCTGCTCACGATCGGCGACGGTCCGCTCCGCGTCGTTCCGCGCCTCGGTGAGCGCGGCGACGTCCCGGGCGCCCTGCAGTCGGGCTTCGGCCTGTGCCACCACGGCATCGAGGTCGGCCCGGCGGTCGGCCCGCCGCCGCAGGGCGTCGCGCTCCGCGGTCAGCGCCTCGATCGCCTCGGGCAGCGCCGCGCGTTCCCGATCGCGGAGCTCCTGCTCCCCGGCGATCGCCTCGGCCTCGCGTGCCCCGGCCGTCACCGCGGCCTCGTGCGCATCGAGCTGCGCCTCCGCCCCGGCCGCCTGCTGCCAGGCGCCGCTGGATCGGGTGAGGTCGGAGGCCCAGGTGCGCAGCGCATCCGCGGCGGAGCCGTCCGGCGCCTCGGCATCGGCCGCGGTGCACGCCCGCCAGGAGTCGCGGGCCGCGGCCTCCGCGGCGGTCGCAGCGGCCGAGGCGGCGGCGGTGCGCTCCGCCGCGCTCAGCACAGGGCGCAGCGCCTCCGCAGCCCGGGCGTCGTCGAGCGTGCGCCGATCCGCGGCGATCCGGTCGGCGGCGGCGTCGAGCACGACGAGCGCGGCGCGGGCACGATCCCGCTCCGTCTGCGCCTGCTTCTCCTCACGGGCCGAGGCGAGCGCGGCGGTCGCCGCGCGGTGGGCGGCCTCGGCGAGGTCGCGCTCCTGACGGCGCTGCTCCTCGCGGTAGTCGGCCCGCGCCCTGGCCCGGCCCAGGGCCTCCAGCCGCTCGTCGAGCGAGGAGGCCGCAGACTCGCCCCCCGGAGGGTCCGCTTCCCCCTCGAGGCCGCTCTGATCGGCGCCCTGCAGCCCGTTCTCCGCGACGAGCTTCTCGGCCTGCTCGACGCGAGCGCTCACGCTCGCCCGACCCGCGCCGAGCGCCTGCTCCGACGCGCGACGGCGGTCGTCGAAACGATTCTGATAGTCCTCGAACCGGCCGGTGCCGAAGAGACGCCGCAGCAGCGACTGGCGTTCCCGGCTGTCGGCGAGCAGGAACCGCGCGAACCGCCCCTGCGCGAGCAGGATCACCTGGAGGAACTGCTGGAGGTTCAGCTGCAGGATCTCGCCGAGCGCGTGCGCGACGTCGACCTCGCGCGCGGCCCGGCCGATCCACTCCCCGCCGACGAGCTCGTCGAGCGCCACCGCCGACGCCTGTTTGGTCAGACCGCCGCCGCGCTTGGCGGGGCGCTGGTACTCGGGCGAGCGCGTGACCCGGTATCGGCCGGAGACGGTGCTGAACTCCACGACGACCTCGGTCGGATCCGCGGGTTCGCAGTGATCGCTGCGCAGGCGCTTCTCACCGCCCTCGTAGCGGGGCACGTTGCCGTAGAGACCGAAGCAGACCGCATCGAGGATGCTCGACTTGCCCGCCCCCGTGCGACCGCCGATCAGGAAGACGCCGTCCGCGGCGAACGCGTCGAAGTCGATCGTCTGACGCCGCAGGAACGGGCCGAAGCCCTCGATCTCGAGACGATGCAGCTGCACTAGACGAGCGCCTCCGCCCGCGTGCGGTCGTCGAGCACCTCGCGAATCAGCTCCTGCTCCTGCGGGCTCGCCCCGGCGCCGCCGCGCACATGGGCGAGGAAGGCGTCGATGCGCTCCTCGTCGGTC
Source organism: Microbacterium sp. MMO-10 (assembly GCF_037148715.1). Classification (NCBI taxonomy): domain Bacteria; kingdom Bacillati; phylum Actinomycetota; class Actinomycetes; order Micrococcales; family Microbacteriaceae; genus Microbacterium; species Microbacterium sp. MMO-10. Next base: position 395,816 of record NZ_JBBCSV010000003.1, on the reverse strand, counting down.
GCCGCGGTGCGCAGCCGTTCGGTGTAGGAGCGCTCCTCGACCGCGGCCGTGCGCAGGGGCTCGTGCTGCACGAGCGCGCAGAACGGGAACCTCTCGCGCAGGCGGCGCATGGGCTCGGTCTGCGGCAGGTCGTCGGTGTAGACCGCGCACACCCAGTCGTCGGCGTGCGCCGCGACGTTCTCCGGCGAGAGGATGTCCGCGAAGGATCCGGTCAGCGTCACGAGCCGGCGCGGCACGGGCAGCTCCAGCCATCGCGCGTCAACGGCGCCGTCCGCCGCGAGCTCGATGAGCCACGAGCCGCGGGGCTTGTGCTGCTCGCCGAAGCTGTAGTGCAGGGGCGCCCCGGCGTACCGCACCCGATCGGTGAGCGCCTGCCGCCCGTGGATGTGCCCGAGCGCCACGTAGTCGACGCCCTCGAACAGCGACACCGGCACCATGTCGATGCCGCCCTGGCGGATCTCGCGTTCGAGCCCCGTGGTCGCGTCGACACCGGCGGCGAAGCAGTGCGCGATCACGACCGCGCGGCCGGGGTGCTCCGCCATCCCGGCGCGCACGAGGCCCATCGCGCGCGCGAGCGTCTGCGCCTGCGTGCGCAGCGGCCGCCCGTCGTCCTCGGTCGCGCCGGCAGGCTGCGGCGACGCGGGCTTCTGAAGGGCGGGCTTCTGGAAGGCGGGCTTCTGGAAGGCGGCATGCTGTCGGACGATCGCGGGCTCGAGGTACGGGATGCCGAAGAACCGCACGGGTCCGTCCGCGTCCTCGATCGTGATCGGCTCGCCGATGCCGGTCGGATCCGTGACGACATGGATCCCCTCGCGCAGCAGTCGCGCCTGGAAGCCCAGCCGGGCCGCGGAGTCGTGGTTGCCGCTGGTCACGATCACCCGCGCGCCCGTGGCGTGCAGGGCGACGAGCATATCGGTGAGCAGCGTGTAGGCGGGGGCGGACGGGGTCGCCGAGTCGAACACGTCGCCGGCGACGACGACCACGTCGACGTCGTTCTCCCGCACCTGCGCGACCAGCGCGGCGAGCACCTCGGCGAGCGCTTCCAGGGTGGCGTGCCCGTGGAAGGTCCGGCCGATGTGCCAGTCCGAGGTGTGCAGGATCTTCATGCCCTCAACGCTACGGACGGGGTCCGACATTGCGCCCGAGGCGTGCCGGGAGGCGGCAGCAGAGCCGCGACGACGGGTCGAAGCCGTCCGCGTAACACAACGTCACACACGCCGCGCGGGGCGATAGGGCTCAGCGCACGCGCAGCAGATCGGCCCGCTCGGGATGCGCGTCGAACCAGTCCGCGACGTACCAGCAGACCGCGTCGATGCGTCGGTCGCCGCGGTGCGCGATGTCGTCGACGGCCCTCGCGACGAGCACCGCGGCATAGCCGGATCCGCGGAAAGACGGGATCGTGAAGGCCCTCGTCAGCGCCATGGTGCGCCCGTCGTCACGGTAGTCGAGCACGCTCACCAGCACGCCGTCGCGCGTGAGCGTGTAGCGCGACGCGTCGTCCTCGCGGGTGAGCACGAACCGATCCGAGTCTGAAGAGATCGCCACCGTCCCACGCTAACCGCCGACGCGCGGAGGCGGCTCGTTTTGACATTGTTGGTCACCGTCGGTAATAATCGGCCCCATGACCACCAACGCACGCCCCATGTCCGCCCAGGAGGCGAACGGGACGACCGGGATGATGATGCCCGGTTGCGTTGGCATGTGTTGCCGAATGTGTCGCTGAAGCCACAGAACTCTGTCTGACTCGCTCGTCGTGATCTTCGCGGGCTGAGTCTCGAGCACCCATCCGCGTGCTCGTTCCTCCGGCTCGCCGGTCTCTTCGCAACACTCTCCGAGTCTCCGACCGACTCCTTCCTTTCAAGGACCCATCATCATGTCGAACACCGCCCTCCTCGAGCGTCCCGTCACCGCCGCCCCCGTCGCCGCCCCGCGTCTGCACGCCGTGCCGCGCACCCAGATCGACGCCCCGGCCCCCGCGGTCGACGCCCCGCCGGCCCGCTCGCCGCGCGGCTTCGCCCTCTACGTCGGCATCGACGAGCTCAAGGCCGCCACGAACGGCGTGAGCCTCCCGCTGCTCGTCGACGCGCTGCGCCGCACCCTCGCCGAGCTGGCCCCCGACGCCGAGACCCACGCCACGGTCGCCCTCGCCCCGCAGGGCACCGGCGGGCGCGACCTCGACGTCGTGCGCCTCGCGCTGCACGAGCCCGGCGCGATCGCCCGCTCCAAGGCGGAGGCCGAGGAGCGCGAGCCGGAGGACGGCGGCGGCGTCGTCGTCGACATCTCCCGCAAGCGCGTGCTGATCGACGGCGACTCGGCCGCGTTCACGTACAAGGAGTTCGAGCTGCTGCAGTACCTCGTGCTGCGCGAGGGCTCGACGATCGAGCGCAGCGAGCTCGTCGGCGCGCTGTGGCAGACCTCCGACGAGGAGGCCCCCGGAGAGCGCACCATCGACGTGCACGTGCGCCGGCTGCGCGCCAAGCTCGGCCGCTACGAGGACATCGTGCGCACCGTCCGCGGCGTCGGCTACCGCTTCGACCGCCACGCCGACGTCGCGATCCGCTACGGCGTGGGCACCCCCTCCCCCGACCGGTTCTGAACCGGGCGGTCCCGCGGGATCCCGCCGACCGCACGGGATCCTGACGACCGCACGGCCTTTCGACGCAGAGGTCCGGTGCACTCGGCGACTTCTCGTGCGCTCGACGGCTCCGGCGCGATCGGCGAACGTCCCGAGGATCCGGATCCTGAGCGCCCCTGTCGGCCGCCGGATCTAGGGTGTTCCCATGACCCTCGCCGCGGATCCCGCCCCGCGCGCGTGGACGATGCGGGAGACCTCGTACCGCCCGCGCGCGCCGCTCGATCTGCACGAGACGGTCGGCATCCTGCGGCGCGGGCCGAAGGACCCCACGGTCGTCCGCGACGGATCCGTGATCTGGCTCGCGCTGCGCACTACGGCCGGGATCGCCACGCTCGCGCTGCGACCGGCGTCGGGCGAGGTGCACGCGAGCGCCTGGGGGCCCGGGGCCGACGCCGCCCTCGACCTCCTGCCCGCACTGTGCGGAGCACTCGACGACCCGGACGGGTTCGACCCGTCCGGGCATCCCCTGATCGCCGCGACCGCGCGGCGCAACCCCGGTCTGCGCCTCACGCGCACCGGCGCCGTGTTCGACGCGCTCAGCGGCGTGATCCTCGAGCAGAAGGTCACCGGCCTGCAGGCGTACGGCGCCTGGCGCCTGCTCGTCACGCGCTTCGGCGACCCTGCGCCGGGCCCCGTCCCGCGCCCGATGACGGTCGCCCCCGATGCCGAGGGCTGGCGCCGGATCCCCTCCTGGGCCTGGCATCGCGCGGGCGTGCAGCCGCCGCAGTCCCGCACCCTCGTGCGGGCGGCCGAGCGCGCGCCCAGCCTCGAACGCGCCGTGCTCGCCGCCGGCGACGGCGCCGCCCGCGACGCCGCGCTGACGAGCCTGCCCGGGATCGGGCCCTGGACCGCCGCCGAGACCCGGATCCGCGCCCTCGGCGATCCCGACGCCGTGAGCGTGGGCGACTACCACCTCGCCCACGAGGTCGGCTTCGCGCTCACCGGTCATCGGACCGACGACGACGGCATGCTGGCGCTGCTCGCGCCGTGGGCCGGCCACCGGCAGCGGGTCGTGCGGCTCATCCGTCTGAGCGGCGCGGCCGAGCCCCGCCGCGGCCCGCGCCTCGCTCCCGAGGACCACCGCACCCGCTGACCTCGGGCCCGCGTGCCTTCCTGATCCCGCGCTGCGCCCGTCGCCCGGTCCTGCGACGATCGGCACACGCTGTGACGATCAGCGCAGGAGAGAGCCGGATCCGTGTGCCGATCGCGACGAGGTGTGCTGATCGTCGCACGCCAGGGAGCGCAGCGGCTGTCGCCCGCTGACCCCCCGGGCGTCAGGACGGCTCAGTGCCAGACGGCGAGCGGCCCGTCCGGCCCGTCGATCACGCTGACGGGGGTCCCGAACACGTCGGTGAGCACGTCGCCGCGCATGATGTCGGCGACCGGGCCGAACGCGACGACCTCGCCGTCCTTCATGGCGCAGATCCGGTCGGCGTAGCGGGCGGCGAAGTTGATGTCGTGCAGCACCACGACGACGCTCTTGCCGAGCTCGTCCGAGATGCGCTGCAGGTGCCGCATCATGCGCACCGCGTGCTTCATGTCGAGGTTGTTGAGCGGTTCGTCCAGCAGCACGGTTCCCGTGTCCTGCGCGAGCACCATCGCGACATAGGCGCGCTGCCGCTGCCCGCCGGAGAGCTCGTCCAGATAGCGCTTCTCGAGCTCGCCCAGTTCGAGGAAGTCGATCGCCCTGCTCACGACCTCCTCGTCCGCGCGCGTGATCCGACCGCGCGAGTGCGGGAACCGGCCGAAGCCCACGAGCTGGCGCACGGTGAGCCGGGTGACGAAGTGGTTCTCCTGGCGCAGGATCGACACGACCGTGGCAAGGTCCTTCGACCGCGTGGTGCCCACGTCGAAGCCCGAGATCCGGATGGATCCCTCGTCCATCCCGAGCAGCCGCCCGATCATCGTGAGCAGCGTCGACTTCCCGGCGCCGTTCGGGCCGATCAGCGCGGTCACGCCCCCAGCCGGGATCTCCAGGTCGACCGGGCCGATCGCGACCTCGTCGCCGTAGCGCTTGCGCACCCCCGCGATCGAGATCCCGGATCCGGTCCCCTCCGCATGCTCGCGAGACCGAACCCGCGTCCCGAGACCCACGATCTCGTCGTCGGTCTCGGGAGCCGGATTCGGTCTCGCGGTTCCGTCGGCGGCGTTCATAGACGGCCCTTCCTGAGGAGGACGAGCAGGAAGACGGATCCGCCGACCAGCTCGATGATGATGGAGACGGCTCCCTGCGCCGAGAAGACGTGCTTCAGCACGAAGTACGCGCCGCCCAGCACGACGACGGCGGTGAGCACCGCCACGGGAAGCACGAGCCGGTGGTCGTGGGTGTCAGCCCATTGGTACGCGAGGGTCGCCACGAGGAAGCCGAGGAACGTCATCGGCCCGACCAGCGCGGTCGAGGTGGCCATCAGCACGGCGACGAGGAGCAGCACCCGGAGCTGCTCGCGGCGATGGCCGACGCCCAGGGCGTTGGCGGCGTCGGGGCCCAGCGCCAGCACGTTCAGCCGGCGCGCACGCGTGAACAGCAGCGTGGACGCGGCGAGGCACAGCGGGATCGCGAGCGGCAGGTAGGACGCGTCGGCGTTCGCCACGCTGCCGAACAGACGGGCGGCGAGCACGTCGAACTCGCTCGGGGTCAGCAGCCGCTGCATGAACGTCGACACCGCGCCGAGCCCGCCGCCGATCACGATCCCGATCAGCAGCATCACGTGCATGCTCCCGCGCCGCCCCGAGAGCAGCCATCCGTAGAGCGCGACGGCGAACCCGGTCATCAGCACGACCTGCAGCGCGAACTGCGGGACGCCCTGGAGCGCGGTGACCCCGGCCGCGCCGAGGACGAACACGGCCGTGGTCTGCACCGCCGTGTAGAGCGACTCGAACCCCATGATCGAGGGGGTCACGATGCGGTTGTTCGCCGCCGTCTGGAACGCCACGGTCGCCGTGGCCTGCGCGATCGCGACCACCAGGATCACCAGCACGCTCGTGACCCGCAGCTGAACGATGCGCCAGAAGCCGGCGGTGCCGAACGGCACGGGGTTGCCGTGCACGAGCAACCCGATCAGTGACGCCGCGGCGAGCAGGGTGAGCACGGCGACCACCAGGACGTACCGTCGCCTCGCCCCCGCGGTCGGGAACGCACCCGACGTGCGCCCTCCCGCCGCTGCGGTTCGCGCCGGGGCGGCGGCCAGCACCTCAGCCACGGGGACGCTGCCTCAGGATCAGCACGATGAACACCGCGGCTCCGACGAGGCCCAGCACCAGCGACACCGGCACCTCGAACGGCATGATGATCGTGCGTCCGATGAGGTCGCACACGGTGACGAGGCCCACGCCCAGCAGGCACACCCAGGGCAGGTTGCTGCGCAGGTCGTCGCCGCGGATCATCGACACCACGTTCGGCACGATGAGTCCCACGAAGGGCAGGTTGCCGACGACCACGGTCACCACGCCCGTGGTCGCGGCGATGAGCACCGTGCCGAGCAGCACGACCCGGCCGTGGTTCAGGCCGGCGTTCGTCGCGATCTCCTCACCCAGCCCCGCGAGCGTGAAGCGGTCGGCGACGACGAAGACGACCACCCCGACGACCGCCACGATCCAGAGCAGCTCGTACTGCCCGCGCAGCACCGACGTGAAGCTGCCGGCGAACCACACCCCGAGCGTCTGCAGCGTGTCGGTCGCGAGAGCGAGATAGGTCGAGACGGATCCGACCACCGCGCCCAGCATGATCCCGACGATCGGCACGATGAGCGACGAGCGCAGCGACACCCGGCGCAGGAACGCGAAGAACACCAGGGTGCCGGCGAAGGCGCAGAGGACCGCTCCGAGCATGCGCAGCGGGATGCTCGGATGCGGGACGAGGATCGAGACAGCGAGCAGGCCGAGCCCGGCCCACTCCGTCGTGCCGGTGGTGGTCGGCTCGACGAAGCGGTTCTGCGTGAGCATCTGCATCACGAGGCCCGCCATCGCCATCGAGGCGCCCGCGAGCACGAGCGCGGTCGTGCGCGGGATGCGCGTGATCGCGAACATCTCTGCGCCGTCGGCGGATCCGGTCACGTCGTAGACGCCGACGAACAGCGACAGGACCAGCAGGCCCGCGACGACGACGGCTCCGACGAGCAGCGCGGGGTCGAAGAGCCGCGCCCGACGGCCGACCGGACGCAGGGTCCGGCCGGCCGTCGCGCGCGGGCGAAGAGTCAGCATGCGCTTTCTCCTGCGTCGGGTCAGCTCTTCTTCGCGCTCTTCTCCAGAGCGTCGGCGAAGGAGTTCAGGAACGTCGTGTACGTCTGGATGCCCTCGTTGAGGTAGGTGTCGGTGGGCATGTAGACGACGTGCTTCTGCTGGATCGCGGTGACCGAGGCGAGCGCCTGGTTCTTCTCCAGGATGTCGGCGGCCTGCACGTAGGAGGGGTCGTCCTTCGCGAACACCGCGTCGCGGTCCATCACGAGGATCCAGGACGGGTTCGACGCGGCGATCGCCTCGACCGAGATGTCGTCGCCCTTGTGGTTGTCGTCCGCGCCCTCCACCTGCAGGGCGGGCGTGAGACCGAGGATGTCGAAAACCGGGCCGAGCGTGCGGCCGACGGTCGGCGCGAGGTAGCCGATCTTGCCGCCCGAGGTGGTGACCGCCATCACGCCGGATCCGTCGTAGGCCTTCTTGGCGCGCTCCGCGGCCGCCTCGAAGTCGGAGACCAGCTTCTTCGCCTCCTTCTGCTTGCTGAAGACCTCGCCCAGCACCGTCACCTGACGCTTCAGCTCGGCATCGAACGGCTTGCCGTCGCGCGGGTCGAGCTCGAGGATCGTCGCATCGGGGACGAGGGCGGCGAGCTTGTCGTGGTGCTGGGTGAAGCGCTGCCCGTTGACGATGACGTCCGGCGCCACGGCGACGACCGCCTCGAGGTCGGGCTCCATGTGGGTGCCGAGGTCGACGATGCTCTTGTCCTTGACGTAGGAGACCGTCTCCGGCATGAGGGACACGGCCGCGGCGGTGACCGGGATGCCCCAGTCCGCGAGCGTCTGGAACGTGCGGTTGTCGGTGGCGACGACCGACGTCGGCGGCGTGGCGATCGTGTGCTTCCCGTTGTTGTCCTCGACGGTCACGGTGCTCGCCTTCGCGCTCTCCGTGGGCGCGGAAGCGGGGCCGGAGGCGCAGCCGGCGAGGGCGACGACGGCGGCGAGGCCGAGCGCGGTGGCGGTGAGGATCCGAGGCACGGACATGGAGATGCTCCTGTTCTGCGGGATGTGCTGTGTGAATGACCCGGGGAGAAAGGTTAGGTTTACCTAACTTCAACCTGAGGTCTCACACAGGTTAGCCTTACCTTATGACCAACGCGAAATCCGGCTTCGCCCTGGAGCGTCGCCCCCTCGAACTGCGCTTCCGCACCCTGACCCTCGCCTCCCGCGAGTGGATCGCCCCCGATTTCGTGCGCGTGCGCCTCACCGGATCCGACCTCGCCGGCTTCGATTCGCTGGGCGCGGACGACCACATGCGACTGTTCTTCGCCGATCGCCCGGCCGACTCGGTCGAGGAGCTGCGCGCCGCGCCGAGCCGCGAGTACACGCCGCTCGCCTGGGGCGAGGACTGGCTCGATGTCGAGTTCGCCGTGCACGGCGATCAGGGCATCGCCGCCCCCTGGGCGGCGAACGCCTCCCTGGGCTCGACCGTCGGGGTCGGCGGACCCCGTGGCTCGATGGTCCTGGAGGGCGAGCCCGACGGCTGGCTGCTCGCCGGCGACGAGACCGCGATCCCCGCGATCCGACGATTCGCCGCGCGGATCCCCGCCGGCGCCCCGGCCCGCATCGCGATCGAGGTGCGCGGGCCCGAGCACGAGCTCGCGCTCGACGCCGCCGTGCCCGTCGAGTGGATCCATCGGGGCAGCGCCCCCGCCGGCATCGCACTCGCCGCGTTCCTGGAGTCGCTCGTCGCGGAGGACCGCCCGGGTACGGCCCCGTTCGTCTTCGTCGCCGCGGAGTCGTCGATCGTGAAGCCGGGCCGCGCCCTGCTCGAGCGCTGGGGCGTGGACCCGGCCCAGGCCGTCGTGAAGGGCTACTGGAAGCGCGGCGAGGCCGAGTACCACGCCCCGCACTGAGCCGCGCCTCGGGGCCGCGTCATCCGCACCGCGGGCGACTCAGGCCCTGTCGACGACGGCGGCCACGGTTTCGATCTCGACGAGCTGGTCGTCGTAGCCCAGCACGGTGACTCCCATCAGGGTGCTCGGCACCTCGTGAGCGCCGAAGGCATCGCGCACGACCGCCCACGCCGTCCTCAGCTCCGCGCGGTCGGTCGAAGCGACGAGCACGCGGGTGCTGATCACGTCGGTGAGCACCGCTCCGGCCGCGGCGAGCGCGGTCTCGAGGTTCTCGATGCACTTCCTCGCCTGGCCGGCATGGTCGCCGACCGCCGCCGTGGAGCCGTCCTGCTCGATCGGGCAGGCGCCGGCGAGGAAGATCAGCCGCGCGTTCTGCGGCGCGGTCGCGGCGTACGCGTACTGCGCGACGTCGGACAGCTCGGCGGCACGGACGAGGGTGACGGCGGTCATGGCGACAGTCTGTCGCACGCCCGGAGGATCGGTGCGCAACCGCGTCCGCAGCCTGCCGCGCCGAACGCATCGGGCAGACTGGACGCATGCCCCTCATCGATCACCTCGGCCTCACCGTGGAAGACCTCGACCGGGCGTTCGCCCAGTGGGATCCCGTGCTCACGGCGCTGGGCTGCATCGCGGAGGACGGCGAGATGGAGGGCGGCATCGCCTGGTACCGCGAGGGCGACGTCGAGCTGATCCTCTACCGCGCGCCGGAGCCCGGAGGCGAGCCGCATCAGTACGGCCGGATCGGGTGGCAGCACCTCGCGTTCGGCGTGGACTCGCGCGCGGAGGTGGAGCGACTGCACGCGGTCGCGGTCGGCGCGGGGTGGACGACGGTGCGGGCGCCGAAGGTCTTCACGCGCTTCTCCGACCGGTACTACGCCTCTTTCGTCGAGGACGACAACGGGATCCGGCTCGAGTTCGTGCACAACCCGCCGCGGGAGTCCGTCGAAGACTGAGCGGCATGCTCGGCTGCGGGCCACGGTGCTCCCCGGACGCACCCGATCCTGCCGAATGCACGGCTTCTTCGCGCGAACGACCCGTGCAGTCGTCGCCAACCCGTGCAGTCGTCGCCAACCCGTGCCTTCGGCGGTCGGAGGCTCGGCGGCACCGAGCCCGCTGGCCGATGTCGGCGGCGTCCGCGATGCTGGGGGCATGGCTTCTCTCGATCACCTCGGCATCAGCGTCGACCACGTCCCCAGCGCCTCGGCGCAGTTCCATCCGGTGCTGACCGCCCTGGGCTACACCCGGGCGTACGACGCCGAGGACCACGCCTACTGGCGCCAGGACGGCCAGCCCGAGATCCTGCTCTACCCCGCCCGCGAGAACGCGGACGGCCCGCACGAGCACGGCCGCGTCGGCTGGCAGCACCTCGCGTTCGCCGTCGACTCGCGCGCCGAGGTCGACCGTCTGCACGCGATCGCCCTCGGCGCCGGCTGGACGCCCGTGCGGGACCCCAAGGAGTATCCGCGCTTCACCGCGCGCTACTACGCGTCCTTCGTCGAGGACGACAACGGCATCCGCCTCGAGATGCTGCACAACCCGCCGCGGGACGCGGATTGATCCCCGGATCCTGACGGACCTCGGGCCCCGGATCCTGACGGACCTCGGGCCCCGGGCCGGGCGAGACCGCCACGGCCGGTCCGGAGGGAACCGCGGCCGCGCTCGAAGGATCGAGCCGGAAGGCGACTCGGCGAGAGCCGATCCACGACACACCGTTGCCGATGTCGGAGGTCGGGCTCAGACTGAGTGCGGCGCCGGTGCGGTGCCGCAGACCCGAGCAGGGAGGCACCACCATGACCATCCTCAACCCGTACATCTCGTTCCGCGGCGATGCCCGTGCCGCGATGGAGTTCTACCAGCAGGCCCTCGGCGGCGACCTGCAGGTGATGACCTTCGGCGACATGCCCGGCATGGTCCAGGACGAGGCCGAGCAGGCGCTGGTCATGCACTCGATGCTGACCACCCCCGGCGGCCTCGTGCTGATGGCGTCCGACACCCCCGCGCACTTCGAGTACAAGGCGCCGCAGGGCGTCTCCGTCTCGCTGAGCGGCACCGACGAAGCCGAGATCCGCGCCGCGTGGGACAAGCTCGCAGACGGGGCGACCGTCACCCAGGAGTTCGGCCCGGCGCCCTGGGGCGACCAGTTCGGCATGCTCACCGACCGCTTCGGCGTCGACTGGATGTTCTCCGCCGGGCAGAGCCAGGCCTGAGCCCCGCCGATCGCCGACCCCGGCGGCGTCCGGGGTCAGCGGTCGTCGGCGTCCGGGAGCGCCCACTCGACGCCGTCGAGCCGGAGCTCCTGAGTCATGTCCTGCAGGAACCGGATGACGACATCGCGCTCGCTCTCGGTCAGGCGCGCCGCGGAGTGGAAGCGGCGCGCCTGCTGACGTCCGACCGTCTCCATCGCCGCCCGCTGCGTCTCCGGGGCGATCGAGATCGCGAGCGCCCGTCGGTCCGTCGGGTGGGCGGCGCGGGTGACGTGCCCCGCACGCTCGAGCCGATCCAGCAGCTTGGTGGTCGATGCGGTCGAGATGCTGAGATGCTGGGCGATCCCGCCCGGCGTCGCGACCGCTCCCGTGTTCGCGCACACGATGAGGTAGTGCAGCGCCCGCATGTCGGTCTCGTTCAGCTTCATGTACCGGCGTGACGCCTCGGCCAGGCGCTGCTCCGCATCGCGCAGCTCGCCGAGCGCGGTCATCAGGCGGGTGATCTGACGGATCCCGTTCTCGTCGACGCCGCCGCGATCGAGGAGCATCCCCGTCGGGTCGCTCGCCTCGATGTCGTAGACGGCGGCGACCTCGACGCCGTCCCCCGTCGACGCTCCGCCGCGGGGCGCCACCGGGCGCTCCTCGGCTTCGTCGCGTCGATCGGTCATTCCGTCATCGTACAGTCGATCTCTTTTCACGCCAGGGGTATTACTTGCCAAGCTAGCGAATTCGATCTACTCTTCCGGAGACGGAAGGATCCACGATGACAGCCCCGCAGCACGCCACCCGCCCGCAGCGCACCCGCCGAACGCTGCGGATCCTGTTGCCGGCCCTGATCATCCTGGGCTGGCTGGCCGCCGCGTCGTTCGGCGGCCCGCTGTTCGGGAAGGTCGACGAGGTCTCCTCAAACGACCGCACCGCCTACCTCCCGTCGTCCTCCGACTCCGCACGGGTGCAGGAGCTGCAGACCCGCTTCGCCGGATCCGACCAGATCCCCGCGATCATCGTGGCGGTGTCGGACGCGAAGCTCACCGACTCCCAGCGCACGACGCTGGCGGATGCGGTCGCGGCCACGACGGACATCGCCGGCGTCGGCGACGACATCTCCCCCGCCCTCCCCTCCGAGGACGGGAAGGCGGTGCAGGCGTTCGTGCCGATCCGCTCCGATGCCGACCTCGGCGACGTCGTGTCCGAGATCCGCACCCACCTCGACGAGGCGGCCCCGGCGGGGGTGACGGTGTACGTGACCGGGCCCGCCGGCTTCAGCGCCGACCTCGTCGCCGCGTTCGCCGGAATCGACGGGATCCTGCTGGGCGTCGCCCTCGCTGCGGTGCTGGTCATCCTCGTGCTCGTCTACCGCTCCCTGCTGCTGCCGGTCGTCGTGCTCGCGACGAGCATGTTCGCCCTGTGCACGGCGCTCCTGCTGGTGTGGTGGCTCGCGAAGTGGGGCGTGCTGCTGCTCAGCGGACAGACCCAGGGGATCCTGTTCATCCTCGTGATCGGCGCGGCGACCGACTACGCGCTGCTGTTCGTGTCGCGGTTCCGCGAGGCGCTGCGGATCGAGCACGATCGCGGCCGAGCCGTGCTCCTGGCCTGGAAGGGGGCGTTCGAGCCGATCCTGGCCTCCGGCGGCACGGTGATCGCCGGTCTGCTGTGCCTGCTGCTGAGCGACCTCCGGTCGAACAGTGCGCTCGGCCCGGTCGCGGCGATCGGGATCGTGTTCGCGATGCTCTCGGCGCTCACCCTGCTGCCCGCCCTGCTCATGGCGTTCGGCCGGGCCGCGTTCTGGCCGCGTCGTCCGCGTTTCGACCCCGAGGCCGTCGCCGCGGAGGACGGGCTGCCCGCCGGCGGCGTGTGGGCGCGGCTCTCCGAGCTCATCCGCCGTCGTTCGCGGATCATCTGGATCGCGACGACGCTGGTGCTCGCGATCGGGACGCTCGGCGTGCTGCAGCTCGACGCCTCCGGCGTGCCGCAGTCCGACCTCGTGCTCGGCTCCTCTCAGGCGCGCGACGGGCAGAAGGCGCTGGGTGCGCACTTCCCCGGCGGATCCGGCAGTCCCGTCCAGGTCCTCGTCGCGAAGGACTCTCTGCAGCGCACGGCGGACGTGCTGCTCGCCGACAAGGGCATCGACGGCGTCACCGTGACCGCGAAGGACTCGGTGAGCGGCACCGCGCCGGTGACCGCGGACGGCATCCAGCCGGTGGGGAGGCCGGGCACTCCGGCGCCTGACCCGACGGTGATCGACGGGGACGTGCTGCTGCAGGGCACGCTCACCGCGGCCGCGGACTCCGCCACCGCGGAGGACACCGTGCGGCGGCTGCGCTCCTCGCTCGACGGCACGGGCGCCCTGGTCGGCGGAGTGACCGCGACGGCCGTGGACACCGACGACGCCTCCCTGCGGGACCGCACGCTGATCATCCCGGTGATCCTCGTCGTGATCATGCTGATCCTGATGCTGCTGCTGCGCGCGATCGTCGCCCCGGTGCTGCTGATCGTCACCACCGTGCTCTCCTTCGGCACCGCGATGGGCGTGTCCGCGCTCGTGTTCAACGGGATCTTCCACTTCCCCGGCGCGGATCCGGCCGTTCCGCTCTACGGCTTCGTCTTCCTCGTCGCGCTCGGGATCGACTACAACATCTTCCTCATGACGAGGGTGCGCGAGGAGTCCCGCACGCACGGCACCCGGGAGGGCGTGCGGCGCGGGCTCGCGATCACCGGCGGGGTGATCACCTCGGCGGGGCTCGTGCTCGCGACGACGTTCGCGGCGCTCGCGGTGATCCCGATCCTGTTCCTCGCCCAGCTCGCCTTCATCGTCGCGTTCGGCGTGCTGCTGGACACCTTCGTGGTGCGCTCGCTGCTCGTGCCCGCCCTCGTGCACGATGTCGGCCGGGCCGTGTGGTGGCCGTCGCGGCTGTCCCGCGGCGACCGCTAGGACCTCCCTCGGGGTCGTTGAGCGAGCACGCGAAGCGCGCGAGACGAAACGCGGCGATCGTCGAGGAACCGCGTTTCGTCTCGGTCGCCTACGGCGTCCTCGCTCAACGACCCCGAGGGCGTCAGCCTGCGGCCACCCCCGCGTCGTCCTGGGGCTGGCCGGCGCGGTCCGTGAAGGCCTGCTTCGGCACGAACAGCAGCAGCACCGCCGCGGCGAGCGCCGTCACGCCGCACACGATCCAGACGGTGACGTAGCCGGAGAACGATCCCGCGGTGCCTTCGCCGCCTCCCGCGCCGCCGGCGACCGCGTGCATCAGCGCGATGCCGAACACGCAGGATGCGATCGCGCCGCCCACGGTCTTCACGGAGTTGGTGAGCCCGGTCGCGACGCCGGTCTGCGTGTGCGGGGCAGCCGAGGCCGCCGCGGCGGGCAGGGCGGCCACGAGGGCTCCGGATCCGATCCCGGCGATCATCATGTTCGCGACGACCTGCAGGTAGGCGCCGTGGAACGGCAGGAACAGCAGGAACCCGATCGCCACCAGCAGCGAGGCGCCGATCAGGGTGATCCGGGGAGTGGCGAGGCGGGCCACGACGGGGAACAGCAGCGCGCCCCCGATCATCGCGATGAGGTAGAGCCCGATGATGAGCGAGGTCTGGAAGCCGGTGGTGCCGAGGCCGTAGCCGTAGGCGCTCGGATCCGTGCGGGCGAACGTCGACAGCGGGGCCTGCGCGCCGAGCACGCTGACGCCGAAGAGGCCCGCCGTGAGGAACACCGGTCCGAGCGCCGGGCTGCGGAACATCCGCACGTCGATGAGCGGATCCGACTGCCGCAGCTCCCAGAGGGCGAACGGCACGACGAGGGCGAGACCGACGACGATGACGATCCAGGACAGCGGGTTCGCGACGCCGCCGGGCAGCCGCAGCAGGCTGAGCCCGCCGGTGAGGCCGATGAGCGCGAGGGAGATGAGCACGAGCCCGACCGTGTCGAACACTCCCCCGGTCTTCTCGGGCGATTCCTTCACCCCGAACAGGATGACGAAGAAGCAGGCGGCGATGAGGAACGCGGGCACCAGCAGCACGACCGGCAGCGGCAACTTGTCGACGAGCGCCCCGCCCGCCAGCGCGCCGATGATCGCCCCGCCCTCGAGGGAGGCGACGAGGATCCCCGCCGCCTTCGCCGTGATCGCCGAGCTGCCCTCGCTGCGCCGTGCGCGCGACCAGATGAGCGCGATCTCGAGCGGCAGCCAGACCACGTAGAAACCCATGAACGCCCAGGCGACGAGGTAGACGCCGAAGGTGCTCGTGAACGGCAGCACGAACGCCGCGACCGCCGTGATCGCCGTGGAGACGAGCAGCATGCGCTTGCGGCCGAACATGTCGCCGAGCTTCGCGAAGGCCGGCACCACGAGGGCGGACAGCATCAGCTGCGCGCCCTCGAACCAGTTCACGTCGGCGTCGTGGATCTGCAGATGCCGCGCGATGTCGGTCAGCATGGGCGTGTAGTAGCCCTGCAGCACGCCGCTGGTGAACTCGACGAAGGCGAGGAATCCGACGACGGCGGCCAGGGCCGCTCCGGTGACGGTGCGCGACATCGCGGCTCCTTCAGGGGTCTCACGCCGGGGTGGCGGGAGCTGACACGGTCGCCTCGGCGGGCGCGGCGACCGCGAACGGGTCAGCTCACTGTAACCGCTCGATGAGCGCCCGGTGGAACCGCTCCCCGCGCTCGAGCGCCGCGATCTCGACGCTCTCGTCGACGCCGTGGATCGCGGCGCGCTGCGCGTTCGACATCTCCAGCGGGGCGAACCGGTAGACGGCCGGCGCGAAGCGGTGGAAGTGACGGGAGTCGGTCGCCGCCATCATCACGTACGGCACAGCGGGCACGCCGGGGTGCGAGACGGCGAGCGCGTCGGCGAGCAGCGCGAACGGCGCGTTGTCCGTGGGTGATTCGGGCGAGGGGTCGCTGCCCTCGAGCACCTCGACCGAGACCCGCGGATCCGCGATGCGCCGGCGCACCCGCGCCGCCGCGCTCTGCACCGTCTCGCCGAGGGCGATGCGCAGATTCACCGTCGCCGTCGCCTGCGACGGCAGCACGTTCGCCGCCGTGCCGCCGGACTGCATCGTGGGCGCCACGGTCGTGCGCACGAGGGCCGCCGCCTCGCCGCCCAGCGCGGCGAACACGCGCGCCGACAGCGGCGGGAGCGCACCGAGGACGCGCAGCAGCAGCCGCGCGGGCCCGGTGGCGGAGCCCGCGAGCTGCGTGAGCATGCGGGAGACGGCCTGCGGCGTGCGGGGACGGAACGTGCCGGGCCCGAGCCGCTCCACCGCCCGCGCGATGCGGCGCACCGCGGTGCGGTTCGGCGGGGCGGAGGCGTGCCCGCCGTCGCCGCGCGCCGTCAGGCGCACCGTCATGACGCCCTTCTCCCCCACGCCGATCATCGCGGCCCGGCCCGGAACGAACGGCAGCGGGGCGTCCACGACCGCACCGCCCTCGTCCACGACCAGCCATGGCACGATGCCGCGCTCCTGGAACGCGGCGGCGATGGCGATGGCCGCGGACCCGTAGGTCTCCTCGTTGCCCCCGAAGGACAGGTACACGTCGCGGGCCGGGACGAACCCCTCGGCGAGGAGGTTCTCCACCGCGTCCAGGATGACGACGAGCGGGCCCTTGTCATCGAGCGCGCCGCGCCCGTAGACGGATCCGTTCTCGATCACCCCGGCGAACGGCGGATGGGTCCAGTCATCGGACTCGTCCACGGGGACGACGTCGTAGTGCGCCATGAGCACGAGCGGTCCGTCGACCGCCTCCCGGCGTCCGGCCCAGCGGTAGAGCAGTCCGAACTCGGTGTGCCGCTCGAGCACGAGGTCGGAGTGCACGCGGGGATAGAGCTCGGCGAGGAGGGCCACGAAGTCCTCGAACGGCGCGGTTCCGCGCGTCTCCAGCTCGGCGGACACGGTCGGCAGCTGGATCATCCGGCTCAGCCGCGCGGCGATCGGGGGCACGTCGTTCATCGTGGCCATGCTATCCGCGGCGAGCGCCCCGTCACGGGGAGCCGGCTGCGCGGGGCGGACTGACGGCAGAGCCCTCCCCGCCCGCAGGGTCCGGACCGGACCGGTCGCGGGTCGGCGACCTAGGCTGGATCCATGAGCACCCCGTCGTCGTTCCCCGGATCCCCCCGTCCGCTCGCCGTCGTCAGCGGAGGCGGTACCGGCATCGGCCTCGCCTCGGCGCTGCGGCTGGCCCGGGACGGCTTCGACCTGACGCTGATCGGGCGCCGCACCGCCGTGCTCGACGCCGCGTCCGCACGGATCCGCGAGCAGACGCCGGCAGCCGCCGTGCGGACGATCGCGGCCGATCTGCAGGATCCCGCCCAGGTCGAGCGGGCCGCGGCCGAGGTCGAGGGATCCGTCGCCGTGCTGCTCAACAACGCCGGCGGCAACGTCCTGGATCGCGGCGAGGGGCTCGCCGGCATCGCCGCGAACTACGAGGCGAACCTGCGGCTGAACGTGCTGACCGCGGTGCTGCTCACCGAGGCCCTGCTGCCACGCCTCGTCCGTCCGGGCGGACGCATCATCTCGATCAGCTCGATCGCCGCGCTGCGCGGCGCGAACGGCTACGGCGCGGCCAAGGCGGCGATCCACGGCTGGATGATGGGCCTCGCCGCCGACCTCGCCCCCGAGGGCGTCACGGTGAACGCCGTGGCGCCGGGCTACGTGCCCGACACCGGCTTCTGGGACGGCCGGCGCACACCGGACATCGTCGCGTCCCGGCTGGCCCAGGTGCCGATGAACCGCGCCGGCACGCCCGACGAGGTCGCGGGGGCGGTCTCGTACCTCGCCGGCCCCGAGGGAGGCTGGACCACGGGCCAGATCCTGCAGGTGAACGGCGGCGCGCTCTTCGGCCGCGGCTGACCCACCGGCTCGCGACCGGCCGCAGCGGAGCCGCGCCCGCTACCGGATGCCCTGCCGTGCCGTGCCGTGCCGCTCAGCGCCGCACCGTATAGCGGTGCTCCGGGCGCCCGGCGGCGCCATAGCGGAGCCGCACCTCGACGGCGTCGCGCTCGGCGAGCGCCGCGAGGTGCCGCTGCGCCGTCGCCCGCGAGATCCCGACGCGCTCGCCGATCTCGGCCGCCGACGCCTCGTCCTCCCCGAGCGCCGCGAGCACGAGCTGCTCGGTCGCCGAGCGCGAGGTCGAGACCTGATCCGCCGACCCGTGCAGGATCGCGAGCGCGCGGTCCAGCTCCTTCTGCTGCACCGCGCGGTCACCCGCGAGCAGGTTGCGGTAGCGCGCGTAGCGGTCCAGCGCGGCGGCCAGGGTGCGCCGCTCGAACGGCTTGATCAGATAGGCGTGCGCGCCCGAGCGCAGCGCACGCCGCACGGTGGCCGCGTCGTCGGCGGCGGAGATGTGGATCGCGTCGATCCCCGCCTCACGGACGAGCCCGATCCCGTCGCCGTCGGGCAGGTACACGTCCGCGAGGATCAGATCCGGTGCGAGGTCGCGGACGGCCGCCCTGGCCTCGGCGATCGTGCGCACCGGCTCCAGCGCCAGGTAGCCGGCGTGCTCCTCGACGATCGCCTGATGCAGCCGGCCGACGCGGAAGTCGTCGTCGAGCACGAGCGTGCGGATGGGGTCCGTCATCTGTCCTCCTCCTGGGGCCGGCCGGTCTCCGCCCGGTCGTGCGGCGCGGTGCCGGGTGCGGCGACGACGCCGACGAGCCGCGCCGCGAAGACCGCGCCGTGGTCGTCGCCGCCGCGGTCGATGACCCACAGGTCGCCGCCTCCGCGCCGTGCGATCTCCCGCGACAGCGGCAGGCCCAGGCCGTGCCCGTGCACCGGGCCGGCCTCGTCGGGCACGCCATCGGCGTCAGCAGAGCCCGCCGTGCCCGCCCGGTTCCCGTCCGCGGATCCGGCCTCGGTCCGGCCGTCGAGGCCGGCTCCGGAATCGGCCACGGTGACGACGAGCGCGTCGCGATCGTCGAACGCGCCGACCTCGACCCAGCGCGGGGCGACGCCCGCGACCGCGGCGCCCACGGCGTTGTCCACGAGGTTGCCGAGCACCGCCGCGACGTCCTCGGCCTCGCCCACCGCCCCGAGCAGCTGGGTGTCCTCCGCGATGCGCAGCGTCACCCCGCGCTCGCTCGCCTCGAGCGCCTTCGCCCCGAGGAACGACCGCAGGAAGGGATCCCGGAGCCGGGCGATGCCGGGGACGGGGAAGTCGACGGAACCGCGCTCGGCGAGCTCGGCGAGGAAGTCGCGCGCCTCCTGCACGCGGGCGGCGTCGAGCAGTCCCGCGGCGACGTGGATCCGGTTCGCGAACTCGTGCCGCTGCACGCGCAGCGCGGCCGTCATGGTCCGCACGGTCTCCAGCCGCTCCGACAGCGCGACGAGCTCGGTGCGGTCGCGGATCACCGCCACCGTGCCGAGGGGCCGGCCGTCCCGCTCCACGGGCCGCGTGTCGAGGTAGAGCACCCGGTCGCCGAGCACCGCCTCCGACAGCGCGCGTCCGCCCGAGACGGCGTCGCGCACCGCATCGGGCAGCCCGATCCCGGCCAGAGGGCGGCCGACCGCCTGCCGGACCGCGAGGAGGCGCTCGGCGGCGGCGTTGCACACCCGCACGATCCCCTCGGCGTCGATCGCGAGCACGCCGTCGTCCACCCCGTTCAGCACCGCCGTCTGGTTCTGGACGAGGGCGACGAGCTCCTCCGGCTGCACCCCGAGGGTGAGCCGCTCCCACCGCCGGCGCAGCAGCAGCGCACCGATCCCCGCGAGCAGCAGAGACCCGGCCGCCGCCAGGCCGATGACCGCGAGCAGCGGCGGCAGGTCGTCGAACACCCCCGCGCGCGCGAAGCCGACGCTGACCTCTCCGACCGGCGTTCCGGCGGCGTCGCGCACCGGGACCTTGGCGCGCGCCGATTCGCCGAGGGTGCCGGTGTCCCATTCGACCACCTCGTGCCCCGCCAGCACCCGCTGGAACGGCGTGCTCACCTCTTCGCCCAGGCGAGCCGGATCCGGGTGCGCGAGCCGGATCCCGTGATCGTCGGCGATGACGACGAACAGCGCTCCGGTGCGGGCGGCCGTGGCGGTCGTGATGCGCTGCAGGGAGCCGTCCCGCAGCTCTTCGGCCCGCGGGGTGCCCGGGTCGTCGGATGCGGTCTCGACGGCCGTGCGGATCTCCGGGTCCTCGGTCAGGGTGCGGGCGATCCCCAGCGCGGAGGACTCGGCTTCGGCGCGCAGCTGCTGGGCGGCCAGGATCAGATAGACGCCGGTGCACAGCGCCACGACGAGGACGACCGTCGCGAACTGCAGCAGCAGCGTCCGCGTGGCGAACCGCATCCGGCGTCGGCGGGGCATCCGTCCTCCTCGTTGAGCAATATGCGCAGAAGTCACGCTACGCGCACAACGCACGGGAATGCGGGATATCGGATCCGCTGCGCGCGCCCTCCCTAGTCTCGGCGGAGTGCGTCGACGACGACAGACGGATGACGAAGGAGTCACCTCATGACCACGGTTCTCACCGGCCTGCTCGCCGCGGCCGACGACAAGCCCCCCTACGACATCGCGTTCGCGCCCCCGGAATGGGTGCTCGTGATCCTCGGCTTCACGATGGTGCTGGTCTTCATGACCCTGATCATGACCAAGCGCCTCACCCCCATGGTCGCGCTCATCCTCGTGCCCACGGTGTTCGGGCTCTTCGCCGGCGCGGGGCTGGGACTCGGCGACATGATCCTCGACTCGATCGGCAAGATGGCCCCGACCGCGGCGCTGCTGATGTTCGCGATCATGTTCTTCGGCATCATGATCGACGTCGGCCTGTTCGACCCGCTCATCCGGGTGATCACCCGCGTGCTGGGCGACGACCCGGCCAAGGTCGTCATCGGCACGGCGCTGCTCGCCGGCGCCGTGTCGCTGGACGGAGACGGATCCACGACCTTCATCATCACGACCTCGGCGATGCTGCCGATCTACCTGCGCCTGGGCATGAGCCCCGTGGTGCTCACCTGCGTCGCGGGCCTCATGAACGGCACGCTCAACATCGTGCCGTGGGGCGGTCCCACGGTGCGCGCGGCCACGGCGCTGGGCCTGCAGCCGACCGACGTGTTCGTGCCGATGCTGCCCTCGCTGGGCGTGGGACTGGTCGTCGCGCTCGGGTTCGCCTGGATGCTCGGCCTGCAGGAGCGGCGCCGCCTCGGCGCTCTCGACGAGAGCCGCCTGACCGGCGCGGCCGACGGCGGACTGCTCGCCGCCGTGCCGGCCATCTTCCGGGGCGCCGACGCCAAGCCGGGCGCCCGTGCGTCGCTGCGCACCGGCAACATCGTCACCGTCGCCGGCGGCCACGGGCCGGTCGCCGCGGTGGGCGTCGACCCGGCCGACACGGCGATGGCGGACACCATGCTCGACCCGAACCGCGCGACCCTGCGGCCGCGACTGATCTGGTTCAACCTCGTGCTCACCGTCGCGGTGATGGTGCTGCTCGTCATCGACATCATGCCCCTGCCCTACGTGTTCATGGTCGGCGCCGCGGTGGCGCTGCTCGTGAACTTCCGCAAGCTCAAGGACCAGGCGTCCGAGATCGTCGCCCATGCGCCGAGCATCGTCGGCGTGGTGTCGATGGTGATCGCGGCCGGCGTGCTCGTCGGCGTCCTGACCGGCACCGGCATGGTCGACGCGATGGCGAACTGGATCACGAACGTGCTGCCGCCGTCGCTCGGCCCGTTCCTCGCGCCGATCACGGGCGTCCTGTCGATCCCGTTCACGTTCTTGATGTCGAACGACGCGTTCTACTTCGGGATCCTGCCGGTGCTGTCGCAGAGCGCCGCGCACTTCGGCATCGACCCGGTCGAGATGGCCCGCGCGTCGATCACCGGCCAGCCCGTGCACCTGCAGAGCCCGCTCGTTCCCGCGATCCTGCTGCTCGTGTCGCTCGCGAGCGTGAACCTGGGCGACCACCACCGCAAGGTGCTGTGGCGCGCTCTCGTGGTCTCGCTCGTGATGCTCGCCGTCGGGATCCTCACCGGCGCGATCCCGTTCTTCGTCGCACAGTGAGCTCCTCCGGCCGGGACGCCCTGCGCTGACACCTGCGCGGGCCCCCAGGCTGCGACGATCAGCACAGCCCGTGACGATCAGCACAGCCCGTGACGATCAGCACACGGATCCGAAGAATCCGTGTGCTGATCGTCGCATCGTGTGCTGATCGTCACGGCCCGGACGGGGATCCGGTCCGCCGGGGACGAATCCGGCGCCGCCGTGGCAGCCGGGGAGTGCGACGTGCCCGGGCACAGGACGCCGGTCTCAGAACAGCGCCTGCGGCAGCGCCCCCTCGTGCTCCAGCAGCCAGCGCTTCGTCCGCAGGCCTTCGCCCGGGGTCCCGCCGGAGTAGCCGCCGAGTCCGTCGCTCGCGACCACGCGGTGACAGGGCACGATGATCGGGATCGGGTTGGCCCCCATGATGGATCCGATCGCGCGCGCGGGCACGGAGGTGCCGCTGCGCTCGGCGAGCTCGCCGTAGGTGACGGTCTCACCGTGCCGGACGCCGTCGTACAGCGCGTGCAGCACCGCGTTCGTGACGTCGGGCTGCGCCCCGAGATCGAACGGCACGTCGAAGGCCGAGAGCGCGCCGGCGAAGTACGCCTCGAGCTGGGCGAGCGCCTCGGCGAGAAGCGGATCCCGCGCCGCTCCCCCGGTCGCACCGACAGCCACGGGCGCTCCGAACCCGGGGCGCGGCCACGTCACCCGCCGCACCGCGACGCCGTCGCTGTGCACCTCGAGCAGCCCCACGGGCGTCGCGATCGAACCGGAGAAGCTCACCCGGCGATCGTACGCCCGGGCCCCGACACCACGGCGCGGATCCGCCCGGTCCCGGCTGCCTCGCCCCGGGATGTGACGATCAGCACACGCCGTGACGGTCGGCACACGGATCCCCGTCAACGCGTGTGCTGATCGTCGCACCGTGTGCTGATCGTGACGGCCCGCGGATCGTCGCCGGGACCCGGATCAGCCCGGCCCGGATCCGCCCGGCCCGGATCCGCCCGGCCCGGATCCACGGCGGTCAGCGACCCCTGTCACACTTCCACGCCCGGATCCGACATCCCTGATGAGAGCCGCACGCCCGGCGACGAGATCCGTCGCCGGCGCCGGCGACGAGAGGAACGACGATGACCAGGATCGACATGGGCCGCACCAACAAGCTCGGCTACGCCGCGGTGCTCGGACTGGAGGCGTACTCCCGCAAGAGCGTGGAGCCCCGGCTGTACGAGCTGATCAAGCTGCGCGCCTCGATCCTCAACGGATGCGGGTTCTGCGTCGACATGCACGCGACCGAGGGCGCCAGGCGCGGGATCCCGCAGCGCACCCTGCACGCAGTGGGCGCCTGGCAGCACGCCCAGGGCTTCTTCGAGGAGAAGGAGCTCGCCGCGCTCGCGCTGACCGACGCGGTCACGCGGCTCGGACCCGACACCGTGACGGACGAGATCTGGGATGCGGCGGCGCAGCACTTCGACGAGGGCGAGCTCGGCGCCCTCGTGCTGGCGATCTGCACGATCAACGTGTGGAACCGCGTCGCGATCGCCACCCGCATGGTGCCGCCGATCGACGGCAAGCACCCGATCGTGTGAGCGCGGTGCGACGCCAGGACGGTACCGTGAGCGCATGACCCTCGTCTCGCCCGCCACCCGCGCGTGGCAGGCCGAGCGGGGGCGCCTGATCGGCATCGCCTCCCGTATGCTCGGCGACTACGGTCACGCCGAGGACGTCGTGTCGGAAGTCGCGATCGAGGCCCTGCAGCAGGAGCGCAGCGAGGGATCCGAGCCCTCCGGATCCGGGTCCGCGGGACGCGTGCGGTCGTGGCCCGCGTGGCTCACGACCGTGTGCGTGCGGCGCTCGATCGATCGGGTGCGCGCCCTCGCCGCCGTGCGGGAGGAGTACGTCGGCCCGTGGCTGCCGGAGCCCGTCGCGACCTCGCGGCTGCCCGAGGACGCGGTCGCCGACCGGGAACTGCTCTCCCTCGCCCTGCTGCACATGGCGGAGCAGCTGGCGCCCGACGCCCGTGCGGCCGTCGTCCTGCACCGCGCGTTCGGCATGACGGCCGGGGAGATCGGGCGGATCCTGGAGCGGACGCCGGCCGCGGTGCGGCAGCTCATCTCGCGCGGCGAGCGCCGGCTGCGCCTTGCGGACGACCCGGCGACGACCCGCGCGGCGGATCCCGCGGCCCTCGGCGCGCTGCTCGTCGCCGTCGAGCACGGCGACGTCTCGGGGGTGCTCGCCCTGCTCGCGGACGACGCGATCCTCTGGAACGACGGGGGCGGCAGGGTCAGCGCCGCACGCAACCCGATCTTCGGCGCCGATCATGTGCGGCGCTTCCTCGTCGGCGTGCTGCAGAAGGCGATCGCCGACCCCGCGCTGCCGTTCTCCGTGCAGCGGCTCGACATCAACGGCGAGCCGGCGATCGCGTTCCTGCGTCCCGACCGCACCGACGTGCTCACGCTCGAGTTCGGCGACGACGGGCTCATCCACGGGCTCCGCCAGGTGTGCAACCCGGAGAAGCTCACCCGGGCGTTCTGACCGCGCCCGGCGCCCCTCCCGGACACCGCCGCGTCCGGCCGCCGACACCCGGCGCCGGCTCGGCTCGGCTCGGCTCGGCTCGGCTCGGCTCGGCTCGGCTCGGCTCGGCTGTGACGATCAGCACACCTCGCGCCGATCAGCACACGGATCCAGGTCAACACGTGTGCCGATCGCCACACCCTGTGCTGATCGTCACACGCGGCGAGAGAACGAGCCGCCCCGCCCCTGGCGGAGCCCGCCCCCCAGCCCCGGCGGCACCCGCTCAGTCGAGCAGGTGCCGGGTGTACCGCGCAGGCGCGTCGAGGAACGAGCGCCAGTGCTGCACGAGCTCCAGATCCTCCCAGGCCGCCGGGCGGAGGCCCCACGCGCCGACCTCGAGGATCGTGGCCCCGGGAAGCGCGGCGAGCACGGGCGAGTGCGTGGCGCAGAGCACCTGACCGCCCTCGTCGGCGATGCGGCGCAGCACGGCGATGAGGCTCAGCGTCGACGAGAACGAGAGCGCCGCCTCGGGTTCGTCGAGGCAGTAGAACCCCGGGTCCTTGAACCGGGATCCGAGCAGCGCGAGGAACGACTCGCCGTGGCTCATCTCGTGGAACGGCACGTCGGGCAGACCCGTCGACGGGTTCTCCTCGAGGTAGGTGTAGAAGGAGTGCATCGTCTCGGCGCGCAGGAAGAAGCCCCACCGGTCGGCTCCGACGCCGCGCTGGATCCGGAGCCAGTCCGACAGCGGCGACTCCGTGGGCCGGGTGCGATGCCGCGCCTGCCGGGATCCGCCCTCGGGCGACAGCCCGTACGCGATCGCGATGCCCTCCACGATGGTCGATTTGCCGCTGCCGTTCTCGCCCACGAGGAACGTGATGCCGGGATCCAGCTCGATGCCGTCCCGCAGCACCTGGGCGACGGCGGGGATGTTCCGCGGCCAGTCCCCGCCCGGCCCCGGGGCGTCGTCCGCCGGGTGCACGGCGACGACCGGCTGCTGCCGGCGGCGCCGGCTGCCCGTGTTCCAGAACGGATCCATGACGCTCCTCGCACGATCGGGGTCGGATCCATTCTGCGTGCGCCCGCCGACACCGCGGCATCGGCGCCGTCAGCCGATCCCCAGATCGATGCCGGAAGGATGGTTCCATGAGCCAGGCGACGATGGATCCGGTCGGGGCCCGGCGCACCGCACCCCGCCGGGGCGCGATCGTCGCGCTGCTGGTGACCGCCGTCGCGCTGGTGGCGATCGTGCTGCTCGGCGCGGTCCCCGGCCCTCTCGGCACCGCGATCGCCGTCGTGCTCCCCTGGCTCGGGTTCGCGCTCGTCCCGCTGGTGGTCGGCGCGCTGCTCGTGCGTCCGCGGACCGCCTGGATCGCCGCGGTCCCCGTCGTGGCCTGGACCGTCGCACTGTGGGGGTTCCTGCCCGTGCCCTGGCAGGGCGGCCCCGGAGCGGGAGACGGACTGCTCGTCGCCACGCAGAACGTCGAGGCAGGATCCGGCACCGGGGCGGCCTCGGCGCGGACACTGGCCGCCGACGGGGCGCAGCTCCTCGCGTTCACCGAGCTGGACGCCGACTCGGGTGCGGCGATCGCGGACGAGCTCGCCGACGCCTACCCGCACGCGTACCGCGTGGGCACCGTGGGCGTGTGGAGCAGGTACCCGATCGTCGATCAGGAGGCGCTCGACCTCGGGCTGGGGTGGAAGCGCGCCCTGCGGGTGACCGTGGAAGCGCCGAGCGGACCGGTGAGCGTCTACGTCGTGCACGCCGCATCGCTGCGCCCCGGCGCGCAGAGCGCACGCGACGGCATGCTGTCCGCGCTGGGCGAGCGGATCCGCGATGACCGCACCCCGCGCGTCGTCGCACTCGGCGACTTCAACGCCGTCTCGACGGATCCGGCACTCGCGTCGATCTCCCGCGAACTCGGCGAGGCGCGCTTCGGCGGTCTCGCGCCGTCGTTCACCTGGCCCGCCTCGTTCCCCGCCGTGCGGATCGACCACGTCTTCCAGCGCGGCTTCGCCGAGGCGGCGGCGAAGACCACCACGGCCGGACGCAGCGACCACCTCGCCATCATCGCCGCGTTGCGGGGCTGATCGCCTCGCGGGCGGATCCGCAGGGATCGGATCCGCCCGCGGCCGTCAGCCGACGACCAGGAGGACCCGGGCGTCGTCGGCGACGGCCCCGGGTCCGGGGACGACCGCGCCGTCGCCCCTCGTCTCATCCGGCAGCACCAGCGCCTCCATCGCCGTCGCGGTGCTGCCTCCTGCGCTCACCCTTCCCGATCGCACGACCAGCGCGCGCACGTCGGCGGGCAACGGGGTCGTGCCGTGCAGATCGGAGAAGACCAGCGACGGAGTCGCGCGCGCCGGCACCGAGGACAGCACCAGCACGCGGCTCAGCTCCGCCGCGCGCAGCCGGGGGCGGTGCAGCTCGAGGAAGGCCCCTGCGTAGTGCATCACCCGCTCCTTGCGCAGGCCCACGGCGGCTCCCGGCCCGATCCCGACCTGCGGCCCGCCGATTCCGGCCAGCACATGCGCCGCATCCGGCGGCAGGTGCAGGATCCCTTCCGGTCCGCGCAGCTCGACGAGCTGCAGCATCCAGTGCAGCTCGCCGTTGGCGCCCCAGGTGCCGCAGATCTCGCGCACGTGCCCGCCGCCCGCGACGAGCCCTCGCCGGGGCAGGTCCCGCAGGCGCGTGAGCCTGGTCGGGGCCGGCCCCGGAGCGAAGGTCGTCGCAGCCACCGGGTTCAGGCCTTCGCGCCGGTGAGGACGTAGCCCTCTTCGCCGTGCACCACGGTGTCGAGGCCCGCGATCTCGTCCTCGTCCTTCACACGGAAGCCGAGGGTCTTCTCGATCACGAACCCGATGCCGTAGGCCAGGACGAAGGAGTACACCAGCACCGCGCCGGCCGCGAGCGCCTGCGCCGCGAGCTGCGCGAAGCTGCCGCTGTAGATGAGGCCCGTGCCGTTGGCGAAGACGCCGAGGTAGAGCGTGCCGATGATGCCGCCGACGAGGTGGATGCCGACCACGTCGAGGGAGTCGTCGAAGCCGAGCTTGAACTTCAGATCGATCGCGAGCTGGCAGACGACGCCCGCGAGGAGTCCGAGCACGACCGCCCAGATCGGCGTCAGCGATGCGCAGGCCGGCGTGATGGCGACGAGGCCGGCGACCGCACCGGAGGCGGCCCCGACCGAGGTCGGCTTGCCGTTGCGGATCTTCTCCATCAGCAGCCAGCTCAGCAGCGCGGCGGCGGGGGCGGCGATCGTGTTCACGAAGGCGACGGCGGCCGTGCCGTCGGCGGCGAGCTCGGAGCCGGCGTTGAACCCGAACCAGCCGAACCACAGCAGGCCCGCGCCCAGCAGCACGAACGGCGGGTTGTGGGGCACGTCGGCGCCCTTCTGGAAGCCGAGGCGCTTGCCGAGCACGAGAGCGAGGGCGAGGGCTGCGGCTCCCGCGTTGATGTGCACCGCGGTACCGCCCGCGAAGTCGATCGCACCGACCCCCAGCATGTCCTGCAGGCCGTGCGTGACCCAGCCGCCGTAGGCGAAGGAGCCGTCCTTGTTCAGGCCGAAGTTGAAGACCCAGCTCGCGACGGGGAAGTAGACGACGGTCGCCCAGATGGCGGCGAAGACCATCCAGGATCCGAACTTCGCGCGGTCGGCAATGGCGCCGGAGATGAGGGCGACCGTGATGATGGCGAAGGTGGCCTGGAAGGCGACGAACGCGAGCGGCGGGTAGGCGGCGCCCTTGGGGACCTCGAGCAGGTTGGAGAGCCCGATCGACGACCAGTCGATGGCCCACGGCGCGACCGTGCCGTGGTTGCCGGGGAAGGCGATCGCGTAGCCGTAGATGACCCACAGCACGCCGATGAGGCCGATCGCACCGAAGCTCAGCATCATCATGCTGATGACGCTCTTGGCCTTGACGAGGCCGCCGTAGAAGAACGCCAGACCTGGCGTCATGAGCAGCACGAGGGCTGCACAGATCAAAACGAAGGCGGTATTCCCCTGATCCATGGGTCCGCTCCTCTCTCAGTGAGAACGCTCCTGCAGCGTCGGGTGCAGTCAGACTCCCACCGGCGCGTTTCGGGCCGACGCGCGCTATGTTTCCGGGGCGTTTCGCCGAGCGCGCCCGCTGTGAACATGCGGTAAATCCCGCCCCCCGGTGCGCCGCGGAAGGATCGCGGACAAGATTGGTCAGCGTTCGCTGTATAGTCAGCATGTGCTGACCATCGCGACTCGAGTGGACGTCATGAACCGGCTCGGCCGGGCCCTGGCCGACCCCACGCGCTCCCGGATCCTCCTCTCGCTCCTCGAGGCGCCCGGCTATCCCGCGCAGCTCGCGCGGGATCTCGACCTCACCCGCACGAACGTGTCGAACCACCTGTCGTGCCTGCGCGGCTGCGGCATCGTCGTCGCCGAGCCGGAGGGACGCCGGACGCGCTACGAGATCGCCGACCCGCATCTCGCCGCCGCGCTCACCGCGCTGGTGGAGACGACGCTCGCCGTCGACGAGGACGTGCCGTGTCTCGATCCGGCCTGCACCGTCCCCGGCTGCTGCGCGACGGGCTCCGCCTCATGACGCTCGCGGTCGCGCCCGGCCGTGTCGCGGTGCTGCGCCCGCGCATCCGGATCGTGGTAGCGATCACCATCACCTGGAACGTCGTCGAGGCGGTCATCGCCTTGGCGGCCGGAGGCGCGGCGTCCTCCGCGGCGCTGATCGGGTTCGGGCTGGACTCGATCGTCGAGGTGCTCTCCGCCGCCGCGGTGGCCTGGCAGTTCGCCGCGCCGGATCCGCAGAGGCGCGAGAAGGCCGCCCTGCGGATCATCGCGATCTCCTTCTTCGGCCTCGCCGCGTACGTGGTCGTGGATGCCGGGCTCTCCCTGGTCGGGCTCCGGGAGGCCGCGCACTCGCCGATCGGCATCGCGCTCGCCGCCCTCAGCCTGGTGGTGATGCCGTTCCTCAGCTGGTTCGAGCGACGCACCGGGCGCGAACTGGGATCCGCGTCCGCGATCGCCGACTCGAAGCAGACGCTGATCTGCTCGTACCTGTCCGCCGCGCTCCTGGCCGGGCTGCTGCTGAACAGCCTGCTCGGCTGGGCCTGGGCGGACTCCGTCGCCGCGCTCGTGATCGCGGGCTTCGCCGTGCGCGAGGGCATCGAGGCGTGGCGCGGCGACGCCTGCTGCGCGACGCCCCTGTCCGCGCTGACCGGCGAGCGGGATCCCGAGCCGTGCGATGACGACTGCTGTGCGCGTCCTGCCGGATCCGCCCCGAAAGGGTCCGTGGGGCTCACCCTGTCACCCGGCCGCCCGCGCGACTGAGGAATGCCCGCAGCCTGCGCTGCGACCCATGCGCCACGACGCATATGCCCCCGCGTAGCGTGAGCACCAGCGATCGGCGCCCGCCCTTGGCTTCCGCCCCCCCGGCTCCGGCCGGAGACCCGTTAGGCGCGCATGACCCTCGCATCCGTCGGCACTCCCCCCTCCCGCCTCGGCCCCGTCCGGCAGACGTACGCCAGGCAGGGGGATTTCCCTCCGGTCGCCCGCGCCTTCGTCGAGGTGTCCCAGGTGGTGCGGGAGACCGGCCTGCTGCGGCGGACGCCCTGGTTCTATGCGATGGTCGGGGCCGCGATCGCGGTCGCCTTCGCCGGGGTCGCCACCGGATTCGTGCTGCTCGGCGACAGCTGGTTCCAGCTGCTCATGGCCGCAGCGCTCGGGATCCTGTTCACCCAGGTCGCCTTCCTCGCGCACGAGGCCGCGCATCGGCAGATCCTCTCCACCGGGCCCGCGAACGACCGGCTGGCACGCGTGCTGGCCGCGGTCGTCGGCATGAGCTACTCCTGGTGGGACTCCAAGCACAGCCGGCATCACGCCAACCCGAACCGGGTCGGCAAGGATCCCGACATCGAGGTCGACACGATCTCCTTCCTGGAGGAGGACGCGGTCCAGGCCCGCGGGCTCCGACGGCTGATCACGCTGCGGCAGGGCTGGCTCTTCTTCCCGCTGCTGACCCTGGAGGGCCTGAACCTCCACGTCCTCAGCTTCCGGCACCTCGTCGGCCGCGGACCGGTGAAGGCCCGCTGGGCGGAGATCGGCATGGTCGCCGCGCGCTTCGCGCTGGTACTGACCCCGATCTTCCTGCTGCTCCCGCTCGGCATGGCGTTCGCCTTCCTCGGAGTGATGCTGGCGGTCTTCGGCGTCTACATGGGGGCGTCGTTCGCCCCCAACCACAAGGGGATGGCCGTGATCGCACCGGACGCACGGCTGGACTTCTTCAGCAAGCAGGTGCGCACGTCGCGCAACATCCGCGGCGGCTGGTGGGCGACCGTGCTGATGGGCGGCCTGAACCACCAGGTCGAGCACCACCTCTTCCCGAACATGTCGCGGCTGCACCTGGGCCGGGCCCGTGAGATCGTCCGCGACTACTGCGCCACGCACGACGTGCCCTACACCGAGACCTCGCTCTGGCGCTCCTACGCGATCGTCATCGACTACCTGAACCGGGTGGGCCTGGCCGCGCGGGATCCGTTCGACTGCCCGATGGCCTCGGCGTACCGGCGGGCCTGAGCGGCGTCAGGCCGCGTCCGCTCGGGCGAGCCCCCGGCGCCGCACGCGAGCCTGACAGGATGAGGGCATGCGTGCAGTCGTCTTCGATGCGGTCCGATCCCAGCCCGAGGTGCGAGAGGTCCCGGAACCGCAGGTTCCCGCAGACGGCGTTCTCGTGCAGGTCTCGGCCACGGGGTTGTGCCGGAGCGACTGGCACGCCTGGGCCGGGCACGACGACATCGCCCTCCCTCATGTGCCGGGGCACGAGCTCGCGGGCGTCGTCGTCGCCGTCGGGCCGCAGGTCGCGCGCTGGCGGATCGGCGACCGCGTGACCGTGCCGTTCGTGTGCGGCTGCGGGCGCTGCGAGTGGTGTCTCTCCGGCAACGCTCAGGTGTGCCCCGATCAGCAGCAGCCCGGCTTCACGCACTGGGGCTCCTTCGCCGAGGTCGTCGCCCTCCATGCCGCCGACGTGAACCTCGTCGCCGTTCCCGACGACGTCGACTTCGCCACGGCGGCGAGCCTCGGCTGCCGGTTCGCCACGGCCTTCCGCGCCGTCGTGGGCCGCGCCAGGGTGCGCGAGGGCGAGTGGGTCACGGTCGTCGGGGCCGGCGGGGTCGGCCTGAGCACGGTGATGATCGCGCGGGCGCTCGGCGCACGGGTGATCGCCGTCGACCGCAATCCCGAAGCGCTCGCCGTGGCGCGCGAGGTCGGAGCCGAGCTCGCACTGCTCGCCGACGGCACAGACATCCCGGCCGCCGTCGCCGCGCTGACCGGCGGAGGCAGCCAGATCTCCGTGGATGCGGTCGGCAGCGAGCAGACCCTCGCCGACGCGATCCACTCGCTGCGCCGGCGCGGCAGGCACGTGCAGATCGGCCTGCTCCCCCCGGTCGACGGACATCCCCGCGTGCCCATGGACCGCGTGATCGGCTGGGAGCTCGACCTGCTCGGCAGCCACGGCATGGCCGCAGCCGACTATCCCGCGATGATGGCGCTGATCGGCGAGGGGCGTCTGGCCCCGCAGCGCCTCATCGAACGCACCATCGGCCTCGAAGAGGCCGCGGCGCTGCTGCCCGCCTTCGACCGGGCGACGGTCGCGGGAATGACGATGGTGGATCCGCGGCGCTGATCGCGTTCCGCGCAGGAGGCAGATGCGCCCGGCGACGTGCTGCCGGCGCCGCCGCTCGGCGGCCCCGATCAGCGCCGCAGCGCGGCCGGGCGGGGCAGCCCGATCTCCTCGATGAGGTCGCCGAGGGCGCGGTCGAGCTCGGCGCCGGCCTGCATGATCTTGTTGACGCCGAATCCGGCGAGCCGGGCGCCCGGCGCCTCGAAGCTCAGCGTGGTGCCCGCGGCGGCGGAGGTGTGCATCTCGATGCGCAGCGGCGCGTAGAGCATCGTGCCGGGGTCGTGCCGGAACAGCCGCGCGGCGATCCCATGGTGAGCGATCAGCCAGACCGCGCTGCGGGCACCGCCGCCGGCGTGCTGCATGAGCGCATCGGGGCGCGATGTCCAGACCCGGACGAACCCGCTCGGCGCCTCCCACTGCAGCCCGCGCACGAACCCCGCCCAGTCGCCGCCGCGCACCTCGGCCAGGGCCTGCTCCTCCGGCAGCGCGGGGACCGCGGCCTCGAACGCCCCGACCAGCGCGTCGAACTGCGCGTTCGTCTCGAGCCGGATCCGCCGTCCCGCCTGTGCGAAGACGGTCTCCTCCGCGTCGTAGCTCACGTCACCATCCTCTCGCAGCCGCCGACGCCCCGGGGCCGGACCTCGGGCATACCGGACGCCGCTACCCTCGATCAAGGAGAGGACGGATCCGAGATGGCAACCGAAGAGCACTCGTCGCGCGTGAACGCATCGCGCCGGCAGAGCCGCGCCCGCGTGATCACCCTGGCGCGGATCATGCTCCCGACCTGGGACGGATCCCTTCCGGCGCTGACCGCCCAGCTGCGCCGTGAAGCCGGCCTGGGCGACGGCGCCTTCCGGACGCTGTTCCCGGGCGATCGCGATCTCCTGCACGCCGTCGATCACGAGCTGCTCGAGGAGTGCGCCCAGCGCGTGCGCTCGGCCGCCGAGTCCTTCGATCCGGATGAGCATCCGGACGAGGCGCCGGAGGTCGCGATCTCCGCCGCGCTCGCCCGCGCCCGCCCCCTCGACTGGAGCTCGCTCACGATCCGGCTCCGCGAACGACAGCTCGCGGCGTCGACCGGAGCGCGCAGCGAGGACGTGATCGAGTCGGAGCGCGCGTTCCTGCCCGCACTCCTCGAGGCCTTCGAGCTGCTGCTCGCGCGGATCGGCCGCCGATTCGAGTGGCAGCCCGCGCTGGGCGTGCGGGTCGTGATCCTGACCTACGAGCGCTCCTTCGAGTCGTGGATCCTGTCCGGCGGCAACGAGAAGTCGTTCCCGGAATCGAGCTACGTGCGGCACACCCTCCCCGCCCTGCTGCTCGGCGTGAGCCGCCCGCTGGACTGACGCCGGCGCGGGTCAGCCCCGGCGGCCGGGCCCGGCCACGGTCAGCCACGGCGGCCCGCCCTCGGCCAGCTCCGCCGCCCCGGGCCCGACCACGGTCAGCCGGAGAGTCCTGTCATCCGCATGGTGATGTTGATGCGGCCGCTGTCGAGGCCGCATCCCTCGGGCGCGGTGGAGGGATGCACCCGGGTGACGCCGTGATAGGCGAGCCGCGATGCGCCACCGAAGACGAAGAGGTCGCCCGAGCGCAGCGACAGATCGGTGTACGGTCTGCCGCGGTTCTCGGTGTTGCCGAACCGGAACGTGCAGGTGTCGCCGATCGACAGCGACACGATCGGGGCGAGGGACTTCTCGTCCCTGTCCTGGTGCATGCCCATGCGCGCGGCGTCGTCGTAGAAGTTCGCCAGCGCGGTGTCGGGGGTGTACGCGGCCACCTGTTCATCCGAGTGGCCCGTATCGGCCAGTGCCCGGCGCCCCAAACGCACCATCCAGTCGGGGAACGGCAGCACGCGCTCGCCGTTCACATCCGTCGCCTCCCGCGTGTAGCGGTACGGCTGCCAGTGCCAGCCGAGACAGACGGTGCGCACGGACATCTCGTGGCCGCGGACCTTCGCGGCCCGGATCGGCACGGGCCCGGCCGTCCATTCGCGGAAGCGGGCGACGATCCACTGCTGCTGATCGAGCGTCAGCCAGCCCGGGAGCAGGACGGCGCCGGGGCCGGGACGTTCCGGGCCCCGGGGCGCCTCCATGTCGGGAGTGAACAGCGTCATGCCGCGCACCCCTCGGCCGTCGCGGTGCTCATGCCGCGGCCTCCAGCGCGAGCAGGGCGGTCTTCGCCTCGAGCCCTCCGATGTACCCGCCCAGCGTGCCGTCGGTGCGCAGGACCCTGTGGCACGGCACGACGACGGGAAGCGGGTTGGTGGCGCAGGCGGTGCCGACGGCGCGCACCGCCTTCGGATTGCCGACGAGCTCGGCCATCTGCCGGTAGCTGCGGGTCTGCCCGTATCCGATCTCCGGCAGATGCTGCTGCACCAGCCGGCGGAAGCCGCGCGAGAGCGACAGATCCAGCTCCACGTCGAACCGCTCCCGGGTGCGGGAGAAGTACTCGTCGAGCTCGCGGGCGGCGGCGTCGAGCCGCTTCGGCGCCCGGAGCACGCGCGGGCTGAGCCGCACCGCGAGGTCTTCGAGCACGCGGTCGTGGTCCTCGATCGCATAGGCGACGCGGACGAGCCCCCGCGGGGTCGCCGCGAGCAGCAGCGGCCCGACCGGGCTGTCGACGGTCGTGTAGGCGACGTCGACGAGGCCTTCCGCCTGCGCCGCGGCCTCCAGCCGACGATGCAGCGCAGCCATCGTGCCGGAGTCGATGGACGCCGGCCCGACGCCGACCGCGTCGGCGTCGGGGATGTGCGTCAGGTCGTTCATGGTCTTGCTCCCTCCTGGTTCACGCCCGGATAGGTCCTTCTGAGGGTCTTCATGCCGTCGGCGGCGGCGCGGCGCGCCGCCTCGACCGTCCCGCCGAGGATCGTCGCGATCTCGGCGTACGACATCCCGGCGAGGTACCGGTAGGTGATCGCCTGCCGCTGCCTGCCCGGAAGCGCCGCGACGCTCGCCCACAGGTCGTCGTCCCCCGCGCCGGGGATGCCGAGCACACTCGGTGCGTCTGGCAGCTCCTCGACCGGCAGCGGAGCGCGCCGGGCCGCCCGGTGCACGTCGATCGACTTGCGGCGGGCGATCGTCACGAGCCACGCCTCGACGTTCGCCGCCTCAGGGAGCCCCGGGTAGGCGCGCATCGCGGCGAGGAATGTCTCCGACCAGGCGTCGTCGGCGTCGTGGATCCCGAGCAGGGACCGGCAGACGCGCAACACCGTGACCCCGTGCTGTTGCACCACTGCTTCGAACGGCTGTCTCATGTCCCTCCCCCTGAAGTCTCTCGTCTTGGTATCCGTCTCTGCTCTGAAGACGCACACCACGGCCGAAACGTGAGATCGGATCCGGAATCCGCCCGACCGCTTCGCGGTGCGGCTCCCCGCGCCCGACGCAATTCAGGCCGGATCCGTGCCCGCGGCCGATTTCACCCGCAGAACCGGGGCCTGTGTGAGATCCAGCCTGAGTTCGGTCGCGCCGTCGCCGGTCACCGGAGGCGACGCGCCCGCCCGCGAGAGGAGAGATTCCCGCCCGTGTGTCCGGATCCGACGGCCTCGTTCGACGGAACAGGTGAAGGGGCCGGAAGGCGGCCCCGCGACGGAAGGACAGGAAGATGCGGAAGATCGTGGCATTCGAGCACATGACGCTCGACGGGTACGTGTCCAGCGGCAAGGGGATGGGGTTCGAGTGGACGAACCGCGCGTACGACGCGGAGCTCTCCGCCTACGCGCAGCACATCCAGGAGGACTTCGACCTGCCCGTCTACGGCCGGGAGACCTATCTCGGGATGTACGGGTACTGGAGCACCCAGCCGACCGCGGAGAGCACGCCGGTGGAGCGCGAGCACGCGGAGTGGGTCAACGCGGTCGAGAAGATCGTGGTGTCGACCACGCTCGCATCGGCCGACTGGAACAACACCCGGCTCGTGCGCGGGAGCCTCGCCGAGGAGTTCGGCGCCCTGAAGGAGCAGGCCGGGGGGACGATCGCGATCTACGCGAGCCCGAAGCTCGTGCACTCCTTCCTCGCGTTGGGCCTGATCGACGAGTTCCGCGTCGTCGTGCACCCGGTCGTGATCGGCGGCGGCACGCCGCTGTTCCCCGCGGGCACCGAGCTCGACCTGAGGCTCGAGGAGTCCCGCTCGTTCGCGGCCGGTGCGACCTACCTGCGCTACGGCGTGGCCTGAGAGAGGATCGGACCATGCGATACCTGCTGCTGATCCGTCCCGACATCGACGAACTGCCCGCCGACTGGGCGCCCGACTCCGGGCTCGAGGAGGAGATGGGCCACCTGCTCGAGGAGATGACCAAGGCGGGCGTGCTCCTGGACACGGCCGGTCTCCGCCCGCCCGAGGAAGGAGCCGTGCTCCGGCTCGCCGGAGGGAGCGTGACCGTCGTCGACGGGCCGTTCACCGAGTCGAAGGAGATGGTGGGCGGCTACTGCCTGCTGCAGACGCGGACCCGTGACGAGGCCGTCGAATGGGGCACGCGGTTCCTGCGCATCCACGGCCCCGAGTGGACGATGGCCCTCGAGCTGCGCGAGCTCGACGGCGAATGACGGCGTCCGACCCGCCCGTCGACCGCGCGGTCCCGCGCGCGGTCGACGCGGCGTGGCGGATCGAGTGGCCGCAGCTCGTGGCCGTGCTGACGCGCCTCGTGGGCGACATGACCCTGGCCGAGGATCTGGCGCAGGACGCGCACGTCGCGGCGCTGGAGCAGTGGCCCCGCGACGGCGTGCCGGCCAATCCCGGCGCGT
This sequence comes from Microbacterium sp. MMO-10, assembly GCF_037148715.1. NCBI lineage: Bacteria > Bacillati > Actinomycetota > Actinomycetes > Micrococcales > Microbacteriaceae > Microbacterium > Microbacterium sp. MMO-10. The sequence continues at coordinate 359,027 of NZ_JBBCSV010000003.1, read as the reverse complement.
GGCTCACCGTCACGGCGAAGCGGCGGGCGATCGACCGGATCCGCCGGGATTCGACGCTCGCCCGCAAGCTGCCGCTGCTGGAGGGCGAGATCCTCTCCTCCCTCGACACGGGCTCGTCCGATCCCGCCGCGGCCGTCGACGAGGAGATTACCGACGACCTGCTGCGGATGCTGTTCACGGCCTGCCATCCGGCGCTCCCCCGCACCTCGCAGGTCGCGCTCACGCTGCGCATGGTCGGCGGGCTGACGACCGACGAGATCGCCCGGGCGTACGTGACCGCCACCCCGACGATCGTGCGCCGCATCTCGCGCGCGAAGAAGACCATCCGGGACGAGCACATCCCCTACGAGGTGCCGAGCGGTGCGGAGCTCGCCGAGCGTCTCGATGCCGTGCTCGAGGTCGTCTATCTCGTGTTCAACGAGGGGTACGCGGCGACGGCCGGGGACGACTGGATGCGGATCGATCTCTGCACCGAGGCGCTGCGGCTCGCGCGGGTCCTCAGCGGGCTGCTCCCCGCCGAACCGGAGGTCGCGGGCCTCGCGGCGCTGCTCGAGCTGCAGGCGTCCCGGCTGCGCGCCCGGTACGACGCTGCCGGTCGCCCCGTGCTGCTGCGCGACCAGGACCGCACCCGGTGGGACCGCCTGCTGATCCGGCGCGGCTGTGCCGCCCTCGCCCGCGCCCACACGCTCGCCCACGATCGCGGGCGGCCGCCCGACCGGTATGCGCTGCAGGCGGCGATCGCCGCCGCGCATGCGATGGCGCCGACGCAGCCGCAGACCGACTGGCGACGGATCGCGGGCCTCTACGCCGTGCTCGCCGCGCGGTTCCCCTCGCCGATCGTCGAGCTCAATCGTGCGGTCGCCGTGGCCGAGCTGCACGGCCCCGCGGCGGGACTCGAGCTCGTCGATGCGGTCGTCGCAGGCGGGACGATCGACGACTACCACCTGCTGCACGCCGTGCGCGGCGACCTGCTGCTGCGGCTCGGGCGGACGGCGGAGGCGGGCCGGGAGCTCGAACGGGCCGCCAGGCTCACCGCGAACACGGCCGAGCAGGCGCTCCTGCTCGACCGTGCCGCGAGACCCGGGGCCCGTTGAGCGGCAGGCCCGACGACCTCAGGGCCATGCCGCGGAGCGCGGCACCACGAGCACCGGAACGCCGGCGTTGCGCACGATCTTCGCACCGTGGGATCCGAGGAAGACCCGGGCGAGCGGGTTCAGGCCGCTCGACCCCACCACGCTGACGGGATCCGCGTGTACCGAGAGGGAACGCCGGTGCGGGAGGGGAACAGGGTCCTGGATAGGGACCGTGTCGCGAGGTCATGCGGCGGCGGTCCCGGAGCGTCCTCCCCGTGCGATCAGTCGTGCGCCGATGAGCGCCACGATCGCGGCGAGCACGGCGATCGCGGTCATCAGCACCCCGAACCCGTCGCGGTAGGCGGCCGTCGCGGCCTCGAACACCTGCGGCGCGGGGCGCCTGCCGTCCTTCGCATAGGCCCCGACGCTGCCCAGCGCCGACGCGACATCGGAGGCCGACATCCCGGCAGCGTGCAGGCGCGCGGTGATCCCGGAGATCGTGAGCTGCGTGACCGCGACCGTCGACAGCGCGGTGCCGAGCGAGTAGAAGAGCTGCCCGAACGTGGTGCGCGCGCTCGTGACGGGGCCGTAGAACTCCGCCGGGGCCTCGCTGAGGATCAGCGTGCCGTACGGGAGCGACGCCGCGGTGACGCCGAACGCGACGAGCACGCCCGCGGGCACGAAGGCGAGCGGGGTGTCGGCGTTCCGCGCGAGGGCGGCGGCGGCGAAGCCGGCCGCGGCGAGCAGCCCGCCCAGCATCAGAGAGGCCTGGGGGGTCATCCCGCGGGACATCAGGCGCCCGAGGATCACCGCTCCGACGATCGACGTGACCGACACCGGCAGCTGCCAGACCGCGACCGCGGCGGGGGTGAGCCCGAGCACGTACTGCCAGAGGTTCGTGAGCTGGAGGAAGGCCGCGGCGACGCCGAAGTTGAAGACGAACCCCGCGCACAGAGCACCGAGGAAGAGCGGGCGCCGGAAGAGGAACACCGGGAAGAACGGGTGGCGCACGCGCGTCTGCGACCACGCGAAGGCGGCCAGCAGCAGGATCCCGGCGGCCATCACGGCCCAGGTGACCGGGTTCGTCAGCGACGAGGCCAGCTGCGAGACGCCGTACAGGAAGACCACCATCCCTGCCATGAGCAGGAGCTGCCCCCACACGTCGCGCCGCTCCGTGACGCTCGGCGCGACCGCGGGGAGCAGCATCAGGACCGCCGGGATGGCGAGAGCCGAGAGCAGAGGGACGAGCAGGAAGGCGAGGCGCCAGTCCGCGCCGGCGAGGAGTCCGCCGGAGAAGGTGAACACGACGCCGGCGGCCCCGGCGACGGCGGCGAAGGCGGCGACGGCCGCGGGGAGCCGGCCGGGGGCCGCGAGCACCTGGATGTACGCGAAGGCGGCGGCGTAAACGGCTCCGAGCCCGACGCCGGAGACCGCTTGCCCGACGATGTAGACGAGCGCCGTCGGGGCGACGGCGACGAGGACCTGACCTGCGATGCTCGCCAGCAGCGCCGCGACGAGCATCCCGCGGCGCCCGATCCGGTCGGCGAGCAGCCCCGTCGTGATGACGGAGGCCGCGATCGCGAGGGTCTGCATCGACGCGCCGAGCGCCTGCTGGCCGCCGACCATGTCGAGGCCGCGGCTGGCGCCGACGAGCGCGGTGGCGGCGATGTTGGGTGCGGCGCCCTGGACGGCGGCCAGGACGCCCAGGAGGGGGACGGCGAGGCGCGACGCCGTGCGGGCGACGTCGGCGGTGGCGGTGTCGTTCATGTCGTGGGGGCTCTCTGCGCGAGGGGTCAGGAGGAGAAGGCGACGGTGCCGTCGATGTAGGTGGCGTGCACGTCGATCCCGTCCCAGCCGGCCGGATCGGTCGTCCACGGGTCCGCGTCGACGACGGCGAAATCGGCCCGCATGCCGGGGCGCAGGACTCCGCGGTCGTCGGCGTGGATCTGCCAGGCGGCGTGGGTGGTGATCGCCGCGAGCGCCTGCGCGGGCGTGGCGCACTCGTCGGGTCCGAGCACCGACCCGTCCGCCTCGAGGCGGCGCAGCACCGCCGTCTGCGCGCTGTGCAGCGGGTGCACCTTCGTCACGTTGTAGTCCGAGTGCAGGCTCGGACGCAGCCCCGCCCGGTAGGCGGAGGCCACGCGGTCCAGGCGTGCGGCGCGGTCGGCGCCGAGGATCGTGTCGCGGAACGCGGCACCCCAGTAGTAGACGTGGTCCATCAGGAAGCTCGGCGAGATCCCCGCGGAGGCCATCCGCGCGAGCTGATCGTCGGTCGTCACGGAGGCGTGCTCGAAGCGGTGCCGCAGGTGCGGATCGGTGCCGGGCAGGAGCTCCTCCGCGGCCTCCAGCGCGAGCTCGACCGCGGCGTCGCCGTTGGTGTGGATCATCAGCTGCCACCCGTCGGCAAGCCCCGCGCGCATCGCCTGGCGCAGCCCCTCGGGAGTCCAGTTCGCGTGACCTCCCGCGGTCTCGCCGAGGTACGGCTGCAGGAAGTAGCCGGAGCGGCCCTGGTTGGATCCGTCGGCGACGAGCTTCCACGCGTCGGCGCGGACCATCTCGTCCCCGCTGAACGGCGTCACGCCCGCGGCCTTCCAGGCGGCGGCGACCTCGGCGGGCGTCGTGTATCCGTCGAGCGCCGAGAACTGCGCGGTGGAGACCCGAGCGGGCAGCCGCCGCGCGCCGTTGAGCTGGTGCAGCAGCGCGATCTCGCTGACTCCGGCGAGGGTGCCCGTCATCGCCTCCCGGACCGAGGTGACGCCCTGGCTCGCGAACTCCGTGAGGAGCCGGCGGACGCCGCGCGCGACATCGGCGGCGTCGGGGCGCGGCAGGCCCGCCAGCAGCATCGTCACGGCCGGCGCCTCGCCGACGATCCCGGTCAGGCGCCCGTCGATCTTCTCGAGCGTGCCGCCGGCGGGCGCCGGCGTGTCGTCAGAGATGTTCGCCGCGGCGAACGCGGCGCTGTTGGCGTAGGCGAAGTGCATCGACGCGTTGAGCACGACGACGGGACGATCGGCCGCGACGCGGTCGAGCATGCCCCGGGTGAGCGCGGGCTCGCCCGGATAGAGGCTGGGGTCGAAGAGCTTGGCGAGCACGTACTGGCCGGGTGCCGTCGTGGCGGCCGCGACCTTCAGGGCGGCGAACACGTCGTCGAACCCGGGGCAGGCGACGTGGGAGACGTCGGTCCAGTCCAGCGTCATGAGCGACACCCAGATGTGGGCGTGCGGCTCGATGAGGCCGGGGATGACCACGCCGTCGGGCGACAGGACGGTCGTGGCGGGGCCGGTCAGCCCGTCGAGGTCGGCGGCGGATCCGAGCGCGATGATGCGCCCGCCGGACACGGCCATCGCCTCGGCCGCCGGCGCCAGCGGATCGCCCGTCGAGATGCGGCCGACGACGAGCAGGTCGGCCGCGGATCCGGCGGCGGAGTCGGCGGCGTAGTGCGCGGGCGCGATCCCGTGGCCGGCGGCGGAGATCGCGGAGGACAGGTGGGCGCGGCTCGCGGGGAGGGCGGCGAGGCAGTCGTCGGACATGAGGCTCCTAGGGGTGAGGAGGGTGCCGGAGAGAACGGGAGGAGATGCGGGAGATGTCGCCGGGCGGATGCGCCGGCCGGCCGATCAGCGGAAGTCGAGGACCTGGTCGCCCCAGGCGGGGCGCAGCGCACCGTCGAGGTCGTCGACGATCGCGTCCTGCCGTTCGATCACGAGAGTCGCCCGGGTGCCGCCCGCGCCGTCGACGGAGTACGCGGGCCAGGCGGGCGCGTCGGCCGCGTCCGGATTGCGGCCGTGCGCGAACGCGGTCCACCGCTGCTGCATGCGCGCGGAGATCGCCTCGGCGACGCGGCGCCCGCCGAGGCGGAACGTCGGATCCTTCGGTCCGCCGCTCAGGTTGCCCCACAGGTAGGGGAGCTCGGTGGCGTGGGTGGCGCCGAGACCGATCAGCCGCAGGAAGGGCGCGGCGTGGTCGAAGCGGTACAGCCAGACGTCGGAGACCGCGCTGTGCCCTTCGGCGATCCACAGCGTCGGCATGCGGAAGCCGATGTCCCGGGCGATTCCGAGTCCCATCGCGCGCTGCCGGACGTCCTCGTAGGCGGTCTGCACCTGGGCCGCCGAGGGCATGTCGAGGCCGGGGTTGTCTGCGGCCATGTCCGCGAACATCTGACGGATCCGGTCGTCCGTGATCGGGATCAGCGGCGACTTCATGAACTTGAAGAGGGCGGCCTCGTCCTTGTTCGTCCCGATCATGAGGGGCACCGGGAGCCCCCGGCCGTCGTGCAGCACCGTGACCGGGGCCTCGGGGAGGAGGGCGCCGTCGACGACCGGGGCGAAGGCCAGGGTTCCGGGGGCGACATCGGGGATGGCGGCGTAGACGGCCATCCCGGCGGTCACGACGTCCTCCGCCGGCACCGCGCGCAGCGCGTCCGCGGCGGACGGATCCGAGGGATCGATGCCCAGCTCGGCGGCGAAGCGCTCCGCCACGTCGCGCGCACGGTCGACGCCGTACATGCTCGAGGCGGGAGACGACTGCGCGATCGCGCGATGGAAGAGCCCCGCGGCGGAAGGGGTGGCGAGCAGCGTCGTGACGAGCCCGCCACCGGCGGACTCGCCGAAGACCGTCACCCGATCCGGATCGCCCCCGAAGGAGGCGACGTTGTCCTGCACCCAGCGCAGCGCCAGCAGCACGTCCTTGAGGGCGAGGTTGCGGTCGAACCCGCCGTGCGGGAGGAGCCCGGCGAGGTCGAGGAACCCGAACGCCCCGAGCCGGTAGTTCACGGTCACCACGACCACGTCGCCGGTGCGCACGAGCGACGTCGCGTCGAAGAGCGGCTGGCTGGAGGAGCCGAAGGTGTACGCGCCGCCGTGCAGCCAGACCATCACGGGAAGCGGCGCCGTCGCCCCTTCGGGAGCCCACACGTTCAGCACGAGGCAGTCCTCGTCGAGCACCACGTCGTCGCCGAGCGGTACCGACGGGTTCGCGCTCTGCGGGCACGCGGGACCGTAGACGGTGGCATCGCTCTCCCCCTCCACCGGCTCCGCGGCGATCGGGTCCCGCCATCTCAGCCCTCCGACGGGCGCCACCGCGTAGCGGATGCCCCGCCAGGAGCGGACGCCGCCGGCGGCGGCGCCCCGGAAGGTCCCCGCGGGAGCCACGACGGCAGAGGCGTCGCCGGACGCGGCGGACGGGGTGGGTTCCTGGTGCGACATGGATCCTTCTCTCTCGGGGGTCACGGGGACGGGACGTACGAGGTCAGCTGGTGAGCCGGTGCACGATCTGGGCCACCTCGTCGGCGGCGAGCAGCGCGAACACGACCGTCATCATCGCCGCGTTGTGCGCGATCAGCTGCCCCTTCAGACCCTGCAGCGCGGAGCGGACGCGGGGTGAGCCGCCGAGCTCGACGAGGGCGGGGACGATCAGCAGCGACGACGCGACGAGCGCGAGAACGAGGCAGAGGGCCGCGCTCCCCCAGACCGGCAGGTGGGCCTCGCCGATGAGGGCACCGCCCTTCAGCCCCAGGGGCACGTTCTTGGAGTTCACGGCTGCCATGACCACACCGAGCCCCGCGGCCCGCGCCGGCGTGACGGCGTCGATCGCGGCGAGCCAGCGGGGCGCCACCGCGGGCTCGCCGTTGCGGGGACGCGACCGCCAGCTCAGCGCCGCGAACACGGCGAACCCCGCGGCGACGAGGATCGACACCACGAGTGAGACGACCCGGCTGCCCGAGGTGGCGGCGGAGACGTGCGCGGAGGCGATCGCCCCGATCGCGATCGGCACGAGGGAGACCAGCGTGAACGAGGCCGTGAAGGCCGGGGCGGAGCTGCGCCCGCGCGGTGCGAGCACGATCGCCACGATCGCGACGATCGGGAGCGGGGACAGCGACATCCCGACCGCCAGCGGGATGAGCTCGTGCAGGTCGTTCACGGGAGCGTCCGTTTCGCGTCGCGGACCCCGGAGCGGGTGCGTCCGGGTGATCCGCCGCCGATATTACGGTCGCCGCCGAGGGGCCTCCGCAGGATGTTCGGCTGACACGACAGCACTGTGCGGCAGGGCGAGGACGGCCTCCAGGACGGCCCCGCCGGGTGCGCGAAGCAGCCGTGCATCGAGGTCCCGCATCCGCGAGGCCGGTCGCAGCTGCGCGCCGGGAACCACGGCCCCGAACGACCGCACCCGCACCCGCAGGTGCGGTCCGGCGCCGGTGGCGATGACGTCGAGCGAGATCTCGGCGCGGCGCTCGACGCCGTGCTTCACGGCGTTCAGAAGCCCTTCGGCGATGACGTCGTAGGCGTCGCGCGCCGCCCAGGGGGCCGAGCCGCATGCGGTCCGAGCCGCCTCCGACTCCTCGACCCGCAGGTCCATCACCCGCCCCCAGGTGCCGAACAGCGCGGTCAGCTCCGCACCGGGATCTCCTGCCGCACCGCCGGCCGACAGGATCGCCTCCATCCGCGAGACCGTCTCGTCGAGGGCCTGCTGCAGTCCGGCGACCTCGACCCGGGTCGGATCCGGGTGGGCCAGGGCGAACACGGCGCAGCCGCCCTGCCCGTCCCGGTGCAGCAGCTCCGCCGAGCGGCGCAGTCCTTCCCGCGCCGTCCGGGTGCCCTCCCGCGCGGTCCGCTGCGCGCTCCGGATCGCGCCCGAGAGCCGGCGCCGCTCGCGGCGCTGCGCGTGCAGCGCCCCGGCGCAGAGCCCGGCGAAGAGCGCATACGCGAAGTAGACGACGGCCGGCACGACCGCGGTCCCGACCGGCGCCCCGTGCGCGACCGCGAGGGCCGAGAGCGCGATCCCCAGGACCGCGGACAGCGCCAGGAAGGCCGCGGACCGCGCCCCGCGCCGTCGGGCCAGGGCGCGGCAGCGCGATCCCGCGTCGATGGCGAGTCCGCCGCCGACGAGCACGAGGACGCCGAGCAGCAGCTCGGTCGCGCTCTGGCTGCGCAGGGCATAGGGCAGCATCGTGGCGCCGTACAGCAGCACGACGACGCCCGTCGCGGGCAGCCGGTACCCCGCCCCGCGCCCGCGCGTCTCGGGGCCGGGGACGGCGCCGTCGCCCCGGTCCTGGGGCGACGGCGAGCCGTCGGGCTCTTCGGCCAGCGCGCGCAGCCGATGGCTCCACGTCCGGAAGCCCTCCGCACCGAGACGACGGACGGCCGCGGCGGTGCCGTCGTCGGCGCCGAGGGCCACGATCCCGGCGCGGAGGCGGGTGGCCGCCGCGAGGGCGATCCGGTGCGCCCGTTCGGCGAAGTCGCGAGATCGCGCCTCCGCCTGCACGAGTTCGGCGGCGACGGAGCCGAGCAGCCGGTTGGTGCTGCGCAGACCGCGGAACGCCGCCTCCAGCACGGCCACGACGACGAGCACGACCGTCCACACCAGGACGTTCGTCGCGATGCGGAACGGGAGCTGCCAGGCCGGCGGCGTCGGCAGCTCCGAGGCAGCGGTCCACAGATCCTGCACGATCGGCCTCAGCCCACTGCAGAGCAGCACTCCGACGACGACGGCGACGACGCGTGCGCGGGGCCGGTGCAGGCGTCGCTCCACGAGCGCGACCACGCCCAGCGCGCCGGCGAAGCACAGCCACGTCACGGCGGTCGCCGGCCAGGCGCTGGGCGCATCGACGCCCGCGCCGAAGGGGGCCATCACGGTCGCGGAGAGGGGCAGGGTCGCGACGAAAGACCAGATCGTGAGGAAGCGTCCGCCGCGGAGGGATCCGTGCACCGCGGCGAGAAGGCCTCTCATCGCGAGGGGCCGAACGCGGCGAGGTAGGTCGCCGCGGCAGCCACGCGCGGATTCACGGTGGGATCCCCGGTGACGCCGAGCCTGTCGAAGATCCGGCTGATCGATCGCTCGACGGCGCGCACGGTGGATCCGGTCTCCGTCGCGATGCGGTCGTTCGACCAGCCCCGGGCGATCATCGCCAGCACGTCGAGCTGGTGCCGGGTGAGGGCGCCGAGTCCCTCACGCGAGAGCACGGAGCCCGCGTCCGGCACGGGCTGCGTCGACAGCGCCTGCTCGAGCGCGTCGATGAGCGTCCGCGGTGAGTCGAGGGTCTGCTTCGGGACGAACAGGGCGCGCGGGATGCCCATCGCGGTGGCGCCGGCGGCGGCGCGCGGATAGCTGCTGAGGAAGACGATCGCGAGATGCGGCGCGAGCTCGGCGAGCATCGCGGCGAGCTCGGCGCCCGAGGGACGGGAGCCCAGGTCGATGTCGGTCAGGAGCGCATCGGGGTCGAACTCCGTGAACAGCTGCGTCGCCGTCGCCGCGTCGGCGGCCGCCGCGGTCTCGAACCCGTGCCGCTGGAGCAGATCGCAGAGGAGCACGCGCAGAGCGGACTGGTCTTCCACGACGAGGACCCGACGCGTCCACTCCGTGCTCACGAGAAAGAGACTACTGGGGCGGGGGCCGGGCAGAATACCGCTATCCCGTGCCGCGCGCCCTCGCGACGACGAGGCCGCGCTGCGAGCTCCAGAAGCGCTCCAGCATCGCCCGCAGCTCCGTCGCGTCGACATCGGCGCCGAACGCCTCCGCGCCGGGTTCCAGCATGATGCCCGCAGCGAGGACGCCGGCCACCACGGGGTCGAACCCGAGGTCGTCGACCAGCCGGGCGACCTGCGCCACGTCCGCCGGGTCGTCGCCGGCGACGGCGATCGCCTTGCGCCCCGGGGCTCGTGCGGGGCGGGCCTCGTCCTCGACGTCCTGATAGCCCATGTGATTGAACGCCTTCACGACGCGGGAGCCCGCCAGGAACCGCTGCACGATCTCGCTCGTGGATGTGCGCGGATCGTCGAGGTCGTCGCGGAGGCCGTCCGACCCCCACCAGTAGTTCATGGCGTCGATCACGAGCGTGCCGCGCAGCAGCTCCGCCGGCAGCGCGGTGTGACGACGCAGCGGCAGCGTGAGGAGCACGGCATCCGCCTCGCGGGCGAGTTCCGGGACGTCGACGGCCGTCGCCCCGAGCGCACCTGCCCTGCGCGCGATCCGAGCCGCATCCGACGATCCCGCGACCAGCACCCGGTATCCGGCCGCGACCGCGAGCCGGGCGAGCACGCTGCCGATGCGGCCGGCGCCGATGATGCCGAGCGTGTGGATCCGGGAGGTCTCGTCGGTCACGGCGTCATCGTAGCCGGGTGCCCCGGCCGCCGCGGTGGACGGCCTCTGGCGCCCGGACCCGCGGGGGACTAGGTTCTTCACGTGCCGCACACCGAAGCCCTCGTCGCCTTCACGCTCACCTCGCTGGTGCTCATCGCCATCCCGGGGCCGAGCGTGCTGTTCGTCATCGGACGCTCCCTCGCCTGGGGTCGCAGCGCCGGGCTCTGGAGCGTGCTGGGCAACGAGCTCGGGAGCCTCGTCCCGATCACCGCCGTGGCGTTCGGGGTGGGATCCATCGTCGCCCAGTCCGTGGCCCTCTTCACGGCGGTCAAGGTGCTCGGCGCGCTCTACCTGGCCTACCTCGGGATCCAGGCCATCCGCCACCGTCGCGACGGCTTCGCGGACGCGTCCCAGACCGGTCCGCGCCGCCTGTCCACGTTCGCGATGCTGCGGCAGGGGTTCGTCGTCGGCGCCACCAACCCCAAGACCATCGTGTTCTTCGTCGCCGCCCTGCCGCAGTTCGTCGACTTCCATGCCGGCTCGGTGCCGGTGCAGATGATGATCCTGGGACTGATCTTCACCGTCATCGCCTTCGCCTGCGATGCGACGTGGGCGCTGATCGCCGGGGCGGCGCGGTCGTGGTTCGCACGGTCGCCCCGCCGGCTCGCCGCGGTCCGCGGCACCGGCGGCGGCATGATGATCGGCCTCGGCGGCGTGCTGCTGCTCGCGGACAACAAGGGCTAGCACCGGCTCGGACGGCGATCCTCGTCCCTCTGCGCGCTCCTCCCGCGCCCGCATGTGACCTTCGTCCCTTCTCCCGCCCGGGCGGCGGGCGAGGGTGAAGGGCATGAACACCACCGCTGACCTTCCGATCCTCGTCGGCGTCGACGGATCGGAGTCCTCCGTCGACGCCCTCCGCTACGCCGTGACGCTCGCCGGTGCGCTCGGTCGTCCGATCCGCGCCGTCATGACCTGGGACTACGCCGCGTTGATCGACCTGTATCCGACACCGGGACGCTCTCCGGAGAAGGAGACGGCCGCGCATCTCGACGCGGTGATCGCGCGCGCCTTCACGGAGGGCCGTCCGGCCGGCCTGACGACCCGGGTGGTCGCCGGCCCGCCTGCGTCCGTGCTCATCGCGGAGAGCCGCCATGCGGAGATGCTGGTGCTGGGCACGCGGGGCCGCGGCGGCTTCACCGGGCTGCTGCTCGGATCCGTGAGCGCGGCCTGCGCGGCGCACGCGCACTGCCCCGTCCTCATCGTGCGCCACGAGAAGCAGGAGGGCTGAGGCTCCGACGCCGCGCTCTAGTCGTCGCGGTGGCGGCCCCGCTCGATCTCGAACACCGCCGCCTGCGTGCGGTGATCCAGACCCAGCTTGCTGAGGAGCCCGGAGACATAGTTCTTGACGGTCTTCTCCGCGAGCCCCAGCCGCTCGCCGATCTGCCGATTGGTCAGCCCGTCCGCGATCAGCGCGAGGATCTGCCGCTCCCGCAGCCCCAGGGATCCGAAACGCGGATCCTCTCCGGGGGCGTCGCGCATCCGCTGCATCGCCGTGCGCTCGGCGCTGGGGTGCAGCAGCCTCCGGCCCGCCGCGACGCCGCGGATCGCCTCGAGCAGTTCCGCCGCGCGGACGCTCTTCAGGAGGTAGCCGGCCGCACCCGCCACCACCGCCGCGAACATCGCATCGTCGTCGTCATAGGCCGTGAGGATCAGGCACTGCACCCGCGGCTGATCCTGCCGGATCTGCCGGCACAGGTCGATCCCGTTCCCGTCCGGAAGGCGGACGTCGAGGACCGCCACGTCGGGCTGCGTCGCCGCGATCCGCGCGAGCGCATCGCGGGCGCTGCCCGCTTCGCCGGCCACGGTCAGGTCGGCCTGACCCTCGATCACGCCCGCCAGCCCCTGCCGCACGATCTCGTGATCGTCGACGAGGAACACACTGCTCATCGGGACTCCCCTTCCCCGCGTCCATGCTCGCCAAGGCCATCATGCACCCGGATCAGATGGCCGCCCACCCTCCGTCGACGGGGATGATCGCTCCGGACACATCCGAGGCGTCGTCGCTGAGCAGCCACGCGATGGCCGCGGCGAGAGCCTCCGGCTGCGCAACAGGCGGGAGTGTCGCCCGCATCACCGGCCCCAGGCGCTCCTGCGCCAGGGTCGAGCGGAAGGCGGCCTCGATGTTGGTCGCGACCGGGCCCGGCGCGACGGCGTTGCATCGCACGCCGCGGGGCGTGTAGAAGAACGCCGTGCTCTTCGTGAACCCGTTCACCGCGTGCTTCGACACCGTGTACGGCGTTCCCGCCGCCGACCCCCGCTGCCCGGCCTCGGAGCCCACATTGACGATCGCGCCCCGACCGGCGGCGAGCATCGCGGGCAGCACCGCACGGGTCATCCGCATCATGCCGGTGACGTTGACGCCGATGACGCGCTCCCAGGTCGCGTCGTCGATCTCGGCCGTGGGCTCGAATCCGTCCATGATCCCGGCGACGTTGGCCAGCCCGTCGATCCTGCCGCGCGCCGCGGCGATCGCACGATCCGCCGTGAGCTGCTGGAGGAGATCGCCGTCCACCGTCGCGACCCGGTCCCCGAGCTCGCGCTCGAGATCCTGCAAGCGGGTGCGGGACGCATCGACGCCGACGATCCGCGCTCCTTCGCTCGCGAGGCGGAGGGCGGTCGCCCGTCCGATGCCGGATCCGGCGCCGGTCACGATGATGGTGCGTTCTGCGAAGCGATTGCCGTTCATGAGGGTCCTCTCCCATCTCCTCCCCTCACGCTCGCAGCAGCACGCCATCGGAGCCGGGACCAAAGTCACGCGGAGCACGACGGCCTCCGCGCGCGGCCCGCGCGGCGGGCGAACCGATCTGATCCGATCCGTATGACTTTCGTCCCGATCGGTCTGGATCCGGCCGGGGACAGTGGGGACATGAACGATGAGAACGCTGATGCCGACCGGGTGATCGTCGGCGTGGACGGGTCCGCGTCGTCGATCGCCGCGCTGCGGTACGCGGCACGCATCGCCGACGCGCTCGGCGCCCCGCTCGAGGCGATCACCACCTGGTCCTCCCCGCCGTTCGCGGACACCTACCTGGTGCCTTCGTGGTCGCCGAAGGACGACGCAAGATCCGTCCTCGACGCCGCCGTCGAGCAGGCGTTCGGCGCCGAGCCGCCGCCGCTGAAGCGGACCGTGCTGCTCGGCCCCGCCGCGGGCGTCCTGATCGGGCTGAGCAGATGCGCGGGCATGCTGGTGCTGGGCAGTCGAGGGCACGGCGGGTTCGCCGGGCTCCTGCTCGGGTCGGTGTCCGCGGCGTGCGCCGCGCACGCCCACTGCCCCGTCCTGATCGTCCGTGACGGCACCGAGGGCACGGAAGCCCCGGCGACCGCGGGTGCATCATGAACCGCGCCGGGTTCCCTCGTCCGAGCTCGCCGATCGGTCCCTCCGACGTGGTGCTTCCGCCCACGCACCCGGTCGATCTGACCGACCTCGTCACCGCTCAGCTCTCGGCGCACGCGCCGGAGCCGACGCACCGGTGAACGCCCCGGGGCGCAGACCGGCGGCCACGGGCGACTCGAGGGGAAGACGCATGGACGCGACGCGCAGGGCGGACCTCGACATCAAGGAGGACATCGCCGACGAGCTCGAGTGGGCTCACGACGTCGATCCCGTCGATGTGGGCGTCTTCGTGCGCGACGGCGCCGTCACGCTCTCGGGAGAGGTCGGCTCGGAGGCCGAGAAGGTCGCCGCACGAGAGGCGGTGCGACGGGTGCGCGGCGTACGCGCACTGGTCGACGACCTGCGGATCAGACCCGAGTCCTCCGATCCCGGCTGAGCCATGTGACTTTCGTCCCGCGTCCGGGCAGCCGCAGCGGTGAAGCTGAACGCATGGACATGGATCGGATCATCGTCGGGGTGGACGGCTCGCCGTCCTCCATCGCCGCCCTGAAGTACGCCGCACGGCTGGCCCAGGCGCTGCACGCGCCGCTCGAAGCCGTCACGACCTGGACCTACCCGCCCATGACCGGCGCGGAGCTCGTCATCGAATGGCAGCCGGAGCAGGACGCGCAGCAGATCCTGGATCAGTCGGTCGTCGCCGCGTTCGGCGACGCCCCGCCGGACGGGCTCACCCGGACGGTGCTGTCCGGGCCGCCCGCACGGACGCTGATCGATCTCAGCGAGACGGCCGGCATGCTCGTGCTCGGAAGCCGCGGCCGCGGCGGATTCGCCGGCCTGCTGCTCGGCTCCGTGAGCGCCTCCTGCGCCTCGCACGCGCACTGCCCCGTGCTGATCATGCACACCGACGACGACGGGACGGATCGTGGCTGAGAGCCGGGCCGGCGCGTGAACGGATCCTCGCTCCGCGCAGCGCCCGCCCCGGCGCCCTCCGCCGAGATGCGCGTGTGGGCGACCGGTGATGCCGCCGGAACCCTGACGTCCACGACCCGGCGCGTGCCGTCCCCCGGAGCGGACGAGGTGCTGATCGCCGTGGAGGCGTGCGGCGTGTGCCGCACCGACCTGCACGTCATCGACCGGGAGATCCCGCCGCACCGCCCCGGGGTGGTCCCCGGGCACCAGGTGGTGGGCACGGTGGTCGCGGCAGGAGCCGCCGTGCGCGCGCTGCACCCCGGCGACCGCGTCGGGGCCGCGTGGCTGCGCCGGACCTGCGGCACCTGCCGGTGGTGCCGAGAGGGGCGCGAGAACCTCTGCCCCGCCTCGCGGTACACCGGGTGGGATGCCGACGGCGGATTCGCGGAGTACCTCACGGCGCCCGAGTCCTTCCTCTACCGGCTGCCGCAGGACGCCGATCCGAGGGAGATCGCGCCGCTGCTCTGCGCGGGCATCATCGGCTATCGCGCGCTGACGCGCGCGAACCTGCCCCCGGGCGGCGATCTGGGGATCTACGGATTCGGATCCAGTGCGCACCTGACGGCCCAGCTCGCGATCGCCCAGGGCGCGCGCGTGCTCGCGATGACACGCGGCGAGCGCAACCGGGAGCTGGCGCGGCGCGTGGGCGCCGTGTTCGTCGGGGATGCGACGGCCGTTCCGCCCACCCCTGTGGATGCGGCGATCGTGTTCGCGCCGGCCGGAGAGCTCGTGCCGCTCGCCCTCGAGGCGACGCGCCCCGGCGGCACGGTGGTGCTGGCCGGGATCCACATGACCGCGATCCCCGCCATGGACTACGCCCGCGATCTGTTCCGGGAGCGGGACCTGCGCACGGTCACCGCGAACACGCGCGCCGACGGCGCCGCATTCCTCCGCCTGGCGCAGAGCCTCCGGCTGACGCCGAGAGTCACCCGCTATGCGTTCGCCGACACGGGTGCGGCGATCGATGAGCTGCGGAGCGGGCGGGCGGCCGGCTCCCTGGTGATCGGCTTCTGACGGGCGCGGAGGACGACGGGACGAAGGTCACGGTCGGGCGGCGGCGCATCGGGGACGCTGGCGGGAAGGGCGGCTGACGGGAGCCCGTCCACCGAAGGGAGAAGATCATGATCCACGTGCTCAGCGAGCAGCGCTGCTACGACCTCCTCACGGCGACCACGGTCGGCCGCGCGGGATATGTGCGGGAAGGAGTGGTCGAGATCATCCCGATGAACTATGCCGTCTCCGGGCACGATCTCCTCCTGCGGACCGGATCCGACGGGGCGCTCAGCGTCCTCGCCGACGCGGGCGCGACCGTGTCGTTCGAAGTGGACCACCTGGACAGCCTCGGGCGCGCGGCCTGGAGCGTGCTGATGAGCGGACCGCTCTCCCGCCCCGCACCGGAGGAGGCCGCGGCGCTCGTCGCGCGCGTCTCGCCCTGGCCGGGCGGAGAGCGGGACGTGCCGCTGCGGTTCCGGATCACGCGGATGACGGGCCGGGCCGTGAAGCACGAGTCGCAGTGAGCGGACGCCGAGCGGCGTCAGAAGCCGGTCGGCTCCGTCTCGTACTCGACCTCCTCGGGGCGCCTCTCGTGGTGAAGGGGCAGGAGGGCGTGCGTCTGCTCGAACCAGAGCAGCGCGTCGTAGCGCGCGCCCATGGCGGTCGGGACGTAGTTGCCGCGCTCGCGGGCCGGGTCGTAGACGACGCCGATGGCACGATGACCGGCGCCGTCCGACAGCCAGGCGCGAGTCCGCTCGGCACCGAAGTCGAGGACCGCGGGAAAGCCGAGCGCGTCGTGGAGGAGTCCCTCGTGGCTGTCCGCCCGCGCGATCGGAACCGGCATCCGCTCCTCGGCGACGCCCCACTCTCGCGCCGCCGTCACCGTGCCGGAGTGCGAGGCCATGCCGATGAGCAGCACCTGGTCGGCGCCGTGCCGCTCGCGGAGCAGCTGCCCGATGTTCAGCAGCCCGGCCGCGGCCATGCTGGTGGCGCGCGCATCGCCCACATGGGTGTTGTGCGCCCAGATCACCCCGCGGGACGCCCGTCCCTCATGCGCGGCCAGCCGGTCGATCGTGTCCATCATGTGCAGGTCCCGGATGTTCCAGGATCCGCGGTCCGTCCGCACCATCTCGCGGTAGTAGCGTTCGGCTTCGACGACGATCGACGCGTTCTGGCGCGCATCGAACGCCTCCTCCCCGTCGCCGATCGCACGGCGGCGCACCTCGGTGAGGAGCTCGACGACATCGTCCTCGCAGGAGGCCGGCACCAGCCGGGTGCCCCAGGCGTAACGGTGCGGGTCCTCGTCGAACGGTGCGAAGCACCGCCATGCCCTCGCGGCCACCGGCAGCGCGTCGGGTTCGTTCACCGCGAGCCAGGCCATGATCCGCTGCAGCGAATCCCACAGCGAGTAGACGTCGAGTCCGTAGAACCCGACCCTGTTCTCGGCCGGGCGGGAGGCGTTGAGCTCGCGGAGCCCGTCGAGGAAGTCGGCGACCTCGGTGTTCGCCCACATCCAGGTCGGCCATCGGTCGAAGGTCGCCAGCACTCCACGGGCGTCGCGGTCGGTCTCGGCGAGGCCGCGCACCCAGCGGTCGATCCGCCAGCAGTCCGGCCAGTCGCCCTCGACGCCGATCCAGGTGATTCCGGCCTCCTCGATCAGCCGACGGGTGAGGAGGGCGCGCCACCGGTAGAACTCGCCCGTGCCGTGCGAGGCCTCGCCGATCGCGACGAAGCGACGCCCTCGTGCCCGGTCGACCAGACCGTCCAGCGCTCCCTCCTGAGCGAGCGGATGGGCGAGGTCCCGGATGTCGTCGATGAGGTCGTCTCTGGCGGTCATGATGCTGTCCCTGTTCGTGCGAGAAGGCGGACGACCTCGTCGTAGGTCGTCTGATCGAATCGGCGGTACGAGGCGCCGACGGCCCGGAAGTCCTCGGGCTGCTCCAGGCAGAAGACCCGGTCCGCGCCGACGATGCGTCGCGCGGCGTCGGGCGCGCCGACGGGCGCGGCCACCACCACCTGCGCGGCGCCGAGCCGACGGGCGACCAGGCAGGCCGCGGACGCCGTGGCCCCGGTGGCGATGCCGTCGTCGACGATGAGCACGGCCTGACCCGTCAGGTCGCGGCGTGCCGCGCCCCCGCGCAACAGCCGAGCGCGACGGTCCAGGGTCTCTCGTTCGCGGCTCTCGACGTCGTCGAGCTGCGCGCGGCTCACGCCCGCGTCCCGGATCATGCCCGGATCGAGCAGGCGGACTCCGTCTTCGCCGATCGCCCCCATCGCCACCTCCGGATGCGTCGGCAGGCCGAGCTTGCGGACGACGATCACGTCGAGCGGCAGGTCGAGCGCGGCGGCGACCTCCGCGGCGACGGGGACGCCGCCACGCGGAAGCCCGAGCACGATCGAGGCCCGGACATCGGCGTGCCGCAGCGCCGCGCCGAGCCGCCGTCCGGCGTCCTGTCTGTCGATGAACACGGGTCGCTCCTCCGCTCTCCGCCGGGACGCGGGTCCGGGGCACGCCCGCCCCGGACCCGCACGATGCTCAGAACGCGCGGACCATGATCTGGTTGTCCACGTCGGTGACGTGCGGGGATGCCCAGGCGGCGTTGCCCGCCTGCTGACGCTCGGTCCACGACTTCACTGTTCCGGTGAGCGTGACCTTGTTCCCGTGGACGGCGACGTGGATCGTCTGTCCGTCGAGCTGGGCGTTGCGGGTGAGCGCGTTGCGGATCCGTTCCTCCGTATCCGTCCCCGAGGGCCGTGCGGCGATCTGGATCCTGCTGATGACCGACGCGACGCCCCGCAGGTGCTGCACCGCGCGCTTGGCCGCATGGCGCTGGAAGTCCCAGTCGACCTCTCCGCTGAGCGTGACGCTGTGCCCCTGCACGTCCGCCTTCACGCTCTGCGGCACATTGCTCGCCGCGCGCAGCGCACGCTCGACCTCCTTCGCGACGTCGGTCTCGGTGACGGGCCACGCCGACTTCGGGTGCACGGTGAGATCGTCGACGACGGTCCGCACCCCGCGCACGCGCCGAGCGGCCTTCTTGGCTGCGAGGCGTTCGACATAGCTGCCGACCTCGCCCGAGAGGGTGACGATCCCGTCCACCACGGCGACGCCGATTCCTGCGGCGTCCACATCGGGTGTCCAATCGAGTTCGTCCATCACGAGCGTCTGCACGTCGAGGTCGGTGTCGGTGTGGATGGCCATGAGAGTTCCTTTCGTCGGGTGCGGGAGTGCACGCTCTCACCCTCCGCGCGGCGCTGCGCCCCCGGAGGGTCGAAAGTCCCGCGGGCCGCGCGTACACTCGAAGCGTCAAGCGCTGGGAAGCCCATGGATGACGACCCGATCACGTTCCCCGATGTGCCGCGGCTGGAGCTCGAGAAGACCATCGCGGATCTGATGTCGCGCGCCCAGCACGTGCTCACGGCCCAGGGACGGCTGCGCGCACTGCTCAGCGCCACCCGCGTGGTGAGCGAGGACCTCGACCTCGACGCGGTGCTGCGCAGGATCGTCGGGGCGGCGATCGAACTCGTCGGCGCCCGCTACGGCGCCCTCGGCGTGATCGACGACGAGGGGCTCCTGGAACGCTTCATCCACGAGGGCATCCCCTCCGAGGTCGTGCAGGAGATCGGAGCGCCGCCGACGGGACACGGGCTGCTCGGCGCCGTGATCGAGGCGGGGAAGACCATCCGGATCCCGCGGATCGCGGACGATCCGCGGTCGGTCGGCTTCCCGGAGCACCATCCGCCGATGGACGCCTTCCTGGGAGTGCCGATCCGCATCAGGGGCCGGACCTTCGGCAACCTGTATCTGACGGATCCGGAGAAGGACCTCTTCTCCGACGACGATCAGGAGATCATCGAGGCCCTGGCGACGACCGCCGGTGTCGCCATCGAGAACGCGCGCCTGTTCGCGGAGACCCGCCGGCGCGAGCGACTGGGCACCGCGCTGTCGGGGGTGACCGCCGCCCTGCTCTCACCCGACGCCGGCGATGCCCTCGCGATCGTCGCCGAGGCCGTGGCCACCGTCGTGCCGACCGAGCTCGTCGCGATCATCACCCCCGGTGACGACGACCGTCTGCGCATCGACATCGCGCGCGGCGCGGGCGGCGCCGCCATCGAGGGGACACACTACCCCGCCGCCGGCGCCCTCGCCGCCCGCGCGATCGAAGAGGGCCGGCTGATCGTGGAGCATCTGCCGGATCCGGCGGACGCCGTCGTCCGGCCGTTCGGGCACACGGTCGCCGTGCCTCTGGTCGTCGGCGGCGACGCGGTCGGTGCGCTCTGCGTCTCCCGCAGCAGCTCCACGTACACCCGCATGGAGCTCGACACGATTTCGGACTTCGCCTCGCAGGCGGGCATCGCCGTATCCCTGGCGCGGGCCAGGGAGCAGCGCCAGCGGCTCGATCTCGTCGAGGACCGCAGTCGCATCGCCCGCGACCTGCACGACCACGTGATCCAGCGGCTGTTCGCGACAGCCCTCGGTCTCCAGGCCCTCGCGGCGGCGCACCCCGCCCAGGCCGAGGCGCTGGAACGGCACATCGAAGAGCTCGACGCGACCATCACCGACATCCGCACCGCGATCTTCGCGCTGCGGACGCAGGCGACCACGGGTCCGGGACTGCGCGGACGGCTGCTCGCGCTCGTCTCGGGCGCGACGCCGCGACCGCGGATGACGTTCGCGGGGCCCGTCGACCTCCTCGTCACGGGGGCGCTCGCCGACGACCTGACCGCCGTGATCCGGGAGTCCCTCGCGAACGTGACCCGGCACGCCCGCGCGCAGTCGGCCTCCGTCGCGGTGCTCGTCTCGGAGACCGACGTCGTCGTGACCGTCGAGGACGACGGCGTGGGCCTGCCCGAGAACGCCCCCCGCAGCGGCACCGCGAACCTCGAGGCACGCGCGGAGCGGCACGGCGGACGCTGCGTCGTCGAGAACCGCACCGCGGGCGGCACCCGGGTGCGGTGGTCCGTGCCGCTGCCCGCCTGAGACCTGCTTCCCGGGACGTCCAGAGCGCCCCGCGGGACCTTGGACCCGGATCGCGCCGGTCCGCGGCGCGACGATCGCGGCCATGGACACGTCATCTTCCCCCTCGGCGAAGCAGCTCGGTCTTCCCGCTGCTTCCGCACTCGTCATCGGCTCGGTGATCGGCACCGGCGTCTTCGGCCTGCCCTCGGCCCTCGCCGCGTACGGCCCCATCAGCCTCGTCGCCTTCGTGCTGGTCACGGTCGGCGCGATCGCCCTCGCGATCGTCTTCGGCCGCCTGACGGCCCGCGTCCCCGGATCCGGCGGACCCTACGTCTACGCCAGAGAGGCGTTCGGCGAGTTCGCGGGCTTCCTCAACGCGTGGTCGTACTGGCTGAGCGCGTGGGCGGGCAACGCCGCGATCGTCGTCGCGCTCACCGGCTACGTCGAAGTCTTCGTCAACACCGACCATCAGATCGGCTGGTCGATCGTCATCGCGGTCGCGTGCCTCTGGATCCCGGTCGCCATCAACGCGATGGGACTGCGCAGCATGGGCGGGGCGCAGGTGGTCTTCACCGTCCTGAAGATCGTTCCGCTCGCCGCGATCGCCGTGCTCGGGCTGTTCTTCCTGAACCCGGCGAACTTCGGATCCTTCAACTCCTCCGGCGCCGACGGCTGGTCGGCTCTGGCCGGCGCAGGAGCCATCGCCCTGTTCGCGTTCATCGGCATGGAAACGGCATCGGTCGCCGCCGGTCGCGTGCGCGATCCGAAGCGCAACGTCCCCCGGGCGACGGTCTACGGCACCCTGATCAGCGGCATCGTCTACATCCTCGGCACACTCGCGGTGTTCGGCACCGTCAGCAACGCGCGCCTGCGGACGTCGACCGCTCCGTTCAGCGACGCCGCGGATGCGATCTTCTCCGGAACGTGGGCGGGGCAGGTCATCGCGGTCGTCGCGATCGTCTCGGGACTCGGCTGCCTGGTGGGCTGGACCTTCATCGTGGGCGAGATGCCGCAGGCCGCGGCTCGGGAAGGGCTCTTCCCGAGCGTGTTCGGGCGCGAGCACCGCGGGATGCCGCTCGTGGGGATCATCTCCTCGACCGTGCTCGCGACCGCCCTCACCGTCCTCGCATACACGAGCTTCGCCCAGGTGTTCACGATGGTCGTGCTGCTGACGGTCTTCACCGTGGTGGTCCCCTACCTCTTCTCGGCGGCGGCGCAGCTGTACTGGCTCGTCACCAAGGCTCGCGCGGTCTCCTGGCCGCATCTGGGCAGGGATCTCGTGGTCACGGTGCTCGCGCTCGCCTTCTCGTTCTGGTCCCTCATCGGCACGGGCGCGGAGGCCTCCTTCTACGGCGCTGTCGCGTTCCTGCTCGGCGTTCCGCTGTACATCTGGATGAAGGCGTCCCATCGGCGTCACGGCGCCGTGGATCCGGATCCCTGGGAGCACGGGATCCCCGACGACGTCCAGCACGCGCACTCCTCCGAGCTGTCCGCGTCCATCGCACGAGGAGCGCGCTCATGAGCGTCCCCGCCGTCTCCCCGTCCCCGGTACGCGAGAGCATCGCCGCGGCCGAGCTCGGCGTGCACTCGGAGGTCGGTGTCCTCCGTCAGGTGATCGTGCACCGCCCCGGACGCGAGCTCGACCGGCTCACTCCCGGCAACTGCCGGGAGCTGCTCTTCGACGACGTGCTGTGGGGCACGCGCGCCCGTGCCGAGCACGATGCGTTCGCGGAGGTCCTGCGCTCGCACGGCGTCGTCGTCCACGAGTTCCAGACGCTCCTGGCCGAGGCGCTCGCGGTCCCGGCCGCACGGACGGATCTCCTGGGCACGCTCTGCACGCCGGAGCGCTTCGGCCCCGCCCTCGCCCCGCTGGTGCGCGAGCGACTGCAGGCGCAGCCCGCGGCCGCCCTCGCCGAGATGATGATCGGCGGCATCGCCTTCGACGAGCTCGAGATCGCGCCGACGGACAGCCTGCTGTGGCAGACGCGGGAGCACAGCGGGTTCCTGCTCCCGCCGCTGCCGAACACCCTGTTCCCGCGCGACAGCTCCGCCTGGGTGTATCGAGGCGTCGCGGTGACCGTGATGGCTCGCGCCGCGCGCACCCGCGAGACGGAGAACGCGAGGATCATCTACGACTACCACCCGCTGTTCCGGCAGCCCATGATCAACCGCTACGACGACGGGCTCCGGACTCTCGCCCCTCTCGAGGGGGGCGACGTGCACGTGCTCGGTCACGGCGTCGTCCTCATCGGGATGGGCGAGCGAACGGCCCCGGCAGCGGTGGAGATCCTGGCTCAGGAGCTCTTCCGCTCCGGTCAGGCGCGTCGCGTCATCGCCGTCCCGATCCCCCGGGCGCACGCCATGATGCACCTCGACACCCTCATGACGATGCTCGACGAGCGCACGTTCATCCTGTCCTCGGCGCTGGACCCCGCCCGGCTGGACGGCCACATGATCTCGCCCGATGAGGGCGACGACCGTCTGGCGATCGGCCCGGCGCTCCCGCTTCGCCACCTGCTCGGCGAGACCCTCGGCGTGGAGGGGCTGCGCCTGCTCACGACGGAGCAGGACGCCCGCGCCGCCGAGCGCGAGCAGTGGGACGACGCGAACAACTTCCTCGCCGTCGCACCGGGCGTCGTGATCGGGTACGACCGCAACGTCGCGACCAACACGATGCTCCGGCGGAACGGGATCGAGGTGATCACGATCGGCGGCAGCGAGCTCGGGCGGGGCCGAGGCGGATCCCGATGCATGTCGTGCCCGATCCAGCGCGATTCGGCCGGGCTGTGAACGCGACGACGGCGCCGGACGCCCTTCGTCACCTCCGCAAGGACAGCGACCTGTCCGCCGCGGAGGTGGAGACGCTCCTGTCCCTGGCCCGCACGGTGAAAGCGGCCGGGCGCACGGGTCTCGCCCCGCACCTCGCCGGCCGCCTGATCGCGCTGCTGTTCGAGAAGCCCTCGACACGCACGAGGGCGGCGTTCGAGACGGCGGCGCACGCCCTCGGCGCGCACTGCACGTACATCGACCCCGCGAGCAGCCATCTGGGCGACAGCGAATCCGTCGAGGACACCGGCCGCGTGCTGGGGCGCTACTACGACGCGATCGCGTTCCGGGGCTTCGCCCAGGGCTCCGTCGAGACGCTCGCGAACCACGCCGGCGTGCCCGTGTGGAACGCGCTCACCGACACCTGGCACCCGACGCAGGCGCTCGCCGATCTGCTCACGATCGAGGAGCATCATGATCCCGCCGGGCCGCCCGCCCGGGTGTGCTTCACGGGCGACGGCAGGGACAACGTCGTGCACAGCCTGCTCGTCAGCGGGGCGATGCGCGGGATGGATCTGCGGATCGCCTGTCCCGGATCCCTCTCCCCCGAGCCCGGGATCGTCGCGATCGCCCAGGAGCGCGCGGCGCAGTCCGGAGGACGGATCCTCATCACCGAGGACGTCGGCGACGCGATCAGGGATGCCGACTTCGTCTACGCCGACGTGTGGCTGAGCATGGGCGAGGACCGCGGCGCCTGGGAGGACAGGATCCGCCTGCTCCGTCCCTATCGCGTCGACCGCCCGCTCCTCGAGCGCAGCGGGAACCCCGACGTCCGCTTCCTGCACTGCCTGCCCTCGACCCACGACCGCCGGTCGGCGCTGGGCGATCAGCTGTTCCGCCTCACCGGCCTCGAGGGCATGGAGGTCAGCGACGATGTGTTCCGCTCGTCCGCATCCCTGGTGTTCGACCAGGCGGAGAACCGGCGCCACACCATCGCCGCCGTGATGCTGCACAGCCTCGCCGAGGGTGCGCCGGGGATCGAGGAGCGATGAGGCTGGTGGTCGCGCTCGGCGGCAACGCGCTGCTGCACCGCGGCGAGCGCCCGGAGGCGTCCGCGCAGTCGGCGCGCCTCGCCGCCGTGGCTCCGGCCCTCGCGCGCCTGGCCGACGCTCACGAGCTCGTGCTGGTGCATGGCAACGGACCCCAGGTGGGGCTCCTCGCACGCGAGTCCGCCGAGGATCCGGTGCTCGGCGCACCCTACCCGCTGGGGCTGCTCAGCGCGGCGACCCAGGGCATGATCGGCTCGCTGCTGCAGGTGGCCCTGCGCAGCGCCGGGACGACCAGGCCGGTGTCCACCCTCATCACCCATGTCCTCGTCGACCCGGAGGATCCCGAGATGCACCGCCCCGAGAAGCTCATCGGCGCCGTGTACGACGAGCGCCGGGCACGTGCCCTGGCGAAGACGCACGGATGGAGCATCGCCGCCGACGGCGGCGGGTGGCGTCGCGTCGTCCCCTCACCGCGCCCGAGGAGGATCCTCGAGCTCGACGACGCCCGCACCCTGCTCGGCGCCGGAAGGACGGTGATCCTGGGCGGCGGAGGCGGCGTGCCGGTCATCGAGGACGCCGGCGGCCTCCGGACGATCGACGCGGTCATCGACAAGGACCGCACCGCCGCGCTGATCGCGCAGCAGCTGGACGCCGAACTCCTGGCCATCCTCACCGACGTCCCAGGGGTGATCGCCGACTACGGATCGCCGGAGGCGACCGTGCTGCCCGAGCTCACCCCCGCCACGGCCACCGCACTCGATCTGCCTTCGGGCTCGATGGGGCCGAAGGTCGATGCGGCGTCGGAGTTCGCGCTGGCCACCGGCAGGTCCGCGGTCATCGGGCCGCTCGAACATGCGGAGGACGTCGTGGCGGGGATCCTCGGCACCCGGATCCGGTCCCGCCCGTGAACGACGGCTCACCGGGTGACCAAAGTCCCGGTCCGGGCGGTCCACGGGGTGTTGTCTCACTGCATGAGCGCAACGCTGACATTCCTCGGAGCGACCGACACGGTCACCGGATCCCGCTACCTCGTCGACACGGGACGGAGCCGGATCCTGATCGACTGCGGGCTGTTCCAGGGGTACAAGTCCCTGCGGGAGCGTAACTGGGCGCGCTTCTCCGTGGAACCGTCGAGCATCGACGCCGTCGTCATCACGCACGCGCATCTGGATCACACCGGCTACCTGCCGGCGCTCGTGCGCGACGGCTTCGACGGCGAGATCCACAGCACCACCGGCACGGCCGAACTCAGCACCCTCGTGCTGCCGGACAGCGGCCGACTGCAGGAGGAGCAGGCCTCCTACGCGGAGCGCCGGCACAGCTCGAAGCATGCGCACCCTCTGCCCCTGTACACCGAGAGCGACGCGATGGCGGCGCTCGAGCACTTCGCCCCGCATCCGTTCGACGCCGTCGTCGAGGTCGGCGACGCCCGCGTCTCGTTCGTCCCGGCAGGGCACATCCTGGGCGCGGCGCAGGTGCTGCTGGAGGTGGACGGCACCCGCGTGCACTTCACCGGCGATCTCGGGCGCACCGACGATCCGCTGATGCGACCGCCGCGAGCGCTCGAGGCGACCGACGTCCTCGTGGCGGAGTCGACGTACGGCGACCGGACGCACCCCGGCGTCGACGCGGAGGAGGCGCTCGCCGACATCATCACCCGGGTCTGCGCCCGCGGCGGGGTCGTGCTGCTGCCCGCCTTCGCGATCGGCCGGGCGGAGTCGCTGCTGCTGCACCTCAGCCGTCTGCGCACCGCCGGGCGGATCCCGCAGGTGCCGCTGTTCCTGAACAGCCCCATGGCGGTCAGCGCGGCCGAGATGTACGCCCGCCACCCGGAGGAGCACCGCATCGCACCCGACGAGTTCCGCCGCATGTACGAGACGGCGACCCTGGTGCGCAGCGTCGAGGACTCCAAGGCGCTCAACACCCGCGGCGGCCCCGCGATCATCATCTCCGCGAGCGGCATGCTCGAGGGCGGACGGATCCTGCACCACCTCGCCTCGTACGGACCGGATCCGCGCAACGCGATCGTCCTGACCGGATTCCAGGCCGGCGGCACACGCGGCGACGCACTGCAGCGCGGCGAGCGCACCCTGCGCATCTACGGGCAGGACATCCCCATCCTCGCCGAGGTGCACTCGCTCGAGATGATGTCGGCGCACGCGGATGCGGGCCAGATCGTCGAGTGGATGCGCACCGCACCCGAGGCCCCCGCGCAGGTCTTCCTCACCCACGGGGAGCCTACGGCCGCGGATGCGCTGCGCCGGCGGATCCGGCGGGATCTCGACTGGAACGTGCGGGTGCCTCGGCTGGAGGAGGTCGTCCCGCTGGGCGGGTTCGGACGCACGAAGGGCGCGACGGCGGAGGGCGCGACGGCGCCGGAGCCCTCCGTCCGCGGTGCGGAGGGCGAAGCCCGCGGTGCGAAGGACGCACGCGGTGCGGAGGATGCCCGCGGCGCGGAGGCCGCCCGCGGCGAGCGTGCGCCCGCAGCCTCCCCGGCCCCCGCGGCAGCGGTGGACGGGGCGCAGGCGCCGGCCGCGACGATGCGCGCCGCGGTCGTCTCTTCGTTCACGGAGCCCATCGCGGTGCAGGAGGTGCCCGTGCCCGTCCCCGGCCCCGGACAGGTGCTCGTGCGCATCGAGATGAGCGGC
Source organism: Microbacterium sp. MMO-10 (assembly GCF_037148715.1). Lineage (NCBI taxonomy): Bacteria > Bacillati > Actinomycetota > Actinomycetes > Micrococcales > Microbacteriaceae > Microbacterium > Microbacterium sp. MMO-10. The sequence goes on along the minus strand of NZ_JBBCSV010000003.1, from coordinate 332,103 downwards.
CTCTGTCACACCGACATCCATGCGGCGCGCGGCGACTGGCCGGTCAAGCCGTCTCTGCCGTTCATCCCCGGGCACGAGGGCATCGGCCGCGTCGACGGGCTCGGCGCCGGCGTCTCCGCCCCCGCGATCGGCACACGGGTCGCGCTGGCCTGGCTCGGATCCGCGTGCGGATCCTGCCGGTACTGCGTGACCGGGCGCGAGAACCTCTGCCTCGCGCAGAAGAACACCGGGTACGCGGTGAACGGCGCGCACGCCGAGTACGCGGTCATCGACGCCCGCTTCGCGGTGCCCGTCCCCGAATCGGTGACCTCCCTCGATGCCGCCCCGCTCACCTGCGCGGGCGTGACCACCTATGCGGCGATCAAGGCCGCGCGGGTGACCCCGTCCGAGCGCGTCGCGGTGTTCGGGATCGGCGGGCTCGGCCATCTCGCGATCCAGTACGCGCGGCTGGTCGGGGCGGAGGTGATCGCCGTGGACGTGAGCGAGGAGAAACTGAAGCTCGCCACGATGCTCGGCGCCGACCACGTCGTCGACGCCGCGAAGTCGGATCCCGTGGAGGCGATCAGAGCCCTCGGCGGCGCGGACGCGTGCATCGTGCTCGCCGTCGCCCCCGCCGTGTTCGACCAGTCGTACCGGGCCCTCGCCCGCGGCGGGCGGCTCGTGCTCGTGTCCCTGCCGAAGGACGGCAGCCTGACGTTCCCGGTCTTCGACACGGTGCTGAACGGCATCGAGATCATCGGATCCATCGTCGGCACCAGGGCGGATCTCGCCGAGGTCTTCCGGCTGCACGCGCTCGGACGCACGACCGTCGTCGCCCAGACGCGGGACCTGTCCACGGCGGCCGCGTCGATGCAGGAGGTGCTGGACGGGTCCGTGCCCGCCCGCCTCGTCTTCGACTTCGACGTCGAGGACGCGGACTGACGCACGATGACGGCGGACCGACAGGAGGCCGGGATGAGCTCGGACGGAGGCCGGCCGGCGCCGAACGCGTACGTGGTGCACCCGGCCGAACTGCGTGCCGCGCCGACGTCGGCCGTCACCCGCTTCAACACCCGCCTCGCCGTGAGGATCACGGCCGTGATGGGATCCATGTGGTCGGCCTACGCGTTCGCCCTGCTCTCCCTGCTCTCCCTGCCCGCGATCCTCGTCGCGTTCTCCCCGGGGCTGCGGTCGTGGTTCCCGGCGTGGATCGTGACGACGAGCATGATCACGCTCATCGCCTGGATCTCGCAGAACTTCCTGCAGCTCGTCCTGCTGCCGGTGATCATGGTCGGCCAGAACGTCATCCAGTCCCAGCAGGATGCGAAGGCGGAGGCGGATCACCGCACCCTCACGTATCTCACCAATCTGCAGCAGGAGCAGCTGCGCCTGCTCGCCGGGCAGCGGGAGGTGCTGGAGCGGCTGGACGCCGAGAAGCGATCCGCGCGCGCAGAGCCGAGCCCGGATCGCGGGGGCGGACCGGGGTGACTTTCGTCCCGACGTCCGCGTGCGCACCGAGGGAACGTAGGGGTCATGGACACGATCGCGAACCGGATCATCGTCGGCGTCGACGGACCGGACTCCTCCGTCGCCGCCCTGCGCTACGCCGCGCGGATCGCCGACGCCCTGGACCTGCCGCTGGAGGCCGTGACGACCTGGCACTACTCGTCGGCGACGGAGGCCAGGGTCATGATGGAGTGGACGCCCGACGAGGACGCGAAGGACACTCTGGCCGACGCCGTCGGCCGCGCCTTCGGAGATGCTCCGCCCGCCCGTCTCGTCCGCACCGTGGCTGCAGGACCTCCGGCGCGGACACTGATCGAGATGAGCCGGGCCTGCGAGATGCTCGTCGTCAGCGATCGCGGGCACGGCGGTTTCGTCGGCCTCCTGCTCGGCTCGGTCAGCGCCGCCTGCGTCCGCCACGCGCACTCCCCCGTCCTCGTCGTCCGCCCGCATGCTCTTCACGCGGAGGACTGAGTCTCACGCGAGGGCTGAGCCTCACGCGGAGGGCTGAACGCGCCGCCCGGTCGCGCCCGCCCACGGGCCTCGACCCCGGCTCTGGCTCCGAGTCCGGCTCTGGCTCCGAGTCCGGCTCCGGCTCCGGCTCCGGCTCCGGGTGACTTTCGTCCCGCCGGGGGACGCCGGCGGGGAGGAGCCTCGGGTCATGGACACCATCGACACCCACCGGATCATCGTCGGCATCGACGGATCGGACTCCTCCGTCGCGGCCCTGCGCTACGCCGCCCGCCTCGCGGACGCGCTCGACGTCCCCCTCGAAGCCGTCACCACCTGGTACTACTCGTCGATCACCGGCGCGGAGCTCGTGGTGGAGTGGACGCCCGAGATCGTCGCGGAGGACACGCTGTCCACGACGATCGACCGCGCCTTCGGCGACACCCCGCCCTCTCGCCTGACGCGCACCGTCGTCGGCGGCATGCCGGCGGCGACGCTGATCGAGATGAGCCGGAGCTGCGAGATGCTCGTCGTCGGCAACCGCGGGCACGGCGGTTTCGTCGGTCTCCTGCTCGGCTCGGTCAGCGCCGCCTGCGTCCGCCACGCGCACTCCCCCGTCCTCGTCGTCCGCCCCCAGGACGGCCGGGCCGACAGCGAGACCGAGGTGTCGTCATGATGCTGTACGGCTACGACGGCTTCTGGTCGTTGACCTGGACGATGTTCGCGATCGTCGCGTTCGCCGCCTACCTGTTCGCGCTGTTCGCGGTGGTCGCCGACCTGTTCCGGGACCACACGCTCGGCGGCGTCGCGAAAGCGCTGTGGGTGATCGGACTCGTCTTCGTCCCGCTCGTGGCGCTGCTCGCGTACCTGATCTTCCGCGGACCGGGCATGCAGGCCCGCGCGAACCGGGAGGCGGAGCAGCGGTGGCGCGCCACCGACGACTTCCTGCGCCGGATGCCCCACGCGAGCACGCCCGCCGAGGAGATCTCCCGGGCCAAGGCGCTCCGCGACGAAGGCACGATCACCGAGGCGGAGTTCGAGACCCTGAAGGCGCGGGCGCTCTCCTCTCCGGCCCCTGCTCCGGCCGCAGAGACCTGGAAGCAGCACCCCGCCGCGTCGTGAGGGGGCGGGCGGGAGGGGGCGGCGCGGGCCATGGGACGGAACAGACATCGATCAGTCAACCCGATAGACCACATGCCGAACCATTGAGCGCTCGCGTATGCCGTCCGCGATGAATATCGAGTCCTGCAGATCGGTCAGGCTTTGCGATGCGGTCTCGAACCGGACCGCAACGCGGAAATAGGTTCCGTCGTGGGAGACGCGGCGGATCCCCACAGTGCGGACACCGACCAGATGGCCACCGTCGGTCTGCGCCGTATATCGTGCGTCGATCTCGATCGCGCCGTCTGCCCGGACCAGTTGGCGATCGGACCCGCCAGGCAATATCACTGCCCGAAGATCGAGGTAGTTGCGGTCAACGACGTGTTCTTCACCCACGGGGGCGATCCGCGCACCCCGGAGCTCGCCGCCGAGGATGGGCGTGATTCGCCTGTTCCCGTCGCGGGTGGCGCCGAGGTCGAGAGGCTCCCCGAGCTCGACGATCACCTCACAGACGGGCGTCAAAGTCAGCATCTCAGCCATGCGCTTGAGGGACGGACAGGGTGCTGCGCGCGTTGAGGCGTGACGGATCGAATCCGGCGGCGCGCTTGTACTCGAGCGCGATCTGCTGGAGTTCGTCGTCGCTGATCACATCGTGCACGTCCGCGAACCCTTCGGGCGCACGTTCCCGGGAGATCTGCATGACCCGCTCCGGCCCGGTCTGCCTCGTAAGATCCAGCAGCGCGGCAGTGGCCGGGCGTCGCTCAGCGTCGTAGGCGGAGAGAGCGGCATCGATGCTCCCCGCGGTCGCGAGCTGATACGCGAGTGTGCGCGCGTCCAGGATCGCTTGCGATCCGCCGTTCGAGCCGTTCGGATACATCGCGTGTGCTGCGTCGCCGAGGAGCACGGCGCGGCCGTGAACCCAGCCTGGCAACCGATCTCGGTCGACCATCGGGTACTCGAGCAGTTCCTCCGCCCTCTCGATGATCGCAGGGATGTCCAGCCAGTCGTATCGCCAGCCGTCGAAGAGCTGCGCGATTGGCTCACGCTCGACGGAGCGGTTCCAATCGGCTTCTGCGACACCGGCGCCACGCTGCTCGGCGATGAAGTTGACACGAACCCGCCCGTCCTCGAACGGTCCGGCAAGGGGGTACGCCACGAACTTCTGTTCCCCGTCGCCCACCATCACCATGCTGCGACCGTCGAGGAAGGGATCCATCAAGGCAGTCCCTCGCCAGAGGGTCAGCCCGCTCCATACGGGATCGCCCTCACCCGGGGCGAACTGGGCACGAAGTGCTGAGCGGATCCCGTCCGCCCCGATCACCAGGTCGCCGGCGATCGTGGCTTTCGCCCCATCGGGCAGTGCGAAACGAGCAGTCGCGCTCGTCGCCCCGTCCTGTGTGCCGTCGACCGCGACAAGGCGGTGCCCGAGCCGGATCACGTCTCCGAGTCGTTCGGTCACGAGATCGCGCAGCAGCATCTGCAGCCGTCCGCGGTGCACCGACAGCTGCGGCCATGCGTAGCCCGCGGCTCGTCCGCGTGGCTCGCTCCAGATGAGTTGCCCGTGCCGGTTGTAGTACGACAAGCTGTTCGGCTCGACCCCGAGTTCTGCCACGCGGTCGGCGACGCCCAGCTCCGTGAGTTCGCGTACCGCATGCGGCAGGAGGTTCAGGCCTACGCCGAGCGGCAGCAGCTCGGGGCTGCGTTCAGCGACGACGATGTCGCGGAAGCCGGCGGCTTCCAGGCTGAGCGCAGCGGCGAGTCCGCCGATGCCTGCGCCGGCGATGATGATCTTCATCGGTGTCCCTCCTCCGGGTGCGTGAGATCTGACGCCGTGGACGGCGCGCGGAGCTCGTGCACGATCTGTCCGCCCACGATCGTGAGGGCGGTACCAGTTTCGATCAGCGCGTCCAACGGGAGCTCGAACGGGTCGACCGTCGCGACGACGACGTCGGCTCGTTCGCCGACCCGGAGGCGACCACCGTCGCCGAGGACGAGTTCGGCGGACCCACTGGTGTACGCCGCAAGCGCCTCCGTCAGTGTCAGAGCCTGACCGGCATCCAGAGGTGCGGAGGGGCCGCTCGGCCCGGGCAATGAGCGGTTCACGGCGACGTGGATGGCGAGCCATGGGTCGGCGGGTGAGACCGGCCAATCCGATCCCATGGCAAGGTCGGCGCCGCTGTTCAGCAGGGACCGGAACGGGTACCCGGCCCGCATGCGTGCCTCTCCGATCATGGGCACGACCGCGTGGTCCTCTGACGCCCACAGGGCTTGTACGTTGGCGGTGACGCCGAGTGGTCCGAAACGGCGCGCGTCGTCGGGGTGCACCATCGACAGGTGCGCGAAGTGGTGACGCGGACCGGGACCGTTCGTACGTCGCGCCTGCTCGACTGCGTCGAGCGCGACGCGGGCGCCGCGGTCTCCCATGATATGCAGATGCATCGCGAAACCCTCAGCATCGAGGGCGACGACGAGGGCGTCCAGTGCTTCCGGGGAGATGTGCAGCTCGCCGGTGCCGATCTGACCCGCATGCGCGCAGTAGGGGTCGAGGAGCGCGGCGGTGCCGCCATGAGGGACACCGTCGACCATGGCTTTCGCGGTGGTGGTCGAGAACCCGGCGCGCGAGTTCTCCTCGCGGCGAGCGGTGAAATCCGCGACAAGGGCTGGGATGTCTCCGACGGTGACCCCCGGTGGCACCCAGAGTGCGCCAGAGACGCGGCTGCGCAGGCTTCCGTCTTCGATGGTCTTGCGGTAGGCGTTCGTGCAGTCGGCCTTGCCGTTGTACTCGCCGAGGATCGCCTCGTGCCACCCCGTGACCCCGATACTCCAGAGATGCGCTTGGGCATTGCGCAGCCCTGCGACGATCTCCGCCTCCGTCGCCGGAGGAATCACTCGCCCGACCAGCTCGGCGGCGGTCTCGTTGAGGTACCCGGTCGGGTTTCCGTCTCCGTCACGGGAGATATGTCCGTTCGGCGGCTGGGGAGTGTCGCAATCCACTCCTGCGCGTTCCAGGGCGAGTGAGTTCACCCACAGTGTGTGATGTCCGGCGTCGCTGAGCGCGACCGGCCGGTCGGGGATGAGCTCGTCCAGCATCTGTCGCGTGGGCTCGGGGAAGAGCTCGTGACTCCATCCGCCACCGGTCACCCATTCCGCATCCGTCGCTGCGGCGGCGTCAACGATCAACGCCAAGGTCTCATCGACGGTACGCGCGCCGGTGAGGTCACAGCTGAGTCGTTCCACGCCGGCGAACGCGGCGTGCGCATGGGCGTCGACGAAACCAGGATGGATCAGTCCGCCCTGCGCGTCGATCACGCGTGTCGCCGGTCCGGCGTGAGCCCGGATGTGGTCGTCGTCGCCGACGGCAAGAATTCTGGTGCCTGCGAGAGCGACCGCGGTGTCGGCGGTGCGGATCCGTCCGTCGAAGACGCGGCCCGAAACGATGCAGACATCAGCGGTGATGGGTTCAGTCATGGGGTCTCCTTGAAGAGGCAGCTGGGCTGGCGATCAGATGACGCGGAATACGCGGATGCGGACCTCGTCGGGTGTTCCGGTCGCGTATCCGATGAACTGGGATTCGGCGAGCCATCGCACGCTCGGAGCATCGGTCTGGAAGGTGAAAGCGGTCCGGTAGTACAGCTCCTCCTCGGGTGGCTGTTCACCCGCTTCGAGGACTGCGATCGCGGTGGCGCTCGCACGCCAGTAGCCACGATTGACCACGTCGACGATCTCGTCGCCGATCTGCAGCAGATAGTGGGCGTCCAGCCGAACGACGTCCCCGCCGTCCACCCACCGGTCGCCCCCGCCCGGGAGAACTTGCCCGTTCAGTCGAGAGCCCTGCATGGTCCCGCCGGTGATCGGGGTGAAGTACATCTCTCCCGCGGTCGATCCGCCGATGCGTCGCGGTGGATCGACCGCGACTCGCAGGTCGAAGCAGTATTCGAGGGCCGGTTCCATCAGTTTCTCCGATCGGTTCATCCTCGCCTCCACACGCCGGTGCGACGGGGGGTGTGGATGGGAAGGGCCGCAGTGCGAGCGGTGATGCGGCGGCGAGGTTTCCATCCCTCGCGCGGGATCGAGTCGAGCAGGATTCGTGTGTATTCGGCCTGGGGATCATCCAGCACGTTGTCGACCGGGCCGCGTTCGACAACTCTCCCGTCGCGCATGACGATGACGTCGTCGCACAACCGGCGTATGACGGTGAGATCGTGGGTGATCATCAGGAGAGCGACACCGGTGGTGAGCCGGATGCGTTCGAGCAGGGTGAGGATCTCCACCTGGGTGGTCCGGTCCAACGCGGAAACGGCCTCGTCGAGGACCAGGATGCGCGGTTCCGCAGCGAGTGCCCGTGCGATGGCGACACGCTGTCGCTGCCCGCCGGAGAGAGCGCGAGGACGGGCGTCCAGGAGTGCCTCGTCAAGACGGACCGCAGCCATGAGTTCCGCGATGCGGTGGCTGACCGCGATGCCATCGTGGTTCGGACGGTGAATCCGCAGAGTCTCGGTGAGCGCCTGCCGCACGCTTTGCCGGCGATCGAGGGACTGATAGGGGTCTTGAAAGACCATCTGTACGACCCTGGCACGGGCACGTCGTTCTTTCGCGTGGCGCGGCAGGCTGCTCCAGTCTTCGCCATCCACGGCGACAGATCCGGCATCTGCGGCCTCCAGACCGCAGATGATCCTGGCAGTGGTGGACTTGCCCGACCCGGATTCTCCGACAATGCCGAGGGATGCTCCCGGAGCGAGCGTCAGGCTCACACCATCGAGAGCCTGCAAGGCCTCATACCCACGGCCCCGAGCGGTACGCACCCGGTACGACTTCTCGAGATCGTCGACCACGAGCAGCGGATCGGGAGAGGATGCAGTCTCGGCGGGTCGGGCATCGTCCAGCGACGCCGACAACAGAGCACGGGTGTAGTCCTTCCGCGCATCCGCGCGCATCGTCCCCGCGCTCAGCGTCTCGATCGTTGTGCCTTCTTTCATCACCACGAGACGGTCGCACGCAGCGGAAGCCAAAGCGAGATCGTGCGTGATGAACAGCATGGCGAGGTCGCGATGGTGGCGCAGATCGCCGATCACCGCCATCACTTCTTCCTGGGTGGTGACATCCAACGCCGTGGTGATCTCGTCGGCGAGGAGAAGCACCGGATCCATGGCGAGTGCCGATGCGATCATGACTCGTTGCAGCAATCCGCCGGAGAGTTCTCCCGGGTGCTGCCGGAGTCGACGCGCTGGTGAAGTCACGCCCACCTCGTCGAGTAGTTCGATGGCGCGTCGCTCTGCGACGTCGTGGTGCACTCCCGCAACGTTGACCAGGGCTTCGGTGAGGAAGTCACCGATCGTGCGGAGCGGGTTCAGATGCGCACGGGGAGTCTGGAAGATCATGCCGATGCGGCGGGCACGGAGCGCACGCAGGTCGCGCGAGTTCAGCCCGGCGAGATCTTGGCCCTCCACGGTGATGGTGCCGCTGGTCACGAAGTGCGCGGGGAGCAGGCCCGCGACGGCGCGCACGCTGAGCGACTTTCCCGAGCCGGATTCGCCGACGAGCCCGACGGTCTCGCCGGATCCCACCGAGAGCGTGCAGTTGCGTACCAGCGGCTGCAGCCCTTCGACACCGGGCATCGCGACTCCGAGTCGCTGGATGTCGAGTATTGCGGCGCTCATCGTTCCTTCTCCTCTGCCCAGATGGTGACGCGGGCGCCGAGTACCCCGACGGCCAAGACCGTGACGACGATCAGCGCGGCGGGGAAGACGGACTGCTCCGGGGCGCCCTGCAACAGTCCTGGTTGACCGCCGGCGATCATGGATCCCCAGTCTGCGGCGGGCGGCTGCGCCCCGAGCCCGAGGAAGGAGATCGCGGCGAGGTCGAGCATGGCATAGCCGAACCCGACCGTGGCTTGTGCAGCGATCACCGGTATCAAGGCAGGGACCAGGTGTCGGAAGCAGATCGCGGCGCTGGACACGCCCTGGATCCGCAGTGCGGCCACATACGGCATCGACAACTCCCGGGACGCGGCCGTCTGGGTGAGACGGGCGACGACCGGGATGTACGCGACTGAAAGCGCGAGAATCGGCGCGATCTGGCCTTTTCCGAACATCGCGACGGCGAGCACTGCGAGCACGAGACCGGGAATTGCGAAGATCACGTCGACAAGTCGCGCAACGGTGCCCCGGATGACACCGCCGAACCAGGCGGCCGTCACCGAAAGGGTGACGCCGAGCAGCGTCGACAGGAGAACCACGATGACAGGTCCGAAGAGACTGGGTCCGGCTCCGACAAGCACTCGGGACAAGATGTCCCTGCCGAGGTCGTCGGTCCCGAACGGATTGGTCATGGTGGCGGGGCCATCGATCGGCCCCGCGTGCAACATGTCTGGCGGGTAGGGCGCGATCCAGGATCCGAGCACCGCACCGACGACGACGACTCCGAACACCACGAGTGCGGTGATCGTGAGGGGGCCGCGTCTGGCCGTACGTCGTGCCGCTGCGGGTACGCGTCCCCGGGTGAGCTGTCCCACGCTCATGCAGTCCTCCTGGTGCCGACCGAGTCGGGATCGATGACGGCGCTGAGCAGATCTGCAGCGGCGTTGAGGACGACGAACACGGTCACGAGCAGCAGCGAGACGATCTGCACGACCGGGAGGTCCTTGCGTGCAGCGGCTTCCGTGAGGAGCGAGCCGAGCCCTCCGAGTCCGAACGCTTGCTCGGCGATCGCCGACGCAGCGAACAGGCCCGCGATGGTCGTCCCGGAGATCGCAAGGATCTGCGGTGATGCATTGCGGAACACATGCACTCGGAAGATCCTCGCCCGCGGAATGCCGCGCACCGTGGCGGTCTCGACATGCTCGGAGTGCATCTGAGCGACGAGCGCGCCGCGCGTCACCCTGCTGACATACGCGATGAACATGACGGCCAGAGAAAGCGCGGGCAGCAGCAGATGCATCAGCCGGTCAAGACCGTCGGAGCCGGCACCGAAACTGGGCAACCAGCCCAGGGACGTGGCGAACACCCAGATCAACAGGATCGCGACGACGAACGTGGGCAGCGCCATCCCCAGAGAAGTCAGCACGGACACCAGCGTGTCGGTTCCTCGGCCACGCGCGGCGGCGAGGATGCCACTGCCCATACCGAAAAGGATGATGAACAGAGTCGTCAGGAGCACGAGTTGAAGGGTGATCCCGAAACGCGAGGCAACCAGCGACGCAACGTCGGTCTTGTACACGAACGAGTGCCCGAAGTCGCCCGTCAAAGCACCGCCCAGCCAGTGCAGATAGCGCAACCAGGCGGGGTCATCGAGCCGGTATTGCGCGCGGATCTGGGCGATCAAGTCCGGTGAGGGCCGGGCGCCCCCGGCGATCGCTGCTACGGGATCGCCGGGGGTCGCCAGGAGGGCAGCGAAGATCACGACGCTCGCGAGGAAGAGGGTGAGCACTAGCCCGCCCAGCTTCCGGAGCACGGATCCGATCATGTCATCGCCTTTCGTTCGGGCTGTCTGCCGCGGCTACTTCGCGCCGAGCTTCAGCGCCCAGGGGGAGCTGTACATCGCAACGGAAGTGACGACGCCGGTGAGCTTGGACGACAGGTAGGTCAGCTGGTAGACGCCCGCAAGAGTGATCTGGAGCTGGTCCGGTGCGAACGTTTCCTGCGCCTTGACGAATGCCTCCGCCGCAGTCTTCGGATCGGTCGCCGTACGAGCCGCTTGGAGGTTGGAGGTCACCGCGGGGTTGGAGTAGTTCGTCCAGTTGAAGACGCCACCGATCTCGGCGGGGAGCATGAACAGCTGCGGATAGCCGAGCACGCCGGGAGTCTCCAGGTAGCCCGTGGTCGCGACGAAGTCGACCCCGGCTCGTGCGGAGGCGTCGAAGAACAATGCTCCGAAGTCGGCCGGCTGGCGTTCGTCGATCGTCACCTTCAACCCGATGTCCTTCGCCGCCGACTGGATGATCGCGGCTGTTTGCGACAGCTCCTTGGATCCTGCCGGGATCGCAAGGACCAGCGGCTTGGAGACGTCGGCACCGCTTTCCGCGACGAGCGTCCTGGCCTTGGCGATGTCGACCTCCTGCTCGGGGAGCGCGTCGTACGCCTTCTGATAGACGTCTTTGGCGTCCATGCAGGCCCAGACGAAGGGCGGCACGATCGTCTTCTGCGGATAGCCGTACCCGTGGACGACGGTGCTGATGTAGTCGCTCCGGTCGATCGCGAGGTTGAGGGCCTGTCGGATCTTGGGGTTGGCGGCGGCGCTCGTCGCTGAGGCGGGGCCGAAGCTGTAGGACGCTGTGGAAGGGCCGACGATGAGACGGCCAGCGCCCTTTCCGGTGAGCGCGTCTCGCGATCCCGGCGGCACGTTGAACGCACCGTCGATTTCACCCCCGGTCAGCGCTGTGGTGAGGGTGGAGCCGTCGGTGACGAAGACGAACGAGATGTTCTTCGTCTTCGGCGTTCCGTCCCAATAGTGCGTGTTCGCGGTCACGTCGATCTCCGTGCCCGGCTTCCATGCGCCGAGCTGGTAAGGGCCGCTGCACATGAGGCCGACGCCTGAGGTGCCGAGTGCGTCGCCCGCCTTGTCGCCGAACGACTTGCTCATGACGGCGCCGCCGGCGCCGCTCAGCGCATCCCGGAACGTCGTGTCAGGGGCACTGAAGTGCACACGCACCGTGTTGCCGTCGGCGATCTCGATGTTCTGGATGAGCGCGAACGAGGCGTACCATTGCGATTTCGGGTTGCGGTTGCGTTCGAGGCTGTAGGCCACGTCGGCGGCAGTCACGGGGGTGCCGTCCCAGAAGGTGAGTCCGGCGCGGATCTTGATGTCGAAGGTGACCGGATCCGTCCACTCGGCCTTCTCGGCGACGCCGCCGGAGACGGAGAAGTCCGGGTTCAGTTTCAGCAGGTTGTCGCAGAGGTTCGGTGTGATCACGTTGGCCGAGGATGCAGGGTCGAGTGTGGCGGGTTCACCTTCCACGACCGCCCACGTGACCTTGTCCACGGTCTTGGACGCAGCCGGAAGCGATGAGATGAGCGTGTCGGCGTTGACAGGCGGGGCAGTGGAATCGCCGTTCGCCGTGCGCGGTGCACAAGCGGTGACGGCGAGCAGGGCGGCGGCGGCCACGGCGATCGCCATGGTGAGCCGCAGGCCGCGTGCGGACGGGGTGCGCTGCATGGTCGGGTCCTCTCGGTTCTTCGAACGGTCGTCGTCGGCCGCTCGGGGTTGCGCGTCGCTGCGCGGGATGGGGAACTGCAGAGTCGAGGTGGGAGGTCAGCGCACGACGAAGACTCGGATGCGGATCTGCTGGTCTTCGTCGCGGGCTAGTCCGAGGAACTGGTGCTCGGTGAGCCAGCGGTGCGCGGCGGAGTCCGTCTGGAACACCGGCGCGGTGCGGAAGTACGGGGACTCAGGGTTGGCGGTCTCGCGGTAATAGCCGCGGTTCAGGATGTCGATCGTCGCGCCGTCTTCGGTGCGGATGAGGTAGCGGGCTTCTAGCTGGAACGTATCGTCGCGTTGGACCGACCAGTCTCCACCGCCTGCGAGCACCTCGCCGTGCAACAGCGGCCCGTCAACGGTGCCTCCGATGATCGGGGTGAAGGCGAGTCGTTCGTTCGCGCCACGGCCGATGTGCAGGTCCTCCGCGACGTCGACGCGGATCTCAAAAGCCAAGTCCAGATGCGGCTCGCGCAGGGGGTCACGGCGAGCTTCGTCACTCGTGTCGAGACGGGTGGTCATGCGAGTTCTCCTTCGAGGATGGGCAGAGTGAGCTGAAGGCCGTGCTGTCCGCCGAGGACGAGAGTCTGCACGTTGCGCTCGCTCTCGCCGCCCTCCCACGGGTCGCGGCCCGTTCCAAGTTGCGGGATGAACTCCGGATAGTCGCTGCTGGACACATGCAGCCGGAGACGATGGCCGGCCGCGAGACGGTAGCCGATGTGCCCCAGGTCGATCTCGAGATCTCCGTAGTCGTACGCCTGGTGCAGCTGTCGCTGCCCGCGGGCAATCCGCAGCGCCGACCCGTCAGGTCGGACATCGAGTAGGCGCAGGAACAGGTCCATGACGGGACCGTCCGACGAGACCCTGGCCTGCGCCCTGATCGGGCCCACAAGGTCGACGTCCTGGAGGACGGGTTCCGACGTGAAGACGAGCACGTCATCGCGGTCACCGATCGGTGCCTCGTCGGGCAGTTCGCGGAGGAAGGAGAACGCGTCTTCAGCGCTGGAGGGGACCAAGCTGGAGGGGTCGTGGATCCAGTCTCTCGTGCTCTCTGTCTCGCGCGTGGTGCCTGCGACCCGGAGCGCACCGTCCGCAGTCGCGACCATGTCGATTTTGCGCGTTGCCTCCGGCGGCCAGGTCGCGCTTGTGCGTTGCTCGTGGGTTCCGGCGAGATTCCAGCTCACCCTGGGGATCGACGCGACGTCGCCGTTGCCGCGTACATAGACTTCGAAGAACTCCAACGCTGGGTTCAGCGTGCGCGGCAGCAGCGCACGCACTTGTTCTTCGCTGCGCTCCGGGACTCGATCGGTGTCCGGCTCGAGCAGTTCGTGGCTTTCATGGTCGATGGCCTCGATCCGGAGGTGGTGGTGTGCCGCCCAGGCAGGGTGCTTCTCGATCTCCGTGACGTCATGCCACCCCAAAGGTGCGCAGTTATCCCACCAACCGATCGTGTGCAGGACGGGCACGGACCGCGCAGCGAACGGCGTGTTCTCCGGAAAGCGGGGGAGGAGAACGGGCCGTGGATACCACTGGTCATAGGAGAGAGAGCGCGCGCCAACTTCGGTGAGGAAGCGTTCGACCTGCGCTGCGAAGTCCCGCCGGCTCCAGTCGGGTTCCCAAAGGTATGTGTCGTTCCCATGGAAGTGGCTTACCGGATACAAGTACGTCACGGCCCATTCCACGTCGCCGGACCTTTCATCCGCTCGCCGTTGCACGGGTTCGCCGAGCAGCGTACCGGTCACACGCGGCGCGATTGCCTTGAGCGCGGGATGACCACTCGCTGCCGCCGCCCACTGGGTGTAGCCGTAGTAGCTGTCACCCCACATCGCCACGCGACCGTTTGACCAAGGCTGGCGCACGATCCAGTCGAGAGTGTCCTCTCCATCGCGCACCTCATTGACGAACAAGAGCGCTTGCCCTTCTGAGCGGAACTTTCCCCGAACGTCCTGAGCTACGACACGATAGCCCCTCGTCATGAGGTACTCGGCCACGAGAGGGATGAACGCGTATTCGCCACTCTTGTCGTAAGGCAATCGGATGAGGATGGTGTCGCCCGGCACGGGATCGCCGCCGGGGATGTAGACGTCTGTCGCAAGTCGCACGCCGTCGCGCATGCTCACCTGCTCAGGACGCGCGAGCGGGCTCACCGGCGCCGGTGAGATGCGAGTGAAACGAACCATGTCTCTCCTTCGGACCGGCAATCGCCGACGCACGGATTGGACTTTCGGGTAGCCCCCGAACCGGAACAGAGGGTGCTGTGGAAGCGACGATAGGAGTCGAAACTAAATTAGTCAAGTCCGACTAGACTAGAAACTTGAAGATCTACGGGATATCCTGCGAAGGCCGATCCCCGAAGCTGGAAGGAGCCGCATGGCACGTCCGAGCGTCGCCGCCGAGCGCCGCGACCAAATCATCGAGGCGACGCTGCAGACACTGGCGGAGCACGGTATCGCCGGCGCATCGCTGGACCGCATCGCGGAGACCGCCGGGATGTCCCGAGGGCACGTTCGCCACTTCGTCGGCAACCGCGACCAACTGCTCGCCGAGACCGCGAGACACGTCTTCAGCGACGAGGGCGGGCAGCCGACGATCCTCCCGCGCACAGTCACCACGTTTCGCGGAGCCCTGGACTTCCTCTTCGGTGAAGAGTTCACGAGGTCCGACGCCGAGAACGCGATCGTGCTCGGCTTCGTCGAGCTGTCGCGGAAGCAACCGGTGATCGCAGAAATCCTCTCCGACGCGTATGCATGCACCCGTCAGCGCCTTTCGGATCTCGCCGCGGAAGCGTTCCCCGAAGCGAACCCAGACCGCCTCGCGACAATCGCGGACGGAACTCTGTCCGCAGCGCTCGGCAACGTCTTCATGGGTGACTTCGACCCCGATGCGGAGCGGACCCTGCGCGTGCGCGAAGCCATAGAAGTCCTTGTGAAGACGGTTGTAACCTCGGCAGCGTAAGCCACCGAGCGCCTGCGTCCAGACGTGGATCATCGCATGCAGCGCCTTGACCACTTGCGCGATGTTCGCCGTACACACGTGGCCGGGACGCCCGTGAAAGACGCTCAATGCGATCGTCGCGACGGTTGCGTCGCGGTGATGGGCCGAGACACGACCTGTTCGATCTCACGGGAGTTGTCATGAACTGAGACGCGCGAGGCGCGGAGTTCCGCAGAAGAGCCCAGCCACTCTGAGAAGCGGTTGTCTCACGAGAGGTGTCAAAAATACGCGAAACCTGATCCGCGGAGCGTCTTCAGTCACCCGAGGCAGGAGTCATCGATCGAGCGCGCCATCGAGTTCGCGCAGGACGATCTCAGGCAGTGTGCGGCGGCCTTCTGGCCTGAGAACCCGAACCTCCGTCGTTCGTTCATCTGGACTGGGACAGTCCGGGGCATGAAGAGCCGCCATGACCATCACATAGTCAGGGTGCCCTTCGCCTTCGATCGCTCCGAGTGGTGACAGCCACTGACGATTGGTCTCGAAAGTGCGTTGCATCGTTTGACGTGCATCGTCGGGGCGGACCCATAGATCGACAACCCGCCCATAGAACGGCACGGAAGTTCGCACCCTCCAAGAGATGATCGGCACTTCCAGTAGCCGGACGAGTGTTTCGGTCGTCAAGGCGGCCGGCAGATCAAATCGCGTCGTATCTGGGTCCATGACATCTCGGTTGATCTCTATGCGCACGTAGTCGTCGGGATGCCGTCGACGGGGTCGCGCAAGCAGGCGCCGCTGAAGCCATCGCTCGTACCGAAGCAATATCTCCTCGCCTTGGGCGACGGTGTCGAACGACAGCTTCGCCCACCCGCCCTCTCGAACGCGCGTGATCTGCTCCTCAAGCTCGCAACGTCTGCGGGCTTCGTCGAGATCGAGGGCGACGTGCCACAAGGAGCGAGTGCGGAGTTCGTCATCGCGAGAAGTGATGAGCGCTCGACGGTAAATCTCTTTGAGGCTTGACGAGAGACGCTCGCTGCTCATGTATTCGAGCGGTCCTTCACGATAGGGCCGTCGCACGTAGTCCTCAGTCTCCGATAGTGCATCCCTGAGGAGCGTCGCGTAGATGAGGGCACGGTTCGAGCGTCGTTCGACTTGTTGGCGCTGGATGTACCCACCCACGAATGCCAGGACGCCGCCGAGAAGCGCACCAGCGGCGGCCGGCAACAACGCATCGATGAGCATGCGTCGAACGTAGCCCTCCTGACCGACATTGCGACGCTGCCAGCAGTGCGGCTCTTCGTCCACCCTTCCAAGCCCGGTGGCCTCCGCGCTCAAAGCTCACGCTATGCGTCTAAAGCTCAAGGGCGGACTCGATGCGCTCCAAAATGGCCCTCACCAACTCCCGCTTGCCGGGGTCGACGATGTCACGGTCGACGCTCTGGTTCGCAACTCGCTGAGCCACCGCGACCTTGTCCGGCGGGTCGATGCCGATCGATGTCGCCCACTCCGCCACGGCCTTGGTTCGCATCCCGGCTGGCAAGTTCTCAGGCGCTAGATCCCCTGGGATCGTCGCCCAGCAACGAGCCTCTTTCGACACACACGCAGCGTAGATCTCGGGGGCGACTAGATCTTCAATTTCGAGGGCACCAGCACCGTCCGTATCGTCCAGAACAATCACATGGTCGAGACCAACGCCTGCCGCGACCAGTTTGTCCCGGTTATCGAGTCCTCCACCGTCTCCGTCGACGACGAACGCGACGTGTCCAGCTTGAGAGACGAGTTCTGGGATTTGTGAACCTGCGACGCTAGATAGCCCGGGAACGACTTGAAATCCGAGCTTGTCGCGCATCGCAGCCTGGCGGAACAAGGTGGGCAGCAAGATCGCCTCACATGGCCCTTCTCCGATGAGCGCGTGGCGCGCGGGGGTGAACGTCGCCGCGGCGGCGCCCATGCTCTTTAGCAGGGGAGAAAACCCTGCACCGCCCTCCCAGAACCCGTTGCGTAAACGGGACGTGCCCTGGTTGATCGGCTCGACAACCCTCACCCCATTGCCTAGGTCATTGGGCAAGCAGCCGAAAGAGTGAGTGGTGTACAGAACCTTGGATGTGTAGACCTGCCGTCCGAGCACATCGACCAGGTCGGCCTGCGCGTCGTAGTGGAGGTGCGTCTCTATCTCATCGGCCAGCAGAATCGGCTTGTTCCTACCGCCATGCGTGAACGCGAGCAAGGCTGCAAACCATCGGAGGCCGTCGCTGCGTTCGGTAATGCTTGACAGACCTTCGTCACTCGGGGTTGTCACTTGAATGAACAGGAACGCGTTCTGCACGTCGACCTGCACCGCAACGTCCTGTTGGTTCCAGCTCTCTTCAAAGATCTTGCGCAAGCGATCGTTGGCTTTGTTGCGGCGGGTTGCCACATCTGCGTAATTGCCGTCTCGCACCTCTTGCCGAAGAGCGATGAGGTCCAAGTCAGCGAGACGCGCGAGATGCCCGAGGGCAGCACTCGGGTGGTCGGCTTCGGATTCCAAGTCGTATTCGGACTTGAGATCGCGGTCCTCGGGTTCCAGCAGCCTCAACTCGGGCAACCGTGGAAGAAGGATCGCAGTGGCAGCGGCGGTCGGGTCTGGTTCCGCTTCTGCCTGCGCCTGCTGCCTAGTTTGGACCACAAGATCGCGCAGCATGGGTGCCCAATCGGTCCATGCCTCGCCCGGGAACGCTGCGGCATCAATGTTGCCGGATTCGAGGACGTTCGCTGCCGCTTCAGCGTACTCCGCGAGCCAGTCGAGGTTTGTGGGCTCGGGGGGCGCCTCACCTGATGCCATCGATGTGATTATCGCGTCAACAGGGCTGAGATCGATGGGCAGGTACGTTGCCATGTACTCCAGAATGGGCTTCGACCTCTTGAGTTCTGCCGCAAGTGCTAGGCGAGGATTCGGATCACGGCTGGGCGCAACAGGATGGAACTCGATCGAACGTCCGACTACCCCAATCTTCCTGACGACGATCTTCTCGACCTTGGCCCCGTCTCGCAGATGCGCCAGTGCTTCCACATCGTCGGCCTCAAGTTGAAGTTGCCACTGCAGCGTCGGAGAGACTCCTGATGAGCGCCGTGGGTACTCGGTCCGGTCAAATGGCTCATCGTGATTCAGATGCTTGAGGGCCTTGAGGAGGGAGCTCTTACCTGCCTCGTTCGGGCCGACGAAAGCAATCAGATCGCTGTGAAGCTTGACCGACGTTCTTAGCAAGAAGCGGCGGTAGCCCTCGACGGTGAAGTTGATGAGTTTCATGAGGTGCGGCTCGCTCTTCTCTGCCTCGGCTCGTCGAGGGCTTTCCCCGAACTTAGCGAAGCTGGGGCACCCTCGGGTGTCCTATCCGCACCAGTCAGATCATGAAGCCGATTCGCCTCAACGAGGCGCGACTCTTCCACCTAAGGGCAGAAGCAGCCTGGCTTGCAGACGTAGACGCGGACCGCTGGGCGACACGTTGCGTGTTGCCGCCCCGCAGATCGGCTGCCACCCAGCAGGAACTAACAGGTCGGACTGCTCGCTGAGCTCGCTCCCAGTGATCACGCTTCGTCGATCAGTTCCTGGCCTAGGGGCGCCCGAAGCACGGTCGGAAGGACATCGGCTTCGATTCGACGGCGCATGTAAGGTTTCGTCGCGAGAAGTGGTTGAAGCATCATCTCAAGCGCCAGTGCGGCGTTCTCGTCTGTGAGCGCTTCTGCGAGGGGACGCAGCGATACCATGTCGGTGCTCTCGACCGCGCCCAGTGCGGCGGAGACCAATCGTGCTTCATCCTCCAACAACTGATTCGAGTAGGTGTGCCTCGGACGCTCGTGCGGTTCGAGTAGAGATGATGTCAACGATGGCTTGATCTGCGAGAGGCCGCGAACCTGTGTCGAGGCCTTCAGTCCGTCGCACGTAGTGATCCAAATGCGTTGAACGGCTTCGACACCTGCTCGCCCTTCCCCGGAACTGAGTCGAGCGCGCATCCCATCCGCGATCAGCGTCCGGGTGTGGTCGTTGAAGGAGGCGAGCTTCACTAAGGAAGTCGTGAGCATTGGAAGGTCGCGCTCGACGGGGTGAAGAAGAAGGCGAAGGGCCTGAGTGATCAGGCGCTCAAGCCACACGGGCCGGGATCGCGCCATGCCGTCGTTGAGTACGTCCAGTGCGAGACGCGGGCCAATAGGGAAGAGCGCGCCAAGGCGCCTAGGCGCGTTCTCGTCGATGTTCTCGATGGTCTCTACCACGAGCTGTTGCAGGTGCCGCGTGGGCTGCGCGAATGTCCTGCCCGCGGCGAAGAGCCACGTGTTTCGCCAGTGGGGGCTGTGCGCGACAAGGCGAAGCCGATCGCCGAGGGCAGCGTCCCCTGCAGATGTCAGATACTGACCCGCCATGTACTCCTGAAGGCTACGAACGTCGAATCCGTAGCCTTCGGCCCCGTGTGGGGCCAAGAGGACAAGACGATGAGTCGCGGCCTGCTTGATGTCGGCAAGCAATTGCCGGTCACGCCTATCAGGCTTGAAACCTGCCCTCTCGAGCACTGCCCAAGCGATGTCTTGCAGCTCCGCTGGTGTCACGAGAGAGCGTGTTGTCTCTCCGCGTTCGGCCCGCGCCTGAAGCGTCAGGCCCACCTGCTGGTGGATCTCTTCGATCAAGCCGCTGTGATCTCGGATCAAGGCGCTGAACCCGCCGATCTTGCCCTTCTCGCGCGTCATGATCGTTTGGAAGTACCTGTCAAACAGGCTGAATCGGTCCGGCGAGAGCTCTCCAGCCTGCTCCACGATGATGCTGAGAATTAGAACTTGAAGCGGGGTGCGCAACAAGTTCTCGAAGGCATCGTCGGCCGCTGCCTCCCGAAGCCTTCTCACAACAAGGTCGCGCCGGTCTGGATCGTTGGCTAGGCGCACACTTGTGACCTTCTCGCCGTACTTGAGTGCTGTACGGGGCTTCAGATCCGCGAGATCGACGCGTTCAAACAGCCCGCGCCCGATCTCCTCTGTGAAGCCCAGAGGCCTGGTAGTGAGAATGATCAGCACATCGGCGTCCTCGGCCTCGCAGTCGTTCGCGAACTCCGCTACTTGTTCGACGATCCGCCGACGGAGTGTCGGATCTACTACTTCGTCGAACCCGTCGAGGACGAGAAGCCAGGGCCATCTTGTGCGCCATTTGGTGAGGAGGTTGGGCGCGATCTCGCCGACATCCGATTTCGCGCTCACGTCACGGGCGATCCGCCGAATCAGCGTGGCGTTGAGGTCAACGGCCTCGTCTTGAGCAAACTCTGCGAGGTTGATCTGTACAGGCCAGCGTGGAAAGGTTGGCGGCGCGACGCCGAGGTCTGCAAGCGCTTGATCTGTCTCGTGGACTACGGCACGCTGATCGTCGCTCAACGCTGCGCTCCCTCGCAGAAACGCTGCGCGATGCGCCTGCACGATCATCTTCGACAGGGTCGTCTTTCCGTTCCCTGGCTGTCCAGTGATGATGAGATGACGCGGCTTCTGGAGCCGGGACACCTTCGGCTTCAGTACTCGCCCGCTTCGACCCAGCACGTAACGAAGAACAGATGCACGCTTCCGCTGTCCGTCATCGCTCACGATCTCGACTGGCAAGTCCACCATCACTTTGTGAACCGGCATGCCGCCGTCAGCCGTTCCTCCTGCTTCATCGAAGTAGATCCGGCCACCCGTAACGAGAGTGGTCCGCGCATGCGCGCGTAGAGCCCTTTCAAGATCGCTTTCCGGAACGGAATTGAGAAGAGTAGGGATCGCCGCCAGCACATCCCCCGCGGTGAGGAGTGCGTTATTTGCCCAGCGCACATCAGCGTGAGCTGCCACCAGCGCATCAATCTGGTACAGATCCCAGAAGTACACCGCCTTTATGTCGAGGAGCCGGGCAGCCTGGTTCTTTCTGATGGCCCGAAGCTCTTCATCGTTGCCCGCGTCGTCGATGCGTTCGTATGCCTTCTTGATGTAGTTCTTGATCTCCATCATGATCGTGTCGAAACCACCGCTCCCCGGCACGGGGGTTAACGCGACATTAGTCACGAAAATGAGAGTGTCCGGCGTCCGCCTCCGCTCAGGCTTCTCCGCCCAGTCTCGCAACTCGTCGCGTACCTGGCTCCAGAGCCACGACAGGTTTGCGTTATGCGTCGCTCCCGGGCGATCCTTGTGCTTGACCTGGAAGACCGTGTACCCGGTTGAGCTTTGCTCCCCGAACAGCCCAGGGGTAACCCACCTGATCGGCGACTCGCACACGAAATCTCGCCCACCGTCCGCTCCTGACCCCATCGGTCGGATGCCATGACCGAAGTGCGCGACCGCCAACGTTGCGGCCAGGTCCTGAAACGAGGTGGCGTTGAATCGAGATAGATCAATCATCTTCTGGCCAGACTAGAGCCGTCGATTGCTCCGCTAGCACAGCAGCGGGGTGCGTCTACCCTCCTGGAACAAGGTCAAGAGCTCCTCACTCCGTGGGGTCTGCGGCGGCGTGCGGCGCGGATGCCGTTGAGGATGATGACGATTTCTGCGATCTCGTGGACGAGGACGACGCCGGCGAGCCCGAGTATCCCGAAGAGGGCGAGGGGGAACAGCCCGATGATGACGGCAAGGGCGAGGGCGATGTTCGTGGTCATGATGCGGCGGCCCCGCCGTGCGTGGGCGAGCGCTGCGGGGATGAGGCGCAGGTCGTGGCCGGTGAAGGCGATGTCGGCGGATTCCACGGCGGCGGCGGAGCCGGTGACGCCCATGGCGATGCCGACGGTGGCGGTCGCCAGGGCGGGGGCGTCGTTGATTCCGTCGCCGACCATCGCGGTCGGCCGCACGGCAGTCAACGCCGCGATGGCGGCGGCCTTGTCGGCCGGGAGTTGCTCAGCGCGCACGTCGTCGATGCCCGCCTGACTGGCGAGAGCCTGGGCGGTGCGGGTGTCGTCGCCGGTGAGCATGAGGGTGCGGATCCCCTGTTCGTGGAGGAGCTGCACGGTCTCGGCCGCTTCAGGGCGCAGTTCATCGCGGATCCCGATCACCCCTGCCGTGTTGCCGTCGGCTTCGACGATCACGACCGTCATGCCGTTCTCGGCCAGTTCGTCGGCGTCGGTGCGGAGACTGCCC
Source organism: Microbacterium sp. MMO-10 (assembly GCF_037148715.1). Lineage (NCBI taxonomy): Bacteria > Bacillati > Actinomycetota > Actinomycetes > Micrococcales > Microbacteriaceae > Microbacterium > Microbacterium sp. MMO-10. Next base: position 309,846 of record NZ_JBBCSV010000003.1, on the reverse strand, counting down.
GGGTCGAGCCAGCGGGAGCTGCCGACCCTGATCAGGCGACCCTCGACGCGGCCGGTGAGGCCGTGCCCGGCATCTTCGTTCACCTCGGTCGCCGTGGGTGCGGTCGGAGTCGAGGCGGTGATCGCCGCGGCGAGGGGGTGAGCGCTCGTCGCTTCGATCGCGGCGGCCCAGGCGAGGAGCTCTTCGCGCGCGACGCCTGCGACGGTGCGCACGTCGACGACCTGAGGGCGCCCCTGAGTGAGGGTGCCGGTCTTGTCGAACGCGACGGCCCGGATGGTGCCGAATTGCTCGAACGCGGCGCCGGACTTGATCACGACGCCGAGCTTCGACGCAGATCCGATCGCGCTGATCACGGTCACCGGCACCGCGATCGCCAACGCGCACGGAGACGCGGCGACGAGGACGACGAGCGCCCGCTCGATCCACGTCCAGGGGTCGCCGATCACGACGCCGAACAGGGCCACCAGCGCGGCAACGATCAGCACGGCCGGAACCAAGGGTCTCGCGATCCTGTCCGCGAGACGTGCACGTTCGCCCTTGCGGGCGTGGGCCTGCTCGACCAGGGCGACGATCTGGGTGAGCGAGTTGTCGCGCCCGTCGGCGGTCGCTTCCACCAGCAGAACACCGGCGCCGTTGACGGCCCCGGCAGGAACAGCGGTGCCGGGGGCGACGTCGACGGGGATCGATTCTCCCGTCACCGCTGATGCGTCGATGCTGGAGCGTCCCTCGGTCACGACACCGTCGGTGGCGATCCGTTCTCCCGCGCCGATGACCAGGAGGTCGAGTTCGCGGATCTCTGCGACAGGAACGGTCACGTCGCCGTTGAGCTTCGAGATCCTGGCGGTTTCCGGGATCAGTGTCAGCAGGGCGCGCAGTCCTTCCTTGGCGCGGTCCATCGCGCGGTCCTCGAGCGCCTCGGCGAGCGAGAACAAGAATGCCAGTGCGGCTGCTTCGGCGACATGTCCGAGCAGCACTGCGCCGATCGCGGCGATCGTCATCAGCAGGCCCACTCCGAGCCGCCCGCGGATGAAGCGGCGCACCGCGCCCGGCACGAAGGTCCACGCGCCGGCGAGCAATGCGATCCACTGCGCGACGAGGCCGAGGACGCTAAGCCCTGCCCAGTCCAGCCCGTACCCGGCGGCGAGGAACAGACCCGACAGCGCCGAAGGCAGCAGTGCGGTGTCGCGCCACCACGGAGGACGCACATCCGCTTCCTCCTCGGCCGCCGAAGCCTGGCGCGGAAGGTCGGGGCCGCAGCAGGCGTCCCCCTCGTCATGCACGGCAGCCGGGATCGAGGCGGGTCCGCAGCAGGCATCGACGGAGACCTCGGGCCGGGCCCCGCCGAACAGTTGCAGCGAGGTCCGCTGCGGTTCCGGCCTCACCAGGCGCGGCTCATCGGGACCGCAGCACTCCTCGCTCACAGCACACCCTCCGTGGTGTCGCAGCACCCCGGAACCTGGCACTGCGGATCCATGCAGGGGACGCTCTCATCCACCGCGAGAGTGACATCCACCAGCGCCGTCAACGCCGCCGCGATGTGAGGATCCGCGATCTCATAGCGCGTCTGCCGCCCCTCGGGCTCCGCAACGACGATCCCACAACCCCGCAGACACGACAGATGGTTCGACACGTTCGTCCGCGTGAGCTCCAGATCACGCGCGAGCTTCGCGGGATACCCCGGCCCGTCGAGCAGGGACAGCAGAATCCGAGAACGAGACGGATCCGCCATCGCCCGGCCCAGCCGGTTCATCACATCCACCCGCGAAGCAATAGTCAGCATGCAATGACCATACAGCATGTGATGACTATTCATCTGCGGCGATGCCGACTACGCCGGGGGCCGACCCGGGGCCGCTTCTCGTCCAGGCTCGATGGGCATACAGGCTGACAAACAGTGGAACGCTCAGTCGCATATCAGATGGGTGACCTCAATCTTGATCTGCCCATCACGGCCACCGCGAGACGCGTTGGCCCCGTCATCGCCGTCCCGATATGATCGGGACTGATGGTTTGGTGGATGTCGCTTGTTCGCAACGATCCTTCCATCAAGAACCAGCTGATAATGAGACTCATCCTCAGCCTCACCGCAGTGTTGTTGGTGTCGTTCGCTGCTGCGACTACGTTGCACGCCGAGGCCAAGGCGCCCGTTCCAACGTCATCAGCCATCGAGGTGGAAGCACTTGCCTCAATCTCGGACGTGGAGCAGAGCACCGGCGAGATAACGCTTGACACCACCACGTTCGGCGGCGTGCTGTGTCTGGTCGGGGTGTTGCTCGGCTTGATCATTTTCGCAGGAGTACGTGGCAAGGGTGGGGCTGAGCTCGAGTACGAGCGTCGCGACTCCGTCGCGCGAGCGCTTCTGAGCAGGGCTGAAATGTGTACTCCTGCCCGGGTGGGACACCTGACATTGACCCAGTTGCGGCTTTCGCGAACCTGAGCTTCCGAGCTGTTCATCGTCGAGCCCGATGGGCATCATGCCTGGGGCTTTCGTCATGTCGTTGATCGCTTTGGAGTACGCCTATGTTGACTATCGCCATCCGGATTCCACTTCTGGGACCAGTGCGGTGAGGGCCGTTCGGGTTGCGGGAAGTACGTTCACTGCTGTGTGCGCCATAGCGGTCGTGCTGACCATGGCCGGTTGTGCGCCGACTGTGGCGCTGAAGCCTGCGCGGAACGCGAACGCCCCGGAGTGCGCCGAGGTCGCCGTCCGGGTACCCGAATCGATTGGGTCTTTGACTGCTCGCACGACTGATGCCCAAGCCACTGCCGCGTGGGGGGACCCGGTGGCCGTCGTGTTCACGTGCGGCCTTGAGCCGCCCGCGCCAACCACGAAACAGTGTGTCACCATCAACGCCGTTGACTGGATTGTCGACGACTCCGAGTCTCCCTACCTCCGGTTGACCACATACGGTCGTGAGCCAGCGGCACAGGCATACGTGGACACGACCCGGGTTTCAGCGGACGCTGCGCTGGGAGCGCTCGCTCCGGCAACTCAAAAGCTTCCAAAGAAGAGCGCATGCATCGCACCGGACACCGATACGGCCGACGATCCCAACGCTTCGACGGCAAACGGCACGGGATCGGCTCCGTGAGGTCCTGGGACCTGAGGCTCGCCGGCCCGGCGATCCTCATTGCCGCGGCCGTGATCACTCTTCTTATGGGGTTGCTGATCGGTGGTGGGGCGGCGCCCCGGCTGACGAATGACCCCGGAGCCTTCGTGCGCTGGGGGCTGCCCGCCGCCAAGCTCCTCGTCAACTTCTCCGCAGCCCTCATGGCGGGTTCGGCTGTGCTTGTCCTTTTCGCGCTCCAGGCAGGAAAGAGGGAATACAACGTCGTGTTGGACCTCGCCTCGATCGGGGCGGCCATACTCACGATCAGCAGTGGAATCACCGGCTTTTTGACGTTCCTCTCCTCGTTCAATCCGCGCGTCTCATTGGGATCAGAGTTCGGGCAGCAGTTAGGCAGATTCCTCCTGGAGACGGAACTCGGACGCGTATGGCTGATCACTACCGTCGCCGCAGCCGTGATCACACTCCTCGCCTACGCATTCCGCACGTGGACCGCAGCCATGTTGATCGGCCTGATGTCCCTTGCCACGCTGATTCCGATGGCCACGCAGGGCCATTCCGGTAGCCTCGCCAATCACGATGCTGCAGTCATGGCGCTAGTGCTCCACATCAGCGGGGCAGCCGTGTGGCTCGGCGGTCTCCTTGCTCTCACATTCCTACGGCCTCGGCTCCAGGAGCGACCGATGCGGATCGTCGTCGAGCGCTATTCAACCCTCGCTCTGGTCGCGTTCATCGTTGTGACGATCGCAGGCGTTGCGCGGACACTGACCTCGATCAATGGCGTGACCGACCTGGTCAGCGTCTACGGTGCGCTTCTCGCGGTGAAGATCGTCGCGCTCATCGGGCTTGGCGCGATTGGCGTGCTCCACCGTCAGAGATTCATCAAGCGAAGTGGGGAGCGAGGAGGCTCATTCTGGGTGTTCGTGACAATCGAATTCCTCGTCATGGGGTTAGCAAGCGGGGCCGCCGCCGCTCTGGCACGCACCCCCGCCCCCGCAGACACGGCTGCCCCGCCCCTCACGACGCCTGCGGAGATCCTTACGGAGGCGCCGCTCCCGCCCGCGCTCACGGTTGAGAGATGGTTCACGAGCTGGGATTTGGACCTTCTTTGGGCGCTGATCGCTGCGTTCGCCATCTACTTTTATGTCGCAGGTGTGCGTAGGCTCCGTCAACGAGGCGAAACCTGGGCGCACGGTCGCACTGCCTCCTGGATCGCGGGAATGCTCCTTCTCTTCTGGTGCACATCAGGGCCTATCTCGGCGTACGCGGACTACCTCCACAGCATCGACGCGTTGGGGCGGATGATCCTGATCTCGGTCGTGCCACTGCTTCTTGTTCTCGGGGCGCCCTACCAACTTGCTCTGGTCGCGATCACGAGCCGCACAGACGACAGCCGGGGTGTCCGTGAATGGATCCAGGCAACCGCCCGGTCACGCCCGGTCCGCCTCTTCTCGTCTCCGGTAGCGGCTTGCATCCTCTTCGTGCTGGTGTTGTGGGCAACATCAGCGACCGGGTTGCTGCGCTGGACACTTGCCGACCTGCTCGGGCACGAGCTACGCGTTGCTGCGATGGTCATCGCCGGGTCCATCCTCACGAGGTCCCTGCTACGTCCACACGCAACGCTTCCCCGCGCCACCCGGCTTTCGGCCGCCTTGGTCACAATGGTGCCTGTCGTCATCGGCGGATGGATCGCGTTCCAGAGCGGCCTGATCGCTGCGAACTGGTTCGGGGCGATGGGAAGGACCTGGGGCCTTGAGCCCAGAGCCGACCAGACCATCGCTGGCATCCTCATCCTGGTCGGCGCATTCCCGGTTCTGCTCACGATCGTCATCGCCCGGCGTGAGGCCAGGAGAACATCACACCCGCAACCCCTGAACAGCACGGCACACGGCGACCGTGCAATCGCACCCGGAAGGCGGGGCGACAACAGCGACGCTATTTAGCCGCTGCAGTCCTGCGCCTTCACCTACCCTCGCTCCACCGAAGCCTGCCTCCAACCCCAAGGATTGACAATGAAAAGGACCATCTCCCGCGCACTTCGTGTCGCGACTCTCGGCCTAGCCAGTGCCGTCGCAGCGACGCTACTCGTTAGTAGCCCGGCTTCGGCACACGACAACCTCCTCGATTCGTCGCCCGCCGCCGGCGAAACAGTGACGAGCCTGAACGCCGTGTCTTTGACCTTCAGCGGTGAGCTCATCGACTTCGCGCAGGCCAGTTTTGCTCAGGTGGTCGGCCCGGATGGTCTCTACTACGAGACATCCTGCTCAACCATCGAGATGGACGTGCTCACCACTCCGGTCGCCCTCGGAGAGCCGGGGACTTACACGATCATCTGGAACGCCGTCTCCAGCGACGGACATCCCATCTCTGAGAAGTACGACTTCCAATACGCTCCTGCAGCTGACGCAACGCCAGCCCTCGGGTGGAACCTCCCCGCCTGTCGCAATGAGTCCATCCGTGTCCAACCGGGCGCCACGCCCGCCGCTCCACCGACAGCAGCCGCCACGCAAACTCCCGCCGCGCAAACGCCCACACCAACTTCGGCGACAGTCGCCGCTTCCACGAACACCGATGAAGGCACTATCGCCTTCATCATCGCGGGATCCGCAATAGCTCTTGGCGTCCTCCTCCTCACCCTCGTCTGGCTTGCGCGCCGGCGACGTCGTCGCGCAAGTTGAGCCTCAAGCTTCGCCGCGTCCCACGGGCCAAATCGGAAAAGTCTCTGCTGCTCTTCAGCTGGGATTTCAGCCAAGTGTCGCGGAGCGCTTGCCGATCGGCGCCGAGTGTTCACCCCGAACCGAATCAGTCTCAACCGAGGAACGCGCGTGAGCCGTCCGTGACAACCCAAACCACCCTGAAAGAACTCGAGGAGCAGATCATGAAATGCCCTGTTGACGGAGCTGGCCTACACGTTGCGGATCGCTCCGGCGTGGAGATCCCCTCCAATCCGCAACACTGTGATGCCGGGCGGGACCGCGGCGAGCTCGAGACTGTCGACCGCAGCCTCAACCCGATGAGTCCGCTTCCCAGTCACCCCGGCTACTACCCACCTACGAATGAACGCGGTTACCAAGAGCGCAGCCGCAAGGACCGCCCCGATTGGAACAGCCGGGATCAGCACGGTCGCGGCGCCCGTCCTCGGCGCGCAAGGCCAATGGTGCTCTTGTCGCCTTCTGATCGCTCGTTCACCCGCTGGCGGACGCCGCTCAGGACCTTGCAACGGGCGCTGGCCACCGTGGCTGTTTTCATCGCGCTCACGATCGGATCCTCGATCGGGGACACCGCATCCGCGTCGCCCCGCGCCGTGGAAAGTCCCACGCCCATGGCAACACAGACACCGCCCCCGAGCCCGTCCGACGATCTGGACCACCCAACACCGAACGAAGAACAACGTGTAAGACGCGATGACCTCGCCCTCATCGGAGTCACGTTCGTCATCGGGCTCGCCTTCATACTCGCAGCAGGAGCCCTCGGTGTCCTCGCCGTTGCTCGAGAACGGCGCCGCATCGATCGTGCGTCAACGGCCAAGGAGAACGAGGCCTCGAACACGCCTTGAGCAGATTCCTCTGCCGGCGGCCCACGATCGAGCGCTCAACGACGATCGTCAACTCCAGTGCGTGGTCAAACGTACACTCCGCGATCTTCCATGAACGCGACGGGGTTGGTGTATTCGCCGTCGATGTAGACCTCGAAATGCAGGTGGCAACCGAACGATCGTCCCGTGTCGCCGGCGTACGCGATCACCTGCCCGGCGCTGACCCATTGCCCGTTGTCGACGAGGATGCCTCCCGGCCGGATATGGGCGTACCCGGTGCCGATGCCGCCGCCGTGTTGGATCCGGATGTAGTTGCCGTAGCCGCCGTTGGCGCCGGCGTAGTCGACGGTCCCTGAGTTCGCGGCGTAGATCGCAGCCCCGCAGCCGTTGGCGAGATCCGCTCCGTAGTGATAGCTGGAGGAGCATCCCTGGGGGCCGCAGTCAGGGACGCGGGGCCCGTAGCTCGAGCTGCGTGCGCCTCCGTGCGGGCGGACCCAGCCACCGGATCCGGAAGCGCCGCCACCGCCGCCATTGCCACCGCCGTTGGCTGCTGCTTCTGCCGCTTCGCGGGTACGACGAGCCTGCTCTTCAGCCTCACGTGCAGCAACCCCCGCCTGGTATCCGGCCACGGTCTGCGCCGTACTGTCCCGGAGCGCCGCGAGCTGCGCTGTGAGCGTCTCGAGATTCGCGGACTGCTCCTTCAGTGCCGCTTGCGCAACCTCCGCCGCCTTCCGCGCTGCAGCCAGCTTCTCTTCGGCAACCTGCTGGAGACGGTCCCGTTCATCGCGCGCGACCTTCGCTTGATCGGTGAGCGACTGCGCGGTATTGCGTGCAGAGACCGCGGTGTCATAGACGGACTGGTTGTAGTTGAGGAACCTGTCCATCGTGCCGAGCCGCGCGAGGAGCTCGTCGGTGTTGGCGCCCGAGTCGGAGAAGAACAGCTTGAGGGCGGTGTCGTCGCCCTCATCACGGTTGAGCTGTGCGGCCACCTTCGCCGCCCGCGCCGCCGCGCCATCGGCAATCTCAGCCTGTTGATCCGCTTGAGCTTGCAGGTTCTGCGCCTTGGTGACCGCGGCGAAATGGGCCTGCTGCGCTGCGTAGAACTCGTCGGAAGCCTTCGCCGCGGCAGCTTGCGTCTCAGCCACTTGCTGGGTGAGGGACTGGATCAGACCCTCGATCCTCGTGACTTCCGCCGCCTTTGCCGCTTCATTGCTCTTTGCAGCCTGCACATCGTCCCAACTCGGGTATGACGCCGCATAGGCTCTCGAGACACCGGAACCGACGCCGAACGCGGCCAGTGCGACGGTACTCAGGGCCGCGATCCCCAGCGCGTGACGGCGGTCGATCGGTAGCCGCCACACGGACTCTCGTTCGCTCGGGGCTGGCGCGCAACCGCACTCCTCCGCAGCAGCTGCCGCTGCACGTTCGGTGCTTGAAGTGGTCATTCGGTCCTTCTTCCAGGACGACGCGTTGTCGCAACGATCGGCGCGGCAAACGGGTCAAACGACCGCGCCGTGGTTCAGCAGGTGGCCTCCATAGTCACCCGAGCCTCTCCGGGATGGACGGTGGCTCGCCCGCCAGGCCCGAAATGACGGTCATGGGGTCGCAGCCTGGATCGAACGGACCCACCATCGCCCGCCGGAAGCACCACCTGAGCTGTTTAGCCCCCATCGAGACGAACATGAGTATGAGCAGCACACTGAAGGCATGACCAGGAGCTGCCACCTACCTGTGGGGCGGTCCCGACGCTGTCAGGCACACCCAAGCTCGGCTCAGTAGAAACGAGGTCATGTCTCGTCGCTCGCTGCTGCCTGTGCTCGCCATCGCCCCTCTGCTCGCCGCGCTAGTCGGGTGCGCGCAACTGCAGAACGTGGCGGATTCGGCAGGAAAGGCGGCGACCGACGAGATCACCCGCCAGATCTGCGCACCGCTCAAAGATGGTGTGATTACCACTCAGGACCAGCAAGCTCTAGGCGCTCTGGTGACCACTGCGAAGGCCGCGGGGATCGGCGGTGAGCTGCTCACCTCTCTGGAAGAAGTGGCCAACGCCGGCGATCAGATTCCTGCGCAGGCGGTGAGCAGTCTACTCAAAGCCTGCAACATCACGCCCTCCTCGGGGGCCCAGTGACCGACCGTTCTTTGGGCGTCCGCGAGACCGGAGAGCACCCTACCTCCGGCCCGAGTTGGCTTCTCACGGAGAGAACCACCCGTTGCTAGTGGATAGCGTCCTCATGGGCGGCGTGTTCTCCAGGTTCGAGTTGGAAGGTTGAGTGTTCAACGTCGAAGTGGCCTGTGAGGCAAGACTGGAGCTCGTCCAAGATCTTGGGGGCGTGTCCGTCGTTGAAGCAGCTGCGTTCCAGGACAACGTGCGCGGAGAGTGCGGGAAGGTTCGAAGTTACCGTCCACACATGCAGGTCATGGATACCTACCACGTGCGGCGTCGCCAGGAGATGCTCGCGAATCTTCGCCAGCTCCACGCCTTCGGGAGCCGCTTCGAGGAGGATCCGACCGGAGTCCCGCAGGAGCCCCCAAGCTGCGCGGAGCATGAGAGCCACGACCACGAGCGAGGCGATGGCGTCTGCCCGCGCGAACCCCGTGGTGAGTACGATCACGCCAGCAATCGCGGTAGCGATGAACGCGTAGAGGTCCGTCAGGATGTGCTGGAAGGATCCCTCTACGTTGAGGCTGGTGCGGTTCGCCTTGGCCAGCATCCACACTGCGACGATGTTGACAGCCACGCCGAGGACAGCGACCGCGACCACCGGGCCACCTTGGACGGCGGGCGGGTCGATCAGTCGACGGATCGCTTCGACGAGGATGAGCGCGCTGATCACGACGAGGGAGATGCCGTTAATCGCCGCGGAAAGGATCTCCGCACGCTTGAACCCGAAGGTCCAAATCCCTTGGGCGGGCTTTTTAGCGAGGTGCATCGCCCAGAGCGACATCGCAATCGCGCCGGCGTCGGTCAACATGTGACCGGCGTCGGAGAGCAGAGCGAGAGAGCCGGAGAGGATTGAGACGACTACCTCAACCAGCATGAACCCGACGATGAGCGCGAGGGCGACGATCAGGTAACGCCGATCGGCGTTCTGTGAGATCCCATGCGCATGCGCATGCCCTGCCCCGGAGTGATCGTGCACACCGCGGTGACCGGGCTCATCGCCCGTGTGCGTGTGGTCCTCGCGCGGCTGGTCGTTGGCGGTCAAGCGTCCGCTCCGTTCGTCGTCGCGTCGCGTTCAGGGTGAATCGCGACCGTGTGCGCGGTGTGACTCATCCCCACATCAAGCAACAGGCGGACGTGCGCGTCACTGAGCCGGTAGAACGCCATTCGCCCGCGGCGGGCCACCGTGACGACGCGATGCGCGCGCAGAAGGCGCAACGCGTGGCTGACCGCACTCTCGCTCATCCCGGTGGCAGCGGCCAGGTCGCACACGCACAGTTCGCCCGCCTCAAGCAGGGTCATCAGCAGACGGAGCCGACTCGGGTCTCCCAAGAGAGAGAACACATCGGCGAGCTCGTCGATGTCGTGATCGGCGGGCAACGCCCCCTGCACGAGCGCGACACGATCCCCGTCGACCTCTCGGCGCACGCACTCATCCGCTGCACGTTCCATCGCAAACTCCGCCCGACCCCTGAATAACTCTTCAGATGTTAGGGGATTGGGTCTTCGGTTGCTATCCTGAGCTTGTCATGAGCATCGCGTCGACTCACCTGAGAGATCGGGTCCGCGATATCGCACCGTTGAGAATGCGAATCATTCTCGGATTCGTCTTGGTGCTGCTGATGCTCGTGGGTGGCGTCTGGTCGGTTCTTCACGCCGAACCCGGTGATCGGTTCGCCAGTGTCTCGAACACTCCAGCCGCGACGATTCAGGTCGAGACGGCGGCCACCGGCGATGACGGCATGACCCCTGCCATAGCGGTGGGGACTGGCGCGCTCCCAGCGGACGGCAGCGTCCTGGGGGTCGCGGGCTGTGCGCTGGGGGCGCTGTGCTGTCTGCTAATCGTCGCCGTTGCCCGCCGGTTGCTCCGTCGTGCAACGGCGACGACGGTCTGCCTCGCTGGGAGGGTGCAGATCCCGCTCGTGCCGTCGGCGCGTTCGCACGCCCCTTCTCCCTCGATCGTCGCACTCTCCGTCCTCCGGACCTGATTCCGTTCGCTGCTCTCGACTCTTCGCGTTGCACTGCGGGGCTGATCGGGAGAGGTGTTCGTCGTGTCTGCGGAGCATGGTTGGAGAGAAGCAGTGAAGACCCAGGTAAAGGTCGCGTTGGTGACGACGACGGCAGCTGTGCTGTTGGCGGTTGGTGTCGTGGTCGCGGTTGCGTTGTCACGCAAGTCAGAAGTCGTGGTGGCGGCGACGGACGGGAAGCCCCAAGTGGTGCGTCCCAACTCACATGTCCTCGATGCCGGCGAAAAGGGCGCCGTGACCGTCGTCGAGTTCCTTGACTTCGAATGCGAGGCATGCGGCGCGTTCTACCCGCTCGTCGAGGACGCGCGGAAGCAGTACGCAGGGAAGATCCGGTATGTGGTCAGATACTTCCCTCTGCCAGGGCACGTCAACTCGGTCAATGCGGCCGTAGCGGCCGAAGCGGCAGGGCAGCAGGGACAGTTCGAGCAGATGTACCGCCGGCTGTTCGAGACGCAGCAACAGTGGGCTGAGGCGAAGGAGTCCCGCCCCGAGGTGTTCCGCACGTTGGCGGCGGAGCTTGGGCTCGACATGACCGCGTACGACCGTGCGATCGCGGACCGCAAGACGGTGGACCGCGTCATGCAGGACGTCAAGGAGGGAACCCAGCTGGGTGTGAACAGCACCCCGACGTTCTACATCGACGGAAAACGGGTCGTTCTACAGCAACGCGACGACCTCGAACGGTTCATCGAACAGGCCGTGCGCGGCAACCGCTGAGACGACGATAACCACCGCTAGCACGAGACACGAGGAGGACGATCATGGGTGCCGGACACAGCCACGACGCGGGAGGGACGACGCCGCGACGCCGTCTGATGATCGCTTTCGCGATCACTGCCTCCTTCTTCATCATCGAGGTGATCGGCTCGATTCTCACAGGCAGCCTGGCCCTGCTCGTTGACGCGGCGCATATGCTCACCGATCTGATCGGCCTGGCGATGGCGACCACCGCGGCACAGCTGATGAACCGGGCACCGTCGGACAGACACACCTGGGGGCTGCGTCGCGCAGAGGTGCTGGCCGCCCTCGCACAAGCCGCGCTGCTGTTGGGCGTGGGGATCTTCGCCCTCGTCGAAGGCGTTCGCCGCCTGATCGAACCCCCCGAGATCGCCTCAGGCAGCTTGCTCGTGTTCGGCATCATCGGACTCGCCGCGAACCTCGCCTCCTTGTGGGTGCTGATGGGTGGGCGCAATCACAACCTGAACATGAGAGCCGCGTTCCTCGAGGTTGCCAACGACGCGCTCGGCTCGGTGGGCGTGATCGTCAGCGCCGTGCTGATCGCCGCATTCGGCTGGTACCGGGCCGACGCGGTCGCCGGCATCCTGATCGCAGTGCTGATCATCCCGCGGACCTTGATCCTGCTCCGCGCGTCCGCCAGCGTCCTGCTCGAGTCCACCCCACCTGGGCTGGACCTCGCACAGGTGCGCGCTCACATCCTGGAACTCCCGCAGGTGATCGCGGTGCATGATCTGCATGCGTCCCAGGTCTCCACCGATCTGCCAACCCTCACCGCGCACGTGGTCGTCGACGACACGCTGACGGTGAACGACATGGCCTTGCTGCTGCGGAAGCTCCAGGAGTGCGTCGCAGAGCATTTCTCGGTGAGTATCGAGCACTCCACGTTCCAGCTGGAACCCCGTTCTCATCCCGATGAGCATCTTGCCCATTCCTGATACCCCTATCCGATTCGAAGGAGCACCATCATGAAATGCCCTGTTGACGCGACCGACCTGCTCATCAGCGAAAGGTCGGGCGTCGAGATCGACTACTGCCCGCAATGCCGTGGCGTGTGGCTGGACCGCGGCGAGCTCGACAAGATCATCGACCGCGCATCCGACGATCAGCTGACCGGCCGGCCCGCACCCGGCACGCCGTACTACGACCCCCGCCAGGCCGACCGCGGCCACGGTCATGACCGCGGTCGCGGTCATGATGATCGTTCCGGCCGCCGCCGACGGGGAGGCATGCTCGGTGACCTCTTCGACTTCTGAGATCCCGCGCCGCCGAGGGGGGACGCTCACGCGCACACTGCTGATCGTGGCCGCCACGGCGGCTCTCAGCACGGGCGTTCTGCTGTCCAGTGCGGGACCAGCCGCCGCTCACGACGGCCTCGACTCCACGGTCCCTGCCGCGGACTCCACCGTGACGGTCGCACCCACGAGCGTGACGCTCAACTTCACCGGGCAGCCGCAGACGCTTGAGGGGACTGCACTCGTCGAAGTGATCACCGCGGGCGGGGAGAACCTGGCTGACGGGGCACCGAGCATCGACGGCGGCACTGTCACGCAGCCGTTGCGCTCGGCCCCCGTCTCCGGCGTCGTCACGGTTCGGTGGCGCATCGTCGGCACGGATGGACATCCGATCAGCGACTCGTTCACCTACACCGTGCGGCCGCTGGCACCGGCCATGGCTCCGGCCCCCACACCGACCTCGATCCCCTCACCGGAACCGTCTCCGACCGAAACAGTGGCAGCCGTGACAGCAAGCAGCGGCGAGCGGAACGATCCCACCCGTGATCTCGGCCTGGTTGCTGTCCTCGCTGTGACCGGTGGGGTGTTCATTCTCGGGGCCGGCGTGGTCGGTGTGCTGTTGGTCCGCCGGGATCGGCTTCGCCGGGATGCGGATGCGGAGCATGCACGTGAGGCGTGAGCAGGCGCAACGGTTCGCTGCTGCATGTATCACGGCGGCAGTGCTTGTCCTGATCGACCAGGCGAGCAAGGCCGCCGCATTGGCTTCGCTGAGCGAGACCACGCGGGTTCCTCTGCTCGGCGACCTACTTGGCCTGCAGCTGACGTTCAACCCCGGGGCGACCCTGTCGTTCGGATCCAGCGTTCCCTGGTTGCTCACCGCTCTCGGTGTCGGCACGGTCGTGTTCTTGTTCGTGGCGGCGACGCGAGCGGTGAGCACCGCGTGGGCCGTCGGACTCGGGTTCGTTCTCGGGGGAGCTCTCGGGAACGTGATCGACCGTCTTTTCGCCCCGCCGGGGTTTGGTCGCGGATACGTCACCGACTTCCTCGCCTATAGCGACTGGTTCATCGGCAATCTCGCCGATGTCGCCCTCGCGATCGGTCTCGTGATCCTGGTCGTGGTGCTGTGGGCACGCCGTCGACCCGCCGCCCGCTCGGTCAGCGACCTGACACGGTCGACCACGGCGGTGAGCGGACGGTGACTGGCAGAAAGCGCGCGCCGTCGACGTTCCAGCGCAACGCGTTGGCGCCGGCGATGGTCGCCGCAGTGGTCCTGTTCTTGGCGCCGGTCCTGGCCGATCGAGGGTGGGGGCCACTGCCGTTGTTCGTCGCGTCCATCCTTGCCATCATCGTCGGCTGGTTCGCGTTCCAGGCGCGGATGTGGTGGTGGATCCCGGTCTTCGCCGTGGTCGCAGTCCTCTGGAACCCTGTGCTCCCGTTCGCGTTTCGCGGCGTTGTCTGGACCGCAGCGCAACCGGTGGCAGGGGTGGTGTTCCTGGTCGCCGGCTCGATGATCAAGATCAGACGCGCATGACCGGCCGGGGGCGGAGCGCCGCGGCGGTCGCGGCTGTGGGAATCGTTCTCGCGGCGCTGACCGGGTGCGCCAGCAATGAATCGCTGTCTCAGCAGTACCGGGGCGGAGACACGAAAGGGTATATCGCCGGGGACTTCCGGGTGGTGGAGATTGCGTCCGCGGATCGCAGCGATCCGGTCATCTTCCGCGGTACCACTGAGACGGGTGAGACGGTGTCCAGTGACGACTACCGGGGCAAGGTGCTGGTCGTGAACTTCTGGTACGCCGCGTGCGGCCCCTGCATCGTAGAGGCCCCATTGCTGGAACAGGTGTGGCAGAAGTATCAGGGGAAGCCTGTTGCGTTCCTCGGCGTGAATACCTATGACCAGCCCGCCACCGCACGATCGTTCGCGCGCGACAACGGCGTGACCTATCCGAGTGTGATCGACGTCACCGACGGCTCGGTCAAGCTCGCCTTCGCCCAGGCGACCCCGATTCAGGCGACCCCGACGACGCTTGTGCTGGATCGGAGTGGGCGGGTGGCTGCCCGGATCATCGGACAGTTGGAAAGCGGATCCATACTCTCCACTCTGGTCGCCGACGCTCTGGCGGAGTCGCCGTGAATCCCGGGGCGCTCGTCGTCGATGGGGCCCTATGGGTGGCGATCCCGATCGCGATGGTGGCAGGCCTGGTTTCGTTCCTCTCACCGTGCGTGCTGCCGCTCGTTCCCGGATATCTCGGCTATCTCGGCGGTGCGGTTGGGGCCGGCACGGCCAGGGGTTCGCAACCGGACCGCGCCCGCCTTCTGTGGGGGGTGGGGTTGTTCATCGCCGGCTTCACCGTCGTGTTCGTGACGGTCACGATCCTCGGTGGTGCGGCGGGCTCCGCGCTGATCCGGTACGCGAACGTCCTCACCCGCGTCTTCGGTGTCGTGATCGTCCTGCTCGGCCTGGTGTTCATCGGCCTCTTCGGCATCGCGCAGCGCACCCTGCGCCCCCGCATCTCGCCCCGGGCCGGTCTCGTCGGCGCGCCTCTGCTTGGTTTCGCCCTCGGCGTCGGATGGACCCCCTGCATCGGGCCCACCCTGGCGGCGATCTTGTCGATGTCCTGGAACCTAGGCGATCCTGCACGAGCGGGGCTGCTCGGGTTGGCGTACTCGCTCGGCCTGGGCATCCCGTTCCTGCTGCTTGCTGTCGGGTGGGGGTGGGCATCACGATCGGTGACGCTGCTGCGCCGGCACATCCGCACCGTGAACATCGTCGGCGGCGGTGTCCTCGTGTTCCTCGGCCTCCTGATGGTGACCGGTCTGTGGACGGCGCTGATGTCCGCCCTGCAGCAGGTGGTGATCAATGTCCCGCTCCCGCTCTGACCTCGATGCCGGCGCTGCGGTCGATCCGCTGCGTCCCGCCGACCACACGGAGGCGGCCGCAGACAACCCGACCCCGCCGGCCTCCGGTGTGGTCGGGTGGTTGCGGTGGGGATGGCGGCAGTTGACCAGCATGCGTACCGCGCTGGTGTTGCTCCTCCTCCTCGCCGTCGCCGCGGTGCCCGGGTCCGTGTTCCCGCAGCGCAGCGCAGACCCGAACGGTGTGACCCAGTGGCGTCGCGACAATCCGGGCGTGTTCGGGTTCGTCGACGGGCTGGGCCTGTTCGACGTCTACGTGTCGCCCTGGTTCTCCGCGATCTATCTGCTGCTGTTCACGTCGCTGATCGGGTGCGTCATCCCGCGTGCTCGGCATCACTACCAGGCTCTCCGGTCTCGGCCTCCGCGCACACCGGCCGTGCTGTCACGTCTCCCCGTGCATCAGGAGACGATGCTGCCTGTTCCGCGGACCGCGGCCCCGGCGATGATCGAGATCACGGAAGAGCATCTCCGTCGCCGCGGCTATCGGGTGCAGCGGTACGACACCGACCGGTGGATGTCGGTTTCCGCCGAACGCGGGTACCTGCGCGAGACCGGCAACCTGCTCTTCCACATCGCACTGGTCGGCGTGCTGATCGCGGTGGGCGTCGGCGGCGGATTCACCTACACCGGTCAACGTGTCGTCGTCGAGGGCACCACCTTCGTGAACTCCCTCAGCGACTACTCGTCATTCAACCCCGGCCGTTTCATCGACGGCACCGGGTTGACCCCATATTCCCTGACACTCGACGACTTCAAGGTCGCCTACCAGCTACCCGGAGCACCGGGCGCCGGTCAGGCCGGCGACTTCTCCGCCGAGGTCACCGTCCGCGGCAAAGAGAGGACGCCGCAGACCCGTGGCGTGCAGGTGAACAAGCCGCTCACGATCGGCGAGGACCGGATCTACCTGCTCGGCAATGGGTACGCCCCGACCATCACCGTCCGCGACGCCCAGGGAGAGATCGTGTATCGCGAATCGCAGCCGTTTCTTCCGCAAGACTCCAACATGACGTCGTTAGGGGTCATCAAGGTCACTGACGGGATGCCCACCCAACTCGGGCTGGTCGGATTCCTGTATCCCACCCAAGGGGTCCTGCCGTCCGGCGCGTTCACGTCGATCTATCCCGATCTCATCAACCCGGTGCTCACGCTCAACGTGTTCAGCGGAGACCTCGGAATCGACAACGGCACCCCCCGGTCGGTATACACCCTCGACGTCAAAGGGCTCACGCAGCAGACGGGAGGCAAGTCTGGCCGCGAATCCTTGAAGCTCACCCCCGGAGGCACCGCCGACCTGCCCAACGGGTGGGGGACTATCACCTGGGAGACGGCGTCCGCGCAGGACCCCGTGAAACGGTTCGCGTCTCTGCAAGTGCAACACGACCCGAACGCCATGTGGGTGCTCGTCTTCGCGCTGATCGCCACCGTGGGGCTAATGGCTGGGTTGCTGTTTCCCCGTCGCCGGATCTGGGTGAAAGCGCACCCCTCTGCGGACGGGATCCGGGTGGAGTACGCCGGGCTCGCACGCGGCGACGACCCGACCCTCGGTCGGGCTGTCGCCGATGCCGCCGCCCAACACACAAGTGAGTGCACCCCTCACACGGACGACGGTGCGGCATGAACACAGGGATCCTTGACGGTCCGCCATCACCGCTCACCCTGCTCACCCCGTCGCCGGGACTGTTCCCGTTGCTCCCTCTCATCGCCGCAATGCTCGCTGCCGCCTATCTCGCGGGAGTGATCCGGTTGCGACGACAGCACCGGCGGTGGCCGATATGGCGCACGATCAGCTTCCTGCTGGGATGCCTTGCCCTCGCCGCGACGACGGGCCTCGGCGTGGAGAACTACGGGTACGCGCTGCTGTCGGTATTCATGTTCCAGCAACTCACCTTGATGATCGCGATCCCACCGCTGCTCGTCCTCGGCTCGCCCGGAACGCTCCTACTTCGCGCCACCCCGCATCACGGCGCAGGCATCCTGGTTCTGCGTGCCGCGCATACAGGCCTGCGCAGTCGTGCGTCCCGATGGGCGCTCAGCCCGTGGATCGCGCTGCCCCTGTACCTGGCAGCGTTCTATGGTCTGTATCTGGCCGACCTGGCTGGCCCGATCCTCTCCGTCCCCGGCGGGCACCTCGTACTGGAGGCCGCGTTTCTGGTCGCCGGGATCCTGTTCGCAATCCCGGTGTTGTCAGCCGACCCGCTCCCGGTTCAGCTCACCCACGCGGGGCGGGCCCTCGACGTCTTCGCCGAGGCGGCGTTGCACGCCTTCTTCGGTGTCTTCCTCATGATCGCGCCGAGACTGCTCGTCGACTCTTTCGCCGCATCCACCGCCGCGCTCGGCATGGATCCCCTCGAGGATCAGCGAGTCGCCGGCGGCCTCGCCTGGTCCTACGGCGAAGCGCCCACCCTTCTCATCATCATCTACGTGATGCACCGCTGGTTCCGCGACGACACTGCCCGCACCGAAGCCACCGACCGGTACATCGATGCCCATGGCAACCCCGAACTGGATGCCTACAACGCCCACCTCGCCGCACTGCGCCAGAAAGACTCCTGACACGGATGCCCGCCACCACTATCCCGGCCACGACTGCCGTGAAGACTTCGCCTGCCTCTACGCCGCTGAAGGCGCTGATGCCGCTTCCTGTCGCGGTGCTGGCCTCCGCCATCGCAGGCGTGGCCATGGTCCTCGCCAGTCCGGCAATCGGCTGGTGGCCGCTGACCTTCGTCAGCGTCACACTCCTCCTCTCCGCGCTGGTCGGGCGCCGTGCGACGATCGCCGCGCTGCTCGGGTTCACGTACGGCGCTGTCTTCTACGGTCTCCTCCTCGCGTGGGTCGGGGCGTTTCTCGGGCCGTTGCCGCGGATCGCGCTGACCACGCTGGAAGCGCTGCTCTCCGGCATCGGAGCTGTCCTCATCGCCCTCGCCTACCGTTGGACCGCCAGGACGCCCCGCCGCAGCTTCGCCCAGATAACCCTCGTCCCGATGTTGATCGGGGGACTCTGGACGACCGGCGAGCTGCTCGCAGGATCGTGGCCGTACGGCGGATTCCCTTGGGCTCGTCTCGGGATGACGCAAGTGAACGGGCCTCTCGCAGAAGTCGCCTCGTGGACGGGAGTGACCGGGCTCTCCTTCCTCTGCGCGGTCATCGCGGCGGCAGTTCTGCAGTGGCTACGTGGCGGCGGGCTTCGGTTCTGCCTTGGCTTGCTCCCGGCCATCGTCCTCGTGGGCATCCTGATCGTGACGCCGCAGTTTCCGACGACCTCGAATGGCACTTTCCGAATCGGTTGGGTGCAAGGCAACGGCCCCGCCGGTTACTTCGATCGGAAGCAGCAGGGGGATCTCCTCGCCGGGCAGACCGCCGCCAGCGCACCGCTCTTCGGGCGCCCCATGGATCTGCTGGTTTGGCCGGAAGGATCGGTCGACTCCGACCCGCTCCGCAACCCCGCCACGCAAACCGTCCTCAACCAGATCTCATCGGCCGCCGGGGCTCCGTTGCTCGCCAACGCGGCCACCACCCGGAACGGACAGACATTCAACACGTCGATGCTGTGGACGCCCGATAAGGTCAGTCCGCAACTATACGACAAGAGAAACCCCGTCCCCTTCGGGGAGTACGTACCCGACCGGTGGCTCTACGGCAAACTCGCACCAGACCTCGTCGGACTCATCCAACGCGAATACACCCCCGGCCGGACTCCCTCCGTCGTGACCGTAGGCAACACGACGATCGGTCTCGCGATCTGCTTCGACGTCATCTTCGACCCTGTGCTTTGGGACGGCGCCAGGAACGGTGCGCAGGTCTACGTCTTCCAAACCAACAACGCCGACTTCCGCGGCACCGATGAGAACCTGCAGCAGCTCGCCTTCGCCCGCATGCGCGCCATCGAAACCGGCCGCTCGGTCATCAACATCTCCACCGCCGGCACCAGCCAAGCAATCGACCCCACCGGCAAGACCATCGCGACTGCCCCCGCAGGGGCTGCGTCCGCCAAACTCACCACCGTCAATCTGCGCACTGGGTTGACCCCCGCAGTCATTCTCGGGCCATGGCTGTCCTTGCTCATCCCTTGCGGAACGATCGCGGCACTGATCGTCACCGTCACCCGCTCCCATCGGCGGCCCTCTCTGCCCACAAGACTCATCAGTTCTTCATGAGCTCGCGAAATGCTCAGCATTGGACGCCGATGTACCTTGGCAACTGGGGCGGCGACTAGGGCGACTCCGCGTTCGCCACGAGGTCTGCCCGCGGCACGTAGATCTCGTCCTCCTCAACTTGCCCCGAGCAGCAGGAACGAAGGTCCTGTTGGGCGCGGATCGGATCACCGGAAAACAGTCCTCGGCGGCGGTCTCCCCGCTTTCCCGGTCGCCTCGTTGGCCGGCATGTCCTGGGCGAGCTCTGTGGCACTCGGAGTGGCTCGGCTCGAGGGGAGTGCCGCGCGTCGGCATTCCCCGCGGCCGTGGCGCATCCACGGGAAGGCCTGCCCGGGTCGCTACTTCGGATGGTTTGCGACCCTTGAGCGCAGCGAGTCGCAACTTCCGTGAGAAATGGCAGCTCTAGCGAGACGGCAACTTCCGTGGGATCTTGCAGGCTGGTGAGGCCGGAACATTGGGAACGCAACTCCCGCTCGGCCCCCTGCATGCACGCAGGGCAGTAGTAGGACACGGTCCTGATCGAGCGATGCCCCGCACGCAACTGAACGGCCACCGTCGCGGGTTCTAGCGGCTAGGTTGAAGGACATGAGCAGGTCGATCGACGCTGTACACCTGCAGGCCTACAACGATGCACTTCGGTTGTCGCCCGCAGAGTTGGTTGACGCATTGCGAACCACCCTGGGCGCACGCCTGGTCACCTACATCGCTGGCACCAGCGCCACCGCAACGGTCCGCGATTGGGTCACAGGGATCGCGTCCCCACCCGCCGCAGCGATGACCAAGTTGCGCATGGCATACCGGGTCGTCAGCGTCCTCACGCACAGCGCAAGCCCCGGCTTGGCCGCTTCCTGGCTGCAAGGCAAGCATCCCGATCTGGACGATCGATCACCAGCCCGGATCCTCCGTGAAGGCTCGGACGACGCCCACGAGCGCGTCCTGCGCGCCGCCTTCGCCTTCGCCGCCGATTGAACCCCGAACCCGGGTTCATCACGAGCTCGCGTCCGGGCCGCAGCAGGTCACTCACTGTACCGATGCGAGAGTATGCGCAACGTAGGCTGACCGACGCGGCGGCACAAGTCTTCGAACGCCGCCTCGAACGCGGCATCGGTTCCTGCGCTGACGAGGTCGGTACGGCCCCGTTCGCCAGCCATCGCCTTCGGGAAGGCCGCAGGTGATGATCCCTTCGCGTTCGAGGATGTTCAAGTGATGGACGAGCAGGTTGGCCCGATCTTCGATCAACATCACATGGCGTAGAAGTTGATCGACATGCACCGCGTGGGTCGTTGACCGGCGTCGGTACCACCTATCGTCTGAGGGGTGCAGATGCGCAGTAGAGGCCTCCACCCAAGCGTGCTGCTGGCGCTTGACGTCGATGGGACCATCGCGAGGGTTTATCGAGAAGAAGAATACGCAGACCATGCGAATGATCCGGGTTGGACGTCGTGGATGACGGTCGACGACTCGGTGATTGATGCTCTCGATTCCGTTGCCAAGCGTTCGGACGTGCAGGTCGCATGGCTCACGACGTGGTCGCCCGAGCAAGTTGGCTGGCTTATTAGAGGTCCGTTAGTCGGCAAGCTCGTCGGGCCATATGTGTCGCACCGGAACTGGCCCCGTTCCGGATGGCGCTTGCAGAGCCTGGTCTCCTTCGTTCGCGAGGGTAGATTCTCGGCCGTGGTGTGGGCTGACGATCGCGCTGATGACGAGGCCAGCAGACAGCTGAGGCGTTTGGTCGACGTCCCTGTGCTCGTCGTTGCCCCTGACAAGTTTTTGGGGCTTACGCAGACAGATGTCGCGGAGATCCGTCGTTTCGTTGACAAGCATCACCGCACCTGATGCGCAAGTCTTAGCGTTCATCGGGTTCTTCGCGTTTGACCTTCGCGTGCTCTTCGCAGAGCGTCGATACCCACAGGCGGATCGCGTAGGTACGCGCTGGCGCCCCGCACTCCTCACACATCTCCGCGCTTTCCCATTCGGCGCTCCGAATCGTCTGATGGAACACCTCGTTGAACTCGTCGGGCTCGCTAGAAGATCGTGCGTAGAAACTGAGAGCCCCAAACTTGCTCTTCACCTGCTGCACTCGATAGTTGGGGTCAATCTCGCTCAGTTGCTGATCGAGCCTCACGAGGAGCGAATACCACCCTGGCCCAACGTCGATGGCCTCGGCCCACCCCTCGTCGAAGCGGGCCAGAATCGCCTCCAGCAGGGTCTCATCGCTTTCAACCATTTTGCCCTCCGCTGCCGAACTGCGGATCAGAGCAGTCGCGGGTGATGGGCTCATGGGATGCCGACATCTGGCGCTGCTCACGCGCAAGCTGCCGTCGTCGTGATCGCTCTCGGAACGCGCGGCCGACTCGAAGACTGCGGGTCACCTGGGTGTCCCAACTGACCATGTCGCGTCGTCGCCATTCCGTGGCCGCATGTCCACGAAAGCGCGAGATCGCGCGGCGGCGTTCGATGAACTCCAGCCCGTCAGGGAATGGGGCGGGCAATCCGGATGTGTCCGGGAGTAGGTGCGCGAAGAGCTCCGCGAACGTGGGCCCATGTCCCGTTCGCCGTCGCGTCTGGGCAATAAAGATGGCCGCGGCGAGGGCCCACTCCTCGGCTGTGTCTTCGCCGGTGAAGTCCTCAAAGACATATGCCCATGCGGCCGGTGGCGGTGCTGCAATACCTCGCCACCAGATCGGGTTAGGGTCGGGCTCCACGAGCCACCGTCGCAATCGCGGTCGCACGCACGGGCCGACCCCGCGAGGCGACCAACTGTCGTCGGGGTGGGCAGCACACGTGCAGGGAACAGCGGAGTACGTCCGACGAACATGGATTGTTTCGTATGGCCTCCGAAATTATGCCATACGGATTAGGCCATACGATCGTGCGACCTTCACCACGCTGATGAGGTGTCCCGGCGGAACGAACAGATCGAAGCGGAGTGGAGCGCGTATTCCCAGCGCTTCGCGACATCGCTTCGATCCGCCCGTGAGCGTGCCGGCCTCAGCCAGGAGGATGTCGCCTATCGGGCAGGCCTGACCCGATACACCTATCAGAAGTACGAGAAGGGCGAGTCGCGGCCTGGAAGTCCCGCGAATCCAACCTTGCGGACTCTGCTCGCGCTGGCGCAGGTATTGGAACTCCCTCTCATATCGCTGATCCCGGCCGACGTCCCGGACCTGCGAGCGCGGTAGGACAGTCCGATCGCCGGCTGTGGAGCTCAACGCAGAGCAAGCAGGTCTGGCACGAGCGGCTCGTTTCGGGTGACACTGGGCGGCGGCGTGCCGTCGCTCCTCGGTCGGGTACGGTTCCGGAGGACTCTCGGTGACGCGTGTCGAAGCAAGCATGCACGCCGGCGGTTCGCCGCCACGATGAGGGCGCGCGCGGGTGGACAGAGCACCTGTTTCGCCTGTCGAGTTCGACGAAGTCCTTCTGCGTAGACCACTGCTTCGTGCGCGTGGCCGACGATCCTGATGGACAGTTCTCTCAGCTGGTCGCTGTCCGGCTCGCCGAAGAGTTTCGCGACGGCCATGGCGAGCTGCTTGCCTTTGACAATGGCGGAGACCGAGGAATCGAGCAGCCTGCCCACGAACGCTCTGGTCGTGATCAGGTCGGTCACCGCGACCACTTCGGGATACGCGAACGCGAGAAAGTCCGAGTAGGTGCGGGGCTCGGGACACCCCGCCTCGCGGGACCGTTGCCGAACTCGCGCCGTGGCATCTTCGCCAATAGCCGCAAGGCAAAGCGCCGCCCCCAGGTGGAGTTCCCCTGTGCTGAGCGAGATCCCTCGTTCCCAGAGCCGGTCGGAAACGATGTCCTCTGCCTGTCCGTAGCCCCATGCGTCATCGACCGCGAACTCATGCGTATCCATCGCCCACTGGTGATGACGCGCGCAGTATCCGCCACCCCGAGCGACCGTCTCGGTCACGAGCCCATTAACGCACGCGGAGCACGCCCTGCGAGGGGTTGTGAACCGTCGACACCGCTCGCATTGTCGTGGTCTCCAGCGTCCTTCGTGTCCGCATCGAACCCACATCCCGTGGTCCTCAAAGGAAGGCTCGAGACTGGCCGCCGGGATGTCCGCGAGCCGCGCGATCGCGACGCCGACGCGGGGATCGAAGGTGTTCCAGGTGGCGCGTCCTATGCTTTCGAGAACTGCATGTCGCACCTCGGCGACGGTTGTGTAGTTGGCCACTGCGAGTCGGCCCAGGTATCCGTCGGTGGTCTCGCCGTCTATCGGCGCGATACTGATCGGCAGTGTGCGGAGCGGTGTCATGAGACTTCTGTGTCCCGCGCGTCGTTGTGCTTCAGGAACGCGCCGCGCAACCGTGGCATTCGCTTGCGGACGAAGGCGCGAACACGGCCTGCGTTGACGATCGTCATGTAAGGGTCGCGGGCCCGGCGCGGAGCTGTCACGCTCGCTTCTCGCCCGTTGGCGCGGAAGGCTCCTCGGATGTGCTCGAGGTCCGTGTCGCCGCCGTCGCGGACGGCTGCGACGCTGCTCTCGATCAAGGCAACGACTGGCTCCGAACCGATTGTCCTGGCCGCGAGGAACTGGCACGCCCATGGCTCCGTCAGGAACTCGGCGAGACTTACCGCCTCTGGATACCAGGCACGCAGGCGGTTGGCACAGGTTGCTCCTTCGGAGATCATCGGATCGCTGACGTGCAGCAGTTCGGCCGCGAGTTCGATCTCTCCGGTGCCAAGCGCAACGCCACGCCGCCACAGGGTGCCCGCTATGCAGCGCTCCGCTCGACGATAGCTGGCGCGATGACGGACGTCGTGTTCCTCACCGCCGTAGTGCCATCGCCGGTGCCGAATGCAGAACGCGCCCGCTCGTCTCTGAACTTCTACGACTTGGCCGGCCGAGCAACGAGTGCACATCCTCGCTGGTGGAGGCGGTGTCACACATGAGCGGCAGGGGGCATGAGCCCAGCCATGGTGCTCGCAACGGATGTAAAGCGTCTGACGTATCGCGTCCTCTCTGAAGTGGCCAGGCACGAGTCCTCCGAGTTCCTCGATGAGGTTAGTCGCCAGGTGCGGCGTGGTACGGAGGGGAAGCCCCGTGAGGTTCTTCCGGATCGCCGTCCAGAGTTCCCCCGGCGGCACCTCATTGCATTTGGCCAGACGCGCATAGAAGCTCCGCACTGTCTCGCCTGCGAAAAGGATGGGCTGGAGCGGGAGAGCCCTCATTCGACCGGCTCACCCGACCTGGGTTCGATGACGCCGGCGAACTCGTCGTTCGCCTTCTTCGTCCTCGACCCATCGCGCGGTGGCGCGGCCCGCCGCGAGATTGGCGAGAATCAAGTCGAGATCCAGGCGCTCAGTGTGGTTGCCGATGGCATCTCTTGCGCCGCGACGCACTGCTTTCGCGAGCCGCCCGATCGACCCTCCGGAGAGCTCGTGTAGTTCTTTTGCGATGCTCACCAGCTCCAGATGCGGCTGCTGCAGGAGACAGAGCGAGGACTCGAGCTCGGCGACGACCCGCCCCCATACCGCGAACCCTTCAGCGCTATCGACCCGGTACCGGTCGAACTGGACGACCTCGAATCGCGCCATGATCTGCTCGCCTCGAGAGCCCCAGAACAATCCGTTCTTTGCGACGTCGACGCCCGCGTAGACCATGGTTCCCGGGCATCGCTCAGAGACTTCCTTCAAAGCATCGGCGACCTGCTCGTTGTGGCGGTAGGTCAGATCCAGTCGATGGATGTCGTCGATGATGACGAGTTGGGTGCCGACTTTCCGCATGATGCTGGTGGCTCGCGCGAGGAGCGTTTCATAGCGGGTGGTCTGTGAATAGATAGCACCGTAGAAGTCGAGGATCTTCGAGATCATCGTCTTCGCGGTCGCATGCGTCGGTACGGGCACGTACGCCACGGGGATGAAGTTCTTCTCGTCCTCCTCGCCGTCCTCATTCTCTTTGGCGTGTCGACCGAAATGACTCCCGAGACGTCGCTCGAGCGCGCGACCGAACTCTAGAACGGCCGTGGTCTTGCCGTATCCGGGCCTGCCGGAGATGATGACGCCTGATTTGCTGGCATCGGGCGACCTATTGTCGGCCATGGCGTTCTGGATCGCTTTCGCGGCTTTCCGCAGAGAGGGCGTCGCCACGCGGAACTCGACGGTCATGAATCGCTCGCGTCCGATGTTGTAGAGCGCTCGCTCCGTGGAGCTCAGGGCCTCGTAGTCACCCATGCTCATCTCGACCGGCTGGGATGCATCGAAGCTGGCAAACTGAGCCCATCCCTCCTTGCGGGCATAGTCGAACTCGAGCGTTGGGGTTTCGAGATCGAGATCGTCGAACAGGTCGTCGAGCATCACTGCGCCTTCCCGTTGTCCACGGACGGCGCAGCGCTCTGGGCGCGGGTTCTGCCGAACGGAGGCGCCAATCGCTGCTCCAAGTCGGCGTAGTCGTCGACCGTCTTTCCACGATGGTCGTGCGTGGATTCGGCTCCCGTCTCCTGCGGGGCGAGACTGGCGTGCGGCAGTTGATTGGTGATGCCGAGTGGATCGGTGACGTTCTTAATCGCACGTTTCCTCTCGCGGGCCGTCGGCACCCGATTGCCCACGCTCCCGAACCGGCGGATCGCGTCGTTGAGGTCGACGGTCGTCGGCTCCTCCTCTCCGCGCGCCGCAGCGTGCGCCCTGGCGATCCTCCATAGTTCGTCGGCCATCGGCGCGTCCTGGTACGGCGATCGCCAACTCAGAGGGATGAACCCGTCAGTCGTCTCGAGCCACACGGTCATCGGGTTGTAAGGGTCGACATGCACGGGCCATCGCCCATTCTGTGAGCGATGCGGAGAGCGCATACGCCGGAGATCGGCGAGAGCATCGGCGTCATACCGGCGGTGCTCGATTTTGATCCCGTAGCTGTGGATCGCACGCCATTGCGTCGGAAGCATCGCAATGTACCGGTCGGCGTCGAGCGGTATCTGCAGCTCAGGAGCGAGTTCACGGTACGCGGCGACCATCTGGTTGGGGGTGAGCTGAAGTCGCGGGTTACGAGGATCGCGCAGCGCGTCATGCGGGCGGTTCTGCCATACTGCTGCGATCCAGTCCTCAAGCAGCTCCTGGAGTTGCTCGAGCGTGAGCAGCTGATCAACTGGGATGCTCTCGTCGCCTCGCATCTCTGGCCCCTGCCCCAGGAACCCGACCAGGTATTCGGTGAACCCGTCCTTGATTGTGCGGAACATGCGCTCGACCTTCGCTTTCTGCGTGGGGGTGTACTTCGCAGCGAGCGTCAATGAGATCTCCAGAGTCCGGCACGCATCCGTGAAGTGCCTCGACACGTACGACGAGCCACGGTCCGTCGTGATCGACTCGGGGAAGATATACGGCTGAGCGAGGCGGACATCTTCGAACCGCTGGGCGAGAAGATCATCGTCGCCCACCCATGCCTGCGCGACGGTTCGTCGGTTCGCTCGCACACCGTCCGGGCGGGCAGAGTACGGAACCAGCGCGCGGGCGAGGACGACGACCAGATCGATACTTCGCGTGCCCACGGTCACGATCGCGGCGGGCACGCTCCGCGAGCATTCGTCCAGCAGGATCGTCAGGTCTGGCCTGACTGCCTGGCCGTCGCAGCTGACAAGGATCTCCATCGGCGTCGTGTCGATGAGGACCTGCTCACCCGGCCGCACTCCTGTTCTCGTCCCGTGGATGTGATCCGGTTGGTTCGCGGTCGTGCGCCTGAGCCGTGCACTCCCGAAGGTGCTGCGCCCAGCATCCAGTTGGCCGATCAAACGGTAGAGGGTCGCCCTGCTCGGCATCGACACCACCCCTGGCCCGTACGCGCGCTCCAGCTCGCGTTCGACCATCCACACGACTCGTTCCCGGGTGCCGGTCGATTTGCGCGTCTGCGCCTCCAAAACCGTAACGACGGCCT
The DNA here is from genome assembly GCF_037148715.1 of Microbacterium sp. MMO-10. Classification (NCBI taxonomy): domain Bacteria; kingdom Bacillati; phylum Actinomycetota; class Actinomycetes; order Micrococcales; family Microbacteriaceae; genus Microbacterium; species Microbacterium sp. MMO-10. The sequence continues at coordinate 282,146 of NZ_JBBCSV010000003.1, read as the reverse complement.
GCACCAGGCGCGAGTCTTGCTTCGTCACCGACCGATCTGAAAGCCCGAACCGACGTCGGTCCAGAAGGCCCGCCACACCCAGCTCATCGAGACTCCGCGCCTGACGCGCGACCTTGATCGGCTGGTAGTCGGTGCCGAGCCGGCGATTCACCCGATCGATCGTGGCGCGATGAGCGTCTTTCTTCTTCGCACCCTTGTCGAGGAGGTCAGAGAGGTGTTCCAGCTCTTCCAGCCAAACATCGACGACCTTGCGGTCGGCTGGAGCGAGCTCGTCTAGAAGCCGGAGATCGAGGATCTCCACACTGCTTCGCACCCCGGCAGGCTCCGCATTCGCCACGAGGTCCGCGCGCAGCACCTCTATGTCGTCATCCTCTCCGTCCTGTCGCCGAAGTGTGACGTAGGCGGGACGCACCGCGACGACGCGAAGCTCGTCGCCATTCCAGCGAACCAGTTCCCCGGGATGAACGTTCACTGTTCGCCGTCGAACGTGATCGCCGTCGTCATCGTCAGTGGTCGCGCCAGGTCGAACTGTGCGCGATCATGCCAGAGCAGCGCATACGCGGCGCCGCGAGGCCCGCGCACGGCGCCGGTGAGCAACCCGAGAAACGCCCGAAATGACATCGCGCCCGACGTGGGTAAGGCATCGATGTCTACGCCATCGAGCCATTGTGGTTCCCGGTAGCGCAGCAGGAACCTGAGGTTCTGTTGAGTCGCACCCGGCAGCTCGTCAACGACGAGGTAGTCCCATCCGAGCGCTCCGGACAACCGCCGGGTCAGCTCAAACTTTGCCTCATCGTCCGCGTCGGTGTCGTCCTTTGTATGTACGTCGACCAATAGCGCGGTGCCGTCAGTTCGCCGAACGAAAAAGTCCGGGGCGTGAGATCGCCCGGTCGCGCTCCAGTCAATCCACATCGGCTGGCTCGCCACCCGCTCCGCGGACTGCGTGCGATCGAGATTCGCGAGGAAGGCGCGCTCCCAGAAAGACTCGAACAACACGTGCTGCCTGGTGGACGCGAGCCACAGCCGACCCTCGAAGCTCTTGCGATGCGGGTAGGACGGCGGGGTCCGGACAGGGTCAGCATCCTCGAACGCGACGCGAGCTGAGTCTGCTGCATGCCCTTCCCTCGGGATCCCATGGAGCGAGTACCTGAACGTCGCTGCGACAGCGTTGGTGCCGTCGAGCGCTTCCAGCCATGCGGTTGTCTGCGACACTGCGGATCTCCCGTCCGGGACCGCTGACCGCGGGTAGCCCCTGAGGCGCGGTCCCGACTTGTTCGCAAGCTACGCCGACGATTGAGGGTTCGGCGTCGACACGCCGTCCGCGTACAACTCCCGTGAGAATCGACAGGTCCCGTGAGACAACATTCAACTCCCGTGAGATCTTTACAGGTCCCGTGAGACGGAACACGACCCTATGAATCCACCCAGACCGTGACCAAACCGTTGCTTTCGTTACCCCGCCGTTATACAGTGATCGCACGGTGAAAGTTTGCTGTGGCTCTCATCGCATGTGATTGCAGGACACTCTTGGTGCAAGGGACAAAGGCCGGTCGGAAGCCTCTCCGACCGGCCTTCTCTCATGCTCGCGCCGGACGTCCGCGGCGGCGGATATCCTGAGGCGATGAGCGATCGGAAGCTTGCCCTCTCGGCCTGGGAGAGCCTCTTCCGCGCCCAGCACGAGATCTTCACGGAGATGTCCAACGACTTCGACGGCGCCGAGCTGTCCGCCGCCGAGTACGACGTCCTGCTCACCGTGACGCGATGCGCGAGCCACACCGCGCGCCTACGCGAGGTCACCGCGAACATGCTGATCAGCCAGCCGAGCGTCTCCCGTCTGGTGGACCGGATGGTGGCCCGCGGGCTGCTGGAGAAGTGCCCCGACCCCGACGACGGGCGCGGCTCGCTCGTGCACGCGACCGAAGCCGGCACCCGGGCGTTCCGTCAGCTGGCGACGGTGCACGGCCGCTCGATCGCCGAGCGCATGTCGACCCTCGACGACGACGAGCTGCGCACGCTGACGACGCTCGCGGAGAAGCTCCGCGCACGCTGAGCGGGCCTGCGTGAGAGACGCTCCCGCACGGCACGATCCACACAGCAGGACACTCCGACGAGTTCTCCACAGACTTCGTAGATAGGTACGAAGGTCGTCGCGGATCCGCATAGAGTCGAGGCATGACCGAACACCTCCACCCTTTGCACGAGGCGCTGCAGCGTCTCGATGAGGCGTGGAACGGCGCGGAACATGCCGACGACCTCACCCGGGCCCAGTTGGTGGCCGTGACGGAGGCGCTCGGGCTGCTGCACCGGCGTTCCGGAGCGATGCTCGCCGAGGTCGCGGCCTGCGTCGCGCGCGAGTCCCGCACCGAGCTGGGCGCGGACTCGCTGGCGAAGCAGAACGGGTTCCGCAACGCGGCGCAGCTGATCGCGACCACGACCGGCGCGACGACCGGCGACGCATCCCGCCTGGTGAAGGTCGGCGAGGCCACAGCGCCCCGTATCGGCCTCACCGGCGAGCGCACACCGGCGAAGTATCCCGCAGCTCAGCGCGCCCTGGCCGCCGGCACCCTGAGCCCCCAGGCCGTAGCGGCCATCATCTGCCTCCTCGACCGGGTGCGCTTCGCGCTCGGCCCCGTCCGCACCGCCGAGGCCGAGCAGTCGCTCGTCGAGCGTGCCGCCGGTCTGTCCCTGGACGACGTGCGCCGTATGGTCACCCGCGCCGAGGCGTGGCTGCATCCGGACGGCGTCGCCCCGCGGGAGCAGGAGCAGCGCGCCCGCCAATCGCTGTCGATCTTCGAGCGCGACGGTCGGATCCACCTCGACGGCGACTTCGACGCCGCACACGGGGCCCCCATCGTCGCCGCGGTGAACGGCTACGTGTCGGCGCTGTTCGCCGCGCAGAAGACCCAGCTCGATCCGGGCTCGCCCGATGCCGATCACCGCTCGGTCGCCGCGCTGCGTGCCGAAGCACTGAGCGCGATCTGCGCCCATGCCCTCGGTTGCGAGAACGAGGCGCCCGCCCTCGCGGGCGCGACCGTCGTGGTCCGCGTCGACCTGAAGGACCTGACCGACGGCACCGGCTACGCCACCGTCGACGGATCCGACCTCCCCCTGAGCATCGCCACGACCCGGCAGCTCGCCGCGAGCGGCGGAGTCATCCCGTGCGTGCTCGGCACCGACCGGGAGATCCTCGACTACGGCCGGGAGCTCCGGTTCTTCACGAAGACGCAGCGCCTGGCCCTCGCCGAACGAGACGGAGGCTGTGCGATGTGCGGACTCCCGCCGTCGATGACCCGCGCCCATCACATCCGCTGGTGGAAACGCGATGCAGGTCCGACGAACCTCGAGAACGGGATCCTGCTCTGCGAGAGCTGCCATCACCGGATCCACGATAACGACTGGGAGATCCGAATCGAGGGCAAGGGCCGGCACAGCCGCGTCTGGTTCATCCCACCGCCGCACGTGGATCCGGCGCGCACGCCGCGCGCCGGAGGGAGGGCCCGCTTCGACCTCGCCGCCTGACCTCGCCGCCTGAGCTCGCCGCCTGAGCTCAGCCCGCAGACCCGGCCGTTCCCGGCTGTTTCATAGGGTCTGGCATAGTCGTTCATGACGCCCTCTCGGGCGACCGGAGAACACAGGAGTGCATATGGATCCCGCCACCCTCATCGGGTTGCTCATCATCATCGGCGTCGCGATCGTCGCCGTCGTCATCGTCCTGCTGGTGGTGCTCCTGCTCGCACGCAGCTGGATCAAGGTCGCCCGGGCCGATGAGGCGCTGGTCATCTCCGGCCGCAAGCAGAAGGTGCAGCGCACGACCGTCTCCGCCGACGGATCCACGCGCCCCGAGATCGAGGAGTCCCCGGTCACGGTCATCGTGAACGGCAAGTCGCTGGTCAACCCCATCACGCAGCGGCACGAGGTCATCTCGCTGCGCTCCCGCCAGGTGCTGCTGAACGCCGAGGCCCAGTCCTTCGACAACGTCACCCTCAACGTCGACGGCGTCGCGATCGTGAAGATCGGGTCGAATCCGCTTTTCGTGCGCCGCGCCGCGGAGCGCTTCGCCTCGCAGGACAAGGCGATCGAGCAGTTCACCACCGAGCAGCTCGAAGGCGCCCTGCGCGGCATCGTCGCCACGCTCTCGGTCGTCGAGCTCATGCGCGAACGGAAGAAGTTCTCCGACCAGATCGCCGCCGACGTCTCGCAGGAGCTCGCCGAGCAGGGCCTCATCCTGGACTCGTTCCAGATCAAGGGCATCACCGACAAGGTCGGCTACATCCAGTCCCTCGGCGCCCCGGAGATCCAGGCGAAGCGGCAGGCGGCCGAGATCGCGCAGACCAACGCCGACCGTGCGATCAACCAGAAGTTCATCGCCAACCAGGAGGCGAACCTCGTCGAGCAGACCGCGCTCGACACCAACACCGCGAACGCCGCCGCAGGCGTCGGCCGGGCCCGCGCCGAGGCCGAGCAGGCCGAGCAGCTCGCCCGCGCGCAGTCCGAGCAGGCGGTGCTGCAGCAGCAGGCCGAGAACAAGCAGGCCCAGCTCGACGCCGACGTCAAGCGCGTCGCCGACGCCCAGCGCTACGAGGCTGAGACCCGCGCCCAGGCCGAGCTGTACACTCGCGAGCGCGCGGCCGAGGCGGCCGCGATCGAGCAGGTCAAGCAGGCCGAGGCGTCCACCCGCATCGCCGAGCAGCAGGCGCAGTCCGACAAGGCCCGCGCCGACGGCGAGGCGGCCGCCGCGGTCGCCAAGGCCACCGGCCAGGCCACCTCGCTGCGCGCCCAGGCCGATGCCGAGGCCGAGGCCCGCCGCGTCCGCGCCACGGCGGAGGCCGAGGCGATCCGCGCCGAGGGTGAGGCCCGCGCTGCCGCCGTCGAGGCGGAGGCGAAGGCCATCGCGTCGAACCAGGAGGCGTTCCTCTCGCAGCGCGTGCTCGAGGTGCTGCCGTCGATCATGGCGGAGTTCGCCAAGGGCTATTCCACGATCGGCAACGTGTCGATCATCGGCGGCTCCGGCGACGACGGCGCGTCCAGCGTGGTCGGCGGCGACAACGCCAAGGCCCTCCGCAGCGTGTTCGACAGCGTGCACGCCGCGACCGGGCTCGACCTCGCCGGCATCATCCAGGGGCAGGCCGTCGGCCGCGGCTTCGGCGCGGGCGTCGCCCAGGCCGAGCCGCACCAGCCGGCCGTCCGCAAGACGGCCCCCACGCACGCGGACGAGGCGACCGAGTAGACCCCGCCCTCGCGAACGGCGCTCGGATCCCCTGGATCCGGGCGCCGTTCCCGTTTCGCGGCAGACTGGAACGATGACGTCCGCCGCCTTCGACCTCCGCACGATCGGTGCAGGGCTGTCGTTCGCCGCCGCGCTCGACGACGTCTCCGCGGCGCTGGACGCCTCCACCGCCGTGGTCATCAGCGCCCCGCCCGGCACCGGAAAGACGACCCTGGTCCCGCCGCTGCTCGCGTCCCGCACCGAGGGCCGGGTGATCGTGACCCAGCCGCGCCGGGTCGCCGCCCGGGCCGCCGCCCGCCGCCTGGCCCAGCTCGACGGATCCCCGCTGGGCTCCCGCGTCGGCTTCACCGTCCGCGGCGAGCGCGCCGCGAGCGGCGAGACCCGCGTCGAGTTCGTGACCGCGGGTGTCCTGCTGCGCAGGATGCTCGGCGACCCCGGACTCGACGGCGTGGACGCGGTCGTCATCGACGAGGTGCACGAGCGCGCACTCGAGACCGACCTTCTCCTGGGCCTGCTCGGCGAGGTGCGCGAGCTGCGCGACGACCTCACCCTCGTCGCGATGTCGGCGACCCTCGACGCCCCGCGGATCGCGGCCGTGATCTCGGGCACGGACGCGCCGGCGCCGATCGTCGAGCACACCGTCCCCGCCCACCCCCTCACCGAGCTCTGGTCCCCGGGCACCGGCCCGCGCCTGGACGAGCGCGGCGTCACGCGCGGCTTCCTCGACCACGTGGCCCGCACGGCCGCGGCCGCCGCGCGGGATCTGATCCGCGAAGACGGATCCGCCGACGTCCTGGTCTTCGCGCCCGGGGCTCGCGAGGTCTCGGAGATCGCACGCCGGCTCCACGACGAGGCGCGCGGATTCGACGTCCGCGAGCTGCACGGCCGCCTCCCCGCCGCGGAGCAGGATGCGGTGATCCGCGGCCGCCGCGCATCGGATCCGCCCCGCATCGTCGTCACCACCTCCCTCGCGGAGTCGTCGCTGACCGTCCCGGGGGTGCGCCTCGTCGTCGACAGCGGGCTCGCCCGGTTCCCGCAGCGCGACGCGGCCCGCGGGATGAGCGGCCTGGTGACCGCCGGAGCATCGCGCGCCTCGGCGGTGCAGCGCGCAGGCCGCGCCACGCGCCAGGGTCCGGGCACGGTCATCCGCTGCCTCGATGAGCGGACGTTCGCGGCGGCACCGGCACGGCCGGCACCGGAGATCGCGACCGCGGACCTCGTCGACGCCGCGCTCGTGCTGGCCTGCTGGGGCGCCCCGGGAGGCGCCGGCCTCCGGCTGCTCGACCCGCTGCCCGCCGACGCCCTCGCCGACGCGCAGGGCGTGCTGCACGACCTCGGCGCCATCGATGACGACGGCCGGGTCACCGCCGAGGGCCGCGCCCTGGCCCGCATCCCGGTCGACCCGCGCCTCGCCCGCGCCCTGCTCGAGGGCAGCGGGGTCGTCGGCTCCCGGCTCGCGGCCGAGACGGTGGCCCTGCTCAGCGGCGACCTCCGCGTCCCGGACGGCGATGTGGCCGCGGCGATCACGGCACTGCGGAACGGTCGCGGACCGGACGCCCGCCGATGGGAGCAGGAGGCGTCGCGCCTTCAGTGCTTCCTCGCCGACGCCCCCGCGTGGGGCACCATCGACGACGTCGGCCTCGTGATCGCCCTCGCCTTCCCCTCCCGCATCGCGCGGCGGGTCGAGCGCACCGCGGAGGGGGCGACGTTCCTCCTCGCCTCCGGCACGCGGGCGGGGGTCGGCGGACCCCTCGCCGGCGCCGAATGGCTGGCCGTCGCCGACGTCGCGCGCGCGACCGGCCGGGTGGCCGCGGGGTCGGGCGCCGTCATCCGCGCCGCGGCCGCGATCACGGAGGACCAGGTCGACCGCGCCGCCGCCGCCCTGATCACCGACCGCGTCGAGGCGGACCTCGACGGCGCCCGGGTCTCCGCCCGACGCGAGCGCCGAGTCGGAGCGATCGTGCGGGCGACGGCGCCGGTGCGCCCGACGGCCACCGAGGGGCACGACGCGGTGCGCCGGGCGCTCCAGGCGCGGGGGCTCGCGGTGTTCACCTGGTCGGAGCAGGCCGACCAGCTCCGCCGCCGCCTGGCCCTGCTCCACCGCGTGCTCGGTGCCCCGTGGCCCGACGTCTCGGACGCCGCGCTGCTCGCGGGCATCGACGACTGGCTCGGCCCGGAGGTCGACGCGCTCGCGGCCGGCACCCCGACGGCGAAGGTCGAGCTGGCGCCTGCGCTGCGGCGCCTGCTCCCCTGGCCTGCTGCCGCGGAGTTCGACGCGCTCGCCCCCGAGCGCCTGGAGGTGCCGAGCGGATCCCGGATCCGGATCGACTACCCGCCGCACGACGACCCCGATGCCCGCCCCGTGGTCGCGGTGAAGCTGCAGGAGTGCTTCGGGTGGGCCGAGACTCCGCGCCTGGCCGACGGCCGCGTGCCGGTGCTCTTCCACCTGCTCTCCCCCGCGGGACGGCCGCTCGCCGTCACCGGCGATCTGGCGTCGTTCTGGTCGGGCCCCTACGCGCAGGTGCGCGCCGAGATGCGCGGGCGCTACCCGAAGCATCCGTGGCCGGAGGATCCGTGGCAGGCGGCTCCGACCCGTCACACGAAGAACCGGGCGGAGCGCGAAGCCCGCGGCTGAGACGTGCGTGCGGCTAGGAGGTACGGCGGCGCAGCGTCAGCGGCGCCAGCACGAGGAAGGCCACGGCGAAGGCCGCCACGATCAGCACCGGTCGCCAGAGGTCCCCGTCGTCGGTGCCGGCGGTCACGGCCTGGATCGCGTCGATCGCGTGACTGAGCGGGAGCCAGTCCGAGATCGCGTGCAGCACGTCCGGCATCTTGTCACGCGGCATGAACAGGCCGCCGAGGATGATCTGCGGGAAGACCAGCACCGGCATGAACTGCACGGCCTGGAACTCCGTCTGCGCGAAGGCGCTCGCGAGCAGCCCCAGAGAGGTGCCGAGCAGCGCGTCGATCACCGCCACCAGACCCAGCTGCCAGAGGGGGCCGTCCACCGTCAGGCCGCACACGTACACCGCGAACGCGACCGTCACCACGGCCTGGATCACCGCCATGAGCCCGAACGCCAGCGCATAGCCGAGCACGAAGTCGGCCTTGCCGAGCGGAGTCGTCATGAGTCGCTCCAGCGTGCCGGAGCGTCGTTCGCGCAGCGTCGTGATCGAGCTCACGAGGAACATCACGATGAACGGGAAGAGCCCGAGGATCGCCCCGCCGAAGGTGTCGAACACGCCCTTCGTGTCGGTGAACAGCCAGGCGAAGAGCCCGACCAGCAGGCTCGGCGCGATCACCATGAGCGCGATCGAGCGCGGATCGTGCCGGAGCTGGGCGAGCACGCGACCCGCCGTCGCGAACAGCCGCCGCCCGTTCATGATCCGACCCTGCGCAGCGACCGGCGCAGCTGCGGATGCGCCGCCGCTTCCGACTCCGCATCCCGCGCGATGAGCACGAGGAAGGCCTGCTCCGGATCCGTCGTTCCGGTGTCGGCGAGCAGCTCCGCCGGAGTCGTGTCCGACACGATCCGCCCCTCGCGCATGAGCAGCAGCCGGTCGCAGCGCAGCGCCTCGTCCATCACGTGACTCGACACGACCAGCGTCGTTCCCGCCTCGGCGATGGCGCGGAACAGATCCCACAGCTCGGCCCGCAGCACCGGATCCAGTCCGACGGTGGGCTCGTCGAGCACCACCAGCTCCGGCGACCCGAGCAGGGACGCCCCGAGCGACACGCGGTTCGCCTGGCCGCCGCTGAGCGCGGCGACCTGCTGTCCGGCGTACGGGGTCAGCCCGACCAGCTCCATGACACGGTCGGCCTCGGCTCTGCCGACCCCGAGCACCGCGGCGAAGTACCGCAGGTTCTGCCGGACCGTGAGGTCGGCGTACACGGCCGCGCCCTGCGTCCCGTAGGCGACGCGATGGCGCAGTGCGGCGGATCCCGCGGCCTCCCCCAGCACCGTGACGGAGCCGGACTTCACGCGCTGCACGCCGACGATCGAGCGCATCAGGGTCGTCTTCCCGCAGCCCGACGGGCCCAGCAGCCCGGTCACCTCACCGCGGGGGATCGTCAGCGACAGGCCGTCGAAGACGTCGTGCCGGCCGCGCCGCACCCGCAGTCCTTCGATCGCCACCGCGTTATTCATCATGTGATGAATTATGGATCCGACGACTCCGCCGGTCAAGGATCACCTGCGCGCGAAGGGCAGGGTCCCTCAGTCGAACAGGTAGCGCTGCAGGGTCGGTCCGATGCGCGCCACGAGCTCGTCCACGGGGGCATCGGCGATCGGCGGCAGTTTCGCGACGTAGCGGGTGACGATCATCCCCGCGATCTGCGACGCCACCAGGGTCGCGCGCAGGGCGGCGTCGGGGGTGTCCAGCCGCGCGGTGATCCGCCCGATGAGCTCACGCGAGAGGAAGCCGACCAGCGGCGGGGACATCGCCTTCGATCCGATCGCGACGCGGATCAGGGTCACGCCGCGGCGGCGGACGTCGGGGCGCTCGAAGGCCTCGAGCACGTAGCGCACGACGCGCTCGCCGACCTCGTCCCTGGGGCCTTCGAGGATCGCGGGCACGTCGACGTCGGGGCGGAGCGGGATCCCGATCACCTCGGCGAAGAGGTCCGCCTTGGTGCCGAAGTAGTGGTGCACGAGGGCCGAGTCCACACCCGCACGCCCCGCGATCGCGCGGATCGTCGCGCCGTCGTAGCCGTTCTCGCCGAACTCGTGCTCGGCGGCGGTTACGATCCTGCCCCGCGACCCGGACTCGCCCTTGGGCCGTCCCCGGCGCCGCATCGTGGTCATGCGTTCATCTCAGCACTCGATGACGTTGACCGCGAGACCGCCCTCGCTCGTCTCCTTGTACTTCGTCGACATGTCCAGCCCGGTCTGGCGCATGGTCTCCACCACGGCGTCGAGCGAGACGTAGTGCTGCCCGTCGCCGCGCAGGGCGAGCCGCGCCGCGGTCACCGCGGTCGACGCGGCGATCGCGTTGCGCTCGATGCAGGGGATCTGCACGAGCCCCCCGATGGGGTCGCAGGTGAGACCCAGGTGGTGCTCCATCGCGATCTCCGCGGCGTTCTCGATCTGGCGGTTGGTGCCGCCCATCACGGCCGTGAGCCCGCCCGCCGCCATCGCGCAGGCGGAGCCGACCTCGGCCTGGCAGCCGCCCTCGGCGCCCGAGATCGACGCGTTCGCCTTGAACAGGGACCCGAGCGCGGTCGCCGTGAGCAGGAACCGGCGGATGCCCCGGCGGCGGTTCGCCTCGGCGAGCGCATCGGGATCCTCGATCGCGCCGACCGCGACGAGCGAGGCCTCCGCGCCGAAGCCGAGCAGCGCGCTGCCGACGAGCTCGCCGTAGGGCGTGACGGCGTTGCCCGCACCCAGCCCGGAGTCGGCGAGGAACCGCCACCAGTACATCGCCACGGCGGGCAGGATCCCGGCGGCGCCGTTGGTGGGCGCTGTCACGACCCGCCCTCCCGCCGCGTTCTCCTCATTCACGGCGAGCGCGAACGCGCCCAGCCACTCGCCGGGCACCGCGGGATGTCCCTCCGCCTCGACCTCGTCGAGCTGCTCGCGGATCGCCCCCGCGCGGCGCTTGACCTTCAGGATCCCCGGCAGCGTGCCCTCGGCGTGCAGTCCCGCGTCGACGCAGGCGGCCATCGTGTTCCAGATCGCGTCGAGCCCGGCCGCGACGTCCTCCTCGCTGCGCAGCGCGGTCTCGTTGCGGCGGGCGAGCTCGGCGATCGTGAGCCCGTTCTCGTCGCACAGCTCCAGCAGCGACGCGGCGTCGCGATAGGCGAACGGGAACGCCGCCTTCTCCAACGCGCGTCCGGACTCCTCGCCGTCGCGACGGATGAACCCGCCGCCGATCGAGTAGTACGTCTCCTGCGCGAGGTGGATCCCGTCGGCGTCGAGCGCGCGCAGCGTCATGGCGTTGGGGTGGCCGGGCAGACGGGTGCGCGGCTCGAAGGTGATGTCGTCCTTCGCGAAGACGATGTCGTGCGTGCCGTTCAGCGCGAGCGAGGATCCGTCGGTCCAGTCCGCCCAGGCACGGCGCACGTCGGCGGGGTCGCAGGTCTCGGGGGTGAGGCCGCGCAGGCCCGCGACGACCGCGTCGGGCGTGCCGTGGCCGAGGCCGGTGGCGCCGAGGGATCCGTAGAGCGAGCAGGTGACCCGCGACACCCGATCCAGCACGCCGTCCGCGGCGAGCCGGGCGGCGAAGTCCACGCCGGCGCGCATCGGCCCCACGGTATGCGAGCTCGAGGGTCCCACACCGATGGAGAACAGATCGAAGGCCGAGACGTACGCAGTCACCCCTCCAGGGTAGTCCGCGCACGCCGCCCGGGAGCTACTGCCGGGGAGTCTCGACGGCCGGCAGCGTCACCACGAACGTCGCACCCGGGCCCGGCCCGACCGCGATCGTGCCGCCGTGCGCTTCGACCACGGCGAGCGCGATCGCCATGCCGAGTCCCGTGCCGCCCCCGCCGTCGCGGGACCGCGAGGTCTCACCGCGGGCGAACCGCTCGAACACGCTCTCCCGCACGCTCTCCGGGAGTCCGGGACCGTCATCGGCGACCGTGAGGCGCACCGCCCCGGCCGCGTCCCCGGTGCGCACCTCGTCGAGCCGCACCTGCACGGTCGTGCCGTCGGGCGTGTGCAGTCGCGCGTTGCCGAGCAGGTTGTCGAGCACGCGGCGCAGATCCCCGGCGTCGCCGCGCACGAGCGCCGGATCCTCTCCGAGCTCCATGACCCAGGTGTGCGCCGGACCGGCGAGGCGCGCCGCGAGCACCGCCTCGGCGAGGAGGAGCCGCAGGTCGACGTCGTCCTGCACGAGCTCGGGCAGCGTGTCGAGGCGCGCCAGCAGGAGGAGCTGATCGATGAGCGCCCCCATCCGCACCCCCTCCCCGTCGATGAGGGCGGCGTTCCCGCGCACCTCCGCCTCCTCGGTGTCCGGGCGACCGGACAGCTGCGCATAGGCGCGGATCGTGGCCAGCGGGGTGCGCAGCTCGTGACTGGCGTCGGCGACGAACCGGCGCATCGTCGACTCGCTCGCCTCGCGCTGGGTGAGGGCGAGCTCGACGTGGTCGAGCATGTCGTTGAGCGCCGTGCCGACCTGGCCCACCTCGCTCGTCGAGGCGATGTCGCCGGCGTCCACGCGCTCGGCCAGGCGCACCTCGCCGCGATCGAGCGGCACGGCGGTCACGGCCGCGGCGGTGTGCGCGACGCGACGCAGGGGCCGCAGCGCGCGACCCATCGCCACGGCGGCCGCCGCGACGGCCAGCACGATGCAGACGATGCCCACGAGGGTCACCACGAGCAGCAGCCGCCCCGTCGCCGCCGACACCAGGTCGAGCGGCAGCGCGGTCACCACCGCGACGCCGGAGGGCGTCGTCCGCGACGCCACCCGGTAGGAGCCGAGCGAGCCGCCGAGGTCGACGGTCACCGGTGCGGTCCGGTCTGCGGATCCGGTGGGAAGGTGCGCGGCGAGGATCTTCTGCTGGGCGGATGTGAGGTCGTGGCGCTTCCCGTCGACCGAGATCCAGCCGCCGAGCTCGAACACCCCCTCCCGGAAGACGGCGGTGATGGTCCCCCCGGACTGCCCGGGGGCGCCCACGACCTCGTCGCGGCTGGGACGCGGCGACGGCGGCGTCGGGCCCGGCGTCGCCGTCGTGGATCCGGGCGGGCGGCCGGCGATGTCGGCCCCGCGCGCGGCGGCGCCGTTGAGGCGCGCATCGACCTGGCCCAGCATGTAGTCGTGCAGCGACACCACGGCGACCACGCCGACGACGATGCTCACCGCGGCGACGAGGGCCGACGCGATGAGCACCACCTGCAGGCGAAGACTGCGCGGTCGCCTCATGCCCCTCCCCCGGGAGCGGACGCATCGGCGACGCGGAGGACGTAGCCGACCAGCCGCACGGTCTCCAGGCTCAGCGCCGTCGACGGCGCGAGCTTGCGACGCAGGCTCGACACGTACACCTCGACCACGTTCGACTCGGTGCCGAAGTCGTACCCCCAGACCGCCTCGAGGATCTGAGGCCGGCGCAGCACCTTGCCCGCGTTGTTCGCGAGCAGGAGCAGCAGCTCGAACTCGGTGGGCGTGAGCTCGAGCGGGGACCCTGCGAGCTCGGCGGTGGCGGCGGCCTTGTCCACGGACAGGTCGCCGACCTGCAGCTGCGCGTCCGCCGGGCGTCCGATCGCCGCCGCCGTGCGGGCCAGCACCCGCACCCGCGCCTGCAGCTCGGCGATCGCGAAGGGCTTGGTGAGGTAGTCGTCGCCGCCCGCGCGCAGCCCGGCGATCCGGTCGTCGTGGCCGTCCAGGGCGGTGAGGAACAGCACCCGGATCTCGGGCCGGATCGCGCGGATCCGCTCGAGCGTGTCGAGTCCGTCGATGTCGGGCATCATGATGTCGAGCACGACCACGTCGGGCTGGAACTCCCGCACCGCGATGAGCGCGCTGCGCCCGCGGTGCTCCACGCGCACCTCCCACCCGTCCGTGCGGAGCGAATCGCCGACGGCCGCGGCGAGCGCGCGCTCGTCGTCGACCACGAGCGCCCGCGCCGGGGTGCCGTCCGCGCGCACGATCGGCGGCAGCCCGAGCGGCATCGAGGCGGTGGCGCCGGACTCGGTCGTGATGTCGGCCATGATCTGCTCCCCTCGTCGTCAATTCTGCGCGGTCAGGTCGTAGACCGTCACGCCGCCGACCGACTCGGCCGCGAAGTGGGCCTCGACCCACTGCTGGATCTGGGTCGCGACCCTGCTGCCGGTGCTCGATCCGCCCATCATGCCGCCTCCGGCGATGAAGTAGTGGATCTTCCCGCTCGCCACGTACTGCTGGAACTGCGCGAGGGTCGGGGACGGGTCGCTGCCGTTGAACCCGCCGAGGGGCATGACCGCGTACCCGGTGCCGAGCTGATAGCCGGCCGCCGTCTGCGATCCGACCGATGCCGCGACCCAGGTGTAGCGGGAGGCGTCGGCGGAGAGCAGCGTCTTCAGCTCGGCGCTCACCGTCGAGGCCTCGAGCAGCCCGCCCGCGCCCCCGGCGGGGCCCGCCCCGGTTCCCGTCCCACCAGTGGGGCCGGTGCCCGTGCCGCCGGTGGGGCCGGTGCCCGTACCGCCGTTCGCGCCCGTCGCCCCGCCCGGGCCGCCCTGCGCGCCGGCCGCGCCGCCGCCCGGGCCGCCGAATCCTCGGCCGGCCCCGGGGAAGCCGCCGCGGAAGCCCCCGCCCATCGTGCCCTGCACCGACGGGCCGGCGGTGACGATGGATCCGGAGTGCGCCGCTCCGACGGTCTCCAGCGTGTACGCCGCCGGGGCGAGCAGCGCGCCCGTGAGCAGCGCCGAGGCGGTCGCCGCGGTGAGGATCCGTGAGCGCGGCGGCACGAGGACGAGCAGCGCCGCGGCGGCCGAGACCGCGAGCACGACGACCTTCAGCCACGGCAGCCACGAGCTCGCGCGCTCCAGCAGCACCCACGCCCAGGCGGCGGTGACGATCGCCGAGACGGCGAGCAGGATGCGCACCCACACCCGATCGCGGTGGCGGAAGACCACGGTCCCCGCGGTGCCGATCAGCCCCGCGAGCGGTGCCGCCAGCGCGACGGTGTAGTACGCATGGAAGATCCCCGCCATGAAGCTGAAGGCGAGCAGCGTCACCAGCAGCCATGCCGCGAACGTCACGATCGCGATCCGCCGCGCATCGCGGCGCGGAGCCCTTCCGATGAGCACGAGCGCCCCCGTCAGCAACAGGAGCGCGGCCGGGATCAGCCACGAGATCTGCCCGCCGATCTCGTCCTGGAACAGGCGGAACAGCCCCGTGGATCCCCACATGCCGCCTCCCGCTCCGCCGCCGCCGCCGACGCTGCCCGTCTCGTTCCCGGTGAGGCGTCCGAGGCCGTTGTAGCCGAAGGTCAGCTCGAGGAAGCTGTTCGTCTGCGAGCCTCCGATGTAGGGGCGGGCCGAGGCGGGGACGAGCTCGACCACGGCGACCCACCACCCCGCCGACACGATCACGGCGCCGAGCGCGGCGAGCAGATGCCCGATCCGCTTCAGGATCGGAGCCCCGGCGAACACGACGTAGACACCCGCGAGCACCGGCAGGACGAGGAACGCCTGCAGCTGCTTCGTGAGGAAGCCGAAGCCGACGGCGACGCCGGCGAGCAGCAGCCAGCGCAGTTGCGCCCGGTCGATCGCCCTCAGGGTGAGGGCGACCGCGGCGGTGAGCAGCAGGAGCAGCAACGCGTCCGGGTTGTTGAAGCGGAACATCAGCGCCGCGACCGGGGTGAGGGCGAACACGCCCGTCGTGACGAGGGCCGCCGCCGCGCCGAACCGCCGGCGCACCGTGAACAGGAGGATCGCGGCCGTGGCGACGCCCATCAGGGCCTGCGGCACGAGGATGCTCCACGAGCTGAGGCCGAACACGCGTGCCGACAGCTCCATCACCCACAGGCTCGCCGGCGGCTTGTCGACCGTGATCGAGTTGCCCGCGTCGCTGGATCCGTAGAAGAACGCCACCCAGTTCTGCGTCCCGGCCTGCACGGCGGCGGAGTAGAAGGCGTTCGCCCAGCCGCTCGCCGCGAGGTTCCACAGATAGAGGATCCCGGTGAGCAGGAGCGCGCCGACGTATGCGGGGGCCTCCCAGCGCGCTCGGGCGATCGTTCCCGGCACCTCATCGGCGACCGCGGGGCGCGCACCGGTCGGAGGGCGGACGGGCAGAGCGGGCGCGACGGCCACGGATGCGTTCATGAGCGGTTCGCCTCCTGAGTGATCACGGTGAGGTGGTGACGGGTGGACAGCGGCTCGACGGGCTCGGGCGGATCGTGCCGGCGTGCGGCGTCGCGGAACACCCAGAGCCGCAGCAGCGCGAAGCGCAGCAGCGTGGCGACGAGGTTCGCGAGGGTGAGCACGCCGACCTCGGCGAACGGGCCGGGATGCGGATCCGCGGCGTGCAGCAGCATCAGGGATCCGCCGGTCAGCGCCCAGGCGATGCCGAAGACGATCAGCCCCTGGAGATGATGGGTCGTCGCGCCCGTGCGACCACGGATGCCGAAGGTGAAGCGCCGGTTGGCCGCCGTGTTGGCGATGGCGGTGAGCAGCAGCGCGAGGAAGTTCGACCACTGCGGGGGAAACGGCACCTGGAGCACGAGATAGGTCAGCGCGTACGCGACGGTGGAGAGCGCGCCGATGACCCCGAAGCGGACGAGCTGGGTGATCAGCGGCGTCTTCGGCTGCGCGAAGGGATGGCGTCCGATGTCGCGATAGACGTCGTCGACCGGGATGCGCCCGGCGACGAGCCCTCGCCCGATGCGGACCAGCCCCTTCAGATCGGCGGTCGCGGTCGAGACGATGTCGACCGAGCTGTGCGGGTCGTCGATCCAGTCGACCGGGACCTCGTGGATCCGCAGCCCCGCGCGCTCGGCGAGGATCAGCAGCTCGGTGTCGAAGAACCAGCCGGTGTCCTCCACGAGAGGCAGCAGGCGGTGCGCGGCCTCGGCGCGGATGGCCTTGAACCCGCACTGCGCATCGCTGAACCGCACCCCGAAGGCCCCGCGCAGCAGCAGGTTGTAGGAGCGCGAGACGAACTCGCGCTTGCCGCCGCGCACGATGCGCGAGGCGCTCGCCAGGCGGGACCCGATCGCGAGATCCGAGTGGCCGCTGAGCAGCGGGGCGACGAGCGGACGCAGGGCGCGCAGGTCCGTGGAGAGGTCCTCGTCGAGATAGACGAGGACCGCCGCCGGAGACTCCGACCACACGGCCTTCAGCGCCCTGCCCCGGCCCTTCTCCGTGAGGTGCACCGCGACCACGCCGCTCAGCCGCGCAGCGAGCGCATCGGCGAGCTCGGCCGTGCCGTCGGTGCTCGCGTTGTCGGCGATCGTGATCCGCCAGGACGCCGGTTCCTCGGCGCGCAGGTGCTCGCGCAGCAGCGCGATGCACTGCTCGAGCGTGTCCCGCTCGTTGTGCACGGGGACGACGACATCGAGGTCGAGAGCCGGATCCTGGTTCATGGGATCCATGCTCGGAAGCCCCCCGGGACGGGCGCTTTGGCACCGCTATGCGATGGCTAAGGACCCGGGCCGCTCAGGCCGGCGCCGGCAGCGCGCGCCTGCTCCTCGAGGTCAGCACGACAGCCAGCGCGATCAGAGCGGGGGCGCCGCCGGCGAGCAGGAACGTGATCTCGCCGCCGAGCGCGTGCACGGCCCAGCCCGCCGCGAGCGCGCCCGCCGCCTGCATGCCCGTCATGCACGCGACGTAGAGGGACACCACCCGCCCGCGGATCGCGCCGTTGGCCGAAAGCTGCGTGAGCGAATCGTTCCCGATCATGAACGCCGTCCGCATAAGCATCGACGCAACCAGTCCGACGACGAAGAGCCCGGCGAAGGGCGCGAGACCGGAGCACGCCCAGACCAGCCCCGAGCCCGCGAGCAGCAGCGCGCTGTCGCGGATTCGCAGCTGTCGCCGGCGGGCGGCCAGCAGACTGCCCAGCAGAGCACCCACCGCCGACGCCGTCTGGAACAGGGTGTAGCCGAGGGTGCCGAGGCCATAGCGCTCGTTCGCCGCCCAGGCCATGAGGATCGAGGCCGTGAGCGCGAAGAACGCGAGCGACGAGATCAGCAGCAGCGCCGTGCGGATCTCCGGCTTGCGCTGCACGTAGCGGATGGCTTCGCGGATCTGTCCCCGCCGGGCGGCGACCTTGATCGCGGGCTGCAGCGCGGAGCGCCGGATCCCGAGCAGCATCACGATGCCCGCGAGCGGCCCGACCGGCGCTGCCACGAGCGCCCATCCGGATCCGATGATCGCGACCAGGCCGGCCGTGAGCAGGGCGCCGAGTATTCCGGCGAGCTGCTGCACGGCGGCGTTCAGACTCATCGCGTTGGGCAGCGCGCGGGTGCCGACGACCTGCACGAGCAGCACCGCACGAGCCGGCGCCTCGAACGCCGCCGCGACGCCGAGCAGGAGCGAGGAGGCGACGATCAGCGGCACGCCCGCCGTGCCGAGGATCGCCGGCACGCCCAGGCACAGCGCCGACAGCACCACGACGAGCTGGGTCAGCACGACCGTCTGGCGGGGTGCGAATCGGTCGCTGAGCACGCCTCCCCACGGTCCGAGGACGATCGACGGCAGCAGCTGCGACGCGACGACCAGAGCGACGAGGCCGACGTCGCCGGTGAGCTCGATCATCAGCGAGTCCGTGGCCAGCCGCGCCAGCCATCCCGCCGCGGAGGTCGCCGCGAGGCCGGCGAAGTAGAGCCGGAAGTTCGCCTCGCGCAGCGTCGCGAAGGTCGCGCGGAAGGTCGGTCGGGTCGCGAGCACCGGCAGCGGCTCGGTGATCGGATGATCCACGCCCGACACAGAAGACATGACCTCAACGGTACGGAGGATCGCACGATCACTCACGATAATGAGGGACATAACTGTTATCGGATCCGTGAATGAGCAGGGTCCCACAGGGACGGGAGCCCGCATGCTCGAGCCGGATCTGCTGCGCTGCTTCGTCGCCGTGGCGGAGAACCGCAGCTTCTCGGAGGCCGGGCGGCAGCTCGGAATCAGCCAGCCCACGGTGAGTCAGCGGGTGCGTCGGCTCGAAGAGCAGACCGGCCGCTCGCTCATCGCCAGGGACACCCACAGCGTCGCCCTCACCGACGGCGGCGAGGCGATGCTGGCGTTCGCCCGTCGCACCCTCGCGGTGCTCGATGAGGCGCAGGCGTACTTCTCCGGCCCCGCCGAACGGGCGACGGTCCGCTTCGGCACGGCGGACGACCTCGCCCTCACGCATCTGCCCGGGATCCTGCGCGACTTCCGCCGGAAGAATCCGCACATCGACGTGGAGATCACCGTCGGCCAGTCGGCGGCCGTCGCCCGGCGCCTGCGCGCGGGCGCGCTCGACCTCGTCTACGTGCGACAGGAGCCGGGCATCGCCGAGGGCAGGGTGGTCCGGCGGGAGCAGCTGATCTGGGGCGCGCACCCGTCGCTGCGACTGGATCCGGGCGAGGTGGTGCCCCTCGTGACGTATCCCCGGCCGAGCCACTCGCGCGCCGCCGCGGTCACCGCGCTCGAGGCCGCGGGACGACGCTGGAAGGCGACGTGCACGGTCCGCGACATCACCGGGATCCTCGCGGGGGTCAGGGCGGGCCTGGGCGTCGCCGTCTTCCCCGGCGGGATGATGCCCCCGGACCTCGTGCGCGCCGACGCCGCGCTGGGACTGCCGCATCTCGACACGCTCGACTTCGCCCTCATCGACGACCCCGCCGCACCGCGGGCGCCGATCGAGGCGCTGAGCACCGCCATCATCGACTCGCACACCCGCGAGGCACGCCAGCTCCCGGGCGCCTCCGAGGGCTGAGGGATGCGAGAGCCGACGCCGCTCCCCCGGCGCGCCGGGCCGACGCTACGCTGACAGCGTGCGGATCCAGCCGATCGACCTCGTGGACGTGCTCGTCTATCTCGTCGTGCTCGGCGTCTTCGTCCAGCTCTTCCCCGCGGTGATCTCGGAGAGCTTCCTGCTCTCCCTGCTCACGGCGGTGCTGCTCAAGATCGTCCTGGAGATCGTGTTGCGGATCAAGAACGCCGTGATCCGGCGGATCCGCTCGGGGCCGACCGTCGCGGCCCGCGTCGTCGCGGTGATCACGCTCCTGCTCATCATGCCGGGCAGCAAGTTCGCGGTGCTCGAGCTCACCGCGCTCCTGTTCGGCGACGCCGTGCGGCTGGGCGGCTTCTTCTCGGTGACGGCGCTGATCGTGGTGCTCATGCTCGCCCGGGGCGGGATGCGCCGGCTGCTGCGCACGCCGGCCTGAGAGCCGGATCCGGAGACGAAGAAGCCCCCTCCGAAGAGGGGGCTTCCGTACTGTCTCAACACAGTGTGCGCCTGGAGGGACTCGAACCCCCAACCTTCTGATCCGTAGTCAGATGCTCTATCCATTGAGCTACAGGCGCATCCGGTCTTTCACAAGACCGCCCGCTCTCGCGGGCCTCGTCAACAATACCCCAGACGCGGGCCGGAACGCGAATCGAGCGCCCCCCGAGCGGATCGCCCGGGCGTGGCGCACCTCAGCGCAGCTGCTTGGCGGCGCGCTTCTCCTCGCGCTCCGCCGCCTTCGCGGCGGCCTTGCCCGCCTTCTCCACCGCCTTGTCGGCCTTCTCGCGGTTCTTCTTCCTGGCGCGCTGATCCGACGCCAGCGCCTGCAGGTCGACCAGGCGCAGGGCCTGCATCCGCGCCTCGCGCATGGTCTCGTAGTCGGGATCCTCGTCCGGACGCATCGCCTCGACCGAGAGCCTGCTCTGCAGGTTGCCCGCCACGTCGCTCCACGCCGCGGCGCGCGCCGCCTCGACCAGGAACCGCAGCGCCTCGGGATCGTCGGCCATCTCGCGCAGCCGGTCGGCCACGGCGGAGGACTGCTTGGCCCGCTTCTTCAGATTGCGCACGTCGCGATCGCGATAGTCGTGGGTGCCGTGGGGATCCGAGTACCGGCCATGAGCGCGCTTGCGCATCGTGTTGGCGAGGTCGGCCGCCTCCTCTGCCTCGGTCGCGAGGGCGAGCAGCGCCTCGTGCGCGTCGTTCATGTACTTGGCGACGTCGAACGAGCCGCCCTGAGCGATCGTGCCCACGAGGATGTGGTTCTTGACGGTCAGACGGGCGGCGGACGTGGCGATCGCCACGCCCTCGGCGATGGCGTCAGCGCTCTTTCCCACTCCGACCTCCTCCTCCCTTCGAGCGTACCGGTTCCCGTTCCGCAAGAGCAGGGCCATGGGGCAGGATGGGAACAGTGTTGCGCCCACCCGACGCATGCGACGACGCAGGCGAGGGCGCAGCCCGTAGGAGGAGCGTTGCCCGTTCTCGACCCATCAGGCCGCAGCGGTGCGATCACCGGCGCCGCCAACGGCATCGGCGCCGAAGTCGCGCGCGCCCTCGCGCGCCGCGGCGCCCGTCTCGCGCTCATCGACCGCGACCGCGCGGGCCTGCAGCAACTTGCCGACGAACTGCGCACGACCGGGGCCGACGTGTCGGTGCACCCGCTCGATCTGCGCGACGACGACGCGGTGGCCGCCGCGGGCGCGGAGATCGAGGCGGCGCACCCCGAACTGCAGACCCTCGTCACCTGCGCCGGGTCCTCGATGCTCGGCTCCCTCGACCAGCTCACGATGGAGGAGATGCGCTGGCTGATGGACATCAACCTCTGGGGCACGGTGTCGATCACCAAGGCGCTCCTGCCGTCGTTGCGGCGCGCACCGGCGGCGCACGTCACCCACATCGCGAGCATCTACGCGCTCGCCTCCCCGGGCGGGCGGATCCCGTACGCGATGTCGAAGTTCGCCGTGCGCGCCTTCTCCGAGGCGCTCATGCACGAGCTCGAGGGCTCGTCGGTCACGGTGGGCGCCGTCTATCCCGCCGGCGTCCGCACCGGCATCATCCTGCACGGACGCTACGCGGCCGCGATCGATCCGGGGGTGGCCGGCCGCGCCGCCGCCGCCCAGGCATCGATGTACCACATGGAGCCCGCCGAGGCGGCCGAGCGCATCGTCCGCGCGACCCTGCAGCGCCGTCCGCGCACCCTGATCGGGCGGGAGACCCGCCTGGTCGACGCCCTGGTGCGGCTGGCCCCGGTGCGCTACTGGGGTCCGATGCGGAACCCGCTGCGCGAGGCGATCGACACCACCACCCCGATGTCGCCCCGCTGACCGGACGCGCTCATTCCCCGGCGACGGGGACGCCGTCCGCCGCGGAGATGTCGCGCACGGCGACGACCTCGTCGCCGGAGCTGCGCTCGCGCCCTGCGGCCGCCCTCTCACGGATCGCGGCGGTCTCCCTGTCGTACTCGACGAGCTTGCGCAGCGCGTTCGCCGTGCCCGCCCGCAGGTGACGCTGGACGCGCAGGCGCAGGGTGGCCGTGTCCCGCGCCGCGAACGACTCGAAGATGCGCGCATGGTCCTCGGCCATCGCCAGGAGGTCGTCATGCTCCCGGAACAGCAGCAGGAGCCGCCCGCGCATCATCCCGAGGATCTCGTTGACCGTCGCGTTCTCGGCGAGCTCTGCCATGATCAGGTGGAACTCCGCCCCCGCCGTGTGCGCCGCCGCAGCGTCGCCGATGCCCGCGGCCGCGAACTCGCGGTCCAGCGCCGCCTCGACCTTGGCCAGGCCGTCGGAATCGTGACGCAGGGCGGCGATCTCGAACACGAGGACCTCGAGCACGTCCCGCACCTGCGCGATGTCGCGCACATCCGCTTCGGTGAACTGCCGCACCACCGCCCACGATCGCGGACGGGCGGTGAGCAGTCCTTCGCTGAGCAGCTGGCGGATCGCCTCCCGCACCGGCAGCCGGCTCACCGCGAGCTCATCGGCGATGTCGCGCTCGATCAGGCGATCGCCGGAGCGGCGCTGCCCCGACAGGATCGAGTCGCGCAGCAGTCGCACCACCCTCGCCGATTCCAGTTCGACGCTCGCCGCGTTCCCCATGGGGACATTGTGGCACCGTCGCCGAATGCCGCAAGGTGCCGGGCCGAGTCCGCCGAGAAGCAGGGGCGGGGCGCCGCGCTCCCGCGACACCCCGCCCCTGCGTTCACCGTCCGGTCGGAACGCCGTGCGAATCGAGCCAGTCCAGCACCTGCTGCACCGCCTCCTGGGCCGGCAGCGCGGCGTCGACGACGAAGCCGGCCTCGTCGGGGCCCAGCGGTTCCAGGGTCTCCAGCTGCGAGTCCAGCAGCGAGGCCGGCATGAAGTGCCCGAGCCGGCGGCCGAGGCGCTCGGCGAGATCGTGCCGGGTGCCCTCCAGGTGCACGAACTCGACGCCGGGGAGCGCGAGGATGTCCCGGTAGCTGCGGCGCAGGGCCGAGCAGGTGACGATCCCGGACTCGCCCGCCGCGATCCGGGCCGAGATCCAGTCGCGGATCAGTGCGAGCCAGGGCCAGCGGTCGTCGTCGGTGAGCGGGATCCCCGCCTCCATCTTCGCGACGTTCGCCGCGGGGTGCAGATCGTCGCCCTCCTGCAGCGCCCAGCCCAGCCGCCCGGCCAGGAGCCCCGCGAGGGTGCTCTTGCCGGACCCGGACACCCCCATCACCACGAGGATCCTCGATGTCGTCTTCGTCGTCATGATCCGCTCCCCGCTCAGCCGACGAACACGCCGATGAGCATCGCGCCGGCGAGGCCGACCACAGAGATCAGGCACTCCATGACCGTCCAGGACTTGAGCGTCTGCGGGATGCTGAGGCCGAAGTACTCCTTGATGAGCCAGAACCCGGCGTCGTTGACGTGCGAGAGGAAGACGGATCCGGCGCCGATCGCGAGCACCAGCAGCGCGGAGCCGGCGGACGACAGGCCGAGGTCGTGCACGAGCGGCTGCAGGATGCCGGCGGCCGTGATCGTGGCGACCGTGGCGGATCCGGTGGCGATGCGGATCAGCACCGCGACGAGCCATGCGAAGAACAGCACGATCGGCAGGGATCCGCCGATCCCCGAGATCGCGTGGGCGATGACCGTGCCGATCGTGGAGTCGACGAGCACCTGCTTGAAACCGCCGCCGGCGCCCACGATGAGCAGGATCCCGGCGATCGCCGGAAGCGAGGACGAGACCGAGGCGCCGACCTGGCCGGCGCTCATGCCGCCGCCGCGGCCCAGCACGACCATGCCGACGAGCACGGCGATGAGCAGCGCGATCATCGGCTTGCCGAGGAAGTCGACGATGCCCTTGAACGCCGAGGTGTCGTTCGGCGCGACGATGTCGACGATCGCGGACAGCAGCATGAGGAACACCGGAAGCAGGATGCTGAACAGCGTCGCACCGAAGCTCGGGCGCTTGCGGGCCTGGACCGCCGCGGTGTCGCCGGGCTGCGCCTCGTCCTCCGCGGTCTGGAACAGCGCGGGCACCGGCACATCCACCCAGCGGGCGGCGAGACGGCCGAACAGCGGGCCGGCGATGATGACGGTGGGGATCGCGATGAGCACGCCGAAGGCGAGCGTGAGGCCGAGGTTGGCGCCGATCAGGCTGATCGCGGCGAGGGGGCCGGGGTGCGGGGGCACCAGGCCGTGCATCGCGGAGAGGCCGGCGAGCGTGGGGATCGCGATCTTGATGAGCGACACCCCGGAGCGGCGCGCGACCAGGATGATCACGGGCACGAGCAGCACGAGTCCGACCTCGAAGAACATCGGCAGGCCGATGAGGGCGCCGACGAGGCCCATCACCCAGGGCAGGGCCGCGGTGCTCGCCCGCGAGATCAGGGTGTCCACGACGCGGTCCGCCCCGCCGGAGTCGGCGAGGAGCTTGCCGTAGATCGCACCGAGGGCGATGAGCACGCCGACGCCGCCGGCGGTCGAGCCGAAGCCGTTGGAGAAGCTCGTGACCGTCTGCGTCGCGGACATGCCGGCGACGAGGCCGGTGACGATCGCGCCGATCACGAGGGAGAGGAACGGATGCAGCTTCACCCAGGTGATGAGCACCACGATCGTCGCGATGCCCACCAGGGCTGCGAGGATGAGCACCCCCTCGGGGGCGGTGGTCGTGGGCGGCACCGGGTCGGCGGCGGAGACGAGGGCTCCGGGAACGGACGCGAGCAGAGTCGACATGGCCATGAGCTTCCTTGGTCTGGCGGAGGATTTCGCCTCAGCGTACGGGATAAGTAGGACTTAATCAAGAGTCTTGCTGAAATATGCCCTGTTTCCTCGGAGACATCGGATCTTTTGCCCGACGAACGCCATAATGGGAGGCATGAGTGAGGGAACCCGCGAGGCCGCCTCCGCGCAGCACCACCGGCTGCTCGACACGATCGGCATGCGCATCGTGGAGGGCGAGCTGCCGCAGGGCACGCGACTGCTGACCGCCGACGTCGCCGCCGAGCTCGGCGTCTCCCGCTCCGCCATGCGCGAGGTGGTGCGCGTGCTCGAGACCATGGGCATGGTCGAGGTTCGGCGCCGCGCGGGCGTCGAGGTGCTGCCCGTCGAGCGCTGGAGCGCCTACGCCCCCGAGGTGCTGCGCTGGCGACTCGACGGATCCGATCGGCTGCGCGCCCTGCACGAGCTGAGCCAGCTGCGCTCCGCGATCGAGCCGCTCGCGGCCCGACTCGCCGCGACCCAGGCGGATCCCGCGCAGCGCGCCGCCCTCGTGAAGGCCGTGCTCGGCATGGTCGAGCACGGCGACCGCGCCGACGAGTCCGCCTACCTGCAGCATGACGTCGACTTCCACGCCGCCGTGCTGCGCGGCTCCCGCAACCCGTACCTCGCCGGGCTCGCCGAGGTGGTCGCGGCACTCCTGCACGGCCGGACCGCGCATGCGCTCATGCCCCGGCGGGCGGACGAGACGGCCCTGCGCCTGCACCAGGACGTCGCCGCCGCGATCACCGCCCGCGATCCCGACGCGGCGGCTGCGGCGATGGCAGCGATCGTCGCCGAGGCCGACGACGCCGTCGGGGCGATGGCCTCACCCGGCCACCGGCCCTCGGATCGCCGAGACGTCGGAGCGCCTTCTTCATCGGGCTGATAGCCGCTCGCCAGCGCCCGCCTACCCGCGGGCGCGCATAATCGAGCCATGACCAGAGCGACCGGCACCACGCAGCACCGCGCGGCGAGCGCGCTGCCGCGACTGCTCGCCGCCCCGGTCCGGGGCGTGCGCCGGGTGCGCCGGCCCGCGACGTCGGCCGCGCCGGCCTTCGACGTCGCCTACGTGCGCAGCGGCCCGCACGCGGACGTCCCGATCGTCGTGATCCCCGGCGGCCCCGGGCTGGGCTCCGTGCTCCCCTACCGCCGCTTCCGGCGCGAGGCCGCGCAGCGCGGCCTCGACGTCATCATGATGGAGCACCGCGGCGTCGGGCTCTCCCGGGCCGACCTGGACGGGCGCAGCCTGCCGCTGTCGGCGATGCACGTCGTCGACGTCGTCGACGACCTGGCGGCGGTGCTGGATCAGGAGGGCGTCTCCCGCGCCTTCCTCAGCGGCTCCTCCTACGGCAGCTACGTGGCCGCGGCCTTCGGGGCGCGCCATCCGGAGCGTGTCGCCGGCATGCTCCTCGACTCGGCCCTGCAGTCCGTCGCGGATCGCGACGCCGAGCGGGCGATGATCCGCGGCCTGTTCGTCGAGGCGGACACGCGGATCGCCGCCTCGGTGCGCGAGCTGCTCGAGGACGGATCGGATCCGCGCCTCCTGCTCGGGGTGCTCCGGGCGGCCTACGAGCTCGGCGGCACCGAACTGCTCGAGCCCCTGCTGCGGCAGCGGCTCCACGGGGCGCATCGGACGGGCCGCGGCGACCGCGCGGGCCGGGGCGGCTCGGGGCACGCCTCGGTGTGGGCGGCGCTGGAGGCGTACGTCGACAAGGCGGAATCGGAGGCCCACGTGCCCGGGTTCTACGAGTTCGACCTCGTCGGTGCGATCGCCTTCCGCGAGCTCGGCTTCGGCCCGGATCCAGACGGCTCCGCCCTCGACCCCTCACTCACCTACGCACCCGTGGCGGATCGCTTCCCGCGCTTCGCCGGTGAGCCGTTCGACCTGCCGTCCGCGGCCGCGGGCTTCGACTGGCCGACGGTGCTGCTCAGCGGCACCCGCGACCTGCGCACACCGGCCGCGGTCGCGCAGCGCGTCGCCGAGACGGCGCCCGACACGGTGCTCGTCGAGATCGACAACGGGCACAGCGCACTGGAGTCCCACCCGCTCGCGCTGCTGCACGCACTGCAGCGCCTGAGCCGCGGCGAACAGCGCCGGCTCCCCGACGAGAGCGCGCTGATGAACGCCCTGCCCCGGCGCGGGCTGGTGGCGGGACTGCCCCGGCTGCTCCACGCGGGCACCCGCTGGGAGGCCGCGCTGCGCTCGTGACCCGATCCGGCGGGGCCGGAATGGATCCCAGGTCCATTCGGTTGCATACAACGTGCCCGCATCCCGCTCCGACCTGCCCTCCGCCGACACCGCGATGGGCGCGGTGACGCTGCTCGTCGCCGACCTCGACGCCATGACCGCCTACTACCGCGACGCCGTGACGCTGCGCGTGCTCTCGGCCGACGGCGACCGGGTCGTGCTGGGCCGCGGCACGACGCCGGTGGTGATCCTGGAGCACAGCCCCGCCCTGAAGCACGCGGCACCGCGTTCGGCCGGGCTGTTCCACACCGCGATCCTCTTCGAATCGCCGCGGGCCCTCGCCGCCGCGCTGTACTCGGTCGCCCGGCGTGCGCCTGGCACGTTCACCGGCAGCGCCGACCATCTCGTGAGCCAGGCGTTCTACTTCACCGACCCCGAGGGCAACGGCGTCGAGCTGTACTGGGATCGCGACCGCACGCAGTGGAGCTGGACGCACGGCCAGGTCGAGATGGACACGCTGTACCTGGATCCGAACGGCTTCCTCGACGAGCACCTCACCGAGGAGGCGACCGCGGATCCGGTGATCGGCGGCGCGGTCGTCGGGCACGTGCACCTCTCGGTGGGCGACGTCGAGTCCGCCCGCGAGTTCTACGTGCAGCGCCTCGGGTTCGAGACCACGGCGGAGCTCGGCGGATCCGCCCTGTTCGTCAGCGCCGGCGGCTACCACCACCACATGGCGATGAACACCTGGAACAGCGCGGGCGCCTCACGGCGCACCCCGGCACTGGGGCTCGGCCGCGTCGAGATCATGCTCCCCGACGCGGACGACATCGGATCCGCCGCAGAGCGCATGGAGCACTACGGCGTCGCGATGCGCGACGACGGCCGTTCGCTCGCGTTCGAAGACCCCTGGGCGAACGAGATCCGGCTCACGACCCCGGGCTGACCCGCCGCCGGGGGCGATCGCCCCGGATCACCCGTCGAGGCGCACCGCCGAGATCGCCCCGTCCGGCCACGTCACGCACACCGTGACCGCGTCGTCCGATGCGGGCACGATCGCCGCGCTCGGAACGGGGTCCTCCCCGCGCCCCAGGCGCACCGCCGCAAGGACGACGTCGCCCTCGGCGACCCCTGCCACGTCCACGCGGGGAACGGTGACGACCTCCCCGATCGGCGAGGTGCCGGTCTCGACGTGCACCGACGCGGCCGACCGCGCGATCGTCGAATCGTCTCCGGCGGAGGGCAGGATCCGCAGCTCCGAGCGCAGGCCGTCGAGCTCGGCCGCCACCGCTCCCGCCTCGATCTCCGCCGTCGCGGCGGTCGCCCCGGCCAGCGGCCACCCGCTCAGCCGCAGCGGGACCGGCTGCGCGGACGCCCCGCTGCGGGCGAGACGCCGGGTCGCACGCACCTCCCAGGAGCCGCGCACGACGCTCGCGGTCGCGAGGAGGGGGCCGTCGGTGACGAGGCCCGCGCGTCCCGCCCCGTGGTCGTACGCCGGCCCGCCGACGCTCGAGTCCACCCAGTGCGCGTCGGCCACGGAAACGGCGTAGGCCGCCGTCCCGTCGTCGCCGATCGGCCCGCGCGCGAAACCCGTGCGGTGCGTCGAACGTCCCGCCGCATCGAGCGCCCCCACCATGCTGTCGGCCGGGTCGTCGATCGTCGCCCCGGTCAGCGGCGGGAGCGTCGCGCTGGAGTACCCGAACCGGCCGTAGAGTGCCGAGTCGCCCGTGCGATCGCCCTCGAGGGCGTGGTCGGAGCCGTGGTTGATCACCCGCACGATGCCGTCCGAGACCGTGCCGCTGACGATCCAGCCCGCCGCCCGGATCACCCGGCGCACGTCGCCCTGCTCGATCGGCAGCGGCTCCTCGACCGCGGTCCAGACCGGGTGGTCGGCCGGGAGCAGCAGCCCGAGGAAGCCCTTCGACGCCCAGTAGGGCGATCCCGCGCCGGAGTAGCTCTGCGCCATCGCCGGCCATTCGCCGAACAGGCCCATCGTGAGAAGCCCCCGCTCGCCGATCGCCCGGCGTTCGACGAAGGCGCGCAGCTCGCCCGAGGCGGCGCGGCGCAGCAGGCCCGGAGACTGCCGCGCGGCGCCCGACAGAGCGCCCATCCACAGCGGCGCCGCGGTCGCGAACCGGTAGATGAGGCTGCGCCCCTGCAGCACCGGCATGCCGTCCGCCCCGATGAGCGCGACGTAGTCGTCGAGGAAATCGGCCAGCCGGGAGCGGAACACCGGCGCGAGGGCTCCGGATCCGAACGCGGCCGAACCCTCGGATCCGGCCCAGAGCAGCGGGTAGAGGTGCATCGCCCAGCCGCAGTAGTAGTCGTAGTTGCGCAGAGCACCGTCGGCCCACCAGCCGTCGGTCTGGAAGTAGTCCTCGATGCGGGCGAGATCGGCCGCGATCCGGTCGGGATCGTGCGGCCCGCCGACCGAGGCGAGGAACGTCTCGACCGTGATCCGGAACCACAGCCAGTTGTTGTCGGGGTACCCGCGCACCGGATTCAGCGCGAGCCAGTCCACGATGCGCTGCTGCGCCGCCGCGTCGAGGGCGTCCCACAGCCAGGCGCGCGTGAGCTGCAGCCCGAGGGCGATGGAGGCCGCCTCGACCTGGGCCTGCGGCTGCGCGGCGGGCAGGATCCACCGCTCCGGATTCGCCGGATCCGTGCCGGCGACGAGTCCGTCCCGGTACCAGTCCAGGAAGCCGTGCGGGTCGGTGCCGCGCTCGCCGGCGAACCGGAAGGCGAACAGCAGGAACGATCGCGCGAAGCCCTCGAGGCCATCGCTGTCGGCGCCGCTGCTGCTGGTCGGGCCGGGCAGCCGCACC
Source organism: Microbacterium sp. MMO-10 (assembly GCF_037148715.1). Lineage (NCBI taxonomy): Bacteria > Bacillati > Actinomycetota > Actinomycetes > Micrococcales > Microbacteriaceae > Microbacterium > Microbacterium sp. MMO-10. The sequence continues at coordinate 252,335 of NZ_JBBCSV010000003.1, read as the reverse complement.
TGACTGCGCGTCGGCGTGAAGTACGGCCGCAGCGACAGCAGCAGATGGTCGGCCACCCCCGCCCAGTGCGCGCGGGTCCAGCCGGTGTGCGGCGACAGGACGCGGTCCTCCGGGGGCAGCACGGGACGGGCGGGGTCGAAGTCGGTCACCCGCTCAGGGTATACGCTTTCCCACGCACCACGGCAGGCGAGAGAACGGATCCGAATGCCCGACGTCCACCGTCCTGAAGCGCTCGTCGTCATGTCCCGAGAGGCGTTCGGCAACCAGTTCGGCGAAGAGCAACTCTCCCGGCTGCGCACGCTGGCCCGCGTGCCGGAACCGCTCTTCGTCGAGGATCTGGACGACCCGGCGCTCGGCGAGCGCCTCGCCGGCGTCGAGGTGCTGCTCACCGGCTGGGGAGCCCCGCAGCTCACCGCGGGTCGCCTGGATCGGATGCCGCGGCTGCGGGCGATGCTGCACAGCGCGGGATCCGTCCGCCCGCACGTCACAGAGGAGCTCTGGCGCCGCGGAGTCCGCGTCGCGGCGGTCGCCGAGGTGAACGCGGCGCCGGTCGCGGAGTTCACGCTGGCCGCGATCGTCCTCGCCGGGAAGAAGGCGCCCTTCCTCGCCGCGGGCGGGGATCCCCGACGAGACGGGGACGCCGCGCTGACGCGCTTCGGCGGGCTCGGCAACTTCGGCGTGACGATCGGCGTCGTCGGCTTCAGCCGCATCGGGCGCCGCGTCGTCGCACTGGCGCAGCAGCTCAGCGCGGTCACGGTGCTCGTGGCCGATCCGTTCGCGGACCCGGACGAGGTGCGCGCCGCCGGCGGTCGCCCCGTCCCGCTGGAGGAACTCCTCCCCCGCGTGGACGTGCTCTCCCTGCACGCCCCCGAGCTCCCCTCGACCCGGCACATGATCTCCGCCCGCGAGCTGTCCGCGCTGCCCGACCACGCCACCGTGATCAACACCGCCCGCGGCAGCCTCATCGACACGGAGGCGCTGGTGCGCGAGTGCGCCGCCGGCCGCCTCAATGCGATCCTCGACGTGACCGATCCCGAGCCGCTGCCCGAGGACTCGGGGCTGTACGGCCTGCCGAACGTCATGGTCACCCCGCACCTGGCCGGCTCCCTCGGCAATGAGCTGCATCGGCTGACCGAGGCGGCCCTCGACGAGCTGGAGCGCTTCGCCGCGGGGCGGCCGCTGCACGAGGAGATCACGGCCGAGAGCCTGCGCCTGAGCGCCTGAGCGCCTGAGCGCCTGAGCGCCTGAGCGGCTGCGCGCCTGTGCGGCTGCTCAGCCGCGCCGGGCGTCCGCCCGCGGGTGCACGAAACCGGAGAGCGCGCCCAGCGTCGCGCCGACGAGCGTGTCCACCACCCGCTCCGCGATGAGGGCGCCGGGCGTGCCGGCACCGCCCGCGGGCGAGGTGGAGACGATCAGCAGCAGCACGAGCGGTGTGATGAACACGAGGGCGAGCGCGTAGTTGCGGATCACGAAGAGCTCGGCGCCGAACTGCAGCGCGCCGAACAGGACGGGCAGCGCGAACCCGGGAAGCGGCAGCGCGGCGAGGGCGGCGAAGAGGCCCGCTCCCACCACGGTGCCGACCAGGCGCTGGCTTCCGCGGATGAACGCCACCCGGCGCCCCGCGTTCACGCCGATCACCGCCACCCCGGCGCACACCGCCCAGTAGGCGCGCTCCGCGTCCACGAGCAGCAGGCTGAGCAGCGTTCCGATCGCCGCGACCACGATCACGCGCACGAGCAGCGCGCGCGAGTCGGGCCCCAGGGCGAAGCTCCCCTCGATCGGCTGCCCGATCCGCTCGGACCCCGGTCGTGCGACGCGCCGCACCAGCACGAAGACCACGGCCGTGGCGCAGGTGATCGCGACGCCGGTCGTCAGGGCGATGAGGAACAGCAGCGGATCCGCGTGCCTGCGGCCGTCGACGACCGCGGTCACGTGCGTGGCGATGCCGTAGGCGAGCACGAAGAACACGGGCCCCGGGGCTCCGAGCCGGAAGCCGAAGTGCAGCACGGAGATCACGAGCGTCACCACGACCAGTCCGATCGCCGCGAGAAGCGGGACGGGGGCGAGGGCGACGCCCGCCGCGGCGCAGGCCACCAGCGCCAGCCCGAGGACGGGGAGCGCACGGGCCCTCGTCGCCGGCGCCACCGCGGTGAGGTAGGTCGCCACGAAGGCGCCGCCCGCGGCCTGCAGACCGAGATCGCCGCGGCCGAGAGCGGTGAAGAGCCCGAGGGGGAGGAACATCGAGAGCGCCGCCTGCAGCGCGATCGACCAGCGCGGCGAGGGGGCCGGCGCGAGCGTCACGAGGCTTCGGAACCAGACCCGGAGGTGACCTTCTTCGGGGAGCGCCTCGTCCTCGCTCATCCGGTCGGGGCCCTCCGAGGGCGCCGCCGATCCTCCCGAAGTCACACAGGACACGGTACTGGACCGGATCGGCCCGCGCCCGACCGTCGTCGATCCGGAGCCGTTCCGCGCGGACGGACGCCGGGCCTGGACGCACGGCTCGTGCAGGCGCATGCTGGAGCCATGACCGGCTTCCAGACCACGCACGCGTTCAGCGGCTTCAGCGTCGACGACATCGACGCCGCCCGCGCCTTCTACGGCGACACCCTCGGTCTGGAGGTGACGACCAACGCGATGGGCTTCCTCGACATCCGGCTGCCGCAGGGCGGATCCATCCTGGTCTACGCCAAGCCGAACCACACGCCCGCGAGCTTCACGATCCTGAACTTCCCCGTCGATGACGTCGAGGCGGCCGTGGACGACCTCAACGCCCGGGGCGTGGTCACCAAGATCTACACGGATCCGGATTTCGGCACCGACGCGAAGGGCATCGCCCACGGCGCCCCCGGCCGCGGCCCGGACATCGCCTGGTTCACCGACCCGGCCGGCAACGTGCTGTCGGTGCTCGCCGCCGGCTGACGCCGCCTCGTCTTGACTTCGAGTGCACTCGAAGTCGTAGCGTGGGGCTCATGCCGGAAACCATCACGACGCGCTCGATCTCCGAGGCCGCGCACGAGCTCGGGCTGACGGCGCACACCCTGCGCTACTACGAGCGCGAGGGGCTCCTGCTGACGCCCCTCGACCGCGTGTCATCCGATCGCCGCCGATACACCGACGGCGACATCGCCTGGCTCGGGTTCCTCCGCAAACTCCGCTCCACCGCCATGCCGATCGCGACACTGCGCCGCTACGTCGAGCTCGCCCGTGCCGGCGACGGCACGAGCGCGGCCCGGCTCGATCTGCTGCGCGAGCACCGTGAGACGGTGCTGGCCCGGCGAGCGGAGCTGGACGACGCCCTCGGCGCCATCGACCTCAAGATCGCCCTCTACTCCGAAAGGCTCTCATGAAGCACGCGACACTCGGCACCCTCTCCGTCGGCCGGCTCGGCCTCGGCTGCATGGGGATGTCGGCCTTCTACTCCGGCGCGAACACGGACGAGGCCGAGTCCATCCGCACCATCCACCGGGCGCTCGACCTCGGCGTCACCATGCTCGACACGGCGGAGATGTACGGCCCGCACACGAACGAGGTTCTCGTCGGCCGTGCGCTCGCAGGCCGGCGCGACGGCGTCGTCATCGCCACGAAGTTCGGCATCCTCGCGGGGGCGGACGGCGGCCGACGGCTCGACGGCCGCCCGGAGAACGTGCGCCGCTCGGTCGAGGGATCGCTGCAGCGCCTCGGCACCGACCGGATCGATCTCTACTATCAGCACCGGATGGATCCGCAGACGCCGATCGAGGAGACCGTGGGGGCTCTGGCCGAGCTCGTCGCCGAGGGGAAGATCCTGCACTACGGGCTCTCCGAAGCCGGAGAGGAGACGCTCCGCCGTGCGCACGCGGTGCACCCGGTCACCGCGCTGGAGACCGAGTACTCGCTGTGGACCCGGGAGCCCGCCGAGCAGCTGCTGCCGGTGCTCCGCGAGCTGGGCATCGGCCTCGTGCCGTACTCGCCGCTCGGGCGGGGGTTCCTCACCGGTGCGATCCGCTCCGCCGACGCCCTGGACGCGGGCGACTTCCGCCGGAGCAACCCGCGCTTCTCCGGAGAGAACCTCGAGGCCAACCTGCGGATCGTCGAGGCCGTCGAAGGGGTGGCCGCCGAGCTCGATGCGACGCCTGCCCAGGTCGCCCTCGCCTGGGTGCTCGCCCAGGGCGACGACATCGCGCCGATCCCCGGGACGAAGCGCGTCTCCCGCCTCGAGGAGAACGTCGCGGCGGACGCGCTCGTGCTCACCCCGGAGCAGATCACGGCACTCGGGGCGCTTCCGTCCGCCGCGGGCGACCGCTACGCCGACATGTCGAGCATCGGACGCTGAGCGCCGGGCGCCGGTTCGCCGTCAGCCGGCGAACCGGCGCTGCACCTCGGCGTAGGGCAGGGCTCCGTCGAGGAAGCCGAGCGTGCCGGTGTCGAGCAGCTCACGCCCCGCGCGTTCCAGGGCGGTGAGGGCGGCGCGGGCGAGGCTGCCGCCCAGGCTCACCCGCCGGACGCCGAGGGCGAAGAGCTGCGACACCGGGACGACGTGCGCGGCGAGTCCCGCCACGATGTTGAGCGGGACGGGGATCTCCGCGGCCAGACGGCCGATGGTCCCCTCGTCGTTCACCCCGGGCACGAACACGCAGTCTGCGCCCGCCTCGACGAAGCGCTGCGCCCGGGCGACGGTCTCGGCGAACGGGTCGTGGACGCCCGGCACGAAGTAGGCGTCGGTGCGGGCGTTGAGCACGAACGCGCCCCGGGGCGCCGCGTCCCGCGCCGCGGCGATCCGGTCGGCCGCCTCGTCGATCCCGAACAGCGCTCCTCCCGCGGCATCCTCGAGGTTGGCGCCGACCACTCCGGCGCCGCGAGCCAGGGCGACGGTGCGGCCCACCTGCTCCGGGGTGTCCCCGTAGCCCGCCTCGAGGTCGGCCGACACGGGCAGGTCGACCGCCGCGGCGATCGCGGCCGTGTGGGCGAGCATCGTGTCGAGGTCGAGCGCTCCCCCGTCCGGGATGCCGAGCGACCAGGCGATTCCCGCGCTGGTGGTCGCGATCGCAGCGAAGCCGAGCTGGGCGAGGATCCGCGCGGATCCCGGATCCCAGGCGTTCGGCAGCACGAAGCCGTCGCCGTGGTGGAGGGCGAGGAACGCGGATGCCCGGTCTTCGGTCATGAGGTCTCCGTCAGCGCTCAGGGTCGTCGCCACGGCTCCACGCGATCGCGATGAGCCGGCGCAGCACGTCGAGGTCGATGTCATCGAGCTTGCGCACGTAGACGCAGCCGCGACCCTCCGTGAAGGTCCCGAGGCTCGGCAGCAGCGCGGCTCCCTCGGGCAGATCCTTCAGTCCGTAGAGGGAGAGCTGCGCCTTGCGGGGCGAGAACGCGACCTTCGGCCAGTCGCCCTCGCTGCTCGCGCCGCGATAGCGGTAGGTGCCGTAGCCGACCATGGTCGGCCCCCACAGCACGGGCTCGGCGCCGGTCGCCTCGCCGAAGATCCCGGCGAGGGCCAGCCCGTCGAGGCGGCGCCGCTCGGGCGTCGCCGCCTCGAGGAACGCCGTGACGTCGGCCGTCGTGGGCTGGGTCTTGATCTCGGCCATGGTGCCATCATGGTGCACGGCGCCGACATCGCACAGGCCGTCGCACGATCGGAGCAGGCGGCTCAGGCGATCCGCATGAACCTCGGCCCGCTGTAGCCGTCGCGGTCGACGTGCTCCTCGAACATGGCGAGCGGCCGCGCCCAGTGGCTGTAGTCGTCGTAGAGCTTGCGGTAGAAGACCAGCTGCTCCTCGGTCTCGCTGTGCCGCCCGACGGCGATCACCTCGTAGCGGGCGCCCTTGAAGTGCTGGTAGATCCCCGGTGCGACCGACATGTGCGCACATCCCTCCGCCGAGTCCTGCGCCGGTCCGCCCGGCGACCTCCCCGTGGCGCCGGCGGCGATCACGAGGTCCGATCAGAGAGCCTCCCACGTCGGCGCGGGCCGCACCAGCTCGGGCGGCCGGAGGGTCCGTCGGTATCATCGGGTGATGGCCGATTCCTCCGCAGCGCCCCGCAGCACCGGCCGCTATCGCAAGGGCATCGCCCGCCGCCAGGAGATCCTCGACAAGGCGATCGAGGTGTTCGCGCGACGGGGCTCGCAGAAGACCAGCCTGCGCGCGATCGCGCAGGAGGTCGGCGTCACGCACGCGGCGCTGACGCACTACTTCGGATCCCTGGAAGAGCTGCTGGTCGAGGTGTACCGCGCCTCGGAGACCGCGACGGACGCGACGCATCCAATCGCGCCGGAGGCCAGTCCGGCGCGGTCGATGCGCACCGCGGCGGAGCGCAATCGCAGCATCCCCGGTCTCGTGCAGCTGTACTCGACGCTCGTCTCGACGGCGCTCGAGGACTCGCACGGCGCCGCGCAGGAGTTCATCACGCAGCGCTTCAGCCGGCTGCGCACGACGATGGCGGAGCAGGTGCAGATCCTCCAGTCCTCGGGCGCACTGCGCGCCGACCTGGATCCGGATCTCGTCGCCGCTCTCGTGATCGCCGCATCCGACGGCCTGCAGACCCAGTGGCTGCTCGACGACACCGTCGATCACGAGGCGGCTCTCGACCTGCTCGACCGCCTGCTGTCCGGAGGCGTCACCGGCTGACGCGACCGTCTCACCGGCTGATCCAGAAGCCGTGCCGACGATGTCGCATCGGGTCGCCGTGCGCAACTCAGGCTGCCCTCAGGCCGGGGCAGCAGGTCGGCGCGGAAACATGCGGCGGTGATCGGCGCCGCTGGTCGTCCAGCCTGAATTGTGCGCGCGGCGCCGACCGGAACCGGGCAGAGACCGGCGGATCCGGGACTCGCGCACAGGCTGGACCCCCGGATCCCGGCAGCCGTGGTGGGGCGGCGGCGATCGGCACGCCGCCCCACCGCGTCAGAGGGTGGACGCGAACGGGTCGAAGCCCTCGGGCAGCAGCGGCACGGGGCCCACGGTGCTCTCGACCGCGACCGTGCGGCCCGTGCGCGCGGACTCCTGGGCGGAGAGCAGCACGTCGAGCACGTGGAAGCCGAGCTCGCCCGACGCGACGTGCGGGCGGCCCGCGGCGATCGCGCGCACCATGTCCAGCGTGCCGAGCCCTCGGCCGATCTCGATGTCCTCGTGCGAGATCTCGATCCACTCCTGCTCGAAGGACATGCCGTCCCGCAGCACGCCGAGCGGCTTCACATACGCGATCCGCCCGGTGAACATGTTCGGGTCCGGGATGACGATGGTGCCCTCGGTGCCGTGGATCTCGACGACGCCGTGGCGCTCCAGCGCGGAGTCGAAGCTCAGCAGGCTCTGCGCCTGCGCGCCCTGCTCGAAGGCGGTGACGATCTGGATCGTCGACGGAACCTCCACGGGGAACAGGGTTCCCGCGTTCGGACCCGTCCGGATCTCACGCTCCTCGCGCGCCTTGGTACCGACCGCGGCCACGCTCTCCACGGGCCCGAGCAGGCTGACGAGCGCCGAGAAGTAGTACGGCCCCATGTCGAGCAGCGGGCCGGCGCCCTCGGCGAAGAGGAACGCGGGGCTCGGGTGCCACAGGTCGGGGCCCTGCGTCTGGAAGGCCGTCTGCGCGAACAGGGGACGGCCGATCACTCCGCTCTCGATCGCCCGCCGGGCGGCCTGGAACCCTGGGCCGAGCAGCGTGTCCGGTGCCGAGCCGACCCGCAGCCCTGCGGCCGCGGCCTCGCGCAGCAGCTCGGCCGCGCCCTCGCGGTCGAGACCGAGCGGCTTCTCCGTCCAGACGTGCTTGCCGGCGGCGATGGCCGCCCGCGACACCTCAATGTGCACGGCGGGGATGGTGAGGTTGATCACCAGATCCACGCCCGGATGCGCGAGGACGTCATCGGCGGATCCGAACGCCGGCACCCCGTACTTCTCGGCCTGTGCCTGCGCCCGGTCGAGCAGCAGGTCGCCCACGATGAGCACCTCGGTGTCGGGGAACCGCCCGAGGTTCTCCAGGTAGGTGTCGCTGATGACGCCGACGCCGATGACGCCGATCCCGACCGCGCTCATCGGGCGAAACCGCCCTCGGTGAGGAACGCGTAGCTCGCCGCGATGTCGGCGAAGACGTCGCCAGGGGCGTTGTCGTACTCGATGATCGCGTACTGCACGGCGGATGCCGCGCGCAGGGCGTCGGCGAGCGGCACGTCGCCGGTGCCCGCGTGACGCTGGTCGAGGCTGTCCGAGCCGAACTCGCCGGCACCCGGGGCGAACGGGTTGGCCTCGGGGGCGACGCCGTCCTTGACGTGCACGGCGACGAGACGGTCGCCCAGACGCGAGACGAGACCGGGCACGTCCTGTCCGCCGACGAGGGCCCAGTACAGGTCGAGCTCGAGCGCCACGCGCTCGTCGGTGAGGGCGACGAAGCGCTCGTAGGCGCTCTGTCCGTCGAAGTCGGCGACGAACTCCTGCGCGTGGTTGTGGTAGCCGACGGCGAGGCCGAATCCGGCGGCGGTGTCGGCCAGGGCGTTGAGCCGGTCGGCGATCTCGGTCACGCCGTCGAGCGTGAACCAGCGCTCCGGAGCCACGAACGGGTCGATGACCGTGGTCATGCCGAGCTTCGCGGCGGCCTCGAAGACGATCTCCGGCGCCGGCGTGGGAATGGATCCGTCCGGCGTCCACAGCTCATCGGAGAGCAGCGGCGCGTGCCCGGTGGGCGAGGCGAGACCGGAGGCGTCGAGGGCGGCGCGGATCTCGTCCGGCCGGCGCACGAAGTCGAACGCCTCCACGTTGCGCAGCCCGATGGCGGCGAGCTTGTCGAGGGATCCGCCCATGTCGGCGGAGAACTCCGCCGCGAGCGTGTAGAGCTGAACCGATGCTTCTGGCAGGACCACGTTGACCTTCCTTGTCTGCTTCTCTGCGGGGCGGGCGGTCTTCGCCCGTCCGCTCAGGGTAGCAGAAACCTCCACATGGAGGTAATGGTTTTCGAAGCGGATCCCCGAGAGCCGCCCGCACTCGCGAGCGGAACGAGACCCGGGCGATTCGGTTCATGTCCGAGGGGGTGCCTAGTCTCGACGCATGGCCACGCTCGATGATCTGCGTCGTGTCGCCGCCCCTCTGCCCGGCAGCGAGGAGCGCACGACGACCGGCGGTGCCGCCTGGTTCGTCCGCAACAAGCTCTTCGCATGGGAATGCTCGCCGTGGCCGAGCATCTCGGAGGACCTCCGTGAGGTCATCGCCTCCGAGCTCGTGGTCGGCGTGAAGGTCGCCGACGAGCTCGATGCGCTCGCGTTGCGCGAAATGGCGCCAGACGTGTTCCTCGGCCGAACGACACGGTGGGGCGAACCGAAGATCGCGTTCCGGATGCGGGAGATCGACGACGATCATCTCGCCGAGCTCGTGACCGAGGCTTGGCGCGTGCAGGCGCCCCGGTATCTGCGCCGCGAGTTCGACGACAGGTAGATCGCCGGCGTCCGTTCCGCGATACGACGGATCCCGCGTCTCTCCGCTCCAGCACCGACTCGAATGCCGTCGGGCGAGCGGCCCTGCGGGTTTCTCGCCGATCGGCACGGCCGACGTGGCGCAGATTAACGACAAAACCCCCGGGAAGATCCGGGGGTTTCATGGCGGAGACGGAGGGATTTGAACCCTCGGTCCCCTTGCGAGGACTCCACCTTAGCAGGGTGGTGCACTAGGCCTGACTATGCGACGTCTCCAGATGTCCGGCGGGCCGAACACCAGGGACCATCCTAACGGGTCCGCAGGGGTGGCGCGAACCGAGCGCGGGCGGGCGACCTCAGGAAGGGGCACCGTGTGACGATCAGCACGCGATGTGACGATCAGCACACGGATCCCCGTCAGCACGTGTGCCGATCGTCACACGGTGCGCAGATCGTCACGTCACCGGGCACGACACTCCCCGGGGCGCCCGGCCACCGGGCTCCCCGAGCGGGCGCAGGGCGGGATCAGCCCGAGTAGCCGTTGCCGTTCGAGCAGGTCTGCTGCGCGGCCGACTGACCGGCGATGTTCTCCGGAAGCTGGACCGGGCCCGCCGTGGCGCCGGGGGTCGGCGTCGCGTTCGGGTCGGTCGTCGCCGGGTCCGTCGTCGCGGGGTCCGTCGGCGTCGGCGTCGCGGAAACGACCGCGTCGTTGCGCTGCCCGGTCACCTGGATCTGCTCGTTCGCGGCGAGCGCGGCCCAGAGCTTGTCGGCGCTGTCGTAGTCGGGGACGACCTTGTTGGGGTCGTCCGGATCCGCGAACACCGGATAGTTCACGAAGTTGATCTGGTCGAGCGGGACGTCCTTCATCGCCAGCGCGATCTGCACCAGCAGCGTCGGGCTCGTCAGGCTCGTGCTGGGCGTGACGTTCGACATCACCGTGTTCGCGAGCTTCAGCAGCGTGCCGGGGTTGGTGAGCACCTCGGCCGACATCATCTTGCGTGCGAGCGACGACATGTACACCTGCTGGTTGCTGCCGCGGCCGAGGTCGCTTCCGTCGCCGACGCCGTGGCGGGTGCGCAGGAACTGCAGTGCCCAGTAGCCCTGCAGCGTGTGCGTGCCGGCCTCGAGGTTCAACCCGGTGTCGGGGTCGGACATGCCGTTCGCGATGCAGACGTCGACGCCGCCGATCGCGTCGGTGACCTTCATCACGCCGCCCCAGGTGATCTTGGCCGCGAACTGGATGTCCAGTCCGGACACCTTGCTGACCGTGCGGGCGACGCACGCCAGACCGTTCTTCGGGCCGCCGAGCTCGAGGGTCGTGTTGATCGCCTGCTTCGACGCGGGGCTGGTGTCGTTCCCGTCCGAGTCGACGCAGGACGGGATCGGGACCATGAGGTCGCGGGGGAAGGTGATGACCGTCACACGGCGCGGGTTGTCCGAGATGTGCAGCAGCAGGTTCGTGTCATTCCGCTCGCCGGCGTTCTCGGGATCCGAGCATCGGTCGCCGAACTCGGCCTTGAAGTCGTCCTCGCAGGCGTCACTGCCGACCAGCAGCATGTTCACGCCGCCCTTGATCGCCCCGAGATCCGGCGGCACCGACTTCTCGCCGTCCAGCGTCACCGCCTTCGCGGTGTAGGTGTGGGTCAGGTCGTAGCCGATGTAGGCGGCGACCCCGAGGCCCGAGACGAGCACGACCGACATCGCGATGCCGAGGATCTTCAGGAGCTGACCCCAGGCGCTCGGTCGGCTCAACTGGCCGTGTCCGGCGACGGGGCGTCGGGTTCGGGACGTCGCGCTCACTCGGTGCCTTTCACGGATCTGCGGGTGACCCGCGCCACCCTGCGCTCACTCAGCGGAGAGTGTGGGATTCGAACCCACGGGACATTGCTGCCCACTGGTTTTCAAGACCAGGTCCTTCGGCCGCTCGGACAACTCTCCTCGGCATGCCTTCGCATGCCGAACAGGGGTCGAGTCTAACGGAGAACCGGGCGGCGCCTGATGAGCGCATCCCCATTGTGCCCGGAACGCCTGGACAGCCCCTGAACGGAGGCCCAGGTCAGCCGTCGGAAGGACGCACCGCCAGCGGGGCGCACCGCGCTCAAACCCTCCGGGCGCCCGCCGCGGGGACCGCGAGCACGATGCGCTCGATCGCGGCTGCGAGACCGCCGTCCTCGACGTCTCCGGTGACCTCGCCCGCCGCCGCCCTGACCTCGTCCGGAGCCTGCCCCATGGCCACGGCCCGGCCGCCGAGGCCGCGCGCCCAGGAGAACATCCCGAGGTCGTTGCGGCCGTCCCCGGCGACGAAGACATGGTCGCCCGCGTCGTTTCGCGCGTCCTGCACGCGGGCGAGCGCGGTGCCCTTGTCGACGCCGCGCGGGGCGATGTCGAGCCACGCGGTCCAGCCGATGGCGTACGACACCTCGTTGAGCCCCGCATCCTGCACCAGCCGGTGGAAGTCGTCCTCGTCGTGGCCGGGCGAGACCACGACGACGCGCGACACCTCCTCGACGCCGAGCTCGTCGAACAGCACCTCGCGGCCGCCGTCGAGCGTCCAGTCGTCGAGCTCCGCCGTGTACAGACGCTGACCGGATCCCAGCTCCACCATGTACCGCGCGTCGGGCAGGCGGTCGTGCAGCAGCTCCAGCACCGCGGTGGGGTCGAACGTCTCCACGTTCCAGCGCTCGTAGCCCTCGGAGGCAGGGCCGGGGGTCACGTCGTCCTTGCGGCGCATCGTGACCGCGCCGTTCGAGCACACGACGTACTCGGGCCGGATGTCGAGGGCGTCCAGGAAGCGATGCGTCGCCATCCAGCTGCGCCCGGTGGCGAGCATGACCTCGTGGCCGGCGTCGCGCGCGCGAGCCACCGTGTCGACGACGCCGGGGCTCATCGTCTCGTCCTGCAGCAGGATGGTGCCGTCGATGTCGAGGGCGATGAGCCAGGGCGAGGTCATGCGTCCGCGCCCTCGGTCCCCGAGCCCGCCGAAGGGGCGCCGAGGGGCCGCAGCACCTCGAGCCCGCCGAGATAGGGCCGGAGCACCTCCGGCACCCGCACGGATCCGTCCTCCTGCTGGTGCGTCTCGAGGATCGCGACGATCCAGCGCGTGGTGGCGAGCGTGCCGTTCAGGGTCGCCACGTGCTGCGTCTTCGCGCCGCCCTCGCTCGAGCCCGCCGGGGCGGCGGGGCGGTGCCGGATGTCGAGCCGGCGCGCCTGGTACGTGGTGCAGTTCGAGGTGGAGGTGAGCTCGCGGAACGCACCCTGGGTCGGCACCCACGCCTCGATGTCGTACTTGCGCGCGGCGCTGGATCCGAGATCCCCGGCGGCGACGTCGATCACCCGGTAGGACAGCCCGAGCGCGGTGAGCATCTCCTCCTGCAGCGCGACGAGGCGCAGGTGCTCGGCCTCGGCGTCCTCCGGGGTCGTGTAGACGAACATCTCGAGCTTGTTGAACTGGTGCACGCGGATGATGCCGCGGGTGTCCTTGCCGTAGGACCCGGCCTCGCGGCGGTAGCAGGTGGACCAGCCCGCGTAGCGCAGGGCGCCGCGGGTGAGGTCCACGATCTCGCCGGAGTGATAGCCGGCCAGGGCCACCTCGCTCGTGCCGACGAGGTACAGGTCGTCGTCCTTGTCGAGGTGGTAGACCTCGTCGGCGTGGTTGCCGAGGAATCCGGTTCCCTGCATGATCTCGGGCCGGACGAGGGTCGGCACGATCATGGGGGTGAACCCGGCGGAGAGCGCCTTGTCGAGGGCGAGGTTCATGAGCGCGATCTCGAGGCGCGCGCCGATCCCGGTGAGGAAGTAGAACCGGGCGCCGGAGACCTTCGCGCCGCGCTCCATGTCGATCGCGCCGAGCAGTTCGCCGATCGCGAGGTGATCGCGGGGCTCGAAGTCGAAGGTCGGGGTCTCCCCCACACGACGCAGCTCGACGAAGTCCTCCTCGCCTCCGGCGGGCACCCCGTCGATCACCACGTTCTCGATCGCGGCGAGCGCGTCGGCGGCGACCTCGGCGGCCTCGTTCGACGCGGCCTGCGCCTGCTTCACGCGCTCGGCGAGATCCTTCGCCTGCGCGACCAGGGCGGCCTTCTCCTCCTTCGGCGCCTTCGCGACCTGCTTGCCGAACGCGTTCTGCTCGGCGCGCAGCTCCTCGAACGCCGCGAGCGCGGCGCGGCGCGATCGGTCGGCCTCGATCGCCGCATCGACGGTCTCGGGCGCGTTGCCGCGCGCGGCCTGGGACTGACGGACGAGCTCTGGCTCGTCGCGGAGAAGGGCGAGGTCGATCACCGTTCAAGTCTAGGGCGTCGCAGGACGGTGCCTCCTGGGCCGCGGACTAGGCTGAGCGCATGACTGACGAGGCCGGACGCCCGCGCGCCGCACTCGTCGTCAACCCGGTGAAGGCCGACGCCCCGCGGCTGGTCGGGCTGCTGCGATCGCTGTCGGCCCAGGCCGGCTGGGACGAGCCCGTCATCATCGAGACCTCGGTCGAGGATCCGGGTCAGCGCGCGACCCGGATCGCACTCGACCGCGGGGTCGCGGCCGTGCTCGTGGCCGGCGGCGACGGCACCGTGCGCGCCGTCTCGGAGGCGATGTCGGGAACCGGGGTGCCCCTGGCGATCGTGCCCAGCGGCACCGGCAACCTGCTCGCCCGCAACCTGGGCCTTGCGCTGGACGCCCCCGCCGCGGCCATCGATGCCGTCTTCCACGGCGACCGGCATCCGGTCGACATCGGCTGGGCAGAGCTGACCCGGCAGGACGGAGACGTGCAGGAGCACGGGTTCGTCGTGCTCGCCGGCATCGGCCTCGACGCCCACATGATCGCGAACACCCGGCCGGGGCTGAAGAAGTCGGTGGGCTGGGTCGCCTACGTCGACGGCGCGGCGCGCTCCCTGCCCGGGGCGAGGCCCTTCCGCATCATGTACGCGGTCGAGGACCTCAGGCTGCACTCGGTCAAGGTGCACAGCATGCTCTTCGCCAACTGCGGCGCGCTGCCCGCGGGCATCGCGCTCATCCCGGACGCGTCGATCACCGACGGCGATCTCGACGTCGCGGTGATCCAGGCGCGGGGCCCGTTCGGCTGGATCGCGGTGTGGCGCACCGTGTGGTGGCAGAACTCCGTGCTGCGGCGCAGCAAGGCGGGCCGGCGGGTCATCGAGCTCACCGGGTCCGGCAACTCGATCCGCTACCTCCGCGGGCGCGATGCCGAGGCCGCGACCACCGATCCCGCGCCCGTCGAGCTGGATGGCGACGAGTTCGGGGAGGCCGTGCGGATCCGCTGCCGCATCGACCCGGGAGCGCTGCTGGTCGCGGTGCCCGCCGGGCACGTGATCAGCCCGGCCTGACCGGGCCGCCGTCCGGAAGGACGCGGGCGTTCAGCCCGCGACCGGCACCGCCCCGTCCAGGCCCCCGCCCTTGAGCGTCAGCGTGTAGGCGGACGGATCGGCCGGCGCCTTCACCTCGAGGACGGTGACGCGCGGGACGAAGTCCATCGTGCAGGCCTGCTTGGCATCGGAGGCGAAGGTCACGGTCGCGCCGGACGCCTCCTCGGCGAGATCGGACACGACCGGATGACAGGTCGACGAACCCCAGGTCAGCAGCAAGATCCCGGTCGACGAGAACCAGCCGGCACTGGGCTTGCCGTCGGCGACCGGGCTGAGCGTCCCGCCGCCGCTGAGCGGCACGAGCCCCTGGAACCCGGTGCCCCGGAACGACACCGTGACGTCCGCCTTGGGATCCACGGACTCGGGGACGGCGATGTAGGTTCCGCGCGCGGTGAAGTCGGCGGTGCAGACCGCTTTCGCATCCGGCTCCGCGAGGGTCACCGTGATGGCCTGTCCGTCGGCGGTGACGTCCTCCGCGACCGGCGTGCACGCGAGCGACGAGGACCCGAACGTGACCAGGCCGATGCCGCGGCCGCCGTCCAGCCACGCGGCCGCGGGGTCCGTGGACGGCTCCGGAGCCGACGTCGGCTCAGCGGTGGGGATCGGGCTGCCCACCGGTTCGAGCTGCGCACAGCCCGACAGTGCGATCGTCAGCGACGCGGCGAGCGCCGCGATGGTCAGGCCGGTGCGGATCCTCATGGCCACATGCTATCCAGGCGGACGTGTGCGGGCCATGCCCCTGCGTGCAACGGCTCGTGCACGGAGGCGATCGGCGACCGGCCCGCGGATCCGAGGGCTACTGCAGCGACGATGTGAGGCGGGCGAGGTTGTCCAGCACCGTGGAGCGCAGCGGCTGCTGCAGCCACTCCTCGAGGGTGAGCTCTCGGCTCAGCTCCCGGTAGCGATCCTCCACCGCGCGCACCTCCTGGACGAACTCCTCGCCGCGCACGAGCATCGAGATCTCCAGGTTGAGGCCGAAGGAGCGCATGTCCATGTTGCTGGATCCGATGACCGCGACATCGTCGTCGACCGTCAGGCTCTTGGTATGCAGGATGTACGGCTTGCGGTACATCCAGATCCGCACACCGGCCCGCAGCAGCGCCTCGTAGTAGCTGCGCTGCGCGTGGTAGACGACCGCCTGGTCGCCCTCCTCGGAGACGAACAGCTCGACCTGGAGGCCCCGGTCGCAGGCGGTGGACACCGCGAGCAGCAGCGCCTCGTCCGGTACGAAGTAGGGGCTGACGATCATGATCTTGCGCTTGGCGGCGTAGAGCAGCCCGAGGAACAGGCGCAGGTTGTTCTCGGCCTCGAATCCGGGACCGGACGGCACGATCTGGCAGTCCAGATCGCCGGAGCCGTTGTGCGTCGCGACGAAGTCGACCGACTCCGGCACGTCGTCGGTCTCGCTGTACCAGTCGGACAGGAACACGGCGTTCACGCTCGCGACGACCGGTCCGTCGACGCGCACCATGAGGTCGACCCAGTGCAGCCCTCGCTTGATGTTCTTGGGCAGGTTGTAGGTCGAGTCGGTGACGTTCTGCGACCCCAGGAAGGCGACCTCGCTGTCCACGACGAGAAGCTTGCGGTGATTGCGCAGGTCAGGTCGCTGAGTGCGTCCCTTGAGCGGCTGCACCGGCAGCATCAGATGCCAGTCGGCGCCCATCGCGTCCAGCCGGCGGATGGTCTGCTTGTAGCGCGGCTTCCACCGGTTGGCCCAGTGGTCCAGGAGCACGCGCACGGGAACCCCGCGGGCGGCCGTCTCCTCCATCGCGCGGAAGAAGTTGTCGGTCGCGGCATCCGACTGCAGGATGTAGAACTCCACGTGGACGTATTGCTGCGCGGTCCGGATCGCGTCGGCCATGGCGTCGAGCGAGGCCTGATAGTCGGAGATGAGATGCGCGCCGTTGTCGCCGGAGAGCGGCAGCGCGCCGAGGCGCTGGTTCATCCCGATGAGCGACCTCAGCCACTCGGGCGTACCGGGCCGAGGCGTGCCGAGATGCAGGTCCTTGGTGACCTCGGCGATGGTCTCGTTGATGAGCTCCTGCTTCTTGCGCCGCGCGCGCGGCAGCCGCGGGTTCCCGATCAGCAGGAACAGCAGCACGCCGATGTAGGGGATGAAGTAGATCGCGAGGAGCCAGGCGGTCGCGGCGGTGGGACGGCGGTTGCGGGGCACGACGATGATCGCGATCACGCGGATCGTGATGTCGACCGCGACACCGAAGGCGACGATCCACCAGGGCCACGCATCGGGCGTCATGCACGTACTCCTGAGCCGGGGTGCGCCGCCGATCGGCGACTTCGTCCCACAGTAGCGGCTGCGACGGACAACCCCGGGGAGGCGGATCGCTCCGCAGCGGACCGGACGCGCACGCCCTCCACGGGGTGCGGCCGCGGCGTCAGCGCGTCAGGAGGAGCGGGGAGGAAGGCCCCGTGCGGCGCGCTCCTCGGCCTCGATGCGCGCGTGGGTCTGCCGCTCGGTGCGGTCGAAGCGCAGGATCCCGCGCAGCACGAACCAGAACACGACGCAGACGACGATGGTGGGAATCACCGACCACGCGGCGGCCACCCAGAAATCGTCCATGCTTCGATCCTACCTGCGAGGGCTGGTGCGCCGGCTGGGAGCGGATCGCCCGCACGCCCTCCCCCGCGTCGCGGGAGCGGATCCGCCCGCGGGCCCTCCCCCGCGTCGCGGGAGCGGATCGCCCGCGAGTCCCCTCCCGTGCGTCCCCTCCCCGTGCGTCGCCGGAGCGGATCGCCGCACGCCGAGACCCTCCGGTCCGCACAATCGGGATCTTCGACGAGTTATCCCCCGTTCCGTTCCTGGCGCGGAATCGGATCCTGCCCGGTGCCGATCCTGGATCCATGACAACGATCGTCCATGCCGCAGGCGCCCCCGAGCTGCTCGCCGCCATCCCCGTGCTCACCGGCTTCACCCCGCGCGACTCCTTGGTGCTGCTGCCCTTCCGCCGCTCGCGCACCGCGGGCGCGCTCCGCTTCGACCTTCCGGACGCGGCGGACCCGACGCGGCCGTCGCCGGAGGAGTTCGCCTCGGCCGCGATGAGGCTCGTGCTCCGCGTCGCCGGAGCGGACGGTCTCGTGGTCGCGGTCTACGCCGACGCGGAGGATGCGGCGACCGGCGACGCACGGCCCGCGTCCGCCCTGGTCGAGGCGCTCCTCCGGCACGGGCAGGCGGCCGGACTGCACATCATCGAGGCGCTGCACGTCGGCGCCGAGTCCTGGTCGGACTACCGGGACCGGGAGGCTCCGCCGCATCCGCTGTCCGACCTGCCCGCTCCGCCGCTCGTGCCCGGGTTCGCCGGTCCCGCGCCGGACCAGTTCAGCGGCATGGAGCTCCCCCGACCCGGCCTGTTCGCGGCGGAGTACGTGGGACGGGCCCTGCTCGCCCTGGAACGCGTGCTGGGCCCCGCCGGGCCGAACCGCAGCGCTCCGACCGGGGCCGTCCGCATCGACCCGCGCGCGCACGAGACCGCTCTCCTGCTCGACGACCTGCCGTCGTTCCTCGACGAGGTGCTCGACGCGCCCGAGACGGCGTCGCCGTTCGCGACCGCGGCGCTCGTGTGGGTGCTCAACCGTCCCATCCTGCGCGACGTCGCCCTCGTCCAGTGGGCGAGCAGCATCGATCAGGGCGACCGGGCACTGGCCGCGCAGCTCGACCACAGCGCGACCGGGAAAGAGGTGCCGGCCGATGTCGGGGGCATCCTGATCGGGCTCGGCCCGCGCCCCGACCCCGACCGGCTGGGCGTGGCGCTCGCGCTCCTGCGCCGCACGATCGCGCTCGCGCCGCGGCAGGCCCGAGGCGGGCCGCTCGCGGCCGCGGCCTGGCTCTCCTGGGCGCTCGGACGCTCGACGCACGCCGCGCGCTACCTGGACCAGGCGCAGGAGGCCGATCCCGACCTCAGCTTCGCGCGGCTGCTGCGCACCCTGGTGGAGTCCGGCATGCTGCCGGACTGGGCGTTCGGCGTCGCGGTTCCCTGACGGGCGGGAGCCGCGACGGATCGCGTCACCTCAGAGACGGGAGGGGGTCACTTCACGAGCGGGAACAGGATCGTCTCGCGGATCCCGAGTCCGGTGACCGCCATGAGCAGGCGGTCGATCCCCATGCCCATTCCGCCCGTGGGCGGCATGCCGTGCTCGAGGGCGCGCAGGAACTCCTCGTCCACGCGCATGGCCTCGAGGTCGCCGCCGGCCGCGAGCTTGGCCTGCTCGACGAAGCGCTCGCGCTGGATGACCGGGTCGATGAGCTCGGAGTATCCCGTGGCCAGCTCGAAGCCGCGCACGTACAGATCCCACTTCTCCACGACGCCCGGGATCGAGCGGTGCTCGCGCACGAGCGGGGAGGTGTCGACGGGGAAGTCCATGACGAAGGTCGGCCGCTCCAGCCCGCCCTTGACGTAGTGCTCCCAGAGCTCTTCGATGAGCTTGCCGTGGGTCGCATGCGGCGGCACCTCGACGCCGTTCGCCTCGGCGAACGCGACGAGCTCGGCGACCGGGTCGGACGGGGTGAACGTGCGCCCCGCCGCCTCGGAGAGGGAGTCGTACATCGAGATGCGGTCCCACTGGCCGCCGAGGTCGTACTCGGTGCCGTCCGCCCAGGTGACCAGGGTGGATCCGGCCACCGCGATCGCGGCGTTCTGGATCAACTCCTGGGTGAGGTCGGCGATGCCGTTGTAGTCGGAGTAGGCCTGGTAGGCCTCGAGCATCGCGAACTCGGGGCTGTGGGTGGAGTCGGCGCCCTCGTTGCGGAAGTTGCGGTTGATCTCGTACACCCGCTCGATGCCGCCGACGACGGCGCGCTTCAGGTACAGCTCCGGTGCGATGCGCAGATAGAGCTCGGTGTCGAAGGCGTTCGAGTGCGTGATGAACGGGCGCGCGGAGGCACCGCCGTGCTGCACCTGCAGCATCGGGGTCTCCACCTCGAGGAAGCCGTGGCCCGTGAACGTCTGGCGCAGGCTCGCGTTGACCGCCGCACGGGCGCGCACGGTGCTGCGGGCCTGATCGCGCAGGATGAGGTCGAGGAAGCGGCTGCGCACGCGGCCCTCCTCGCTGAGCTCGCCGTAGGCGTTGGGCAGCGGCAGGATCGCCTTCGACGCGATCGCCCAGTCATCGGCCATGATCGACAGCTCGCCGCGGCGGCTCGAGATCACCTCGCCGTGCACGAACACGTGGTCGCCGAGGTCGACGAGCTCCTTCCAGCGCGCGAGCGACTCCTCCCCCACGTTGGCGAGCGAGATCATCGCCTGGATCCGGGATCCGTCGCCGGCCTGCAGCGAGGCGAAGCAGAGCTTGCCCGTGTTGCGGCTGAACACCACGCGGCCGGCCACGCCGACGAGCACGCCCGTCTCGGCGCCCGGCTCGAGCTCGCCGTACTCGGCGCGCAGCTGGGGGATCGTGTGCGTGACCGGCACGGCCACGGGGAACGCACCCCCGGCGGCATCCGCGCGGTCGGCGATCAGCCGCTCGCGCTTGGCCAGACGCACCGCCCGCTGCTCGAAGGTGTCCTCCGCGGCGCCTGCCGCGGGGTCGCTGCTATCGGGGGTCGGCGCCGGCGCGTCAGTCATGGGTGGGGCTCCTCGGAAGTCGGCGTCAAGTCTACCGGCGCCCGCCTCGGGTCCCGCTGCGTGCGCGCCGCGCGACCGACTCCCTCCCGCCCTGCGACCGCCTCGCGGCCGGCTCCCTCCCGCCCCGCGCCCGCCGCGCGACTGGCTCCCTCCCGAGCTGACCGCGCGACCGAAACCCTCCCGCGCTGACCGCGAGACCGAAACCGCGTCGCGAGACCCAGCGAAAGTCGCTCGGTCTCGCGACGCAGGTTCGGTCTCGCGGTCAGGAGAGGCCGGTCGACGCCTCGCGCAGGGCCCGATCGAAGGTCGACGAGACGAGCGCGGACAGGTAGCCACCGGGATTCTCCACGCCGATGCCGCGCAGGATGCCCGTCGCCTGACCCACGATCGAGCGCGCGAACTCGGACGCCGTGGCGATCGCCTCGGCGTACGCCGGCCGGTCCGCCTCATCGATCACCACGGGCTCGCAGCCCAGCTCGACGGCGAGCGCCTGCGCGATCGGCAGCACCATCGCGGGCGCGGTCACCGCCGCATACGACGCGTTCAGCTGTCGCAGGTCGAGCGTCGTGCCGGTGAACGAGATGGCCGGATGCACGGCGAGCGGAATGGCCCCGCTGCGCACCGCGGGCTCCAGGACGTCCGTGCCGAAGGCGGGATCCGTGTGCAGCACGAGCTGCCCCGGCTGCCAGGCGCCGACCTCGGCGAGACCCGCGACCAGACCGGGCAGCTGGTCGTGCGGCACCGCGAGCACCACGAGCTGCGCCGCGGCGACGACCTCGGGAGCCGCCATCACCGCGACCCCGGGGAGCACGGCGGCCGCGCGGTCGGGATCGGATCCCGCCGTGATGCCGACGACGGCATGACCGACGCCGGCGAGCGCAGCGCCGATCACCGGTCCCACGTGGCCCGCCCCGATGATGCCGATGGTGAGGCGCCCCGCGCGGGTCATGACGTGCTCTCCGCCGTGCCGCCGAGTGCGTCCGGCAGGCCGTGCCCGTCGGTCGGCGGGACGGCGGGGTGCGCGCCGGGGGCCGGCGCCAGGGGGCTCGGGGAGGGTGCGCCGGTAGCAGGGTCCGCGCCGGGCAGGGAGACTGCGGGGTGCGCGCCGGGGACCGGCGCCAAGGGGCTCGGGGAGGGTGCACCGGTAGCAGGGTCCGCGCCGGGCAGGGGGACCGCGGGGATCGCGCCGGGAACCAGGACCCCGGGAACCGCGCTGGGGACCGCCTCGCGCTCCTCCGCCCAGCGGTGCGCGCGGTCTTCGGCGGCGGCCCTCGCGGCCGAAGTCGACAGGGTGTTCAGCATGCCGAGCAGCACCTCGGCGTCGAGACCGGACACACCGCCGCGCACCGGGCCGAGGGCGGAGTGCGCCTGAGCCTTCGCGACGCGCTGGACGCGATCGATCGGCCCCTGGTGCAGGGAGAATCCCTGCAGACGCGCGAGGGGGAAGACGGCCAGCTGGCGCCAGATCCGCCCCCGTCGCAGCAGCAGGGCGAAGTCGGTGAGCGCCGCACCGTGCCGGCGCCAGGACAGGGGCCGGCGCCACCACGCCCGCGGCGGGATCGTGGCGTACGGGTCGCCGGAGACGGGACCGAGCACGCCCTGCTCCCAGATCAGCGGCAGCACGTCGGCCGGCACGTCGGGAAGGATCAGCCCCAGCACCCGCTCGACATCGGCGCGGACGCCGACCGGCAGCACGATGTTGAACTGCTGCGCCTGGCTGGACTGCTGCTGGGAGGCGGTCTTGCCGCTCATCCGGTTGATCCGCACCGACCACCAGCCGAACGGGCGCCACAGCAGGGGCTGCATCACCTCGACGGCGAAGATCCGCCCCGGCGGGATCGTCTCGGTCACCGTCGTGAACAGGCCGAACGTGATCCGCACACCGTCGGGGGTCGGCGCGATGGAGTAGCGCAGCGCTCGCGCGATCCTGCTCCAGGTGACCGCGATGGCCGCGAGCAGCAGGGGGATGCCCATCGCGAGCGCGATGCCCGCGGCGATCGCTCCACCCGCCGGACCGACCTCGGACAGCACCGCCGGGAGCGTGCCGATCATGGCGCACACGAATATCGCTCCGAACAGGGCCAGCCAGACCAGGCCGGAGAGGATGTGCGATCCCACGAGACGCCCGGCGGGGATCCGCAGCACATGCTCCGGCGCGATGTCGTCGAGGTCGACGCCCGCGATGAGCCCCGTGACCCCGGCGTCCATCGAGGCGGCGAGCTGGGCGCGCATCGTGCGGGCCGCGGCGGGGTCGGCAGCACCCCGCGTCGCCTCGCGTGCGTGACGCGCTCCGGAGGCGAGGCGGAGGATGTCGGCGCGCACCGACTCCGCCTTCGCCGTCGACAGGTACTCCAGGGGCACGTTCGCGTCGTTGCCGGCGCCGTCGACCTCGAGCTTCGCGAGCCCGATCAGGCGTGCGGGGAACGGCCGGGTGAGGTTCACGCCCTGCACGCGATCGAGCGGGGCACGCCGATGCGAGCGGAAGATCACGCCCTTGCGCACCTCGACGTGCGCGTCGGTGATGCGGAACTGGTGGAAGCGCCACATCAGCCAGAACAGCGCCACCAGCAGCACGGCGAGCCCGACGACCCCCAGCAGCACCACGATCACGAGGTTGTTGTCGACCACCCAGTCGACGGGATCCCCGCCGAACGCGGGGACGTGCGCGGGGGTGACCAGCGAGATGAACCACTCCAGGATCCGCTCCCGCAGGTTCGCGATCAGATACCCGAGCACGATCACCAGCACCAGCCCGCCCTTCATGAGCGGGGTGAGCGGATGCATCCGATGCCACTCGCCGTCGGCGAGCGTCGTCGCGGCAGGACGCGCCTGCGCCGGGGCCTGCGAGGTGATCGGCGGGGCGCCGAACGGCCCCTGCGGTTGCTGCGGCGTGCTCACAGGCCCGTCCGGCGCATCTCGGCGACGTCGATGAGTGTGTCGCGCAGGGCCTCCGCGGCGTCCTCCGTCATCCCGGGGATCTCCACGCCGGTGGTCGCCGCGGCGGTGACGAGCTTGAGCTTGGCGATCCCGAACGCCCGGTCGACCGGGCCCCGGGTGATGTCGACGAGCTGCATCCGGCCGTAGGGAACCGCGATCATCCGCTGCCAGAGGATCCCGCGCCGGAACACGATGTCGTCGGCGCGCAGCATGTACCCGATGGCCCTGGCCTGCCGCGGCAGGATCACGAGCTCGACCACGACCCAGACCGCGAT
The DNA here is from genome assembly GCF_037148715.1 of Microbacterium sp. MMO-10. NCBI lineage: Bacteria > Bacillati > Actinomycetota > Actinomycetes > Micrococcales > Microbacteriaceae > Microbacterium > Microbacterium sp. MMO-10. Next base: position 228,805 of record NZ_JBBCSV010000003.1, on the reverse strand, counting down.
CACACCGGCGACCGTCCAGGCCCACGGCCAGGGCTGAGCGAGAAGGGTCGTCGCCGCATACGCGCCGACCGCGATCACGACGAGCAGGATCAGCCGCAGCAGCACTTCGGCGATCACGTACTTGGGCGAGATCTGGTGCCAGGATCCGTCGAGCGCCAGCGCTCCGCGACCCGTCGGAGTGCGCAGCGCCGGATAGGTCCCCTCATCGAGCGCGGGCGCCGAGGAGGGTGCGGAGTGCACAGCGGGAGCGTTGCTCGCGGACCGGGCGCGCGCCTGCGCCCTGGTCGGCGGCGCGACGGGATCAGTGCCCGGGGTCTGCGGCGGCTCGGGAATCGTCATCGTCGTCCTCCAGGCGCGGCCCGTTCTGGCCGTCGGGGTCGGGGGGCCCATCTCCGGGCAGCAGGCAGAAGCTCTCGGCGATCACCGCGGCGACCGTGAGCACGAGCGCCGCGAGAGCGGTCGCGATGATCGAGCCTAGCGGCGGCGCGATCGGTCGGGAGAGCAGATAGGCGCCGAGCCCGATGCCGAATCCGGTGATGACCGCGCCCACCAGGCTCGACGCACGGGCCAGCATCGCGATCCGCACGGCGCGGAAGGGGTCGACCCTGGCTCGCGCGGCGGTGCGGGTGCTGCGCCGGATCGGCCAGGCGAGGGCGAGCACGGCGGCCGCCAGCAGCACGAGGAAGATCGGCAGCACGATCGACGGCGTGAACGTCGCCCGACCCGCCGTCGTCAGCGCGTGGTCGACGAGGAATCCCGCCGCTGCGCCGGCGAGCGCCAGCACGAGCAGCAGCACCGGGGAGATGCGCCTCATGCGCCGTCCTCGAGTCCGGCCAGTAGGTCGGCTACCGGGCCGCGGCCCGGCAGCACCGCATCCGGATCCACCTCGAGCCACGGCTCCAGCACGAAGGCGCGCTCGAAGGCACGCGGATGCGGCAGGAGCAGGTGGGGATCGTCGCTGCGCATGTCGCCGTACGCGATGAGGTCGAGGTCGAGGGTGCGGTCGCCCCAGCGCTCGGCCCGGATGCGCCCGTGCTCCTCCTCGATCGCGTGCAGCATGCCGAGCAGCACCTGCGGCGCGAGACGGGTGGTGACGATGGCGACGGCATTGGCGAACTCCGGGGCATCCGGATCCGGGCCGTCCGGACGCAGCGCGACCGTCGTGAAGGTCCGCGAGACGCGCACCTCGTCGACGAGGGGCAGCCGGCGGATCGCGCGCACGGCATCATCGATCGTGGCCGAGGTGTCTCCGAGGTTCGAGCCGAGCGCGACGACCGCCTCGACCGGCTCGTCCTCCGGACGAGGATCGAGAGCGGGCAGCCGTCGCCCGCGCGGAACGGGCGGGATCGGGCGGCTCGGGGGTGTCATGCCGCCCCCGTCACGGGCCGCTGCTCGTGTCCGTGCTGCACCCGCTGCACGGTGATCGACACGTCCCCGAACGTCAGCGGGATCGGCGCCTGCGGCTTGTGCACGGTGACCTCGACGATCTTCACGCGCTTGTCCTCCAGCACGGCGTCGGCGATCCGCACCGCGAGGGTCTCCAGCAGGTTGACCGGCTCTCCGGCGACGATCGCCGCGACGCGCTCCGCGAGCTCGCCGTAGTGCACGGTGTCCGCCACGTCGTCGCTCGCGGCGGCGGCGCGCAGCGCGAGGTGCAGGCGCAGATCCACCACGAAGTCCTGGCCGTTCTCGCGCTCGTGCTCGTAGACGCCGTGCCGGCCGAACACGGTCAGTCCGGTGAGCGTGATGCCGTCGAGGAATTCCATGCCCCCAGCCTACGGCGGAGGCCGCGTCAACGCCGCTGTCCACAACCGCGGCCGTTGTGCAGGGACCCCCGGCGTTCTGCAGGGCCACCGCCCGCAGGGTCACATCCCGTCGCCCCATCCGCCGCGGAATTCCGGCCCACCTCTCGGCGACGGCCGCCCAGCACCCTGCACAACGGCTCGGCCTCCCTGCACAACGGCCCGCCACCCGGCGAGACCGGTGCCCGTCCCGGCTCGGCGCGGCGCGGCGCCCGTCCGGCGCGGCGCGGCGCCCGTCCGGCGCGGCGCCCGTCGCGGCGCGGCCTCAGCCGTCCCAGGCGCCGAGCACGGCGAGGGCGTCGCGCGTCGCGGCGACGTCGTGCACCCGCACGGCCCACACCCCCGCCCGCGCGGCGAGCACGCTCGTCACGGCGGTCGCCAGGTCCTTGCGCGCCTCGTCGGCATCGGCGCCGAGGGCGTCGGCGAGGAAGCGCTTGCGCGACGTTCCCACGAGCACGCGCGGCCCGAGGGCAACGACGTCGGAGAGCTCGCGCAGCAGGTCCCAGTTCTGCCCGGTCGTCTTGGCGAAGCCGACACCGGGATCCACGATGATCCGCGACGGGGCGATCCCCGCAGCGGCCGCGGCGGCCACGCGCTCGCGCAGCTCGCCGGCCACCTCGCGTCCGACGCGCCCGTACTCCGCACGGGCGTACATGTCCGAGGACGGCCCGCGCCAGTGCCCGAGCGCGATGTCGGCGCCCGATTCGGCGACCGCGGCGAGCATCTCCGGATCCGCGAGGCCGCCCGACACGTCGTTCACGATCCGCGCCCCGGCCTGCACGGCCGCGAGCGCCGTGGATGCGTTGAGGGTGTCGACGCTCACCGGGATCCCCTCCGCGGCGAGACGCTCGATGACCGGCAGCACGCGGCGCTGCTCCTCGGCGACGGACACCCGCTCGGCTCCGGGGCGGGTCGACTCCCCGCCGATGTCGAGCACGTCGGCGCCCTGCGCGCGCAGCAGCAGTCCGTGCGCGACGGCGCTCTCCGCGTCGGAGTACCGCCCGCCGTCGCTGAACGAATCGGGCGTGGCGTTGACGATCCCCCAGACCGCGGTCACGCCGCGGTCCCCGAGCCCGTCGAGGGGCCCGCGCCGATCAGCGCGATGAGCTCGGCGCGCGCGACCGGATCCGCATAGGCGCCGCGCGCCGCGATGGTCAGCGTGGACGCCTCGGTCTGCCGCGCGCCGCGCATGGTCACGCAGCCGTGCACCGCGTCCATGACCACGAGCACCCCCCGCGCGTCGAGGTGCGCGGCGATCGCGTCGGCGACCTGCTCTCCGAGCCGCTCCTGCACCTGCGGGCGGGACGCGAGGATCTCCACGACCTTCACCAGGGCGCCGAGGCCGACGACCTGCTCCCCCGGCAGGTACGCGATGTGCGCGTGCCCCGCGAACGGCAGCAGATGGTGCTCGCACACCGAGCGGAAACGGATCCCCCGCAGCAGCACGGCGCCCGAGGGCAGCGTGTCCGGCGCGGGGCCGTGCGAGACGCTGATCGTGTGCGCGAGCGGGGCTCCGGGGTCCTCGCCGACGCCGGCGAAGAACTCCGCGTAGAGGTCGGCCATCCGCTGCGGCGTCTGCTTCAGGCCCGGGCGCTCCGGATCCTCGCCGATCGCGAGCAGGAGTTCACGGGTGAGTGCGGCGACGCGCTCCCGGTCGACGGTCATCGCTCAGGCCGTCGCGGGGCGCGGCTTCCCGCCGCCCGCGGCCGGCTTGCGCGCCGGGGCGGCCGGAGCCGCCTCGTTGGCCGCGACACCGGTCTCGACGCCGCGCTGCGGCATCTCGATCGGGGGCAGCAGCGAGACCGGGCGATCTTCGCTCGACAGCCACTGCGGGCGCTCCGGGAGCTTGCGCACTTCGGTGAAGATGTCCGCGATCTGGTTGTGGTCCAGCGTCTCCTTCTCGAGCAGCTCGCGGGCGAGCCGGTCGAGGATGTCGCGGTTGGCGCTGAGCACCTCGTACGCCTCGTTGTGGGCCTGCTCGATGAGCGCGCGCACCTGCGTGTCGACCCGCTCGGCGATGGTCTCGGAGTACTCGCGACCGCGGCCCATGTCGCGGCCGGCGAAGGGCTCGCCGCCCTCCGAACCGAGCTTGACCGGGCCGAGCTGGGTGGTCATGCCGTATTCGAGCACCATCTTGCGGGCGATCGAGGTCGCCTTCTCGATGTCGTTCGAGGCGCCGGTGGTGGGGTCGTGGAACACGATCTCCTCGGCGACGCGACCGCCCATCGCGTAGGTCAGCTGGTCCTGAAGCTCGTTGCGGGTGACCGAGTACTTGTCGTCCAGCGGCAGCACCATCGTGTAGCCGAGAGCCTTGCCGCGCGGCAGGATCGTGATCTTGGTGACCGGGTCGGTGTAGTTCATCGCCGCCGCCGCGAGCGCGTGACCGCCCTCGTGGTACGCCGTGATGAGCTTCTCCTTGTCCTTCATCACGCGGGTGCGGCGCTGCGGTCCGGCGATGACGCGGTCGATCGCCTCGTCGAGGGCCCGGTTGTCGATGAGCTGCGCGTTGGAGCGCGCGGTCAGCAGAGCCGCCTCGTTGAGCACGTTGGCCAGGTCTGCGCCGGTGAAACCGGGAGTCTTGCGGGCGACGACCTCGAGGTCGACGCCGTTGGCGAGCGGCTTGCCCTTCGCGTGCACCTCGAGGATGTGCTGGCGGCCCTTGAGGTCGGGGGCGTCCACGCCGATCTGCCGGTCGAACCGGCCCGGGCGCAGGAGCGCGGGGTCGAGGATGTCGGGACGGTTGGTCGCCGCGATCACGATGACGTTCGCGTTCGGGTCGAAACCGTCCATCTCGACGAGCATCTGGTTGAGCGTCTGCTCGCGCTCGTCGTTGCCGCCGCCGAGGCCCGCACCGCGGTGCCGGCCGACGGCGTCGATCTCGTCGATGAAGATGATCGCGGGGGCGTTCTCCTTCGCCTGCGTGAACAGGTCGCGCACGCGCGAGGCGCCCACGCCGACGAACATCTCGACGAAGTCGGATCCGGAGATCGAGTAGAACGGGGCGCCCGCCTCGCCGGCGACCGCACGGGCGAGCAGGGTCTTGCCGGTTCCGGGAGGGCCGTACAGCAGCACGCCCTTCGGGATCCGCGCGCCGATCGCCTGGAACTTGCCCGGGTCCTGCAGGAACTCCTTGATCTCGTGGAGCTCCTCGATGGCCTCGTCGGCGCCCGCGACGTCGGCGAAGGTGACCGTCGGGTTCTCCTTGCTGACGAGCTTCGCGCGCGACTTGCCGAACTGCATGATCTTGCTGTTGCCGCCCTGGGCGCTCGACAGCAGCCACCAGAAGAGCAGGCCGAGCAGGAGCACGGGGATGAGGAACGAGAGGATCGTGTCGAACCAGCTGGCCCGGGGCACGGTGTCGTTGAACCCGTCCTTGGGGGCGGCGGAATCGATCGCCGTGACCACGTCGGCGGCGCGCGCCTGGACGTAGTAGAACTGCACGTTCTCGGATCCCTTGTAGGGCTTGGAGAGCGTCATGTCCACGCGCTGGTCGCCGTCGGTGTTGACCACCTTGGTGACGGTGCCGCCCTTGAGCAGGTCGAGACCCTCCTGGGTCGAGACCTGCGCAGTGGATCCGAGGTTGGTGATCAGCATGAACCCGCCGATCAGAAGCAGACCGATCAGCCCCACGTAGAGGAGCGGATTGCGCGTGATCTTCTTGACATCCATGATCCGATCAGCGTAGCGCGACCGGCCTTGGCCCCTCCTGGGGATTCGCCCACGGCGTACCGGGAACCCGGGGTCCGCGGCGGGATCCGCTCCGGACGCCGCTGCTCCGCGCCGCGCGGCGCCCGGTCAGGCGTACACGTGCGGGGCCAGCACCGCGACGTCGCGCAGGTTGCGGTAGCGCTCCGCGTAGTCCAGCCCGTAGCCGACGACGAACTCCGTCGGGATGTCGAAGCCGACGTACTTGCAGTCGATCCGGACCTTGGCGGCCTCGGGCTTGCGCAGCAGCGCGAGCACCTCGATCGACTCGGCGCCGCGGGAGGCGAAGTTCTCCAGCAGCCAGCTCAGCGTGAGACCGGAGTCGATGATGTCCTCGACGATGAGCACGTGCTTGCCGTGCAGATCGGTGTCGAGATCCTTGCGGATCTGCACGACGCCGCTCGACTTCGTGCTCGCGCCGTAGCTGGACACGGCCATCCAGTCCATCGGCGCCGAGAACGGCAGCGCCCGCGCGAAATCGGCCATGACCATGACCGCGCCCTTGAGCACGCCGATCAGCAGCAGATCCTTGCCCGCGTAGTCCTCGGCGACCCGCGCGGCGAGCTCGTCGAGCTTGGCGCGGATCTCCTCCTCGGTGACGAGGATCTCGGTCAGGTCATCGGGCATGTCCGCAGCGCGCATGGATCGATTTTACGCGACCGGATCCGTTCTCCCGCGGCAACCTCCGGAGCGCTACTGTGAGCGATGAGGCGGGGTGGCGCTTGGGGGAACCGAGCCTCCGCCGCGGACGGAAGGAGTCCCATGGACATCGACGAGATCCTCAAGCAGGTTCCGATCGGCGACATCGCACAGAAGCTCGGCGTCAGCGAGGACGTCGCCCGGCAGGCGGTGCAGGAAGGCGGCGCTGCCCTGATCGGCGGCCTCGCCAAGAACGCCGAGTCCCCCGAGGGATCCGCGGCGATCGAGGCGGCCCTCGCCAAGCACGACGGGTTCTCCGGTGCGTCGTCGCTCGACGACGTCGACGAGGCGGACGGCGAGAAGATCGTGTCGCACGTGTTCGGCGGCAACGCCGATCAGGTCGCGCAGACGCTGACGAGCGACCAGAAGACGGCCGGCATCGACTTCGGCAAGCTGCTGCCGATCCTCGCGCCGATCGTCATGGGGCTCATCGCCAACGGCCAGAAGGGCTCCACGGGCGGAGGCGGGGGCCTCGGCGACATCCTCGGAGGCCTGCTCGGCGGCGGCCAGCAGCAGGGCCAGGCGGCCGGCACCGGCGGCGGCCTCGGCGACATCCTGGGCGGCCTCGGCGGCCTGCTCGGAGGCGGCGGATCCGGCTCGAGCGGTGGCGGCGGCATCGACATCGGCGGCCTGATCGGCGGTCTGCTCGGCGGCAAGAAGTAACGAGGCCGGCGCACGTCGGTCCGGGAACGCGGCTCCTTCGGGGGCCGCGTTCCTGCTGTCCCGGGTCGGATCCGGCCGTGGGCCCGGATCCTCCCCGGGGCTCAGCTCAGGCCGGGCGACTCCCGCCCGCCGGTCAGCGGGCCGCGAAGACGATCCTGCCGCCGACGCGTGCGGCCGTGCAGCCCGGAAGGTCGATGGGGCCCTGCCCCGACCAGTCGGTGACGAGCCGCGCCACCTCGACGGTCTGGGTGCGGGTGAGGCCGACGCCGAACTCGCTCTGCACCACGAGTCGGATGATGCGGTTGCGCAGGGCCGCCGGATTCGCGGACAGCGCCGGGGCGCTCACCGAGATGCCGGCCTCGGCATGCTCGACGATGTCCTCGATCGTCTCGTGGATCATCTCGTCGAACGCCTCCGCGTCCTCGCGCAGCTGCTCCGCCGTGCGGGCGAGCGCCTCGGCGACGCCCGGACCGAGCTCGGCCTCGAGCACGGGCAGCACCCGTTCGCGCACCCGCACGCGCGCATAGCGGGGATCGACGTTGTGCGGATCGCCCCACGGCACGAGCCCTTCGGCGGCGCAGGCGGCCCGGGTCGTCTCGCGGCGCACCGCCAGCAGCGGGCGGATCCAGGTCGAGCCGTCGTCGTCGGTGCGCACCGGCGCCATGCCCTGCAGACTGCCGGACCCGGATCCGCGGGCGAGCCCCAGCAGCACCGTCTCGGCCTGGTCGTCGAGCGTGTGCCCCAGCAGCACCGGCGCCCCCTCGGCCCGGGCGACCTCGCGCAGTGCGGAGTAGCGCGCCGCACGGGCATCGGCCTCGGGGCCCTCCCCCGTGGCGACCACATCGACGCGTCGCACCCGGGCCCCGATGCCGAGCCTCGTCGCAGCGGCCGCGGCATCGGCGGCGATCCGGGCGGAGCCCTCCTGCAGGCCGTGGTCCACGGTGACGCTGAGCACGGCGCTCCCCGCGGCGCGCGCCTCGAACGCGGTCGCCGCGGCGAGGGCGAGCGAGTCGGCGCCCCCGGAGAGCGCGACCACGACGGAGGCCGGCGGCACGGGCAGGGCGCCGAGCGCGGTGCGCACGGCTCGGCGGATCTCGGCGACGGCGGGGTTCAGTGACGGCACCTTCCCACGGTAGCCACGCGAAGGGGATTTGCGCGAAGTAGGCTGGTGCGCGGCATCCAACCGTCATTTCTGAGGAGCACACGCATGGGCGCACACGACGCCGTCATCGAGATCCCGCGCGGCAGCCGCGTGAAGTACGAGGTCGACCACGAGACCGGACGAGTGCACCTCGACCGCGTGCTCTACACGACCTTCGGCTACCCCGCCGACTACGGCTACTTCGACAACACCCTCGGCGAGGACGGCGATCCGCTGGACGTGCTGGTGCTGCTCGACCAGGCGATCTTCCCCGGTGTCGTCGTGAACGTGCGCCCGGTCGCCGTGCTCAAGATGAGCGACGAGGCCGGCGGCGACGACAAGCTCGTGGCCGTGCTGAGCAAGGACCCGCGCTGGTCGCACATCCAGGACGTCGACGACCTGGCCGAATACACGAAGAAGGAGATCGCGCACTTCTTCGAGCACTACAAGGACCTCGAGCCCAACAAGTGGGTCAAGGTCGACGCATGGGGCGATGCCGCCGAGGCGCAGCGCATCCTCGACGAGGCGATCGAGCGCTTCAAGAACGACGGCCACTGAGCCGTCGGCCGCGCACCGCGGCCGACATGCAGAAGACCCCCGGTCCGCTTCCGCGGCCGGGGGTCTTCTGCTTGAGGATCCGGCGGATCAGCCCATGTACACGCCGCGGTTCTCCATGAAGTTGATCGGGTTGATCGGGTAGTCGTCCTGGTAGACCTCGAAGTGCAGGTGGCACCCGAAGGATCCGCCGGTGTTGCCCGCGTAGGCGATCACCTGGCCGGCGTTGACCCACTGACCGGGAGAGACGTTGAACCCGCCGTACTCGATGTGACCGTAGCCGGTGCCGATGCCCGTGCCGTCGTTGTTCTCGATGCGGATGTAGTTGCCGTAGCCGCCGTAGTACCACGCCATCGTCACGGTGCCGGAGTGGGCCGCGTAGATCGGCGAACCGCAGCTGCCGTCGGCGAGGTCGACGCCCTCATGGAAGCTGGACGAGCATCCCCAGGCATCGCAATCGGGCACGCGCGGGCCGTAGCCGGACGACTGGTAGCCGCCGAACGGGCGCACCCATCCGCCGCTGCCGGTCCAGGATCCGCCGCCGGAGTCGCCTCCGCCGCCGCCACCGCCGTTGTTCGCGGCCTGGCGCGCGGCCTCGGCAGCGGCCTGACGCTGCGCCTCCGCCGCCGCCTCCGCAGCGGCGCGTGCGGCCTCGCCCGCCTGGTAGCCGGCGACCGTCTTGGCCGTGGTGTCCTGCAGCGCGGCCAGCTGGGCCTGCAGCACGCCGAGGTGGGTCTGCTGATCCGCGAGCGCTGCGGCGGCCGCGGCCGCAGCGGTCTGCGCGGCGGCCAGCTTGTCCTGGGCGACCTTGTTCAGACGGTCGCGTTCGGTGCGCGCCGCCGTGGCCTGGTCGGTCAGCGACTGTGCGGTGTTCTTCGCCTCGAGCGCCTTGTCGTAGATGGCCTGGGTGCCGGAGAGCACGCGGTCCATCTGCCCCAGACGCTGCAGCAGCTCGTCCTTGTTGGCCGTGGAGGCCGAGAAGAACAACTGCAGTGCGGTGGTGTCGCCGCCGTCGCGGGAGAGCTGCGCCGCGATCTGACCCGCCTTGCTCGCCGCGTCGTCGGCGGCCTTCTTCTGCGAGTCCGCCTGCGCCTGCAGGTCATCGGTGCGGCGCGCCTGCGCGTTCGCCGCCTGCTGGGCGGCGAACGCCTCGGTGCCGGCGGCTTCCGCGGCGGCCTTCGTCGTCGCGACGTTCTGGGTGAGAGAGGCGATGAGCCCCTGGATGCGCGTCACCTCGTTCGCGGCCGCGTCCTCGTTCGCCTTGGCCGCCTGGACGTCATCCCAGCTGGGGTAGTCGTCGGCGTACGCCGCAGGGGCGCCGAGGAAGAGGCCGAGGATCAGCGCGCCGACGGTGGCGATGCTCAGAGCGATCCCGCCCCGTCGCGCACGAGGCACGGCACCGGGGCGCGGAACGACGGACGTCCGGCCCGGGTCACGGCGGACGTCTCTGCTGTTCGGATGGTTCACGCGGCTCCCTTTCGCCGGTTTCACTCATGTCACACTAGCAACATCGGCCCCGCACGCAACACTGCGGATCCGGCTCGGGATCGGGAATTCTTCGGATCTTCGCGTGCTGGTCATGTCCCCGGGTTCGGAACGGGACCACCCTTCATCCTCCCCCTGGACACGCCCGGGATCCAGCGGGACGCGCCCTCGATTGGCGTTTTGCCGCACAAACCCCTTATGCTTGAGCGTCGGCAAGGGAACCCCAGAGGTTCGCCTCCGGCCCCATCGTTTAGTGGCCTAGGACGCCGCCCTTTCACGGCGGTAGCACGGGTTCGAATCCCGTTGGGGTCACTCTTTCCGATACAATTTCATAGTTCTGGCCCTGTAGCGCAGTTGGTTAGCGTGCCGCCCTGTCACGGCGGAGGTCGCGGGTTCAAGTCCCGTCAGGGTCGCTCCAAGCGACGGGCCTTTCTTCGGAAAGGCCTTTCGTCTAGGACGCAGGTCAGAAGCTTCCACCTTCCGTCCTGTGCGGCTCTGTAGCTCAGTTGGTAGAGCGTTCGACTGAAAATCGAAAGGTCACCGGATCGATGCCGGTCGGAGCCACACGGGTGATCGTTACAATCACCCCAGGAACCCTCGCGTAGCTTCTACATCGCGGGGGTTTCGTCTTTTCCAGGGATGCCTTCTCGCGGCCGGCCAGATCATCTTTCAGTCTGGGATCCCGCACAAACCCCGCAGATTCAGACCACAGTCTTGAGCTTGTCGTGCATCGCCTGGGCGGCCTTCCGACTGCCCGTCTGACGCGCCATGTAGACATCCTGAGTGATGCTCGGATTCGCGTGCCCGAGGTAGTCGGCGATGTCGCGCGCGCTGAGCCCAGCCTCATCCAGGATCGTCGCGACCGTCTTCCGGAATGTGTGCGTGCTCAACTCCGGGTAGCCCAGCGCCTCCCGGCGGTCGCGGATCTCACGCTGCGTATTGGAAGGGTCTCGCATTCGCATCAACGGAGACGGGAACACCAGCGTCGACAAACCACCGACCTTTTCACGACGACGGTTGAGCAGTGCAACAGCCTCGGCGGGCAACGGCGTTACGCGCGCCGACGCATCCGACTTCGGGAACTCCTGCCGCTTGACGCCCTGGCCCTTGAGCCGCTTCGCGATCGCGTCCACGCGCGCCGTCTTCGCGGCGATGTCCACCGATGACCACTCGAGCGCACAGGCTTCAGCCACTCGCCAGCCCACCATGAGCATCCATTCGATCAGGTCGGCAGTGTCCCATTCCGCAAGGTACGGATCAGCACGGACGTTCTCGACGAACGCCGGCAACTCAGAGATTGGGATCGCGGTCGCGCCCTTCGAGCGCCGATGGGTGATGCGCTCCAACTCGCGAACCGGGTTTCGCTGAATCGCACCATTACGTACCGCGAGACCGAGCATCCCACTGAGGACGCTTCTGCAGTTCTTCGCAGCGCGGTGTTCGCACTTCCCCCGTCGAAGAGCATGAACATCCTCGCGAACACCGGCCCAGCAGTCGGCACGATCGACGACTTCATCTCCCGGTATGGCTACCTGAACGGCACGATCGAGTATCGCGCCGTCATGCCAGACCTCAACGGGGCGGCGTCGGGCAACGGGCGGATGGGTACGTATGCCACAGGCGGCCGAGTCGTTGGCCCGGGAACGAGTACGTCTGACTCGGTCGTCGCCCGCCTGTCGAACGGCGAGTACGTTCTCACTGCGGACGACGTGCGCAAGGCCGGAGGCCCTGACCAGCTGGATCGGTGGCGAACCCTTATGCACAGCGGAAACACACCGTCGTCGCTCGCAGAGGCGGCGACCCAGCGGTACGCAGCGTACGCCCCGACGTACACCCAGGCGCAGCAGGTTCACGTCACCGTCACAGCGCCCGAGAGCTCCAGCACACCAAGTTTCGTTCTCGAAGACCACTCCACGAACTACTCGTACGACCCGGACCAGAAGGCGAAGGCGCAGCGGGAACAGTTGTCCCGCGCTCTCGCCGCACACGGACTCCGATGATGTCGGTGAGAGGTCGTACGGTGATCCCGTGAGCGATGACATGAGCTGGACCGAGGAAGACGATGCCGCAGTTGCCTACGAGCTGCTCCCCGACTGGCACCCGTCACTCTTCGTCGACGCCGTACGGATGGGCCTTCAGCGTCTGGACCCAGGCGCGCTTGAGATGCTGCGAGCCGCGTTCGTCACGCCAGAGTCGGCAGACAGGTGGGGGGACTTCTCGGAGGCACGCACGATCGCGAACAGCAGTCTCAAACTCAGCATGAGTGCGTTGTGGGCGGTCGACGCGCCGGATGTCAGCTACGTCCGATGGGTCGACACGCAGGCGCACGTTGCGCCTGATAGCAGGCTCATTCCGGCCGAGTTGCACGCAACACTCGTCTGGCGACCTGAGATCGCAGTCACACCCGGATCCGCATGGCGACTCCACGCCCTCGGAGATCCAGCGCATCCAGATGACGTTCCAAGAACAGCGATCGGCTTCGACCCCCGCACCCTCGGTTAGTCACCAACGGAATCACCCAAACCCGCCACATCCACGCGTGCTCAGCGTGATCCCCGGTTTGATATGCCTCAGCGGCTTGGAGGCGGTCGACGACCGTCGCCCTACGATGACTCCATGGGTCTAGAACTTGCGGTCCGCGGCATGCGACTCGCGATCGCAGCAGTCGATCCCAATGACCCGGACCTCACTGCGGTGCGTGTCGGCGAGGCCGTCATGTGGGCCGATGTCGCGAGCGATCTCGTCCCGCACGCACGCCACCATCTGTCACCTGCGCTCTCGATGACCCGCAACGCAGTGCTGCATGGTGCGATCGTTTGCGCGGACGTCCGCGACGGATTGGTCTGGCCGATGGTCTGGCCGCTTACTTGGGTAGATGTCGTGTGGGCCCCCACGAACACCATCGTCAACGCTCTCGGCTGCGAACCGAGCGCGTCGAAGGTGCGCCACTACGAGGAATACCTCGCCGGCCAGCGGGTTGTTCCGGGGCTAACTGACGTGCTGAACCATTTCGAACGGGTCGCTCGCGGATCAACATCGTGATCGCGCCACGGCGTCTATTCAAGACGCCGTGGCGCGATCCGGGATACGGGGCGGTCAATGCTCGGACCCAGCCAGCGGTTGGCGGTAGCGTCGCCGTCCATGGAGTTCACGAACTATGTGTATCCGCACTGCGGCAGTGAGTGGCGGGCACAAGCTGATGGTCATGTCCTGCTCGGCACGTGGCCGCACTGCGCAAGGTGCGGCACCTCTGCCGACGAGAAGTAGCGCGACATGCTGGGCGACTGGCAGCGCCCGTGCCAGGAAAGGCATGCCGTAGCTCCAACTCCGCGGGCATAGAATCCTCGCATGGGATACGTGCTCGAAGGCGGACCTCGCAATGGTGACTACTCCGATGATCTGCCGCTCGGTTACGCCGCCAAGCAGATCGTCGCAGGAGTTGTCAGCAGTCCCAACGACTCGCCGGCTCCAAAGGCTGAATGGCTTGGAGTCAACGATGCCGAGTTTTTCCGGAGTCTGCCAAACCACGAACTCACCATGTCCTACGACATCGCCCGGAAGATTGCGGCCGACTGGCACGAGCCGGACCTTGGACGCAAAGCGATCGCCGCGAACGATGAGCGATTAGCGCGGAATGAGATGAAGCGCCGCGGCATCTTTGACGGGCACCAGCCCCGCTGACCTTGCCCGGATGGTCTTCGCCGGGAAGAGGTGGCGCGTCACGGACATGCCCACCAGGATCCGACACTCGCTCTGGTCGGTGCAGCTCGAGACCCCCAGCCCGCTTTACGGCTGGCGATTCCAAGGGACCGATGACGCAGGCGACTCGTACGTCCTTGATGTCTTCAAGGGCGAGGACGGATGGCACGTTCACCACGCGTACTCATGACGTCATCTGCGCAGCGCCTCAGGATCAAGCCGGGACGTGTTCCCAGGTGGCCCCGTAGCTTCGCCCCTTTTGGGCGTCTTCGTAGAAGCTCCAGGCCTGATCGCGATCGGTGAAGACACGCTCATGCTCGGTATCTGGACCGTCGAGGTTGAACGTCTTCCACGTGACTCGGTAGTTCGTATTCGGATCATCGTGTCCGCTTGTCGGCTCATGCCTCATAGGGTGATTCTCCCATCTCGGTGAGAGGTCGGTGGCAGCCCGCCAAGTCTTGACTGCTCCAGCGGCTCGGCGCTGTCCTCGGCCTTCGCGCAAGCCAACCCATTCAAGGTCGACTCACTCGACCACACTCGGCATGAGCAGGTCTCTGCCATGATGTGCACATGAGCACTCCGCAAGAAATTGCCCAGTGGCTGATGGATGAGATCACCGCACGCGGGCGAAATCGAAGCTACCAGAGGCGCCTCGTTCCACGGCTTCGCGAGCAGTTCGGAGACGAATGGCTCTATCGCAACCAGAACAACAATTGGGCGATCGATCGCAGAATCCTGAAGGCTCTTGGCCCGTTGAAGACTGACAACGTCATCTGGGATCGGTCTGACCAGTCGTGGCGGATTGTTGATGATGACGATCTTGCAAGGATCCGGGAGCGCGACGAAGTTCGCAAACAGAGGCGCGAAGAGGCGCGACGCCGCCGCACCGAGCGGCAGTCCGAGCGAGAGAGCGAGTAGCCGGCCCGTGGAATGGCAGGTTGGATACAACATCGCCCAGCTGATTATTGCGGCAGCTATTGGGATCGGGAGCGCACAATTAACTCTCCTGTTCGAGCGAAAGCGGGCTCTACGGGAGGCTGACGCCGAGTGGACACTGTCACCGATCCCTGAAGAAGTATCGAAACGCGGCGGAATGCGTGGATGGGTACTCACAAACACCGGGACTAAGACGGCCACGAGCGTCGAGTTGGGTATTCCTGACGCAGAGATGATTCGGGAATCCGACCGGCCCGCGCGATTCCACCCAAATGAGTCGGAGCTGTTCTTCCTCGACCCAAGATCCCCAGGCTCTCAACGACTCCATATCGCCTGGACATCACATAGGGGCGAACGCCGTGAGACGACGCGGCTCTTGATTATTGCGTACTAACGATACGTCTCAGCGCCTCGAGCTTGTTACCGGACCTGCATGAGCACCTCGGGAACTGCCTATATCGGTAGCAGCGGCGTTGCCCCCCTCTCCCAACATCGGAACGTCTTTCGCGGATCGTGAACGAGATCCCGGCGGCGTGCGTCGCGGTCCAGTGGATCCTCGCACGGGGGCACGTTGGGCCAAACCTAGCGGCCGCCAGGGGCTCGTGGGTACGCGTCATAGGGCTACTGTGTGGCTCATGCCGCAAGGTGGAGAGCTTGGGATCAAGACCGGCGAGTACTGGGCGTTCCGACAGGGAACCTCTCATCCGCTCCAGCGTGCCTTGATTCTCAACCCCGGGTTCCACTACGACGCCTACATTCGAATCCGGCTCATCGACGATCCGACTGTGCCCGAGATCTGGGCCAGACGAGCACAACTGCCGTGCAAATGGGCTGAGGTGGAGCTTTACTTGCGTAACCACCCGGACGTTCCGCGAGACATGCCGACCCCAGAGCCGCCAGAACAAGCAGACCCTGGCGCTTACCGCATGGCATTCACGGCAAACGAGTTGCGGGCCATCATCCACGACGAGATCCACAACGCGCTTGGAGTGGAGAAGATCGCGTACACGATTCGGGAAGCCGCGACGGCGACCGGTGTCAGTCCAACTCTTCTCCGTGCGGCCATGCGACGCGGCGACCTCACCGCGAACTACGCCGGAGCGAAGCCGCTGTTCGCGCCTGAGGAGCTGAGTCGCTGGGTCAATACGCTGCCCGAACAGCCCTGGGGGATCACCTATCGCTGACTGGAACACAGCCCGCATCTACCCCGCACTTTTGGTGATCCGGGGAGATACTTCCTGATACGCAGCGAGGAGGCGAGAGAAGGGCCAGCAGGCAATCTGATACCCCGCAATAACCCATGATTCTGGTGAACTCTGAATCGAAAGCTCACCGATCCGGAGCGGCCCCCGAACCCTCAGCTCCCCCAGAACGGGCCGGTCAGGCCCGCGCCGCGGAAGTACTCCGCCGCTTCGACGGGCTCGCGGCGGCGGTAGCCGCGGTCGAGCCGGCCGGAGTACCAGTCGGAGGCGAGGCGCCACAGCGTCTCCAGATCGAAGACCACCCCCGGGTGGAGGGCGTTCGTGCGCAGCCACTCCTCGACGCAGCGCTCGTCACAGAAGATCCTCTGGCTCTCGCAGGCGTGCACGACGTCGTCCCATACGTGCGCGATCGGCACGAGGAAGTGCGCCACCTGATCCCCCGCCGGCGGTTCCGCGGACGAGACGTTCCAGGCGTGCGCGGTCCCGCAGTTCGGGCAGGTCGTAGCCACGAGGACGGGTGAGGCGCCGGGCACGAGGTGCGGGATCGCGAACGAGTCCCAGGCGCACCCGCCCCACCACAGCACCCGGTCGCTCTTCACGGAGAAGCCGAAGTCGCGCGTCGCGAACGGATGGGCGAGCACGATGTCGCCGCCCTCGTCCAGCACGATGTGCCGGTTCGCCGCGAGGGCCCGGAAGGCGTCCGCGGCCTCCGCGGCGGTGATCCCCTCCTCCGCCGCGGTCTGCGCGCTCGTCGCGACACGCCCCTCGTCGACCAGCTGCCGGTACAGCCGGACCCGCAGTCCTTCGAGATCGATCTCCATCGACGAACCCCCTTTCGAAACCCCGCATCGACACCGGGCCACGGCCGCGGGGCCACGGGCCTGCGGGGAACTCTTCACAGTATGCGCCGCTTCCCGAGGATGCGCCTCAGACCGATCCCTCGAAGTGCGCGAGCCAGCCTGCGAGCGTCGCCTCCAGCGCCCGACGCTCGGCCGCCGGCACCATCGACAGCAGCCGCTGCTCGTTCGCGACATGGTCCGCGAAGGCGTCGTCGATCAGCCGCCGACCGGCCTCCGTGAGCGCCACGACCCTGCCCCGCGCGTCGCCGGATCCGACCCGGCGGGTCACCAGCCCCGCGCCTTCGAGGCGGTCGAGCCGCTTGGACATGCCGCCGCTCGTCACCATCGTCGATGCGGCGAGGTCGCTGGGGCTCGCCTCGAACGGCTCACCGGTGCGGCGCAGGGCGGCGAGCACATCGAAGTCGCCCTCCGAGAGTCCGTGCGCGCGGTAGACCGCGACCAGCTCCTCGGTCAGCGCCAGGGCCAGGCGGTGCAGGCGCCCGATCGTGCCGATCGGGGTCACGTCGAGGTCGGGCCGCTCCCGTCGCCACGCCTGCTGGATCCGCGCCACCTGATCGTCGATGTCCGTCACCTCTTCACTATATCTTCCGAGGAAGCTATAGTGTCTTCCATGGAAACTAATCGGAGATGGCTCCTCATCGCGACGATCGCGCCGATCGCCTGGGGGAGCACCTACTTCGTGACCCGCGAGTGGCTGCCGGACGCCCCGGTCTGGGGAGCGGCCATCCGCGCCCTGCCCGCCGGACTCGTGCTGCTGGCACTGGTCCGCCGGCTTCCCCGGGGCTCCTGGTGGTGGAAGTCCGCAGTGCTCGGCACCCTCAACGTCGGCGCGTTCTTCGTGCTCGTCTACGCCGCGGCGCAGCTGCTGCCGACGAGCATCGCCGCGACGATCATGGCGACCTCATCGGTCGCGATCGCCCTCGCGGCATGGGCGATCCTGCGCGAGCGCCCGGGGATCCTGCGGCTGCTCGGCGCGCTCGTCGGCATCGGCGGCGTCGCGCTCATGCTGCTCGGTACCACGACCTCGGTCGACCCGCGGGGCGTGATCGCCTCCATCGCCGCGATGGCCATGTCCTCGATCGGATTCATCCTCGCCAAGCGCTGGAACGGCGAGGTCGGGATCCTCCCCTCCACGGCCTGGCAGCTCGTGTTCGGCGGTCTCGCGCTCATCCCGTTCGCGGTGCTCGTCGAGGGACCGCCCCCGGTGGTCGACGGTGCGGGGCTCGCAGCCTACGGCTACCTCACCCTGGTCGCGACCGCCCTCGCCAACGTCGCGTGGTTCGCCGCCCTGAAGCACCTGCCCTCCGGCACGGTCGGCCTCATCGGCCTGCTCAACCCGGTCACGGGCGTGCTCCTCGGCGTACTCGTGGCAGGGGAGATCCTGGCGGGACGACAGCTCGCGGGTCTCGCGCTGGTCCTGCTCGGCATCGCCGCACCCCTCGTGCTCGACGGGGTCACGGCGCGACGGAGCGTCAGCCGCGGACGACGCGGGTCGGACGATCCCGCCCGAAGGATCCTTCGAGGCGGCTCCGGGATCCGGGCTGCACGAGACGGGCGATGCTGACCAGCCCTCCGGCGGACCAGGTCCGGCGCCGGATCTGCAGGCACGGCTCCATCGGCCCGAGCTCGAGCAGGTCGCTCTCCTCCACCGTCGGGAGGACCGCCTCGACGATGTGCTCGCCGCGCGTCATCGGAGCGACGCGGGACAGATAGTCGTTGGGCGTGATCCTGGCGAAGTCCTGCTCCAGGTAGTCGGGGGCGAGCAGCGGTCCGACGATGCGGTCCTCGAGCTGGATGGGGACATCGTCCTCGTAGTGAACGATGACGGAGTGGAAGACGTACTCGCCCGAGAAGTCCTCGGAGAGGTGCCGCGCGACGGGGTTCGCCTCCCGCTCCAGCAGGACGACCCTGGTGCTGTGCCGGTGGCCCCGGCCCTGCACCTCCTCGGCGATGTTCATCACGTCGAACAGCGGCGAGGTGGCCTTCACCGAGGCCACGAAGCTGCCGACGCCCATGTTGCGGAAGATCACGCCGTCGGCGGCCAGCTCGCGCAGCGCGCGGTTGATGGTCATCCGGGACAGGCCGAGAGCGGCGACGAGCTGGCTCTCGGACGGGAGCTGATCCCCCTCCTGCCACTCGCCGACCTCGATGCGACTCCGGATCGCGCGCTTGATCCGCTCATACGCGGGTGCGCCGTCTCCGACGGAGGCCGCGTAGGCGCCGACGAGATCCTGGATATCGACCTGCGGCACGGGAGACCTCCTTCGTCTGTCGCTTCTCCTCCGGGGACGAGCTGCTGCTCCCCCGGATTCTACTGGCGGGTTCGCGCGTCCACCTCTTGACAGAGACCTGTATATACCGCACTATACAACTACGGTCCCGAAGGAGAGACGTTCTTCTCGCCTCCGGCCCCGTCTGCCGCCCCCGGGCGGCCGGCCCGAGCACCATCCCTGAGAAGCACCCGGCGCGGTCATCGTCGACCCGCCCCGACGAAACCCGAGAGGATCCCCTTCCCGTGAGCGAGAACGAACCCACCCCGACCACGCAGATGCTCGCCGTCGAGACGCGCACGATCGACGTCGTGCCGGACGCCGAGCGGCACGGTTCGCCGCGCAGCCAGTTCACCCTGTGGTTCGGCGCGAACATGCAGATCACCGCGATCGTCGACGGCGCCCTCGCCGTGGTCTTCGGCGCCGACGCGCTCTGGGCCATCATCGGGCTGCTGATCGGCAACCTCGCCGGCGGCGTCGTGATGGCGCTGCACGCGGCGCAGGGACCGCGCATGGGCCTGCCCCAGATGATCTCCAGCCGGGCCCAGTTCGGCGTCCGCGGCGCCGCCGTCCCCCTGGTCCTCGTGATCCTGATGTACCTCGGGTTCGCGGCCACCGGCACCGTGCTCACCGGACAGGCGATCAACCTCATCCTCGGCGTGGACGCCCCCGCCGTCGGGATCATCGTCTTCGGAGTGCTCACCGCGATCGTCGCGATCTTCGGGTACCGCCTCATCCACGTCGTCGGCCGCATCGCGACCGTCGCGGGCATCATCGGGTTCACCTACCTGCTGATCCGCCTGTTCCTCACCTACGACGTCGCCGCGCACGTCAACCTCAAGCCCTTCGAATGGGCGACGTTCCTGCTCGCGATCTCGCTCGGCGCCGGCTGGCAGCTCACGTTCGGACCGTACGTCGCCGACTACTCCCGGTACCTGCCGCGTTCGACCAGCGAGTCCACCACGTTCTGGGCGACGTTCACCGGCAGCGTGATCGGCTCGCAGTGGTCGATGACCCTCGGCGCCCTCGTCGCCGCCGTCGCGGGCGACGCGTTCCTCGGCAACCAGGTCGGATTCATCGGCGAGCTCGCCGGCCCGGCCGCGATCGCGATCGTGCTGTACCTGGTGATCGTCTGCGGAAAGCTCGCGGTCAACACCCTGAACGCGTACGGCGGATTCATGTCCACGCTGACCACGGTGACCGCCTTCCGCGGCCGGACCCGCATCTCCACCCTCGCCCGCGCGCTGTACATCGTCGGGTTCATCCTGCTGTCGATGATCGTCGCCCTGGCCGCCAGTGCCGAGTTCCTCGCCTTCTTCCGCAACTTCGTGCTGCTCCTGCTGATGGTGTTCATCCCGTGGTCGGCGATCAACCTCGTCGACTACTACCTGATCTCGAAGGAACGGATCGACATCCCGGCGCTGTACGACGCGAAGGGACGCTACGGGGCGTGGAACTGGCCCGCCCTGGCGGTCTATGCAGCCGGGGTCGTCGTGCAGATCCCGTTCCTCGCGCAGACGCTCTACACGGGACCGATCACGGAACTGCTCGGCGGTGCCGACATCTCCTGGCTCGTGGGACTCGCGGTGACCTCGGTGCTGTACTACGTCGTCGGCAAGCGCACGAACCGCCCCCCGGCGCACATGATCTATCCGACGGACGCACAGATGGAGGACCTCCGCATCGATGAGCACCCGCGGCCGTGAGGTTCGCCGCCTCAGGGGCGGGCGTGCTGCCGCGCCTCAGGACCGCGGGGAGCAGGTGCGCGGCCCGACGTCCTCGGCGCTCAGGCGGATCCCCCCGGCCGAGTTCGCGGCGTCCGCCAGCTCCGTGAGGATCCTCCTGTCCAGCTCCGGCCCCTCCGCCTCCTCGAAGACGAACCTCAGCGGGACCGCCGGGTTGAGCCAGATCGAGCTGCGTCCCGGGGACTGATCGCCGGGATGCGCCCAGGACACGGTGAGGCTCTCGCCACGGCGCAGCTTCGTCGTGATCACGACTTTCAGGTGGGCGAGCACGCGGTCCTCGATGTGGATCGGGGATTCGGATCCGCCGTAGTAGATGGTTCCCATGGGTCCGCCTATCCGGGATCTGGGGTCGGCCGCGTCGTCGGCGGCGCGAAATGGGCGATCGGGATGGGCTTGGTGCGGCGCGGCACCAGCAGGCGAAGGTCTTCGATGACGTTCGCCGGGCTCGGGTATCGGGTGGGGAGTCCGAGCTCGACCATCCAGCTGACCTCGCACTCGTCGAGCGCGACCCACCAGATGCACGCGACCACGCAGCGCTCGTCGTGCGCGTCGTAGCTGTGGTCGCTGATGCTCCACTCGTTGACGGCGACCTGCCGCAGTTCGAAGCGCTCCTCCGGCGTCATGTGCCGCTTCCGTCTTCGGGGAGCTGCGGGCCGCGCACCCGGAGCCGGTCGGGCCGGAATCCGTGCTCGACGCCCCAGAGCACGGCCTCCGTGCGCGAGCGCACGCCGATGCGGCGATAGGCGGAGCGGATGTAGGTCTTGACCGAGTTGACCGACAGATGCGTGCGATCCGCGATCTCGGCGTTCGACAGGCCCTGCGTGATCAGGGCGAGGACCTCGGCCTCCCGTACCGTAAGGCCCTCCTCGCGGCCGGGCCAGTCCCCGGCGGTGACGGCCGGCTTGCCCTGGGTGTCGACCCACACCTGAGAACCACCGGCGCAGATCTCTTGCAGAGCGGTGACGAGCTGCCGCGCGGGGATGCCCTTGGACACGTATCCGCCCGCGCCGTTCTCGATCGCGGCGCGGATCAGCCCCTCGTCGAGGACCCAGGAATAGACGACCACGCGCCCGACCCGCGGATTCGCGGCCAGGTCGTGCACGTCGGAGCGGTCGCCCTGCGTGGACGCGAAGGTGTCGTAGAGGGCGACGTCGACCTGCTGGGTGACGGGCTTGTTCAGGTCCAGCTCCACGACCTGGATCACGTCGCGATAGGCGCGCAGCATCGCGGCCAGGCCGCGCACGACCACCTCGTAGTCATTCACCAGGGCGACTCGCAGCATCGGAACTCCTCCATCGGCCGGGGGGACCGGCGATCCTGCGAGAAGTGTAGGGACCACGGGCACGGGAGAGGTCATGATTCGCGCAACCCCTTCCCTGTCGTCATCTGCTCGCACGGCAGACGTTTCCGTCGTCGGGCGATGCGTCGCCGGCGCCCTGCGCCGCGTGCGACGCCGACGCGCCCTTGCTCCGCTCCCCACGCTAACCAGCGGGCGGGACTGCCGTCTTCACCCCTAGGGGTGAAATCACGCGGCCCGCCGGGTCACGCGGATGCCGCCGCCGCGCTCTCTCCGGAGACGACCGGAGACGGATCCGGAGACCTCCGTCGATGCAGTTCCTCGAGGATCAGCGCCTCCCGACGGGTCAGGTACCGGCGCGGGCCATCGCGGTCGTCCGCCGTCGCCCGGCTCCCGAGCGCGTCCTCCACCCTGCCGAGCTCGATGATGAGGTCGCGGATCGTCATCTCGCTCCACGGCCGCCCGCCCGCGCGGACGAACTCCGCTCGCGGACGCGCGATCCGGCGCGGCCCCGCCGATGCGTCCCGGCGCGACTCCGCGCCGTCCTGAAGCCCGTCCATGCGTCCGCCTCCGTCCGCTCCCCCGCCTTCACGGTACGGAGCGGGCGGCGCGGTGTCTTCACCCCGAAGGGTGATATCGCATCTCCGTCGTGCGCGCCTCGTCTCCGCGCAGCGTGCGCTGTGCGTTTTCGCACATCGCGTTCGCCGCAAATGGTCATTGCCGCAGTGCGGTGTTCCGTTCAGGCTGGGGAGTCGACAGCCGAACAGGACGTGCAAAGGAGCACACATGGCGTACGACACAGCATCCCCCTCCGGCCTGCGCCGAGTCGTGGCCGCCTCGATGGCGGGCACGGTCGTCGAGTGGTACGAGTTCTTCCTCTACGCGTCGGCGTCGACGCTCGTGCTCGGCGCCGTCTTCTTCCCGCCCTCGGACGACCCGTTCAGCGGCATCATCGCCGCCTTCGTCACCTACGCGATCGGCTTCATCGCCCGCCCGCTCGGGGGGCTCGTGTTCGGGCACCTCGGCGACAGGTACGGGCGCAAGAAGCTCCTGCAGGCCAGCATCCTGATCATCGGCGCCGCGACCTTCCTCATCGGCTGCCTGCCCGGATTCGCCCAGGTCGGGTATCTCGCGCCGGTCCTGCTGGTGCTGCTCCGCTTCGCCCAGGGCTTCGCGATCGGCGGGGAATGGGGCGGCGCCGTGCTGCTCGTCGCCGAGCACAGCCCCCGCGAGCGGCGCGGATTCTGGGCGAGCTGGCCGCAGGCGGCCGTCCCGGTCGGCAACCTGCTCGCCACGCTCGTGCTCTTCGCCCTGTCCGCGACGCTGCCGCAGGACGCGTTCCTGGGGTGGGGCTGGCGGATCGCGTTCTGGCTGTCCGCCGTGATCGTGCTCATCGGCTGGTACATCCGCACCAAGGTCACCGAGGCGCCGATCTTCCTGGAGATGAAGCAGGCGCAGGAGCAGGAGGCCTCGAAGAGCTTCGGTCCGCTCGAGGTCGTGCGCCGCTACCCGCGCGGCGTGCTCGTCGCGATGGGCCTGCGCGTCGCGGAGAACATCCTCTACTACGTGGTCGTCACCTTCTCGATCGTGTACCTCACCCAGTCCGTCAAGGAGGCGACGTCGGCGACGCTGCTCATCCTCGCCGGCGCCCACGTGGTGCACTTCCTCGTGATCCCGCTGTTCGGACGGCTGTCCGACCGCTGGGGCCGCAAGCCCGTCTACGCGGTCGGCGCGATCCTCGGCGCCGCGTGGGGCTTCTTCGCCTTCCCGATGATGAACACCGGCAACCCCGTCGTCATCTGGGCGGCCATCGCCCTCGGCCTCGTCTTCCACGCGGCGATGTACGCGGGGCAGCCCGCGATCATGGCGGAGATGTTCCCGACGCGGATGCGGTACTCGGGCGTCAGCCTCGGCTACCAGGTCACGTCGATCTTCGCCGGTTCGCTGGCCCCGATCATCGCGACCAGCCTGCTCGCACAGTACGGCTCGAGCGTCCCGGTCGCGATCTACGTGGCGATCGCCTGCGCGATCACGCTCATCGCCGTGGCCGCGGCCCGCGAGACGAAGGGGGCGGATCTGCGCGCGCTCGACGCGGAGGACCGGTCGCGCCTGGCCCCCACCTCCTCTTCCGCGGAGGACGCCGTCCGGCAGCGCTGACGAAACAGCCGGCGGGGCTGTCGACGCTGCGGCGGCGACAGCCCCGCCCTTCGGAACTCAGATTCCCGGCGCACGGGTCCGCCCCGCGAGGAACGGGCGGTACGACGCGGAATGATCGTGCCCGCAGGCGCAGCGCTCGACGTCGCCGTGCAGGAGTTCCTTGGGCGTCTGGCCGGTCAGGCGCAGGCACTCGCGGCTCAGGTGCGCCTGGTCCGCATACCCTGCATCCACGGCCAGCCCCGCGATCCCGTCGGCGCCGACCCGCGCACGGGAAGTCGCGCCGGCCTGAGCGAGGGCGAGGAATCCCTGGAATCGCAGCGTGCGCTGCAGCACCTTGGGGCTGAGTCCGACCGCGCTCAGCGAGCGCCGCCGCAGTTGACTCTCCGACAGCCCCACGTCCGCGGCGACCGCGCCGACCTCGACGGGACGCCAGGGCATGAGCGCTTCGACTGCGGCGCGCAGCAGGGGATCGGCCGCCCTCCCCACCCGGAATCGCTGCATCAGGAACGCCTCGAGCAGTCCGATCCCGCGCTCGGCGGCGCCGACCGCTGCGACGTCGTCGAGAAGGCGCTCCGCGAGGCCTCCCCAGACCTCCACGAGAGGCACGCTCCGGTCGACCAGCTCCTCGAACGGCATCGGCAGCGGCGGCGCGCCACCCGGACGGAAGCGCACCCCGAGGATCGTGGTGCGCGACGGGATGGCCTCGAGTCGATGCCGGGTGAGCGGGCCGAACACCCGCGCGCCCCCTCCCACCACCACATGGATCTCCATGCCGCCGGTGGGCAGGTGACGGTGGATGACGGGCTCGTCGCCGACGCGCTGCACCCAGACCGTGCGCACCATGCCGGCCAGCGCCGCACTCGGCTGCCGCTCGCGGTATGTGTCGGCCATCTCGCCTCAGCTCTCCTTGGGGAAGGCGGCCCGCATCTGCCGGCTGTTCAACAGCACCGCGATCACGACGATGAGGACCCCGATGAGTCCCTGCTCGATCTTCATCCAGAGCGGATAGCCCGAATCCGGCGAGACGATGATCAGGCCGATGCCGATCGGCGCGAGGATCGAGATCCATCGCATCCTCGTGAAGGCGCGACGGCTCCCGCGCGCCACCGCTCTCGTCACCACGACGAACACGAGGCTCGCCACCGCGACGACCGAGCCGCGCAGCCACACGACCCAGTTCACCTCGGCGGGGTCGACGACGGCGAGAACCGCGGCGGCGGCCAGCGCGATCAGCGACACCGCGGCGCACAGCCACCACAGCCGGCGCACGGTGTCGAGCGCCGGGCGCACCGCCGCGCGACGGTCGATGGACAGGGTCATGATCGGACTCCTTCTTCCGGGCGGGTGGCCCTCTGGTACAGGGCGACGATCTCCTCGATCGCCGTCGCGGTGGCGGCCTCGTCCGACGGCATGGTCATGGCGAACGCGTCGATGGTCGCGCGGATCGAGCGCGCCACCACAAGGGGGTCGAAGGCGCGGAACTCGCCCGCCGCCTGCCCGTGCGTCAGGAGCACGGAGAGCAGCAGCGCCGAGGTGTCCTCGCGCAGATCGTTGTCGGCGCGAGGGGCGTTGCGGATGACCTCGATCACGGCGCGGGCCGAGAGCCGGTTGTCGGCGAGGAAGCGCAGATTGGCCCTCAGGTACGCCGTGAGCTTGCCCGCCCACGTCGGTTCGGCCTCCATGGCGGGGACCATGACGAGCGCGGCCCGCTGGACCACGTGCTCGACGAGCGCGGCCATGAGCGCCGCCTTGTCGGCGAAGTGGTACGAGATCATGCGCGTGCTGCTGAGCCCTGCCGTCTCGCGGATCCGGGCGAAGGATGCACTCGCGAAGCCCTGCTCCGCGAGCACCCGGACCGTCGCCTCGACGATCTCGGTGCGGCGCTCCTGGGTCGTGCGATAGCTGCGCGTCGGAGTCATGTCCTCATAATTACTTAACTGAGTAAATATGGCAAGCCCCTCCGGAGCACTACCGCGGGTTCTCGCGACGCCAATCCACGTAGTGCGCCACGGCGCCGGCCACGTCGAACGCCGGAGCGAACCCCGTCTCCGCCCGCAGTCGCGCGATGTCGAGGTACGGCCCCTCGCCAGCCGGGTCCGCGTCCGGCGTCAGCGCGATCCCGGATCCGGGCAGCGCGGCGTCGAGCGCGTCGATGAGCTGAGCCGCGGTGAACGGCACCCCGCTCGACACGTTGTACGCGAGATGCGCGAGCACAGGCGCGGTCATGAGCAGGGCGATCGCGCGACCGGAGTCCGGCGCGTAGCCGAAGTCGCCGCCGCGGGCCGGCAGCGGGCGAGGGCGCTCCCCACGCAGCACGGCGCTCACGGTCCCCGGCACGGGGTTGAACGGAGACTCCGGATCCATCAACGGACCCCAGGTGCTGCCGATCCGCAGCAGCACCGGCTGCACGGCGGTGCCGGCGAGCGCCGACAGCGTCAGCGGCTCGACCGCCTTCTTGAAGGCGGCGATCGGGTGCGGTGGCACCGCGAGCGGCAGGGCGAGATCCTCGGTCCACGGCCGCTCGTCGCGCCCCTCGTAGGAACTGATGCTGCCCGCCACGGCGAATCGGTCGACCCCCCAGGTCCGCGCGGCCTCGAGTGCGGTGAACAGCCCCGCGGAGTCACGCCGGAAGTACGGGATCGGATCCGCTTCGGGGATGCTGCCGGCCAGGTGCACGATGCCGCCGATGTCGTGCCGGTCGCCGAGCGCGAGGAACGCTTCACGGTCGGCCACGTCCACGGTCTCGATGGCGACACGGTCGACGAGGAACGCGGGCACGTCCGTGCGCCGATGCGCCGTGACCACCACCTCCTCGCCGCGGTCGACGAGCGCGGCCGCGGTGTGCGCGCCGATCATGCCGAGGCCTCCGGTGACGAGGATCATCGCGCGTCCTCCTGCGTCATGGTGCGTCCGGCGTTCTCGACGAGGTAGTGCAGGTGCGTGACGTCGGGCGCGGACACCACGTCGTGGATCCGCAGTGCGATGTGCCGCGGAAGTTCGTGGAAGAAGCGGCGTCCGGAACCCAGCAGCACAGGCACCTGGTGCAGGATGAGCTCGTCGACCAGCCCGGCTTTGAGCGCTTCGGTGACCAGGACGCCGCCCATGAGCCCCACATCCTTGCCGTCGGCCAGGCGCCTGGCTTCCTCGACCGCATCGGCGAGGCCCGTGCTGACGATCGTCTGACGCTCGTTCGCCGGCGGGAACGACTCGTGCGACAGCACCACGAGCGGAGCAGTGGGGTGCGGTGCTCCTCCGGCGAAGTCGTCGGAATCGGCGTAGGTGGTGTGCCCCGCCAGGCTCGCGCCGACACGCGACGCCAGCTCGTCGAACACTCGCACGCTCGGCGCCGACAGCCGGAAGCCGGCGAACACCCTGCTCGGCACGTCTCCGCTGCCGTACCAGTCGAACAGCACACCGCCGTCGCCGAGCCCGTGCCCCGGTCGCGGATCCCGCCCCGTGATGAACCCGTCGACCGAGACCGACAGACCGCAGATGACCTTGCTCATGACCGAACCTCCGCTCGTGGATGACTCCGACGGTACGGATGGTCGCGGCTCCGGGATTGAACAGAACGCGCATCAGGAGCACCCGAGCGATCCGAGGGAGTCGCCCGGGCGCCTCACCCCCGCGTCAGGACCACTGGCCGGAGAGCGGGATCTGGATCTGCTTGATCCACTGCTTCCGGCCGAAGTCGCGCGCCTTGATCGTCACGCGGTCGAATCCGACCTCGACCTGCAGACCCTGGTTGAAGTCGCCCGGGACGACGCTCTCGCCGCCGGCGCCGTTGTCGGTCCAGCCCGTCTGGATCGCGCCCGTGTTGATGACGTTGAAGCCGTCGAGGTTGCCGGTGCCAGCAACGACGCGCCGGGCGTACCAGTCCGACAGGTTCAGATCCCAGTGCGTGTGACCGGTGAACAGGAAGACGTCGGGGTGACGACCCAGCAGCCCCAGCAGCCGGTCGGTCTGCAGGTAGTCCGACATGTAGAGCTTGTTCCGCGAGCCGGACACCGTGTTCGGCAGCGGGTGGTGGCTGATCACCATGACCGGACGGTTGCGTCCGCGCCAGTACCACAGGCGGTCCTCGAGCCAGGCGAACTGGGCATCACTCATCCAGACCTCGTCCCAGAGAGTGGCGTCGTGGTAGTGCATGTACTTCTCCGTGCCGATCATGAGCACCGGCACGTCTCCGAACAGCTGCTCGTTGTAGATCGTGTTGCGACCGGCGAAGGTGTAGAAGCTCTTGAACAGGGAGTCCTCGGTCGCGCCGTTCGGCCAGGTCGCCTGGGCGAGCGTGTTCGGGTCGGAGTACTTGGGCACGTAGAACTCGTGGTTGCCGATCGCCCAGGCCAGCGTCGACGGCTTCGGGTTGGCGTCGAGCACCTTGCTCACCTGCGCGTACTCGAAGTCGTAGCCGCGGGGCGTGATGTCGCCGGCGATCGCCATCCCGGCGCTGCCCGGGTTGATCTCCGCGATGTCCTGCAGGGCCCGGGCGAAGTCGTTCAGGTCGCCCTGGATGTCGCTGATGACGGTGAAGGAGGTGATGCGGCCGTTCGGGCCGCCGTTGCCCTTCCCGTTGCCGTTGTTGCCCTTGCCGTTGCCCGCGGGGACCACCGCGGCGGCCGGCACCGCGGTGAAGGCGGCGTTCGCGGCGAGGAGGGCGCCGGCCGTGGCCGTCGAGGTGATGAGCGAACGTCGAGAGATCATGGGGGTCCTTTGCTGTCGCGGAAACGCCTGTCGGATCCCGAGGCCAGCAAAGCCGGCCGAACGAGAGGTGAACAGGAGACGACGTCGCCGCTTCGGACCGCCTCCCGGGCGGAATCCCCGCGCCGAGTGTGCGCACTGGGCCGGATCCGCGGGCTCGGACGACGATCGCCACCTGTGGATAACTTCGAAGCTATCTTCGACGACTCGATAGAATCGTGGGATGAGCAGCACACTCGATCCCCTGCGGGAGGCGACCCGACGCCTCCAGCAGGCGTGGGGTGCCGCTCCGACCTCCGCCGACCTCTCGCGCCCCCAGCTGCTCGCCGTCACCGAGGCGCTGGGCCTCGTGAAGCGCATCTCCGAGGGGCTGCAGTCCGACGTCGGCAGCCGGATCTCCTACGAGTCCCGCCCCGAGCTCGGCCCGCAGTCGCTCGCCAAGCAGCAGGGCTTCCGCACCGCGTCACAGCTGATCGCCACCACGACCGGGGCCTCCACGGGCGAAGCGGCGCGGCTCGTCAAAGTCGGCGAGGCGATCGCGCCGCGGACGAACCTCCTCGGCGAACCCCGCCCCTCGCGGTTCCCGCTGGTGCAGGCCGCGATGCGCGAAGGGCGGCTGAGCGCGGCGGCCGCGAGCGCGATCATCGTGTTCCTGGAGAGGATCCGGCTCACCGTCGACGAGACCCGCACCGCCGAGGCCGAACGGGTGCTCACGGAGCGCGCACCCGGGCTTTCGCACGACGACGTCCGACGGATGATCACGCGACTCGAGGCGCACCTCGATCCGGATGGGGTCGCGCCGCGCGAGGACGAACTGCGGGCGAGGGCGTCGCTGTCGATGTTCGAGCGCGAGGGGATGCTCCACATCAGCGCGACGCTGGACCCCGCGCGCGGCGCCCCGGTCAAGGCCGCCATCCAGGGCTTCATGTCGGCGGAGTTCGCCGCGAAGCGCGACGGACGCGATCGCTCCGCCCCCGAGGCCGACCGACGCAGCGTCGCCGCGATCCAGGCCGACGCCCTCGTGCACCTCGCGGAGCACGCCCTGACCTGCGAAAGCACCGCTTCCCTCCACGGCGCCACGGTCGTCGTGCGTATCGGACTCGACGATCTCATGAACGGCACCGGCCACGGTCTCATCGACGGCATCGACCAGCCCGTGAGCGCCACGACCGTGCGGCGCATGGCTGCGGGCGGCGGCGTCATCCCCTGGGTCTGCGGCTCGAAGGGCGAGGTGCTCGACTGGGGCCGCAAGCAGCGGTTCTTCACGGCGGCCCAGCGCACCGCCCTCGCCGAGCGGGACGGCGGATGCGCGTTCTGCGGGCTGCCGCCCGGAATGACGAAAGCACATCACATCGAGTGGTGGGCTCGCGACCACGGCGGCACCGACCTTGAGAACGGGGTGCTGCTCTGCGAGACGTGCCATCACCTGATCCACGACAACGGCTGGGACATCCGCATCGAGGGCGCCGGCGTGAGAGCGAAGGTGTGGTTCCTTCCGCCCCCGTCGACGGACCCGCTGCGCACGCCCCGGCTCGGCGGGAGAGCCCGCTCCGAGATCCTCGCCTGACCCGCGGGCACGGCGTGAGTCCCGCATCGTGCGGGGGCCGCCGGCGGGCATGATGCCATCGTGCCGGGAGCGGGGCCGGATCAAGCCGTCGGAAGGCGGGCGTGTGGTCGAGGCCCGGCGCGAGGATGCCGGGCGCCCCGTGAGGAGCACCCGGCATCTTCGACCGCCGAGAGGCGGGAGCGGATCCGCTCAGCCGTCGGATCCGGCCGCCTTGGTCGTCACCTTCGTGCCGGCGTCCGCGTTGGCCTTCTGCGCGTAGTCGTTCGTGAACGTCTTGCTCAGGTCGACCTTGGACGTGTCCAGGCCCAGCTGCTTCTCCATGTCCAGCACCGTCTTGGGACCGCCGGCGGGCATGATCCCGTCGGGCAGGAACTGGCCCTTGTCGGTCGTGAGACCGGCGATGTACTGGTCCTTGGTGATGGTGGAGTTGTTCACGTACTCGGCGGGCAGCTTGTTCGCGATGTCGCCTGCGGAGTGCTCGTCGATCCAGTGCATCGTGGCGACCAGGGCGTTCACGACGCGCTGCGTGGCGTCCTTGTGCTTGTTCACCCAGTCGCTGCGGCCGAGCAGGCCCGCGGCTGGCCATGCGCCGCCGAGCGCCTTCTGCGCGCCCTCGGTGGTGGCCAGGTCGACGACGGTGTCGGCGACCTTCTGCGTGGTGAGCGCGGTCACGGTCGGCTGCGTGGTCATCGCGCAGTCCGCGGAGCCCTGCGTGAGGGCCGCGATCGCCGTCGCACCGGCGTGCACGGCGACCGTCTGGTAGTCGCTCGTGGACAGCCCGCCCTTGTGCGCGATGAACTGGGTGAGCTTGTCGGTGCCGGATCCGAGATCCGTGACGCCCATGTTCTTGCCCTTGATGTCGGAGGGGCTCTTCACGCCGCTCTTGGCGGTGCACATGAGGCGCTCGCCCGGCGCACCGCTCAGCTGTACGACGTCGATGACCTCCTTGCCCTTGGGCTGCAGCTCGATGGTGTGGTTGTACCACGCTCCCGCGAAGTCGACCTGGCCCGAGATCATCGCGTCCTCCGCGCCGACGCCGCCGTTCTGCTCGGTGGAGAGCTCGACGTTCACCCCGAACTTCTTGTAGAAGCCGAGCTGGTCGGCCAGCTTGTAGGGCAGATAGATCTGCTTGTCGATGCCGCCGACCATGATCTTCACGGTCTCGGGCGAGGAGCCATTCGCTCCGGCGGTGCTGGATCCGGAAGATCCGGACGCTCCGCCGCTGCAGGCTGCGAGGCCGAGCGCCAGTGCTCCGGCCGCCGCGACGGCGACGATGCCGCGCTTGTTCATGTGGGTTTTCCTTTCGTTGCGCCGATCGGGCCGGCGTTCCTGGTGGGGAGGGATTGCGAGGGAGGGAGTTCAGATCGAGGACGCCTCGGAGCGCGCCGGGGGGCGCCAGCGCAGCACCCGCTTCTCGAGCAGCGAGATCAGGTACTCGGCGACGAGCGTGAACGCCGCGATGATGACCATGCAGGCGAACACGGTGTTCGGGTCGAAGGACCCCTGCGCCTGGCTGATGATGAGACCGATGCCGCGCTGGGCGCCGAGCACCTCGGCGACGAGAGCGCCGATGATGGCGAAGCCGAAGGCCGTGTGCAGGCTCGCGATGATCCAGGTCATCGCCGACGGGATGGTGACGTGCCGCGCGACCTGCAGCGGCGAGGCGCCCAGCACCCGCACGTTCGACACGAGGTTCGGATCCACCTCCCGCACGCCTTGGAAGGCGTTGAAGAAGACGGCGAAGAACACCAGCACCGCGGCGAGGAGCACCTTCGCCGGCATCCCGAGACCGAACGCGACGATGAAGATCGAGCCGAGCACGATGCGGGGGATCGCGTTGACGATCTTGATGTACGGGCCGCACACCTCCGCCAGATACCGGTTGCTGCCGAGCAGGATCCCGACGACCATCCCGGCGAGCGTGCCGACCGCGAAGCCGAGCAGCGCCTCCTGCACCGTCACCCAGAGGTTCTCCCAGATGGATCCGAACGCGGTGCCCTGCGTGAACAGGTGCACGAGGCTCTCCCAGACGAGGGTGGGCTGGCCGAAGAAGAACTTGTCCACCCAGCCCATCGCGGTGAACAGCTGCCACCCGCCGATGACGACCACGGCGAGCCCGATCCGGCCGACCCACACCCAGGCGGTGTGACGGCGGCGGGCGCGCCGGCCCGCGGCCTGCAGCTCGGCCTCGCTCTGCTCCGAGGCGTTCACCGGCGTCGCGTACGGGCGTCCGGTGGCATCCGCGGACGGCACCCGGACGGTCGCGGCGGTCATGCCGCCACCGCCGCGGTCTGCGCGTAGGCGCGGTCGACCTCTTCGCGCAGCGACTCCCAGATCTGCCCCTGCAGCTCGAGGAAGCGCCCCTCGTGCCGGATCTGCTGCACGTCGCCGCGCGGGCGGGGGAGATCGATCTCGAACACGTCCTTCACGGTGCCGGGGCTCGACGTCATGATGACGACCCGGTCGGCGAGCGCGACGGCCTCGTCGAGGTCGTGCGTGATGAACAGCACCGAGGGCCGCAGCTCTTCCCAGAGCTGCAGCAGCTCGGTCTGCATGATCGCCTTGGTCTGCACGTCGAGCGCGCCGAACGGCTCGTCCATGAGCAGGATCCGGGGCCGGTTGATGAGGGCGGCGGCCATGGCGACGCGCTTGCGCATGCCGCCGGAGAGCTGGTGCGGGTAGCGATCCTCGAAGCCGGAGAGGCCGACGCGCCGCAGCCAGTCGACGGCGAGCGCCGCCGCCTCCTTCTTCGGCGTGCCGGTGAGCACCGGCCCTACCATGACGTTGTTCAGCACGGTCTTCCAGGGGAAGAGCGAGTCGGCCTGGAACATGTAGCTGACGCCCTGGGTGATGCCGTCGACGATGCGGCCGCCGACGCTCACGGATCCGGCCGAGGGCTTCTCGAGGCCAGAGACCTGGGCGAGCGTGGTCGACTTCCCGCAGCCGGTCGGTCCGACGATCGCGCAGAACTGTCCGGGCTCGACGCTCAGCGTCACGTCGCGGATCGCGGTGAACGTCTGCCCCTTCGGAGTGAGGAAGCGCTTGGTGAGGCCGACGATCTCGATGCCCGCGGCGGGTCCGCCGGCATCGGGGGCGCGGCCGGCACCCGGGGAACGTGTATCGCTCATGGCAGGAAGGCCTCTCTGTCCGTGTCTGCTCGCCGCGGCGACGGCGCCGGGCGATGGATCGATGCTCGCCGCCCGGCCCCGGCACTGTCGCGCTTGCGCGCATTGCCCGAGGTTTCGGGCGTTGCCGCACCTTTTGGGCGTTCTGCGCAGGCCCGGGACATGACCGGCGATGAGAGAATCCGGAGGTGATGCGACGACGGATCCGCCGACTGTCGAGCCTGATCCTGCTGGCTCAGGTCGCGATCCTCAGCGCCTCGCTGCTGATCGGCTTCGTCCTCTTCGCCATCACCGCCCGCGCGAATCTCACCAGCGACTACCAGGAGCGCGCGGCCGACATCGCGCAGACCTTCGCGGAGATGCCCACCGTGCAGAGCTGCCTCGCGGGCGACGCCGCATCCTGCGACGGCGATGTGCAGCGGCTCGCCACGGCGACCGAACGACGCACCGGCGCCGCGTACGTCGTGGTCATCGACATGGACCGGGTGCGGCACTCGCACCCGAACCCCGCCCTCGTCGGCCGGAAGGTCTCGGAGGACGTCATCGCCCGCGACGGTCAGGTGCATCTGCGCACCGACTCGGGGTCGACCGGCACGACCGCGAACGCCCGCGTCCCCGTCTTCGCCGGCTCGGGCAGCACCGTCATCGGAGAGGTGTCGGTGGGGATCAGGGAGTCGAGCGTGGCCGCCGAGCTCCTCGGCCAGCTGCCGATCTACGCGACCTGGATCGTGCTGGCCTTCGCGATCGGCACCGCCGTGTCCTTCGGACTGGCGGCGCTGCTGAAGCGGCGCACGTTCGGGCTCGAGCTCGACGAGATCGCCCGGCTGCTGCAGGAGCGCGAGGCGACTCTGCACGGGATCCGCGAGGGCGTGATCGCGATCGACCCGGCGGGGCGCATCACCGTGGTCAACGACGAGGCGCAGCGCCTGCTGCGCCTCCCCGAGGGGGCGCGCGGCCGGCGCCTCGACGACGTGCTCGCAGCGAGCCCGATCCGCGACGCGCTCACCGGCACGACCGAGGCGAAGGACGCGATCGCGGTCACCGACTCCGGCGTGCTCGTGCTCAACCGGATGCCGGTGATGCTCGCCGGGAGACCGCACGGCGCCGTGCTCACCCTGCAGGACCGCACCGAGGTGACCGGGCTCAGCCGGGAGCTCGACGGCGAGCGCAGTTTCGCCGAGTCGATCCGGGCGCAGCAGCACGAGTTCTCGAACCGCATGCACGCGGTCGCGGGCCTGCTCGAACTCGGCCGCCCGGAAGAGGCGCTGCAGTACCTGAACGAGATCAGGGGCACCGCGGCGGATCTGGATCGCACGCTGCGCACGCACGTCGGCGCTCCGATGATCGTCGGCCTGCTGCTGGGCAAGGCCGCCGAGGCGAACGAGCGCGGCATCGAGCTGGCGATCTCGCCCGAGACCGAGCTCGGCCCCGCGCCCGAGCTGCTGCAGGCGCTCGTCACGATCCTCGGCAACCTCATCGACAACGCGTTCGACGCCCTCGCCGACTCCCCCGCCCCGCGCCGCGTGACCGTCGCGATCGTCGAGACGTCCGAGACGCTGACCGTGCGGGTCGCCGACAACGGTCCCGGGGTGCCGGACGGATCCGTGCCGCGGATCTTCGAGAGCGGCTACACGACCAAGCGCGGGGCCCTTGCCCGGCACGGCGGTCTGGGGCTGTCGCTCGTGCACACGACCGCTTCGCGCCTGGGCGGCACGGTGTCGGTGGCGCGCGACGGCGGCGCCGCGTTCACCGTGACGCTCCCCCGTCCCTCGCACGCCGACCTCGCCGCAGCATCGGGAGGACTGCGATGAGCTCCGCCGAGTCCACGGTTCTCGTGGTGGACGACGACTTCCGCGTCGCGAGCGTGCACGTCGGCTTCGTGGAGGCCGTGCCCGGCTTCCGCGTGGTGGGCCGGGCCGGGTCCGCCGCCGAGGCGCTGCGACAGGCGAGGGACCTGCGCCCGGATCTGGTGCTCATGGACGTCTATCTGCCGGATGGGGACGGCCTCGAGGTCGTGCGGCGACTGCTCGCGGATCCGGATCCTTCGACCGGCTCAGGGGCGGGAACGGGGACCGGGCCCGCGGTGATCGTGATCTCGGCCGCGAACGACCTGGCGACCGTGCGCCGCGCGGTGCAGCTCGGCGCCCTGCACTACCTCGTGAAGCCGTTCGGGTTCGCGGAGCTCGCCGAGAGGCTGACCGCATACCGGAACGCGCAGGAGCGGATCGCGGCGCTCGGCGATGCGGCCACCCAGGACGATGTGAACCGGATCTTCGATCTGCTGCGCCCCGGCCCCGCCCCCGCTCCCGCACCCGACGAGGGGCGCCGGCTGGCGCCGACCCTGCAGGCCGTGCTGGACGCGGTGACCGCGAGGCACAGCGATGCATCGGCACAGGAGATCGCGTCGACGATCGGCATCAGCCGCACGACCGCCCAGCGCGCGCTCACGCAGCTCGAGCAGTCCGGCCTGGTGCGCCTGGAGCTGCGCTACGGCAGCACGGGCCGCCCCGAGCACCGCTACGTCGTGCGACGGCGCTGAGAGCCGTCGAGGCGGATCGGCTGTCCGTCCGTCAGGACGAGGCGCAGCGCGGTGCCCGAGGACAGCAGGGACAGGTCCTGCGACGGGTCGCCGTCCAGCGCGATCAGGTCGGCGCGGGCGCCTTCCCGGACGATGCCGGCCCTGCCTTCCTCGCCGATGATCTCGGCGCCCACGACGGTCGCCGCACGGATGACGGAGAGCGGATCCTGCACCCGCCCCCGGATCCTGAACTCCTCGAGCTGGAACGCCAGGCCCTCCCCGTGCAGGTCCGTGCCGTAACCGATCCTCACCCCGGCCCGGTCGGCGAGGGCGAGCGACTCCAGCCCGCGTTCGAAGACCTCGACCACCGCGGCGCGTGCGTCCGGATCGAGATGCCGGCCGGTGTGCCCTTCGACGATCGCCCAGAAGGTGGCGAGCGTCGGCACGTAGAACGCACCGCGCTCGAGGAAGAGCGCGAGGCACTCCTCGTCGAGGAAGTTGCCGTGCTCGATCGTGCGCACGCCGAGCCGCAGCGCCCGCGCCACCGCCTCGGCCGAATAGACATGGGCGCCGACGTAGCGGTGGGCGAGGTGCGCCTCGTCCACCGCGGCCACGATCTCGGCCTCGGAGAAGCCGAGCGAATCGATCCGCATCCGGGAGATCACCCCGCCCGAGAGCGTCAGCTTGATGTGGTCGGCACCGTCCCTGAGCTCGGCGCGCAGCGCGCGCCGCACCTCGACCTCGCCGTCGACGACCCGGGTGAGGGCGTGCCCGCCGGTGGGCGCGAAG
The DNA here is from genome assembly GCF_037148715.1 of Microbacterium sp. MMO-10. Lineage (NCBI taxonomy): Bacteria > Bacillati > Actinomycetota > Actinomycetes > Micrococcales > Microbacteriaceae > Microbacterium > Microbacterium sp. MMO-10. The sequence continues at coordinate 191,889 of NZ_JBBCSV010000003.1, read as the reverse complement.
ATCGGACCGCCGACCTTGAGCATCGGCCCCGTGATCAGGCGCTCCTCGACCGCTCGGCGCAGACCGGTGTCGGCGCCGCCCATGTCGCGCACCGTGGTGAAGCCGCGCAGCAGCATGCGGTGCAGCTCGCGAGCGGTGCGGGCGGCGTGATAGGCCGGTGTCCACGAGAGGATCTCGGCGAAGTCGCCCGACGCCTGCGTCACGTGGGCGTGGGCGTCGATCAGGCCGGGCAGCACCGTGGTCCCGGCGACGGAGAACTCCTCGGCCCCGGCGACGGTGCGCGTCGACGTGGAGATCTCGACGATGTCCCCCGCATGCGCGACGATCGTGCGCGGGGCGGACACCTCACCGGTTTCGACGTCGAGGATCGCCGCGTCGCGCAGCACCACGGTGGCGGGGGACGGGGCGGATCCGGGATCGTTCCTCAGCGGCATCGCGGATCCTCTCAGACGAAATCGACGTGCGGGATGGAGTCGAGCAGGGTCCTCGTATACGGATGCTCCGGGTGGTCGAAGACCTGCTCGATCGTTCCCTCCTCGACGAAACGGCCGGCCTGCATGACGACGACGTCGTCGGCCACGTGACGGATGACGGACAGGTCGTGGGAGACGAACAGATACGAGAGCCCGAGGTCCTTCTGCAGGTCGTCGAGCAGGTTGAGGATCTGCGCCTGGATCGAGACGTCGAGGGCCGACACCGGCTCGTCGAGCACGAGCACCTTCGGGTTGAGCGCGAGCGCGCGGGCGATGCCGACGCGCTGCCGCTGACCGCCGGAGAACTCCCCCGGTCGGCGCGCCGCCATCTCGGCGCTCACGCCCACCCGGTCCAGCAGCTCGTCGATCGCTCGGCGGTCGTGCCGCCCCGTGATCCGCAGCGGCTCGGCCACGATCTCATGCACGGTCATCCGCGGATCCAGCGCCGAGTACGGATCCTGGAACACCATCTGCATGCGTCCGCCGAACTCGCGGCGGCGGCGCGGCGGGATCCGGGTGATGTCCTGCCCGAAGGCGCGGATCGTCCCCGACGCGACCGGGCTCAGGCCGAACAGCGACCGGATCAGGGTCGACTTGCCGCAGCCCGATTCTCCGACGAGTCCCAGGGTGCGCCCGGCGGTGAGCGCGAGGCTCACTCCCCGCACCGCCTGCACGCCCCTGCCGCGACGCACCGCACCGCGTCGTCCGTAGGTGACGTGCAGATCGGCGACCTCGATCAGGGGTTCGTCGCTGCGCGAGTCCGACATCATGCCTCCGATCCGACCGGTGCGACGGGAGCGCCCAGCTCCTGGGCGAAATGACACGCGGAGCACGAGCCGTTCGCCCGCAGCTCCAGGCGCGGGCGGGCGTCGACGCAGATCGAGCGCCCGCGCGAGAGCTCGCAGCGCGGCGCGAACGCGCAACCCGACGGACGCAGCCGCGGAGAGGGCGGATTGCCGGGGATCGCGTAGGCGCGCTCGTCGCGTTCGGCGAGCCGGCTCTTCAGCAGACCCTGCGTGTAGGGATGCGTCGGCGATAGGAAGATGTCCCGCGTGCTGCCCGATTCCACGATCCGCCCGGAGTACATGATGAGCATGCGCGAGGCGTTCTGCGCGGCGAGGCCGAGATCGTGCGTGATGAGGATGAGCGCGGACGACAGTTCGGCGCGCGCCTTCTCCAGCGTGCGCATGACCTGCGCCTGCACTGTGACGTCGAGCGCGGTCGTCGGCTCGTCGGCGATCAGCAGCGCCGGATCGTTCGCCATCGCCATCGCGATGACCGCGCGCTGGCGCATGCCTCCCGACCACTCGTGCGGGTAGGCGCGCGCCCGCTTCGCCGCATCCTTCACCCCGACGGTGTCGAGCAGGTCGTGCACCCGGGCTCTCGCGACACGGCGCGGCACCCGCTGATGCAGGCGGATCGCCTCGGCGAGCTGCGAGCCGATCCGCCGCAGCGGGTTGAGCGCGGTCATCGGATCCTGGAAGATCATGCCGATGTCGCGCCCGCGGATCTCGCGCAGCTGCTGCTCGCGCAGGCCCACGATGTCCTTTCCGCGCCAGAGGATGGATCCCGCGGCGACCTCCAGGCCGTACGGAAGCAGACCCATCACCGCGAGCATCGTCAGGCTCTTCCCGGACCCGGACTCCCCCACGATGCCGACGACCTCGCCGTCGTCCACGGTGAACGACACGTCGTCGATGAGTCGGACCGTCTCCCCGTCGGGGCCCGTGGTGGTCACCACGAGTCCGTTCACCTCCAGCAGCGGAGCCTTCCGGATCATCTCTGCAGACATGTCACCGCACCTTTCGGAGGGGCTGGGTGCTCTCCGCCGTGAACCGCTGGCTGAAGAACGTCGTTCCTCCGACCACGAGGAAGATCGCGAGCCCCGGCAGGATCACCTGCCACGGCGAGAGGCGCATGTACTTCTGCCCCTCGAGGACCAGCCCGCCCCAGGTGGGGTCGGGCGGCTGGATCCCGAGGCCCAGGTAGTCGAGGCCGGCCTGCAACAGGATCACGGATCCGATGCTCGTCACCGCGACGATGAACATCTGCGGGAGGACGTGCGGCAGGATGTGCGTGCGGATGATGCGCGCGGAGGAGGCGCCGAGCATCCGCGGCGCCATGACGAAGTCGCGGCTGCGCAACGACAGCGCCGTCGCCCGCGCGAGCCGGGCGAAGCTCATCCAGTGCGTGAAGCCCAGCACCAGGATCATCAGCAGGGCGCTCGGCCCGAAGATCGCCGAGAGCGCGATGAGCAGCAGCACGGCGGGCAGCGCGAGGCTGACGTCCGTGACGAGCGCGATGACGTTGTCGGCCCAGCCGCCGAAGAACCCGGCGAGCAGGCCGAGCACGGTGCCGACGACGAAGTTGACGAGCACGATCGCGGCGGTGATGAGGAGGGTCGTCTGTCCGCCGGCCGCCACGCGGCTGAGGAGGTCCCGTCCCACGACGTCGGTTCCCAGCGGATGCTTCGGGTCGACGAACGGTCCCAGTCGCGCATGCGCGAGGTCCTGGGTGAAGGCGTCGAAGCCGGGCCAGAGGTGCACCGCGATGATCGCGAGGATCACGAGGACTACGATGAGGCCGCCGCATGTCGAGAGCCACCGCCCCTGCCGCGCGCTGAGCCGCCGACGGCGGGGCGCCGCCGTGCCCACCTGTGCCATTGCCACTGTGTCGGTCATGCGAGTTTCACTCTCGGGTCGATGAGGGAGTAGAGGAGGTCGACGACGACGTTGACGACCACGAAGATGAGCACGACCACGAGCAGGCCCGCCTGCACGACGGCGAAGTCGCGCTGGCTCACCGCGTTGATCAGCGCGACGCCCATGCCGGGCCAGGAGAACACCTGCTCGACGATGATCGTGCCGCCGAGGAGGCCGGCGAGGTTCAGGCCGGCGACCGTGAGGATGGGGAGGAAGGCGTTGGGGAGCATCTCCGTCGCGACGACGGCCGCGTGGCTCTTGCCGCGCGCGTACGCGGTGCGGACGTACTCGGCCGTGGTCTGCTCGCTGAGCGCCGAGTCGAGCAGGCGCACGTAGAGCACGAACTGGGCCGTCGCGATCGTCGCGACCGGGAGCACGAAGGAGGGGAGGCCGGTGTATCCGAGGCTCGGCAGCCATCCCAGGCCGACGGCGAAGATCAGCACGAGCAGCACGCCGAAGAAGAAGTCAGGGACCGAGGAGCGCAGCGCCCCGCTCCAGACGAACAGGGCGCGCAGCGTGTGGCTCCCGGTGATGTGCACCAGCACCGCCGCGACGACCGCGAGCACGAGGCCGATCGCGAAGGACAGCAGCGCGAGCGTGGTGGTGGCGGGAAGCCGCTCGAGGATGATGCCGATCGCGGACTGCCCGGGGTTGCGGTACGAGACCCCGAAGTCGCCGTGCAGGAGGCCGGCGAGATAGCGGCCGTACTGCACGAGGATCGGGTCGTTGAATCCGAGCTTGCCGTTGAGCTCGTCGATCTGCTGAGCGGTCGCCCCTTCGGTGAGGATGAGCGCGGCAGGCTTGCCCGACATGCGCCCGAGCACGAAGGCGATGGTGACCGCGACGAACAGGGTGACCAGGGCCTGCAGGATGCGGCGGATGACGTAGGACATGTGATCTCCAGGGGATGAGATCAGTGCGGGGCCCGCGGCACGGGCCCCGCACTGAGGTCACTTGGCCGAGCGGCCGACCTCTGCGGCACGGTAGATGCCGTCGACGGCGGGGGTCCACGAGATGGTGCTCGCGGCCGCGTAGGTGTTCGTGTTCTGCCAGAGCGGGATGTTCGACACGTTGGTGGCGTTCCACGACCAGATCTTCTTGAACACGTCGGCCCGCTTGTCGGCGTTGGCCGCCTGCTGGTCGAGGTACAGCTGCGCCATCTCGGGGCTGCGGGCGTAGTCCTCGGGGCCGCCGGCGAGGAGCTGGCTGACCACGACATCGCCGTCCATGCTGGAGGGCGACCACGCGTTCAGGTACAGGCCGGTGATCTGGTGGTTGGCCAGGCTCAGGCTGAGGCTGGACTGCTCGGCGCCGACCAGCTTGATCTTCAGGCCGGCCTTGCCCAGGTCCGCCGCGATGGCCTGAGCGACCTCGGGGTCGGTCGGGGATCCACCGGTGCTCGCGTACTGCAGCGTGATCTCCGAGCCGTCGTAGCCGGAGTCCGCGACGAGCTTCTTCGCGGCGGCGAGATCGTACTTCGGGGTCGGGAACCCGTCCACGTAGCCGGTGACGCCCTTCGCGACGGGCTGCCCGGTGGGCGAGGCGTAGCCGTTCAGCAGGCTGTCGATGATCGACTTGCGATCGATCGCGAGCGGGATCGCCTGGCGCACCTTGAGGTTCGACAGCGCCCCGGCGGTGGTGTTCACGCCGATGAACGCGATCTGGTTCGACGCCGCCTCGACGACCTTGGCATTCGACGCGCCCGTGAAGACCGGGACCTGGCTGGCCGGGATGATCGCGGTGTCGAGCGTGCCGGACTCGACGCCCGTGACGCGGGCGTCAGGCGCACCGACGAAGGAGAACGTGATGTCCTTGATCTTCGCCTTGTCGCCCCAGTAGTCGTCGTTGCGGGTCACCTTGTAGTCGACGCCGTGGTTCCAGGAGACGAACTTGTACGGTCCGGAGCCCACGGGCGCGTTCGGGAACTTGTCCGGCCCTTCCGCCTCGTAGACCTTCTCCGGGACGATCCCGATCGTGGCGACCTGGTTGAGCCATGCGCTGAACGGGTTCTTCAGCGTGAACTGCACGGTGTGGTCGTCGGTCGCCTCGACCTTGGAGATCATGGCGATCGCGACCCGGTTGGTCGACTTGTCGCTGGCCAGGATCTTGTTGTACGTGTAAACGATGTCGGAGACGTTCAGCGCGGATCCGTCCTGGAACGTGACGCCCTTGCGGATCGTGAACGTCCAGACGTCCTGCGTGGCGTTCGACTTCCACTCGGTCGCGAGGCCGGGCTGGATCTTGCCCGCGGAGTCGATCCGGGTGAGGCCGTCGAACACGGCGTAGTACATGTTCCACGCCGAGATCGACCGCATCATGATCGGATCGATGTTCGCCGGTTCGGTGGGCAGCGCCAGCGTCGCGGAGCCGTTGTCCGGCGCGGTCGTCGCGCCGCCTCCCGTGCTGGTCGCGGAGCCGGCGCTCCCCATGCAGCCGGACAGCAGCACCGAGCCGAGGGCGAGGGCGACGCCGAGGGCCATGAGGCGCCCGCGCCGCTGTGTCTTCATTGACATTTCGGGTTCCTTTCGTCCGCCGCGTGGTCTCGACACGTGCGCGGAGGCAAATCGGGTAGCGCAAGTAGTGTGTAATACATTACTTACGAGAGACGAGTTTGGTATACAAATTTGGGGAAGTCAAGGGTTTTGCGCCCCTCGATCCCCGCTCACGCCGCAGCGATCAGGACGCCCATCTGCGGGCGGCCGGGCACGGCGATCTCGGAGACGGCGAGCGACTCCAGATCGACGATCGCGAGACCGTCCCACGGCCCCCGGCTGGTGGATCCCCCGGTCAGGATCGCCTTGCGCCTGCCGTCGGGCGCATCCAGCCACTCCACGACGTTCTCGTGGCCCTTCTCGAGGGGAAGCACCGTCTCTTCACCGGATCCGAGGTCGCGGATCGTGAGGCTCGGCCCCTTCGTCGCGCCGCCGATCGCACCGACGCCGACCACCAGCAGCCGTCCGTCCGTCGTCAGACCGACGCCGTGCTGGTGGGAGTCGGCGGTCATCGCCCGCGTCTCGTAGGTGCGCGTGCCGGGCGAGTACACCACGAGCCCCTGTCCCTGGTAGGGCAGGTAGAGCGTGCCGTCCTCGGCGACCGCGGCGTAGTGCGGCTTGTAGTGGGACATCAGGCCGCCCTCGGTGCCGAAGGGAGCGATCTCCGCGCTCGTCACGACGTGCTCCGGGAGGCGGATGGTGTTGAGCGTGAAGGAGTCGTGATCGATCGTGTACACCTCGTCTCCGGCCGGTGAGATCTGCACATCGAACGGTCGCAGCCCGACCTCGAAGGAGTCCGTGAAGGCCTCGGCCGCAGTGTCGAAGCGCTCCACGACCGAGTTCCGGCCGGCGCGCGTGACGGCGACGTAGACGGCGGATCCGTCCGGCGTCACGACGACGCCCGTCCCGCCCGGGCGCTCCTCGCCGTACTCGACCACCGTCGGCTGCGCGAGGTACGGCACGAGCGCGATCCGCTCGCGGACGTCGAGGTCGACGACGGCGAGCCCCACCGCGGTGCTGACGTAGGCCCGCCGCGACCCCTCGTGCACGGCGACCGCCCAGGGCGCCTCCCCCACGACGACCTCGGACTCCACCGGCGATCCGGGATCGGTGAGATCGACGAATGCGATCCTGTCGCTGTGACTCTCCGTCACCACGAACGTCGTTCCGTGGCCGGGCCTGCTGGTGCTGATCACCCTGTGTACTCGCTTCCTCCGGAGGTCCCGGATCGACTCGTCACCGGCGCGTGCGCCGAGGCTCAGCCGCCCTCACGAGTCCGATCACGCGACCTCCGCACACGCCGGCGACGGGCGTGGGCCCGTCGTTCCGAGTGATGCCGAAATGGTATGCCATTCTCGATGTGGGATACAACCGTCGGAGTCTGCTCAGGATCCGGCGATGGTCACCGTCACGTCGGCGCTGACCTGTCCTGCGGCGACCCGCACGACGACAGGACCGGCGGCGGTCGCCTGCATCGCGAGCGATGTCGCGATCCCGTCGGAGTCCGTGCTCGAGCTCTCGAAGCCACCCGGATAGGATCCCGGCCCCGAGACGACCTCGAAGGTCGCACTGCGCGGGGCGATCGGCCGGCCGTCCTCGGTGATGCGCACGATGAGGTCGATCTCATCGCCGAGCCTCACGGCCTCGGTGGGGGCGACCACCGCGATCCGCACGCCCTTCCCGTCCGCTGCCGCCTTCCCGCCCTGCGGCGCGCTCTGCGCCGTCCCGGCGCCGGTGCAGCCGGCGAGCAGGGCCGTCGCCACGAGAGCCGTGGACAGGACGGCACCGACCCGGATCCGGATCCGAGCCCCGCGGACGGTTCTCACGCCACGACCAGCGTGATCGCGAAGTCCTTCGAGATCCCCGTCCCCTCCGCACTGATGCGCAGGACGAACGATCCGGCCTTCAGCGCGAAGAAGGGCAGGGCAAGCACGCCGGCGTCGAGGGGGACGATGACCCCGTCTCCGCCGGCATCCGCCAGGAGACTGGAGTCCCAGCCGGCGATCCCCGTCGCGCCGAGCATCCTCGCGGTCCAGTTCTGCGGGATGGATCCGGTGCCGGTCGCCGTCACGTAGAACGCGTCGGAGGAGCTGTCCGGACCCCCGACCGGGACCGTCATGGTCAGCGCATCGTCCGAGGCGCCCAGCAGCTCGAGGACGACCTCTCCGGATGCAGCGGCGCGCGGGGCGGCGACCGCGACCGCGATCACGGGGACCGACCAGGCTCCGGCGACGAGCATCCGGCGCCGGGTGAGCATGCGGGCGGGGTGCGGGGTCGATTCGGTCATCGTTGCGTCTCCTGTCCGAGGGGATTCGGCTGCTGCTGCGGGCGGGTCATCGGGCGGCGTCGTAGGCGGCGGTCACGGTGCGCTGCCCCGCGGGTCCGGACACCGTCACGGTGACGGAGCCCGCGGGCAGGGAGGGCAGCGGCGTGGTGAACGCCGCGTCGATCCTGGCTCCGGCGGCGACCGCCGGGAAGGTCCGCGTGCCGTACTTCGTGACGACCTTGACGTCGGCGGCGGTCGAGGACGTGTTGGTCACCGTCACCGTGAGGGTGGTCTTCGTCCCGGCGATCGCCGCCTTCGCCGACGCGTCCGCGCCGAGCGTCGGGGCCGGATCCACGACGGTGATCTCCGGGAGGGTCACCGAGCGGTCGCCGAGCCGGGCGCTGATCGTCGCCGTGCCCGCTGCCCCGGCCGTCGCGGTCGGCGCGAGTGCGATGCCCCCCGCGTCGGTGGTCGCGGTCGCCGTGGTCGCGGCCCCGAAGGTCGCCCCCTGCGCGGTGAACGTCACCGTCAGGCCGGCCACGGGGTTGCCGTCGGCGTCGACCGCCTTCGCCCCGACGCCGGTGAAGGCGGTGCCGCTTTGCACGGTCCTCGCCGTGCCGAGGGCGAGCAGATCGGCGACAGCCCCCGCGGTCGCGGCGGCCAGCCGCAGCCCGGAGACCGGGCCGGTCACGCCCTGGTCGGTCGCCCGGTACTCGACGAGCGCGGCCGCCGTGCCCGGCACCGCGAACGGTGCCGCATAAGGCTGCCAGGCGCCCCCGTCGATGCGGTACTCGATGCCCGTCGATCCCGCCGGGACCGTGTGCAGCGTCACCGTGCGCCCCGAAGCCGCCGCGACCACCGCGGGCAGGGAGGAGGGATCCGGTGCGGCTTTGCCGATCGTGAACGACGCCACGACGGCGCGGTGGTTGCTCGCCCAGGCGTTGCGGAGCACGGCGGTCGACGAGGGCCAGCCGGCCACGACCGTGTTGGCCCCGAGCACCTGCAGCGCGGATCCGGCGTAGTGCACGGTGTCGATGCGGTCCTGCGGCTCGTCGGCGCCGGAGGGCGCCTTCACGACGATCGGAGACCAGGTGCTCCCCGGGTCGGCGACGGGGTCGGGGTTCGCGGTGCGGTACGCGTCCGCGAGCCCGGCCTGCGCGAGGCGGGCGGGAACGGGCCAGTCCACGGCGCCGACGCCGCAGTGGGCGGCGGCGGTCGCGGCGGTCCAGTCGGCGCCCGACGGGGACTCCAGGTCGGAGAGCACGACCACCGGGGTCGCGCCCGAGGTCTCCTGTCCGATCGCCGTCGCGAGCGCATCGACCTGCGCGTACCGGATGCTGCCGCGCTCCGCGGCGACGAGCGTCACAGGGTCGGCGACCCCGCCGAGGCAGGCCGCCTCGGGCCCGTACCCGGTGCGGTCGAGCCCCATGGTCCAGACGCGGACCTTCCGTCCGAGCACGTCGACGGTCGCCCCCATGCCCGGCTGATCGCCGACCACGGTGCGCGCGCTGAGCGGGTGCGGCGAGATCAGGCCGACGCCGCCGGGACCCTCGAGCGCGTTCCAGCCGAGCGCCTTCGCGAGGGCCGTCGCGGCGGTGCCGCCGTCCTGCTGCACCCCGATCACGTCGAAGCCGTTCTCAGCGATCACGGCGAGGTTCTTGAGCATCGCGTCGTTGACGTGCCCGCCCGCGTCCCAGAGGTTCCAGGTCACCGCGTCGAAGGGCGCCGCGGCGTCGGCCGTGATCACCGGGACCTCGACCTCGATGCGGGCGGTGGTCGTGCCGTCCGTCGCCTCGACGGTGAGGGAGCCCGGGTCGGCGGGCGCCGTCGCCGGTGCGGTGCCGGTCACGACGCCCTGGGCGTCGACGTTCAGCCAGTCATCCCCCTCGACCTTCGTGTAGGAGGTCACGGATCCGCCGTTCCAGAGGCCCGCGACGGACTGCGAGACCGCTGCCCCGGCGCGCACGGAAGACGCCCGCAGCACGCCCGACACGAAGCCGCGGGCGACGGTGGACCCGTCGGTCACGACGTCGCCGGAGTGGGTCGCGGTGTAGTCGTTCTGGACCTGCGCGGCGGAGATCGCGCGGTCGTAGAAGTCGAAGGTGTCGATCGCGGCGTTCACGAAGCCGTCGCCGTCGTCGAGCAGCGACCCCTCGGCGCCGACCCGGAAGGGATAGCCGCTGACCAGGGAGAACCCGGATCCGAGGCTCGTGCTCTGCGCGGTCTGCTCGCCGTCGACATAGGTCGTCATGGTGCCCGCCGCGCGGTCGACGACGACCGCGACGTGGTGCCAGGCTCCGATGACCGAGGTGCGGCTGGCGTCGGCGAGGTAGTTCTGCGTCGTCGAGGTGCCGTTCTGCCCGAAGCACCCGCGCAGGATCCCCGGGCTGCCGGCGGTGTTGTAGAGCGTCGCGCCGCGGTTGTAGCAGTGCCGGAAGTCCTGGTTGGAGACGAGGGGCGAGTCGGAGCTCGACGAGGCCTCCTTCAGCCAGAACGCGTACGAGAAGCTTCCGGATCCGTCGGTGCGACCCGGAACGAGCGGCAGCGAGAAGAAGTTCACGCCGCGCGTGCTGCCGTCCGGGGCGTTGACGTACGCCGCCTTGCCGGACGTCCCGGCGACGTACGACGGCGTCCCCGACCAGGTCGCGTCGTTGCCGCGGCCGGAGGAGTCGGGGATCGCGGTGCCGTCGCCCGTCTCGAAGTCGTAGGAGGCGAATGGAGCTACGGTGTCGCCGGGGGCGCGCAGCCGGCTCCAGATCGCGGAGAGCGTCACCGTGGTGTTCGCGCGGACCGTGACGTCAGCCACCGACTGCTCGTCGGCGTAGACGACCTGGCCCTTCGCGCTCAGCGCCCAGCCCTGGAACTGGTAGCCGGGGCGGACGAACGCGTTGGCCGGGAGGGTCGCGGACTTCCCGATCGTGAGGGTCTGCGCGGGCATCGCCCCGGAGGCGGCGCCGTTGCCGTCGAAGGCCACGGTGTAGGTGCCCGAGTCGGGCTTGAGCGCCGAGTAGTCGTCGGCGACCTGGACGGCGGGCAGCACCGCGTTGTAGAACCGCAGGTCGTCGATCGCCGCGTTCACGTAGCCGTCGCTGACGTCCTTCTCGCTGCCGCTGAACCCGCCGATGTTGAACGCGAACCCGCCCTTCAGGTTCGTGGAGGCCGTCACCTCGCCCGCCGCCGAGCGCTTGGTCTCGACCCCGTCCGTGTAGACGATGATGACGTTCGCCGTGCGGTCGACGGTCACGGCGACGTGGTGCCAGGATCCGGCGATGTTCGGGGAGGCGTTGTTGAGGTAGCGCTTGGTGCCTCCGGCCGTCGTGCCCCAGCACGCCTGCAGCACGCCCTGCGTGTTCTGGTTGTAGAGCGTGAGGCCCGCGTTGTTGCAGGAGGCGAAGTCCTGGTTGCTCATGAGCGTTCCGTACGACGTGCGGCTCTGCTCCGACATCCAGAACTCGTAGGAGAAGCTCCCGGATCCGTCGGTCTTGCCCGCCACCAGCGGCAGCTTCACGTAGTTCGTGCCGAGGCCGATCGTCGCCGCGGACCCGGAGACGCCCGGGCGGTATCCCGGCGATCCGACCCAGGTCGCGTCGTTGCCGTTGCCCGAGACGTCCTTCACCGTGGATCCGCTGTCGGCGTCGAAGGCGTACGCCGCGACCGGGGCGATCGCCCCCGGCACCGCGGCGCGCACAGCCGGAGCGGGCGCGGCCGGTGGCGCGGTCGTGACGGGCGGCTGCGGCGCCGGGTCGGACGACGGTGCGGTCGGCGCCGGCGACGAGGAGGCGGGCGGCGTGCTCGCGGACGGATCAGGGGCGGACGTCGCCGACGGGGCGGGTGCCGGGTCGGCGACGGCGGCCGGCGTCGCGGCCAGCGTCGAGACGACGAGGGCGGCGCCCACGACGGCGGTGAGGGCGAAGCGGCGCAGGCGCCGGCGCGGGACGGTCATGCGGGACTCCATCGGATCGGGTGCTGCGGTGTTCGGGACTCGGTGCGGTGCGCGGCGGCGACGCGGTCAGGCCGGCAGCTGCGCGACGCGACCCGCGTAGCGGTGCCGCCAGCCGGTGTTCGCGTCGGCGGTGATGACGACGTCGTAGTAGCCCTCGTCGGTGGGCCAGGTGATCTTCTCCGTGCCGCCCGGCTTCACCCAGATGCGCTGGGCGGTGCCGGCGTGGTCGTTCGGCACGAGGCTGTAGTGCACCGGCTGACGCCCGTCGTTGCGCAGCGCGATCTGCACCGTCGGCGTCGCGCCGGGGAGGAGATCGACGTCGACGCGGGGCACTCCCGCGCCGTTCTGCCCGGCCGGGACGACCGTGCCGGCGTGCGAGCGGACGAATCCGTCCGGACCGTAGACCGAGAACGCGTAGCGGCCGTCCTGCGCGGTCGCGTCCCACACGTGCGCCGCGGGCTTGGCCGCCGACACCGTGTAGGGCGTGTTCGCGAACGGGAGGTACTTGTCCGGGAAGGCCTGCAGGCTCACCGCCTTGCCGGCGGGGCCGCCCACGAGGCTCAGCTGCACGCTGACCTTCCCCGTCTTGCGGTCCTCCACGAACACGCCGTGCGGGTGGTACGACAGCGGACGGTGCTTGAGCGGGGTGCTCGACCACTTGTCGGCCGGCGGCACCTGGGTGCCGATCGTGCCGCCCGCGCGGGCGATCTGCACGAGCGCGTCGGTGTCGGGCAGGGACGGCACGTCGATCACGGGGTGCGCGAAGTCCATCGCGCTCGTGAGGTCGCCGCTGATGCCCCGGCGCCATGCCGTGATCGTGGTCGACAGCGCCGGGGTGCCGATCGCGGTCGTCCACGTCTCCAGGAACCGGATGAGCGAGGTGTGGTCGAACGTCTCGGTGCCGACCCAGCCGCCACGCGTCCACGGCGAGACGAGGATGGTCGGGATCCGGGCTCCGTAGCCGATGGGGGTGGATCCGTTGTACTCGCCCGGGGTGCCCGGCTCGGCGAACGGCGGCAGCACGTGGTCGAAGTACCCGTCGTTCTCGTCGAACGTCATGATGAGCAGCGTGCTCTTCCAGATGTCCGGGTTGCTCTGCAGCGTCTGGATCACGCGGTTCGAGAAGTGCGCGCCGTGCTCGGGGTTCGCCGAGGGGTGCTCGGACCAGCTGTACGGCGCGACGATCCAGGAGACCTGCGGCAGCGGGTACTGCGCGCCGGGCTTGCACGCGGCGATGAAGTCTTTCAGCACCCCGTTGAGGTTGGCGTCGCTGTCGTTGTTGACGACGCCGGTCGACGCGTAGGGCGCGGATCCCGCACGCCACACCAGACCCGTGCCGGCCGCGTTCTTCGTGGCGTCGTTGCGGTTCGCCGTGTCCTGCGCGGACGAGCCAGAGGTCGTGAAGGCGTTGAAGCCGCGGATCGGGTTGTCGGTGTAGTCGCCGACCCAGCTGGATCCGTTGTTCGTGTTGTCGACGTAGATCCGCCACGACACGCCCGCGGCCTGCAGCGCCTCGGGGTAGGTCTGCCAGGCGCGGTTGCCGTTGGACTCGCCGCCGTTGTCGACGACGCCGCCCGACGTGCCGGTCCACGCGTAGAGGCGGTTCGGCGTGGTCGGGCCCATGACCGAGCAGTGCCAGTTGTCGCAGATCGTGTAGGCGCTCGCGAGCGAGTACTGCCAGGGGATCTCCTCGCCGGAGACGTAGTGCATGGTGTTGGCGCCCTTGGCCCCGACCCAGTTGTTGTAGCGTCCGCCGGCCCAGGCCGACGTGCCGCCCGAGTACGAGTGGTCCAGGCCCGTGGTCGTGCCCGCGACCGTGGTCACGCGGCTGGGCTTCACGAAGGAGGATCCCTGCGGCTGGGAGAAGACGTCCGTGCCGTTGGGGAACCGCAGCGCCTGCTTGTCGTCGAAACCGCGCACGCCGGGGAGCGCACCGTAGTAGTGGTCGAACGAGCGGTTCTCCTGCATGAGGATCACGACGTGCTTGATGTCGGTGATGTCGCCCGAGAAGCCCTCGGGCAGGGCATAGGCGCGCGCGGCGCCCGCGGCGAGCGCTCCGCGGCCCGCGCCGGTCGCCGCCGAGGCGGAGGAGGTCGCGGCCCCGGCGCCGATCCCCGCACCCACGGCGGCGGCCCCGCCCAGCAGGCCGAGCGCGCGCAGCATGCCGCGGCGGGTCAGCCCCGACCGGAGGACCTCGTCGGGGACGGTCCGCGGGCGGTCGTAGGGGTCCGGGGTGAACGGGACGGGCTCGCTGGACATGGACGCTCCTCGGGACGGCGGGTGGGCGACCGGATCGGTGCCGACCTCGAGGACAGCAAGCGGAGGGGAACGGCGGGTGAACGCGGGAGGACGAACCGGTGGCATCGGGCCGGGATGCCCCGGATCCGGCCGCCGAGCGTGCACACTGGGCTGTCTCCGCCCCTCCCCCCGGGTCGTCGAGCGACAACGGCGCAACCCGCCCCTCCCCCGGGGTCGTTGAGCGAGGACGGCTCAGCCGCCCGAGACGAAACGCGCCGCCCCACCGGGCCGCCCCTCCCCCCGGGGTCGTTGAGCGAGGACGGCGCAGCCGCCCGAGACGAAACGCGCCGCCCGCCCTGAGCTCAGAGCGCGGTGCGGACCGTCTGCCCCGCCTCGATCTCGAACGCAATCGCCCCCGCGCGGTAGCGGTCCACGCCGAGCTCCACGAGCCGTCCCTCGCGCGTCGTCGTGGTGCGGCCCACCTGCAGCAGCGGACTCGAGCGCCGCACGCCGAGCAGCGCCGCGTCCTCGGTCGTCGCGGCGGCCGCCTCGATCCGATGGTTCGTCGAGGCGACGCGGATCCCGGCCTCGGCGAGCGCGGCCGTGGTCGAGCGCACGTCGTCCGGCATCAGGGTGACGACCTCGGCGACCCACGGCGCCCAGACCGATCGCTCGATCATGACCGGCAGCCCGTCCAGCGTGCGCAGCCGCACGAAACGGTGCAGCGGCGCGCCGAGCCGGATCCGGAACAGCTGGGCCTCACGCGCGTCGGCGGGCCCGACGGTGCGGGACGTGATCGTGCCGCCCGGCGTGCGCCCGCCCTCGCTCGCCCACTCGGTGAACGACTGCATCCGCGCGAAGCCCTGCGTCTGATGCGCGGCCTGCACGATCCAGCCGCCGCGCGGCCGCGAGACCACGAGCGACAGCCGGGCGAGCCGGGCGAGCGCCCCGCGGATCACGCTGCGGGTCGTGCCGTACTCGACGCTCAGCGCCGCCTCGCTGGGGAGGCGCGTGCCGGCGGCGAACCCGCCCTCGGCGATCCGCCGGCGCAGGTCCGCGGAGATCTGCGCGGTGCGCGAGCCCTCGCGGCCTCCCTCGGTCACGGCGCGCCTGCGGACGCGAGCGAAGAGGTCGACCGGGGCATGCCCCCCATTCTCGCGCACGCGCACCGGTGGCCCGCCGCGCACAGGCACGACGGGCCACCGGTCACCGGGATCCCGCCCGGGGCGCCGGGCTCAGGCCTCCGGCCGGTTCGCGCGCAGCACCTCGAGCCGCGCTCGGTACTCGGTCTCGTCGACCTCGCCCTTGGCGAAGCGATCGGCGAGGATCTGCTCGGCCGTGCGGCTCTGCGCGGATCCCGCCCACGGCGCGGTCGCGCCCGGCGTGCCCGGCGTGCCCGGGGCGCCGTGCCAGCCCCAGGGCCCGGGGCCGCCCCAGCGACGGCGACGCACCAGGATCGCGACGAGGAGGCCCACGATGACGAGGAACATCAGGGGGCCGATGATGAAGACGGGCCAGAAGGGGTGGAAGCCCAGGTGTCCGGGATGCGCGGCGGCGGCCGCGACGGTTGCGATCATGAGTGACCATCCTTGGATCGGTTCGGCCGCATCTCGACCGATGGATCCAGCCTCGCGATCTGCGCGCTCCGCCGAATCCGGCCCCGGGAGTGATTCGACGTGCTCCCCCGGGAGTACCGCCCCCCTGTTCGATTCGTCCCCCTGAGCACGAGCCATAGGCCGTGCTCAGGGGGACGACTCGATCGTGGGGAGAGGGGGCTACTGCCAGCCGGGGGCGACGAGGCCGGTCTCGTAGGCGAGGACGACGAGGTGCACCCGATCCCTCGCGTGCAGCTTCGCCATGATCCGCGACACGTGCGTCTTCGCGGTGAGCGGGCTGAGGAACAGGCGTGCCGCGATCTCGTCGTTCGTGAGCCCCTGCCCGACCAGGCGCAGCACCTCGCGCTCACGCTCCGTGATGCCGTCGAGCGCCCGCTGGTCGGGCGCATCGCGCAGCCCGACGGTGAGCCGTTCGAGCAGACGCCGGGTGACGCCCGGGGAGAGCAGCGCGTCCCCCGCGGCGACCACGCGCACGGCGCGCACGAGATCGGCCGGCTCGGTGTCCTTCACGAGGAAGCCGGCGGCGCCGGCGCGCACCGCCCGCACCACGTACTCGTCGAGCTCGAACGTCGTCACGATCACGACGTGCACGTCGGCGAGAGCCGGATCCGCGGCGATCTGCTCGGTGGCCCACAGCCCGTCGCCGTCCGGCATGCGGATGTCCATCAGCACGACGTCCACGGGCGTCTCGCGGATCCTCCGCAGCAGCTCCTGCCCGCCCGACGCCTCCGCGACGACCTCGATGCCGTCCTCCGCGTCCAGCAGCGCGCGGAACCCCGCCCGCACGAGCAGCTGATCGTCGGCCAGCGCGACCCGGATCACGAGGCCCTCCCCCACGGCAGCGTCGCGACGACGCGCGCCCCGCCGTCCGGGCCGTCGCCGACCTCCACGACGCCGCCGAGGAGCGCCGCGCGCTCGCGCATGCCCAGTACGCCGCCGTGCCCCGAGGCGCCCGGATCCGCGCCGCCGAAGCCGCGCCCGTCGTCGGCCACCGTCACGACGAGCGCCGGATCCGCACCCTCCCGCCGTTCCAGGATCACGCTCACGTGGGCGGCCTGGGCGTGCCGGACCGCGTTCGTCAGCGCCTCCTGCACGATGCGATAGGCCGCGAACTGGGTCGCGCGGCTCGGCGCAGTGCCGCCGAGGCGGTCGTCCAGCGCGATCTCCAGGCCCGGCGTGGTGAGTCCCGCGATGAGCCGCGGCAGCTCGGCGAGCTCGGCCTGGGGCACGAGCGGCGCCTCGCCGTCGCGGAGCACGCCGAGCACGCCCCGCACCTCCTCCAGCGCGAGCTTCGAGGTGTCCTTCACGTTCTGCAGCGCCGCGCGCGCCTGCTCGGGGTCGCGGTCGAACAGGTGCAGCCCGACGCTGGCCTGCACGTTCATCTGCGACAGCGCATGCCCCAGCACGTCGTGCAGCTCCCGGGCGATGCGCACCCGCTCACGCTCCTCGGCGCTGCGCCGGCGCCGCTGCGCATCCGCCCGCAGCTCCGCCACCCGGGCGCCGCGGACGCGCACGAAGGCGCCGATCGCGAAGCTCGCCGCGAGCGCGGCCGTGGCCGCCACGATGAGGCCCGGATGCCAGACCCGCCCGATGCTCACGCCGATCAGGATCGCCGCCGCCCAGCCGGTGGCCACGGAGACCGCGGCCCAGATCACCGCCCCGCGGGCGACCGCGATCGCGATCGCGAACGCGAGGGCGAGGTAGGGCGGGCCGGCGACCGGCGCGGTGAGCACGTCCAGCAGTGCCAGCCCCGAGACGAGCGCGACCGTCGGACCCGGGAATCGCCGGGCCGCGAGCAGCGCGAGCGGCCCGGCGACGGCGAGGACGAGGTGCAGGACGATCCGCCAGCGCAACCCATGACCCGGGAGATGGGCCGCGATCCATGCGTTCGCCGGCACCTGGACGAGCAGGCTCAGCACCACCGGTGCGATCAGCCCCACCCGGGCCGGCGGGCCCGCCGGGATCCGCCCCGTGTCCGGGCCGAACCACGCCGTCGACGCCCTCGGCATGTCTTCGGGCGGCTGATCGGGCATCCTCCGATGCTAATCGCGCCGCCGCGGAGGCGGATCCGCCCGCGGGGTACCGCACGCGTACTCCCGGAGGAGTAGTCCGCCGCTTCAGTTCGCACCCGGGGGAGGACGAGGCGGACCGGATCCCGCGGCTACGCTCGGCGGCATGCTCCGGTCCCGCGTCCTCATCGCGCTCGGCGCCGTCGCCGCGCTGGCCCTTCTCGGCGGCGCCGCGGCGGCCGGGCTCCTCGGGCACCCGGGCGGCGCCGGGCCCCGGACCGGCTCGGCGTCGCCCTCGCCGTCACCCGTCGCGCCTGCCGCGCCCTCCGGCACCGGGACGCCCGCCCCTGTGCCGGGAGCCTCCGGCTCGGAGGAGTTCACCCTCGTCTCGGGCGGCATCGCGCGCACCTACCGCGTGCACACGCCCGCGGGGCTGCCGCCCGAGGCTCCGCTCGTGGTGATGCTGCACGGCGGCGGGGGCAGCGCGGCGGTCGCGGAGCAGTACTACGGCTGGGATCAGGAGGCCGACCGGGAGAAGTTCGTAGTCGCCTACCCCGACGGTCTCGGCCCCGTCGAACCGGCCTGGAACACCGGAGGCGGTTGCTGCGGCTACCCCGCTCGGAACGACATCGACGACGTCCGCTTCATCCAGGACATGGTCGCCGCGATCGGATCCCGGATCCCCCTCGACGACCGGCGGATCTACGCCGCCGGGATCAGCAACGGCGGAATCATGGCCTACACGCTGGCGTGCCGGACCGATCTGTTCGCCGCGATCGGCCCCGACTCGGCGACGATGCTCGGAACCTGCGAGACCCCCGCTCCGACCTCGGTGATCCACATCCACGGCCTGCAGGACACCACGATCCCTTTCGACGGCGGGACGGGCACGGGGCCGGCCGCGATCGACGGACCGCCGGTCCCCGCGGTGATCGACCAGTGGCGCGTCGTCGATCGATGCGCCCCGGCGACCTCGACGACGGCCGGGGTCGTCACCACCGCGGTCGGCACGTGCGCGGAGGGCCGGGCCGTGGAGCTGGTGACGATCGCCGACGGGGGGCACGGCTGGCCGGGCTCGCCGGTCAAGGCCGGCCGCTCCACCGCGGGCGGGAATCAGCCGTCGGAGGCGCTCGACGCGACCGGCACGATCTGGCGGTTCTTCGCCGCGCACCCGAAGCCCTGAGCCTGATGCGCGGTGGTGGGGCTCAGTTCTCCCAGGAGCGGCTGCGCTTGGTGGCGCCGCCCGGCTCGCGCATCATGTACGCGAGAGCGAGGCTGATCGCCAGGATGCCCGCGACGAAGACGGGACCCTGCCATGCGGGCAGGCCGGGGGCGATGCCCAGCAGCACGAATCCGCCGAGGAACAGAATTCCGAACACGATGTAGTGAAGGATCACCGGGCAACCTCCTGTTGAGCCTCTCGAGTCTATCGCGCCGCGTCGGGCGGCCTCGACCCGCGGTCCGGATCCGGATCGGCGTCGCGCGTCCGCCCCGCGTCCGTCGCGAGGAATGCAGGATCCGCCGACGGATGCAGGAGCCAAGGACCGAATCCGTCCTGCAGAGGTCGCAGCATCCTGCATCCGTCGCGCACGACGTGGCGGGATCCGTGCAGTGTCGGCGCCCGCGGCTAGCCTCGCGCCATGAGCATCTCCTACCCCTCCGTGCCGGGCCTCGTGAACAGCCCCGGCTTCAGCCATGTCGCCGTGATCCCGCCCGGGTCCACGATGATCCACGTCGGCGGCCAGAACGGCGTCGACGAGTCCGGCGCGGTCGTCTCCGACGACGTGGCCGTGCAGTCCGCCCGCGCCCTCGACAACGCCGAGGCCGCCCTCGCCGCGGCCGGGGCGACGCTCGCCGACGTCATCGGCTGGACCGTGCTGATCCACCAGGACGCGGATCTGCGCGCCGCCTACGGCGCCGTCGGCCCCAAGCTCGCGCGGGACGGGGCTCCTCCGCTGGTCACCGCGGCGCGCGTCGCGGGGCTCGGCGTTCCCGGCGCGCTCATCGAGGTCAGCGCGATCGCGGCGCTCACCCCCTGAGCGGCCGGGCGACGGCGTCGCCGGACGTCCGCCCCGCGTTCCATGACGGATGTCATAGCCGATCCATGACATCGTTCATCGTGCGCCGTGCGCGCCGCGGAGCAGACTGGATCACATGAACGAGGCGACAACATGAGCGACACCCGGACGGCCCCCGCCGCCACCCGCACCCCCGCGACCCCTCCGGCCGCGATCGCCGCGCACGGCCTGACGAAGCGCTTCCGCGGCTTCACGGCCGTCGACGGCGTGGACATCGAGGTCGCGCAGGGAGAGGTCGTGGCCTTCCTCGGCCCGAACGGCGCCGGCAAGACCACCACGATCGACATGCTGCTCGGGCTCTCCCAGCCCGATGACGGCGAGGTGACCCTGTTCGGACTCTCCCCGCGCCAGGCGATCGGGCGCGGCCTGGTCTCCGCCGTCATGCAGACCGGCGGCCTGCTCAGCGACGTGACCGTGCGCGACACCATGAAGCTCACCGCGTCGCTGTTCGCCCACACGACCAGCATCGACGCCGCGCTGGAGCGGGCCGGAATCGCCGACATCGCCGACCGCAAGGTGCAGAAGTGCTCCGGCGGTCAGCAGCAGCGGCTGCGCTTCGCGATGGCGCTGGTGTCGGATCCGGGCCTCATCGTCCTCGACGAGCCGACCACCGGCATGGACGTGGAGGGCCGGCACTCGTTCTGGCAGGCGATCCACGCCGACGCCCAGCGCGGGCGCACGGTGCTCTTCGCGACGCACTACCTCGAAGAGGCCGACCAGTACGCCGACCGGATCATCCTGATCCGCCGGGGCCGCATCGTCGCCGACGGCACGACCGCCGAGATCAAGGCGATGGCCTCCGGCCGCACGGTCGAGGCCGAATGGGAGGACGCATCGGGATCCGGCCAGGCCGAGATCGCCGCCCTCGCCGGGGTCGACTCGGTCGAGGTGCGCGGTCCGCGCATCATCATCCGCGCCAACGACTCCGATGCGGTGGCCCGCCACCTGCTCACCCGCACCTCGGCCCACGACATCACCATCACCAGCCAGAACCTGGAGCAGGCCTTCCTCCAGCTCACCGGCGACGACACGGAAGGGGAATGACCGTGACCTCCGCCACCGAACGCCTGGACCGGATCGATCCGTCCTCCCGGCGCGTGCCGCCGATGGGCGGCTTCAGCCTCACCTTCCTCGGCGTCGAGCTCAAACGCCTGTTCCGCAATTCCAGCGTGGTCGTCTTCACGCTGATCTTCCCGATCGCCATGCTCGTGATGATCGGCCTGCCCAACAAGAACACGTCCATCTCGAGCGTGCCGGTCAGCCAGGGCGGGATGTCCGCCGCGGTGCCGATCATGATCTCGATGGCCGTCTACGGCGCGATGGTCGCGAGCACCATGACCGGCGTCTCCGTCGCCTCCGAGCGCGCCCAGGGCTGGAGCCGCCAGCTCCGCCTGACGCCACTGAACCCCGTCGTCTACATCCTGGTCAAGGTCGTGTGCGGCATGGTCCTCGGGGCGATCGCCGTGATCGTGACGCTGATCGTCGGCGCCGTGCTCGGCATCACCGCTCCGCTCGGGAACCTGATCGCCGCCGGCGCGCTGGCCTGGCTGAGCTCGCTCATGCTGACCAGCCTCGGCCTCGCCGTCGGCTACGCCTTCCCCGCGCAGAACGCGATGCGCTACCTCGGCCCGATCCTGCCGATCCTGAGCTTCATGGGCGGGCTGTTCGTACCTCTCGCGATCATGCCCGAGGCCGTGCAGATCGGCGCGAAGTTCACGCCGCTGTGGGGCATCGCGAACCTGTCGCAGTCGGCCGTGATCGGCGTCGCCCCCGACGGCTGGTCGGTGCCGAACCTCATCGTCTGGTTCCTCGTCTTCACGGGCCTCGCGGTGCTGATGTTCCGCCGGGACACCAAGCGCGTCTGACGTGACGGACGACGTCTGCGACGAGCAGGACGCCACGGCCTCGGCCGGGCGCCCTGCTCGTCACGGTTTCCCGCTGCGCCTCGGCATCGGCCAGGGCGGCTTCCTGGATGCGCCCTCGCTCGACGGCGCCACAGGGTGGCCCCGGCTGCGGCTGACCCTCGGCGCCCCCGGCGCGAAGCGGTGGTACCCCGGGGCGCTCATCAGCCAGCTGTTCATCATCGGGTTCATCCTGGTGCCCCTGCTCACCCAGCTCCCGGCCCCGGCGTCCTGGCTCTGGGGCCTCGGGGTGCTGGTCTACGGTGCGCTGTTCACCGTCTCCTTCCCGGCGGCGATGGCGCTGCCGAGCCCCTGGCGGTGGGTGCCGCCCGCCGTGCTGCTGCTGCTGTCGCTCCCGTTCCTCCTCGTGCTCGGACCCGACCTCTCGGGGCTGTGGACCTACGTCGCGGTCTCCGCGGCGATGTGCTTCGGCGGCGATCGCCGCGCGCTCCTGGCCGTCGTCGCGCTGGCGGCGGCCGCGTTCGTGCTCAACCTCGTCGACGGGGCCCTCCAGCCCTCGAGCACGCCGCCGTGGACGATGCCGCTCGTCATCCTCTCCATCGGAACGCTGATGGCGGCGTTCACCCGCAACCTGCAGACGCTCGCCGAGCTGCGGCGCACGCAGAAGGAGCTCGCCACCGTCGCCGTGGAGGAGGAGCGCAACCGCGTCGCGCGCGACATGCACGACATCCTCGGCCACTCGCTGTCGGCCATCGCGCTGAAGGCCGACCTCGCCGCCACGCTCTCGGAACGGGATCCCGCCGCCGCGTCGGCGGAGATCCGCGAGGTGCAGACCCTGGCCAGGGCCACGCTGAGCGACATGCGCGCCGTGGTCTCCGGGTACCGCCAGGTGCGGATCGCGAGCGAGCTCGCGTCGCTGCGCACGCTCCTGCCCGCCGCGGTGATCACCGCGCACCTGCCGACCACCACCGACGAGGTTCCGGAGCGCAACCGCGAGCTGTTCGGCTGGGCGCTGCGCGAGGCCGCGACGAACGTGATCCGCCACGCCGGAGCCGCCCACTGCTGGGTCGCGCTCGCCCCCGGACGCATCACGGTCGAGGATGACGGGGTCGGTCCCGGTGCGCACTCGCCGGCCGATCCGGGCGGCACGGGGCTGCACGGTCTCGCCGAGCGGGCCGCCGACGCCGGCGGCGCCCTGAGGATCGGCCGCTCCCGCCACGGCGGGTTCCTCCTGGAGGTCACCGCATGACGCACGACGCGAACGCTCCGGCGATCCGGATCCTGCTCGCCGACGATCAGGCTCTCGTGCGCGGAGCGCTCGCGACGCTGCTCGGCCTCGAGGACGACCTCGAGGTGATCGCGCAGGTGGGGCGCGGCGACGAGGTGCTGGCGGCCGCGCAGCAGCACCGCCCCGACATCGCCCTGCTCGACGTGGAGATGCCGGGCATCGACGGGCTCACCGCCGCCGCGCAGCTGCGGCAGGCGCTGCCCGACGTGCGGATCGTGATCGTCACGACCTTCGGCCGCGCGGGGTACCTGTCCCGCGCCCTCTCCGCCGGCGTCAGCGGCTACGTCGTCAAGGACACGCCGGCCTCCGAGCTGGCCGCGGTCGTGCGCCGGGTGATGCGCGGGGAGACGGTCATCGACGCCGCCCTCGCGACGGACGCGCTGACGGCCGGGCCGTCGCCGCTGACCCCGCGCGAGGCCGAGGTGCTCGCCGCCGCCCGGGACGGCGGGACCATCTCCGACGTGGCCCGCACCCTGCACCTGTCCGAGGGCACGACGAGGAACCATCTGTCCTCGGCGATGCAGAAGCTCGAGGCGCGCACCCGTGCCGATGCCGCGCGGATCGCGCAGGAGCGCGGCTGGCTGCTCTGACGCTCCCGACGCCGCTTCAGGTTCCGGACCCGGGGATCCCCTACACTCGGCACCATGTCCGGAGGCTCCCCCACTTCGTCGCGCTCTGCGCGCCCTTCGCCCGCGGTGATCCGCCGACGCCGCCTGATCGTCGGACTCATCGCCGTGCTCGCGATCGCGCTCGTCGCGGTCCTCGCGACGATCTCCGTGCGGGCGTTCTCCGGGGGCGGCCCGAAGGCCGAGGCCGCCGGCACCGCGTCCACGCCGACGCCGAAGCCGACGTCCACGCCGCTCACACCGGCCCAGCAGCTGCTGAAGACCGCCGCCGACCCCGCCACCGCGTGCGCGGTGTCGTTCGCGGGCGAAGGCATCACGCAGCCCCCGATGCTGCAGACGGAGGGCGTGCTGTACACCGGCCTGCCGATCCCGGAGCGTCCCGGCGCGGTGTTCGCCGGCTGGTACCCGACTCCGGAGACCGCCCAGACGCAGGTGCAGACCGACCGTGTGAACGGGTCGCAGCTGACCGCGTGCACCGATCATCAGCTCACGCTGCACGCCGCCTGGACCACGCCCGACCAGAACACCGCGACCGCGGCGAAGATCCCGATCCTGATGTACCACCAGTTCACGACCAAGCCCGAGGGCGAGGACAACTGGCTGCGCAACAACTACGTCTACATCGAGGACTTCAAGGCGCAGATGGACTACGTCGCGTCGCAGAGGTTCTATCTGCCGACCTGGGATGAGCTGAACGCGTTCATCGACGGCAAGCTCTTCCTGCCCCAGCACTCGCTCGTCATCACCGACGACGACGCGGATCCGACCTGGCTTCAGCTCGCCGTCCCGGTCGTCACCGAGCGGAAGCTGCTGACCACGTCGTTCGTGATCACCGGCGAGCGCAAGGACGGCTCGCCGTCGCCCTACGTGCTGCAGCGCTCGCACACGAACGACATGCACCGCGCCGGCGACAACGGCAAGGGCCGGATGGTGAACCTGTCCGCCGACGAGGTCGCGGCGGATCTGGAGGAGTCGGCGAAGGTGCTCGGCGCCAAGGAGGTCATCGCCTACCCCTACGGTCACTACAACGCGACCGCGGAGGAGGGCGTCACCAAGGCAGGGTTCCTGCTCGCCCGCACCATCGAGTTCGGCTACGTGAAGATCGGCACGAACAAGCTCGAGCTCCCGGTGGTCCGCATCAACTACGGCGACACCGTCCAGGGTCTCAAGGACAACATCGGCTGACGCCCCGAGGGGGCGGATCCGAGGGGGCGGGATCCGAGGCGGCTCGCCCGGCGGCGCCCCGAACGGGGGCCACCGGATCCAGGATCAGTCCGCGGCGGCCTCGGCCTCGAGGCGCACGCGCCGGCGCTCCTCGGCCTTGCGCTCCTGGCGCACCGACCGGCGCGGTGCGTAGACCACGAGGGAGTGGAACAGGAAGCGCACGAAGAACGCCGCGATCAGCGTGATCGCCGCCGCGAGGATGCTGGAGATGTGCCAGGTCTCGACCATGAGCGCCAGCACCGGGATCCGCACGGCCGCCTCGACGTTGTTGAACGTGAACGACTGGGCGAAGCGCACGCCGATGGCGGAGGCGTCGCCGCGCATGTCGTTGAAGACGTAGCGCTCCTGCAGGATGAAGTTGCCGATGATCGTCACCTCGGCCGCGATGATCGCCGCCCAGACGTACTCCACGCCGAGGTGGGTGAGCGCCCACATGATGACGAGGTTGGCGAGGGCGCCCACACCGCCGATGATCGCGAACAGCGACATCTTGCCGAAGCGCAACCGGGCCAGGTGCTTGAGGAACTCCATGCCCTGGACGAACGACGCCTTGGACTGCCCGTGCAGCCGCTCGCCGAACTCCATCGGCACCTCGGCGATGCGCACGTCGGAGCGCACCAGGATCTCCAGCAGGATCTTGAAGCCGTTGGGGCGCAGCGCCACCGGGTCGATGCGGCGACGGTCCACGAGGAAGTATCCCGTCATCGGATCCGAGGCGCCGGACAGCCGGATCGGGAACATCGCCTTGGTGAGCAGGGTCGCGCCGCGGGAGACGCCGACGCGCACCGCTCCGGCGAGACCGCCGTTGTCGCCGCCGCCGACGTAGCGGGAGGCGACCACGACGTCCGCATCCCCGTCCTCGAAGCGGTCGATCATGTCGGGCAGGAGCTCCGGCGGATGCTGCAGATCGCCGTCCATGACGATGCACACGTCGTAGGCGGCCGCGGAGATGCCCTCCACCACGGCGCCGCCGAGACCGCCCACGGGCTTCTCCCGGTGCAGGAGCCGCACGGGAACGGGAGCGTCGACGGCGATCCGGCGGATCACGTCAGGGGTGTCGTCCGAGCTGTCGTCCACGAACAGGATCTCGACGTCGCGGTCCGAGACGGCGGCGGAGACGCGGGAGACGAGGGCCGCGATGTTGTCGCGCTCGTTGTAGGTCGGAATGATGACCGTGGCACCGGGGATGCGCTCCCCTGCCGACATGTCGCCCATGCCCCTCCTCCGATCGCTGACTCGCCATGATCCCACGGGAAACCATGCAGAACCTGCGCGTTTCCCGTCAGCCACCCTGCCCGCTCCAGGCTAACGGGAGGTGAAGTCCCCCGTCTCGGCGATCCTCCCGGCCGAGCCCTCATCCCCGGATCCGCCGTACCCTGGAATCATGACCGCCCCCGTCTCTGACACGATCACCCTGTTCGGCGCCGACTGGTGCCGTGACTGCATCCGCACGAAGAAGCAGCTCGACGAGCTCGGCATCGAGTACACCTACGTCGATCTCGTCGAGGATCCTGCGGCCGCGGACGTCGCCAAGGAGATCTCCGGCCGCACCAACATCCCGGTGGTCGTGTACCCCGACTCCTCGCATCACGTCGAGCCGTCCAACGCCGACGTCGAGGCGAAGCTGCGCGAGCTGTCCCTGATCTGACTCCCTCCGGTGCACGCGGAGCGGGCCTGATCCGGCCGCCGCGCGCGCCGATACACTGACGCGCATGAGCATCGCCGCTCGCGCCGAACGAGCCCCCACGCGCCTTCCCGCCCGCACCGTCGCCCGCTATGCCGCGGGCTCCCTGGGAACGGGCGGGTTCGCGACGCTGCCCGGCCTGGTGCTCGCCTACTTCCTCACCGACAACCTCGGCGTGGCGGCGATCCTCGCCGGCACGATCGTGACCCTCGCGAAGATCTGGGACGTCGTGATCGACCCGGTGATCGGCGCCTGGTCCGACCGCAGTCTCATCCGCACGGGCAGCCGCAAGCGCTTCATGCTCATCGGCGCCTTCACCCTGCCGGTGTTCTTCGCGCTCACCTTCGCGGTGCCGCCGGTGTTCGGCCCCGTCGCCGGCGTCATCTGCGTGCTGATCGCCTTCCTGGCGACCGCCACCGCGTTCAGCCTGTTCCAGGTGCCGTACATCGCCCTGCCCGCCGAGCTCACGTCGAGCTACGACGAACGCACCCGGCTGCTCAGCTGGCGGGTGATCGCGCTCACCGTCACGATCCTGCTCTTCGGCGGCGGCGGCCCCGAACTGCGCCGCCTCACCGGCGACCCCGTCACGGGCTATCTCGTGATGGGGATCGTCGCCGGCGTCGTGATCGGCGTCGGAATGCTCATCGCCGCGCGCACGGCGGACGACGCGGTGGCCGCCCCCGCCGCGGTCGAGCACGTCGGCATTCGCGCCCAGTACGCCGCGGGGTTCGCCGCGGTGCGCCGCTCGCAGCCGTTCCGCGCCCTGCTCGGCACCTATCTGCTGCAGGCCCTCGCCACGGGCACGATGCTCGCGGGCGCCCAGTACGTGGCGACCTGGGTGATGCGCTCCGAGAGCGCGGTGACGCTCCTGTTCGTCGCCCTCGTCGCCCCGGCCGTCATCGCGACGCCGGTGTGGGAGCGGGTGTCGCGCCGGATCGGCAAGGAGCGCGCCTTCCGGATCGCCTCGCTGATGTTCCTCGTCGCGTCGGCGTCGATCGTCCTCGCCCTGTGGGCTCCCGGATCCTGGATCTACCTCTCGGTCGCCGTCGCGGGCATCGCCTATGCGGGAATGCAGGCGCTCCCGATGGCGATGCTCCCCGACGTGATCTCGCACGACGAGCGCGACAGCGGACCGGGCCACGCGGGCACGTTCACGGGGATGTGGACCGCCTCGGAGACGGTCGGCTTCGCGCTCGGGACGACGATCGTCTCGGTCGTCCTCGCGATCACCGGCTACGTCTCGCGCACAGCCGGCGACGCATCCGCCCTCGCCCAGCCGGCGAGCGCGGTCGCCGGCATCGTCGTGATCTTCAGCATCGTGCCGGCGGCGCTGATGCTGCTGAGCCTGTTCACCCTGGCCCGGTACGGGCTGCGTCGCGGGGACATCGACGGTGAGACTCCGTCTCACGCCGAGCGCGTACCCTGAGACCAGACCGCGCCGAAGGAGATCCGATGCCCGACACCCTCGCCGACGACGTCCGCGCCCCGATCGAGGAGGACATCGCGGCCCTGCGCAAGGGATCCGCGGCCTGGTCCGCCCTGACCGTGAGCCAGCGCGTGACGCTGCTGCGCGGCGTGCGCCGCACCGTCGCGGCGACCGCGCGCACCTGGGCCCGCACCGCGGTGCGCTCGAAGCAGCTGACGGACGATCATCCGCTCCGCGGCGAGGAGTGGCTGAGCGGTCCGTATGCGACGCTCGGCGCGGTGGACGCGTACATCGAGACGCTCGACCGCATCGCGACCGGCCGCAACCCGCTGGACGGCCTCACCGTCGACCGGACGGCGAGCGGTCAGACCCGCGTGCACTCCTTCCCGCTCGAAGGCATCGACAAGCTGCTGCTCTCGGGCTTCACGGGCGAGGTGTGGCTCGCCCCCGGCGTCACGCCGGGGGACGCCCGGTCCCGCGCCGGCCTCGCCCAGCGCTCGCCCGAGGCCACGGACGGCGGCATCGGCCTCGTGCTCGGCGCCGGCAACATCACCTCGATCCCGGTGCTCGACGTGCTGTACGAGCTGCTGGCGCACGACCGCGTCGTGCTGCTCAAGGTCAACCCCACGCAGGACGCCCTGGTGCCGGTCTTCGAGAGGGCGCTCGCGCCGCTGATCGCCCCCGGCTTCCTCCGGATCGTGCGCGGCGGCGCCGACGTCGGGACGTACCTCACCGCAAACGACGCGTTCGCGCACGTGCACATCACCGGATCCGCGCCGACCTTCGACGCGATCGTGTGGGGCACGGGCGCCCAGGGCAAGCGCCGCAGGCGCGAGAACCGGCCGCGGCTGAAGAAGCCGATCACCGCCGAGCTCGGCGGGGTCTCGCCGATCATCGTCGTGCCGGGCGACTGGAGCGACGAGGACCTGCGCTTCCAGGCCGAGCACGTCGCGACGATGCGGCTGCAGAACGCCGGGCACAACTGCATCGCCGGTCAGGTCGTGCTCCTCTCCCGCGACTGGGCGCAGAAGGATCAGTTCCTCATCGAGCTGCGCCGCGCGTATGCGATCGCCCCCGAGCGGCCGATCTGGTACCCGCGCTCGGACGAGCGCATGGCTCAGGCGGAGCAGTCGTATCCCGACGCGCTCGTGCTCGCCGACCGTCTCCTGGTCGAGATCGGAGACGGCGACGACGCCACCGCACTGGAGCAGACCGAGTACTTCGCCCCGGTGCTGGGGGTGGAGCAGCTGCCCGGCACCGGACAGGCGTTCCTGGATGCCGCCGTCGCGCATGCGAACGAGAAGCTGCAGGGCACCCTCGGCGCGAACGTGCTGATCGATCCGGCCACCGAGGCATCGCTCGGCGCGGGCTTCGAGCGGGCGATCACGGCGCTGCACTACGGCTCCATCGCGATCAACACGTGGACCGCCTTCGGCTTCATCACCCCGACCGTGACCTGGGGCGCGTTCCCCGGCAACACGATCGCGGACGTCGGCAGCGGGATCGGCGTCGTGCACAACGCCCTGCTGCTCGCCGACGTGGAGCGCTCCGTGGTGCGCGGCCCGTTCCGGCCTTTCCCGCGGTCGGCGTCGATCGTGCGCGACGGCGGCCGGTTCACGATCCTGCCGAAGCCGCCGTGGTTTGCCTCGTCGCGCACGGCCGCCGAGGTCAGCGAGGGGCTGACCCGGTTCCGCGCGCAGGGCGGCGTGCTCGCACTCGTGCGCACGCTCGTCCAGGCGATGCGCGCGTAGCGCGAGGAGGCCCCGCCTCTCTCCCCATGGACGTTGAGTGAGGACGCGCGCAGCGCGACCGAGACGAAACGCGGTGACCTCGCGAGAGCGCCGCGTTTCGTCTCGCTGCGCTCGCTCAACGACCCCGGAAGAGAGAAGGAACGACAGGATTCGCGGCTACGGCGTGGCCACCGCGAAGGTGTCGCACTTGCCGAGACCGTACTTGTAGCCGGTCGCGAACCACTTGTCCCGCTGGTCGCTGGATCCGTGCGTCCAGCTCTCCGGGTTGGTGTAGCCCGCGGACTGCTGCTGGATGTGATCGTCGCCGACCGCCGCGGCCGCGTTCAGCGCGTCCTTGATCTGCGCATCGGTCGGCGTCTTCATGTACGCGACGCCGTTCTTGTCCTTCTCCTGCGTCATGTCGGCGATGAAAGCGCCCGCATAGCAGTCGGCCTGCAGCTCGGTGCGCACCCCGTTGCTCGTGGGCCCCGTGCCGTTGTTCGGGTACTTGTCCATCGTGCCGGTGATGTTCTGGATGTGATGCCCGTACTCGTGCGCCACGACGTAGACCTGGGCGAGGTCGCCGGCCTCCGCGCCGAACTGCTGCTTGAGCAGCTGGAAGAACGTGGGGTCGATGTAGACGGTCTGATCCGACGGGCAGTAGAACGGGCCGACGTCGTTGGAGGCGGTGCCGCAGGGGGTGGACGTCGAGCCCTCGACGTTGACCTGCCCCGGCTCGACGTAGCCCTTGACGTGCTTCGCCCAGTAGTCGTTGAGCACCAGCGACACTGCGGCGACACGGCAGTCGACGCTGTTGTTGGCGTCGGTGCCGGTGTTGCAGCTCTGCACCGATCCCTCGGTGGATCCGTCCCCCTGCTGCTGGCTCTGCGAGGTTCCGGTCGCGCCCCCGAGGAGGCCGGAGAGGTCGACCCCGGTGAAGGCGCTGATGAGCAGCACCACGACGGCGCCGAGCCCGACCACGCCGCCGCCGGCGATCGCGGCCGTGCGGCCGCCGCTGCGCCGCTTGACCTTGTTGTCCGAGACATCGGCATCCGGGTTGAACGTCATGAGCACAGTTTTCCACGGTCCATGGCCCGACGGCGAGGCATAGGCTCGCACTGAGCGTCGCGCCAGCGACCGAAGGGAGCCGAAAGTGACCACCACGGTGACTCTGACCGGGGCCGGCGGGCAGATCGGCTACGCGCTGCTGTTCCGGATCGCGGCGGGCGACATGCTCGGCCCGGACGAGAAGGTGCGGCTGCGGCTGCTGGAGATCCCCGCGGGGATCGCCGCCGCGGAGGGCGCGGCCCTCGAGCTGCAGGACGGCGCTTTCGGTCTGCTCGAGCACGTCGAGGTGACCGACGACCCGGCCGTGGGCTTCGACGGCGCCGACCACGCGCTGCTCGTGGGGGCGCGCCCGCGGGGCCCGGGCATGGAGCGCGGCGATCTGCTCGCCGCCAACGGATCGATCTTCGGCCCGCAGGGCGCGGCGATCGCCGCGCACGCCGCACCCGGGGTGCGCGTCACGGTCGTGGGCAACCCCGCCAACACCAACGCCCTCATCGCCGCGGCGGCCGCCGACGGCGTGCCCGCGGAGCGGTTCAGCGCGCTCACCCGCCTCGACGAGAACCGCGCGCGCGGTCAGCTCGCCGCGGCTCTGAACGCCCCCGTGGCCGACATCGCCGGGGTCACCATCTGGGGCAACCACTCCGCGACGCAGTTCCCCGACGTCGCGCACGCCACGGTCGCCGGACGCCCGGTCTGGGACGCCCTGGCCGAGCAGACCGGCGACGTGCGCGCCTGGCTCGACAGCACGTTCATCCCGCGCGTCGCGAAGCGCGGCGCCGAGATCATCCAGGTGCGGGGATCGTCCTCGGTGGCGTCGGCGGCGAACGCGACGATCGACCACGTGCGCGACGGTGCGCTCGGCACCGGCGAACGCCGCACGAGCGCCGCCGTCGTCTCGCACGGCGAGTACGGCGTCCCGGAGGGGCTGATCAGCTCCTTCCCGGTGCGCGCGGTCGACGGCGCGTGGCAGATCGTCGAGGGTCTGGACCCGGACGACTGGGCGCGGGAGCGCATCGACCGCTCGGTCGCCGAGCTCGTCGAGGAGCGGGACGCCGTGCGCGCACTCGGGCTGATCTGACCCGGCGAGACCGCCGCGCTCCGTCTCGCGCCTCGCTCCGCTCGGGGCTCGTTCGACGACCGATCCCGGGGTCGTCGAGCGAGGACGCCGCAGGCGACCGAGAGACGAGACGCGGTCCTGAGCGGGTGGGCGTCAGATCGTCGCGGCGTCGATCACGAAGCGGAACCTCACGTCGCTCGCGAGCACGCGCTCGTAGGCGTCGTTGATGCCGGCCGCGTCGATGAGCTCGATCTCCGCCGCAAGGCCGTGCTCGGCGCAGAAGTCGAGCATCTCCTGCGTCTCGGCGATCCCGCCGATCGCGGATCCGGCCAGCGACCTGCGGAATCCGAGCAGCTGGTTGATCGAGACCGACATCGGCTCCGGCGGGGCGCCCACGCACACGAGGGTTCCGTTGGTGTCGAGCAGGCGCAGGTAGTCGTCCAGCGGCAGCGGGGCGCTCACGGTGTTCAGGATCAGGTCGAACGCGCGTCGGTTGCCCGAGAACGTCTCCGGCTCCGAGGTGGCGAGGTAGCGGTCGGCGCCGAGCCGGATCCCCTCGTCCTTCTTGCGCAGCGACTGCGAGAGCACGGTGACCTCGGCGCCCAGCGCGTGCGCGATCTGGACGGCCATGTGGCCGAGGCCGCCGAGTCCGATGACGGCGACGCGCGAACCGGGGCCGACCTTCCAGTGGCGCAGCGGCGAGTAGGTGGTGATGCCCGCGCACAGCAGCGGTGCCGCGCGGTCGAGCGGGATGGCGTCGGGGATCCGCAGGACGAAGCCCTCGGTGACGACGACCTGGCGCGAATAGCCGCCCTGGGTGACGGTGCCGTCGCGGTCGATCGCGCCATAGGTGCCGACGGAGCCGCCGGTGCAGTACTGCTCCTCGCCGCGCAGGCAGGCGGGGCACTCACGGCAGGAGTTCACGAGGCAGCCGACGCCGACCCGGTCTCCGACGGCGAAGCGCGTGACCTCGGATCCGATCGCCGCGACCGTGCCGGCGATCTCGTGGCCGGGTGCGAGCGGATACCGCTGCGGCCCCCAGTCGCCCCGCACGGTGTGGATGTCGGAGTGGCAGATCCCGGCGTAGGCGATGTCGATCACGACGTCGTGCGGACCCGGTTCGCGCCGCTCGATCGTGGTCGGTGCGAGGGGCGCGCCCTCGCTCGGTGCGGCATAGGCGGCGACGACAGGCATGCGGACTCCTCGGGCTCCGTGGCGGACATGTGCGAGAGTACCCCGCGCCGCTGTGGGAGCGCGCCCGGTCGCGATCTGCGGGGCTCGGCACGCCGGTGTCGGCGGGAGAAGGCACAATAGTCGTGGAGGCGGATGACATGGAAGCGACCACGCACACGCAGGGCGATGCCGAAGGCACGACCGAGGCCTCCCTCGACGCCGCCCTCACCAGCCCGCTGCACCTTCCGCACGCGGCGGCCGAGTGCCCCAAGTGCTTCACCGAGCTGCAGCAGAACCGCGACTGGTGGTCGGCCAAGCCCGACGGATCCCGCCTCGTCGGTCTGGTGGTGGCGCGCGACGGCATGCCCTCCGTGGTGCAGCAGCGCGACGACCTCACCCGCTTCGGCGTGCCGATCGAGGGCTTCCGCCACCCGGCGCCCGACATCCTGGAGAGCTGGACGGATCGGATCGGCCGCCTCATCGACACCCTGCGGGCGGGCGACGTGCTCGTCGTCGCCAACATCCACGCGCTCGGCCGCGATCTCGACGAGGAGGCCCGCACCGTCGCCGCCCTTCGCCGGCACGGCGTGATGGTGAAGGTGCTCAGCCACGACGCGCGCCACCTGGCCGACGCCGGGCGCTGACCGTCAGGGTCGTTCGAAGAGCGGCGGGATCTCCGCGGCGACGGCCGCACCCAGCTGGGTGTCGCTCGGGAGGATGTCGAGGCCGACTCCCGCCGGCAGAGCTCCCCCCAGCGCTGCGGCGAAAGCCCTGAGGGAAGCGGAATCACCCGTCGGGACAGCAGTGAGGGCCGACTGTCCGTCGGCGACCACCTGTGCCAGTGACACCCGGGCGATGCCCGCACTGTCGCTCGCAGCGCGAACCGCGGTCAGGACGCGCGGATCCACGTGCCCCGGGCGCCCGAAGCTCACCGTGCCGGCCGGGATCGTTCTCTCGTTCGCCAGCATGAGTCGTTCGTTGAGCGGATTGATCACGACGTCGACTCCGGGGGCGAGCCGGCCGACGCCGCCCGCGGGGACGAGCGCGGGACTCGCACCCTCGGGTGCGCCGCTCGCCCACTCGTCGAACAGTTCACGCGACGAGAACGCCGGGAGAGCTCTGCCTCCCTCGACCTCGATCGTGATCAGCCGGGTGCCGTCCTGCGCGTTCATCACCGGCAGGAGCAGACCGTAACGCCCGAGGAGATGCTCGGCCGCAGCCAGGGTCCGCACGCCCCTCTCCCCCAGCTGACGCACGGTCACCCGCGGAAGAAGCGACGGCTCGCCCTGCGCGCTCCCCTCCGCGGCGAGCATGCCGTCCAAGGCGGCCGAGAAACGGTCGTCGATGTGTCCGGAGTCGACCATCTGGTGGCTCAGGGCGGTGGCGAGCGAGCGAGGCGACAGGTGCCCCGCGCGGACGGTCTGAAGTTCCTCCTGCAGCTGGCCGCGCAGCGACGAACTCAAGGACGCCGGGAATGCACCATCCGCCGAAGCCGACTCCAGCGCCTGCAGGGCGGCGAGGAGCGCCTCCTCGTATTTCGTCGTCATGGGATCCTCCCCTGAAAACCTACCGGCAGCCTGTCGACATTCTGAACCCAGGAACTCGGCCAATCACGGGGCAAGAGGATCTGATCCGCTCCGCCCGGCAGGATCGCTCCGGACATGGTCGTCTGCGGCGCCACGGTGCCGATGTTGAGCACCTGGCCCGCCGGCACCTCGATCGTGGCCTCGAACTCACGCGAGTTCTTCCACTCGGGAAGAAGGGCGCTCTCCATCGCCGCATTGATCCGGTTGCCGGACGTCGACGTCGTCGCAAAGCCTCCGCCCTGTTCGGCGGAGTGCCCGTAGACGCGGAACAGGGTCACCGCCTCCGTCGTCTCCACCGTGCGATAGGCGCCGTCCTCGAAGGTCGCCGCGAGACTCGGCGGAAGCTCCTGTCGCGGCGCGGCTCTCACACTCCCGTCGATCGCCGTGGGGTTCGTCCGCGTGGTGTCGACCTTGCCGTCGTAGTGGTCGCGGCCACGGACCTGACGGATGACGTCGTCGAGATGCCCGTCCATGTTCGCCGTCAACTGGTGCAGCTTGTGATCCGCATGCGCGAACCCCTTCAACGCCGCCTGCTTCAACTCCCGGATGATCGGCTTCACCGAACTCATCAGTCATCACCCCCGAAATCCAAAGCCGAGAACTCCGCGAAGAACGTCGACGTGATCGACTGAATATCCGCCCCATGCACCTTCATCTCCGCCTGCGCATCCTCCAACGCCTGCAGATCCGCGAAGAACTCATCCGAATCCCCCACCGACGCCTCCACCATCGGCGCATCCAGCACCGCATCGATCACCGCCGGCAACTGCTCCGCCAACGGCTCGATCGCCATCGGAGCCAACTGATTCATCAACTGCTCCACCACGATGTCCACCGCCGCGTTCAACAGCTTCTTCTTGATCAACAACATCGGCCCCGCCCCCAGAGCCGTCACCGGATTCGTCAACATCGCCACCAACGTCACCAACGTCGACGTCACATCCACGATCACCTTGACCTTCAACCCCGTGATCGCCGCCGCACCGATATCCATCGCCGTCGCCGCCGGCGGCATGATATCGATCAGCTTCTGCAGATTCTGCGACCGATTCGCATTCCACGCACTCAACGTCGCCGGACCCGTCTGCCCCCGCATCGCCCCCGCGATATCCCCATTGACCTTCCGATCAACCGACTGGATCACCGACTCCAGATCCGACCCCAGATTCCGCACCAGAGTCGCACCCTTACTGACCTCATCCTCATCGATATCAGGCCAATCAAAACCCAGCTTCTCCATCACCCAGACAAGCTCATTCGGCAACATCATTCCCACGACAGCACCTCCGGACGCTGACCTTCCAAGACCCCTCCCCTCGACCCTACGAGAGCGTCCCCCGACGACGCGATGGGGAGAACTCCCCATCGCCGCTCAGCGCGCGGAGGTCCAGGCGGCCGCGCCGCCCAGCAGGGAGGGGGCCTCTCCGTTGCGCACGGACACGCCCCCGGTGCCGCGATCGGCGACGGTGAGCCGGGGGTTCGTCGCGATCGGGAGGGCCACGGCGGACCGCACGATCGATGCCTCGATCTGGGCGAGCAGGTCCCGCGCCTGATACACGTCCGTGGTCTTCGCGAGCTGCGCGATCAGCTGATCACGGGACGGATCCGCGAACGGCGTGAGGGCGGCCGACCCTCCTGCCCCCCACTGCGCGGCGATCTGGTCGGGCGTCTGCGGAAGCGGCACCCGGGTGATCACGGCATCCCAGGCGCGCTGCGGCAGGGCTGCGGCGACATCGTCGCTGCCGCAGTCGGCGACGCCCCACCCCTCCTTGCCCGCCGCGGCCTGCAGCGCGGCGAAGGCCCCGCGCGCGAACTCGCTGCCGCGGTCGTACAGCACGCACACCCGCGCGCCGTCGTCGACTCCCGCCGTCCGGCGCTGCAGCGCCGGATCGTCGCCCGGCGTGCCGAGTGCCGAGGCGAACCCCGAGCCCTCGTCCACGACCTTGTAGGCCGCGGAATCGGGTGAGGTGACCATCGACGACGTGCCGGCGTAGGCCGATGCCCACTCGCCTCCGCCGCCCTGGATCATCGCGTTCGCGGGTGCCGCGTGGAAGAACGCGGTACGGGCCTGCGGAGACGCGAACACCCCGGCCGGGTTGAGGATCATCGTCCACAGCGTTCCGTCGTTGGTGGTCGTGACGGTGAAGTCCTTGAGCTCCAGCTCGTGGATCGGCGCGCGGTTCTCGGCCGTGGGAGCCACCTGGACGATGTCCAGCCCGGCGCCCGCCTCGGCCACCGGCTGCGCGCCCGGAGGAACGAGATCGATGCGGGCGACCTTCGGCTTCGGCGCACCGGCGTATCCCGCGTTCGCGACCAGTCGCACGCTCTGCCCGCCCGGGGCGCCTTCGACCCGATCGACCCGGAACGGACCGCTGGAGAGCAGGAGCCGGTCCGGGACGGCCCCCTTCTTCGGGAGATCGAACCCCTTCTTCCACACCTCGGCGATCTCGGCGAGCGCGGTGGTATCGCCCTTCCGGATCGCCGAGATGACGGCCTGCTTGGCCTCCATCGGATCGTCCAGCCCGAAGGCGAGGCGCCCGACGACATGGGCGGGCACGGGAGCGCCGACCGCGCTCTGCCAGTCGATCCTCGGGTGCGGGAACGTGACGTCGATCGATCGCGCGAACTCGTCGATCCGGGGGACCGAATCCGCATCCTCCTGCGCGTCCGCTCCGGGAGCCGGGTCGAGGCGGCCGGACGCGCCGGCCCATCCCAGCAGCAGGTCGGCGGCGTCGACGGGGATGCCGTCCGACCAGGCCGGCTGGGCCAGGTCGTAGCGCACCGTGAAGGGCGACTCGGAGACGATCTTCACCGTGCCGAACCCGGTGTCGGGCACGAACTGCCCATCGACGACGTCACCGAACCGACCGCGCGTCGCCGCGGCGATGTCGACGTTGCCCGCGGTGGGCGACTGCGCCGCGTTCGCGGAGGTGAATGCCCCCGCCCATCCGACGACCACCTTCGTGCCGGCCACCGGCCCCGCCGAGGCCTTCCCCGACCGCGCCTTGGTGCAGGCGGCGAGCCCCGCGGCGAGCAGGAGCACGAGCACCGCCGCGAGGAGCCGCCTGCGGATCTCGTGACGGCGCACCCCGGCGCTCGACCGGGTCGTCACGCGTAGTCGGCGCTCTCGTCGGCTTCGGCGGCCATCTCGCGGAACGGCTCGCTCTCCTCGCTCCCGAGCCAGGCGCGCGCGTGCTCGATCAGCAGGGCGGGCGAGTCCTCCGCCTCGGCGGCGCTGCTGAAGGGCCCGATCGAGTCCTCCGTGGGCCGCTCGTCCGCCTGGACGACCATCTGGGTCGACAACGTGTACCAGTAGTAGCTCTGCGTTCCGCTCATCCGTCCAGCGCTCCGATCGTGCTCGTGGCGATTCTATGCGGCGCCCGCCGGCAGGCGCAGACGCCGCTGTGTGCGCGCACGAACCGGGCGCGCACACAGCAAGGGGTCGTGACGTCGATCCTCTCGACATCACGACCCCGGGCAGCGGGTTGGCTCAGGCACCACCGGCCATGCTGGAGTCGGTGTCGCGGATCTGGTCCGCCATGCGCTCCAGCGCCTGCGCCATGTCGTTCACGGCCTCTGCGGCGTCGTCGAGGGAGGTGGTGAGCTCCTCGTACGCCGACGAGTACGCGTCGGACGCGTTCTCCGTCTTGAAGCCGTCCTGCACCAGGTCGTCGATGACGCCCTGCAGCTCCTTCAGCGTGTCGGTGACGCTGCTGCGTCCGTCACGCAGACGCGACGCCGCGCCTTCCATCTCGCTGTACGTTGCGCCAAAATCGTGTCCGGCCATGCGAACCCCTCCAGGTCTGTCTCTCAATCAGGCTGCTCAGCCCATTGCCCCCAGGCTAACCAACGATCCGCCGACCGCACATGGGGAGAACTACCCATCGGCCGATCCCCGATTCCCGGGCGCTCAAGGCGCCTCGGGGACGAAGGGGATCTGCATCGTGACGGCCCGGCCGGCCTGTACGAAGATGCCGCGGCCGACGGGGAAGTCGCTGCGCTTGACCCGGCCGAACGGCGTCTTGAAGATCGTGTCGCCGTCGTAGGTGTCGGGCTTCAGCACGATGCCCTGGCGCCCCGCCTTCCACTCGCCGAGGACGCCGATGCTGCCGCTCGCGCGGCTGATCTCCGCATCGGCGATCAGCATGTGATCGCTGTTGTTCATGGCCTGCAGCAGGGCGCGCATGGGACGATCCGCGGGACCGTCCGCGAGGTGCGGGATGTCCTCGATGACGATGAGGATCCGGCCTCCCGGGGCGTCGCTGACGACCAGCTCCGCGAGCTCGGTCGCCAGATCCTTCTCGTCCTCCGGGCGGATCGCGCTGCGCGTCCAGGGGCGGAAGTCCTTGAGCTCGGAGCGCCGGGTGCCGAAGTGGTACATCTGGATCCGCGGGTTGAACCGCTCCATGGCCACGACGAGCGCCTTGAGGGCGTTGGTCCTGCCCGACGCCGGGGGACCGGCGATCACGAAGGATCCGACGGGTTCGAAGCCGTACGGCGCGAGAGTGTCGTCCGCGACGCCGAAGACCGGCAGCCCGTCGACCTGCGCCGGCATCTCCGAGGCGGGCACGAGCGTGGGCAGCGCGCCGATCTCGGGAAGGTCGCGCACCCCCTGCGCACGCAGGCGCTCTCCGAGGGCGCCGAGCGCCTTGGTCTGCTCCACGACGTTCATCGTGCCGCCCAGCACCGCGATCTGCGCCTCGTGCCCGTCGACGACGGCGCGGCCCGGAGCCGACTGCTCATCGAGGACGTCGCGCGGGGCGCCCAGCAGCATGTACTGCGTCGGGTCCCCCATGCGCAGCACGACGCGACGGGAGATGTTCGCCGCCACCGCGCTGGGCACAGCGTTGCCGCGGTCGGCGGTGATCACGGTGTGCACGCCCAGCGTGCGTCCCTCGCCGAGGATCCGCATGAAGATCCGGTAGAACGGACCCCGTCCTGCCGTCACCTCCCAGTCCTTCTTGAACTCGGGGTAGTTGTCGACGAGCAGCAGGATGCGGGGCATGTTCGGATCCGCGAGCTCGCGGTACTCCTGCACGGAGGCCGCGCTGGCGGCGGAGAACAGGGCCGACCGGCGATCCATCTCGCTGTCGAGCGTGCGGAGCAGCCGCTGGATGCGCTCCACGTCGCCGCCGTCCACGACCGACCCGACATGCGGCAGGGTGTTCAGCGAACCGAGCGCCCCGGAGGCGAAGTCGAGGCAGTAGACCTGCACGCGCCCCCGATCGGGGCGCATGCCGGCCGCGGTGGCGATGCTCTTGAGCAGGGTCGACTTGCCCGAACCCGACGTGCCGTAGACCACGAGCGAGCCGTCGCGGTCGGGGACGAACACGGCCGCCTCCTGGAGCTGCTTCTCCGGCACGTCCAGGAGCGCCAGCGGGATCCGGGTGTCGCCGTCGTTGGGCAGGTCGTTCAGATCCACGAGCAGCGGCAGGTCGTCGAGCCACGGACGCCGGGGCCGCGGGAGCCCCGCGACGTCCGCGGCGTGGATGAGGGTCGACACGATCCGCTTCTGATCGTTCGGGCCGAGGTCCTCCTCGTGCGCGTCGGAATCGGCCGGACGATCGGGTTCCCATTCGGCGGTCGCGCCGAAGCGCAGCTCGGCCACGCGCACGTCGGCGACGGCCGCTTCGTCGGCACCGGTCCAGCCGCCCGCGTACGCCGACTGGAACGGCACGAGCCGGCCCGGTCCCGTCTTGGCGATCGCGCGGCCGGGGATGGTCGGCGAGAACGTCGCGGCGATGGGGTCGTCCACGACGTCGCGGGAGTCGGCCTCGTCGGCCATGCGCAGCGCGACGCGCAGGTTCGTGTTCGCCCGCAGGTTGTCCTTGATGACGCCGGCGGGGCGCTGCGTCGCCATGATCAGGTGGATGCCCAGCGACCGGCCGCGCTGCGCGATGTCCACCACGCCGTCGACGAACTCGGGCATCTCGGAGGCCAGAGCCGCGAACTCGTCGATGACGAGCACCAGCGCCGGCGGGCACTCCGGATCCTGGCGCTTCTCGAGTTCGAGAAGGTCCTTGGCCTTCTTGCGGTTCAGCAGGTGCTCGCGGTGCTGCAGCTCGGCGCGGAGGCTGGTGAGCGCGCGCCGCACCAGATGCGGGCTGAGGTCGGTGACCAGTCCGACGCAGTGCGGAAGCTCCACGCAGTCGGCGAAGGCGGATCCGCCCTTGTAATCGACGAACAGGAAGGTGACCCGGTCGGGGCTGTGCGCCGCCGCCATGCCGAGCACCCAGGCCTGCAGGAACTCGCTCTTGCCGGCGCCGGTCGTGCCGCCGACGAGGGCGTGCGGGCCCTGGGTGCGCAGGTCGAGGGTCATGGCATCGCTCGCGCCCTGGCCGATGATCGCGCGGAGAGTGCCCGCCTTCTTCAGCCGCGGCCGAGGGTTGGGCGAGCGGTCCACGATCGTGTTGTTCTGCCGCCACCGCTCGATCACGACCTGCGGGTCCTCGGCGATCTGCGGATCGACGAGCTGGAGGAACATGACCGATCCCGGGATGTCCGAGGCGTCGTGCACGACGGTGCTCGCATCGACCACGGGCGCCAGCCGCCGGGCCAGCATGTTCATGTAGTCGTTCGACACGCCCTCGACGCGGACGTCGTCGAAGCTCTCGCCGTTGCGGACCAGGCCCACCGTGGCGGACTCGAGTCCGGCGGTGACGTCGATGTAGCTCCGGCACGCCGCGGGCAGGGATTCCACGGTCGGGGCGACGAACACCGCGTGCACGCCGTGGTCGGCGCCGCGCTCCAGGACGTCCGTGAGGCGGCCGCGGTCGACGGGCGCGTCCCCGCTGACGAAGACGATCACCGAGACCGGCGGCGTCTTCTTGTGCTCGGTCGCCGCACGGGCGACGTCGGAGCCGTACAGCAGCGGGTTCCAGTCCTCCTTGAACGGACCCCGCGGCTCCGAGTCCAGCCCCTCGCCGGCCGCCCGGCGCACATGCTCCTCGAGCTGGTTCAGCAGCGCCGCCGAGGTCGGGGCGGAGTCGGCGAGCGCGATGTCGCGGAACGGCGACCGCTCGCTGGACGTGTGCGGCATCCACTTCAGCCAGTCGAGCTCGGGCGTCCAGGCGGAATCGGCGAAGGCGACGGCCACCACGTCGTTGGGCGCGTGCAGCCCCAGCAGCTGCACGGCGACGCCGCGCATCGTATCGGCGGCCGGCCCCTGGTGCCCGGCGATGCCGATCGAGCCGGCGTCGCTGAGCAGGTCGAACACGGGGACGTCGTCGACGTGCTCGTAGCGGGCACGGAGCCGATCGATGCGATCGACGTACTCGGGCAGGCCCTCGGGGCTGTCCTCCTCGTCGACGTCGTTGCGGGCCGGCAGCTGCCGGCTGCCGAGCCTGAGCCCGAGGAAGTTCCAGTGCTCCGGCCGTCTCGTCCACAGCATCGGCCCGAGGCGCAGGGCGTGGTCGAAGATCTCGGCGACCGGCGGTGCCTCGGCGTTGCGCGCCTTCTCCTCCTCGGGCTTGCCGCGGTAGAAGTCCTCCTCGAGCTGCTCGAACTGCCGCTCGAAGACCCCGATCTCGTGCCCCTCGGTCTTCTTGCTCTGCACCGACTGGTTGATGATGTTGCCGAACGCCATGAGCGGCGTCATCACGATCATGAGCAGGGATCGCGGGTTGCCGTTCATCATGTACAGCGCCGCGCCCATCAGGATCGGCGTCACCATGATCGGCCAGGGGAAGAGCTTGCCGATCCGCTCGGTCGGGATGCGCGGAAGGGTGAACCGCGTGCCCGGGTAGCGCACCTCGACGCGGGGGCTCCGGTTGAAGAGCAGCCCGCCGCCGCGCTCGATGATCGGCTCCTCTGTGGCGGAGCCGTCGAAGGACCGGACCAGGCGGAGCACGAACGTGGTGCTGCCGATGACGAACGGCTCGCCCTCCTCGATGCGGACACGCTGCACCGCGACGCCGTCGACGAGCACGCCGTTCGCGGAGTTCAGGTCGACGACCTCGATGTACGCGCCGACCTCGAGCCGTGCATGCCGCTTGGACGCCATGGGGTCGGCGATGACCACATCGCTCGCCGCGTCGCGTCCCAGGATCACGTGCCCCGACCGGATCGGGAACTCCTGTCCGGCGAGCGCGCCGGCCGTCCCCACGAGCATGCCGACGATGTCGTTGCGTCCCGAGGCCGCGTACTCCGGGCCGTAGTTGACGATCGATGCCGCGAACCCCGAGCCGATCCCCGCCTCGCCGATGGGCACATCCGGCTCGAGCGGGATCAGCCGCTTGCCGTTCGGCGGCGCGACCGCGAGGGTCACGACGTCCCCCTCCGCGACGGGGGTGGCGCGCGTCGGATCGGCGGCGGCGACGTGCCGCGCCACATCACCGGCCGTCGCGGTCGAGTCCGTCGTGATCACGATGTCGGCGGGTTCGCCCACCGGCCGGTGCAGCGTCAGCTTCAGCCTCATGCGTGTCCTTCATCCCCCCTCGGCCGAACGCCGTGCGCGTTCGGCCCTCCCGATCCGCTCACAGCGCCACCACGGTCGCCAGGCGGTCACCCATGCGGATGGTGTCGCCGTCGCGCACCGGAACCGGGGCTCCGGCGGGCGCGGCGTACTCGATCCCGTCGCGGATCAGTCCTGATCCGTTGGTCGACCCGCAGTCGGTGATCTCGAATCCGGCCGCCACCGGCCGCACGAGCAGATGGGTCTTCGACAGCGACTTGCTGGCATCCGCGAGCGGCAGCGGGCGCGCGTCCGGGTGGCCCGAGGCATCCGGGTTCCGCCCGAGCAGCACGGCCTCGACGACCGGGATGCTCTCCCCCGTGTCGAGCCGCAGCGCGTAGCGCGCGACCGGCGCCGCGGACGGGGTCTGCGGCACGGCCGGGGGCTGCGCGGGCTGAGGCGCGACGGTCGGCTGAGGCGCGGCCGGGGGCTGCGCGGGCTGCGGCGCGACGGTCGGCTGAGGCGCGACGGTCGGCTGAGGTGCGACGGTCGGCTGAGGTGCGACGGTCGGCTGCGACGCGGGAGCAGGCGGGGCGACCGGCGTCTGCGGCGGAGCCGCCGGTGCCGGCGAGGCGACCGGCGTGACGGGCGTCTGCTGCGGGGCGGCCGTGGGCACGGGCGTCGGGTCGGGCACCGCCACCGGCGCGAGCGGCGTCATCGTCGGGGTCGCCGGCGCCTCGAGGCCGCCGGGCGCGGCATGCGGTCGGGCGACGCCGAGCACCCCGGCGCTGATGCGGCTGCCGGGGCGGTAGGCGGGAGCCGCGGTCGGCCCCACCGGCGTGGCGAGCGACGGCAGCGCGGAGCGCTCCGGCACCGGATCCGCCTTCACCATCTTCCTGGCCAGGCGCATCCGCTTCTCGTCGAGCGGGTTCAGGCCGTTGCGCACGTCGACGAGCCAGACCCGGGACGCCCTGTCATGCCATCCGCGGCCGCGCCCCTCCGGGTCGAACAGCGGCGAGAGGAGGAACACGACCCCCAGCAGGGGCACGAGGCTCGTACCCACCAGGACGAGGAAGCGCAGCAGCACGGCACCGACGCCCGCGCGCT
This sequence comes from Microbacterium sp. MMO-10, assembly GCF_037148715.1. NCBI lineage: Bacteria > Bacillati > Actinomycetota > Actinomycetes > Micrococcales > Microbacteriaceae > Microbacterium > Microbacterium sp. MMO-10. Next base: position 147,849 of record NZ_JBBCSV010000003.1, on the reverse strand, counting down.
CCAGCGTGCGCACGCTCACGAGGCGCAGGCCGGTGATCGCCTTCCCGATCGTGAGCCCCCGGACTCCCTGCAGCACGAGCTGCACCACCGCGAAGGCGAGGCTGAGCACGACGGTCACCGCGGCCATGATCACCGAGAGCCGGAAGTCCGGGTGGTTCACGAATCCGTACAGCGAGATCGTCCCCGCGGCGAACTTGAGCAGCAAGGGCACCGCGCCGAACCACAGCGGCAGCTGGACGACGAACCAGATCGCGGCGTCGATCACCGCCGACGCCGCGCGGCGCCCGAACGGCGCGCGCACGAGACCCAGGGCTGCGGCGTACGCGGGGTCGGGGCGGCCTGCGGCGTCGAGGCCCTCGATCACCGGCTTGTGCTCCTCGACCTCCCAGATCATGTCCTGAGGCGCGTTCGAGCGGCCCGCCTTCACCTCCGGCATGCCCAGCTACCCCTCCGAGATCGTCCGGATCGGAGAGCCCGACCCGCAGCATTCGTCCAGCCTACGGAAGATCCGACGGGGCCGTCGATGGGGACGACTCCCCATCCGTCGTCCGGTCGGATCCGGTCACTCCGCGTCGCCGGGATCCGCATCCTTCACGTCGAGCAGCGGCAGATCGGCCTTGCCGACGAGGCGCGAGGCGATCACGTGCTCGACGAGGCGCGCCCGCCGGTTGGTCGCGGATCCGCCCACCCCGCCGCGCATGCCGGGCACGCCGATGCGGTCGAACTTGTCGCACACGTTGTCGAGCTTGCGGTTGAAGCGGGTGACGGTCCAGCCCAGGCGCGCCGCGGCGTCGGCGCTGGACGGCAGGGCGCTCATGCCCGTGCCGTCGCGGCGCAGCAGCGGTTCGGCGAGGGCCACCAGAAGCTGCTTCTGGCTGAGCGTCAACGGCACGTCGCCGATCGTCGAATCGCCGTCGAACTCGCGCTCGCGCCGGGTCTCCCGGAAGGTCGGCTCGGAGGCGTGGATCGTGAACTCGTACGTGGTGGGCCCCGCGGAGAACACGACGCTCGTGGTCGCGAACACCAGGGGGAGCCGGGCGCCGGGCGCGAGCCAGGCCTGCACTCCGCCGGTCGCATCGGTCACCGTCGCCTGCAGGCGCGCGCCGATGTTCGCGAGCCACCACAGGCCGGCCGACTCGGCGATCTCGAGGAAGTGCCGATGCAGGAAGAGGTTGTCGTCGATGGCGAGGTCGCCCTCGCGCCCCACCACGAACCGGCCTCCGGCCTCGATCGGGAAGTACTCCCCCGCGAACTCCACCGTCACCCGCGCACGGGTCGGATCCTGCGTGACCTCGGGGTCCATGGTCATGAGGTGCATCCTCTCACCGTCGACGAACCGGAGCCGTTCTCCCGGCGCAGCACGACATCGATGCAGGTCGTGCCGCCGGGCTGCGCCGGGACCGTGATCTCCGGCGCGTCGACCTTGGTCATGTCGCCGTCTCCCGCGAGCGTCACCACCGTGACGAGGTAGGAGTCGCCCTTCTGCGGGCTCGGGTTGGTCCAGGTGAAGCGCACGGAGCCTGCACCGTCGGGCGTGCCGACGACGTCCTTCGGCGTCGCCGTCATGTCGCCGAGAGGATCCTGCGGATCCGCGCTCTCCGCGGCGGTCGGCTTGGGCTTCGGCGGGTTCGCGTTGAGCAGGTTCACCGCGAGCACCGATCCGCCGGCGAGCACGACCACCGCCGCCGCCGCGACCAGGCCCCAGATCAGACCCCGGCGGGACGCCGGGGCGACGGAGCGGTCCGTCGGTGCGGGAGCGGCGGGGGCCGGTGCCCTCTCCGGCGCGACGGCGCCGGCGTCCGGGCTCACCGTACGCGGCGGGCGCAGCACGGTCGGCGCATCGTCGCCGGCGTCGACCGGCGCGGCGGGGGCGACCGGCGGCGCCGGCGCGGCTGCCGCGGGCACCCGGATCATCGTGCGTGCGGAGGTCTCGTCCTCGGCTGCTCCGGCGGGGTCGAACCGCGGGCCGGGCGCCGCGGGGACGACGGGGGCCTGTACGGGGCTCGTCGTCGCCGACGGCCGGGTGGCGGTGTGACTCGGGTCGATGCTGACGACCTCGCGCACCCGGGTCAGGCCGTCGTCGTCATCGTCGTGCTCGCGCTCCGGCTGATGGTCGTCGACGATGTCGATCGGGGTCACCGAGTGCGAGAGCTCGATCTGCACCTTCTGCAGCGCCCGGGCGAACGCCACGGCGCTGCCGAAGCGGTCGGCGGGATTCTTCGCCATGCCGCGCTCGAGGACGCGGGCGAGGCTCTCCGGCACATCGGCGCGCCCCAGCGGCGGCAGCGGCTCGCCCTCGATCCGCGCGATCAGATCGGCGCCGCTGTTGCGCTGCCCCGGCTTCTCGAACGGGCTGCGCCCGGTGAGCAGCGTGTAGAGGGTGGCGGCGAGCGCGTAGACGTCCGAGCGCACCCCGCCCTGCGGCGGGTCGCCGAACGACTCCGGCGGCGACCAGGGGATCGACATGCCCGCGGCCTCGCTCACCGCGCCCGTGGTCGAGGCGATGCCGAAGTCGGTGAGGGCGGGCCGGTTGTAGGCCGTGACGAGGATGTTCGCGGGCTTGATGTCGCGGTGCAGCACCCCGGCGCGGTGCGCGGTCTCCACGGCTCCGGCGACCTGGACGCCGACGCGCAGCGCCTCGGCCACGCTGAACGGCTCCTTGCGGGCGCGCTGCTGCAGGTTCGGCCGCGGGCAGTACTCCATGACGAGGTACGGGCGTCCGTCGGCGGCGACGCCGGTCTGATAGATCGTGACGATCGCGGGATGCGTGGACAGCATCGCCATGACGTTCGCCTCGTCGGCGAACTCCTGGGCGGCGCCCGACGCGAGCCGGTCGGCGAGGAGCACCTTGACCGCCACGCGGCGACGCGGCTGCTGCTGCTCGTAGAGGAAGACGTCGGCGAACCCGCCGGTGCCCAGCGGCTCGACGTAGTCGAACCCCTCCAGCTGCGGCGGCGGGGACGGCGGACGACTCACGGCAGATCCTCGAACGCGACGGTGATCCCGTCGCCGAGATCGATCACGTCCCCGGTGACCACGATGGTCTGCTCGCCGGGGTGCAGCCGCACCGGCTCGGCGCCGGGGCGCAGCAGCGTGGATCCGTTCGTGGTGTGCAGGTCGAGCACGACGACCGCGTCGGCCTCGGGGCGGATCTCGAGGTGGCTGCGCGAGATGTCCTGCTGCGGGCTGTCGACCGCCACGAGGTGCGGCAGGGTGGCACCGCTGGAACGCGTGGCCCGCGGGCGGCGTCCGATCACGACCGTGCGGTCGAGCGCGACGACCTGCCCGGAGGACAGCCGCACCCGAGGGCCGGTGGTCACGGCTGCAGCGGGGGCGGGGTTCGCGGCACCGGGGCGCGCGGGCTCCAGCGTGATCCCGGGCACGGCGGACACGGGCGCGGGCACCGGCTCGGCGGGCGTGGGAACCGCGCCCGCGACGGTCGGCGCGACGGGGAGGTCGCCGCGCAGGGCCCGCGCCTGAGCGAGGGAGATGGTCGCGCCGTCGTGGTCGCCGTCGTCCGGGGCGCTCCCGGTCTGCGGCGCCGTCGGGGCGGCCTGCGCCGGGGCGGCCTGCGCAGGGCCGGCCTGCACCGGGGCGGTCGGTGCCGGGCGGAAGTCGAGGGTGTGCCCGCCCAGCGGCGCCGCGATGGTGTCGGCCGGGGGGAGGATCGTCTCCACCGGCGCCGGAGCACTGATCACCGTGTCGCCGAGGTCGTCCTCGTCCGCGGCCGGGACGAGCGGCGCGGGATCGTGTTCCGGCTCGGGATCCTGTGTGGTGGTCCCCTCGACGGGCTCGGGATCGGGCTCATCCGCGGGGGACGGCGTCTCGTCTCGGTCGCCTGCGGCGTCCTCGCTCGACGGCCCCGGAGCCGGGACGTCGTCCTCATCAGACGACCCCGGAGACGGGACGACGTCATCATCAGACGACGCGGGCGACGAGACGACGTCATCATCAGACGACGAGGGCGACGGGACGGGGGCCTCATCAGACGACGCTGGCGACGGGGCGAGCTCCTCGTCAGACGAGCCCGGAGCCGGGACAGCGGGGTCGCCGTCGGATGACGCGCGGACCTCGGGCGCAGCCTCGGCCGACGGCTCGGGAAGGAGCGCGGTGCCGGCGATGATCACACCGGCGCGCACGACGCCCGCGACGATCGGCAGCGCCGGATCCTCCGCGCCGTCCTCGACCCGGATCTCGATGCCGGTCATGCCGGGCACGAACCGCTCGCTCCAGGTGGTGACCTCCGCCCCGGTGATCTCGCGCTCGTCGCCCGCGGCGACCACGCGCGCCCGCACCCGCCCACGCACCGCGATCCGGGCGTGCTCGCCCTCGCGCACCACGGCGGCGAACGGCGGGATCGCGGCGAACGACCCGCCGCCCGCGGCCGTCAGCGCATCGACCACCTCGGCGAAGGAGGCCTCGTCGGCGGCGACCCGCTCCCACAGCCTCGCGACGAGCGCGGCGTCCGCATCCGGAGGCAGTGCGATCACGGCCCCGGGGCCGATCAGCGCGAACCACGACCCTGCGCGGTAGACGGTGTTCATCAGCGCATCCCTCCCATGGCCTCGGCACGCGGTCGCGTGTCGGAGTCGATGTCCTCGTCGTCGAAGCCGGCTGCGCCGTCGCGCCCCGGACGCGTGCTCACGTGGAGCGCGTCCACGACGACCGCGGTCACGTTGTCGCGCCCGCCGTGCTCGAGGGCGCGGTCGATCAGGCGCTCCGCGGCGGCCTGCGGATCCTCGTGCATCGCGAGCAGGGCCCGGATCTCCTCGTCGTCCACCTCGCTGCTCAGACCGTCGGAGCAGACCAGGATCCGATCGCCGACGCGGGCCGGGATCATCCAGTAGTCGGCCTCGCCGGTGCTGCCCGCGCCGATCGCCCGCGTGATGATGTTGCGGCGGCGGTCCCGGGGGGCGTCCGCCGCGCGCAGCTCGCCCGCGTCGATGAGCTCCTGCACCACGGAGTGGTCGACCGAGATCTGCTCCAGCACGCCGCCGGAGAGCCGGTAGGTGCGCGAGTCGCCGATGTTGATCGCCAGCCAGTAGCCGACGCCGTCGACGGCGGCGATCGTCACGCCGCTGAGCGTGGTGCCGGCCATCGAGCCCCCGTCCGCCGGAGCCGTGGTGCCGCCGATCGCGTCGACCGCCGCGCGCACGCGGGCCAGGGTGAAGCTGACGTCGTCGATGGTGAGCACCGGCCGGCCCCGCAGCTGCGCGAAGCCCTCGATCACGGTCGTGCTGGCGACGTCGCCGGCCTGATGCCCGCCCATGCCGTCGGCGACGAGGAACAGCGGCGCCTGAGCGAGCAGCGCATCCTCGTTGAGCGCACGGCGCAGCCCGGTGTGCGTGGCAGCGCCCGACCGCGCGACGATCGCCGGCGTCATGCGTAGCCGCCCACGGTGACGATCCGGTCGCCGATCTCGATGGCGTCGCCGAGACGGATCCGCACGCGCTCGCCGGGCGGGCAGGCGATCCGCACCCCGTCGCGCACGATCGTCATGCCGTTGGTCGAGTGCCGGTCCATCACCCAGCCGCCGGCGGCCTCGGCCGCGGCCTCGAAGTGGGTCTTGGACAGCGACAGGGTCTCGTCGCGGACGACGACGACCGTCGCGCCGGCCTCGGGCGCCGGATTGCGACCGAACAGCGTGCGCCCGGAGACGGTGGCGCGTGCGCCGTCGTCCCAGACGAACTGCAGCCGGTGCCCCGGGATCGAGATCCGCGTCTCCTCCAGGTCCTCCTCGTCGGGATGCACCACGGGGGTCAGGGCCAGGGCGTCCGCGACGGTGGCGGGCGCGGCCGCCGGCACGGGCGGTCGCGCCGGCGCCACGGTCTCCGGCCCCGAGACCACGGGAGCGGCGGGGGCCGGCACCGACGGGCTCACCCCGGGGACGACCGTGATCATCGCGTGCGCGGCGTCGGCGGCGGCCTGCGCGGCGGCCGACAGCACCGTCGCATCGTGCGGGTCGGCCTCGGCCGCGGGGTCCGCGACGGGCCCGCCGGCGCTCGGGGCGTTCGGCAGGGTGTGCCCCGTGGACGCGGCGGGTGCACCCGCCGGCGGGGCGAACGACGCGGCGGGGGCGGCCTGGAGCAGGGGCGGGTCCGGCGTCGTCAGGACGAACGGCGCCGGAGGGCCGGCCGCGGGCTGCGGCGCGCCGGGCACGGTCGCGAGCGTCGGCGCGGGAGCGGAGGGCTCGGCGATGACGCCGGCGCCCGCGGGCGCGGCCGTCGGTCCCGAGGCGGTGCGCGCATCGCGCATGATCGCGCCTGCCGCCCGGTCGTGCCAGCCCTGGAACCGGCCGGAGCCGTCGAACAGCGGCGTGAAGTAGCCGACGACGATCGCGGCGCTGAGACCGAACACGACGTTGCGCAGCAGCGCACGTCCGAAGCCCAGCGGCGCCTCGCTGCCGTCCCGCACGAGCCGCAGCCGCAGGATGCGCATGCCGATGGATCCGCCGGATCCCTGCAGGAAGCTGTAGACGAGGAACCAGGCGAGCATCACGAGGCTCGTGATGCCCATCCCGGTGAGGAGCGCCGAGGCGACGGCCGTCGCTCCCCCGCCGCTCGCCGCGCCGGCCATCGCGAAGGCGACCGCCGATCCGATGATCGCGGGCAGCGACGCGATCGCCGCGTCGATGAGGTAGGCGGCCACGCGGCGCGGGAGCGGCGCGATCGGGGCGGCCGGAGACGTCGGCGCGACCGGAGGCGTCGTCGCGCCGGCGCTGCTCGGGGCGTTCGTCATGAGGTCTCGCTCTCGGATCCGCGGCGTGCGGCTCGGGTGCCGCGCTGCGTGGCTGGTGTGCTCTCGATCGTGCCAGGTGCGCCCGAACTCGCGCCAGAGCCGGACCCGGGCCGGCGGACGCGTTCGGTCGCGGCGTCGCGCAGCCCCTGGAACCCGGCCGAGAGACGGGAGCCGCCGAGCAGCGAGCGCAGGCTGAGGCGCGCGATCATCCGGCGCCGCCAGCTCGCCTCCTTGCCCATCCCGGCCACGATGCCGTCGACCTCGAGCCAGAACGCATCGACGTCCTCTGCGGTCGGCTCGGACGGGCCGAACACCTGGGCGTCCGCGTGGTCGGCGAGCGCGGTCACCGCGGGGACCGTGAGCGCGGTGGCCACGGTGCGGGCCTCCTCGGCCCGGGTGGCGCCGGAGGGCAGGCGGGCCCCGTAGTCCACGGCGCGGTCGGTGAGCTCGTCCCAGCCGCCGCTGATGCGGTCGGCGGCGAGCGCCGCGACGCGTCGCCGGCGCCGGCGGGCCGCCTTCCAGGCGCCGATCACGATGAACGGCGCGGCGAGGATCGCGAGCACCAGCAGCACGCTGCCGCCGATCGCGAGGATCGTGCCGAGGATGCCCCACAGGTTGTCCGGGCCGTCCTGGTTGCCGCGCTGGTCGGGCACGCTGGGCGGAAGCTCGACCGGCTCCTGCGGCGGGGGCGGCGGCTGCAGCACCTGCGGCTTGGGGACGACCTTGGGCTTGGTGATCTGGTCCTGCGGGACCTTGTCCTTCGGCGGGGTCGGGTCGAAGGCCACCCATCCGGCCTTCTCGAAGTTGACCTCGACCCAGGCGTGCAGGTTGTCGCCGTTGGCGGAGAACGTGCCCTTCTGGCCCTTCTCCGGGTAGAAGCCCATCACGACCCGGACGGGGATCCCCAGGGAGCGGGCCGCGAGCGCCATCGCGACGGCGTACTGCTCGTCGTCGCCGATCATCTGCTGCCCGTCGATCAGCGTGGAGATCCGCTCCTCGGTGTGCCCGGCGCGGCTGAGGGCCTCGCCCTCCAGGCCGTGGCTGAAGAAGCCCTCCTCGGAGAACTTCTTCACCAGCGCCCGCACCTGCGCGATGGGCGTCTTCGCGTCGGCGACCGTGTCGGAGGCGAGCGAAGCCAGCTTCTCTGGCACCTCGGCCGACTTCGGCATCGCGACGGATCCGAAGGCGAGGCCGTCGAGCTGCTTGTCCGTCCAGGTGCGGGGGATCGTGGTGTCCAGGGTGTACGTGTCGCCCTTGCGCAGCTTCGAGGTGGCGACCGCCGTGCCGGTCGAGTCGTTGTAATAGGTGCCACGCCGCAGCGCATCGGCGTCGGATCCGCCGAACGTGATCCGGCTGACGGCGCCGGCGTCGGGCAGCCACACGCCCGTGTACGCGTCCATCGTGACGTCGAGCGTGGCCGCGGAGCCGGTGGCTCCGGCCGACATGTTGTCGCGGATGGGACTGAACGCCCCCGACGACCCGACGCCCTTGTCCGACACGTCGTAGACGACGCCGTTGTAGGCGTCCATCGTGCCGACCCGGATGCGGGCGCCCTCGGGCAGCCCCTTCACGGTGAACAGGGTGTCCTTGCGGTGGTCCTTCACGTACCCGCGGTACGACTGCAGCGGGCTCGCGTACTGGTGCACGTCGAACGGCGGCAGCACCACGTCGCGGAACACGTGCCGCGGCTCGGCGAGCGTCGTCGCGGCCGCGACGCCCGTGCCGGCGAGGCCGGCGACGACCAGCACGGCCGCCCCGGCGAGGATGCGGCGACGGCGCAAGGCGGAGGAGCGGGACCCGTCGGCCGCGACCGGGACCGCGGCGTCCGCGCTCTCGCCGCCGAGGCCGCGCAGCGCGAGCCAGGCCACCGAGACGAGAGCGAAGACGACGCCCTGCGCGATCGGGGCCGCCGGATCCGGGACGCCCATGGCGATCACCAGCATGAGGTGCGCCGCCGCGGGGATCAGCGCCCACGCGACCCGGCGCAGCCGCAGCGCGAGCGCGGCGGTCAGCACCCCGAACACGAGGGCGGACAGGAACGGGACCAGCGCGTAGCCGTCCCCCACCGCCACCGGCGCGACCGTGGTGAGCATCGCCTTCCAGCTGGTGACGGCGCCGGCCGACAGCGCGCCCAGGGTCTGGCCGGTGGGCACGAAGCCGAACAGCGTCGTCTGCGGCAGGGCCAGCGCCCCACCGAAGACGAAGTAGGCGAGCACGGTGAGTCCGGCGGTCGGCAGGATCCCCCAGCCGCGCCAGGCGCAGAGCAGGGCGACACCGAGACCCAGCACGAGGCCGCCGAGCGCGGCGGGCAGGAAGGATCCGCCCGCGAACGAGGGCCACCATCCGGCGATGCCGGCGCCCATGAGCAGGGCCACCGCGACGAGGTCGGTGAGGCGACGGGCCATCATGCGAGCACCTTCCCGAGGGCGAGCGGCAGCTGCTCGAGCGCGCCCACCGTGATCACATCGGCCTCGCCGATGCGGCGCAGCGACGGGGCCTCGCCGAGATCGGCGACGATGGCGAGCACGCGCGACCCGAAGGGCAGGCGGGCGCAGGCGGCGCGCAGCTCCTCCGGCGAGGTGCGGCTGCCGCCGACGAGCACCACGACGCTGGACAGCGGCATGTGCGCGGCGACGGTGCCGGCCAGCGCCGCCAGCCCGCCGTCCTTCGCGCGGCCCTCCTCGACGCCCGCGAGCGAGTCGAGGAGCTGCTTGCCCGTGCCGGACGCCAGCGCCCGGCCCTGCACGCGCAGCTCGACGTGCTGCGCATCGCGGATCGCACGCAGACCCACGGATCCGGCCAGGGAGATCGCGAGCTCGAACTCCTCCGCCTCGGCGTACTCGGAGCTCGCGCGGCTCAGGCCGATGACGAAGTGCGAGCGCCGCGTCTCCTCGTACTGCCGCACCATGAGCACCCCGGTGCGTGCCGAGGAGCGCCAGTGCACCCGACGCAGGTCGTCGCCCGGCTGATACTCGTTGAGCGCATGGAAGGAGACGTCGTCGCGGGACAGATCCGACGCCGGCAGCCCCTCGAGGTCGCGCAGGAAGCCGAGCGACTGCCCGTCGAAGGCGATCGTGCGCGGGTGCACGAAGAGATCGATCGGATCGTCGCGCCGGTGCGCCCGCTCGAACAGCCCGAGCGGGTCGCCGCGGACGACGCTGACCGGGCCGACCGACACGACGCCGCGCCGGTGGGTGGGGATGGCGAAGAGCTCCTCCGCCTCCTCCCCGGGGGCGAGCCGCTTGATGCCGAACTCGCCGCGGCCGGCGCCGACCGGCAGCACGACGCGCGAGGGCAGGATCGCCCTGCTGCCGCGGTTGGCCAGGGTCAGCGCCCCCACCGCCCGCTCTCCGACGACGACGCGGGTGCGCGCCAGGTCGAGGGTGATGTCGTAGGCGGTGCGCCCGATGAGGAACAGCGTGCACAGCACGAGCACGACGGCGAGCACGAGCGCGATCACGGCCAGTTCGATCCAGCCGAGCGGCAGCGCGATCAGGAGGCATCCCAGGGCCGCACCCGCGAGCACCCAGGCCAGCGGGCGCACCGCGCCGGCGATCAAGCGGAGCCGCGTCCCCCCGCGCGCGAGCACGAGCGCGAGGATGTCGCGCCAGCCGGCCTCGCGGTCGGATCCGGCCGGGCGATCGGTGCTGCGCGCCGGGGCGGTCGTGGTCATGCGTGCTCTCTGTCTTCGGATGTCCCTTCGACGAAGCTCAGGGACCGGGGTTGCGGCTCAGGGACCGGCGTTGCGGGGCAGGGGCCGGGGTGGCGGACCGCCGTGCGGGGACGGACCGGCGCCGGATCAGGCGGCGCGGGCCTGGGGGGCGGCGACCTTCTCGACCACGCGGGCGATGACGGTCTCGGCGGTGGTGCCGGCGAACTCCGCCTCCGGGTCGAGCAGCAGGCGGTGCAGCCACACCGGCCGGGCGAGCGCCTTCACGTCGTCGGGCAGCACGTAGTGACGACCGTGCGCGGCGGCCCACACCTTGGCGATGCGGACCATGGCGAGCGCCCCGCGCACCGAGACGCCGAGGCGGATCGCGGTGTCGGCCCGGGTCGCCTCGACGAGCTCGGCGATGTAGCGCAGCACCGCGGGCTCGACGTGCACGGCGGCGGCGAGGTCGGCCATGTCGGCGACCGCGCTCGTGGTGATGACCGGGGCGAGCTTCGCGGACGGGTTGCGCTCCGCGGCGCCCGCGAGGATCGACGCCGTGACATCGAGGTCGGGGTAGCCGATCGAGGTCTTGATGAGGAAGCGGTCGAGCTGCGCCTCGGGCAGCTTGTAGGTGCCCGCCTGCTCGATGGGGTTCTGCGTCGCGATCACGAGGAACGGACGGCCGGCCTCGTGGGCGACGCCGTCGACGGTCACCCGCGACTCCTCCATCACCTCGAGGAGGGCCGACTGCGTCTTGGGCGAGGCGCGGTTGATCTCGTCGGCGAGCACGATCGAGGCGAACACCGGGCCGCGGTGGAACTCGAACGTGTGGGTGTTCTGGTCGTAGATCGTGACGCCGGTCACGTCCGACGGCAGCAGGTCGGGCGTGAACTGGATCCGGCTGCTGGTGCCCTGCACGGTCGCGGCGAGCGCCTTCGCGAGGCTCGTCTTGCCCGTGCCGGGGGCGTCCTCCAGGAGCACGTGCCCCTCGGCCAGCATCGACGCGATCACGAGGCTCACCACGTCGCGCTTGCCCTGCAGGGCACGGTCGACGTTGTCGGCCAGGCGGCTGAAGGTGCCCTGGAACCAGGTCGCCTGCTCGGGGGTCATCGTCATGTCTGTGGTTCCTCTTGCTCGTCGTTCGTCTGCTGTGCTGCGCGGGCCGGTCCTCGCCCGGCTACGGTCTCGCCCAGAAGCTCTTCTCGGTGTCCACTCCGCCGCCCCAGCCGACGATGTCGACCCAGACGTCGACGCCGTCGCGGCCCTTCCAGCAGGAGAGCTGCTGGCTGCCGGAGCCGTCGAAGTTCACGGTGTGGTTGCCGCCGATCTGGCCGTCCACGCTGGAGTGGCAGGTCACCGTGTAGTTGCCGATCTTCAGGTTCTGCCAGTTCACGACCATCAGGCGGCATCCGTTGACGCACCCGCTGCCGGCGGCGGCGCCCTGGGTGACCCACACGCGGGGCGGCGGCGGGCTGTTGGTCTTGCGCGAGGCGGAGACCACGCTGGACTGCTGGCTGACCCCGCCGTCGTTCACGAAGGCCTGCGCGTCGATCGTGTGCGTCTGGTCATAGCCGTTGCCGACCACGGTCGATCCGTTGTTCGCCACCGACTGCCATCCGCCGCCGTCGATGCGCACCTTCATGGTGACCGGGCGCCCGTTCGGCGCCGGCGCGTTCCAGGCGAGCGTGATGCTCTGGCCGTTGTTGGTCGCGCTGACGTCCGGCTTCCCGATCGGACCGTACGGGCGGACATTGCCCTTCGAGCCTGCGTCACCGGGCTGGGACTCCTGCCCGCCGACGACCGAGTAGGCGCGCACCGACACCGTGTAGCTGTTGTTGTTCGTGGCCGGGATGTTGCGCCCATCCCAGTTACGGTTCCAGTTGCCCCCGGTCGAGTACTCGTAGTGGATCTCGGATCCGCTGGCCCCGTTGGCGTCCGCCAGCGTGTACTCGACGGCGATGTTGTTGTCGCCCTCCACCACCTTGGTGAGGGTCGTCGCCCCCGGCTGCCCGAAGGCGCGCCGCGGGCTGGACGGCGCGGACCAGGCGCCCGGCGAGGGCGACTTGTTCTTGCCGCGCACCTGGAACGTGTAGTCGGCGGTCGAGTTGCCCACCGTCACGGCCTGGCTCGTCAAGCTGCCGGGGACGGTGATCGTGCGCACCACGGATCCGCCCTGCATGACCTGCAGCTCGTAGCTGGAGATCGGGTCGCCGTTGGCGCCGGCCGGGGTCCAGCTCACGGTCATCTGCGACTGGTTGCCCACGGACGGCGCGCTCTGCGCCTGCGGGGTGCCGGGGGCCGTCGGCGGACCCGCCGGAACCTCCGACGCCGACCAGCCCGACCAGCTCGAGGGCTCGGGGGCGCGGTTCACCGCCTGCACGCGCACCTGGTAGTTCGCGCCGTTCTCCAGGCCGTCCCACTTCACCGACGTGCCGGTCACGCCGGTCTTCGTCGCGGTGCCGCTCGGCGGCGCCGGGGAGATCTCGAGGTTGTACGAGGTCACCGGGGATCCCGGGGTCGTCGGCGTGGTCCACGAGACGTCCAGCGACTTGTCGCCGAACTTCAGGGTCGGCGGGTTCGGGGTGTCCGGCCGCGCATCCGGGCGCGCCACGGCCGAGGTCGGCGACGGCTTGCCCTCGCCCACGCGGTTCGTGGCGGTCACCGCGAACGTGTACTCGACGTTGTTCGTCAGCCCGTCCAGGGTGCACGTGGTCGACGTGCACGGCTTGGAGTAGCTGCCGCCGCTCGTGGCGCGCACGGTGTAGCCGGTGATCTCGGCGCCGTTGTTCGACGGCGGCGACCAGTTCAGCACCACCGTGCGGTCCTGCACGCTCGTCACCTGCGGGGCGCCCGGCGCATCGGGAACGCCCTGCACCGTGACGACGATGCGGCCGTCCACCTCGCGGTCGGGATCCTTCGTCGCGTCCTGCACCCGGTAGGTCGCCACGATCTGGCCGACGAACGCCTTGCTGGGCGTGATCACGACCTTGTCGCCCTGCACCGACGCGCCGTCGGCGTCGCCGGTCTGCACGCTCACGGAGCGGATCTTCAGCGGCTTGTCCGGGAACGGGTTGACGTCGTTCTGCAGCACCGGGATCGTGACCGCCTTGCCCTGGTCGGCCTGCGGCACCGTGTCCTCGTTGGCGACGGCGAGCGGCCGCGTGGAGGCGGCGACCGTCACGGCGACGGTGCCGGTGACCGGCTCCGTGGTGCCGTCGGTGATGCTCAGCTGCACGGTCGAGCCGGAGCCCTTCGGCGTCTGGGAGTCGGCCTGCACCCTCAGCGTCGAGCCGTCCAGGCTCGCCGTGATGCCGTGGTCGGGCTGTCCGGTGATCTTGTAGCTGATCTTCTTCGCATCGCCCGGATCCGGATCCTTCGTCAGCGCCGCGAGGTCGACCTTCTGCGCGTCCTCGCCGGGCGCGACCGACACCTGCGCGTTCGTGAACGCGGGCGGCTGGTTGTCCGGCGGGAGCACGGTGATCGGCAGGCTCAGAGTGGACTTGCGCCCCTTCGGATCGTCGGGTCCGGTGCCGTCGGTCACCTCGAAGGTGAGCGCGTCGTCGCCGAAGTAGCCCTGCTTGGAGGTGTAGACGAGGGTGTGCTCGTCCTTCAGCAGCGACGCGCCGTTGCCGTTGACGGCGCTGACCTTGCCGGCCTCGGTGATGCGCACGTCGCCGCCGCCCGCCACGGCGACGTACTTCGACAGCGGGAGTTCGATGGTCTCGCCGCTCTTGACCTCGACCGGCTTGGTCGAGCGGAGGGTCGGCGCGAGCTCGGACAGGGCGGGGACGAAGATGAACGCGGACGCGGTCTGCTCGTCCTGGTCGGTGACGGAGTACTGCACCAGCTGCCGCTGGTCCGTGACGGTGACCTGGATCTTCCGGTTCGGCAGCACCTTCGCCGTGGGGTCGCCGACGCTGAGCTTGAGCGCGTCGATCGTGCCGTCCGGATCCTCGTCGTTGTCCAGCACCGGCACCTCGACCGTCAGGGCCTCGCCCTTCACATCGGATGCCTGGATGCGGTCGTCCCTGGCGACCGGTGCGACGAGGGGGACGTCCTCGGCGACCGTGATCTGCACCGGCGCCGTGGCGGTGGCGCCGTGCGCGTCGGCGACGGTGTACTGCACCGAGGTCTGCACGGGGCGGTCGGGCGCGGTGATGAGCACGCGGTCGCCGGACACCCGGGCCTGGAGCCCGTCCACGCCCGCGGCGGTCTCGATGCCGTTCTTGACCAGGCCGATCGTGTCGCCGTCCGGATCCGAGTCGTTCGTCAGCACGGCGACCGCGACGGTGCGGCCCGGCCGCATCACGATCGAGTCCTTGACCGCGTAGGGCGCCTGGTTGATGTTGGCGCCCGGGGCGATGCCGACGCGGATCGTGGCGGTCGCCTCCTTGCCGAGGCGGTCGCGCACCTTGTAGGTGAAGGTGTCGATGCCGCTCGTCTTGTCGAAGGCCGTGTAGGTGAGGTAGTTCGAGCCGACCTCGGTGACCTGCCCCTGCTTCGGCGCGGAGTCCAGGCCCACGAGCTCCACGGAGTCGCCCTCGGCGTCGAGCCCGTCCAGCGGGACAGGGATGCGCACGCTGGTGCCGCTCAGGGCCCGCACGGTGAGATCGTGCGGGCGCGGCGCGGTGTTGGCCTTCTCGTCGACCGGCAGGATCTGGATCGTGATGTACCCGGCGGCCTTCTGCCCGTTGGAGTCCACCGCCTCATAGGTCGCGTAGACCGTGCGCGGGGTGTCGCCGGCGCGGAAGCGCACGGTGTCCTGGGACACGAACGCCTCGCCGTACTTCGGATCGACGAGCGGCTCGACGAGGTTCGGCGCCACGTGCAGCGTCGTGCCGGGCGCGTGCTTGTCGTTCGCGAGCACCGGGATCGTCACCACGTCGCCCGCGCGCACCACGGCCGTGTCGTCGTTCGCGGTCGGAGGGTCGAGCTTGGCGGGCGCGGGGATCGGGATCACGATGACGTCGCCGTCCGCGGTCTGGGATCCGTTCGAGATGCGGTAGCTGATCCGCACCTCCTTGTCGAGGTTGCCCTGATCGGTGACCCGCAGGGTCTCGTGGTTCAGCACCGACACGCCCACGCCGCTGTGCGGGGGCACGGTGACCGACTGCACGACGAGGATCCCGCCGGCCGGGTCGATGTCGTTGTTCAGCACCCCGACGAGCACGTCGCCGCCGCTGGGCAGCAGCGCCACGTCGCGCACCGCGGTCGGCGGCGCCGCCTCGGCCGTCTTGTCGAGCACGTCCACGCGGACCAGCCCCGGCACCGCATTGGGACCGGCGCTGACGAGGTACTGCATGTAGTAGGTGCCGGGAAGCTCGGCGCGGAACGTGAACGTGCCCTCGGCGAAGTTCGGGGTGATCACGGCGCCCGGCGTCTCGTCGACGCGGGTGAGGCGGAGCTGCTCCTTGCCCGAGCTCGTGTCGTTCAGCAGGGGGTCGGCCGTGACCTGCTCACCCGCGCGGGTGACGTAGTGATCGGCGTTCGTCTTCGGGGTCGTGGTGCCGGCAGGGCGGATGTCGAGTCGGATCGTGCCGCTGGTCAGCTCGCCCATCGCGTCGGCGACCTGGATCCGGATCTCCTTGCGGCCGGGCAGACTCGCCACGGCCCGGTAGGTGAGCTGCCCGTCCGGCGTGTAGTCGACCTCGTCGCCGGGCGCGGCCTCGACATCCTTGAGGTACACGTCGTCGCCGTCCGGATCGATCCAGTCGGGCAGGGCGTTGTACGTCACGGTCCCGCCGGCCTCGACGAGCAGACCGGGAGTGCGCCGCTGCTTCGGGGCGGCGTTCACGCTCCAGTCGTGCACGCTGATCGACGCGTTCGCGGTGGCCTTGCCGCCCCGGCCGTCATCGGCCTGATACTGGAACGACGCGGATCCGGTCGCGTCCTCCGGCACCGCGATCTGCAGCGCCCCGCCGTTGTTGATCGGCTGCACCTCGCCGATCGGAGGCTGCTCCTGGGCGAGGGAGGCGACCAGCACGTCCCCGTCGGCGTCGGTGTCGTTGTCGAGCACGGGCAGCATCGTGGTGCGGCCCGGACGGACGCCGAACTCGTCGTCGTGCGCGACCGGCGGCGTGTTCTCGGGCGTGCGCTTGGGCAGGGTGGTCTCGACCTGGTCGTCGGTGGTCTCGTCCTGCTGCTCGGAGCTGCCCTCCGGCGGCACGATGTCCTGCCAGTTGTCGACGCGCTGCAGGTTGTCGGTGGCCATCCAGGCGGCCCCGCTCGCGGTGTCGTTGAGCACCACCACGTCGCGGTTGACGCGGAACACCAGGGTGGAGCTGCTCTCCGCGCCCTCGATCGAAGTCGCGAGGTCGTCCGCGGAGCCGATGCAGTCGCGGAGGAACTTGGCGGATCCGCCCCACGCGCCGTAGGTGCACCCGTTGAGGAACACGGGGGCCGCGGGGGCGCCGGTGCCGCCGATGTCCCGGGCCGAAGCCGCGGAGCCGTCGAGGGGCACGGTGATCAGCGCGTCGGCCGTGGCCAGCACCGCCGAGGTGTTCTCCGCCGAAGGCTGCTGCAGCACCGCGGCATCGAGGTTCTTCACCTCCGCGCCGTCGAGCTGCGTGCGGTGTCCCCCGGCGAAGACGGTCTTGGCGTCCGCATCGAGCACCACGGGGGTGTCGCCGACGACGGTGATCGTGGGCTTCGCGTCGTCGGCGAGCTCGATCTTCTCGGTGGACGGCGGCTGCGGATCCCCCTGCTCGTCGACGTGCACGGTGACGATGGTGCGGTCCTTGGCGGAGACGCCGTAGACCGTGCCGTCCGTGCCGACCGCGATGTCGGCACCGGCCCCGAGGGTCGCCGAGGGCTTCGTTCCGGCGGCCTTGAACCCGCTCAGCGACGAGGCCTGGCGCACCCAGAGCTTGCCCTCCTTGGGGTCGAGGATGGCGACGGTCGTGCCGCCGAGGGCCGACTTGGCGCCGCCCGGCACCAGCACGGCGTCGCTGAGCACCACGCGCGCCGGGTCGACGGCGGTGAGGGTCGAGGCGGAGCGGTCGGCGACCAGCACGGTGCCCCCCGACTGGAGCACGTCGTAGTTCTCGCCGCCGGTGCGCAGTCCGCCGTCGAGCACCCGGGACTGATTGTTGAAGTGTCCGACGAGCAGGCTCGAGGTCTTGGTGAGCCACACGCCGCCGTCGTGCAGGTCGACCTCGGCGGTGGGGTTGCCCTGATAGGCGAACGCCATGCCGGTGACGGCGAGGGCCGCGGCGGTCACTCCGGCCGCAGAAGCGAGGGTCTTCGGTCGCATCCGCAACCACGCGAACGACTTCACCACGAATTTCCCCCCGACCGTGCAGCACAGCTGTCCCATGCGCAATTGTCAGGGGACTGTAAGAGTGTATGTCGGCTTCCTGGGAACGGCGATGGGGAGAACTCCCCATCCGGATCCACGCCCGACGCGCTTTTCCGGCTCGCGGTGCACGCCACCCCGGGGTCGTTGAGCGAGCGCCGAGCGCAGCGAGGGCGAGACGAAACGCGGTCACCCGGCAAGGGCACCCCGTTTCGTCTCGGCCGCCTCCGCCGTCTTGCCCAACGACCCCGGGAGGGCGCGGACCAGGGCATCGTCGCTCGGCGACCGTGATAGGCACGGGTGTCGCCCGTCAGGCACTCAGGCGAGTTTTTCGGTGCGTGCTCTGCCGCCGGGGCGGGGTGGGGCACTGGTGCCGGGTGGGGGCAGGAACCAGACCTTCGCGTGGATGCCGGTGCCGTCGACGCGGATGGTCCAGTCGTTGTCGTGGACGAGGTGGTGGCAGGTCTCGCAGAGCAGGACCCCGTTGTTGAGGTCGGTTTCGCCGTGGTCGCGGGCCCACCACGCGATGTGGTGCGCTTTCGTCACCCCGGGTGGAAGTCCGCAGAACGCGCACCCACCATCGCGTTCGACCAGGGCGAGGCGCTGGGCGCGACTGAACAACCGCCGATCCCGCCCCCAGTGCAGGATCTCCCCGTCTTGCCCGCATACCCACCGGCTCACCCCGCCCCCGCCGGCCATGCGGCGGACCGTGTCGATGCTGACGGGCTGGTCGAGCCCGTCGATGAGCCCGGACCCGGTCCCTGCCTCCAGGTCGGTCGCGTTCACGCGGACGATCACCGTCGCCCCGTTCAGGGTCCCCTTGCCCTCACAGGTCAGGGCGTGCTCGGCGAGGTGGGTGAGCGCGTCGGCCTGGATCTGCGGGACGGTGCGCCGGTCCGCGTCCGGCGCGTTCGGGTCGCGGCCGTCGCGTTTCGCGGCGAACTCGGCCGACACGAACCCTCCGATCGCGGTCTTCACCGCCGCACCCCGGGCAGGATCCAGGACCGCGGTCACATACAGCATCCCCTCCCGCTCGAACAGGGTCACCGACGCCCGGGCCCGCAGCTCCTCCTCCCGCGGGGCGACACCGTCCGGATCCAGGTGTGCTTCCCACCGGGTGAGCATCCGCCGCACCTCATCGTGCGACAACCCGGGCGCCTTCCCGGTGAGGAACTCCTCCGCCTCCGCGGTCTTCTCCCGCCCCACCTTCACGATCATCCGGTCCAGAAACCCCACGATCACCCCCGCCGCCGCCGCCCCGATCCGCCCCGCGACCAGCGCCTCCCGCACGGCCGGGAACTTCGCCGGCAACACCTCCCCGACCAGGTTCGCCCGCGGCGCCGTCGCCTCCCCGACCTTCACCAGCCGGGCCGCATCACCCGTGGACGCCCCGGTGGTCGTCGCGATCAACTGGGCCGTGTTCCGAAACCCCTGCTGCCTCGCCAACGACCCCGGCCCCAGCTCCGGCCGGGACTCCTCCGCCAACCGGGCAGCCACCTCCGCATGCACCCCATCCGCGGTGCGCTTCACCCGCCCGATCGCCTCATTCACCGCCACCAGCCGCGCCCGCGACAATCCCGCACCAGACCCCGCTTCGCCCCACGCCTCCACCAGAAGCCGAGTGGCCTCCAGGAGCGGATCAAGGGTGCTGGACATACCCCGAGCCTATCGAGAATCGAAATAATGTTCGGCAGTTATCCACAGGCGGATCCTTCCGCGAACCGAAGCAGACCCGCGTTTCGTCTCGGGCGCCTCCGGCGTCCTCGCTCAACGACCCCAGGGGACGGGCAGCTCCGGCGTCCTCGCTCAACGACCCCAGGGGACGGGCGGCTCCGCCGTCCTCGCTCAACGACCCCAGAGGACGGGCGGCTCCGGCGCCCTCGCTCAACGACCCCAGAGGACGGTCGCCTCCGGCGCCCTCGCTCAACGATCCCAAGGGACGGTCGCCTCCGGCGTCCTCGCTACGACCCCGAAGGAACGGCCGACACCGCTGACGTGCGCCCCTATCCGCCCCTCCACCCTTCGATCGATTTCCCGCCGGCGGGCCAGGATCCGCGCGCTCGGCATAGGGCGGAGCCGTACGCTCGGAGCATGTTCCTCGACCCTGTGCTGCGGCGCGTGGAGCCGCTGCTGCTGCGCGTGGACCGCATCGCCGGCGGCCGCAACGCCCACGAGAAGATCGCCGAAGCCGATCGCGATCATCACCGCACCGTCCGCGCTTTCCGCTGGGTGTTCTGGCTGCTCGCCGTCGAGCTCGTGATCGGGATCGCCGCGGTCGTCGTGGCCGTCGTGATCGCGGTGCAGGCGGGGAGCATCGCCGCGGTGCCGTTCGCGGTGTGGATGCGCGCGCTCATCGTGCTCGCGATGACCGTCACCCTCTTCTACTTCGCGTGGCGCGCCGCCCTGGGCTGGCGCTGGGCGTACCAGCGACTGCGCCTGTTCGCCCAGATCTTCCCCGTCATCACGCTCGTGATGGCGGCCATCCCCGGGCTGTATCCCGCCTGGATGGTGACCGAGCAGATCGTCTTCAGTCTCATCATGATCGGCGTCGCCGACTTCCTCACCAGCGATCACATGCGTCAGGCGTTCCGCAGGCCGGAGACCGCCTGACCCCTCCCGCCGCACGGGCCGACAGTTCGCTCTCCCCCTCGGAACGCCGCTGTGGTAGGAAGAGCGTGGATAGGGGGCGCCGGCCTCCTGCCGGACCCAGACGCCCCGCCAGGGGCGTCCCGACGTCAGGGGACGCGATCATGGGATTCATCCAGGCATTCGTCGGTGCACTCGGCGGCACGCTCGCCGACCAGTGGAAGGACTTCCTGGTTCCGCCGCAGGGGCTCGCGCCGACGGCCGCGATCTTCCCCGCCGTCGCCCAGGGCCAGAACGCCGGGCGCGGGTCGAACGTGCGCGGATCCGAGAACATCATCACGAACGGATCCAAGATCATCGTCCCCGAGGGCACCGGGGTGCTCACCTTCCAGGACGGCCACATCACCGGTTTCATCGCGCAGCCCGGCGGCTACGAGTGGCAAAGCTCCGACCCGAACTCGAAGTCGATCTTCGCCGGAGACGGGTTCGTGAGCCCGCTCATCACCCAGTCGTGGGAGCGGTTCAAGTTCGGCGGGCAGCCGGGCAGCCAGCAGCTGGTGTTCTACGTGAACCTGCGGGAGCTCCCCAACAACCGCTTCGGCACGCAGTCGGAGATCTACTGGGACGACGCCTACCTGGGCACCCAGGTCGGCGCGATCACGCGCGGCACCTACACGATGCGCATCGTGGATCCGATCCTGTTCGCGTCGCAGTTCGTGCCGCTCACCTACCTGCAGCCCGGCGGCGGCGTGTTCGACTTCACCGACATGGACAACGACGCGGCGACGCAGCTGTTCAACGAGGTCGTCTCCTCGCTCGCCCCGGCGTTCTCGCTGTACACGAACGATCCCGCCAAGGGCAATCGGATGGCGAAGATCCAGGCCGACTCGATGGGCTTCGCTCAGTCGCTGTCCGCCGCGGTGGAGAACGGCTATCGCTGGACGAGCGCCCGCGGGATCACGATCGTGAGCGTCGCGCTGCAGGCCATCGAATACGACGAGACCACGCGCGCCCTGCTCGCCGACGTGCAGAAGGCCGACGCCCTGGGCGGCGCCCGCGGCAACTCCTTCCTGCAGCAGTCGGTGGCCCGGGGCATGCAGGCCGCCGGCGAGAGCGGCGGCGGCGCGACCAACATCGCGATGATGGGCATGGGGCTGAACGCCGCGGGCGGCGCGATGGGAGGGCTCCAGCAACAGGGCGTCACCCCGGCCTACCAGCAGGTCCCCACGCCGCAGCCCCCGGCCGCGCAGGCCCCTGCGCCCGAAGCCGCGCCCGCGGCTGCGGCGCCCGCCGCCGATGACCCGCTCGCCAAGCTCACCCAGTACAAGGCGATGCTGGATCAGGGGCTCATCACCCAGGCGGACTACGACGCCGCCAAGGCCAAGGCTCTCGGACTGTAGCCTCCCCCGATGTCCGACCCGTCTCGCCCGGGTGGATCCACCCCCGGGACGCCGCCCCCGCCGCCCCCGCCACCCCCACCGCCTCCGCCTGCCGCTCCCCTCCCCGAGGGCGCGGGCCCCTCGGCGTACGCACCCCCGGACGGGGACATCCCCCGCGAGCAGGCGACCGAGGAGACGCCGGCCGACGCGATGAAGGACGCCACCTGGGACGACGTGAAGAACGTGCGCGAGCAGGAGGCGAACGCAGGGTACGCGCCCGGCGAGGCGCCGCAGATCACCTACGACGAGCACGACGGGCCCCAGGTGATCCGCACCGGATCCGACAAGGGCGACGGGCTCGACAAGTGCCCCAAGTGCGGATCCACCGACATCGGCTTCGACATCGCCTCCGGCATGCTGTTCTGCCGCTTCTGCCGGCATCGCTGGGCGCAGGAGAACGCGGTCGCCGCGTTCGGGCTGGACACCCCGATCAGCGAGCTGCGCGGCCGGCACATCGGATCCGGATCCGGATCCATCGTTCCGGGAGTGGACGAGGTCGTCACGTTCAAGTGCCAGGCCTGCGGCGCCGAGATCGCGATCGACACCGCGCACGCGATGCAGGCGCGATGCCACTGGTGCCGCAACACGCTCTCGGTGAATCAGCAGATCGACAACGGCGCGGTGCCCGACGTGGTGCTCCCGTTCTCGCTGCCCAAGGACGAGGCTGTCGCGCGCATCGCGGAGTTCGTGAAGAAGCGGCGGTTCTTCGCGAACCGCCGGTTCACGGCCCAGTTCGCCCCCGAGAACGTGATGGGCGTGTACCTGCCCTACCTGGTCGTCGACTTCAACGCGAACGTGCAGTTCGCCGGCACCGGCGAGCACACGACGCGCAAGTACACGGTCGGTCAGGGCGACGACCGCGAGACCCGCTACGACTACGACGTGTACCAGGTGGGCCGCACGTTCTCGCTCTACGTCGACGACCTGACGATCGAGTCCGCCGCCGACAAGCGGGACTTCGAGGCGAGCCGCAACACGAACAACATCATCAACGCGATCATGCCCTTCGACACCAAGAACGCGGTGCGCTACGACGCCAACTACCTCTCCGGCTTCACCTCGCAGCGCCGCGACCTCGACCTCACCACACTGTTCGCCCCCGCGCAGGAGCAGGCGGAGGACATCGGCCGGTTCCGGGCCGCGGAGACCGTCGGCTTCTACGACCGCGGGGTGCGCTGGGAGCAGCAGGACATCCACGTCGTCGGCGACCGTTGGATCTCGGCCTATCTGCCGGTCTGGCTGTACAGCTATCTGGAGACGAAGGGCAACGGCCGCCAGCTGCTGCACTACATCGCCGTCAACGGGCGCACGGGCGAGACGATGGGCTCGGTGCCGATCAACACGACCCGGTTGTGGATCTTCTCCGGCATCGCCGAGGTGTTCGGGATCATCGGCACCGTCCTGACCGGCTTCATCTTCTGGAGGTGACGATGGATCTCTCCGGCCTGCTGTTCTCCGGGGCGCTGCCCACGATGATCGTGCACGCCTCGTCGGGCTCCTCGAGCGACGGGAGCTGGGTTCCGCTGCTGTTCCTGCTCACCGGCCCCGCGTTCTTCCTGTTCCAGTACCAGCGCTACCGCAACACCGACAAGCGGCACCACCACGAGACCGAGACGGCCTCGGAGGTGGCGAACCCGCAGGGCTACGACCAGCCGGTGCGCAGCGTGACCGGCGCCCGCGAGGCCCGCATGGCGGGTGCGAACGAGCGCGAGGTGCGCGGCTGAGGGAGTCCTCGTCCGATGCGCGGCGCAGGGCCCTCGGGCTCAGACGGCGCGCCAGCAGCCGACGAGGTGGTCGTCGACCATGCCCGCGGACTGCATGAGCGCATACATCGTGGTGGGACCGACGAAGCGGAACCCGCGCTTGCGCAGCGCCTTGCTCATCGCCAGCGACTCCGGCGTCACCGCCGGGACGTCCGTCATCGAGCGCGGGCGGACCTCGGCGGCGGCGGGGGCGAACGACCACATGAGCTCGTCGAACTCTCCGCCGGCCATCTCGCGCACGAGCCGGGCGTTGCCGATCGTCGCCTCGATCTTCGCGCGGTTGCGGATGATCCCGGCATCGGCCATCAGACGCGCGATGTCGTCCTCGCCGAACTCCGCGACCACCGCGGGATCGAACCCCGCGAACACCTCGCGGAACCGCGGGCGCTTGCGCAGGATCGTGATCCAGCTGAGCCCCGCCTGAAACCCCTCGAGCGACATCTTCTCGAACAGCGCGCGATCGCCGTGCAGGGGCGTGCCCCACTCCTCGTCGTGATAGCGGCGGTACTCCGGATCCTCTCCGGTCCAGGGGCAGCGCACGCGGTCGTCGGCGGGGATCGTCATGACGACCAGGGTAGGCGAGGGCCCCGACATCCCGGCGGGGGTGCGGTCATCCGGCCGGCAGGTACTGCTCCAGCCGGGCGAGGCGCGGCTGCGAGCGCGGGTCGGCCACCGCCGCCGCGCCCACGGCGCAGGCGCCCGAGAGCGCGCGCTGCGCGTCGACACCCGAGGCGAGCGCGATCGTCAGTGCGGCGCAGAACGCGTCACCCGCGCCGACGCTGTTCACCACGCTCGTCTTCACCGCGGGCGCCTGCGCGACGAGCTCCCCGTGCTCGAAGAGCTTCGCGCCGTCGCCGCCGTAGGTGACGGCGACGCGTCGCGCGGTGCGCAGCGCGGGCAGCAGGGCGTACTCGGTCTCGTTGACGATGATGAGGTCCGCCCGCTCGACCACCGCGGCGGGCAGGTCGAGCGCCGGCGCCGCATTGACCGCGAAGTAGCCCGGTGCGGCCGCGGCGAGCGCGGAGATCACCTCCATCGAGATCTCCAGCTGCGCGAGCACCGCCTCGTCGGATCCGAAGACGACGCCGTCCAGGCCCACCTCGCCGTTGGCGCCCTCGCACACCGCGATCTGGTTCTCCCCCGCCGCGTCCACGACGATGAGCGCCACTCCGGTGGGCTCCGTGCCGCGCCGCACTGCCCCCGTGTCGACGCCGGCGGTCGCCAGCTCGTCGAGCATCCAGGATCCGTCCTGATCGGGTCCGACTGCGCCCACCATCCGCACGGCGGCGCCGAGACGCGCGGCGGCTGCGGCCTGGTTGGCGCCCTTGCCGCCGGCTTCCCGCGACAGCCGTCCGCCGCCGACGGTCTCGCCCGGTCCGGGCAGACGCGCGGCGCGCGCGGTCAGGTCGACGTTGATGCTGCCGACGACGGCGAGGGCGAGGGGCGCGGTCATGGGGACTCCAGTTCAGACAGGGCGAGGGCGGGCGGGCGGGTCACTGCGCGGTCTGCACGACCGAGAGGACGCCCGCCTTCGCGGAGACGATGCACTTGGCGAGATACACGGGGGCTCCGCCCGACGAGGCGGTCTGCGTGAGGATGAGCACCGGCGAGTCCGGTGCGAGTCCGAGCAGGGCGCCGCGGGTGCGGCCGACGACGTTCGCGGTGATCTCGCACACCCCCGCGCCGAACACGGCGCCACGGGCGGAGAGCGCCGTCATCAGGCTGCTCGGATCGCCGGTCGCCTCCTCGAGCACGGCGGCGATCTGCGGATTCGCGTCGGTGAGGTAGCGCCCCGCGGGCAGGTGCTCCTGCAGGATCGCGATCGGCTCGCCGCCCCGCTCGACCACGCTCTCCCGGAACCAGGTGTTCGCCGCCTCATCGAGGCCCAGGTGGCTCGAGACGTAGTCGGTGGTCGGCTGCACGACGAACTCGGTCTGGCGCACGACGACGTCGTCGCCGCCCTCGGCGAGCGCGGCCTCGAGGGGGCGCAGCTCCTCCAGCCCCACGAGAGGGAGGTCCTCGGCGACGAAGCGCCCGATCCCGCGGCGGGTCCGGATCAGTCCGTCCTCCTCCAACAGCATGAGCGCTTCGCGGACGACGGTGCGGGAGACCCCGAGCGCGACGCCGAGCTCGGTCTCCCTCGGCAGCGCGGATCCCAGGGCGAAGACGCCCGAGCGGATCCCGTCGGCGAGGCGGGAGTACACCGCGACGCGGAGCGGCTGGCCGACGGGCGCGGTCAGCGGCCTGCCCAGGAACTGCTCCACGCCCGTCATCGGATCTCCTCCACCGCGCACAGCCGGCCCGTCGTCGGGTCGCGCTCGCCGTTCATTCAAGCATGGGATCACACTTTGCAGATGTTCTACCTCAGAGGTATAACATCATATAACCCGAGGTGGCGATGCCCCTCTCTGACGAAGGAGTCACTGTGCAGCTCTCCCCCGCCCCTGCCGCGCTCGACCGGCCCGAGCCTCTCCGCGGCGGCCGCTCCGTCCTGCTCGTGGCGACCCTGATCCTCACGGTCGTCGCCTTCCAGCTGAACTCGAGCATGATCAGCCCCGCGCTGCCCGACATCTCGAAGCAGCTCGGCGCCCCCATGGACGCGGTCTCCCAGGTGTCGTCGCTCTTCTTCCTCGCCGGGGCGGTCGGCGGCATCGTGCTCGCCCGCTGGAGCGACTTCATCGGCCGCAAGCGCGCGCTGCTCATCGTGCTCGCCCTCATCGCGCTCGGCACGGTGCTGTGCCTCGTCGCCCCGAACCTCCCCGTGCTGCTCGTCGGCCGGGTGCTGCAGGGCACCTCGAGCGCCGCGTTCCAGATCTCCTACGTGATCCTCGCCGAGACCCTGCCCGCCGCGGTCTTCCCGACCGTGCTCGGCGTGCTCACCGCGATCAACGGCGGCGTCGGCGGCGTCGACGGCTGGATCGGCGGCCTGCTCGCCGACGCCTACGGCTTCCGCTCGCTGTTCGTCGTGATCCTCGTCGTGGCGGTGGTCGCCATCGTCGCCGTCCTGTTCGCCGTGCCTCGGGACGGCGAGCCGTCCTCGTCCGGGCGCATGGACTGGTGGGGCGCGGCCGCACTGTCGATCGGCCTCATCTGCGTCACCTACTTCGTGTCGACCGGGTCGGGCCAGGGCTGGTTCTCGCCGCCCGCGCTGCTGCTCCTCGCGGGGACCGCCGTGTCCTTCGGCGCCTTCGTGATGATCGAGAAGCGCCGCCGCACCCCTCTCGTCGCCGTGCAGCACCTGCGCTCGCGTCAGGTCTGGCCGGTGCTCGTCGTGACGGTGCTGACCCTGTCGAGCGTGTTCGCGGTGATCAACTTCACCATCGTGATCCTCAGCCAGAACCAGGCGGTCGGCTACGGCCTGAACGCCTCGACGTCCGCGCTGCTGTACCTGACCCCGCCCGCGCTCATCGGCCTCGCCGCCGCCCCGCTGTCGGGCTGGCTCGCCGGCCGGGTGGGCTGGATCCCCATGCTGCGGATCGGCCTCGCGCTCTCGATCGCCGCGCTCATCGTGATCGCGCTGTTCCCGTTCAGCCCCTGGACCGTCTTCGCGATGTTCGCACTGCTCGGCGTCACCTACAACGGCGTCGTGCTCACGACGACCAACGGACTGGGCGTGCTGCAGTCGCCGAACGAGGCCCCCGCGGTCCTGCCCAGCATGAACGGCACCGCGTTCGGCTTCGGCGCGAGCCTCGGCATCGCCGTCGTCGCACCGTTCGTCGTGTCGGGCGGCTTCGGGGTGGCACTGTGGATCTCCGTGGGGATCAGCGTGCTCGCCCTCGTAGCGAGCCTGTTCCTGCTGCCCAAGACCGACTGACCCGCGCGCCCGACGCCGCCCCGAGCCCCCGACCCGTCCGCATCCCGAGGAGGATCCGATGACCGAAACCCCCACCGCGCTGTACTTCGACTGCGACACCGGCATCGACGACTCGCTCGCGCTCGCCTACCTGCTGGCCTCGCCCGAGATCGTCCTCACCGGGATCGGCACGGTCAGCGGCAACACCACCGCGGCTCAGGCCGCGCGCAACACCCTGGGCCTGCTCGCCCTCGCCGATCGCGATGACGTCCCCGTCGCGATCGGCGCGCACGACTTCCTCAGCCACGGGTACGACGGCGGTGCTCCGCACGTGCACGGCGACGACGGCGTCGGCGGCGTCGCCCTCCCCGAGCCCGCGCGCGCGGTCGCGGAGGGCACCGCGGCCGATCTGCTGATCCGCCTCTCCCACGAGCACCCCGGATCGCTGCAGGTGCTCGCGGTCGGGCCGCTCACGAACCTCGCCGCCGCGCTCGCGCAGGATCCGACGCTCCCCTCCCGGATCTCCCGGGTGACCCTCATGGGCGGGGCCGCGCTCGTGCCGGGCAACATCACCGCGCTCGCCGAGGCGAACATCGGCAACGACCCCGAGGCCGCGGCCGCGGTCTTCGCCGCGGAATGGCCCGTCGTGGTCGTGCCGCTGGACGTGACGATGGAGAACGTGTTCGAGGAGTCGCACCGCGACCGCCTCGCGGCTTCCGGATCCGCCGTCGCGCGCTCGGTCGCCGGGATGCTCGACTTCTACATGGACTTCTACCGTCCCACCTACGGACGCCGGTGCAGCGCCCTGCACGACCCGCTCGCCGCGGCGATCGCCGTCGGCACGGTGGTGCCGACGGTCGCCCCCGCGGTGCCCGCCCTGGTCGACACCACCTCCGGCCCCGGCCGCGGTCAGACGGTGTTCGACCTGCGCGGACAGCGTCTCGGCGCGGTCGACCACGACGGCGCGACCGTGCGCGTCGTGCTCGCCACCGATCTGCCGCTCGCCGAGCACCTCACCGCCCGCGTCGCCGGGGAGTGAGTCCGCGACGGGGTCGTTGAGCGAGGACGCCGCAGGCGACCGAGACGAAACGCGGTGCTCCGACGGGGCACCGCGTTTCGTCTCGCTGCGCTCGCTCAACGACCCCGGAGGGGAAGTGCTTACAGCTGGCGGGCCTTCTTCAGCGCCTTCTCGTCGACCGGGGCCTCGCCCGAGGCCTTGAGGTCGGCGTAGTACGCGCGGGCCTCGTCCTGGCGGATCTGCTCCGCGCCCGAGGCGAGAGGGGCCCGCACGTGCTCGGGCTCGTAGCCGAACGCGTTCACGAGATCGAGGGCGTGCGGACGCAGACGCGCGCAGAGCCGGTCGATGTAGCGCGAGACCGACGCCGCGCGCTGCGTCGACAGACGCCCGTTGATGAGGTACCAGGCGAGGTGCTTCTCGATGAGCTGCAGGCCGAACAGGTCGCGCAGCCAGGTGAGCACGGTCTTGCTGTCCTCGTCCTCGATGCGGCCGATCGCGTCCGTGAACGCCTCCCACTGCAGCAGCTCGCCGTGCGCGCGGGCCGCCTCGATGAGCTCGGCCTGGTTCTCGTTGAACAGCTTCTCGCCGAGCTCCTTGTCCTTGCCCGCGGCGCGCAGCCGCCCCGCGATGTCGGCGACCATCTGCTGCACCCGGTCGGACAGCAGCTCGTGCTGCTGCTCGGCGCGCAGCCCGTTCTCGACCGAGCGCGCCGTGGATCCGAGATCCGCGACCGCCTGCCCGAACTGGCGCAGCCCGGCACCGCGGAACACCCGTCCCGCGGTCTGCTCGACCGCGAACTTCGCGAGAGCCTTGGCGTCGGCGCCCGTGAACTGACGCGCGTAGTCGGTGAGCAGCCGCTTGCCGACCAGCTGGAGCAGGATGTTGTTGTCGCCCTCGAACGTCACGTAGATGTCGAGATCCGCCCGCAGGCCCACGAAACGGTTCTCGAACATGAAGCCGGCGCCGCCGCAGGCCTCGCGGCACTCCTGAAGGGTGTCCAGCGCGTGCCAGGTCGAGAGCGGCTTGAGCGCCGCCGCGAGCGTCTCCAGATCCTCGCGATCGTCCGGGGTGTCGGTGCGACCGGAGAACACGCCGTCGAACTTCTGCAGGAACTCGTCGTGCGCGAACAGCTGCGCGTAGGTGGTCGCCAGGCGCGGGAGCAGACGGCGCTGGTGCTTGCCGTAGTCGAGGAGCGTGGTCTCCTCGCCGCTCGCGCCGTTGAACTGGCGGCGCTGCGTGGCATAGGTGATCGCGATGTACAGGCCGAGGGCCGAGGCCCAGGACGCGGCGCCGTCGAGCGAGACCCGGCCCTGCACCAGGGTGCCGAGCATCGTGAAGAAGCGGCGTCCGGGGCTGTCGATCGCGCTCGTGTAGGTGCCGTCGGCCGCGACGTCGCCGTAGCGGTTGAGCAGGTTGGTACGGGGCACGCGCACGTGGTCGAAGCTCAGCCGGCCGTTGTCGATGCCGTTCAGGCCGCCCTTGAGCCCGTCGTCCTCACGGCCGATGCCGGGGAGGTCGACGCCGTCCTCGCCGCGCAGCGGCACGTAGAAGCAGTGCACGCCGTGGTTCACGCCATCGGTGATGAGCTGGGCGAACACGGTCGCCGCGACGCCGTGCAGCGCCGCGTTGCCGAGGTACTCCTTGGTCGCCGCGCGGAACGGCGTGTTGATCACGAACTCCTCGGTCGCAGGGTCGTACGTCGCCGTGGTGCCGATCGAGGCGACGTCGGAGCCGTGCCCGATCTCCGTCATCGCGAAGGCGCCCGGGATCTCCAGGCTCATGATCCCGGGGAGCCACCGGTCGTGGTGCTCCGCAGTGCCGAGCTGCAGCACGGCGGATCCGAACAGTCCCCACTGCACGCCCGACTTGATCTGCAGGCTCGGGTCGGCGGACACGAGCTCCTCGAACCCGGCGATGTTGCCGCCGTTGTTCTCCTCGCCGCCGAGCCGCTTCGGGAAGGCGCGGTGCACGGCCTTGTTCTGCACGAGGAGGTGCATCTGACTCAGCACGCGCTCGCGGTGCTCGTCCTTGCCGAGCGAGTCGTCGCGCCAGAACGCCGGATCCTTGATCATCTCGCGGGCCTCACGGCGGGTGTCGGCCCAGGTGCCGAGCAGCAGGTCTCCGACCGCGTCGACGTCGATGCGCGTCGCGGTGTCGTCCTGGGTGCTTTTCGCGGTGTTCGTCCGAACGGCGGCGTCGACCATGAGGATCCTCTCGTGAGGTTTCGGGGATGTCTTCATGGTAGGTCTGACACAACGTGAGGCGAAGGCCGCTGTGGAGATCCCCCAACGGAGCAGCCGGACGAGGATCCGGGTGGTTGTCGGCTCCCCACAGGATCGCGGTGCGGGCGATCCCCGAGCGGCCCGGCGGCTCAGCGGATCAGGCGGTAGCCCCGCACCGGGTCGAAGCCGTGGATCTCCCGGGTGTCCAGCGCGGCCATGAAGTCGAGCACCTCGGCGGTGACGATCTGGCCGGGCACGAGCACGGGGAACCCGGGCGGATACGGCGTCACGAATCCCGCCGAGACGGGGCGCTCGCCGTGCGCCACCCGCTCGCGCAGCGCCTCCGGGGTCGCGTACTCGATCAGGCCGCGGCGCTGCCCGTCGTAGAAAGCCGCCCGCAGATCGCCGTCCGGGAGCCCGGATCCCGCCGCGTACGCCGGCGCGAAAGCGCTGAAGTCGGGCAGCGGCGGCATGGCCGGTCCCTCCTCGAGGGGCGGACGCTCCCCCGAGGCGCGCTCGCGCTCGAACCGCTGCGCCAGCTTGACGAGCACCTCGACGAGGTAGGCGATCGCGCTGCGCGAGGTGCCGATGTTCGTCATGAACAGCACCGTGTTGCGACTGGTCTTGTTGACCTGGATGCCGTACTGGTCCATCAGGTGCGTGTGCTTGAAGGTGTCGCCGTCGACGCCCGTGCCGGTGATCTCGATCGTGACCCGGCTCGGATCGATGACGAACTCGTCCTGCGTCCACGCGCGCCACATCTCGGAGAACCCGTCGCGCAGCGGCATCGGCCGCCGCGTCTGCCGGTACTGCTGCGGGATGAGGTCGCGCGCGGTGAGCACCCGGAAGGTGCGCCGCAGCAGCGGATGCCGCGCCACCGACTGGGCGAGGCTGGTCGCCAGGTCGAGCTGGCGCTGCACGAGCTCGTACCCTTCGAGCTCGACCTGACGCCGGCCCAGATCGAGCGAGGCCAGGATCTGGTAGTTCGGCGATGTCGAGGTGTGCGTCATGAACGCCTCGTGGAAGGCATACTCGGCCTCCAGCGCCCAGTCCTGGTCGTAGACGTGGATCATGGATCCCTGCCGCAGCGCGGTGAGGGTCTTGTGCGTCGACTGCGTGGCGTACACCCGGATGCGCGCGTCCGGCGGCGGGATCAGCTGCTCGCTCCTCCACGCGTCGTCGTCGCGGGGGTCCCCCGTCGCCGGATCGATCAGACGCTCCCGCTGCGCCCGATACGCGGCCGCGTGCCCGGCGGAGCGCAGCGTCTCCTCGAGGCGCTTCGCCGCCGCCATCGCGGTGCGCTGGCGGGTGATCGGATGGAAGGCGGCGAACGCGAACCACGCCTCGTCCCAGAGGAACACCAGGTCGGGCTTGATCGCGAGGCACTCGGCCATCACCCGGGCCGGGTCGTAGACGATGCCGTCGAACGTGCAGTTGGTCAGCGTGATCAGGTGCACCTCGTGCAGCCGCCCCGCGGCGCGGTAGTCGAGCAGGACCTGCTTGATCCGGTCGATCGGCACGGCCCCGTAGAAGGCGAAGTCGTTCAGCGGGTAGGCCTCGAGGTAGGCCGTCCTGCCGCCGGTGAGCATGAGCGCGTGGTGGTGCGACTTGTGGCAGTTGCGGTCCACGAGCACCACGTCGTCCGGCTCGACGAGGGCCTGATGGACGATCTTGTTCGCCGTCGAGGTGCCGTTCGTGACGAGGAAGGTGCGCTGCGCGCCGAACGCGCGCGCGGCCAGATCCTGCGCCTTCTTGATGGCCCCGGTCGGCGCGAGCAGCGAGTCGAGCCCGCCCGAGGTCGCCGAGGTCTCGGCCAGCAGGAGGTTCATGCCGTAGAAGTCGGCGAGATCCCGGATCCACTTCGAGCTGACGACCGAGCCGCCACGGCCCACCGGCAGCGCGTGGAAGACCCCGACCGGGCGGCGGGCGTGGTTCTGGATGGCCGCGAAGAACGGCGCGTCGTAGAGGTGCGAGACCCGGCGCAGCAGCGACAGGTGCAGCTCGAGCTGGTCCTCGCGGCGGAACACGCGGCGGAACCGGTGCGTGAGCGCGCCCGCCAGATCCTCGATGTGGGCGCCCGCGACGAGGTACAGATCCACCTCGGGACGGAGCGCGTGCAGGGTGTCGGCGAGGCGGAGCACCCGCTGCACCGACGGGATCGAGCTGCGCGCCGCGGCGGGGGCTGCCGCGGCCTGCGCGTGGGCGAGGTCGACCGTCGCGTGCAGGTCGGGGCTGAGCGGCTGGCGCGTGCGGTCGCTGAACCCCGGCCGCACGATGCAGGCGAGGATGCCGGGGTTCGTGAGCAGCGCCGCGATCGCGTCGTCGGCCGAGGGCACGATCACCAGGTCGTAGATGAAGTCGTCGGCGTCGCTGCGCAGCCGCCGCATCTCGGCATGGGCTCCGTCGCGGTCGGCCTCGGTGGTCTCGTCGATCAGCAGCACCTCGAACCGCGTCCGCGGATCGTGGTCGTCCTGCTGCTCGGCCAGCTCGATCTCGTCGGCGGTCGGCTCCGTCGCACCCGGCACCGAGGTGCGGCGCAGGCGGTGCACGACCCGGCCGATGCGATCGAGGGCGCCCGCCGGGTCGCCCTGCTCGATGAGCTCGCCGATGCGGCGCACGTAGCGTTGTCCGAAACCCGCCCAGTACAGCTCGATCGTCTCGAGCGCCCGCAGGTTGCGCCGGATCTCCTCGGCGTTCGCGACGGCGTCGCGGGCTTCGCCCTCGAGGGCGAGGCGCTTCACCGCGAACCGCAGGAACTCCCAGGCGTCGGCACGCAGCCGCCACGTGCTGACCGGCATCCCCGGACCGGGCTCCCGCTGCTTGTCGGCGATGCGGATCATCGGCGGCACCCCCTTGTGCTGCACCGCCGGGCCGGACGATCGGGCTCGGGGTGGACCCCTATGGTGTCACTGTCGCGCACGCCCTCGCGAGTGTGTTTCACCGAGGTGACGACAGGAGGTCCCCTCGGGCGCGGGCCCGACCTCCTCGCCGCGGGCGCACGGCCGATTGTTGCCGCGGTGAGTCCCGAAGGCCCTCGCCGCCGGGCGGGGTCATCCCTCGGCCGCGATGACCTCGAGCACGGCCTCGCCGTACGCCTCGCGCTTCTTCTCGCCGATGCCGCTGATGCCCACCAGGTCGGACGCCTGCGCCGGGCGATGCTCGGCCAGGGCGCGCAGGGTCGCATCGCCGAACACGACGTACGCCGGCACGCCCTGTGCGCGCGCGGTCTGCGCACGCCAGGCCCGCAGCGCCTCGAACAGCCCCCGATCTGCCTCGGCGAGCGCCTCGGCCGCGTTCCTCTTGGCGGAGCGCCCTCCCCCGGCCGAACCCGCGCGGGAGACGACATCGTGGCGCAGCTTCACCGGGGTCGTCCCGGCGAGCACGCCGCCGCTCGCCTCGCTCACGGCGAGGGTGCCGTATTCGCCCTGCGCCTGCATGAGTCCCTGGGCGAGCAGCTGCCGCACGACCGAGCGCCACTGCGCGTCGGTGAGGTCGGATCCGATCCCGTAGGTCGCGAGCTCGTCGTGCCGGAACTTGCGGATCTTCTCCGTCGATGCGCCGCGGAGGATGTCGATGAGGTGCCCCGCCCCGAAGGACTGGCGGCGCTCGCGCTGCAGCCGGACGATCGTGGAGAGGAGCTTCTGCGCGGGGATCAGCCCGTCCCAGCTGTCCGGAGGGGTGAGGCAGGTGTCGCAGTTGCCGCACGGCTCCGCCGCCTGGCCGAAGTAGCCGAGCAGGTTCTGCCGACGGCAGTCGACCGTCTCGCAGAGCGCGAGCATCGCGTCGAGGTGCTGGTTCTGCCGCTGCTTGGTCGCGCGGTCGCCCTCGCCCTGCTGGATGAAGCGGCGCTGCTGCACCACGTCGCCGAGGCCGTACGCCATCCACGCGACCGAGGGCTCGCCGTCGCGGCCCGCGCGACCGGTCTCCTGGTAGTACCCCTCGACCGACTTCGGCAGATCGACGTGCGCCACGAAGCGCACGTCCGGCTTGTCGATGCCCATCCCGAAGGCGATCGTGGCGACCACGATCACGCCGTCCTCGCGCAGGAACCGCGACTGGTGCGCCGCGCGCGTACCCGCGTCGAGCCCCGCGTGGTACGGGATCGCGTCGAGCCCCTGCGCGCTGAGGTACTCGGCCGTCTGCTCGACCGAGGAGCGGCTGAGCGCGTAGACGATGCCGGCGGATCCCTCGGGCTGGCTCCGGATGAAGGAGACGAGCTGCTTGCGGACGTCGACCTTGGGGTCGATCCGGTACTGGATGTTGGGCCGGTCGAAGCTCGCGACGAAGTGCTTCGCCTGCGGCAGGTGCAGCCGCTCGGTGATCTCGCGATGCGTCTCGCGCGTCGCGGTCGCCGTGAGCGCGATGCGGGGGACGCCGGGGAAGCGCTCGGCCAGGCCCCCGAGCGCGAGGTAGTCGGGGCGGAAGTCGTGACCCCACTGCGACACGCAGTGCGCCTCGTCGATCGCGATGACGCTGAGGGATCCGCGCTGCAGGAGCCCCAGGGTCTGCGCGTTCGAGAGCCGCTCGGGGGCGACGTAGAGGAGGTCGACCTCGCCGGCGAGGTACGCCCGCTCGACCTCGGCGCGCTCGGCCGCCGTCTGCGTGGAGTTCAGGTACTCGGCGCGCACGCCGTTGGCGCGCAGGGCGTCGACCTGATCGTGCATGAGCGCGATGAGCGGGCTGACGACGAGACCGGTGCCCTCGCGGACGAGCGCGGGGATCTGGTAGCAGAGGCTCTTGCCGCCTCCGGTCGGCATGAGCACGACCGCGTCGCCGCCGGCGACCACCTGGTCGATGATCGCGGCCTGGTCGCCGCGGAACGCGTCGTAACCGTAGACCGTGGCGAGCGCGGCGAGCGGCGTGGGGAACCGGCTGGGCGCGGGAGCCGCCGGCGCCGGAGGCTCCCGAAGGGCGGCGGGAACCGGGAAGCTGCTCTGCGGGACCGCCCCCGGGGATCCCGCCCACTCGCCCTCCTCGGGCGGGGGCGCAGCCTCCCACGGCTCATCCGCGTAGGGCAGGTCGGCGTACGGGTCGTCGAGCGGCGCGTCGGACCACGGCAGATCCGCATAGGGGTCTCGCGGATCGTTCTGGGGCATGCCTCCAGCGTAACGAGGCGGGCCGACACCCGAGGCCGTTGTCCACAGGGCGCCTCGCCCATCCTGATTCAGGCTGGAGGGCGCAGAAGCGGACGGAACCGGGGACTTTCCGTCCTTCCGCCGCGGACCAGCCTGAATTGTGCGAGCGCCCCCGGGGGCACGGAGCCGGGTTCGTCCCGGCCCCGGCGCCTCCGTCCGGGCGTAGGTTGGACGCGAACCGCCGCCATCGACGAAGGAGCGTCATGCCCGAGACCGCCGTGACCCTGAACGAGGCAGAGTCCCGCTATGAGATCACCAGCGACGGCGAGCTCGCCGGATTCGCCGAGTTCCAGCGCCGCCCGGGGATGATCCTGTTCACCCACACCGAGGTGGATCCGGCGTTCCAGGGACAGGGCCTCGCGTCGAAGCTCGCCGCAGGGGCGCTCACCGACGCGGCCGCCACCGGCGACACGATCGTGCCGTACTGCCCGTACATCAACAAGTACCTGCGCACGCACGAGGTGCCGGGCGCCACGGTGCGCTTCCCCGCCGAGCCGTCCGCCGAGGACCCGGCATGAGCCTGCACGGCCCCCGCGCCGCGCTGCTCGAGGCGCGCGAGGTGCCCCTCGGCGGCGTGCGGGCGATGAACGTGCTGCGGGTGCTGCCGAGCAAGGATGTGCCGACCATCGGCGCCTGGTGCTTCCTCGACCGCTTCGGCCCGGCCGAGGTGCGCATGCGCGTCGAGCCCCATCCGCACATCGGCCTGCAGACGGTGACCTGGCCGCTGGTCGGCGAGATCCGGCACCGCGACACGATCGACAGCGACGTGGTCCTGCGCCGCGGGCAGCTGAACCTGATGACCGCCGGGAACGGCATCGCCCACTCCGAGTACTCGGTGGGCGAGGAGGCGGGGCCGCTCGACGCCCTGCAACTCTGGGTGGTGCTGCCGGACGGCGCCGCGACCGGGACTCCCGGGTTCGAGCAGCATCTGTCCCTGCCGGGGCTCGCCCTGCGCGCGGAGAGCGGATCCGACGCCCAGGTCACCGTGGTCATGGGCTCCTATGCCGGTGTCTCCTCCCCGGCGACCGCCCACACGCCCATCGTCGGCGCGGAGATCCGCGTGGCACCCGGCACGACCGTCGCGCTGCCCTTCGACCCGGCCTGGGAGCACGGACTGCTGCTCGTCACGGGCGACGCCCGCGTCTCGGGAGCCGAGCTCGCGGAGACCGCGCTCGACGTCGACGACGTGCTGTTCCTCGGCGACTCCCGCGCCTCCGTCACCGTGACGAGCGAGGGCGGGGCGCTGCTCTTCCTCCTCGGCGGCGAGCCCTTCGAGCAGGATCTCGTGATGTGGTGGAACTTCGCCGCCCGCAGTCACGAGGAGATCGCGCAGGCGCGCGAGGACTGGGAGGCCGGATCCGACCGGTTCGGCCACGTCGTCGGGCACGGCGACGAGCGGATCCCCGCACCGCCGATCCCGCCGGTGCGTCTCATGCCGCGACGCCGGCGGATCTGAACCCTCCGGGGACGGGTGCGACCCGGGGCCGGTTTCTCCCGGCCGCCCTGTCCGACGCCGCCGGTACGCTGGACGGGTGCCCGCCGCCCGCTCCCCGCTGCCCACGCGGATCCTGCTCGTCTGCGCCGCCATCGGGGTCGCCACGGGACTCCTCGGCGCGGCGGCCGGGTGGGTCACGATCCCCGTGATCGCGGGCGCGCCCTTCGCCTACGGGCTGGTGCTGGGCTCGCATGTGCTGCCGGGCATCATCGCGCAGGAGGTGCTGCGCCGACCCCTGGTCGCGCTGCTCACCCACGTGCTCGCCGCGCTGGTGGCGAGCGCCTTCAATCCGATCTGGTTCCCGCGCTTCCTCGGCACCGCCCTGCTGTTCGGCCTCATCCAGGAGGGCGTCGCGGCCCTCACGCGGTACCGCGCCTGGGGTGCGTGGCGGTTCTTCGTCTCTGCCGCGATCATCGGCGTGATCATCGCGGTCGTGGTGTTCTTCGCCGTGGACCTCGACAAGCTGCCGCTCTGGGCGCGGATCATCTACCTCCCCCTGGCGGTGCTCGGCCCGATCGCCTGGACCGCGATCGGGCTGCGGATCGGGATCTCGCTGCGCCGCGCCGGCGTCGCCCCGCACTGAGCGCGCATCCGATCGTCTGCGACGCCTGCGTCGCCTAGGTTAGGCTTGCCTAAGCAAGCTTCCCGATCGGAGCCCCATGCCCCCCGCCCCGCTCCTGCGCGTGCGCGATCTCACGATCACGCATCGCGGTGCGGACGACCCCGCCGTGCGGAACCTGTCCTTCGACGTGCGCGCCGGCGAGGTCGTGCTGCTCCTCGGCCCCTCCGGATCGGGCAAGTCGACTCTCGCGCTCGCGCTCGGCGGCCTGATCCCCCACTCGCTCGAGGCCGGGGTCATCGGATCCGTCGCGATCCGGGGCCACGACACCGCGACGACCCCGGTCGCCGTGCTGAGCCGCGACGTCAGCATCGTCTTCCAGGATCCGGATGCGCAGATCGTCACCGGATCCCTGCTCGACGAGGTCGCGTTCGCCCTGGAGAACCTCTGCCTGCCGGTCGCAGAGGTGCTCGATCGGGCGGAGCGGGCCCTGCGCCGGATGGGCCTGTGGGAGCGCAGGCACGAGAATCCCGACCGGCTGTCCGGCGGCGGGAAGCAGCGCCTCGCGATCGCCGCCGCCCTCGCCACCGCCGCGCCCGTGCTGATCCTCGACGAGCCCACGGCGAACCTCGATCCGGAGGGCGCCGCCGAGGTGCACGCCGCGCTCGCCGACATCGCCGGCCCCGACCGGGCGATCGTCCTCGTCGAGCACGATCTCGACGGGGTGCTGCCCCTGGCGACCCGGGCTCTCGTGCTCGACCACGAAGGCCGGCAGGCCTTCGACGGCCCCGCCGCGGAGGTGCTCCGCGCGCACGCCGACGACCTGATCGGGCTCGGGGTGCGCCTGCCCACCGCCGCCCTCGCCGCACGAAGGCTGAACGCCCGGGTACCGGGGCTGCGGGCGGATCCCCTCGACCCGCTCCCGCTCACCGCCGCGGAACTCGAGGACGCGCTGCGCGACCGGGATGCGGGTGCGCCGCTGTCCGGCCGGGACCCGGATGCGCCGCTGTCCGAACCTCCGTCGATCCCGCAGACGATCGGCGCATCGCCCGCGAAAGACCCCGGATCGACGGAGTTCGACGCCACCACCACCGCCTCCACCACGACCACCACCGAGCCGATCATCACAGCGCGCGGCCTCGAGGTGGTGCGCGGCGGCGTCCCGGTCCTGCACGGCGTCGACCTCGACATCGCCCGCGCCTCGATCACGGCCGTCATCGGACCGAACGGCGCGGGCAAGACCACGCTCGTGCAGGCGCTGGCCGGCGTCGTGTCCCCGCCGCGCGGTCGCGTCCTCCTCGACGGGATCGATCCGGCGACGGCGTCGCCGCGCGCCCTCGCCGCCCACCGCGGCTTCGTGTTCCAGAACCCGGAGCACCAGTTCATCGCGCACACCGTGTTCGACGAGCTCGCGCACGGGCTTCGACTGCAGCACACGCCGCCGGCCGAGATCGCCGAACGCGTGCAGGCGATGCTCGACCGATTCGGCCTCGCCGACCAGGCCGGGACGCACCCCTACCTGCTCTCCGGCGGCGAGAAGCGCCGTCTCTCCGTGGGCACCGCGCTCATCGCCCGCCCGAGGATCCTGGTGCTCGACGAGCCGACCTTCGGCCAGGACCTCCGTCGCACCGACGAGTTGCTCGCCCTGTTCCGCGAGCTGCGCGCCGAGGGCACGACGATCCTCCTCGTCACGCATGACCTCGATCTCGTCGTGCGGCACACGACGCACACCGTGCTCGTCGAGGGCGGATCCGTCGTCGCCGCGGGCGCGACGCCGGCACTGGTGCGCGATGGCGGCATCCCCCTCCCCGCGGCCTATGCGGCGATCCCGCCCGCCCTGCGGACCCTGCTCTCCGACGACGCGGCACCGCCGCGCACCCCGTCCGGCGACGACGGCCCGAGCACGGCAGCCGGCGGCGACGCCGGCGCAAACCCGGCGGACGACGACGCCCCGAGCACGGCAGCCGGCGCCGTCGCGCGCCCTCCCGGCACCCCGGCGGAGAACCCGGCCGCCGCGCGCACCGACGACGACCCTCACCTCGATCCCTACGCCGCGCCGCATCCTCCGCACGCCTGGCTGCACCGCCTGAACCCGCTCGCCAAGCTCGGCGCCGTGGTGCCCGCGATGGTGGTGCTGCTGTTCGTGCGCGACCTGGCGACGCCGACGGCGTTCCTCGCGCTCTCCTATGCCGTCGTCCTCACCGGCGCCCGCCTCACCGGACGCGTCTGGGCGCTGCTGCTGGCGGCGGTCCCCGCGGGCGTCCTCGTGCTCGCAGCCGCCATGGCGCTGTGGACGGATCCGGCGCGGGTCGCCGCGACCCCGGAGGTGCTGCGGATCGGCGGCTGGGCGCTGCATGCCGGCGCCCTGGAATCGGGGCTCGCGACGGGCCTGCGGCTCGCGGCGATCCTCGGACTGGCGCTCATCCCGGGTCTCACGACCACCGGCCCCGACCTCGCGCGCGCGGGGGTGCAGCAGCTGCGGGTGCCCTACCGGATCGGCTACACGGCGCTCGCGGCGTACCGGTTCGTGCCGCGGTTCGGCTATGAGCTCGGCGTCATCCGCGCGGCGCATCGGGTGCGCGGAACCCACGGCGGACGGGGCCCGTTCGCTCGGATCGCACGCGGCTGGGGGTACATCGTGCCTCTGCTGGCGAGCGCGATCCGGCATGCCGAGCGCGTGGCGCTCGCCATGGACGCGCGGGCCTTCGGCGCCTATCCGACCCGCACCGAACGGCACGAGGTGCCGTTCGGCGGGCGCGACATCGTCTTCCTCGTCCTGATGCTCGCCGCATCCGCGACGATCTTCGCCCTGTTCTTCCCCTGGCGGCTCTGACCCGACCCCGAAAGGTTCCCGATGGCGTACAGCAAGATGGTCAAGCCGGCCTCGGCCGGGCTCGTGCCCCTCACCGTGCTGCGGACGGAGCGGCTCGCGCCGCACTGGATCCGCGTCACCTTCGGCGGCGGTGAGATCGAGCGGTTCACGCCGATGGGCTACGACCAGTGGTTCCGGCTTTTCCTGCCCGTCGGCGGCGACGCGGGGCTCGGCCGCGTGCCGGCGAAGGCGAACAGCACGCTCGGCTACCTGAAGTTCCTGCGCATCCCCGACGGCGAGCGCCCGGTCATGCGCAACTACAGCGTGCGCGCGTTCCGGCCCGCGACGGCCGCCGCCGGCGCCGAGCTCGACGTCGACTTCGTGCTGCACGGCTCCGCCGCCGAGGGGACCGCGGGCCCGGCGTCCCGCTGGGCGGAGACCTGCAGCCCCGGCGAGCCCGTGCTCGTCATCGACGAGGGACTCACCTTCAACCCCGCGCGGGGGACCGACCGGGTCGTGCTCGTCGGCGACGAGACGGCCCTCCCCGCGATCGCATCGATCTGCGCCTCCCTTCCCGCGCACGCGACGGGATCCGTGCTGCTCGAGGCGCCGACCGCCGAGGACGCGCTCGACTTTCCGCATCCCGCCGGCATCGCGGTGCACCGGATCGTGCGCACCGCGGCGCACCGGCCGGGATCGCGCGTCCTCGCCGCCCTGCGCGACCTGTCGCTGCCGGACGCACCGTTCCACGCCTATGCCGCCGGCGAGCAGGCGCTGGCCTCCGGTGCGCGCAAGCTGCTCGTCGGCGAGCGCGGCGTCGACAAGGAGCAGGTGAGCTTCTGCGGGTACTGGCGGATCGGATCCGCCTCGCCCGCCTCTCGCGCCGCACGCGAGGCCGCCGCGGTACCGCTGAACTGAGATGGCGCCCGAACCGCCTCGAACCGCCTCCGGGCGCACGGGGCGCCGAAGGCGGTTCGATCCGGTTCGGATCAGCCGGTCGCAGCACGGCTCAGCTGATCCTCTTCCGGTAGATGACGATCGCGGCGGCATAGGCGACGACCAGGATCCCGACCATCCAGGCGAGTGCGATCCCGATGCTGGATCCCACGGGCCGGCCGTCGAACAGCGCGCGGATGGTGTTCACGATCGAGGTCACGGGCTGGTACTCCGCGAACCAGGCCACGGGCCCGGGCATCGACGAGGTCGGCACGAACGCCGAGCTGATGAACGGCAGGAAGATCAGCGGGTAGCTGAACGCGCTCGCACCGTCCACGGTCTTGGCGCTCAGGCCCGCGATCACGGCGAGCCAGGTCAGCGACAGGGTGAACAGGATGAGGATCCCGGCCACGGCGAGCCACGCCCCGACCGAGGCCCCGGTGCGGAAGCCCATCGCGAACGCGACGCCGACCACGATCGCCACCGAGACGATGTTCGCGACGAGCGAGGTGAGCACGTGCGCCCAGAGCACGCTCGATCGCGCGATCGGCATGGACTGGAACCGCTCGAAGATCCCGCCCTGCAGGTCCAGGAACAGCCGGTACGAGGTGTACGCGATGCCCGAGGCGATCGTGATGAGCAGGATGCCGGGCAGCATGTAGTCGATGTACGACTGGTCGGATCCGGTGTGGATCGCCCCGCCGAGCACGTAGACGAACAGCAGCATGAGCGCGATCGGGGTCACCGCCGTGGTGATGATCGTGTCCGGACTGCGCAGGATGTGCTTGAGCGAACGGCCGGTGAGCGTGCCGGTGTCGCTGAGGACGTGACTGGTCATTTCGATGCCTCCTTCTCGGTCTGGCTGCCGGCCGCCGACGGGCCGACGAGGGCGAGGAAGACCTCCTCGAGGGTGGGCTGCTTCTCGACGTACTCGACGGTCGTCTGCGGCAGCAGCTTCTTCAGTTCCGCGAGGGTGCCGTTCTGGATGATGGTGCCCTCGTGCAGGATCGCGATCCGGTCGGCCAGCTGCTCCGCCTCGTCGAGGTACTGCGTGGTGAGCAGCACCGTGGTGCCGCCGTGCGCGAGCTCCTTCACGGTGTCCCACACCTCGATCCGCGCCTGCGGGTCGAGGCCGGTGGTCGGCTCGTCGAGGAAGATGATCGGCGGATCGCCGATCAGGCTCATCGCGATGTCGAGCCGGCGACGCATGCCGCCGGAGTAGGTGCCGGCGCGGCGCCCTCCGGCGTCGGTGAGCGAGAACCGGGCGAGCAGGGCGTCGGCGACGGATCCGGGATCCTTCAGGTGACGCAGCTTCGCGACGAGCACGAGGTTCTCCCGGCCGGTGAGGATCTCGTCGACGGCGGCGAACTGCCCGGTGAGGCTGATCGCCTCGCGCACTGCGTTCGGCGCCGCGGCGACGTCGTTGCCGTGCACGGTCGCGGATCCCCCGTCGGCCTTGAGCAGCGTCGACAGGATCCGCACCAGCGTGGTCTTGCCGGCGCCGTTCGAGCCGAGCAGGGCGAAGATGCTGCCCCGCTCGACCTCGAAGTCGACGCCGCGGAGGACCTGCAGGTCTTTGAACGCCTTGGTGACGCCCCGCACGCGGATCGCGGGGGCGGCGAGGGTGGTCATGATCGGTTCCCCTTTCCTTCGGCGTCGTCGATCGCCTTCGCGAACCGGGCGCGCTCCTTGTCGATCCACTCGCGGCCGGCGTACGCCTTGGCG
Source organism: Microbacterium sp. MMO-10 (assembly GCF_037148715.1). Classification (NCBI taxonomy): domain Bacteria; kingdom Bacillati; phylum Actinomycetota; class Actinomycetes; order Micrococcales; family Microbacteriaceae; genus Microbacterium; species Microbacterium sp. MMO-10. The sequence goes on along the minus strand of NZ_JBBCSV010000003.1, from coordinate 104,682 downwards.
AACGTCTCGGCGAAGTCGACCGGGTCATCGCCGACGATGTCGCGCACCGGGGTGCGGTCGACGGCGGCGCGCTCCCAGAGATCGGCCATGTCGGTGTACATCTGCACCATGGTGTCGCCGTCGGTGATCCCGCCGGCGTACATGAGATAGCGGTGCATCGCGGTGGCGGCCTCCGCATAGGGGGACGGAAGGGCCTCGATGCGGGCCTTGTCCTGCTTGTACTGCTTCTTCTGCTCGAGGGACCCGGTGAGGGCTTCGATCCACTTGGCGGCCATGTCAGGCTCCTTCATTCATGTCGGTCGTGCGGGTGCTGTCGGTGCGGCGGAGCTGTTCGATGTGCTCTGCGAGGAAGCTCCAGGTCCTCCAGAACTCGGCGAGCTGATCCCGCCCCTGCGTGTTGAGCGAGTACACCTTGCGCGGCGGCCCCTTCTCGGACGGGACCTTCTCGACGTCCACGAGGCCCCTCTGCTCGATGCGCACCAGCAGCGCGTAGACGGTGCCCTCCGCGATGTCGGAGAAGCCTCCGTCCCGCAGCCGCGTGGTGATCTCGTATCCATAGGCCGATCGCTCGGCCAGGATCGCCAGGACGATCCCCTCGAGGGTGCCCTTGAGCATCTCGGTCATCTGACTCGCCATCGCGATCGCCTCCTTCATCTACTCAGTGATGTTGACTACTGGTAGACAGTAACACTGAGTACCGGTACATAGCAACACTGAATACCGAAGTTCTTCCCGCCGGGTTTCCCGCAGGCGGCCGCGCACGGAGAACGCCCTCGGATCCGTGGATCCGAGGGCGCCGGACGACACCGCAGGACGCCGCCGGGCGTCACGTCGCCCGGAGCTCCGCGCTTGCAGGACCTAGAGCGCCAAGTGAACGCGGAGCGCCTCGTCGAGTGCACCCATGAGCTCCGCGGGGACTGCGCCGACCGGCCGCACGACGCGCTCCACGGCGATCGTGCGGACCTGCTCGGCCTGGGCTTTGGCATCGCGATCGAGCCCGGTCGCCTCCGCAGGGAGCAGCACCTGGAAAGGCAGGATCCGGTCCGTGTTCGACGTCAGGGGCACGACCGTGATGGTCGCTCGGATGCTGCGTCCGGCGACCGCGTTGGCCGTGTTGTTGGTCACGATCACGGCCGGACGAGTCTTCCTCGCCTCCGAACCCACCGCCGGATCGAGAGAGACCAGCACGATCTGTCCGCGCCGAAGCGCCCAGCCCTCGTTCACGCGGACGCGGGCGCGAGCCCGTCCCCGACGGCTCCGTCCCACTCCCGGTCGTAGCCCTCGGCATAAGCGGCGGCATAGGCATCGGCGAGACGACTCTCCCGCAGCAGGCGTACCGCCTCCTGGGTGGCGGCCGAGCGGGAGGCGTAACGCCCGTCGCGCGTCTCCGCGTCGAGGAAGGCGAGGTCCTCCTCGCTCAGGCTGAGACTGACCTTCACGTGCGCCACACCCGGGATACTACCAAAGTAGGAGTTCTCTTCCTACCCCTGCGGCGACACCGGCATGCTCAGGCCCAGTCGTCGGCGTGGAGCTGGCGCACACCGTACGCGTGCAGCAGGAACTGCGCCCGCAGCGGAACGCCGAGCGACGACGCCTGCCGCCGCATCGCCCGGGCCCAGAGACGCACATCGTCCTCCTCTCCGCCCACCCGCGCATCGCCGACCCGCTCCCACACGAGCACCACGGCGGCATTGCCGGTGATCTCACGGAGCATTCCGATCCGGTGCGCGAGGGCCTGCGCCTGTGCCACGTCGCCGAGATCGTCGATCGGCACCACCTCGAGCGGGTCGGAGGGATAGTCGGCCATCGGCATGAGCGGCTCACCGAGCCGCCCCCGGCCGTCGATGAAGAGCAGCCACAGCTGCCGCTGGTTCGCGCGGTGGAGCAGCAGCTCCACCGCGTCGCGGAGGTCGTCATCGTCATCGAGCGCGAGATCGCGCAGAGCGTCGGGATTCATGCGCTCAGCCTGGCGGCCCGGCGAAGCGTCCGGCCGGCCGCCCACGGGATCGGTGGAGAACTGCTCCGGATCCGCGATTGTGGAGGACGATCCGGCACGGCGACGAGAAGGGCCCCCGGATCCGTGGATCCGAGGGCCCTTCTGCGCTCAGGAGGCGTTCAGCGCTTGCCCGCGATCTGGCGTCCGACGAGGTCGCGCATGATCTCGTTGGTGCCGCCGTAGATGCGGTGCACCCGGGCGTCGGTGAAGGCCTTCGCGATCGGGTACTCCATGATGTAGCCGTAGCCGCCGTGGAGCTGCACGCCGGTGTCGAGCACCTCCCACTCGCGCTCCGTCGTCCAGAACTTGACCTTCGCGGCGTCCTCGGCCGACAGCTTGCTGTCCTTGTAGGCGAGCAGCGCGCGGTCGACGTACGCCCACATCACCTCGGTGGTGGTGACCATGTCGGCGAGGCGGAAGCGGGTGTTCTGGAAGTCGGCGATGCGCTCTCCGAACGCCTCGCGGTCCTTCGTGTAGGCGATGGTCCAGTTCGTCGCCGCCTCGGCCGCGGCCGCCGCGGCGACGCCGATCGACAAGCGCTCGAGCGGGAGGTTCATCATGAGCTGGATGAACCCCTGACCCTCCTTGCCGCTGATGAGGTTCTCGTCGGGGATGAAGACGTCGGTGAAGCTGAGCTCGGCGGTGTCCCACCCGTGGAAGCCCATCTTGCTGAGCTTCTTGCCCTGGTCGAAGCCCTCCATGCCCTTCTCGACGATCAGCAGGCTGAACGCGTCGGGCCGGTTGCCCTCCCCCGTCTTGACGAAGGTCACCACGATGTCCGCCGTGGTGCCCGAGGAGATGAACGTCTTCGCGCCGTTGAGGATGTAGCCGCCGTCGACCTTCTTCGCGTTGGTCTTGATGCCGCGCAGGTCGGAGCCGGCGCCGGGGTCCGTCATCGCGAGGGCGCCGAGCACCTCGCCGGTCGCCATGCGGGGCAGCCACTTCGCCTTCTGCTCGGGGGTGCCCATGTGCACGAGGTAGGGGACGGCCAGGTCGTCCTGGATCCCGAAGGCACCGGCCAGCGACCCCGCACCTGCGGCGATGACCTCCTCCATCACGATGGTGCGGAAGCGGTAGTCCTGCAGCATGCCGGCCCCGCCGAACTCCTCGGGCACGGAGAGCCCGATCAGGCCGGCCTCGCCCGCCGCGAGCATGGTCGCGCGATCGATCTCGCCGGCCGCCTCCCAGCGGTCGATGGCCTCGTTCGTGACGTGGCGGCCGATGAAGTCCTTGACGAGACCCCGGAAAGCCTCGTGATCCTCGTCGTAGATGTCGCGTTCCATCGCGCTCCTCCAGATCGTTGATGCGTCTTCGCACTGGCGATCCTATGCGGGATCCCGCGGATCCCGGCGTCGATTGTGGGAATGCATCCCACCCCGCGTGAGACTCCGTGTCACGTTTGTGCGATGGGTCCATACCCCGGACCGGGCGGCCCCGCGCGGCCGGTCAGCCGGGGTACGCCGGGGCCGCGGGGAGCCCGAAGAACTGCTCGAGGGTGGCGTAGCCGCCGTCGTGATAGGCCGTCGCGAGCGGCACGCCGAGGTAGCGCAGGTGCCAGGGCTCGGGGTCGTAGCCGGTGACCCCCGTCTGTCCGGCCCCGTAGCGGACGATGAAGCCGTACTGCCAGGCGTTCTGCGCGACCCAGGCACCGGCGTCGGTGCCGCCGAACGAGTCGATGCTGCCGCAGCCGCCCGCGCAGGAGACGACGTCCGCGGCGAGCCCGGTCTGATGCTCGCTGTGTCCGGGACGGGCGGAGAGCGCGTCCCCCTGCGCCTGTCCGTACTGCGCGATCTGCCCGGAGTAGGTCTGCACCTGGGTGTCGTAGGAGCGGTAACCGCTGGCGAGCGCGATCGTCCCGACGCCCGCGGCATCCGCGGCGGCGGACAGCTGGTCGAGCGCCTGGGCCGTGTCCGCGCGGAGGGAGCCGGCGCCGTCCACCGACAGCGCGACGTCCCCGAACGAGGACGGCGCGAACGTCACCGGGTTCAGGGGGCGCGCCTTGTTCACCACGACCCAGTCGCGGTGCGGATCGGACAGGTCGATGCACGGCGCGTTCCCCGTCGCCACGGCGGCGCGGAACGCGGCACCCCCCGCCGAACGCCGACACCACCGCGTCATCCCCGCCCGAGGCCAGCGCCTGCTGCACCGAGGCCTGCCCGCACGGGTCCGCGACGGCGACGGCGCGCAGCCGCACCGCGGGCAGGCTCGTCGCGGCCGCGGGCATCTCGATCCCCGCCGCCGCGGCGACCGGATCCGGATCCTCGGCCGCGCCGGCGGGACCGTTCTGCGCCGAGCCGTCGGCGAGCGACCAGAGCGCGCCGATCAGCGCGACAGCCAATCCGATCGTGACGAACAACAGCAGCACCACGCGCGAATGCATGCCGCGAGAGCGTGTCGGGTGCCTCGGGTATGCCACGGCTCCATTCTCACCGCCCGACCTGAAGATCTCCCATCCTCGAATCTTTCTCCCCATCGGCCTTGACCCACTATCGTTCTTATGTTCGAATATCGTCATGAGATGGCAGGGGCAGAGGATCGACGACACCGACGCGCAGGCGCTGCCGGGCATGGAGAACCGCACCGGATTCCTGCGGACGGTGACGACGCCGGAGTTCGCGGGGATGACCTTCCACGAGGTGCTGGCGAAGTCGGCGCTGAACCACGTGCCCGGTCCGTCGAAGATGCCCTTCTCCTGGACGGTCAACCCGTATCGCGGCTGCAGTCATGCCTGCGTCTACTGCTTCGCCCGGGGGACGCACACCTACCTGGATCTGGATGCGGGGCGCGACTTCGACTCGCAGATCGTCGTCAAGGTGAATGTGGTCGAGACGCTCGAGAAGGAGCTGCGCCGGGGATCCTGGAGGCACGAGACGGTGGCCCTCGGGACCAACACGGATCCGTATCAGCGCGCGGAGGGGCGGTACCGGCTCATGCCGGGGATCATCCGCGCGCTCGCGGACTCCGGTACGCCGTTCTCGGTGCTCACCAAGGGCACGCTGATCCGCCGCGACATCCCCGTGCTCGTCGAAGCCGCGACCCGCGTGCCGGTCGACGTGCAGCTGTCGATCGCGATGTTCGACGAGACGCTGCGCGAGGCGATCGAGCACGGGGCGCCGTCGACCCAGGCGCGACTCGACACAGTGCGGGCCCTCAGCGACGCCGGATTCCGGGTGGGGGTGTTCCTGATGCCGATCCTGCCGCATCTCACCGATTCGGTGGCCGCGATCGACGATGCGCTGCGACGGATCAAGGAGGCGGGCGCCGATCACGTGATCTACGGAGCGCTGCACCTGCGGCCCGGCGTGAAGCCGTGGTTCCTCCAGTGGCTCTCCGAGCATCGGCCCGACCTGCTGTCGTCGTATCGGGCACTGTACCCGGGTGCGGCCGCCGAGGCCCCGAAGGACTACCGGCAGTGGCTCGGCCGGCGCGTCAAGCCGCTGATCCGACTGCACGGTCTCGAGGCGCTGCATTCCGAGGACCGTCCCGCCCGCGCACGCGGAACGGCTCCGGTGCGCGCCGTGCGCGCACCGGAGCCGTCGGCGACCCTGTTCTGACGTCCGCGGCCTCCGCCGCGGAGCCGGATCCGGGCTCAGTACCAGTTCGTGGCCTGCGAGTGACCCCAGGCCGAGCAGGGGCTGCCGTACACGCTGGAGATGTAGCCGAGGCCCCACTTGATCTGCGTGGTCGCGTTGGTGGCCCAGTCGTCGGCGATGGTCGCCATCTTGTCGCCCGGCAGCGCCTGCGGGATGCCGGTCGCACCGGACGGGTTGTAGGCCTGGTAATCCCAGCCCGACTCCTTGTTCCACAGCGAGTTCAGGCACTGGAACTGGTCATCACCCCAGCCGTACTCGCTGGCCATCAGCTGCTGCGCGGTGGCGCGGGCGCCGTCCGGGGTGTTCGCGGCAGCCTGCGCCTCCGCGGCCGCCTGGGCCTCCGCGGCGGCCTGGGCCGCGGCCGCGTCCGCCGCCTGCTTCTGCGCGACGGCGTTGTTCAGGTTGCCGCGCACCTCGGTCACCTGCGCTTCGACCTTCTCCGAGTAGTCGGCGACGGCGACGGCGAGGTCGGTGTGCACGGCGGCCTTGTCGGACGCCGCGTCGGACAGCACCTCGTGCGCCGAGCGGAGCCCGGTCACGTCGACGATCTTGCGCCCCTGCCCGAGATCGAGCCCCGACGCCTTCACGTCGGCGTTCACGGCGGCGGCATCGCTCATCGCGGTCTTCGCGGTGTCGAGCGCGGCGCGCACCTGCGAGCGCTGGTTGTAGGCGGTCACGTCGTCGACCTGGGCGATCGCCGGAGCGGCGGCGGCGACGGTCGGCGCGACGAGCACGGCCCCGCCGACGGCGAGGGCTCCGAGCACGGCGGCGGCGCCGACGATGGTGACGGTCTTGCGACGGGCAGAGCGGAAGAACGGGTTTCTCGACATGACGAAGTAACGATCCTTGAAGTCCTCGGGGCCGCTCGGGTAGCGGCGCAACGCCCTCGGGTCGGGCGTACAAGGTAACGATCCTGCATCACTGTTCCTGGGAGCCCACCGAGGATCCCGAGATGTAGCAAGATATTTTGCTCGAATTCCCAGGTTCGGATCCACGCGGTCGTCGGGGCCCTGTTGCGGCCGTCTCGACCCGATGTCGGTGCCGGCCGATACCGTCGCCCCATGGTGAACCTCCGCCCCTGGCAGCCCGGAGACCGACCGCTGCTCGATGCCTTCAACACCCCGGAGATGACGGCGCATCTCGTCACGACCGAGAGCGCGGAGGAGCTGGAGCAGCGACATCTCCGCTACCTGAAGGAGGACCTGCCGGGGCGGATGCTCGTGATCGTCGACGGGTCGGAGCCCGTCGGATCGATCGGCTACTGGGAGATCCACGAGGGCGAGAAGGTCGCCTGGGAGACCGGATGGGGAGTTCTTCCGCAACACCAGGGCCACGGCTACGCGGGGCTGGCGCTTGACGAGCTCATCGGCGTGGTCCGTGCCGACGGACGACATGACGAGCTCCATGCCTATCCGTCCGTCGACAACGCGCCGTCCAATGCGCTCTGCCGTCGCGCGGGCTTCGTCCTGCGCGGCACCACGCCGTTCCCGTTCCGCGGCGGCGTGCTCCTCAGCAACGACTGGGTCCTGGACCTCTGAGACGACGAAGGGCCGATGGGCGAGGATCCAGGATCCTCGCCCCTCGGCCCTTCGTGTCGCTCGGGGTGCGTCGCGATCAGGAGGTGAGATCGGCCGCGGTCGGCACGCGACCGGCGATCTCCTCGATGAGGTCGTCACCGAGGCGGGCCTCTTCGAACGGCGCGTCGATCTCGGCGCGGTCGAGCAGCTCGGTCATGCGGCGGCGGCGCTGACGGGTGATCAGCGTCACGACGCGGCCCGCGTTGCCGGCGCGCCCGGTGCGGCCCGCGCGGTGCAGGTACGTCTTGTACTCGTCGGGGGCATCGGCCTGCACGACGAGGTCGATGTCGTCGACGTGGATGCCGCGCGCGGCGACGTCCGTCGCGACGAGCACGTTCACCCGTCCGGAGGTGAGCTTCTGCAGGTTGCGGGTGCGCTTGGCCTGGTTCAGATCGCCGTGCAGCGAGACCGCCGGGATCCCGGCGTCCTCGAACTGCTCCGCGAGCTGCTCGGCGAAGGCGCGGGTGCGCGAGAAGACGAGGGTGCGCCCGTCACGATCGACGAGGGAGGCGAGGATCTCGGGCTTGTCCCGGTGCTCGATGACGAGCACCCGGTGCTCGATCGTGCCGGAGTCCTGGGTCTCGCCGGCGACCTCGAACACGGCCGGATCCACGAGGAACTCGTCGACGAGGGCGGCGACCTCGCGGTCGAGCGTCGCCGAGAAGAGCAGCTTCTGGCTGGAGGCCCCGCCGGGAAGCGCGGTGCCCGTGTGGCGCAGGATCCGCTGCACGGGCTCGACGAACCCGAGCTCGCACATGTGGTCGGCCTCGTCGAGCACGGCGATCCGCACGTCGGAGAGGTCGAGCTTGCCCTGGTTGATGAGGTCCTCGATGCGGCCGGGGGTGCCGATGACGATGTCGACGCCCTTCTTGAGCGCGCCGACCTGGCGGGCCTGCGGCACGCCGCCGTAGACCTGCGTGGTGAACAGCCCCACGCTGCGCGCGATCGGCTGCACCGTGCGATCGATCTGCAGCGCCAGCTCACGCGTGGGGGCGAGGATGATCGCCCGCGGCGCGCGGCCGAACTCGCGCTTCTTGCCCTTCTGCGACTGCAGGATGCTCTCGACGAGGGGGGCGCCGAAGGCGATGGTCTTGCCGGATCCGGTGCGCCCGCGGGCGAGCACGTCGCGGCCCTCGAGCACGGCGGGCACCGACGCGGCCTGGATCGGGAACGGCGTCTCGGCGCCCATGTTCGCGAGGATCTCGACGATGTTGGATCCGAGTCCGAGGTCGGCGAACGTCACGTCCGCGACCTCCGCCGCCTGCACCGTCTGCGCCTCGAGGCGCTCGTGCACGACGTCTTCCAGCTGCTCCTGCTTCGGCGCGCGGTCCGTGCCGCGATTCCAGTCGTCGCGCGCCGGACGCGCCGTGCGCCGGTCGTCGCGGCGGGGACGGTCGTCCCGGTCGAAACGCGGACGCTCGTTCCGCTCGAAGCGCGGACGCTCGTTCCGGTCGTCGCGGCGGGGACGGTCGTCCCGGTCGTAACGCGGACGGTCGGTCCGGACGGCACGGTCCTCGTAACGCGGTCGGTCGTCGCGCTGCGGACGATCGTTCCGGTCATGACGGGGACGGTCGTCGCGCTGCGGCCGGTCATTCCGGTCGTAACGCGGGCGCTCGTTCCGACCGGCACGGTCCTCGTAACGCGGACGGTCGTCGCGCTGCGGACGCTCGTTCCGGTCGAAACGGGGACGTTCGGTCCGGCCGGCACGGTCCTCGTAACGCGCACGGTCGTCGCGGCGCGGACGCTCGTCCCGGTCGAAACGGGGACGCTCGTCCCGGCGGTGCGGGGCGTCGATGCGGCCGGACTCGGCACGGTTGCGGATCGCGCGCGACTCGTCGCGGCCGGCGCGCTCCTGCGCGGACCAGCGCTGCTTCGGGGCGCGCTCGCCGGCGGCGGGCTCGGGCCGGTAGCCGCGGTGGTTCGGGGAGCGGCTGCCGGGACGCGAGTCCACGCGGCGGTCATCGCGGGCCGGACGGGCGTCGCGGTCGTAGCCGCCGCGGCCGGAGTCGCCGTCGCGCGACGGACGCCCTTGGTTGTGGCGATCGTGGAAGGAGGTCTTCTTCGCGTAGCGGGGCTCGAAGTTCGCCGCCGGGCGTCCGCCCTTGGGCTTGTGGTTCTTGGGCACGGGTATGTCCTTGTCTGGTTCTCGCACGAGAACAGCGCCCCGCCGCCCTCGTGGGGCGCGGGGATACCCGGGCAGTCGTCGGCCGGGGGCCATTCATGTGATGGATGAAGCGCTCGACGACGTCCGCCGAACTCACCATCGGCCCCTGGGCTCACACACAATCGCAGCACCGCGCCCGCCGGGGATCCCGGAGGTCACGGTCGCCCGAAGCCGACGCCCCCATCCTAGCCGAGCCGCCTGGGAGCCCCCTCCGTCCCGGAAGATCGCCGACACCGACGGGCGCCACGACACCCGCCGGTCCTACGATGGCGGCATGACCACTCCGACCGGCGTCCAGATCCACCTCGACGCGGAGGGCGTCCACGCGCAGATCTCGCAGGTCGGCGCCTCGCTGCGCCACCTCGTCGTCGGCGGCACCACCGTCGTGCCGCCCTACCTCGACGACAGTCCCGCCCCGTCCTGCGCGGGCGTCGTCCTCGTGCCCTGGCCGAACCGGATCCGCGACGGGATCTGGATCGACGGCGACGAGACCAGGGCGCTGGCGATCACCGAACCGAAGCTGAACAACGCGATCCACGGGCTGCTGCGCTACACCGCCTACGAGATCGCGGGGCAGAGCGACGCGAGCGTGCTGCTGCGCGCGGACGTGGTGCCGCAGATCGGCTACCCCTATCTGCTGGAGACGAGCGTGCGCTACACGCTCGGGCCCGACGGAATCACCGCGGAGCACACGATCGTGAACCGCTCCGGGGATCCGGCCCCCGTCGCGCTCGGCACGCATCCCTTCCTCACCGTCTCGGGCACGGATCCGAAGCAGCTGCTGCTGCACATCCCCGCCGAGACCTTCTTCGAGACGGACGACCGCCTGCTGCCGATCGGCGAGTCGCCGGTCTCCGACGGCACCGATCTGCGCACGCCCCGGCGCCTCGCCGACGTGCAGCTCGACACGGGCTTCGCCACGCTCCGCCGCGAGGACGACGGGCGCGTGCACAGCACCCTCACCGCTCCGGACGGTCGCGTCGTGACGCTCTGGCAGGGCACGGGACTGGACTACCTCCAGGCGTACACGAGCACGAGCTACCCCGGTCAGGAGCTCGTGGTCGCCCTCGAGCCCATGTCGGCGCCCGCCGAGGCGTTCAACTCCGGCCGCGGACTCCGCCACCTGGATCCGGGCGAGACCTGGACCGTGCAGTGGGGCGTGACGCTCGCCGTCTGAGCCGACGGCGTCTGCGGCAGAGCCCTCCCCCGGCTGAGAGCGACATGGACATTCGCCCGCGACCCTGACGTCCCGGCGATCGCGGACGTACGCTTCTCCCAGGGCGACGAGCCGTCCTCCGAGGAGGAAGCATGAACGAGGAAGTCGCAACGGGCCGCACGGGCGAACCCGCTGACGAAGACGAGGGACAGTACACCGACATCGACGGCAAGCCGACGTCGCGCAGATCCCTGCGCGGCCGGTACACGCGGACCGAGGATACGGGGCCGGACCTCGAGACCAAGGGCGCATACACCGACGCCGATCACGCGGACCAGGCTCCTCCGCCGGGACACTCCGTCCACGATCGCCCGGGGAAATACACTCGCCACGACCAATAGTCCGTCCCTCATCGCACGGCCGTCCACCGTGCACGGCGATGGGCGCGTGCGGGCGACTCCGTCGATGACTTCGACCGGTGGCCGCACGCCTCGATGAACGAAGGCCGGGCCCGGTCTCTGCCGGCGTGGGATACTCTGCTCGGGAATCATCTTCCGGCATGCGGATATCCTGCGCCGGTGATCGCGAGGCGAGAGGATCCGCATGGCCACCGAGAGTCCGGAGCGCGTCAAGTCGGTCTCCCGTGTGTTCGACCTGCTCGAGCTCATCGCGGATGCGGGCGGTGACGCCACCATCAGCCAGCTGGCCACGGCGGCCGAGCTGCCGCTGCCCACGATCCACCGCCTGCTGCGCACGCTCGTCTCCGAGGGCTATGCGCGCCAGCTCGCCAATCGGCGATACGCGCTCGGTCCGAAGCTCGTGCGGTTGGGAGAGGTCGCGAACCGGCAGTTCGGCCAGCTCGCCATGCCGCAGCTGAAGTCGCTCGTGGCACGGCTCGGCGAGACCGCGAACCTCGCCACGATCGACGGCGACAGCGTCGTGTACGTCTCGCAGGCGCCGTCGCCGCACGCCATGCGCATGTTCACCGAGGTGGGCGGACGCGCCCCGCTGCACTCCACGAGCGTCGGCAAGGCGATCCTCGCCCAGCTCGACGACGACCAGGTGCGCGAGATCATCGGCCGCGCCGGCATGCCGCACTCGACCGAGCGCTCGCTCGACACCATCGATGCCCTGCTCGCGGATCTCGCCCTCAGCCGCGAACGCGGATACGCCGTCGACGACGGCGAGCACGAGATCGGCGTGCGCTGCTTCGCCATGGCCGTGCCGAGCATGCCGGTGCTGACCGCGGTCTCGATCTCCGGCCCCGTGTCGCGCGTCGGCGAGGACTTCGCGGACCAGGCGATCCCGGTGCTGCGCGAGGTCGTGGCGGACATCTCGAGCGCGACGAACGCGCACTGAGCACGACGCGCTCGGCCGTCCACCCTTGACGGACCCGTGTCCGTCGGCCTAGGCTGGCGATGTTTTCGGAACACGGTTTCCGTATACCGGAAACAGCGCGAATCTACTGGCGGTAAGGCCAAGGCGACGACGCCTGACCACACAGCGTTGCGCTCCTCTCAACAGGAGAAAGACCCCCACGCGGAGGCCCCCGGGCCTAGGCTCCGTCTCACAGAGGCACGGCCCGAGCCGCTTCGCACACTGTCGCCGGAATCGAGGAGATTCGCATGACCGACATCGCCGTCACCGTCAACGGACAACTGCGCCCGCTCGCAGGGACCCCGGCGCATGCGACCGCCCTGGACTGGCTGCGCGACACCGGTCTCTCCGGGAGCAAGGAGGGCTGCGCGGAGGGCGAATGCGGCGCCTGCGCGATGCTGCTCGCCACGCCCACCGCCGACGGCGGCACGGCGTGGACCCCGGTCAACGCCTGCCTCGTGCCCGTGTACGCACTCGACGGCCAGGAGGTCGTCACCGCCGAGGGCCTGGGCTCCCCCGACGACCTGCACCCCGTGCAGTCCAAGCTCGCCGAGGCGGGCGGATCGCAGTGCGGCTACTGCACGCCCGGCTTCGCCTGCAGCATGGCGGGCGAGTACTACCGCGCCGACCGGCACGCGGCCGACGCGGCCGACGAGTCGTGCCCCGTCCACGACCCCGAGCACGGGCCGAACGGCTTCGACCTGCACGCGCTGAGCGGCAACCTGTGCCGCTGCACGGGCTACCGCCCCATCCGCGACGCCGCCTACACGCTCGGGTCGCCCGAGGCCGACGACCCGCTGCAGCAGCGGCTCGCCCAGCCCGCGCCGCAGCCTGTCGCGACCGATGCCGAGGTCGACGGAGCGCGCTTCGTCCGTCCCGCGACTCTGGCCGAGGCGCTGCGGATCCTGCACGACGAGGAGGATGCGCTGCTGGTGGCCGGATCCACCGACTGGGGCGTCGAGGTCAACATCCGCGGCCGTCGCGCCCCGCTCGTCGTCGCGATCGAGCAGCTGCCGGAGCTGCGCACCCTGACCGTCGGGGACGACGTCGCCTCCGGCGCGGACGGCTACGTCGAGATCGGCGCCGCACTCCCGCTCTCCGACATCGAGAAGCGGCTGGACGGACGCGTCCCGCTGCTCGCGCAGCTGCTCCCGCAGTTCGCCTCGCGCCTCATCCGCAATCGCGGCACGCTGGGCGGCAACCTCGGCACCGGTTCCCCGATCGGCGACACCCCGCCGGCCCTGCTCGCGCTGCGCGCGAGCGTCGTGCTCGCCTCGGTCGCCGGCGAGCGCGAGGTCGACCTGGCCGACTACTTCACCGGCTACCGGCAGACCGTCAAGCAGCCCGACGAGCTCATCAAGGCGATCCGGATCCCGCTGCCGCTGGCGACCACGACCGCCTTCCAGAAGATCGCGAAGCGCCGCTTCGACGACATCTCCAGCGTCGCCGTCGCGTTCGCGCTCGACATCGACGGCGGGGTCGTGACCGGCGCCACGATCGGCCTCGGCGGCGTCGCCGCCACCCCGCTGCGCGCCCGCGCCACCGAGGAGGCCCTGATCGGCAGACCCTGGGACATCGCCACGGTGAAGGCCGCCTCCGAGGTGCTCCGCGGCGAGGGCACGCCGATGTCCGATCACCGCGCCAGCAGCGCGTACCGCTCGCACATGCTCGGCACCGCGCTGCTCAAGCTCTACAGTCAGACCACTCTCGCATCGAAGGAGGTGTCGGCATGAGCACTCTCGCCGACCGCCCGGAGAACCCCGTCGTCGGCCTGCGCGCCGCCCACGAGAGCGCCGCCCTGCACGTCACGGGCGCGGCGATGTACACCGACGACATCGCGGAGCAGACCGCGGGCGTGCTCACCGCCTGGCCGGTGCAGTCCACGAACGCGCACGCGAAGGTCACCGTCGACGTGTCCGGCGCCTACGAGGTGCCCGGCGTCGTGCGCGTGCTCACGGCGGACGACGTCCCCGGCCTCAACGACGCCGGGATCCGCAACGACGAGCCCCTGTTCCCGAGCGAGGCCATGTTCTACGGCCATGCCCTGGTCTGGGTGCTCGGCGAGACGCAGGAGGCCGCCCGGCTCGGCGCCGAGCGCGTGACGGTCGAGTACGAGCCGCTGCCCTCGCTCATCACGGTGCAGGACGCGCTCGACGCGCAGTCGTTCCAGGGCACCCCGCGCACGGTGCAGCGCGGCGACGCCACGGCGGGTCTCGCGGCCTCGGCGCACGTCTTCGAGGGCGTGACCGAGTTCGGCGGCCAGGAGCACTTCTACCTCGAGACGCACGCGTCGTTCGCGATCCGCGACTCGGAGGGGCAGTACTTCATCCAGTGCTCCACCCAGCACCCGACCGAGACCCAGGATCTGGTCTCGCACGTGCTCGGGATCCCGGCGAACGAGATCACCGTGCAGTGCCTGCGCATGGGCGGCGGCTTCGGCGGCAAGGAGATGCAGCCGCACGGATTCGCGGCGATCGCGGCCCTCGGCGCCAAGCTCACCGGCCGCCCGGTGCGGCTGCGCCTGAACCGCACGCAGGACATCACGATGACCGGGAAGCGGCACCCTTTCCACATCGCATGGAAGGTCGGCTTCGACGAGAACGGGCTGCTGCAGGCGCTCGACACCACCCTCACCTGCGACGGCGGCTGGTCGATCGACCTGTCCGAGCCGGTGCTGGGCCGTGCGCTCTGCCACCTGGACAACTCCTACTGGATCCCCAACGTGCACGCCTACGGGCAGATCGTGAAGACCAACAAGACCTCGAACACCGCCTACCGCGGGTTCGGCGGGCCGCAGGGCGTCTTCCTCATCGAGGACATCCTGGGTCGGGTCGCCCCGACGCTCGGGATCGATCCGCTCGAACTGCGCCGGCGCAACTTCTACCAGCCGGGCCAGACGACCCCGTACGGGCAGCTCGTGAAGGACGCGGGCCGGCTGGAGACGATCTGGGGCCAGCTCTCGGACGAGGCCGAGGTGGCCGCCCGACGCGAGGAGATCGCGCGGTTCAACGAGACCAGTCCGCACGTCAAGCGGGCCCTGTCGATGACGCCGATCAAGTTCGGCATCTCGTTCAACTTCGCCGCGTTCAACCAGGCCGGTGCGCTCGTGCACGTCTACAAGGACGGCTCGATCCTCGTCAACCACGGCGGCACCGAGATGGGCCAGGGCCTGCACACGAAGATGCTGCAGGTCGCGGCGACGGCGCTCGGCGTCGAGCTGCACCGGGTGCGCCTCGCCCCGACCCGTACCGACAAGGTGCCGAACACCTCCGCCACGGCGGCGTCCTCGGGCGCCGACCTCAACGGCGGCGCGGTGAAGAACGCCTGCGAGCAGATCCGCGACCGGCTCGCCAAGGTCGCGGGGCGCATGCTCGGCGTCGACGAGCGCGACGTGCGCTTCGGCGGCGGCTTCGTGACGGCGCTCGGCGCTCCGGTGAACCGCGTCTCCTGGGGCGAGGTCGTCAAGGCCGCGTACTTCCAGCGCGTGCAGCTGTTCGCCGCGGGCTACTACCGCACCGAGGGCCTGCACTGGAACCCGGAGATCATGCAGGGATCCCCGTTCAAGTACTTCGCCTACGGCGCGGCCGCGACGGAGGTCGAGGTGGACGAGTTCACCGGCGCCTACCGGGTGCGCCGGGTCGACATCATCCACGATGTGGGCGACTCGCTCTCCCCGATGCTCGACATCGGTCAGATCGAGGGCGCGTACGTGCAGGGCGTGGGCTGGCTGACGCTCGAGGAGCTGCGCTGGGACGAGAGCGACGGACCGCACCGCGGCCGGCTGCAGACGCAGTCCGCCTCGACGTACAAGCTGCCGAGCTTCTCCGAGATGCCGGAGGAGTTCCACGTGCGGCTGTTCGAGAACGCGCGCGAGGAGGGCGCGGTCTACGGATCCAAGGCCGTGGGCGAGCCGCCGTTCATGCTCGCGTTCAGCGCCCGCGAGGCGCTCCGGGACGCGGTCGCCGCCTTCGGGCCCGAGGGGCACTCGGTCGAGCTCGCGTCGCCGGCGACGCCCGAAGCCGTGTTCTGGGCCGTCCGCGCCGCGCAGGACGCGGGCGTCGAGGCCGCACCGGCGCCCGCCGCGGACCGCTCCCTCGTGACCGCCGCCGGCGACTGACGTCCTCTCCCCCCTCTCCCACCTCTCCCACCTCCGAGTCGTCCCCCTCAGCACGGGCGATAGGTCGTGCTGAGGGGGACGACTCGGAAGAACAAGGAACACCATGGACTGGCTGGACGCGCTGCAGGAGCTGCGATCGCGGCGGATCCCCGCCGTGATCGTGACTCTCGCGACGGTGCGCGGCCACGCCCCGCGCAACGGCGGGGCGAAGATGGTCGTCTCCCCCGACGCCGTGCACGGCACGGTCGGGGGCGGCAACCTGGAGCAGACCGCGATCGAGCAGGCGCGCCGGATGCTCGCCGGCGGTTCCGCCGAGCCCGAGCTGCTCGCGCTCACGCTCAGCGACAAGGCCGTCACCGAGTACGGCGTGCAGTGCTGCGGAGGAGAGGTCACGATGCTGCTGGAGCCGATCCGGGTCACCCCCTCGGTCGCCGTGTTCGGGCTCGGCCACGTCGGCCTCGAACTGGCCCGCATCCTCGCCCGGCACGAGCTGGAGCTCGTCCTCGTGGACTCGCGCGCCGAGATGCTCGCCGAGGAGCGGATCGGCGCTCCGGGGCGCAGTGGCGTGCTCGGCGACGCGGTCGCCCGCGTGCGGGTCGTGCACGCCCCCGTCCCCGAAGCGGCGCTCGCCGGCCTCACCCCCGGCGCGCACGTGCTGGTCATGACCCACGACCATGTCGAGGACCTGGCGGTCGTCGACCAGGCGCTGCGCTCGGATCAGGTCGGATCCATCGGGCTGATCGGTTCCGCGTCGAAGTGGGCGCGCTTCCAGAAGAAGCTGCGCGAGCTCGGCCAGACCGACGCCGACCTGGCGCGCGTGACGACGCCGATCGGGATCCCCGAGGTGTCTGGCAAGCAGCCGGCCGTCATTGCGGTGAGCGTCGCGGCCCGGATCCTGCAGCTCATCGACGAGGCGGCCGTCGCGGAGTAGCCGCAGGCCCGGCGGGTCGCGCGTGCACGCGCGAGGCTTTATTGAACATGTTCAGTTCACCCGCTAGAGTCGCCCCATGACCGACCTCCTGCGCCGCCCGCCCCTCGCCCTCTGCCGCGCGGCCGACCCGCTCTACGAGCCCGCGGACGTGCGCCGGCTCTTCGACCGCATGGCGTCGTCATACGACCGGATGAACCTCGTCCTGTCGCTCGGGTTCTCGGCGCTGTGGCGGCGCCAGCTGCTCTCTCTGGTGCGGGCCAGCGGGTCGCCGCGACGCGTGCTCGACCTCATGAGCGGACGGGGCGAGACCTGGGCCGAGATCGAGCGCCGCCTCCCCCGGGCCGAGATCACCGCCGTCGACTTCTCCGCGCAGATGACGGCACAGGCGCGCATCCGCAACCGGGCACGATTCGGCGGACGGGTGCGGCTGCGCCAGGAGGATGCGCTCGCGGGGACGTCGCAGGACGCCTCCTTCGACGTCGTGGTCAGCGCGTACGGCCTGAAGACCTTCGACGCCGGGCAGCTGGAGCGCCTCGCCGCCGAGGTCGTCCGGACCCTGCGCCCAGGCGGATCCTTCGCCTTCATCGACATCACCGAACCGGGCTGCGGTCCGCTGCGCACCGCATACCGCGCCTACCTGCGCTGGATCGTGCCGCTCGCCGGTCTGCTGCTGCTCACGGATCCGACCGAGTACCGGATGCTGCACCGCTACCTCGCCGGCTTCGGCGACGGATCCCGGGCGGTCGAGGCCTTCCGAGCCGAGCCCGGACTCGAGGTGGAGGTGCGTCGGCATTTCTTCGGCTGCGCCCTCAGCATCAGCGGGCGGCGGGTCTGAGGCGAGCCCGGCGGCGGGCGGGGCGGCCGCCGGGCGAAACCGGCGCTCGGCGCGGTGCGGGTCAGTCGTCCAGGGTCGCGAGATACGCCGCGTTGCCACGGAGCGCGGCTTCGTAGCGCTGCACCTCCGCGGTCGGGAACCGGTCCGCGATCACGGTGAACACGGCTCCGAGCGCGGCGCTCGGCCGCCCCATCGCGTGCAGGGTGAGGGCGCGGAAGAGGCCGAGCGACTCCGATTCGGGGAACCGCGCGATGCCCTCGTCGAACGCGGCGAGGCTCTCGTCGAGACGTCCGAGGTTGCGCAGCGTGCTGCCGGACTGCAGGTAGCACTGCCGCAGCCGACGCCCGTCCAGGCCTCCCGCCATCGCACGGCGGTAATAGCCGAGCGCGGTCTCCTCCTGACCGTCGGTGTCATAGGCGCCGCCGACCTCGTAGAGCACCGCCGGATCGTCGGGGTGCTCGGCGAGCACTTCGAGGAACGCCGCGATCGTCGGCGCCATCCGCGCGCGGTCGCGCGCGGCGAAGATCTCGTCCAGCCGGGCGTGGAGCTCGGAATCGGTGTTCATGGGTCCTCCCGGGTCCACGCTAACCGTGCAGAGCGGAGGAGCGCGGATCCGACCCTCCGCCCTGTCTGGACGCCGGGAATCGCTCGCCGTGCGGACGGTCAGTAATCCGCATGACGGAAACCAAAATCCGTTATGCGGATCTTCCTCTTGCTCTCCGCGGAGGACGGCCGTAGAATCGTCCCAGGCCTAGGCGGGTTACGACAGTGAACCATCTACCGGGCATCCCAGGCGGTGACGCCGTGGATTGTGACCCGGGGTTCCTCCTCGCCAGATAGGTTCCTCCCGCAGAGTCCCGATGCACCGCCCTGATCAGGCGCCGATGGCCGGCACCTGGATGAGGAAGGTGCCCCATGCTGGACCGCATCCCCGAATACGCGGAGTGCTTCGCCGACCCCGGCCGCTGGGCGATCGCGACGATTGTCGAGGTCTCCGGATCCGTCCCGCGTCCGGCCGGCACCTCGATGGCGGTGCGCGACGACGGCCGCACGATCGGATCCGTCTCCGGGGGCTGCGTCGAGGGCGCCGTCGTGGACGCCGCCCTGTCCTGCCTGGACTCCGGCGCGACCGAGCTGCATTCCTTCGGCTACGCCGACGACGACGGCCTCTCGATCGGGCTGATGTGCGGCGGCGACGTGCGCGTGCTCGTGCAGCCGCTGCGCGCCTTCGGCGGCGTCGACGCGCGCGCGCATCTGGTGCGCGACCTCCCGCTGCACGACACCACCGCCGGCGCCCTGCTCACCGCCGAAGGGCTCGGGATCGCACAGCGCCCCGACCCGCTCTGCGCGGCCTTCGACGGCGACGAGCTGCCGGCGGAGGTCGCCCGTGCCGCCGGGCACGCCGCCGACCGGATCCGCGCCGCCCTGCGCAGCGGCGGCGCCCACGTGGTCGACGTGACCGACCGGTCCACGCCCGAGTGCCCCGTCGTGCGGCGCCTGCTCGTCGAGTCGACCGCGACCTCCGCACGGCTCATCATCTACGGGGCGAACGACTTCTCGGCGGCACTCGCACAGGCCGCGGCGGCGCTCGGCCGGAGGGTCACCGTCTGCGATGCGCGCCCGGTGTTCGCGACCCGCGACCGCCACCCCGGTGCGCACGAGGTGGTGCTCGCGCATCCCGCCGAGCATCTGGCGCAGGAGATCGCCGCCGGCCGCATCGACGCGCGCACCGCGATCGTCGTGCTGACCCACGACCCGCGCTTCGACCTGCCGGTGCTCGACGCGGTCCTGCGGCGCGACGTCGCCTACGTCGGGGCGATGGGATCTCGCGTCACGCACGAGAAGCGGGTGCAGGAGCTGCGGGCCGGCGGCCTCACCGCGGCGCACCTCGAGCGGCTGCACTCCCCGATCGGCCTCGACCTCGGCGCGCGCACCCCGGCCGAGGTGGCGATCTCGATCCTCGCCGAGCTGATCCTCGTCGAATCGGCCGCGGGGGCCGGATCCGGATCGGGGTCCGGATCCGGATCCGCGACGGTTGCGTCCGCGATCTCTCCCGTACGGCTGCGCGACACCGCGGGCGACGTGCACGACTCCCGGCGCACCGCACGGCGTCCGGCATCGCGGGACCGGACTCCGGCGGGGCGCAGCTGCGCCGCCGTCCCTGCACACGCCGCTGCGACCGCGATCACGGGGGACGCCGCATGGATGTGACGAGCGTCGACGAGGTGCTGATGTGCGCCGATCCCCGACGATGGCGGCCGGGCGACTCATGGCTCGCCGGCGGCACGGTGATCTACTCCTACGGCACCGACATCACCCGCGGCGCCCCGACCCGCCTGCTCGACATCACCGGAGCGGGATGGACCCCGCTGACCTGGCACGGGACGGGGCCCGGGGAGGAGCCCGCGCTCGAGATCGCCGCCACCTGCCGGATCGCCGAGCTGCGCGCCCTCGCCGATGACCCCTTCCCCGGCGGCATGCCCCGCGCGAGCCTGCCCGGGCTGGGTCTCATCCCCCCGGCCTGCGACGCGTTCGTCGCCTCCTGGAAGATCTGGAACGTCTCGACCGTCGGCGGCAACGTCGCCACGGCGCTGCCCGCCGGTCCCATGATCTCGCTGCTCAGCGCCTGGGATGCGACAGCGGTGATCTTGCGCCCCGACGGCACCACCCGCCGCACCCCGGTCGCCGAGCTCGTCGTGGGCCCCGCGCGCACCCGCCTGGCGGACGGCGAGCTGGTCCGCAGCTTCGTCGTGCCGGGGAGCGTGCTGGCGCAGGAGCCCGCGTTCCGTCGCATCTCGCTGACCGAGCGCGGGCGCTCCGCGGCCCTGCTGATCGCGCGCCGCACGTCCGCGTCCGCACTGCGCCTCACGGTGACCGCCTCGACGTTCCACCCGATCGTGCTCGACGTCGCCGCGGATCCGGGCGAGGGCGGGACGGTCGTCCCCGCGGACGGCGCCGCCTGGCGTGCGGCCGTCGACGCCGCGGTCGGACGCACCCGCGGCTGGTACGACGACATCCACGGCGAGCCCGCCTGGCGGCGCCGCATGACGCACCGCCTCGGCGACGAGATCCTCGCCGAGCTGCTGCCGGGGCTCGCGACCGGCGTCGACGACGCGATCGGGCGGGTCACCGGCGACCTGCGCATCGAGAGGACGGCACGATGACCGCCGAGAACATCGGGACCGGCTACCGCTCACCGCGCGAGACGCCGGATCCTGCACGAGACGCCACGGCTGCGGTGATGTCTCACGCAGACGGTTGTTTCTCGCACGAGCCTCCCGCCGGCGGGCCGACCGCGACCGTCGACGGACGCACGGTCGCCGTGGCCCCCGAGCCCGGGCAGTGCCTGCGCACTTGGCTGCGCGGCCAGGGCTCCTCCGGAGTGAAGAAGGGCTGCGACGGCGGCGACTGCGGCGCCTGCACCGTGATCGTCGACGGCGACGCCGTGCACAGCTGCGTGTACCCCGCGCACCGCGCCGCCGGCCGCGACATCGTGACGGTCCAGGGACTCGGCACCCCCGAGGATCCGCATCCGGTGCAGGAGCGGTTCCGGCGCGCCGCCGGGTTCCAGTGCGGGTTCTGCACGGCGGGCATGGTGTGCACCGTCGCCTCGATGCCGGAGGGCGCCGAAGAGGACCTCGGCCGCACGCTCAAGGGCAACATCTGCCGCTGCACCGGCTACCGCGCGATCGAGGACGCGGTGCGCGGCACCGTGAACATCGACGACCGCGCCGGCGGCGTCGGCCGCGCGACGGGCGCCCCCGCAGCGACCGGGGTGGTGACCGGCACCGTCCGCTACACGATGGACATCGACCCCGACGAGCTCCCCGCCCCGCTGCTGTACGCGGCCGTGGTGCGCAGCCCGCACGCGCACGCCCGGGTCGTGCGCGTCGACGCGACCCGCGCGCTGGAGGAGCCAGGGGCCGTCCGCGTGCTCAGCCGCGAGGACGCCCCCACGACCGCGTTCTCGACGGCGCAGCACGAGATCGAGGCCGACGACCCCTCCGACACCCGGGTGTTCGACGAGTACGTGCGCTTCGTGGGTCAGCGCGTCGCGCTGGTGGTCGCCGAGTCGCAGCGTGCGGCTGACCGCGCCGCTCGTCTCGTCGTCGTGGACTACGAGGTCCTGCCCGCGAACACGGATCCGGAGCTCGCCGATCACCCCGGCACCCTCGCACTGCACGGCGCGGCCTCCGCCGCAGGTCAGCGGGCGCAGGCCGCGGGCGGATCCGTGCCCGACCCCGAGGGCGTCGCCCGCGCAGAGGCCAACATCGTGATGGAGATGAGCTCCGAGGTCGGAGACCTCGCCGCGGCGCTCGCGGCGAGCGACGTGGTGGAGGAGCGCACGTTCCACACCCACCGCGTCTCGCACACGGCGCTCGAGACCCACGGATCCCTCGCCTGGCAGGATCCGGACGGCCGGTGGGTGGTGCGCAGCAGCACCCAGGTGCCGTTCCTCGCGCGGCGCACCCTGGCCCGGATCTTCGGCATCGACAAGGAGCTGCTGCGCGTCTACTCCGCCCGCGTCGGCGGCGGCTTCGGCGGCAAGCAGGAGGTGTTCACCGAGGATCTGGCCCTGCTCGCGACGATGGCGACGGGCCGTCCGGTGCGCGTCGAGTTCTCCCGCAAGGAGGTGCTGACCGCGACGAGCGTGCGGCACCCGTTCCGCATCCGGGTGCGGATGGGCGCGACCGCCGACGGCCGGATCACCGGCATCGGCGTCGACGTGCGCTCCAACACCGGCGCCTACGGCAACCACGGACCCGGGGTGATGTTCCACGGCGTGGGCGAGTCCATCGCCGTGTACCGCGCCGCGGCGAAGAAGATCGACGCCGACGTGGTCTACACGAACACCGTGCCCTCGGGCGCGTTCCGCGGCTACGGCCTGAGCCAGATGATCTTCGCGATCGAGTCCACCGTCGACGAGCTCGCCCGACGGCTGGGCGCGGATCCGCTCGCGTTCCGCGCCGCGAACCTCATCGGGCAGGACGACGCGATGATCGCCGCGCACGAGGAGCCGGATCTCATCATCGGCAGCTACGGCCTCGACGAGTGCGTCCGGCTCGTGCGCGACGGCCTGGCGCGGGACCGCGAGGGCGACCGGGCCGCACTCGCGCCGGGCTGGCGGCTCGGGGAGGGATCCGCGGTCGCGATGATCGCGACGGTCCCGCCGCGAGGGCACCACGCGCACGCGAGGATCCGGCTCGAGGCCGACGGGGCGTTCGGCCTGGACGTGGGCACGGCGGAGTTCGGCAACGGCACGTCCACGGTGCACCAGCAGATCGCCGCGACCGTGCTGCGGACCACGACCCGCACCGTCCGGCTGCGCCAGTCCGACTCCGATCTCGTGCCGCATGACACCGGGGCCTTCGGCTCCACGGGCACCGTCGTCGCCGGCCGCGCCACGCACGCCGCCGCGACCGCGCTGGCGGAGCGGATCCTGACCCGCGCGGCGGAGCTGCTCGACGCGCCCGTCGGCGAGTGCGTGCTCATCGACGGGCGCGTGATCCGCGGCGAGCAGTCGGTGACGCTCGCCGACCTCGCCGACGATGCGGCCCGGCGCGGAGAGCCGCTCGAGGAGAAGGGGTACTGGGGAGGCACGCCGCGCTCGGTCGCCTTCAACGTGCAGGGCTTCCGCGTCGCGATCGACGAGGGCACGGGAGAGTTGCGGATCCTGAGGTCGATCCACGCCGCCGACGCCGGGGTCGTGGTCAACCCGGAGCAGTGCCGCGGTCAGGTCGAGGGCGGGATCGCCCAGGGCATCGGGGCGGCGCTGCACGAGATCGTGCGGGTGGACGAGTCCGGCAGGGTGACCACGGACATCCTGCGGCAGTATCACGTGCCGACGTTCGCCGACATCCCGCGCTCGGAGGTGCACTTCGCGCAGACCTCGGACGTGCTCGGACCGCTCGGCGCGAAGTCGATGAGCGAGTCGCCGTTCAACCCGATCGCCCCGGCGCTCGCCGCGGCGATCCGCGACGCGACGGGGATCCGGATGACCGAGACGCCGTTCACGCGGGACCGGATCCACGCCGCGATCCTGGAGCGCGATGCCGAAGGGTCGTCGAGCGAGGACTCCGAAGGCGACCGCGACGAGACGCGGTCTCTGCGAGAGCACCGCGTCTCGTCTCGCTCCGCTCGCTCGACGACCGAGGAGACGGCTCCGCGAGGGCTCGCGGAATGAGCCGCCGGCACCCGCACGCGATCGTGCTGGCCGCGGGCAGCGGGACCCGGCTCGGCCGCGGGCCCAAGGCGCTGCTGCCGTGGAACGGCGAGGTGCTCGTCACGCGCGCCGCCCGTGCCGCGGTGGAGGCCGGCTGCACCGTCGCCGTGACGGTGGGCCCCGCCCGCGGCACGGTGCAGAGCTGGCTGCGGGCCCGCTGCCCCGCGGCGAGCGCGGTCGAGGTGCACGACGCGCACCTCGGGATGTCCGCCTCGCTGCGCGCCGCCGTGCTGCCCCTCGTGGTCGCCGATACCCCGCCGGACGCCGTGGTGGTGCTGCTCGTGGACCAGCCGGGCGTCGATGCCGCCGTGATCCGCCGCCTGCTCGCCGCACACGAGCCGGGACGCGTGACCCGTGCGATGTGGAGCGGGAGTCCCGGCAACCCCGTCGTGTTCGACACCGCCGACCTGTGCTCCGCCGCCGCCCTCGCCACCGGGGATGCGGCCGCGCGCACCTGGATCGCGCGCAACCGGCACCTCGTCGACGACGTGGAGTGCGGCGACCTGGGCCGAGGCGACGACATCGACGAGCCCGCCGACCTCGCCGCCTGGCCCGAGCTGCGCATCCCGCGCTGACGTTGCGCAGCGATCGACGCCGTTGTGCAGGGCCGCCCCGCCGTTGTGCAGGGCCGCCGACATCCTCGTCGACGCCTTGCCGCGGAATCACGGGCGCCGCCCTCCGAAACACAGTCCGTCGTCCTGCATACCGCACCCGACGCCCTGCACAACGGCGCACCGAGCGCCGTGACCACGCGCCGAAGGCCCCGACCCGCGGATGCGGATCGGGGCCCCGGACGTCGGGCGTCAGTGCGGCAGCAGAGCCTCCACCGGACCGCGCACGAAGTAGAGCGCGAAGCCGGCGGCGACAACCCACATCAGCCAGTGCACCTTGCGCGCCCGCCCGGACGCCGCGTTGACCAGCGCCCAGGAGATGAAGCCGACGCCGATGCCGTTGGCGATCGAGTAGGTCAACGGCATCGTCACGATCGTGAGGAAGGCCGGCAGCGCGACGGCGAACTTGTCGAACTTGATCTCGCGGATCTGGGCCATCATCATCGCACCGACGACGACGAGCGCCGCGGATCCGACCTCGATCGGCACGACCAGCGTGAGCGGCGTGACGAACATCGACAGCAGGAACAGCGCGCCCACGACGAGCGAGGCGAGCCCCGTGCGGGCGCCCTCGCCGATGCCCGAGGCGCTGTCGACGTAGACGGTGTTCGACGAGGTCGACGTCGCACCACCGGCGACCGCGCCGAAGCCCTCGACGATGAACGCGGAGCGCAGCCGCGGGAACGTGCCGTCCTTGTACGCGAGGCCCGCGTTCTTCGCGAGGCCCGTCATGGTGCCCATCGCGTCGAAGAAGTTCGAGAACACCAGGGTGAACACGAGCATCGTGGCAGAAAGCGCGCCGATGCGTCCGAAGGCGCCGAACAGGTCGAACTGGCCGACGAGGCCGAAGTCGGGGACGGTCACCCACGTGCTGGGCAGCTGCGGGATGGTCATGTGCCATCCGTTCGGGTCCTTGAAGGACGGACCCAGCTGCAGCACGGCCTGCGCGATGATCGCGATGATCGTGGTCGCGACGATGCCGATCAGGATCCCGCCCGGCACCTTGCGGGCCACGAGGATCGCGATGACGACGACGCCGAGCAGGAAGATGAGGGTGGGCACCGAGGTGATCGATCCGCCCTCGCCGAGCTGCACCGGAGGTCCTGCCGGGGTGCGGTTCACGAAGCCGGAGTCGACGAAGCCGATGAAGGCGATGAACAGGCCGATGCCGACGGTGATCGCCGCCTTGAGCGCCTGCGGCACGGCCTTGAAGATCGCGGTCCGGATCCCGGTGGCGCCGAACAGCACGATCAGCACGCCGTTGATGACGACGAGGCCCATGGCCTCCTGCCACGTGACCTGGCCGACGACCGACACGGCGAGGAAGGAGTTGATCCCCAGACCCGCGGCGAGCGCGAACGGCAGCCGGGCGATCACGCCGAACAGGATCGTCATCACGCCGGCGGTGAGGCCGGTCGCGGCGCCGATCTGCGCGGCTTGCAGCGCGTGATCGGCGACGTCCTTCGTGCCGCCGAGGATCAGCGGGTTGAGGATCACGATGTACGCCATCGTGACGAAGGTCACGATGCCGCCGCGGATCTCCCTGGCGACGGTCGAGCCGCGGCGGGTGATCTCGAAGAACCGGTCGAAGGCGTTCTTCGGTTCGGCGTCGACGGTGGTGCTGGTGCCCGTCTTCAGGGGCGGCAGGTCTTCCGCGGTGCGGGAGAACGGCGAGCCGCCTGAGGAGACGGGCGTGCCCTCGGTGTCGGGGGAGGGAGTGGGTGACGTCATTGTCTGCTCCTGGTTTCTTCGGTTCGGGTCAGTACTCGATGCGGGTGGTGGTGAGGCTCCACTCCGTGAAGGGCGCGACGCGCTCCTCAGCGGGCAGGGCGATGTCGCTCACGGGCATGATCGCCCTGTCCTCGGGCCCTCCCTCGAAATAGCGGTAGAACACCGCGTCGTCGAAGCCCGCATCGGCGGCGTCGTCGCGGTTCGCCGCGAAGTAGACGCGGTCGATGCGCGCCCACAGCGACGTGGCGAGGCACATCGGGCACGGCTCGCAGCTCGTGTAGAGGGTGGCGCCAGAGAGGTCGAACGTGCCGAGCTGCTGGCACGCATTGCGGATCGCGGTCACCTCGGCGTGCGCCGAGGGATCGAGATTCGCGGTGACCCGGTTGACGCCCTCGAAGACCCGGCCGTCGGCCGAGACGACGAGGGCGCCGAACGGACCTCCAGCGTTTCGGACGTTGTCCGTGGCGAGGGCGACGGCCTGAGCGAGATACTCGGCGGGCGTCGTCGCAGCGGCGGACGAGGGCACACTGCTGTGAGAAGGCACAGGGGTGCTGTTCATGGAGAGCTTCCTTGCTGTCGTCGCAGTGATACGGCTTCCGGTCGGGCCCCTCTTCGGGCCCTTCCTCGAGATAAGTACGTCGAACCGCTAGGTTGTCATCCCACCCGAGACGGCTGTTGCGGCCTCGGGCTGGGGTCGACAGTAACAGTGTTCGCCCACGCCGTCCACAACTTTTCGGAATCCACATTCCGCATCGCGGTATATCTGTTTGATCCTCCGCATCTGCGGCGCTATGGTCATCCTCATGACGCATTTTCGGATCCGCGAGGCCGCGAGCCTCCTGGGAGTCAGCGATGACACCGTGCGCCGCTGGGCCGCCGACGGGATCCTCACGCTCTCCACGGACGGCACAGGACACCAGGTCGTGCCCGGCGCCGAGCTCGCCGAGCGCGCGAAGGCGCTCGCGAACGAACCGGATCCCGGCGACGATCTGGTGCGCAGCGCGCGCAACCGCTTCGTCGGCCTCGTGACCGCCGTGCGCGTGGAGGGGCTGATGGCGCAGGTCGAGCTGCAGAGCGGCCCGCACCGCATCGTGTCGCTGATGAGCGCCGAGGCCGCCGTCGAGCTCGGGCTCGAGGTCGGGAGCAAGGCCGTCGCCGTCACCAAGGCCACCATGATGATCATCGAAGCCGAAAGGGCCTGATCCGGAATGAACCCGACCCGCCTCCGCCTCCCCGCGATCGCCGCCACCGTGCTCGCCGCGGCACTGGCCCTCACCGCCTGTTCGACGGGCTCCGCCCCCGCGTCGACCCCCACGCCGACCGCGACCACCGCGGCACCGGCCGTGAGCGGTGAGCTGACCGTGTTCGCCGCGGCCTCGCTCAACAAGGCGTTCGACCAGATCACCACCGAGTTCGAGGCCGCGAACCCCAAGGTGCACGTGAACCCGATCACCTACGACGGGTCGTCCACCCTCGCCACCCAGATCATCGAGGGAGCGCCGGTCGACGTGTTCGCCTCCGCAGACCAGAAGAACATGGACAAGGTGACGCAGGCCTCGCTCGCCGGAGACGCCCCCGTGTTCACCACGAACGTGCTGCAGATCGCGGTCGCCCCGGGCAACCCGCTGAAGGTGAAGGATCTCTCGTCCCTCGCGGACCCGGGGATCAAGCTCGTGCTGTGCGCCCCCGCCGTGCCCTGCGGGAACGCGGCCAAGACCCTGCTCGACGCGGCCGGCGTCGCCGTGACCCCGGTCAGCGAGGAGCAGAACGTGACCGCCGTCCTCGCGAAGGTCAAGGCCGGGGAGGCCGACGCCGGGCTCGTCTACACGACCGACGTCAAGGCCGCCGGCCCCGCCGTGGACGGCATCGTGATCGCCGGTGCCGACAAGGCGATCAACAAGTACCCGATCACGGTGCTGAAGGGCTCGAAGAACCCGGAGGCGGCCGCGGCCTTCCAGAAGTTCGTGCTCTCGGACAAGGGCCAGAAGATCCTCGCCGACCTCGGATTCGGCGGGGAATGAGCGCGCGGGGGAGGATCCCGTCCGACGTGGCCGCCTCGTCGACGACGACGGCGACCGCCCTCGGCGGGATCCCCTCCCCGCGTCCGCGCGGCGAGCACCTCCCGGCCTGGCTCCTCGTGCCCGCCGTGGTCGCCGTGCTGCTGCTGGTGCTGCCGTTCGTCGCCCTGCTGACGCGCCTGGACTGGGCCACCGTGCCCGCGGCCATGACCTCCCCCGCGGCGCTGCAGGCGCTCGGGCTGTCGCTCGCGACCGCCACCGTCGCGACGGCGATCTGTGCGGTCCTCGGCGTGCCGCTCGCCGTCGCGATGGCACGCAGCCCCGCGTGGCTCGCCGCGGTGCTGCGCACCCTGACCACCCTCCCCCTCGTGCTGCCGCCGCTCGTCGGGGGTATCGCCCTGCTCGCGCTGCTCGGACGCAACGGCCTGCTCGGCGGCGCCCTCGCCCTCGCCGGCATCCGGATCCCCTTCACGACCGCCGCGGTCGTGATCGCGCAGGCGTTCGTGGCGCTGCCGTTCCTCGTGATCTCGATCGAGGGGGCGCTGCGCGCGATCGGCACCGAGCACGAGCGCGTCGCCGCAGGCCTCGGCGCCGGCCGGTTTACCGTGTTCCGCCGGGTGACCCTGCCGCTCGCGGCGCCCGGGCTCGTGGCCGGCACCGTGCTGTGCTTCGCCCGGGCGCTGGGCGAGTTCGGCGCGACGGCGCTGTTCGCGGGCAACGCGGCCGGCGTCACCCGCACGATGCCGCTCGCGATCTACACGGCGTTCAACGGCGCCGGCGTCGAGGAGGACACCGCGATCGCACTCTCACTCATGCTCATCCTCGTCGCCGTCGCCGCCCTGGTGCTGGTGCGCGGCTGGCGCCCGGGGGCCGTGCGATGAGGGTCGACCTGCAGGCCCGACGCGGCGGGTTCGCCCTCTCCGCCGCCTTCGAGGCGCTCCCGGGCGAGATCCTCGCTGTGATCGGCCCCAACGGATCCGGGAAGTCGACGCTGCTGAACGCCATCGCCGGGATCCTGCCCCTGCACGGCTCGGTGGAGGTCGCCGGACGCGTGCTGGACGAGCCGGCGGGCTCGCCGCGGACGCGCGCGGTGCATGTGCCGCCCGCACGCCGGAGGATCGCGCTGCTCGGGCAGCGCCCCCTGCTGTTCCCCCACCTGTCGGTGCGGGAGAACGTGGCGTTCGGCCCTCGGGCGCAGGGCGTCGGAC
Source organism: Microbacterium sp. MMO-10 (assembly GCF_037148715.1). NCBI lineage: Bacteria > Bacillati > Actinomycetota > Actinomycetes > Micrococcales > Microbacteriaceae > Microbacterium > Microbacterium sp. MMO-10. The sequence continues at coordinate 75,145 of NZ_JBBCSV010000003.1, read as the reverse complement.
GCGTCGAGGCCCGTCGCCGCGCCGAGCAGCGCCTCGAGGAGGTGGGGCTCGGCGGCCTCGCAGGCCGGAGACCCGCGGAGCTCTCCGGCGGGCAGCAGCAGCGGGCGGCGATCGCCCGGGCCCTCGCCGCCGAGCCCGACGCCCTGCTGCTGGACGAGCCGTTCGCAGCCCTCGACGCCCCGTCGGCCGCACAGGCGCGGCGCCTCATCGCCGCACAGCAGGGCACGGTCGACGGTCGGTACGACGGGGCCGCGGACGCGGAGCGGGGCTCGGGACGCCGCGCGATCCCGATCGTGCTCGTCACGCACGACCCGATGGACGCGCTCATCCTCGCCGCGCGCACGATCGTCATGCACGACGGCGCGATCGTGCAGTCGGGTCCGACGGCCGAAGTGCTCGGCCACCCGCGCTCGGAGTTCGTCGCCGCGCTCGCCGGCGTGAACCGCGTCGAGGCGGTCGGCACCGGCGACGGCGCGGTGCGGACGTCGGGAGGGCTCGTGCTGCGCGGCCACGGCGACGCCGTCGGGGCGGGAGAGCCCGCCAGCGCCGTGTTCGCACCGGGATCCGTGCGCGCGGATGCCGAGGCCCTGGAGACGGTCGCCTCCGGTCCGAACCGGTGGGCCGGACGCGTCGCGCAACGGGATCCGATCCCCGGCGGGATCCGCCTGCACACCGTCGAGCATCCCGGCATCGCCGTGGACTGCCCGTCGACGCACGCGGTCGCGCTCGGGCTGCGACAGGGTCAGCGTCTCGCGTTCCGCATCGACGAGGCCGACGTCTCGCTCCGCTCCGCCGCTTCCGCCGGTCGCTGACGCCGAACGGATCCCGTACCGTCGCGCCGGTGCTACGGTTGCCCCTCGGAAGGAGGGCGACCGATGTCCCCCACGCAGCTGCCGTCGTCCGGCGTCCTCGACGCCCGGGATCGGCCGCTGCGCGACCTCCGGATCTCCGTGACCGACCGCTGCAACTTCCGCTGCGTCTATTGCATGCCGCGGGAGGTGTTCGGCCGCGACTATGCATTCCTCGAACGGCATGAACTGCTCAGCTTCGAGGAGATCGAGCGGATCGCCCGTGCCGCGCTGGCCAACGGCGTGCGCAAACTGCGCCTCACCGGCGGCGAGCCGCTGCTGCGCCGGGGGATCGAAGACCTCGTCGCCCGGCTCGCGGCCCTGCACACGCTCGACGGGGCCAAGCCCGAGATCGCCCTGACCACCAACGGATCCGCCCTGGCCGTGAAGGCGGAGGCGCTCAGGGAAGCCGGCGTCGACCGGGTCACCGTCTCGATCGACTCCCTCGACGACGGGCTGTTCCGGCGGATGAACGACGTGGAGTTCCCCGTCGCGCGCGTGCTGCAGGGCATCGATGCGGCGCAGGCGGCGGGCATGCCCGTGAAGCTCAACACCGTGGTGAAGCGCGGGCTCAACGACGGCGAGATCCTGAGCCTCGCGGAGCACTTCCGCGGCACGGGGCACGTGCTGCGCTTCATCGAGTACATGGACGTCGGCGCGACGAACGGCTGGAGTCTGGACGAGGTCGTCCCCTCAGCCGAGATCGTCCAGGCGATCGATGCGCGCTTCCCGCTCGAGCCCGTCTCCCCCGCCGCCCCGGGCGAGACCGCGAAGCGCTGGCGGTACGTCGACGGATCCGGCGAGATCGGCGTGATCTCCTCGGTGACGAACGCGTTCTGCGGCACCTGCAACCGCGCGCGGCTCTCCACGGAGGGGCGCCTGTTCACGTGCCTGTTCGCGACCGAGGGCCACGACCTGCGCGCGCTGCTGCGCGGGGGCGCCGACGATGCCGAGCTCACCGCGACGCTCGCCCGCATCTGGGGCGTGCGCGACGACCGGTACTCGGAAATCCGCTCGAGCCTGACCCCCGAGCTGCGGGCCGACCAGCACCGCATCGAGATGAGCTACATCGGCGGCTGACCGGCGCCACGCCGCGCGGCCCGAGAACATCTCTCTGCGTCGGCGCCCCCTCCGGCGATCCACGCCTCCGCTGCGATACGTCCCCACTAGGGGGCGTCGGCCACCCGAGGGGGCGTCGACGCAAGGGCGAGTTCGGGCAGAGCTACCGGCGGCTCAGAGCCCGACCCACTCCGAGACGCCGTCCGCGTAGTGCTGGCGCTTCCAGATGGGCACGCCCCGCTTGATCTCCTCGACCAGGCGCTCGCAGGCCTCGAACGCCTCCTTGCGGTGGCCCGCGGAGGCGGCCGCGAACAGCGCGACGTCGCCGATCCGCAGGTCGCCGACGCGGTGGGCGGCCGCGACGAGCAGCCCCGTCTCCGCCCCCACGCGCTCGACGATCTCCGCGAGGAATCGTTCTGCGTCCGGGTGCGCCCGATAGTCGAGCGAGCGCACCGCCTGCCCCCCGTCGTGGTCGCGGACGACGCCGCAGAACATCACCGTCGCTCCGTGAGCCGCATCGCCCACCGCCGCGCGGATGGCCTCCTCGTTCAGCGGCTGATCGCTGATGACCGCGCGTTCGCTCACTCCGAATCCTTCCGATCGTTCGGCGCCGGTGCTGCACCGGGGCCCTCGGTCTCGCCTCCGACGGCGGCGAACGCCCTGATCCCGCCCGCGAGGTAGTGCGCCTCGACGCCGCGCTCGCGCAGCACCCGCACCGCCCGCCGCGAGCGCGGATCCTTCTCGCAGAACACGACGAGCGGGCCGTCGCCCGAGGCGAGGAACGCGGGGACCGCGGCGCCTTCCTCGAGCGCTCCGAGCGGCAGCACGCCGGCGTCGGGGATCCCCTGCACGAGCGTCTCGTGCGGCTCGCGCACGTCGAGCAGCCGCACCCCTCCCTCGCGCCGCAGTCGCAGCACCTCCGCCGCCGACAGTGCCGCGGAGTCCTCCGCGGGACCGGTGCCGCAGAACAGCTCGTAGTCGACGAGCTCGCTCACCGCCGGCGCGTCCTCGGCCCGCTGGAACCCGATCTCCCTGGTGCGCGCGGTGAGCGCGTCGTAGAACATCACGCGGCCGACGAGGGGCTCGCCGATGCCCGTGACGAGCTTCACGACCTCGGTCGCCATGAAGGATCCGATCGCGGTGCACAGGCTCGCGAGCACGCCGCCGAGCTCGCAGGACAGCACCTCGTCCGCGGCCGGCGGCACGGGGAAGAGATCGCGGAAGCCGACCTCGGGCACGGCGACGCCGACCTGACCCTGGAAGCGCAGGATGGATCCCCACACCAGGGGCTTGCCCGCGAGGCGCGCGGCGTCGTCCGCGAGGTAGCGGGTCGGGAAGTTGTCGCTGCCGTCGACGAGGAGGTCGTACTCGGCGAGGATCCCTGGCAGCGTCTCGGCGGTCGCGCGTTCGCGGTACGGGCGCACCAGGATCCCGGGATCGATGTCGCGCACGGTGTCGGCGAGGGACCCGACCTTGGACCGGCCGATGTCGTCCATGCCGTGGCTGAGCTGGCGGTGCAGATTGGACAGCTCCACGACGTCGTCGTCGATCACTCCGATCGTGCCGACGCCGCTGCCGGCGAGCGCGGGGACGAGCGCGCTGCCGAGGCCGCCCGCCCCGATCACCAGCACCCGGGCCGCACGGAGGCGCCGCTGCGCCGTCTCGCCGAAGCCGGGCAGCATGAGCTGGCGGCTGTACCGGACGATGTGTTCGGGCGGCAGTTCCGGCCCCGGCTCGACGAGCGCGATCATAGGATCGAGTGTACGCGGGGAACTCCTCGCGGGACGGTCTACTTTCCATGATGCGGATCCAGTTTTCCGCGATACGGGTTAGATTGAGGACATGGCCACCATCACCGTGCGGTACTTCGCCGCAGCAGCCGAGGCCGCCGGACGCGATCAGGAAAGACTGACCCTCGACGACCCGGATGCCGCGTCGACGGTGGGCGCCCTGCGCGCCGAGCTGCTCGCGCGCTACGGCGCCCCGATGGCGAAGGTGCTGAAGTCCGGATCCTTCCTCGTCGACGGCACCGTCAGCCGCGACGACTCCCGGACTCTCGGCGAGACCGTCGACATCCTGCCGCCCTTCGCCGGCGGCTGAGCATCCGCATGAGCACGGGCGTGCCCGAGTATGGAGACGTGATGAGCGAGCTGACGCACCTGCGGGCCGATGGGTCCGCGCACATGGTGGATGTGACCGACAAGGCCGTGACCCGCCGCGAGGCGCACGCGCAGGCCGTGCTGCAGACGACCGCCGCGGTGGTCGCCCGGATCGCCGACGGGTCGCTCCCCAAGGGCGAGGCGCTCGGCACCGCGCGCGTCGCCGGGATCATGGGCGCCAAGCAGACGTCGGCCCTCATCCCGCTCTGCCACCCGCTGCCGCTGAGCCGGGTCGAGATCGACCTCGTGCCGGAAGGGGACCGCGTGCGCATCATCGCCACCGCCGTCACGAAGGGCGTCACCGGGGTCGAGATGGAGGCGCTCACGGCCGCGAGCGTGGCCGCGCTCACCCTCTACGACATGATCAAGGCCGTCGACAAGCACGCCGTGATCGGCGACATCCGCGTGCTCGCGAAGTCCGGCGGCAAGAGCGGCGACTGGACCGCGGAATGACCGAAGCGCCCGCGTCCGCCCGATCCGCGACCGTGCTCGTGGCGTCGACCCGCGCCTCGGCGGGCGTCTATGCCGACGAGACCGGGCCCGTCATCCGCGCATGGCTGGCCGAGCGCGGGTTCGCGGTCGGCGACCCGGTCGTCGTCGCCGACGCCGGCATCGCGGAAGCCCTCGCCACCGCGCTCGCCGGCGCTCCGGACCTGCTGCTCACGACGGGAGGCACCGGGCTCTCCCCCGACGACCGCACCCCCGAGGCGACCGCCGCCCTGCTCGACCGGGAGATCCCGGGGCTCATGGAGGAGCTGCGCCGCCGCGGCCTCGTCGCGACCCCGATGGCCCTGCTCACCCGCGGGGTGGCCGGGGTCGCCGGGCGCACCGTCGTGATGAACCTGCCCGGGTCGCGCGGCGGGGTGCGCGACGGCCTCGCGGTGCTGGATCCGATCCTCGATCACCTCCTCGCCCAGCTGAGCGGCCGCGGCGACCACCGCTGACATCGGCGAGGCGATCTTCTCCGCTGTGGCGACCACACGGGGACGCGGCCTCCTCACCCCGTAAAGTTGACCCCTATGGCTATCGGGGCGACGATCCACACCTTCGACGTGCAGCTGGCGGACACCGACCGCGGCGTGTACGAGGACTACTCGCTGCGCGTCGCGCGGCACCCCTCCGAGACCGACGCGTACATGCTGACCCGGCTGCTCGCGTACGGCCTGGAGTTCACCGAGGGGATCACGTTCAGCGAGGGGCTCTCCAGCACGGAGGAGCCCGCGGTGGTGGTGCGCGACCTGACCGGGCGCACCACCGGCTGGATCGAGGTCGGCGCACCTGACGCCGAGCGTCTGCACTACGGATCCCGGCTGGCCGAGCGCACCGTCGTCTACACCCACCGCGACCCGGCCAAGGTCATGGCGCCGTGGGAGGGCAAGCGGATCCACCGGGCGGACGAGATCCGGGTCTACAGCTTCGACCCGGGGTTCATCGACTCGGCGGTACCGCTGCTGGAACGCCGCAACACGGTGACCATGACCGTCACCGAGCAGGTGCTCTACCTCGACCTCAACGGCACGACGCTCACGACGACCGTGCACGAGCACGAACTCGGCTGACCCCGGCCTGCACAGGCCACGGCATCGGGAAGTTGTGCACAGATCCTCGAACGCCTCTCGCAACGATGGTGACGGCCGAGAGAATCAGGCATGGGACTTTTCACCGAGGCGGACACGCAGCTGGCTCTGCTGCGCGGGCTGCTCGGTGACGCGCTCGAGCCGGCGGATCTCGTGTCGGCGATGGACCGTCTCGACGATGACCACTGCGTGCGGGCGATCACGGCCGCGGATGCGCTCGCGCGGTTCAGCGAACGGCTCCGCGCGGTCGGAGCCGGAACGCTTGCGGCGCGTTCACCCCGGGATGCCGGGCACGGCGGGCTCGCGCAGTCGCGCGGTCATCGCAACGCCATCGCGCTCGTGCAGGACCTGACCGGGTCTTCCCAGGCGGAGGCGGCCCGGCAGGTGAGGGGGGGCGAGGCGCTGCGCGAGATCGCGCAGGCGGACGCGGTCCGGCTCGGCGCCGACGAGACGGGGCGCGGGACGGATCCGGGCGGCGCGGCGGTCGGCGACGCGGCGGTCGGCGGGCGGGGAGCCGACGGGCGGGGAGCCGAGGAGGGTGCTTCCGTCTGTGCGGGTGCGCCGCCGGGGCGCGGCATGCCGTGGCATGCCGCTCTGGGCCTGGCTGTGCTGTCGGGTGCGATCACGACGGCGCAGCACGATGCGATCCGACGCGGGCTCGGCGAGCCGCCCGCACCGCGCGCGGCCCCCGGAGGTGCGCCTGCGGACGCGCGGGGAGGCCCTGTCGACGTCGGCCGAGGCGAAGACGCCGCGGACGTCGGCCGAGGCGAAGGCGCCGGGGACGACGCCGCATGCCAGGCATGGGCGACGGCGGCGGAGCAGCTCATCGCCGCTGCGGGACACGATTCGCCGGAGCAGCTGGCGGGCGCCGCTCGCGCGATCCGCGACATCCTGGATCCTGAAGGTGCCGAGGCGCGATTCCTGGCCAGGTACGAGCGGCGAGCACTGCGGACCTGGACGGATCAGGACGGCGCGAGGCGGGCGTCGATCTCTTTCGACGACGAAGGCGGCGCGTTCTTCGACGCGATCGTCGCGGCCGCCATGCGCCCACGCCGCGGCGGGCCCCGCTTCGTCGATCCCGAGGAGAAGGCCGCGGCCGCTGAACTGACCGCCGATCCTCGTCGTAACGACCAGCTCGTGTACGACCTGTTCCTGGATCTGGTCCGTGCCGGGGTCCTCGCCGAAGCGAAGGCGGTGCTCGGCACCAGGCAGCCCGGACTCCGACTCGTGCAGACCGTGGACGTCGACGGCGCCGCCGGTGCGGTGGTCATGACCGAGGACGGTCTGACCGCGCCGCCCTCCGGAGTCGCCGAGCGGCGACGGTGCGAAGCGGGGTCGGTCGCGGTGACGGTGGATTCGTGCGGAAACCCGCTCGACGTCGGGCGCGAATCGCGCCTGTTCACGTCACGGCAGCGGATCGGACTCGCCATCCGGGACGGCGGCTGCCGCTGGTCCGGCTGCGACACACCCGCATCGTATTGCGAAGCGCACCACATCGACGAATGGCACCGAGACCTCGGGAACACCGATGTCGACCGGGGGATCCTGCTCTGCCGGTTCCACCACATGAACCTGCACCACGGACGATGGCGGATCACCCGGAACGGGAAACAGGAGTTCGTGCTGCATCGCCGCGACGGCGAGCAGATCCCGCTGCCGCAGCGGCCGGCCCTGCGGTATCTCTTCCGGGGCATCGACCCGCCGCCGCAACGGTTCCGCCGGGTGGCCTGACGCCCCGCGCAGGCCGTCTCCTCCAGGGCGCCGCGTGTCGCCTCAGCCGCCAGCGATGCCTTCGGTCAATACCCGTCAATGACCCGTCATCGACCCGATGAACCGTCCGGCTGACCGCTCTCACGCAGCTCACGGCGGGTCGGGTGGTGCGCCGGCGCGTCCGTGCCATCCACATATGCAGCGGCGATCGCCGCGAGCTTGCTCGTGGACGTCGACGGTTCGGAAGCCGTCTCGACAGACTCGGCCCCGACGGATGCCGACCCGGTGAGTCCCGGATCCGCGGGCCCGACATCCGAGGGCCCGACATCCGAGGGCCCGAGATCCGCAGGCCCGCGATCCGAGAGCCCGAGATCCGATGGCCCGCGATCCGAGAGCCCGCGATCCGAGGGTTCCGGATCAGGCTGCGCTCCCGACGGAGCCGCGGCCGCCGCATCGACGGCGCCGGACTCCGCAGCCGCCGAATCCACCGGATCCGCCCCCGGAAGCGCTGCCGCACCGGCCGCAGCGGCCGCAGGACCACCCGGCGCCTCGGGCGTCCCGCCGGCGCCCGAGCCGCCCGCCGCATCCGGACCCTCTCCGCGCTTCGCCGCACGCCGGGCGGCCCGCCGCTCCTTCGCGCCCTCGACGAGGTTGTAGAGCGTCGGCAGCACGAGCAGGGTCAGCACGGTCGACGACACGAGGCCGCCGATCACGACGATCGCGAGCGGCTGCGAGATGAAGCCGCCATGGCCCGTGATGCCGAGGGCCATCGGGGTCAGCGCGAAGATCGTCGCGAGCGCCGTCATCAGGATCGGCCGCAGACGCCGGGATCCGCCCGCGATGGTGGCGTCGTGCGCGTTCATGCCCTTCTCGCGGTACTGGTTCACCAGGTCGACGAGCACGATCGCGTTCGTCACCACGATGCCGATGAGCATGAGAACGCCGATGAGGGACGCCACGCCCAGGGGCACGCCGGTGGCGATCTGCAGCAGGATCGCGCCCGTCGCCGCGAACGGCACCGAGCTCAGCAGCAGGATCGGCTGACGCAGCGACTTGAACGTCGCGACCATCACGATGTAGACGATGAGGATCGCCGCGAGCATCGCGAGCCCGAGCTGACCGAACGCGTCCTGCTGCTGCGTCACCACACCGCCGAGCGACGCGTCGGCCCCCGCCGGGAGCTTCGCGTTCGCGATCCCCTTCGACACCGAGGCCGAGGCGCTCGCGAGATCGTTGCCCGCAGGCGACACCGAGACGGTCGCGGTGCGCTGCCCGCGCTGGGTCGTGACCGACGCCGGGCTCTCGCTCTGCTGCACGGTCGCGATCTGGTCGAGCCGGAGCAGGCCGGTGCGACTCGGGATCGTCAGCGCCTTGAGCTCGTCGACCGTGCTCGGCGGGTTCGCGCTCTGCAGGTACACGGTGAGCGAGGAGCCGTCGATCTCCACGGATCCGATCTGCTGCGGACGCATCGCCTGCGAGACGATGCCGCCGACCGCGACCTCGCTGAGACCGTGCTGCGCGGCGGCCGCGCGGTCGACCTCCACAGAGATGAACGGGAGCGAGGCCGAGAGGTTGCTCGTGACCTGGTTCACGCCGGACGAGCCCTTGAGCTCCTTCACCAGGGCGTCGGTCGCCGTCGCGAGCGTCTTGTCGTCCGGCGCCGTGATCTTCACCTGGATGTCGCTGGATCCGAAGCCCTCCGAGGCGGCGATCGTGATGTCCCCCACGCCGTCGAGCTTCTTGACGGCGGCGCGGACGTCGGCCTGCACCGTCTCCTGGTTCGCCGAAGGATCCGTCGTGATCGAGTAGGTGATGCCGGATCCGCCGCCGGAGAACGCGTCCCGCAGAGCGGATCCGCTCGAGCCGATCGAGACCTGCACGGTCTTGATGCCGTGGATGTCCTTGATCGCCTCCTCGACCTTCTGCGCGGCCTTGTCCTCGGCGTCGAGGCTCGGCGCCTGGCCCAGGGACTGCGTCATCGTGAAGGTGTTCTGCCCGCTCGACCCGAGGAAGTTCACCTTCATGAGCGGAGCCGCGGCCATCGTGCCGATGAGCACCACGACGGCGAGCACGAGCGTGGTCCAGGAGTGCCGCAGGGTCCAGCGCAGGATCGGGAGATAGGCGCGCTGCAGACGGGTCGGCGGGGCGTCCTCGTGCTCGGGGTCGATCGCGTGCCCGTCGGGGCCGAGCAGCGGCTTGCCGGGACGCAGGAACCAGTAGGCGAGCACCGGCACGATCGTGAGCGCGACGAGCAGCGACGCCGCCATCGCGATCGTCACGGTGAGCGCGAACGGACGGAACAGCTCGCCCGTCATGTCGCCGACGAAGGCGATCGGCAGGAACACCGCGACCGTGGTGATCGTCGAGGCGGTGACGGCCATCGCGACCTCGCGGACGGCGCTGAGGATCGCGGTCTTCTTGTCCGCGCCCTGCACGTAGTGCCGCTTGATGTTCTCGATCACGACGATCGAGTCGTCGACGACGCGGCCGATCGCGATCGTGAGCGCGCCGAGCGTGAGGATGTTGAGCGAGTACCCGAAGGCCTGGATGCCGATGAACGTGATGAGCACGCTGGTCGGGATCGAGATCGCGGTGACCAGGGTCGAGCGCACCGAGAGCAGGAAGATGAGGATGATGACCACCGCGAAGAGGAGGCCCAGCAGGCCCTCCTGCGCGAGCGACTCGATCGACTGCTGGATGAACGGCGCCTGATCGAACACGGTCGTGAACGTCGCGCCGGGCAGGTCCTTCTTGAGCTGCGGGATGAGCGCGGTGACGGCCTTGGACACGTCGACCGTGTTCGCCGACGGGAGCTTGGTCACCGCGATCGTCAGAGCGGTCTTGCCGTCCACCCGGGAGAGCGAGGTGACCGGATCCCCGTCGATCTCGACCTTCGCGACGGATCCGACCGTGGTGCCGGGCGCCGTCGCGCCGATCAGCGGGATCGCCTGCACCTGCTCGACGCTGGTGAGCTTCTCGCCGGTCTGCACCGTGAGCGTGTTGTCGTCCTCGGTGATGGATCCGCCCGGGAACAGCGTGCCGTTCTGCTGCAGCGCGTCCTTGATCGCGCTCGAGGAGAGCCCCGCCGCGAGCAGCGCGGTGGTGTCGGGCGTGATCGTGAGGCGCTTGCCCTGGCCGCCGACGAGCGAGGCCGCGTTCACGCCCTTGAGCCGCTCGATCTTCGGGATGATCGTGGTGGTGAGGCGCTGCTGCGCCGCCTCCGCGTCGGAGAAGCCGGTGACCGCGACCTGGATCACGGGGAAGTCGTCGATCGACGCCGTGATGACCTGCGGATCCACCCCGTCGGGCAGCTGGGACTTGATCCGGCCGATCGCCTGGTTGATCTTCTGCTCGGCCGTCGCCAGGTTCGTCCCGTAGGTGAAGGACGCCTGGATCACGGAGGAGTTCGTCGTGCTCGTCGCGGTCGAGGTGTCCAGGCCCGGCACGCCCTGGATCGCCGTCTCGATCGGGGTCGACACGTCGTGCTCGACGACCTCGGGCGAGGCGCCGGGGTAGCTGGCGACGATCGCGAGCTGCGGGAACTCGATCGACGGGATCAGCTCCTGCTTGAGGTTCGTCAGGGCGAGCCCGCCGAACACGGCGGCCACGATCGTGATGAGGGCGATGAGGGCGCGGTTGCGCAGGCTCAGGACGGCGAGTGTGGACACGTCAGACCTCTCGATCGGTGCACGCGGACCTCCGGCGCGCACGCGGCGGCACGGGCGGGCCCGGATACGTGACGAGTCTAGATGCGTTCGTGTATCGAAGGCGGGCACCCGCCCCCGGCGTCTACGCTGGGACGATGTCGCGCCTTCTCGTCCGTCGCCCGTCGCCCCGCCTCGCCGAGGGCGAGCTCACCCATCTCGAGCGCGTCCCGGTGGATCCGGCCCTCGCGCAGCGTCAGTGGGAGGCGTACGTCGACGTGTACCGCTCCCTCGGCTGGGACGTGATCGACATCGAGCCCGACGACGCGCACGCCGACGGGGTGTTCGTCGAGGACACCGTGGTCATGTTCGGCGACCTCGCCCTGCTCACCCGCCCCGGCGCGGACTCGCGGCGCGGCGAGATCGACACGACCCGCGCGGCCCTCGAGAAGGCCGGGATCGGCTTCGCCGCGATCGAGGCACCGGGCACGCTCGACGGTGGCGACGTGCTCAAGGTCGGCCGCACCGTCTACGTCGGGCAGACCCTGCGCACGAACCCCGAGGGCATCCGCCAGATGGACGCGCTGCTCGCGCCCCGCGGCTGGACGGTCGTCCCCGTCGAGGTCACCAAGGTGCTGCACCTGAAGAGTGGGGTCACGGCGCTCCCCGACGGGACCGTGATCGGCTACCCGCCGCTCGTCGACGACCCTTCGATCTACCCGCAGTTCCTCGCCGTGCCCGAGGAGCACGGCACCGCCGTCGTCGTCCTCGACGAGGACACCGTGCTGATGTCGTCGGACGCCCCGCAGAGCGCTCAGCTGTTCCGCGACCGCGGGCTCACCGTGATCGAGACGCCGATCAGCGAGTTCGAGAAGCTCGAGGGCTGCGTGACCTGCCTTTCGGTGCGGGTGCGCGACTGAACCGGCGCGGGACGGCGGATCCGCCCGACCGGCCCGCGTGACTACGATGACGGCATGCAGCTGAACGCGCAGGACCGTCGCTTCCTGGACCTCGCCGTCGACCAGGCCCGGATCGGGTGGGACGAGGGCGGCATCCCGATCGGCGCCGTGCTCGTGCACGACGGCGAGGTGCTGGCCGTGGGCCGCAACCGTCGCGTGCAGCTGGGCAGCGTGATCCGGCACGGCGAGACCGACTGCCTGGAGAACGCCGGCCGGCTGCCCGCCCGGGTCTACCGGGAGAGCGTGCTCTACACGACCCTCTCCCCCTGCTACATGTGCGCCGGCACGGCGATGCTCTACGAGATCCCGCGCATCGTGATCGGCGAGAACCGCAGCTTCCAGGAGTCCGAGGCGTGGCTGCGCTCGCACGGGAAGGAGCTCGTGGTCGCCGATGACGCCGACTGCATCGCGCTCATGGAACGGATGATGAGCGAGCGTCCCGAGCTGTGGGCCGAGGACATCGGCGTCGATCCGCACGACCTCCGCTCCCGGGGCTGAGCGCCGGCGCCGCCGTCCCTCTTCGCGACGATCGCTGCCGTCGCTCTCCCGCGGTCAGCCCGCGAGCGCCGCGCCGAGGGCGAGCCCGCCGACGGCGGCGAGGATCCCCAGCAGAAGCATGCCGGCGGCGTTGAAGGCGGCCGCCCGGGAGGATCCGTCCCGCCAGAGCGCGACCGTGTCCAGCATCGCCGTGCTGAAGGTGGTGTACCCGCCGAGCAGACCCGCGCCCACGATGAACGCGGCGCCCGGGAACCCGCCGGTGATCACGCCGAGCGCGAAGGAGCCGGTGAGGTTGATCACGAGCACGCCCCACGGATACCGGGTGCCGGCGAGCCGCGCGACCCCGAGGTCGACGAGATAGCGGAGCGCCGCACCCAGGCCCCCGGCGAGCGCGGCGAACAGGAAGACGAGGGGACTCATCCGTGCGCCTGCGTGTGCGTGGAGCGGGGACGGGCGAGGTCGAGCCCGAGCGCCGCCGCGGCGACGCCGAGCACGACGCTGCCGACGGCGTAGGCCGCCGCCAGCGCGGGCTGCGCGTGCCACAGGGTGACGCTGCCCACGGCGAAGGCGCTGTAGGTGGTGAATCCGCCCAGCACGCCGGTTCCGAGGAAGACGCGCACGGCGCTGGAGGAGGGCAGCCGCGCGGCGAGCACGCCGATGAGGAAGGCGCCGACCACGTTGGCGATGAGCGTGGCCCACGGCACCGCGGCCAGCCCGTGGCCGCTCGGAGCGGGCAGGGCGAGCCCGAGCCCCAGACGCGCGGCCGTGCCGATCACACCCCCCGCCACGACGAGTGCGAGGCGGAGCGGGACGGGCGAGTTCACGCCCGCCAGCCTAGACCTCGCGCCTCGGCGCGCCCTTCGAGCGGCGCACGATGGCCCCGCTCCCACGTCGATTCCGTAGACTCGGCCGCGTGGCGGCGGCCCTTCCCGACGGATCCGCTCCCCCGATGCGGCCGAGGAGGACGATGCACGCGTGACTGTGAGGACGGCCTTCGGCTGGTCGCGTCTGCTGACCGCGGCCATGTGCGGACTCGCCCTCGTGGACCGCCTGCTCTGGGGCCTGGGCTCGCAGACCATCGCCGGCCAGAACTTCCTCGCGTATCTCACGATCGAGTCGAACATCGTGTTCGCCGTGCTCGCCCTGATCGCGGGGATCGTCGCGCTGCGCACGACCGAGGATCCCGCCTGGCTCACCACCGCCCGCGCGGTCGTGCTCAGCTGGACCATCACGGCGGGCATCGCGTTCGCGCTCATCGTCTGGCAGGCGGGCCTGCACGGCATCCCGATCTGGGTCCCGTGGTCGGACGTCGTGCTGCACTTCGTGCTGCCGGCCTGGACCGTCGTCGCCTGGGTCTTCGGCCCCGGACGACGGGCGGCCTCGTGGCGGATCGTGCCGTACGTGCTGCTCTACCCCGTCGTCTGGGGAGTGTTCACGATCTGGCGGGGCAGCCTGGTCGGCTGGTATCCGTACTACTTCCTCGACCCGCGGCAGGTGTCGGGACTGCCGGAGATGATCGTCACGTGCGTGATCGCGCTGGCGATCTTCGCTGCGGTCGCGTGCGGTCTCGTCGCGCTGAGCCGGCTGCCCACCATGGCGCGGACGGATCTGGCGAGACCTGACCGGACACATGTCGAACGGTCGGATCCGGCCTGAGATCAGGGCGTCGGCGTCGCCGCCATGAAGACCCGCAGGGACTCGCGGACCACGGCCTCCGCTTCGCCGTCCCCGAGCTTCGCGAAGGCCTCGGCCTCGGGCCCGCCCACGAGACCCACGAGCACGGGCCTGCCGGTCACCGGCTGGAGGTTCAACCAGGTGCGCAGGGGGGCGTCGCCACCCACCACGTTCCACAGGTCGGCGTCGACGTTCCAGAACGCCTCGTCGAACTGCACCCACACCGTCTCCACGTATCCCGAGGCGAGCGCTGCGATCGCACCCCGGTGCGCGAACGGCAGCGGCGGGGCGAACTCGATCGCCCGGTGCTGCAGCACGCCGAGGGGCACCGTCACGATCACCCGATCGAACGACAGCGACTCCCCGGTGCCCAGGCGCAGGCTCACCCCCGAGTCGTCGTAGGCGATGCGCGTCACCGGCGACGCGAGCGTGACCTTGATGCCGTCCAGAGGCGTGTTCACGAGCACGCCGACGTCGCCGTCGGCGCCCTTGAGCGCGTCGGGGGCGAAGGCCGGCGGGAACCAGCTCGATGCCTTCTCCGCGTCGACGCCCGTGGTCGCCTGCAGCCAGGCGAGTGCCGCGGCGAGCGCCGGATCGGCGGTATCGGCCCCGGCGGCCTTGAGCGCGGCGTCGACCGGCATGTCGGCCGGCGCGTTCGCCGCCTGCTCGATCGCGCGCCGCAGCGGCCCCGGGTCGATCGCGGGCGCCGCACCGTCCTTCGACCAGCCCGTGGGGGTGTCGAACGTCAGCTGATGGACGCCCTGCGCCGCGAGTTCGCCGCCCAGGCTCCCCGCATCGTCGCCCGCGGAGAGCCACGCGCCCAACTGCACCGGGATCGGCCATTTCTTGTCGGCGACCGAGTGGATCCGCCCGCCCGTGCGCTCACGCGCCTCGAACACGGTCACCACGCGCCCCGCGTCCGTGAGAGCGCGCGCGGCGGCGGCGCCGGCGGCACCGGCTCCGACCACCGCGACGCGCTCGCCGCTCGCCGAGGCGGCGATGAGCAGTGCGGCGGCCCGCCGGCCCGCGTCGATCGCCCCCGGAACCGTTCCGGGATGATCCGGGTCCGTCGTCTCGCCGGCCAGGAGCACCCGGTCGCCGACAGGCTCCGCGAGGTCCTTGCGCAGCTGAGGCGTCGCCCCGGCCGGCAAATAGCTCATCGCGCCGCGGGAGTACGCGTCCGTCGACCAGGTGCTGCGCATCCAGGCGGTCGGCTCCGGTGCGGCGCCGGGCGGCACGCTCGGAGTCGGCGAGGGCGGAGCGCTCGTGGGCGACGTCGTGGGCTGCGGTTCGGGGGTGCAGGCCGCGAGGACCACTGCGACGGCACCGGCTCCGGCGCCGACGAGCAGGGTTCGCCGCGAGATGCCCATCGTGGTGCCAGCCTATCCCGGGCGTCGAAGGCGCCGTGCGGATCCGGGCCGGAGGGATCCCGCCCCGGCGGAGCAGGATCCACCTCGACGAGGGGAGACGTCGCCTCGACGGGCATCGAGGCGACGTCTCCTTCTTTCGCCGGCGGGAACGTGCGCACCGCGACACTCCCCTCCTGCGGGGCTACAGGTTCCCCTCGGCGTAGACGCGCAGGGCGTCGCGGACGAACTCCGCGCCCGCCGTGCCCTGCTCCGTTCCGGCGCGGTCGGCATCGGTGGCGTAGTTCGCGCCGAAGCGCGGATCCGCCACGTACATCTCACCCAGGCCGATCACGTACGCCTTGCGGTCTCCCCCGGCGCCGTACGCAGGGGTGCCGGGGACGCCGGTGAGCCATTCGACGTGGCGGCGCGCCACGTCCTGAGCCTCGGGCGATGCCGGGTCGGCGCCCGCCTCGGCGAGCGCGATCCAGTCGGCGCCGAGGTCGGCGACGCGCTGCTTCCACGCCGCCTTCTCGTCGGCGCTCAGCCCGCGCCACCAGCGGTCGCCGTCGGCGTAGGCCTTCTTGCCCCAGCGGGACTCGACCTCTTCCTGGTACCGGGTGTGATCGAAGCCGTCGAACATGTTCTCTGGCATGAGTTCCTCTCCTTCTCTCAGTGTGGTGATGGTGTGCTCGACCGACGCGATCTGCCGCGCCAGCCTGGCCTGCTCCGTGCGCAGCTGCACGAGGAGCGTGTCGAGCGCGGCGGCCTCGGCCTCGGCTCCCCGGGATCCCCGGGATGCGCCGGAGGCCTCCCGCCGCGTCGACGGGATCGGATCCGCGCCGACGACGCCGGCGATGGCGGGCAGGCCCAGCCCGAGCTCCCGCAGCAGCAGGATGCGCTGCAGGCGCACGAGCGCGCCCTCGTCGTAGTGCCGGTAGCCGTTCGACGCGATCCGCGTCGGGGGCAGCAGGCCGATGTCGTCGTAGTGCCGCAGGGTGCGGCTCGTGGTGCCGGTCAGCCGTGCGATCTCCTGGATCGACCAGTCCCGGTGCGCCATGGGATCCTCCTTCCGTCGTCCTCTGATCAGCGTAGAAGTTGACGTTGCGTCAATGTCAAGAAGAGGTCGGATGACGGCCGGAGCCCCTGCGGTACGGTCGTCCCGTGACCACCTCCGCCACCGCGCCCGTCCCCGCACTCGAGCTGCCCGCGACCGTCGAGGGCTTCCGCGCGCAGTTCCTGCGCAACCTGAGCTTCTCCGGCGGTGTGACGCTGGACGAGGCCAGCGTCAACGACCGCTACCTCGCGCTCGCCCGGACCGTGCGCGACTTCCTCATGGTGCACTGGCTGCACGACCAGCACCGCCAGGCCGAGGAGCAGCCGAAGACGGTCTGCTACCTCTCCGCGGAGTACCTGCTCGGCGACCAGCTCGACAACGACCTCCTCGCCGGGGGTCTGACGGAGGCGGCGGAGGGGGCGATGGCCGCCTGCGGCATCGACCTCGACGAGCTGCGCCGGCACGAGATCGAGCCCGGGCTCGGCAACGGCGGCCTGGGCCGCCTGGCCGCCTGCTTCATCGACTCGCTCGCGACGCTCGGCGTGCCCAGCATCGGCTACGGGATCCGCTACGAGTACGGGATCTTCCGGCAGACCTTCGAGGACGGCCAGCAGGTCGAGCAGCCGGACGCCTGGCTCACGCTCGGCGCTCCGTGGGAGCAGCCGCGCCCCGAGGCCGCGCAGACCGTCTCGTTCGGTGGACGCACCGAGACCGATGCGGCGGGCGCGAGCCGGTGGATCCCGGGCTGGAACGTCAGCGCCGTGCCCTACGACTACCTCGTCCCGGGATTCGGGAACGACCGTGTGAACACCCTGCGGCTGTGGCGCGCCAAGGCGACCGACGCCTTCGATCTGCGCATCTTCAACTCGGGCGACTACGAGCAGGCGGTGCGCGCGCAGACCTTCGCGGAGAACATCTCCAAAGTGCTCTATCCCGAGGACTCCACCCCGCAGGGGAAGGAGCTGCGTCTGCAGCAGCAGTACTTCTTCGTGGCCGCCTCGATCCGTGACTTCCTCGCGCGGCTGCCCGAGGGGTTCGACCTCGCGCGGCTGCCCGAGCGGGTGATCTTCCAGCTCAACGACACGCATCCGGTGATCGCCGTCCCCGAGCTGATGCGGGTGCTGGTCGACGAGCGCGGTCTGGAGTGGGACGCCGCGTGGGCGGTCGCGCAGCAGTGCTTCGCGTACACCTGCCACACCCTGCTGCCCGAGGCGCTCGAGGTCTGGCCGGTGGAGCTGCTGGGCCGCCTGCTGCCGCGGCATCTGGAGATCGTCTACCGCATCAACGAGGAGTTCCTCGACGCCGTGCGCGCCCGCTTCGGCGACGACGAGATGCGGATCCGCGACATGTCGATCATCGCCGAGTTCCCGGTGCGCGCCGTGCGGATGGCCTATCTCGCGACCGTCGCGGGTGCGAAGGTCAACGGCGTCGCCGAGCTGCACTCGCAGCTGCTGCGCGACAAGGTGCTCCCCGCCTTCGCCGAGTTCTTCCCGCAGAAGTTCACCAACGTCACCAACGGCGTCACCCCGCGCCGTTTCCTGCGGCTCGCGAATCCCGGGCTGTCGGGGCTCATCACCGAGGCGATCGGAGATGGCTGGATCACGGACCTGGAGCGCCTGCGCGCACTCGAGCCGCTCGCCGAGGACGCCGGCTTCCGCGCCTCGTTCGCCGCCGTGAAGGCCGCGAACAAGGCGCGGCTGAACGACGTGCTGCAGGCGCGGGACGGCATGCGGGTCGGCGACGGGCACCTCGTCGACGTGATGGTCAAGCGCCTGCACGAGTACAAGCGGCAGCTGCTCAAGGTGCTGCACGTGGTGAGCGAGTACGAGGGCGTCGTCTCGGGGCGCGTCCCGCTCGACGCCCTGCAGCCGCGCACCGTGCTGTTCGGGGCCAAGGCCGCGCCGGGCTACGCGATGGCCAAGCGGATCATCCACCTCATCAACGCGGTCGGATCCGTGGTCAACGCGGATCCCCGCCTGGAGGGGCGGCTCCAGGTGCTGTTCCCGCCGAACTACAACGTCACCCTCGCCGAGAGCGTCATCCCCGCCGCGGATCTCAGCGAGCAGATCTCGCTCGCCGGCAAGGAGGCCTCCGGCACCGGCAACATGAAGTTCGCACTGAACGGAGCCCTCACGATCGGCACCGACGACGGGGCGAACGTCGAGATCCGCGAGCTGGTCGGCGACGAGAACTTCTTCCTGTTCGGGATGACCGAGCCCGAGGCGGAGCAGCTCGGCCGCGACGGCTACCACCCTGCGGAGTTCTACCAGGCCGACGCGGGCCTCCGACGGGCGATCGACCTCATCGCCTCGGGCGCGTTCTCCGGCGGCGACCGCTCGGTGTTCGAGCCGATCGTGTCGAACCTGCTCTACGACGACCGGTTCATGGTGCTCGCCGACTACGCCTCGTACATGGCGGCGCAGGAGCGCGTGGACGCCGCCTACGCCGACCCCGACGGCTGGACGCGCTCCGCGATCCTCAACGTCGCCCGGTGCGGGTTCTTCTCGTCCGACCGCTCCATCCGCGACTACATCGACCGGATCTGGCACACCCCGCCGACGGTCTGACCCGCGCCCACCCCACCCCGGCGGGAAACAGCACGATGCCCGCCCGCGATCCGTGCGGGAACCGGGCCGGATCCGGGCGAGACCGGGCAGGAGCCGGACCTGCCCGGGCAGGAGCCGACGGAGGGCGATCTGGGAAAGCTCTTGACGATTTCGAGATATATCGTGTTATGCTCTGAAACACGATATATCTCGATGCTGGATCGGGATCCCTCTTCCACAGGAGAACAGACATGACCGAGAAGTGGCTCATCGCCCCCGGGCAGGAGCGCGTGATCGACATCGAGCGCGCGTCGAAGCTCAAGATCGGACTCGTCGGCGGACAGGTCGACGTCATCGCCCACGACGAGCCGGGCATCCGGATCGAGGTGCACAACGTCACCATCAAGGATCTGCGGATCGAGTCGGACGGCACCCAGATCGAGATCGACCACCCGCAGATCGGGTGGGACAACTTCCTCGAGGTGTTCCGCAACTTCGGCGCGGGCGGCCCCAAGGCCGAGATCAGCGTCGCGGTCCCCCGGGACATCGCGCTCAACCTCGGCGTGGTGAGCGCCGGCGCGCTCGTCTCGGGTCTCACCGAGGACGCCCGCCTGAACACCGTCTCCGGCGACCTCATCGTCGACACGCACACCGGCGACCTGAACGTGAACACCGTCTCGGGAGACGTGCAGGTGCACGGCCTCACCGGCACCGCCGTGGCCAACACGGTCTCGGGCGGCGTCGCGGTGACCGGCGAGGTGCGCAAGGCCACGATCGACAGCGTGTCGGGCGCGATGCTCATCGACGCGACCGGCTCGGTCAACACCGTGTCGCTGAACAGCGTCTCCGGCGACGCCACCGTGCGCCTGGACGAGAACCTCGCCGCGAACTACGTGGCCCGCGCGCTGAGCGGCCGCATCACGATCGACGGCGTGCCCCGCGGCGGCTCCGGACCCTCGAACTTCACCGGATCCCGGGGCGAGCTGTCCGGCACCTTCGCCGACGTGCGGGTGAACACCGTCTCGGGCGACATCACGGTGCTGCGCCGCGACGCGGCCGAGGGTCCGGTGTCGTTCACCGCCGACGGGGAGGACCTGCTGTGAGCCCCGCGGTCTTCTCGCACGGCGACCTGCGGCTGTACCTGCTGGCGCTGCTCGCCGAATCGCCGCAGCACGGCTACGGCATCATCCAGGCCCTCACCGACCGCACGGGCGGCACCTACACGCCCAGCGCCGGCACGATCTACCCCCGGCTCGCCAAGCTCGAGGAGGAGGGCCTCGTCACCAAGACGGCCGACGGCCGAACCACGATCTACGCGATCACCGACGCGGGGCGAGCCGAGCTCACCGCCCGCGAGGGCGATCTGCAGGGGATCGAGGCGGGTCTCAACGACTCGGTGCGCCTGATCGCGAACGAGGTGCGCCAGAGCGTGCAGGAGGCCATGAAGAGCCTCCGCGCCGACCTCGCCGCCGCGGCCCGCGAGGAGCGCTCCGGCGCCGCCGCCTCGTCGTACCGCGAGGCCTCCGCCCGCGCCGACGAGCGGATCGCCAGCCGCGAGGAGCTGCGCCGCGCCGACGCCTCGATCAACGAGTTCCGTGCGCGCGTGCGGGCCGACCTGCGCACGCACGTCGCGAAGGGCGGCCTGCTGCCGGCCACCGTGGTGACGCAGCTCGACCGCGCGCTCGACGAGGCCGCGCACGCGGTCACCGCGGCGCTCGCCGCCGCAGGTCCGGCACGCCCGCGGGACTGACGCCCACCGAGCCGACGCCCACCGGGCCGACGCCCACCGGACTGAGGCCCTCCGGGCCGACGCCCACCGACCGCGAGACCGAACCTGCGTCACGAGACCGAGCAAACCATCGTCGGTCTCGTGACACAGGTTCGGTCTCGCGGTCAACAGGCCCCCACGCCACAGCCACAGCCACAGCCCGGGGACGGGGCGGATCTACTCCGCCCAGGGGTCCTTCTTGTCGTCGGCGATGGGCTCTTCGAGCGGCACGACGAGGATCGGCCGGGACTGACGGTGCGAGAGCCGCGCGGCGACGGATCCGGTGAAGAACTCCCGGATCGACTCGCCGAGGCCACGGCTGCGGGTGCCGACCACGATCAGCTGGGCGTCGAGCTCGCCGGACAGGTGCTTGATCGCGAGCGCCGGGTCGCCGACCAGCTGGCGCGCGGTCCAGGTGAGACCGGACCCCGCGAGCGCGTCCTCGACCTCGGCGCGCAGCTCGGCGAACTCCTCGGCGCCGGTGTCGATGTTCAGGTCGATCGGCGCCGAATGCACCATGCCGTCCGGGTCCTCGAAGGTCACGAACCGGGTGACGTCGACGTGCACGACGACGAGCGGCGCGGACAGCAGTCCGGCGAACCGCATCGCCTCGGCGAGCACCCGGCGCGGCTGGCCGGGGCGCAGGGCGACGATCACCGCCTTCTGCAGCTGCGCGTTCTGCAGTTCGCGATCGTCGGGGGTGGGGGCGCTGTCGGTCATCTCGTCGTTCCCTTCCGGCCGGTCTGCGGCGAGCCCCGTCACGGCGAGGTGAGGTGGCCCTCGTGCTATCCTGGATGCTACTCTTACCGGCCGCGAGCCGGTGCCGGAAATAGACAGCGAGCCCCGTTCCGCCCGCTGCTTACAGTAAGGGGGTCTCGCGCATGGGCCGTGGCCGTCAGAAGGCAAAGCACACCAAGATTGCCCGCGAACTCAAGTCGTACAGTCCGTCGGTGAACTACTCCGCGCTGGAGCGCGAGCTGGGGCACCCGGAGACGGAAGACCAGTACGTCGACAAGTGGGCGGATCAGTACGCCGACGAAGACGAGGACGAGCTCGAAAAGGCCTGAGCTCCGTCACCCGCAACCCCGCCCGAGTCCGCTCGCGGCGGGGTTCGTCGTCGGTGAGCGAGCCGCATGGCTCCCGAACGACTCCGACCGGCCCTGAACGGCCTGTCCCGGTCCACCGCGCCGCCCTGCGAGGATGGATCCATGCCTCATGTCGTCGCGCTCTACCGCCACCCGGTCAAGGGCTTCACGCCCGAGAAGGTGACCTCCGTCACCGTTCAGGCGGACGGACGGATCGCCGGCGACCGCGTGCTCGCCTTCCGCTTCGCCGAGGCGGCGACCCCCGACGAGCGCGACGGGCTGGACTACTGGCCGAAGTCGAAGGGGCTGGCCCTGGAGACGTTCCCCGGACTCGCCGCCCTGCGGCTGGAGTACGACGACGAAGCCCGGCGCGTGCGCATCGAGCACGACGGCGAGACGCTCGTGGAGGCCGGTCTGGATGACGCGGGCCGGGTGGCGCTGGCGGATGCCCTGACCGCGTTCGTCCTCGACTCCCCCGATGCCAAGCGCCTGCAGCGACCGGGCCGGCTGCCGCTGGTGCTCGTCGGCGACGGCGAGACCTCCCGGTTCCAGGACAGCAGACGCGGTTACGTGTCGCTGCACAGCACCGCCAGCATCGACGCGCTCAGCGCGGCGCTCGAGCACGAGGTCGAGGACCGGCGCTTCCGCTCGAACGTGGTGATCGGCGGCGTGGACGCCTGGGACGAGCTGTCCTGGCAGGGCGAGGTGACGATCGGAGCGGTGCGTTTCGCGGCCGCCGTGCCGATCGTCCGCTGCCTGGCGACGCATGCCAACCCCGACACCGGCGAGCGCGACGCGAGCGTGCTGAAGACGCTCACCGGATCCTTCGGGCAGGACGAGCCGACGCTGGGACGGATGCTCCTCCTGCCCGGGGTGAGCGGCGCGGTGTCCGATGCCTCGGGGTCGGGCGGCACGATCCGCGTCGGCGACGAGGTCGTCGTCGGCTGAGCCGCGCGGGCCGGTCGCCGCGCAGCACGACGTTCTGCAGGGGCCCCGTGCTGTTCTGCAGGAGCGTCGCCGCAATGCTCCTCGTCGTTCCGCGAGGCAGGTACCGTCTCGGCTGTCCGGCCCTGCAGAACGGCTCGGCCTCCCTGCAGAACGGCTGCGCGGCGCCGGCCGCCCCTCTGACGCGGGGTCGGTGCGCGGCGCGGGCCGCCGGTCTGCTACCAGCGCCGGCCGTTCCGGCGCTCCCACGCGGCCTCGACGGTGACATGCCGCCCGGCGTAGACGCCGGCGGGGATCGAGGCGACGAGCAGCGCGGTGAGCACGATGAGCGGCACCTGCCAGCCGCCGGTCGTGGTGTGCAGCACGCCGAGCAGGAACGGGAACACCGCCGCGAGCACGTAGCCGGTGCTCTGCACGAAGCCGCTGAGGGCCACCGCCGTCTCCGGCTCGCGCGCGCGGATGCTGATCAGCACGAGCGCGAGCGGGAAGAGCAGGCCCGCGAGGCCGTACAGCAGCACCCACAGCCACACGACCGACGGCGCGGGCACGAGCAGCAGGCCCAGGAGGCCGACGACGGCGCCGAGCGCGCCGATCACGTACAGCGCGGTCGTCGCACGGAACCGCACGATCAGCACGGGCACGATGAGCGACGCCGGCAGACCCGTGAACGCGAACAGCGACAGCAGCAGTCCCGCCTGCTGGGGCGTCGTGCCGGCGTGCTCCACGAGGATCGTCGGCAGCCAGGCGAACGCGGTGTACGCCATGCTCGCCGAGGTGCCGAAGACGCCCGCGAGCGTCCAGGCCAGCGGGATCCGCGCCAGCCGCGAGAAGACCCGGGAGCTCGACGGGGCCGTGACGATCGGCCCGGTCGACAGGGCGGTCGCGTCCTCGAACGAGATGCGGTCAGGATCCGGTGCCGTGCCGGAAGGATCGGCCGGGGCGGCGGGTGCCGCAGCAGCCTCGGAGCGCGTGCGCAGCAGCATCACGATCCACGGGATGGTGCCGGCGAGCGCGAACACCGCCCACATCGCCAGGGACACCCGCCAGCCGGCGGCGTCCGCGGCGGGCACGGCGACGAGCGGCGGCAGGAACGTGGAGAACGCCATCACCGTCGTGTACAGCGTCATCATGAGCCCGAGCCGGTCGGGGAAGTACTTCTTCACGAGCGGCGGCATCAGGATGTTGGCCATGCCGACGCCCGCGAACACGAGCGCGGTCGCGATGAGCAGGGTCGACGAGTCGACCGCGAGCCCGCGCGCGACGAGTCCGACCGTGACGGCGCCGAGCGCGATGACGGCGACCCGCTCGAGGCCCAGCCGGCGTTCGATGAGCGGCGTGAGCAGGCCGAACAGGGCGAAGCACACCGGCGGCGCGGTGCCGATCAGGCCGACCACCGCCGAGGGCATCGGGAAGTCCCGCGCGACGTGGTCCACGACCGGCGACAGCGACGCCACCGCCGAGCGCAGCGAGAACGCGACGAGCACGATGCCGAGCACCGCCAGCGTGCGTCCGCGCCAGAGCGGCCGGACCTCCGGACCGCGCGACGTCACGAGGTCTGCGACCCCTCGAGCCAGCCCAGGTACTCCTCGGTGACCGTTCCGGTCACGTACCGGCCGTCGAAGGGGCTCATGTCGAGATCGGTCAGGGCGGATCCCTCGGTGATCGCCGCCTTGAGATCCTCGACCTCCTGGTACACGAGACGATCGGCGCCGAGAACCTCGGCGATCTCGGGGATCGTGCGGCCGTGCGCGATGAGCTCGTGCTTGGACGGCATGTTGATGCCGTACACGTGCGGGTGCCGGATCGGCGGGGCGGCAGAGGCGAAGATCACCGAGGCGGCGCCCGCGTCGCGGGCCATCTGGATGATCTGCTTCGACGTCGTGCCGCGCACGATCGAGTCGTCGATGAGCAGCACGTTCTTGCCCTTGAACTCGGTCGACATCGCGTTGAGCTTCTGGCGCACGCTCTTCTTTCGCACCGCCTGGCCCGGCATGATGAACGTCCGGCCCACGTAGCGGTTCTTGTAGAAGCCCTCGCGGTACTCCTTGCCGAGCTTGCGGGCCACCTCCATCGCCGCGGGGCGGGAGGAGTCGGGGATCGGCATGACCACGTCGATCTCGTCGAGCGGCACGTGCTTCGCGATCGTGTCGGCGAGGCGGTCGCCCATCCGCAGCCGCGACTCGTACACCGAGACGCCGTTCATGACCGAGTCGGGACGGGCGAGGTAGACGTACTCGAAGGCGCACGGCGCGAGAGCCGGATCCGAGGCGCACTGCTTCGAGAACAGGGTGCCGTCGTTGGTGATGAACACGGCCTCGCCGGGCTCGATCTCGCGGACCACCTCGTAGTCGCCGTTCTCGAGGACGAGCGACTCGCTCGCGACGACCCACTCGTCCTTGCCCTCGCGCTCCCGCCTGCCGAGGATGAGCGGGCGGATCCCGAACGGATCCCGGAACGCGAGCAGGCCGTAACCGGCGATGATCGCGATGACGGCGTAGGCGCCCTCGATGCGCTCGTGCGTGCGCGCGACCGCCTCGAAGATGCGCTCGGAGTCGAGATCGACGGTCGAGGTGGTGGTCTGCAGCTCGTGCGCGAGCACGTTCAGCAGCAGCTCGGTGTCGCTCGAGGAGTTCAGGTGGCGGCGGTCGCGCTGCGCCATGTCGGCCGTCAGCTCACGCGTGTTCGTGAGGTTGCCGTTGTGGATGAGGATGATGCCGTAGGGCGCGTTCACGTAGAACGGCTGCGCCTCCTCCTCGCTCGACGCGGTGCCCTTCGTGGCGTAGCGCACGTGGCCGAGGCCGACGTTGCCGAGCAGCGACCGCATGTCGCGCGTGCGGAACGCCTCGCGCACCATGCCCTGCGCCTTCGCCATGTGCATGACCCCGTTGGGCTCCGCTGTGGCGATGCCGGTCGCGTCCTGCCCGCGGTGCTGCAGCAGCAGGAGCGCGTCGTAGATGTCCTGGTTGACCGGGGCGTGCCCGACCATTCCGACGATGCCGCACATGGGGGTCAGTTCGCTCCGTTCGCGTAGGCGCCGACCAGGCGCACGGCACCACCGTCGACGCCCTTGGCGCCCTGCTCGAAATCGCCGGCCGGGCGGGCGGCGACGGCGTCGAGCCGCACCGTTCCGACCTGCCACGTGTCGATGCCGCCCTCCGTGAGCGCCGCGGCGATCGCCGCGGCGGACGACGCGTCGACGACCGCGAGGAAGCCGATGCCGAGATTCCAGGTGCCCTCGCTCGACTCGAGGCTCGTGCCCGCGAGGTCGCTCAGCACGCGGAACACCGCGGCGGGCGACCAGGTGGAGCGGTCGACCTCGGCCCAGGACCCCCGGGGCAGCACGCGGGCGAGGTTCGCCGCGATGCCGCCGCCGGTGACGTGGCTGAGGGAGTGGACGGCGCCCTCGAAGCGATCGGCGATCCCGAGCAGCGGGGTCGTGTAGAGGCGGGTGGGGGTGAGCAGCGCCTCGCCCCAGGTCGCGCCGAGCTCGTCCGAACGGTCGCCGTAGCCGATCCCGGCCTTGGCGAGGATGTGCCGCACGAGCGAGTATCCGTTGGAGTGCAGGCCGCTGGAGGCGAGGGCGAGCACGACGTCGCCGTCCTTCACGCGCTCGGATCCGAGGATCCGATCCGCCTCGACGATGCCGGTCGCCGCGCCCGCGACGTCGTAGTCGTCGACGCCCAGCAGGCCGGGGTGCTCGGCCGTCTCCCCGCCGACGAGGGCGGTGCCGGTGAGCTCGCAGGCCTCGGCGATGCCGCGCACGATGTCGGCGATGCGCTCGGGGACCACCTTGCCGCAGGCGATGTAGTCGGTCATGAACAGAGGCTTCGCGCCGACCACGACGATGTCGTCGACGACCATGCCGACCAGGTCGTGCCCGATCGTGTCGTGCTTGTCGATCGCCTGCGCGATCGCGACCTTCGTGCCGACGCCGTCGGTGCTGGAGGCGAGCAGCGGCCGGCGGTAGCCGAGCAGGGCCGTGGCGTCGAAGAGCCCGGCGAATCCGCCGACCCCGCCGAGCACCTCGGGTCCGTGCGTGGCACGGACGGCGGACTTCATGAGTTCGACGGCGCGATCGCCGGCTGCCGTATCGACGCCGGCCTCAGCATAGGTGCGGGAGGACACCCGTCAATCCTACCGGCGAGCGGCTGTGCGCGGCCCCCGTGCGACCCGCCACCGGGCCGGAGGCGATCCGCGTCGCGACTCGGAGGCCGGCGGTGCTGGTGGATCCGGTCCGGACCTGGTAATACTTGACTCCCCCCGATCCCAAGAGAACTCTGCAAGCGCGGCGACGATGCCGCGCCTACGCGAACGGAGAGGACCATCGTGGCACGCACTCAGAAGGACCCGGGGGCGGCGCAGCCCCCCGTCGAGGACACTGCAGAGGCCGTGACGCCGGCACCGCGTCGGCGAGGGGCGAGCGCAGCCGCGGCGAAGGAGGCGACCCCGGCGAAGAAGGCGTCTCCGGCCCGCTCCCGCGGGCGCAAGCCCGTGCCGCGGTCGGCCACGACGGCGGGCCCGACGACCAGTCCGCTCCCGGTGGCGGTGCCGGCCCTCGACCCCGAGATCGCCGCCGGCGAGGCTCCCGCCCGCCGTCACGGCCTGCGGAACATGTCCGAGATCCGGCACTACTTCCGCACCAACCGCACGCCGATCTTCTTCGTCGGCGCCTCTGCGTTCAACCTGCTGGGCCTGGACCGCTGGGTGCGGGGCTTCTCCTACATCACCTACTACGACAGCTGGCAGGGTGCGCACCCGCGCGTGTTCAGCCCGATCCACAAGCCGTACATCGAGTGGGAGAGCGGCGAGCAGATCAACAACTGGCTGCTGCGCCACCACGAGGTGCGTGCGCACATCGCCCGGCTCACGCCGGCGGGCGAGAAGCCGCGCATCGCGCTGGTGTTCTTCGATGAGGAGACCGAGGCGATCTGCGAGGAGCTCGGCTACGAGCTCATCCTGCCCAAGGCCTCCCTCCGCGAGCGGCTCGACTCGAAGATGGTGACCACGCGGATCGCCGACGCCGTGGGCGTGCCCAGCGTGCCCAACATCATCACGACCGTGAGCTCGTTCGAGGACCTGCGGGAGCAGGCCGAGAAGGCGGGGCTCGGATCCGATCTCGTGGTGCAGACCGCCTACGGCGACTCCGGCAAGACCACCTACTTCATCACCGATCCGGCCTCCTTCGACAAGAACGCGAAGGAGATCATCGGATCCGAGCTCAAGGTCATGAAGCGGATCAACAACCGCCCGATCGCCGTGGAGGCCGTGCTCACGCGGCACGGCACCGTCGTCGGCCCGTTCATGACCGAGATCACCGGGCACAAGGAGCTCACGCCGTACCGCGGCGGCTGGGCCGGCAACGAGATGTTCCCGGGAGTGCTCGACGAGCCCACCCGGCACGCCGCGACGAGTCTGGTGCGCAAGCTCGGCGATGCGCTGAGCGCCGAGGGCTACCGCGGATTCTTCGAGGTCGACGTGCTGCTGGACACCGACACCGGCGACGTGTACCTGGGCGAGCTGAACCCGCGCATCTCCGGCGCCTCCGCGATCACCAACGTGACCGCGGGCGCGTACGCCGACATCCCGCTGTTCGTGTTCCACCTGCTGGAGTACTCCGGCGTCGAGTTCGACCTCGACGTCGACGAGATCAACGACCGCTGGGAGGAGCTCGCCGCGGCCGACCAGTGGAGCCACATGATCATCAAGCACACCGACGCGACGGTGGAGCACATCGATGTGGCGCCCCCGACCGGACGCTACGTGCTGGACGCCTACGGCCGGCTCGCGTTCTCGCAGGGCGACCTGGACTGGCACCTGCTCGGAAACGAGGCGGAGTCGTTCTTCCTGCGGATCTACGGCCCGGGCGACTACCGTTGGAAGGGCGCGGATCTGGGAATCCTGGTCACCAAGGGCCGGCTGCAGACGCCCTCGGGGCGCCTGTCCATCCGCGCGAAGCATCTCATCGAGTCCATCCGGGCGATGTACGCGGCCACGCCGCTGCCGCCCGCGGCGGAGATCGACGAGCACGAGCAGATCGGAACCGATTCGACCTCATGAGTGGCGACGTGACACCCCCGCCGACCGAGAACTGGACGGGCCCGGCCCCGGTGACGGGCGCCGTACCCGTCACCGTCCCGGACGGCGCCCGCCCGGTCGACGGGTTCATCCCTCCCCTCGAGGCATGGCAGCAGGAGCCGAACCTCCGCTGGTCGATGCAGCACATGGCGGACTTCCTGCCCGTGCACGAGATCTCGTCCCGCGGACGCACGCTCCCGCTGCCGTCGGTGCCCGCCGACCTCGGTCACATCGACGTGCCGCATCCGTGGGAGCCGCGGTCGGCGCCGTTCGAGGACGTGATGGCCTCGACCTACACGGACGGCTGGATCGTCGCGCGCGACGGCGCCGTGATGGGCGAGCAGTACGTCGGCACGATGTCGCCGGGCGTCCTGCACCTGCTGATGTCGGTGAGCAAGTCCCTGACGACCGCGGTCGCCGGAACGCTCGTGGGCGCCGGCGAGCTGGATCCGGGCGCGCAGGTCACCGCGTACGTCCCGGCGCTGGCGGGGTCGGGCTACGACGGCGCACGCGTGCGCGACCTGCTGGACATGCGCACGGGCGTGCGGTTCTCCGAGGCCTACCTCGACGAGAACGCCGAGGTGCGCCTGCTCGAGGAGGCGATCGGGTGGGCGCCGCGGCGGCATCCCGACACGCCGCACACCCTCCGCGACTTCCTCGCCACGCTCGGCGCGGACGGTCCGCACGGCGGCCGGTTCGACTACAAGTCCTGCGAGACGGACGCCCTGGCGTTCGTGCTCGAGGGCGCGACCGGAGTGCACGCGGCCGACCTCATGTCGGAGCGTCTCTGGAGCCCGATGGGCGCCGAGTTCGGAGCCAACGTGGGCGTGGACGCGGTCGGAGCGGGGATGTTCGACGGCGGCGTCTCGGCGTCGCTGCGCGACCTGCTGCGCTTCGGCACCCTGTTCCTCCGCGACGGCGCGGCGATGGACGGACGCCAGGTGCTGCCGTCCGCGTGGATCGCCGAGACCGTGGCCGGGGCGCCCGACTCCCGCGCGGCGTTCGCGAACGCCGCCGAGCCGACCCTCATGCCCGGGGGCATGTACCGCAACGGCCTCTGGTTCCCCTACCCGGGATCGGACGTGTTCCTGGCGCTCGGCATCCACGGGCAGATGGTCTACGTCAACCGCGCGGCGAACGTGGTGGCCGCCAAGCTCTCCAGCTGGCCGACCCCGCAGGACGGCGAGCGCCTGCTGTGGACGATCAGGGCCTTCGACGCCGTCGCGCGCACGATCGGCTGATCCGCTTCTTCCGCCTTCTCCCGTGCGAGGGGCGGTGTTCGTCGGATCCGCGACGCGCATCGCCCCTCGAAACCCGAATCGACCGCTCCACAGCCCCCGGGAATCCGTACCATGGGGCCATGACGGAGAAGCCGCAGTGGCTGGTCCGCGAGGAGGCCGGCATACCGGTGCTGGTCGCGCTCGCCCTGCGCCAGCGCCTGGGGATCCGCGAGCCCCAGGACCTGCCGACGCTGCGCGACCACCCGCTGCGGACCTTCGACGACGGCGAGGCCGACGACGCACTGGAACGGCAGTGGCGCAGCTACTGGGAGATGACCGTGGAGCCCGTCACGCACCCCTCCGACACGCCTCTCGAACTCGTCGACGGCTTCGAGACCGTGGTCGCACTGCCCACCCGCGGCGCGGAGCGGCTGCGCACCGCCATCACGCCGTTCGCCGCCGACGTCCTCCGCTACGCCAGAGACGCGCAGCACCGGTACGCCCGGTCCGTCTCGGGCACCGGCGACCCCTACCGGGCGTACGCGGCGGCGCTCGCCGAGTTCGAGCGCGACACAGGCCGCCGCGCGCACTCGTTCGAGCTCAACGTTCACGTGCTGCCGCTCGCACAGCGCGGGATCTGGCGGATCGGCGCGTTCAGCATCGCCGTGACGGACACGCTCCGTCACGACCCGGTGGACTTCGACACCGCGATCCGTCCGGTCATCGCCGAGGTCGCCTGACCGGATCCGGGCGCCTGGTCCGTCGAGGGATGTCGGGGGCGCCGCGCGGCTACTCGGCGATCGTCTGGTGGTCCACCCGCACCACGCGCTCGCTGCGGCGGGCGCCCCGCTCGAGCAGCAGCGCGACGACGCCGAAGACCGCGATGCCGACCGGGACCGTCCACAGCAGCAGGAACCCGAACACCTGGCCGAACGGATAGGCGACCTGCGTGGCCGCCGAGGCCTCGAAGTTGCCGAACACGGTCAGCAGGAACGCCGCGATCACGCCGGCCCCCACGCCGATGCCGAGGAAGACGCCCCAGCGCGGCGAACGACGGACACGCGCGATCTCGATCTCGGGCGTGCGGTCCGGCTGCGACGTGCTCATGGGTCCATTGTCCCACGCGCACCTGTGCGCGGTTCCGGAGCGGGTCAGTACCGCAGCGGCAGCAGCGCGGTGAGGTCGGCGCGCATGCCCGAGGCCTGGATCCGGCCCGCCTCGACCGCATCGTCCCAGGTCTCGGATCCGGTCGCGACGGCGATCCACGTCGCCGGATCCAGCTCCACGACGTTCGGCGGGGTGCCGCGGGTGTGCCGCGGGCCCTGCACGACCTGCACCGCGCCGAACGGCGGCACCCGCACCTCGACGCTGTTGCCTGGCGCCTTCTCGTCGAGCAGCTGCAGCAGGTAGCGCACCGCGGTCGCGTAGTCCGAGCGCGCGGGGCGCTCCCCCGCGGCAAGGGCGGTGCGGGCGGCGTCGAGCGCCGCGCGGCCCGCTGTCGTGTCGATCCTCGTCGCCATGGATCCAGCCTAGGCACCGCCCGGGACGGATCCGCCCACGACCCTGACCGCGGGCTTAGGCTCGATGCGATGGCCCTCACCCCGGACTCCGCCGCGCCCCGCGCCGGTGCCGACGCGCGCGCGGACCTGCTCTCCGCCTCGAGGTCGCCGCTCGCGCTCGATCACCGCCGTCTGGGCGGCGTCGACGCGGATGCGCACCCCGCGTCCGTGCTGATCCTGTTCGGTCGCCTCGACGACGAGGACGCCGACTCCGCGGCGACCACGGTCCCCGCCGATCTCGACGTGCTGCTGCAGCGCCGGGCGGCGACCCTCTCCTCGCATCCGGGCCAGGTCTCGTTCCCGGGCGGACGACGCGAGCCCGACGACGCCGACGCCGCGGCGACCGCCCTGCGCGAGGCGCAGGAGGAGACCGGGCTCGACCCGGTCGGCGTCGAGGTGCTCGCCACGCTGCCCGCCCTGCCGCTCGCGGTCAGCAACTTCCTCGTCACGCCGGTGCTCGGCTGGTGGCGCTCGCCGTCCCGCGTCGCGGCCGTCGACCATGCCGAGACGGTGGAGGTCTTCCGCGTGCCCGTCGCGACGCTGCTGGATCCGGCCACCCGGTACACCTCGACGCTGACCCGCGGCGGGATGACCTTCCGCGGGCCGGCGTTCGACGTCGACGGGACGATCGTGTGGGGGTTCACGGCGATGGTGCTCGATGCGGTCTTCGACGCCGCCGGATGGACGCTGCCCTGGGACCGCTCCGACGAACGGCCGATCCGCCTCGAGGTGTGACGCGCACGGCGGAGGTCACGGGAGCATCCCGGCCGTTGTGCAGGGAGGGTCCGCCGTTCTGCAGGGAGACCCCGCCTGATTCGCCGGGATCTGCCCGGAAAACCGGACCAGTCCCTGCTCTCACCCTGCACAACGCGAGGCCGCCCTGCAGAACGGCCAAGCCTCGACGGAGACGCCCGCGAAACGCGCCGGGCACGCTCGGTAGGCTGGGCGGGTGAAGATCCTCGTCCTCGGTTCCGGTGCTCGTGAGCACGCGATCATCCTCGCCCTGCGCGCCGAGCAGGAGCGGCACGAGATCCTCTGCGCCCCCGGCAACGCCGGGATCGCACGGCACGCGACCCTGGTCGAGGTGGATCCGATGAACGGATCCGCGGTGCGCGCGTTCGCCGACGAGCACGGCGTCGACCTCGTGGTGATCGGGCCCGAGGCGCCGCTCGTCGCGGGCGTCGCCGATGTGGTGCGCGGCCACGGGATCCCCGTGTTCGGGCCCGGCCGAGCCGCCGCCCAGCTCGAGGGGTCCAAGGCGTTCGCGAAGCGGATCATGGAGGCGGCCTCCGTGCCGACCGGCCGCGCCGTGCGCGCGAGCTCCGCCGCCGAAGTGGATGCGGCGTTCGACGCCCTCGGCGCCCCGTACGTGGTGAAGGCCGACGGCCTCGCCGCGGGCAAGGGCGTCATCGTCACGGACGACCGCGCGGCCGCACTCGCCCACGCCGAGCACTACTTGCCGCACGGCCCCGTGCTCATCGAGGAGTTCCTCACCGGCCCGGAGGTCTCGCTGTTCTTCCTCAGCGACGGCGACACCGTGCGCGCGCTGAGCCCGGCGCAGGACTTCAAGCGCGCCTTCGACGGCGACGAGGGGCCCAACACCGGCGGCATGGGCGCCTACTCTCCGCTGCCGTGGCTCGCCGAGCAGTTCGGCAGCGAGGCCGCGTTCGTCGACGAGGTCACGCGCACCGTGGCGATGCCCGTCGTGAAGCAGCTCGACGCCGAGGGCACGCCGTTCATCGGCCTGCTCTACGCGGGCCTCATCCTCACCCCGGCCGGCGTGCGGGTGATCGAGTTCAACGCGCGCTTCGGCGATCCCGAGACCCAGGTGGTGCTGCCACGACTGCGCACCCCGCTGTCCCGGCTCCTGCTCGCCGCGGCCACCGGGACCCTCGAGGACCAGCCGCAGCCCGTGTTCACCGACGACGTCGCGATCACCGTGGTGCTCGCCAGCGAGGGCTACCCCGAGGCGCCGCAGACGGGACGGCCGATCGGGGGCCTGGCGGAGGCCGCCGCGGTCGAGGGCGTCGGCATCGTGCACGCCGCGACCGCCGCTCCCGACGCGCCGGACGGCGACCTCATCGCCACGGGCGGGCGCGTGCTGAACGTCGTCGCGACGGGATCCGACTTCGCCGATGCGCGAGCCCGCGCCTACGAGGCGATCGGACGGATCCGCCTCGACGGTGCGCACCACCGCACCGACATCGCCGCCCGCGTCGCGGAGTAATTCGGCACGTTCGCCAACGCCGCTCCGTGGAGCCCCTCCGCACGTCGACGCCCCCTCGCAGCCTCCACGCCCCCTCGTGTTGACGTACGCACGAGGGGGCGTCGGCACTCAGAGGGGGCGTCGACGAGACAGCCGGGCGACGGGAGCGCCGGCGCTCAGCGCGTGCGGAGGTGCTCCGGGCGCTTCATGAACAGGATCGCGACCACGCCCGCAGCGAGCACGATCGTGGGCAGGATCATCGTCTGCGACATCGCCGCGGAGAAGCCCTTGACCACGAACTCGGGCAGCTTGCCCGTGCCGAAGTCGCCTCCGTGGTCGGCGGCGCCCGGCAGGTTCTCGACGAGGCGGCTCTGCATGTAGGCCGCGATGGCGGCGGAGCCCAGCACCGACCCGATCGTACGGGTGGTGTTGTAGATGCCGGCTCCGGCGCCCGCCTGGCGCGGCGCGAGGTTGCGCGTGGCCGTGGTGGCCAGCGGCCCCCACATGCCGGCCTGACCGATGCCCATGAGCGCCGAGGGCAGCAGGAACATGCCGATCGGGGTGTCGGGGTTCATCAGCAGCGCGTACCAGACGAGGGCGAGCACGGTCAGCCCGAGCCCGGGCACGAGCAGCACCCGCGGGTCGACGCGGTCGAGGATCCGCCCGGCGAGCGGAGCGAGCACGCCCGAGAGCACGGCCATCGGGATGAGCAGGAGGGCCGCCTGGGTGGGGGTGAGGCCCCGGGCGAGCTGGTAGAAGAACATCATCGGCAGCGACATCGAGGTGACCGTGAAGCCCACCGCGGCGATGCCGAGGTTCGCGACGGAGAAGTTGCGGTCGCGGAACAGCTCGAGCGGCACGAGCGGCTCGCTGCGCGTCTTGGCTTGCTGCCACAGGAACACGGCCATCACGACGACGCCGGCGCCGATCATCGTCCAGATCCAGCCGGCCCAGTCGTAGTGCTCGCCCTCCTGTAGCGCGAACACGATGAGGAAGAGGCCGATCGCGCTGAGGAAGACGCCGACGATGTCGAAGCGGTGCTCGTGCGTCTGCAGGCGCGGGACGAGGATCCACGCGAGCACGAAGCCGATCACGCCGACCGGCAGGTTGATGAAGAAGATCCACTCCCAGCCGAAGG
Organism: Microbacterium sp. MMO-10; assembly: GCF_037148715.1. NCBI lineage: Bacteria > Bacillati > Actinomycetota > Actinomycetes > Micrococcales > Microbacteriaceae > Microbacterium > Microbacterium sp. MMO-10. The sequence continues at coordinate 40,072 of NZ_JBBCSV010000003.1, read as the reverse complement.
CGTCCACGAGCAGGCCGCCGGCCAGCGGGCCGACCAGCGTCGCCACTCCGGCGGTCGCGCCCCACAGCCCCATCGCGGCGCCGCGGCGCTCGGCGGGGAACGTGCGGGTGATCACGGCCATGGTCTGCGGCGTCATCAGCGCGGCGCCGAGACCCTGCACGGCACGGAACGCGACCAGCGCGGTGAGCGAGCCGGACAGGCCGCAGCCGAGCGAGGCGAGCGTGAAGATCGTGAGACCGATGAGGTAGATGTTCTTCGGGCCGAACCGGTCGCCGAGGCGCCCCGTGATGAGCAGCGGAACCGCATAGGCGAGCAGGTAGGCGCTGGTCACCCACACGACGTTGTCGAGGTTGTTCGTCGACGGGTCGAGCGCGGCCTTGATGGCCGGGTTCGCGACCGACACGATCGTGGTGTCGACGAGGATCATGAAGAAGCCGATGACGAGCGCCCAGAGGGCGGGCCACGGGCTCTTCGGCTTGTGGCCGGCGGCGTACGCGCCGGTCGACGTGCTGACGGATTCAGCCATCGTGGTGAGCCTTTCGCTTGGCAAGAAGGTGGTCCGGATCCGGCCCCCACGCGAAGTCGGGAGCGGCGATCCGGGGGATGAGGGCATCGAGCCATTCGATCTCCGCCTGCAGCATGAGGCGGTGGCGGATCGGCTCGAGGAGGTACTGCTCCGGCACGTCACGGGTCGCGGCGCCGTCCAGCCCGGCGCCGATCGCCTCGAGCTCCTCCCGGAGGAGCTCGAGCCGCTGGGTGAGCAGGTCGACGGCCTCGGCCCGCTCGAGGTTGTGCGCCTCGGCCAGGGCCACCCGGAACGACGTCCGCCGCCGGCTGCCCCCGAGCTCGCGGCGCACCCACTCGCGCACGGACTCCGTGCCCGCCGGGGTGACGGCGTAGGTCGTGCGCTCGGGGCGGTTGCCGTCGCGGTCGACGCCGACCTCCTCGAGCAGTCCCTGCCCGTGCAGGCGGGAGACCGTGTGATAGAGCGTGCCGTTGGAGATCGGGATGATCCGGTCGTCGCGACGGGCCCGGAGCAGCCGCGCCATCTCGTACGGGTGCATGTCGCCCTCGCTCAGCAGCGCGAGCACCATCACCCCGAGGGGCGTGAGCACCGGATCCTTCACGATCATTCCATCCCAACTAGTCCATGTGGACTATCCGTTTAGGACTATACGCCCGAACGATCGCCGACGCCAGTCCCGAGGCTCGGGTCACCGCAGCGCCGTGGCGAGCTGGACGGCGGACAGCGGGCGATCCGCATAGACGAGCCGCATCACGGCGGGATCGGGGTTGCCCGCGTCCGGGGCACGGTGCACGAGCGACAGGCCGGCCTTCTCCGCGACCGCCGCGGACGGACGGTTGTGCTCGACGAGGAAGGCGATCACCGGCACCTCGGGCATGACCTCGGCCGCCGCCGTCCTCGCCGCGCGCGCGAGCTCGGTCGCATAGCCGTGCCCGTGGTGGTCGGCCGAGAGCCGGTAGCCGAGGTTCCAGACGCGCGCCATGGGGTCGTCGGGGTCGGAGGCGAGCAGCGTGCAGCCGCCGTTGCCGATCGTCTGTCCCGTCTCCCGCAGCCGTACCGTCCAGCTGCCGAGCCCCGCGCGCTCCCAGCTGCGCCACCAGCGCTCCATCATCGTCTCGATCTGCTCGGGCGCGGTGGGCCGCAGGCTCGGGAAGTGCGTCCAGACCCGGGGATCCGCATTGACCGCGAACACGTCCGCGAGGTCGTCGGGGACCGGCCGGCGCAGCAGGAGGCGGTCGGTCGTGATCTCGAGGGGGAAGTCGGTGCTCACCGGGGCAACCTACGCGGGGCCACGGACATCGACGGGCACCGCGATAATGGACGCGTGAGCACACCCCTCGATCTCCCCGGCTGGCGTCACCTCTACTCCGGCAAGGTCCGCGATCTGTACGCCCCGGAGGATCCGGCGGACGAGCGCCTGCTCGTCGTCGCCAGCGACCGGGTGAGCGCCTTCGACTTCGCGCTCGAGCCGCCGATCCCGGAGAAGGGCGCCCTGCTCACCGCGCTCAGCCGCTGGTGGTTCGACCGGCTGGCCGAGGGAGCGGATCCGATTCCGAACCACCTGGTCGACGGCGACGTCCCGCCCGAGGTCGCCGACCGGGCGATGCTCGCGAGGAAGCTCGACATGCTCCCGATCGAGTGCGTCGTGCGCGGCTACCTGACCGGATCCGGCTGGGCGGAGTATCAGGCGGACGGCACGGTGTGCGGCATCCCGCTGCCGGCCGGCCTGCACAACGGCGACCGCCTGCCCGAGCCGCTGTTCACCCCGGCCTACAAGGCGCCGATGGGCGAGCACGACGAGAACATCACCTTCGCCCGCACCGAGGAGCTCGTCGGGCCCGAGCGCGCCGCGCAGCTGCGCGACGTCTCGCTCGCCGTGTACCGCCGCGCCGCGTCGATCGCCGAGGAGCGCGGGCTCATCCTCGCCGACACGAAGTTCGAGTTCGGCGTCGACGAGGACGGCACCCTCCGCCTCGCGGACGAGGTGCTGACGAGCGACTCGTCGCGCTACTGGGACGCCGAGGCCTGGCGGACCGGATCCACGCCCGCCGAGCGGATGGCGAGCTTCGACAAGCAGATCGTGCGCGACTGGCTCTCCGCGCACTGGGACAAGCAGGGCACGCCGCCGGTGCTGCCCGAGGACGTCGTCGCCCGCACGGCCGCCCGCTACGCCGAGCTCCTGGCGCGCCTGACGGCCTGACCCGCACATTCGAGTCGTCCCCCTGAGCACGGGCCATAGGTCGTGCTCAGGGGGACGACTCGGAGGTGGTGGCCGCATCTCCCAGGGAACGTTCAGGATAGGGTTTCCCCAGCCCCCTCCCCCGATCCCGAGGAGTCCGCATGGCCCTGTGGAAGATCCACGGCGACGGGCGCACGGTCGAACCCGGCGCCGTCGTCCGCCCCGATGAGCGCCTGAACTGGCCCGCGACGATCGCGATCGGCGTGCAGCACGTCGTGGCGATGTTCGGCGCGACGTTCCTGGTGCCGATCCTCACCGGGTTCCCCGTGCCGACCACGCTGCTGTTCAGCGGCATCGGCACGATCCTGTTCCTGCTCATCACCCGCAACAAGCTGCCCAGCTACCTCGGATCCTCGTTCGCGTTCATCGCTCCGGTGACGGCGGCGACCGCCGCGCACGCGACCGGCGCCGACAAGGGCATCGGCGCCGCGCTCGCCGGCATCGTCGCAGTCGGCGTGCTGCTCGCGATCATCGGCGTCGTCGTGCACGTCGCCGGCGTGAAGTGGGTGGACCGCTTCCTGCCGCCCGTGCTCGCCGGCACGATCGTCGCGCTGATCGGGTTCAACCTCGCCGGTGCCGCCTACGGCAACTTCGCCCAGGCGCCGATCACGGCGACCTTCACCCTCGCGATCACCATCGTGTTCGCCGTGCTCTTCCGCGGCTTCCTGGGGCGGATCTCGATCTTCCTCGGAGTGATCGCGGGGTACGTCTTCGCGGCGTTCCGCGGCGAGCTCGACTTCTCCGCCGTCGACAAGGCCGCCTGGGTGGGCCTGCCGACCTTCCACCTGCCCGACTTCGGCACCCCGACCGTGTGGAGCGGCATCGCGATGTTCCTGCCCGTCGTGCTCGTGCTCATCGCCGAGAACGTCGGACACGTGCGGGGCGTGGCGACCATGGTCGAGGATCCGGAGATCAACGCGCAGACCGGGAAGGCGCTCATCGCCGACGGCGTCTCGACGACCCTCGCCGGATTCTTCGGCGGATCCGGCACGACGACCTACGGCGAGAACATCGGCGTCATGGCCTCGACCCGCGTGTACTCGACCGCGGCGTACTGGGTGGCCGGCATCGCCGCCATCCTGCTGAGCCTGTCGCCGAAGTTCGGCGCCATCATCAACTCGGTGCCGCCGGGCGTCCTCGGCGGGATCACGACCGGCCTCTACGGCCTCATCGGCGTGATCGGCATCAAGATCTGGGTCGACAACCGCGTCGACTTCTCGCGGCCGGTGAACCAGTACACGGCGGCCGTCGCGCTCATCATCGCCGTCGGCGGCTTCTCGATCTCGATCAAGGACTCGGGCTTCATGCTCGGCGGCATCGTGATCGCCACGGTCGCCGCGATCGTCATCTACCACGGCGGCAACGCGATCGCCCGGCTGCGCCGGAGCGGGGCGGACGATCCGCGTCCGCTCGAAGGGGTCGGCCCGATGGGCGGCGACCCGGCCTGATCAGCCCGAGGCCCGCGTCCGCGGCTCGGATTCCGAGCCGGGCGCGGGCTTCGTCGCACCCGGCAGCGGCGCCGCGGGCTCGGGCAGCCCGTAGCTGCGGTGCACCCAGCGGCGCGCGGCCTCGAGCGGGTACGAGTCGCCGTAGACGATGCACTGCCCGACGATCCCGTCGAGCAGGCTGCGCAGCATGATCTCCTCCATCGCCGGGTCCGCCGCGCCCCGCTCCCGGAAGATCGCCCGCACCGCGTCCTCGGCCGCGGCCACGCCCTCGACGTGGCGCCGCTCGGCGGCGGCGAACAGTGCGCGGGTGGTCGGCTGCTGCTGCAGGGCGACGACCACGCGCTGCAGCGGGAGGGCCACCGCCGTCATCCCGAGCGCCGTGTCGATGATCGCCGCGAGCCGCACCTCGGCAGGAAGGTCGTCCGGCGCCGGGGCCACGGGTTCCAGGCCCTCGCCGCGCGCGATCCCGAGCAGCATCGCGAACCAGCGGTCGATGACCGCTGCGATGAGCTGCTCCTTGCCGCCGAAGTAGTAGTTCACCAGCCCCTGCGCGACGCCGGCGCGACGCGTGATGTCGGCGATGGTCGCCCCCTCGACCCCGTGCTCCGCGAACACGCCGATCGCCGCCTGGAGCAGGGCCTCGTGCGAGCGCTCCCGGGCGATGCGGTTCTGCTCGGGGGAGCGTGCCATGCGCGGGCGCCTTCCGGATCCGTTTCCGGGTGTCGGATCCATTCGCTAGATTAATAACTGAATGCTCATTCAACCTAAGAGAATCCCGCACGGAAGGCCTCCCATGCACCCCAGCGCACGCGTCGACCTGAACGACCTCGGAAGCGTCGTCGAATGGCTCATCGCGCAGTGGTGGGTCTGGGTGATCGTCGGCGTCGTCGTGCTGTTCTTCCTCGTGATCTGGATCATGCCGGCCGCGAAGGTGAAGCCGTCCGAGAAGTTCTCGACGGATGACCGCGAGGCCGACGAGATCGCCCTCGGCTTCCTGCAGATCGTGAACATGCCGTCGGGCCCCTGGAACGACCCGACCGCACCCGCGCTCAGCGCGAACGACAAGAAGCACCTCGTCGAGATGTGGGGCGTGCCCACGCGGGAGAGCTGGCTCGCCGCCATCGAGCGCCTCGTGACCGTGCGCCGCCGCCGCGACGTCTGGGTCACCTGCCTTTCCCTCCGCGCCGAGCTCGCGCAGCGCCTCGGGCGCGTCCCGAAGGCGAAGGAGTGGATCGCGGCGATCGTCGAGGCCGGCGGGGACAAGCGCGATGCCCGCGGTTTCGTCACCGCGATCGAGAGCGTCGAGGCCCAGGTGCGCAAGCTCGTCGGGAAGGACATCGTGACGCCCGATCTGTACGTGCGCACCCTCGACGGCTACGCCCTGGGTCAGGCGGTGGGCCTGACCACCTGGGGCGTCGCGCTCGGCCACGCCGACGTGCCGGAGGCCAGGGCGATCATCCGCCGCATCAACGAGGAGGGCCGCCCCGCGTTCTCCTCCTGGGCGGACTTCGGCCTCAGCTACATCGTCGGCCGCGTCATGCACTGGAGCGACGGCAGCATCGGCGAGAAGACCTTCGACAAGTACGGCGACGGCTGGAGCGAGTTCAAGGCCGCCGCGACGGCGAAGCGCAACGGCCCCTGGGCGTCGCTGCCCTGGCGCATCGGGTGAGCGCGGCGACACCGAGCGCACCCCGGCCGGACGCGGAACCCCTGCGGATCGAGCTCGCGCCGCTGCGATCGACACCGGGCATCGGCACTCTGCTCGGCTATGAACGGGCGGCCGGGATCCCCCTGCACCGCCGGTTCTTCACGGTGCTCGCGGGGGTGCTCCTGCTCACCGCGGCGATCGTCGTCGCGCTCTGGTGGCTGGGCCGGATCGGGATGCTCGAGCGGGTGCCGCTGCTCGCCGGGTTCGGGGTGTTCTACGGAGTGCTCGGGGCGGCGGGCTTCCTCTGGTACGCCGTGGCCCTCTCGCGACGCGCGAAGCTCGCGCTCTTCGCCTGGACCAACGGCTGGGCGTACGCCGATCTGCTGCAGGACACACGACGACCAGGGGCGGCGTTCACGCGCATGCGGCGGTCGATGGAGCGCGGCGTGGTCGCCTCGGACGACCCGCGGATCCCGTTCGAGCTCGGGATCGTCCATTCCGTCGGCAGCCGGGACGAGGGGGCGACCCTGCAGCGTCCGTTCGGCTTCGTGGAACTGCCGCTGCCGGTCAAGGTGCCGCACATCGTGCTGCGGAACCGCCGCCGCAGCATCGTGCCGACCCTCGGCCTGCGCGGCGCCAGGATGGACCTCGAGGGGCACTTCGCCACGACGTTCCAGCTGCTCGTGCCCGAGGGGTACCAGCACGACGCGCTGTACATCTTCACGCCCGACCTCATGGCGCGCGTGCTCGACCTCGGCGCGGCGGGCGAGCTCGAGCTCGTCGAGGACCGCGCCTACCTGTACCTTCCCGCGCGCACCCGGTTCGATGCACCGGACGTCATGCGCGGGATCATCGAGCTCGCGGAGGAGCTGCACCGTCGCCTCGCGGCGCGGACCGCTGCCTACCGCGACGAGACCGCCGTCCCGATCGCGCACGGGGAGGGCGTGACGATCGGGCTCGGCGGACAGCGCCTCGGCGGGCAGGGCGTGTCCCTGCTCGCCGTCGCCGCCACGTCGGCGGCGGTGATCCTCTCGGCGGGGATCACCGCGTTCGCGCTGTTCGGGGGGAACCTCCTGCGATCCTTCGGAGGGTGATCGCAGGACGCCGGAGCCCTGGGGATCCGGCGCCGACGCCCCGCCCTCCGGTCCCCCGGCCGGGGGCGGGGCGCGCTCCGCATACGGGGCATGTGCCGGGTGCGGGGCGCCGGGCACGGTGCCGGGCGCCGGGCGCGCCGATCCGCGGGCGCCGGGGGTGTGCGCGCCGCCGGGCGCCGGGCGCGCCGATCCGTGGGCGCCGGGCGTGTGACGATCGGCACACCCTGCGACGATCAGCACACGAATCCACGTCAACACGTGTGCGGATCGTGACACCGTGTGCTGATCGTGACGCGCCTCCCCGCCCGGGGATCGGCGCGCCCCGAACCCGACCGCGCCCCGACCCGGCCGCGGATCCCGCGCGCGCGTCAGCGTCGGATGATGCGCTGCTCGATCGCCGCCGCCACGGCGCCGGCCCTGGTGTCGACGCCGAGCTTGCCGTAGATGTGCGACAGGTGCGACTTCACCGTCGCCTCCGAGACGAAGAGCGCCTTCGCGAGCTCGCGGTTGCCCAGCCCGTCCGCGAGCAGCTCGAGCACCTCCACCTCGCGCTCCGTCATCCGCGGCTCCGGAGACGAGGCACGGCGCATGAGCACCGCGGCGACCGAGGGCGCGAGCGCGGGCTCTCCCCGGTGCACCGCGTGGATCCCGGCGAACAGCTGGTCCGGCGGGGTGTCCTTGAGGAGGTACCCGGCGGCCCCGGCGTCGAGCGCGCGCAGGATGTCGGACTCGCTGTCGTAGGTGGTGAGCACGAGCACGGCCGGCGGATCCGGCAGCGCGCGGATGCGGCTCGTCGCGGCGATGCCGCCCTCGCCGTCCCCGAGGCTGAGGTCCATCAGCACGACGTCCGGCCGCTCGGCCCCGACCGCCTGCACCGCCTCGTCGGCGCTGGATGCCTCGCCCACCACGACGAGGTCATCGGCCGATTCGACCAGCGCCCGCACGCCCGCGCGCACCACCGGGTGGTCGTCGACGAGCACGATCTTCAGGGTCATCGGTCCTCCTCCTGCGGATCCGCGCCCCGCGGGAACACCAGCGACACCGTCGTCCCCTCTCCCGGGGTGCTCTCCACCTGAAGCTCGCCGCCGAGCTGCGCGATGCGGTCAGCCATGCCGCGGATCCCCTGTCCCCGCCCGGCCGCGCGGCGCTGCGCGGCCAGGGCGGCCATGGCGGCGGGGCGGGCGTCGAAGCCGACGCCGTCGTCGCGCACGTCGAGGCGCAGCTCATCGGGCTGCACGGTCAGGCTCACCACCGCCCGGGACGCGCGAGCGTGCTCGGCGACGTTCGCGAGCGCGCCCCGTACGGTGCGGATGATCGCCGACGCGACCGGCAGCGGAACCTCCGCCATGCCCGCCCCGTCGACCGCGCCGTGGCTGACGAACTGCACGTGCACGCCGTCGCCCGCAGCCTCCGCGACGACGCGGGCGAGGGCCGCGGGGAGCGAGCCGGCGGCGCCCTCGAGCTCGCCCGGAGCGAGATCGCGCACCACCCGGCGCACCTCGTCCAGCGCCGAGCGCGCGGCGCCGGCGGCCGAGCGCACCTGCTCGCGCGCCGCGTCCGGTCGGCGATCCCAGCCCTGCTCGGCCGCCTGCAGCAGCAGATTGATGCTGGACAGATCCTGCCCCACGGAGTCGTGGATCTCGCGCGAGAGCCGGGCGCGCTCGGCGAGCGCCCCCGCACGGTGCTGCGCGGCGGAGAGATCGGCCTGGGTCGCCGTCAGCTCGTCGAGCAGCTGCTGGCGGGCGCGGGCCTCGCGGTCCAGCGCCCGATAGGCGACGATCGTCGCGAATGCGATCCCGATCGGCCCGGCCACGAGCGTCGGGTCGAACTGCACCGCCAGCCGCAGCTCGGCTGCGATCACGACGGCGGTCATCGCCGCGACCAGGGTCGTCGCCGGCCAGAACGGGAGGATCTGCAGCACGGCGAAGGCGAGGGGCACCGCGCACCAGGCGAACGACGGGGCGACGAGGGTGAGCACGGCCCAGAGCATGCTCGCCGCGAGCGTCCACACCGCGGGCCACGCACCCCGGCGCGGCACCACGCCCTGCAGCACCGCCATGACGGCGAGCACCGCGGCACCGGCCATGATCGCGATCGCGTTCTCGCCCTCCCCGTGCCGGAGGAGATACCGGATCGCGCTCACCACGATCAACGCGATCAGCACGAGCTGCAGCGCCCGTCCGAAGCGCACGGGAGCGAGGATTCCGCGCACGCCGTCGCGGACGACGACCTCGTCGCGCGGCTCTCCTCGGGGATCCATGGCCACAGCCTACGGACGCGGAATCCGGATCCACATCATCCGATCGGCCAGGATCCGGCCCGAAGTGCACATCGCAGGCAGGCGCCGCCCCCGGCCGGTACTCGGACCGATCCGCCGAACTCAGGCTGGACCGCGCGTGACGGCCTCCACACCCCACGGCTGCGGCTCCGGGGCCGGATCCAGCCTGAATACGGTCCTCGCCTCAGGCGGACCCGCGCACCACCAGCTCGGTGCCGAGGATGGTGCGCCGGGGCGGGGCGGCTCCGGTCAGCCGGTCGATGAGCACGCCGGCGAGCGCCTCCCCCTGCGCATGCATCGGCTGGCGGATGGTCGTGAGCGGCGGATCCGTCGACAGCGCCACGGCCGAGTCGTCGAAGCCCACGACCGCGACGTCCTCCGGGATGCGCAGACCCGCCCCGCGCAGGGTGCGCAGCACGCCGCGCGCCATGAGGTCGCTGGCCGCGAACACCGCGTCGGGAAGGCCTCCGCCCGGCTCGCCGGCGCGGGCGAGGAGTTCCTCCGCAGCCTGGACGCCGCTCGCCTCGGAGTAGTCGCCGGCGAGCTCGGCGAACGGCGCGAGCCCGACCTCGGCCAGTCCCTCGCGGAACCCCTCGAGACGGTCGACGGCGCCGGCCATGGACAGCGGTCCGGTCACGGTCGCGATCCGGCTCCGTCCCGTGGCGATCAGGTGCGCGACGGCCTGGCGTCCGCCCGCGACGTTGTCGACGTCGACGAAGAAGTCGGCGTCGCCGCCGGTCGAGCGCCGTCCGCCGAAGACGACCGGCACCGCCTCGACGATGCGGTCGACGAACGCGTCGCTGGTGTGGTGCGAGAGGATGATCGCACCGTCGACGCCGCCGTTGCGCACGAACCCCGTCATCCGCCCACCCGGGTCGTCGCTCGCGATGAGCAGGTTCAGGATGTAGTCCGAGCGCGCGATGCGGTCGCCGATGCCCGCCACGACCGCGCCGAAGTACGGATCCCCGAAGAAGCGGCGGGTGTCCTCCGGCACCACCAGCGCGATCGCATGGGTCTGCCGCAGGGCCAGCGAGCGCGCCGCGCGATTCGGCACGTACCCCAGCCGGGCGATCGCGTCCTGCACGGCGGCGAGCGCCTCGGGGCTCACCGCGGACGATCCGTTCACGACGCGCGACACGGTCGAGCGGGAGACGCCGGCCGCGTCCGCGACCTCTTCGATCGTGGCGCGGCCCGGCCGATCCGGATCCGGCACCCGGGTCCCCGGTCGGGGATCGTCGCCGGCGGATCCGGCCCGTCGTGCGCCCGGCCGCTCGACCATCGCTCAGACCGCCCGGGCGGCGATGATCCGCGCGTACTCGCGTCCGGAGTCCTTCACGATCCGCTCCTGGGTGTCGTAGTCCACCCGCACGATGCCGAAGCGCTTGCCGTAGCCGAAGGACCACTCGTAGTTGTCCAGCAGCGACCAGGCGAAGTAGCCGCGCACGTCCACGCCCTCGTCGATCGCGTCGAAGGTCGCAGCGACGTGCTCGCGCAGGAACATCGCCCGCTCCGCGTCGTGCACGGCGCCGCCCGTCACCGCTCCCGTCGACGGGTCGAGCCGGCCGCCCTCCAGGACGTCGTCGTAGGCGGCGCCGTTCTCGGTCACGTAGAGCGGCAGCCCGGGCGCGTACTCGGTGCCGATCCGCCGCAGCAGCCGGGTGAGCCCTTCCGGCTGCACCTCCCAGTCCATGCCGGTACGGGGAAGACCCCGCTCGACCCAGTGCACGTCGTCGGCGGCGGGGAACGGCGAGCGGGTGCGCCGCGCGCCGTCGCCGGCGCCGTCGTGCGGGGTGCCCTCGGCGCCGGGCTGCGGCGTCCCGGAGAGCAGCTCGCCGTGGTAGTAATTGATGCCCAGGCAGTCCAGGGGCGTGGCGATCGTGTCGAGATCGCCCTCCTGGATCGCCGCGGCCCAGCGCCGCACGGCCACCGGATCCACGTCCCGGATGTCCGAGACCACGTCGGCGGGGTAGGCGCCGCGGAGGACCGGATCCAGGAACCAGCGGTTGAACTGGCCGTCGATGCGCCGGGCCGCGTCGACGTCGGCGGGGTCGCGTGGATCGGCCGGATCGGCGACCGTGAGGTTGAGCGTGACGGCGAGGTCGAGCTCCGGGTCCCGCGCCCGCAGCTCCTGGATCGTGCGGCCGTGCGCGAGCAGCAGGTGGTGCGCCGCGAGCATGCCGTCCTCGATGCTGGTCCGCCCCGGCGCGTGCACGCCCGCCGTGTAGGAGAGGAACGACGAGCACCACGGCTCGTTCAGCGTGGTCCAGTGCTGCACGCGGTCGCCGAGCGCGTCGTGCACGCTGAGCGCGTAGTCGACGAACCGGTCGACCGTGTCGCGGGCGGTCCAGCCGCCCTTCTCCTCGAGCGCCTGCGGCAGGTCCCAGTGGTAGAGCGTGAGCCAGGGCACGATGCCGCCCGCGAGCAGCTCGTCGACGAGGCGGTCGTAGAAGGCGAGCCCCGCCGGATTCACCGCGCCCCCGTCGGGCCGCACCCGCGCCCACGAGGTGGAGAAGCGATAGGCCTGCAGGCCCAGCTCGCCCATGAGCCGCACGTCGTCGGCGTAGCGGTGGTAGTGGTCGCACGCGACATCGCCGGTGTCGCCGTTCTGCACGGCTCCGGGAACCCGGGCGAACGCGTCCCAGATCGATGCGGTCCGCCCCTCCTCGAAGGCGGCGCCCTCGATCTGGTACGCCGCGGTCGCGGCTCCGAAGAGGAAGCCGTCCGGGAATCGACGGGGGGACGCGTTCATCGCTCTCCTTCGCTCGGCGCGCCGTTCGGGCGGCACGATAGTGGGGCAGAGGTCGCGTGGGAGCGCTCCCACGCGATCCGCGCCAGACTATGGGAGCGCTCCCACGCCTGTCAACACCTTCCCCGGGCGGGCAGGGAGGGCGGTCGGAGAGCCCGGGCGTGGCGGTCGGCGTCTTCCTCGCCCGCGGTTCTCACCGTCCGATTCGCCGCCGCAGTCGCCGAGCCGATCTGCCTGAGAGCCGTCGTCGAGTGGGACGCCCCCTCGCCGCGTACCCTGGTCCGGTGACCTCCTCGCCCGCGCTCGCCCGCGCCGAATCGCTCATCCGGTCCATCCCGGACTACCCCGAACCCGGCATCCTGTTCCGCGACATCACGCCGCTGCTCGCGGACCGAGAAGCGCTGCACGCGACAACGGACGCCCTCGTGGCCCCGTTCCTCGGGTCCTTCGACGTCGTGGCCGGGATCGAGGCGCGCGGGTTCATCCTCGCCGGAGCGGCCGCGATCGCCGCCGGCACCGGGTTCGTGCCGATCCGCAAGGCCGGCAAGCTGCCGCTGCCCGCGGCCTCCGTCGACTACGCGCTCGAGTACGGCACCGCCACGATCGAGATGCACGACGACCTGGCCGCAGGATCCCGGATCCTGCTCATCGACGACGTGCTCGCGACCGGCGGCACCCTCGCGGCCGGCCGCCGCATCGTCGAGGAGCTCGGCTACACGGTCGCGGGGATCTCGGTGCTCTTCGAGATCGACGGGCTCGGCGGCCGCGACGTGGTGGGCGACGTGCACACCGTGTTCCGCAGCTGAACGCACCCCGGATCCCCCGCCGACGCCCGGCAGGACGGCCCGCGCCCGGGCGGTAGACTGGTGTCGCCCCCGCCCGCGACTTCCTGGAGCCACGCATGCCCACCATCGTCGTCGACGTCATGCCCAAGTCCGAACTGCTCGACCCGCAGGGCAAGGCCGTCTCCGGGGCGTTCGCCCGCACGGGCGTGACCGCGTTCAGCGACGTCCGCATCGGCAAGCGCTTCGAGCTCACCGTCGACGGCGAGGTCACCGACGCCGTGCTCGCCGAGGCCCGCCGCGTCGCCGAAGAGGTGCTCTCCAACTCGGTGATCGAGGACGTCGTCGCCGTCTCCGTGAGCGGCGCCGAGGCCGCCGAATGACCGTTCGGATCGGGGTCGTCACCTTCCCCGGCTCCCTCGACGACCGCGACGCCCAGCGCGCGGTGCGCATCGCCGGCGCCGAGCCGGTCGCGCTCTGGCACGGCGCGCACGACCTCGACGGGGTCGACGCCGTGATCCTGCCGGGCGGCTTCAGCTACGGCGACTACCTGCGCTCGGGCGCGATCGCCGCACTCTCGCCGATCATGACCGAGGTCAAGGACGCTGCCGCGAAAGGCATGCCCATCCTCGGGATCTGCAACGGCTTCCAGATGCTCGTCGAGGCGCACCTGCTGCCCGGCGGCCTGATCCGCAACGATCACCAGCACTTCGTGCGCCGCGACCAGAAGCTCACGGTCACCAACGCCGACACCGCCTGGACCCGCGACTTCTCCGCCGGCCAGGAGATCATCATCCCGCTGAAGAACGCCGAGGGCGGGTACGTCGCCTCCGAGGAGACGCTCGACCGCATCGAGGGCGAGGGCCTCGTCGCCTTCCGCTACACGGGTGTGAACCCGAACGGATCCCTCCGCGACATCGCCGGCCTCACCAATCCCGCCGGCAACGTGGTGGGCCTCATGCCGCACCCCGAGCACGCCACCGAGCCCGGCTTCGGCCCCGACACGGCCGCCGCCATGCGCAGCGGCGTCGACGGCCTGCCGTTCTTCACGAGCGCGATCGCCGCGGTCGCGCGCGCCGCCGCCTGAGTCACCCCGCTTTCGAGTCGTCCCCCTCAGCACGGCCCCCAGGTCGTGCTGAGGGGGACGACTCCGTTCCGGGGCGTTGCACCGCGCGGCACCCCGGTCTAGCGTCGGAACCGTCCCCGACGATGGGAGGACCGCATGGGCCGGTTCGTGTACTGGATGAACGTGTCGCTGGATCTGCGGATCGAGGCCGCTCCCGGCGAGGACGGCGGCGGCGACTGGATGCGGATCGGCGAGCCGCTGCACCGCGAGTTCAATCGACGTGCCGCCGAACTGGCGCTCCTGGTGCAGGGCCGGCGCGTGTTCGAGATCATGGAGGACTACTGGCCCGCGGCCCGCGATGACCGGTCCCTGCCCGCGTTCATGCAGGAGTACGGCGCGATCTGGACCGACAAGCCGAAGATCCTCGTCTCGCGCACCCGCCACGAGGCCCCGTACAACACCCGGGTGATCGGCGACGATGCGGTCGCCCGGCTGGCCGACGTGCGCGCCGAGACGGACGGGGACATCGGCGTCGGCGGAGCGACGCTCGCCACCGCCCTGCTCGACGCCGGGCTGCTCGACGAGCTGCTGCTGTTCACGCACCCGGCGATCCTGGGATCCGGCCGGCCGCTGTTCGACGATCCGCGTCCGGGCGAGACCCGGGATCCGGTGATCGTCGACCTGCTCGAGCAGGCCTCCTACGACGAAGGCGTCACCCTGCATCGCTACGCCGTGCGGCGCTGAACGAGTCAGCCGAGCGCGGGCGGCCAGACCCCGATGAGCACGGCCATCACCACGACCGTGACGAGCTCGTGCGCGATGTTCAGCACGGTCAGCGAGCTGGGGCGCCCCTCGAAGGCGTCGTGCGTGATGAACCTCGCGGCCGTGAACCCCATCCACAGCGTGATCGAGGTGACCAGCGCCGAGACGAAGAAGGATCCGCCGTAGAAGTGCCAGGCGATCGCTGTCGCCCCCGCGAGCACCCACGCGGTGACGAAGCTCACGACCACCGTCGCGATGATGGCCAGGACGGGGTTGCCCTTGGGGTTGTCGAGGTCGATCCCTGCGAGGCGGGCCCAGCGCGTGCCGAACACACCGCGGGCGTACCAGACGGATCCGACGAGCATGCTCGACGCGGTCGCGAGCAGGACGGCCCAGTAGTTGATCTCGGGAATCATCGCGACGCTCCTTCGGGACGGGTCCGGACGGTGGATCCGGTGCGCTCAGGGTATCGCCGCGCACGTCCCTTCCGGGGACGACGGGCGCCGGTCCTCGGTATCCAGAAGGCCCCGGCCGTTGTGCAGGACCGCCCCGCCGTTGTGCAGGACCCGCGGGCTGAATCCTGGCGATTCCCGGCCCCGAACGCGGTTTCCGGAGGCTGCGGCCCTGCACAACGCGCACCCTCCCTGCAGAACGGCCGACTGCGCGGCGCGACGTCAGGGCTGAGCGGTCACCAGAGGCTGAGCGGTCACCAGGGGCGGAGCGGTCACCAGGGGCTGGGCTCGTAGTCCTTCAGGAACACGCCGTGCACGTCCTCCCCGGCCTCGCCGCGCACGATCGGGTCGTACACGCGGGCGGCGCCGTCGACGAGGTCGAGCGGGGCGTGGAAGCCCTCCTCCGCGAGGCGCACCTTCGTGTAGTGCGGGCGCTCGTCGGTGATCCAGCCGGTGTCGACGGCGGTCATCAGGATGCCGTCGGTCTCCAGCATCTCCGCGGCGCTCGTGCGGGTGAGCATGTTCAGCGCGGCCTTCGCCATGTTCGTGTGCGGATGGCCGGGACCCTTGTACCGCCGAGAGAACTGACCCTCCATCGCCGAGACGTTGACGATGTGCTTGCGGCGCGCGGGCGATGCGGCCATCGCCGGACGCAGCCGGCTGATGAGCAGGAAGGGCGCGGTGGTGTTGCAGAGCTGCACCTCGAGCATCTCGAGCGGATCCACCTGGTCCACGCTCTGCACCCAGCTGTTCACCCGGTTCACGTCGGGCACGAGACCGCCCGCGTCGATCGCGCTGCCGTCGGCGTGCTTCGCGAGCGACGAGGATCCGGGCGCCATCGCGAGTCGCGCCAGGTCGTCGGCGGTGAGCGCCTGGCCGCCCTGCTCGGCGATCGTGCCGCCGAGAGAGGCGATCGACAGCAGCGGATGCGCGTCGACGGACGCCTGCAGCGCCTCGGGGTGCGGATCCGCGGTGTGCCCGAAGGTCTCCATCTCGGGCAGCGGGCCGTTCGGGAGCGGCTGCAGCTCGGCGTCGACGAGCAGCGAGTACGCACCCGGCGAGCGGCGCACGGTCTGCGCCGCGTTGTTGATGAGGATGTCGAGCGGCCCCTGGGCCGCGACCGAGTCGGCGAGCGCGATCACCTGTGCGGGATCGCGCAGGTCGATGCCGACCACGCGCAGGCGGTGCAGCCAGTCGGCGGAGTCGGGAAGTGCCGCGAACCGGCGCACGGCGTCGCGCGGGAACCGCGTCGTGATCGTCGTGTGCGCGCCATCGCGCAGCAGCCGCAGCGCGATGTGCATGCCGATCTTCGCGCGCCCGCCGGTTAGGAGGGCCCGCTTGCCGGTCAGATCCGCCCGCGCGTTGCGCTTGCCGTGGCTGAACCGCGCGCAGTCGGGGCAGAGCTGGTGGTAGAACGCGTCGACGGTCGTGTACGGCTGCTTGCAGATGTAGCAGTTGCGGGGCTTCAGCAGCTCGCCCGCGGTGGGCGCATCCACCACGCTCGACGCGAGGTCGAGGCCGCGGGTCTCGTCGTCGATGCGGTCGGGGGCGCCCGTCGCGGTCGCGGCGATCACGGCCTTGTCGGCCTCGGCGATCGCGTCGCGGATCTCCCGGCGGCGCACCCGCTTGGCGGCCTTGAACATCGCGGCCGTGGCCCGGCGCACCTCGATGAAGTCGGGGTGGGTCTGGTCGAGCTCGTGCAGCTCGGCGAGCACCCGGAGGGTCGTCGCGAGGTCGTTCGGGTCGATGCCGGATCCGACGGCGTCGCCGAGGTCGGAGGCGTCGGAATGCGCGTCGGTCATTGGACCGATTCTACGCGAGCAGGCTGAACGAGATCCGGGACGAGCGCCGTTCCCCTCCCCTGTTCGCCTTTCCCTCCCCGCAGCAGCGACTCCCCGGGGAGGGGAAGACGGCTCAGGGAGGGAAACGCGCCCCCGGGGAACCGCACCGGGGCACCGGGCCGACGCCCCGGGGCACCGCGCCGACGCGCCGGGGCGGCGCCTCAGGCGATGCCGCCGCCGTCGACGACGAGGGCGGATCCGGTCACGTACGACGACTCGTCGCTCGCGAGCCACACCACGGCCGCGGCGATCTCGGACGGCTGGCCCATCCGGTTCAGCGGCCGCTCCGCGGCCTCGGCGAGGAAGCCGGCCTGGTCCTGACCGAGCTGGCGGGCCTCGTCGCGCAGCATGCCGGTGTCGACGTCGCCCGGGTTGACCGAGTTCACGCGGATGCCCTGCGGGCCGTGGTCGATCGCGAGCGCACGGGTCATGTTGACCACCGCGCCCTTCGATGCGCAGTAGGAGATCGCCTGCCCGCCGCCCTTGAGACCCCAGCCGGATCCGGTGTTGACGATGGATCCGCCGCCGTTCGCCGCCATGACGGGCACGACGTGCTTGCACATGAGGAAGATCGCGCGCACGTTGACGCCGAACACGCGGTCCCACTCCTCGACCGTGGTCTCGACCGCCGTGGTGCGGCGGATGATCCCGGCGTTGTTGAAGACGACGTCGACACCGCCGAAGCCGTCCACGACCGCCGCGACGACGCGTTCGATGTCGGCCTCGCTCGAGACGTCGGCGCCGATCGCGAGGGCGGTGCCGCCGGCCGCCCGGATCTCCTCGGCGACGGCCTCGGCCGCCTCGGCGTTCAGGTCGACGACGGCGACCTTGGCGCCCTCGGCGGCGAAGGCGAGGGAGGTGGCGCGGCCGATGCCGCCGGCGCCTCCGGTGACGATGGCGTTCTTGTTCTGCAGTCGCATGGTGGTTCCTTTGCGGGTGGGGGTCAGACGGGGGTGGTCTCGGGGGCGGAGACGGCGTAGAACGCGGTGGCCGCGGCGCCGGTGATGACGCGGACGTGCCCGGCGAGCGCAGCGTCGAGCTCGGCGTCACCGGTGTCGACGAGGAGCGGGCGCCCGGCGAGGTCGACGAGCTTCTGCTCCGGGGCGACGACGAGGAGCGGAGCGGATCCCATCGCGCGGATCACCCGCGCCGAGAGCTGCTGGTTGCCGCGTCCCAGCAGGAAGCCCTGGCCGCCGATGACGGTGACCACGGCCTGAGCCGGCCCGGCGGCGACCTCGTCCAGCAGGCGCCGCTCGTCCGCGCCCGCGGCGATCACGGCGCCGTCGAGCACGACGTCGACGCCGAGCGGGGTCTTTGCCACGCCGAGCTCCGCCGCGATCCGTGCGGTGGTGCCGCCGGGACCGAGCAGGTACCGCACGCCGGGGCGCATCGCGGCGACCGCGGCCCGTGCCGCGGAGGCGACCGCGGCCTCCTCGGTGGCGGGCGTCGGCGCCTTGCGCGCCTGGGTGCGGCCGAGACGCTGGGGGACGCGGAGCGTGCCGTAGAGCACGGGTTCGACCCTGGCGCGGCGCAGCGCCGCCTCATCGACGTCGAGCACCTCGCGCTCGGCGGTGGGGACGGGATCCGGCCCGATCCAGTCGGCGGCGAGGGATCCGGCCGCGACCGGGCTCACCGCGAACACGGGCGAGTACATCTTGACGCCGGCGGGGATGCCGAGCACGGCCGGGCGGCCCGTGGGCGTCGAGCGGGCGGAGCGGGACGGGGCACGGTGCCCGGACGGAGACGGCGTTTCGTCTCGGGCGCCTGCGGCGTCCTCGCTCAACGACCCCGGAAGACGGGCACCCGAGGCGTCCTCGCTCAACGACCCCGGAAGACGGGCACCCGAGGCGCCTTCGCTCAACGACCCCGGAAGAAGGGCACCCGCGGCGTCCTCGCTCAACG
The DNA here is from genome assembly GCF_037148715.1 of Microbacterium sp. MMO-10. NCBI lineage: Bacteria > Bacillati > Actinomycetota > Actinomycetes > Micrococcales > Microbacteriaceae > Microbacterium > Microbacterium sp. MMO-10. Next base: position 21,288 of record NZ_JBBCSV010000003.1, on the reverse strand, counting down.
ACCCCGGAAGACGGGCACCCGCGGCGTCCTCGCTCGACGACCCCGGGGGCGGCGTCAGCCCGCGCACGGCGTCGCGGAGGGTGCCGTCGCCGCCGGCGACGAGCACGAGCGTCGCTCCGGCGGCGGCCACGGCCGCCACGGCGGCGGCGGTGTCCTCGGGCGAAGTGGGATCCCCGACCGGCGTGAACACCACGACCGGCTCCAGTCCCGCCTCGGCGACCGCGGCGGCGCCCATCGCTCCGGCCGCGGTGAGGATCCGCACTCCGGGATGCGCGCGCGCGATGATCGCCATCGCCTGCACCGCACGCCCGCCGGCCCGCGGGACGGAGCCGTGCTCCGCCGCGCGGGCCTGCACGGCCGCACCGTCGGAGCCGGCGAGGCCCGCGGGCCCGCCGACTCCGGCGACAGGGTTGACGACCAGTCCGATCACGCGATCAGGCTCCGACCGCGACGGGCTCGGCGAGCGCGGCCTCCGCATCCGGAAGGGCACTCCGCGCGGGGCCGTCCGGCGCTTCGCCGAAGTACTTCCGGCGGTAGGCGCGCCAGGTGATCGCCCAGCGCTCCGGGTCGTCCAGGTCGTCGTGGTGGGTGTGGTGCACGGTCTGGTTGTGCGGCGCGGTGCGGACGAGCTCGGGGTTCTCCCGCGCCTCCTGCGCGACCTGGGCGAGCGCCGCGACGTACTCGTCGATCTCGGCCTTGGAGTAGCACTCGGTGGGCTCGAGCGTGAACGGCTGCGGCACGACATAGGGGTGGTGGCTCGTCCAGTAGTGGAAGCCGTAGTCGGCCATCCGGATGCCGATCTCCTCCGAGGAGATCCCGGTCTCCTCGAACAGCTCCTGCCACGAGTACCGCACCTGCTCGATGCGACGGCGCCCGGTCGCGTAGGGCGCGGACGCCCCGGGGATCTCGAGCACCTTCTTCAGCAGGTAGTTGTTGTTCAGCACCGCGGTCCGGGAGGCCTCGAGCATGCCCTCGGCCCCGAGCGCCATGATCCAGGCGTACGCCCGCACGACGTGCAGGATGACGCCGTGGGCCGGCGCGACGTGACCGATGGACAGTTCGCCGGGCTCGCGCACCACGAAGCGTCCGTCGACCCGCTCCACACGGGGTCCGGGCAGGAACGGCGCGAGCGCCGCGCTCACCGCGTTGGCCGCGGCCCCCGGACCGCCACTGCCGTGCGGGGCGGAGAACGTCTTGTGCAGGTTGAACTGGCACACGTCGAACCCGGCATCGCGGGCGCGCGTGATCCCGAGGATCCCCGCGGCGTTGGCCTGATCGTAGGAGGCGAGGGCGCCGACCGCGTGCGCGGCGTCGACCCACTCCTTGATCGCGGGATTGTAGATCCCGGTGTCCTCCGGGTTGGTCACCATGATCGCCGCGGTGCGCTCGGAGAGCGCCGCCTGGAGCGCTGCGAGATCGGGGTAGCCGTCGGCATCCGGGTAGATCGTGATGACCTTGTACCCGGCGACCTTGGCCGCGGCGGCGTTCGAGGGGTGGCTGAAGATCGTCGTGATGACCTCGTCGCGCTGCTCCGCCTCGCCGCGCGACGCATGGTAGGCGCGGATCATCGCGATGTTCGTCCAGATGCCCGCGGATCCGCCTGGGGAGGCGAGCGAGACGGCGTCCATGCCCGAGATCTCGGCCATGAGCCGCTCGAGACGCCAGATCGCCTCGAGCGCGCCCTGCGTGTCGGCCGGGTCCTGCGCGGGGTGCAGCGCGCGCAGCTGCGGCACCTCGATGAGCTGGTCGTTGATCTTCGGGGAGTACTTGATCGTGCAGGTGCCCTGCCCGATGTCGACGTTGAGGTCGGATCCGAGGTTCTCCTGCGAGAGGCGCAGGTAGTGCTTGAGCACCCGCATCTGCGCGATCTCGGGCAGCGCCGGCGGGGTCGTCCGGCGCATGCCCTCGGGGAGGGCGGCCACGACGTCGCCGACGGCCTCGCGCACGACGGGCTCGACGGGCGTCACGAGCACGCCGCGTTCTCCGGGGGTGGAGAGCTCGAAGACGATCGGCTCGTCCCAGCTGGCCTGCTGGAAGCGGCGGGGGCTCGGCTTGGGGGCGACGGGGAGGCTCACTGGTCCTTCTCCTCGGTGTCGATGGCCGCGGCGAGCGCAGCGGCGAGGCGGTCGATGTCGGCGGCGGAGGTGGCCTCGGTCACGCAGACGAGCAGCGTCCGCTCGTCCACGACGACGCCGGGCTCGATGCCCTCGGCGCGCAGCGCGGCGACGACGTCGGCGGCGCGGGCGCCGTCGAAGCGGATCGTGAACTCGCGCAGGTGCAGGGCGTCGTCGCCGAGGCGGACGCCGTCGATCGCGGCGAGCCGCTGCTGGGCGTAGGCGGTGCGGGCGAGCAGCAGCTCGCCGAGGTCGGCCATGCCCTGCGGTCCCATGAGCGCGAGGTGCACGCCGGCGGCGATCCCCCACAGCGCGGCGGCGGTGCCGACCCATTCCTTGCCCTCTTCGCGGTGCGCGAAGGAGGTGCGGTCGTAGGCGACGTCGCCGAAGCCGTACTCGCCGGGCACGTCGGTGGACTCCAGGCCGAAGAGGCGCGAGGGCATCTCCATCACGAATCGCGGCTCGTCGTGCACCGCGATGAAACCGGCGTGCGCGCCGCCGAACCACTGGTGCAGGCCGAGCGACTGGATGTCGCCCGTGACGATGTCCGCGCCCTGCAGCGCGGGCGGGGTCAGCACCCCGTAGCCGATCGGGTCGGTGCCGACCACGACCACGGCGCCTGCGGCGTGCGCGGCGTCGGCGATCTCACGCAGCTGCGTCTCGACGGCGCCGGTGAAGCTCGGCGTCTCGACCCAGACGGCCGCGACGTCGTCGGAGAGCCGGTCGCGCAGGGCCGCGACGTCCGCGATGCCGCCCGCGCTGGGGATCCGTTCGATCTCGAGGTCGGCGCGCGTGTAATCGCGCACCTTCGAGTCCTTCTCCGGCAGCACGTCGCTCACGGCGAGCACCCTGGTGCGGCCGGTGAGGCGGCCGGCCATCGCGAGGCCCGTGGCCGTGGCCTGGTAGCCGTCATAGGTGGGCACGTTCACGACGTCCATCGCGAGCAGCTCGGCCATGAGGGACTGGTACTCGAAGAGCGCCTGGAAGCGTCCGTGGTCCTCGTAGGGCTCGCCCGCATAGGCGGTGAGGAACTCGCTGCGACGGATCACCTCGTCCACGACCGCGGGCACGTAGTGGTTGTACGTCCCGGCGCCGAGGAAGCTCAGACGCTCCTCGGTGGTGCGGTTCTGCGCCAGGATCCCGCGCACGTGGCGGGCCAGGTCCTGCTCGGCGGGCAACGGCGCGGGCACGTCCAGCGGACGGCGCAGGCGCAGGTCCTCCGGCACGTCGGCGTAGAAGTCCTCGATCGAGGCGGCGCCGACGGCGGCGAGCATCTCGGCGTGGATCTCGGGCGCCGTGTTGGGGATGTAGGGGTGCACGAACGTCTGCGTCATGCCAGCTCCTTCGACGGGGTGGCCTGGGTGGGCCGGGGGGTATGGGTCAGGGTGAGGAAAGGGATCTGCGTCGCGCGCGGCGTGGCGACGACCGCGACTCCGTACGCGTCCAGCGTCACGGCGTCGCCCGTCTCGGATCCGCTGAGCAGGTCTAGGCCGGCGGCCGGCAGCTGGAACGTGACCGGGTCGGCCGCGTGGTTGAGCAGGAAGGTGTAGTCGGTGGCGTCGTCCGAGCGCGTGACGGCCTCGGCCTGCAGGGACACCTCGTCGCGGGCGGGGAGGCCGGCCGTGCGCAGCACGTCGCGGAACACCGTGACGAGACCCTCGGGAGACAGCATGGCGCTGACGTACCAGGCGGATCCGGATCCGCCCGCACGGCGAGTGATCGCCGGAAGCCCGGCGAGCTCGCCCGAGGCGTACGCCCCGCGGATCTCGACGTCCGCGTCGGCCTCGATCCACTCGCTCCAGCTGGGCACCTCGAGCACGTCCGCGCCGTAGGCCAGGGATTCCGTGCGGCCGTCGGCGATCGGCCACTGCTCGTCGACCTCGATGCCGAGCAGGCCCCGCAGCGGGCCGGGGGCGCCGCCGTCGTGCACCTTCTCGGTCGCGTCGACGACCCCGGAGAAGGGCCCGACGACGAGGGTCCCGCCGCGCTCCACGAAGGCGCGCAGAGTATCGGCCTGCCCCTGCTCCAGCACGTAGAGGTTGGGCGCCACGACCACGTCGTAGCCGTCGAAGGGCGTCCCCGCGTCGGCACCCTCCGCGCGCACGGCGTCGACCGGGTGCCCCAGCGTGGAGAGGGCGCGGTGCCAGGCGCGAGCCTGCGGCGCCCACTGCAGCCGCTGCGACGGCAGCGACTCGATCGCGCTGGATCCCCACCAGGAGTCCCAGTCCACGATGAGCGCCACGCGGGAGCGCACCCGGCTGCCGCGCACCGGCTCGAGCCTGCGGAGCTCGTTGCCGAGCGCCTTCGTCTCCCGGAAGCTGCGCGAGCGCTCGCCGCGGTGGCCGAGCATCGACGAGTGGAACTTCTCCTGGCCGTACTTGGCCTGGCGCCACTGGAAGAACATCACGGCGTCGGATCCGTGCGCGACGGCCTGCAGGCTCTCCACGCGGATCTTCCCCGGCGCCTTCGGCACGTTGATGTCCCGCCAGCTGGTCGCGCTGGCCGACGACTCCAGCAGCAGCCACGGACGGCCGCCCTTGAGGGAGCGCATGAGGCCGTAGTTGAGCGCCGCGCCGACGTGGGACGTCGGATCCATCGGATCCGGATAGGCGTCGTCGGTGACGACGTCCTCCCGCTCGGCGAAGCGCCAGTAGTCGAGGTCGCGGAACATGCTCATGAAGTTCGTCGTGACCGCGATGTCGGGGGTGACCTCGCGGAGCACGTCGATCTCGACCTGGAAGAGCTCGAGCATCGCGTCGGAGGAGAAGCGCTCGAAGTCGAGCAGCTTGGTGGGGTTGACGGGGCCGGGCGCCTTCTTCGGCGTCTCGATGTGCTCCCAGGACGTGTAGCGCTGGCCCCAGACGTTCACGCCCCAGGCTTCGTTCAGTCCGTCGAGGTCGCCGTAGCGGTCCTGCAGCCAGCGGCGGAAGTGCCGGGCCGACTCGGGGCACCAGCAGCGCGAGACGTGGTCGCCGTACTCGTTCGAGATGTGCCACATCGCGAGTCCCGGGTGCTCGCCGTAGCGCTCGGCGATCGCGCGGGTCATCCGGGCGACGTTCTCGCGCCAGATCGGCGACGAGGGGCAGTAGGTCTGCCGGGACCCGAACTCCAGCCGGTGCCCGTCCGCGTCCCAGGGGGCCATCTCGGGGTGGGCCCGCAGCAGCCAGGACGGCGGGGTGGCGGTGGCCGTGGCGAGGTCGATCCGGATCCCGGCCTCGTGCAGCAGATCCAGGATCCGGTCCAGCCAGCCCCAGTCGTACACGCCGGGCTCGGGCTCGAGCTGGGGCCAGCTGAAGATCGGCAGGCTCACCATGTTCACGCCCGCCTCGAGCATGAGCCGGATGTCCTCGCGCCAGACGTCCTCCGACCACTGATCGGGGTTGTAGTCGCCGCCGTACGCCAGGGCGTCGATGCGGACCTCGCGGATCCGCTCGCCGTCGGGATGCTGCGCCACGGAGGCTCCTCTCTGAGTCTGTACAGAAGATCTGTTCAATGTATTCTGTATACAACAAGCGTAGGTGGAAGCGGGGATACGGTCAAGCCGTAGGCTGACCGCACCGGCCGAAGGGGAAGAACGAATGGCGATCGAACGCAAGAACCTGCGTTCCCAGGTGCGCGAGGAGCTGCTCACCCGCATGCGCGCCGGAAAGGTGCAGCCCGGCGAGGGGATCAACGAGGTGCAGCTGGCCGCCGAGCTCGGCGTCAGCCGCACTCCGCTGCGGGAGGCCCTGATCGCCCTGGAGTCGGAGGGGCAGATCACGAGCGAGAACGGCAAGGGCTTCCGCTTCGTGCCGCTCAGCGCCGGCGAGTTCGAGGACCTCGCCCCGGTGATGGCGACCCTGGAGAGCCTCGCCCTCGAGCTCAGCCCGGTCGACCAGCTGAAAGCCGTGGGGGCGCGCCTCGTCGAGCTCGCCGACGCGTTCACCGACGAGCACGTCGAGCACTCCCTGGTCATGACCAAGGACGACGAGTGGCACGCGCTCATGCTGTCGGTGTGCCCGAACCGGCGCCTGCTCGACGTGATCGAGAGCGTGCGGGGATCCTTCCACCGCTACGAGGCCCTCCTCGTCGCCGACGACGTGAAGATCGACCGCGTCGCCGCCGAGCACGCCGCGATCGCGCACGCCCTCGCCGACGGCGACGTCCCCGCCGCGGTCGCCGCGCTCAAGGTCAACTGGACGCACGGCATGCAGCGCATCCTCGACAACTCGTCGAGCGCCTATTTCTCGGCCTGACGTCCGTACGGTCGCGGGTCGCACGGACGCGCCATCCGTCCGCGAGACCGAACCTGCGTCGCGAGACCGCGGATGAGTTCCACGGTCTCGTGACGCAGATTCGGTCTCGCGGGGACGAGAGGGGGTCCGACGGGTCAGCCCTTGACGGCGCCGCCGAGGAGGCCGGCCACGAACTGCTTCTGGAACACCAGGAACAGCACGAACAGCGGCAGGGTCGCGAGCAGGGATCCGAGCATCAGCCCGGAGTAGTCGACGCGGCTGAGTCCGATCATCGTGTTCAGCGCGACGGGCACCGTGTACTTGTCCTCGGAGTTGAGCATGAGCAGCGGCCAGATGAATGAGTTCCACTGGCTGATGAACGTGTAGATCACGAGGGCGGCGATCTGCGGGCGGGCCACCGGCAGCACGATGCGGTAGAACGTGCGCAGCTCCGAGGCGCCGTCGATCCGCGCCGCCTCGATGAGCGTCGTCGGGAAGTCGAGGAACCCCTGACGCATCAGGAAGATGCCGAACGCGTTCGCGAGGAACGGGACGATGAGCGCCTGATAGGTGTCGATCCATCCGGCGCTCGCCATCATCTGGAACAGCGGGACCAGCAGCACCTGCATCGGGATCATCATCGTGACCAGGATCACGCCGAGCAGCACCCCGCGCCCGCGGAACCGGTAGGTCGCGAGGCCGTAGCCGCACATGATGCTGATCAGCGAGCTGAACACCGTGTAGACCACGGCCACGAGGACGCTGTTGAGCATCACCTGGCCGAAGCCCACGCTCTCCTGCAGCCGGCCCAGGTTCTGCCAGAACTCTCCGCCGGGGAGGATCGGCAGCGGGGTGACGAAGAGGTCGCTGGTCTTGTGCGTCGAGGCGATCACCATCCACAGGAACGGGATGAGCGCGAGCACGCTCGCCACGACCATGATCGCGTAGACCGGGGCGCGCAGCACGACCCGCCGCAGCAGCGGCTCCCCGCCGGACGAGGACGGCTGGCCGGCGCGGCGACGCCGGCCGGTGGTGATCAGCTGCGTCGTCATGGCTTCTCCCTCATGATGCGGAACTGGATGAGCGCGATGATCCCGGTGAGGATCACGAGCATCCAGGCGATGGCGCTCGCGTAGCCGAAGTCGAACTGCTGGAAGCCGACCTTGTACAGGTACAGCACCGGGGTGAGCGTGGCGTTGTTGGGTCCGCCGCCGGTGAGGATGAAGTTCTCGTCGAAGAGCTGCAGCGCGCCGATCGTCGACGTGACGCTCGTGAAGATGAGCACCGGGCGCAGCTGGGGCACGACGATGTGCCGGAAGGTCTGCCAGCGTCCCGCGCCGTCGATGCGGGCCGCCTCGTAGAGCTCGGGCGGGATCGACTGGAGGCCGGCGAGGATGATGACCATGTTGTAGCCGGTCCAGCGCCAGGTGATCGAGGCGATCACGGCGACCCGCGCCCACCATTCGTTGTTGAGCCAGTCGATGGGCCCGGCGCCGAACAGCGCGAGTAACTGGTTCAGCATGCCGCCGTCGGTCGTCATGATCACGCGGAACACGACCGAGTACGCGACGAGCGTGGTGATCGACGGCAGGAACGTGAGCAGCCGGAACCCCGCGCGGAACCGCAGCCACGCCTGGTTGAGCAGATAGGCGAGCCCCACGGCGAGCGCGATCATGATCGGCACCTGCACGACCAGGATCAGCAGCGCGTTGCCGAGGCTCTTCAGCACCAGTGGATCCCGCAGCATCCGCGTGTACTGGTCGAAGCCCACGAACGTGCTCACCCCGCCGGAGGTGCGGAACAGGCTCTGCAGCAGCGACACCGCGAGCGGGTAGGCGAAGAACAGCGCGAGCAGCGTCGCCGCGGGAAGGGCGAACCACATCCCGGGGCGGTGCATGCGCGCGGCGAGGCGGCGGCCCGAGCGCGGGGAGCCGCGACGGTCGTCGTCGCGGCTCCCCTCGTCGGAGCGCCGCACGGTGGCGACGGTCATGTCAGCCCGCGATCTTGCGGCCGGTCGAGTTCGCGATCTGCGCGGCCGCGTCGTCCAGCGCCTTCTTCGGATCCTCGCCGTTCAGCACGGCGGCGCCGACCGCGTTCGCCACGGCGTCGCTCGCGACCGACTGGTCGGAGGTGAAGGAGATCGAGGGGATCTTCGGCGTCAGCTCGGCGAAGGTCTGGAAGACCTTCTGGCCGCCGAAGTAGTCGCTGGACTGCTCGAAGAAGCCGCTCTTCAGCGCGGGCAGGTAGGCCGGGAAGAGCCCCTCCTTCTGCATCATGCTCGACTGGTTGCCGGTGTTCGCCAGCACAAAGGCCAGGAAGTCGGCCGCGAGCTGCGGGTTCTTCGCCTGCGCGGGGATCGCGAGACCGGATCCGCCGTTGTTCGAGGTCGGGGCGCTGGAATCGTCGAAGACGGGCAGGTCGCGCACGGCGTACTTGCCGCTGAGCTCGGGCGCCTCGCCCTCGAGCGTGCCGATCCACCACACCGCCTCGGGGGTCACCGCGGAGTCGCCGTCCTTGGCGCTGGTGACGCTCGCGTCCCAGCCCTTCGCATTGGTGATGAGCCCCTTCTTCTGCATCGTCTGCAGCAGGGTGAGGGTGCGCACCGCGGCGGGCGAGTTCACGGTGATGTCGCCCTTGTCGTCGAAGAATCCCTGGCTCTGCTGCTGCAGGTACATCGAGAGCGATCCGCCGGCGGAGAGATCGGCGGTGAGCAGGGTGTGCCCCGTGGCCGCCTTGATCTTCTCGCCCGCGGCGACGAGGTCGTCCCAGGTCTTGACGGAGGCCGGATCCACGCCGGCGGCCTGGAAGTAGTCGGTGCGGTAGAACAGGCCGACGGTGCCCGAGTCCCAGGGCGCCATGCGCAGCTTGCCGTCCTTGTCGGTGCCGGTCGACCACTTGAACGGATCGAAGTCGGCCTTCTTGTCGCCGAGCACGGGAGACAGGTCGGAGAACCCCTGGGGGAACTGCGTGATGTAGCTCTGGTTGTGGTCGGTCTCGAGCGTGATCAGATCCGGCAGCCCCGTCCCGGCCTGCAGCCCGACCGAGATCTTGTCGTAGGCGTTGTCGTAGCCGATGTCGACGACCTTGATCGTCGTGCCCTTGTGGGACTTCTCGTAGTCGGCACCGAGCCGCTTGAGCGCGGTCGCGGCGACGTCCCACGACCAGATCGTGATCGTGCCGGTCGCCTCGGCTCCGGGCTTCAGGGTCTCGTTCTTCGAGGGCGCTCCGCCGCCGAAGGCGCATCCGGAGAGGGCGATGGCCGCCGTCGCCCCGATCGCCAGCGCGAACATGCCGCGTCGCTTCATCATGACCTCCTCGTCAGAATTGTGTATTGCATACAGTACACGGATGGTGACGCAAACACTACGTCGGATCCGCCGAGCGACGGTCCTCCCGATGGTGAGGGGTCGCAGGGGCCGGGCGCGAGGGGCGCCCCTGGTCCGCCCGAGCACGAGGAGCGCCCCTGGTCCGCGTTCCCCTCCCCTGGGCGTCTTTCCCTCCCCCCACAGGCGCAGTTGCGGGGAGGGAAAGACGGTGAGGGGAGGGAAACGCGGATCTGGGAGCGCGGATCCGGCGCGCGGGCGCGCGGGAGCCCGGCGCGCGACGTCGCCGAACAGCGGGGCGTCGGGAGCGCCGCGACGTCAGCGGCTCAGCGCCACCGCGAGGTCGAGGAACAGCGCGGCGGACCAGCCGAACGCGGTCGTCGCGCGCTCGGCCTTGAGACCGGTGCGCGGGTTGAAGTACTCGTGCGGGCCGCCGCCGTGGATCACCAGGCGCACGGTCTGCTCGCGCAGCGCCCTGGCACGCTCGGGCTCGCCCGCCGTGTCGAGCCCCTCCGCGATGAGCGCACTCGTGTTCACCCAGATCGGCCCGCGCCACATCCGCTCCGCGGAGAAGTCCGGATCCGCGGCGGAGACCGTGGGCAGCCCCCACGCGAGGCCGTAGCGCGCGGGGTCGCCGATCGCATCGACGAGCGCGGAGCGCATCTCGGCCGGAAGCCCCTCGACGCGCAGCGGCAGCAGCCCGAGGACGGTGTCGCTCGCGATGCGCTCCCCCGCGCCGCGGGCGATGAACCGCTCCTCGGCGGGATCCCAGAGCCGCTCCACGAGCAGCTGCGCGGTGCGATCGGCGCGGGAGAGATGCGGCGCCGGGTCATGGCCGGGCAGATACCGGGCGGCGAGCGCCGCGATCTCGCGGTCCTGCTGCACGAGGTAGGCGGCGAGATCCGGCGCCGTGGTCGGGATCGGCCCGTCGAACACCGGGCTGTCGTCGAGACCCGACGAGTACGGATGCCCGTACTCGGGCAGCCCGTCGCCGTCCAAGTCAGACCCGTTCTCCGCGGGACCGGCGAACCACCAGTCCTGCGAGGGGATCACGCGCTCCAGCTGCGCCGCGGCCCAGTCCGGTGCGTCCTCGACCTCGAGCACCTTGCGCAGCGCCCAGGCGGCGAGCGGCGGCTTGGTCAGCGGCACCGGCGCCGTGGGATCCGCGATCCGGGATCCGGCGCGGCGGAGGTTCGCCCGGTCCGATTCGGGCAGGTCGTCGCTCGTCGCGAGGATCCCCTCCTCGTGCACCACGTCGGGAAGCTGTCCGTTCGCACGGGGGAAGCGGAACGCGAGCTCGAGCTGCTCGCGCGCGAGCGCCGGATCCCCGTGGCGCAGGCCGACCGCGATGAAGTACGCGTCCCACTGCCAGAGCCCGACGTAGCCGATCTTCGACGGCACGACCGCCCTGGCCCCGGCGAGCGCCGGCAGCTCGACGATGTTCGCGCCGAGCACCCACCAGCAGAACGCCGCCATGTCCTGCAGGTCGGCGCGCACCCGCGGGCAGCGGTCGAACCAGTCCGCCCACTCGGACGCACGGGCCTCCTCCGCCGCCGCGTGGGCGCCGGCGGACTGCGCTGCGACCGTGACGCTCCTGTCGTCGGCCACGTCCAGCCGCAGGCCGGATCCGATCCGGTGCTCCTCGACCGTTCCGTCCGGCCGCGTGATCCGCACCGAGGCCGCGGGATCGCCGCCCACGCTCAGAGCCCGCAGCCCGTCGAAGGTCAGGGACACCCCGCTCAGGTCGCGATTTCTGTCGCTTTCCGTCCCGTTTTCCGACACTTTCTGCGACGGGAGCGGAGGTTCCACCCGCGAAGCAGGCGAACCAGGCGAACCGGGCGACGGGTCCATCGCGGCCACCGCGCCGAACGAGATCCGGTGCGGCTGCACGTCGGCGACCGGGAGCACACGACCGTGCGCGTCGCGCACGACGAGGGCATCCAGCACCCGGCACTCCTCGAGGCTGCGCTCGTACTCCGAGGTGTGCACGCGCACGCCGTCGCCGGCCCGGAAGACGAGCAGCCGGGAGCGCGGGATCGTGAACGGCGCGGTCTCCAGGTCGAGGTGGCGCCCGGCCGCCCGCGCGAGGGCCTCCGCGGTCATCCCATCGACGGAACGCACGCCGCCCTCGTGCGCCTCGGCTTCGCACTCCCCGGTCAGCTGCACCTCAGCGCCCTCCCAGTCCCGATGCGGCCATGCTGTTCAGGATCCGGCGCTGCCCGATCACGAACACGACGAGCATCGGCACCGTCGAGATCGCCGAGGCCGCCATCACCAGCCCGTAGTTCACGGATCCGAACTGGCCCTGGAACGACTGCAGCAGCAGCGGCACGGTGAACAGGTCGGGGGTGTTCAGCAGCACGAGCGGGAAGAGGAACGAGTTCCACACGTCGATGGCGACGATGATGCTCAGCGCCGCGAGCCCCGGCTTCAGGTTCGGCAGGATCACGGTGAAGAACGTGCGGATCCGCCCGGCCCCGTCGACCAGCGCCGCCTCCTCGAGCTCCTTCGGCAGCGCCAGCACGAACTGACGCATGAGGAACACGGCGAAGGGGTTCGCGATCATGCCGGGGATGATCAGCGCCAGGTGCGAGTCCACCCAGCCCAGCTGCGTCATCAGCAGGTAGAACGGGATGAGCGTGACCTGCTTCGGGATCATCTGCGTCGCGAGGAACACGATGAACAGCACCTTGGATCCGCGGAACCGGATCCGCGCGAACGCGTAGCCCGCCATCGATGCGGTGATCAGCGTGCCGGTCACGACGAGCACCGCGATGTAGGCGCTGTTCAGGTAGGCCTGCGCGAACGGCACGGCCTCCCACGCCTGCGCGTAGTTGTCGAACGTCCACGGGTTCGGGATCACCGACAGCGGATCCTTCAGCAGCTGCGGCAGGGTCTTGAACGAGGTCAGCAGCATCCACAGGAACGGGAAGACCATCCCGATCCCGGCGACGATCAGCACGACGTGCAGGATCGTGGCGGAGGCACGGCGCGCGCCCTTCCCGGCCGGCTTCGGCCGGATCCGTCGCCCCGGTGCGACGAGCGCGATCGTGGAGTCGGTGGCGGGTGCGCGGCCTCCGGTGGTCAGATGCGGGGCGTCGACGCTCATGCGGGGTCATCCTCGTAGTGGACGAACTTCTTCTGGGCGGCGAACTGGATCGCCGTGATGACCAGGGTCAGCAGCAGCAGGATGATGCTCGCCGCGCTGGAGAGGCCGAAGTTGAACTGCTTCATGCCGAGGTCGTAGATGTGGTAGACGATCGTGCGGGTCGCGTTGTCCGGACCGGCGTTCTTGACCAGCACGTAGACCGTGTCGAAGGTCTGCAGCGACGAGATGAACGCGACCACCGACGAGAAGAAGACGATCGGCGAGAGCAGCGGGAGCCGGATGCTCGTGAAAAGCCGCCAGGCGCCCGCGCCGTCGATCCGCGCGGCCTCGATGACCGAGGGCGAGATGTTCTGCAGCCCGGCGAGGAAGATGATCACGTTGAGGCCCAGCGACGACCAGATCGTCACGATGCACACGGCGATGAGCGCCAGGCGCGGATCCTGCAGCCAGTCCGGCGGCGTGACCCCGAAGACCTTCGAGATCGTGGTCGAGAGCACCCCGTCGGCGCGGAACATCTGCTGCCAGATCATCGCCACGGCGACCGTCGAGGTCATGACCGGGGCGAAGAACAGCACGAGGTACAGGGTGCGGGTCTTGAGCTTCTCCAGCGCGACCGCGATGACGACCGCGAGGGCCAGGCCGATCGGGACCGTGATGATCGCGATCAGCAGGGTGTTCACGATCGCGCGGCCGAAGAGCGGATCCGACAGCTCCGCGGCGAAGTTGTCGAGGCCGACCCAGCTCAGGTCGGTCAGGCCGTCCCACTTCGCGAAGGCGAGCACGAGGCTGGCGAGAAAGGGCAGGAGCACGAAGATGCCCATCCCCACCAGCTGTGGTCCGACGAAGGCGTAGCCCCAGCGACGGTCGCGCCGCCGCCAGCCGGCCTCACGCCGCCACTCGGGCGCCGTCGACGACGCCCGAGTGGTCACGGCTTGCGTGCTCATCGTCACTTGCCGTTCTGGACCAGCTTGCCGACCGCGTCGAGGGTCGCCTGTGCGTCCTGCTTGCCGTTGTACAGGGCGAGGAACTGGTCGCCGATGCCGGAGCGGATGCCGGGCAGCTTCGCCTCGGTCGCGTAGTTGACGAAGCCGATGTCGCGCATGTCGAGGAACGTCTGGGCGTGAGCCGGGTAGCCGTCGAGCACGACCTTGTCGGCGCCCTTGATGGACGGGACCGCGTTGCCGCCGCCCTGCAGCCGGAAGGTCTGGCCCTCGGCCGAGAGGAACTCGGTCCAGAACGTGAACGCCGCGTCCTTGACCTTGGTGTTCTTGTTGATCGCGAGGAAGGAGGTCGCGACGCCCGTCGGGGCCGCCTTCCCGTCGGGCGTAGGCCAGGGGGCGATGTCGTAGGAGTCCTTGACCCCGGCGGCCTCGACCGTGCCGATCGTGTAGCGGCCCTGCACGAAGAATCCGGCCTTGTGCGAGACGAAGACGCTGTCCGCGCCCGCCCCCTCGGGCAGGGTGTCGGCGACGACGAAGGTCTTGTCCTGGAACAGGGAGCCGAACTGGTCGAGCGCCTTGACCGCGTCGGGGTTCTTGTTCGCGACGAACTTCCCGCTCTCGTCGTAGGGCGCGTCCACGCCCTGCGAGCTCAGCCAGCTCCACTGGGTGGCCCAGTAGTTCCAGAACATGGTGCCGGTGAGGCCCGCATCCTTGAGCTTCTTGTTCATGTCGAGGTAGGCGGCGGTCGTCCACTTCCCCTCGGCGGCGAGCGTGGCCGGGTCGTCGGTGATGCCGGCGGCCTTGAGGGCCTCCTTGTCGTACCAGAACACGTCGGGGTTGGAGTCGTTCGGGGCCGCGTAGATCTCGCCGTCCTTCTCCGCCGCGCCGAACAGGCCCGGCGAGAAGTCGTCCAGCTTGCTCTGGCTCTTCGGGCCGTCCATGAGCGCCTTGACGGGCATGAGACGGTTCGAGCCGACGAACTGGCCGATCATGTCGTCGCCCACGTAGAACACGTCGGGGGCGGTGTTGCTGGTGAGCTGTGCGAGAAGCTTGGAGTGGTAGTCGTCGTATCCTGCGACGGGCTGCAGCTTGACGGTGATGTCCGGGTGCTTCTTCATGAACTCCTTGTCGAAGTCCTGATAGCGCTTGAGCTCGTCGGCGCTGCCCCAGGTCGACCAGACGAGGGTGGTCTTGCCACCGGCGGAGGCGCCGCCTCCGCCGCTGCAGGCGGCGAGGCCGAGCATCAGGGCGCCGGCGGAGACCGCAGCGAGCGTGCGGAGCAGGCGAGGGTTCGAGCGGGGCATGGCGCCACCTCTTTCGTCGTTGAAGGGCCGTTCGGGTGCGGGACGCACTCAGTATTATGTATACAGTTGACGAGGATGTCAACCGCCGGCGGCGATGCCGAGCGCCGGATCCCGTCCTCGCCGAGCGTCGGATCCAGTCCTCGCCGAGTGGCCTGCTCCGGCATCGCGCGCACGACCTACGCTCGTAGGGTGAGCTTCCTCGTCACCGTCCCCACCGCCGAACTCGCCGCCGACGTCATCGCCCGCGGCCCGCTGCCCGACGGAGTGGAGGTGCGCGTATGGGACATGGCGACGCCCCCGCCCGCACAGCGCATCGACATCGTCGTGCCGTCCTACCTCGGCCGGCAGCACCTCACCGCACTGGCGGACCTGGACGTCGGCCTCGTGCAGGGGCAGATGATCGGCTATGAGGCCGTGATCGACCGCATTCCCGCCGGCATCCCGTTCGCGAACGCCGCGAGCGTGCACGAGCCGGCCACGGCGGAGCTCGCCCTGGCACTGACCCTCGCCGCACAGCGGGAGCTGCCGCGGTTCGTGCGCGCGCAGGACGCGGGCGTGTGGGACCGCGCCTTCACGTCGAGCCTCGCCGACCGCCGGGTGCTGCTCGTCGGGATCGGCGGCGTCGGCACGGCGGTCGCCCGCCGGCTCGCCGGCTTCGAGGTCGCCGTCACGGCGGTCGGCCAGACCGCCCGCACGGAGGTCGTCGAGGGCCTCGGCGAGATCGCCGTGCACGCGCTGGCCGACCTGCCCACACTGCTCCCCGAGGCCGAGATCGTCATCCTGTCGCTGCCCGGAGGACCCGCGACCCACCGGCTGTTCGACGCGGCGATGCTGGCGCGCATGGCCGACGGCGCACTGCTGGTGAACGTAGGTCGCGGCACCCTGGTCGACACCGATGCGCTGGTCGCCGAGAACGGCCGGATCCGCGCCGCGCTCGACGTCATGGATCCGGAGCCGCTGCCGGAGGGGCACCCGCTCTGGACCACGCCGGGCGTGCTGTTCACGCCGCATGTCGGCGGCGCCTCGACCGCGATGAACCCGCGCATCGCCGCCCTCGTGCGCACCCAGATCGACCGCATGCTCGCGGGCGAGGAGCCGGCGAACCTCATCCCGCGCTGAGCCCGGATCCCCGTACTGGCGGTACTCCCGCGCGCACAATTCAGGCCAGACGCCGGCCTCACCACTGCGGATCTGCGGAATCGCCGGGGTCGGGAACCCGCCCCACGGCATCCAGCCTGAATTGCGCACGGGCCCACGCCTACACCGCAGCGCCCCGCCGCCGATCGAACCGATTCGATCCCCGCGTTTCCGGGATCCCCCGCGTCCCGGTAGCCTGATCGCATGGCCGAGATCGAGCAGCAGTCCGCCCCGGGTTCCGAGTGGTGGCGCACCGCCGTCATCTACCAGATCTACCCCCGCTCCTTCGCGGATGCGGACGGCGACGGCATCGGCGACCTGCCCGGGATCACGTCACGGCTGGACGCGCTGCAGGACCTCGGCGTCGACGCCATCTGGCTGAGCCCGTTCATGCCGAGCCCGCAGAAGGACGCGGGCTACGACGTCTCCGACTACCGCGGCGTGGATCCGCTCTTCGGCACGCTCGACGACTTCGACGCGATGCTGGCCGCGGCGCACGCCCGCGGCATCCGCGTGATCGTCGACCTGGTGCCCAACCACTCGTCCGACCAGCACCCGTGGTTCCAGGCCGCACTGAGGGCCGCCCCGGGCAGCCCGGAGCGCGCCCGCTACATCTTCCGCGACGGCAAGGGCGCGCACGGCGAGCTGCCCCCGAACAACTGGCAGAGCGTGTTCGGCGGCGGCATGTGGACCCGCGTGACCGAGGCCGACGGCACGCCGGGGCAGTGGTACCTGCACATCTTCGACACCAGCCAGCCCGACTTCGACTGGACCAACGACGAGGTGCGCGAGGAGTTCCGCGGCGTGCTGCGCTTCTGGCTCGACCGCGGTGTCGACGGCTTCCGGGTCGACGTCGCCCACGGCATGATCAAGAAGGCGGGGCTGCCGGACTACACGCCCGCCGCCGACGCCGACTCGATGGGCGGCGATCAGGACGACGTGCCCTACTGGGGCCAGCCCGGCGTGCACGAGATCTACCGCGACTGGCACGACGTTCTCGCCGCCTACGACGGCGACCGCGCGCTGTGCGCCGAGGCCTGGCTGCCGACGCTCGATCAGATCGCGCTCTGGGTGCGCCCCGACGAGATGAACCAGGCGTTCAACTTCAACTACCTGATGACCGCGTGGAACGCCGGAGACCTGCGCGCCGTGATCCGCGACTCCCTCGACGCGTTCGGAGCCGTCGGCGCCCCCAGCACCTGGGTGCTGTCGAACCACGACGTCGTGCGCCACGCCTCGCGTCTGGCGCTCACCTGGGACAACCCTCAGGGCGACGGCATCGGCCCGCGGGACGAGCCCAAGCCCGACCGGGCCCTCGGCCTCGCACGCGCCCGCGCCGCGACCACCGTGATGCTGTCGCTGCCCGGATCCGCCTACCTGTACCAGGGCGAGGAGCTGGGCCTGCCCGAGGCCATGGAGATCCCCGACGAGTTCCGCCAGGATCCCACCTGGTTCCGCACGGAGGGCGAGCGCTACGGTCGCGACGGCTGCCGGGTGCCGCTGCCGTGGAGCGGCACGGCCCCGTCGTACGGCTTCAACGACACCGGCGCCTCGTGGCTGCCGCAGCCCGCGGAGTGGGCCGAGTACGCCCGCGCCCGGGAGGACGGATCCGACACGTCGACCCTCGCCCTCTACCGGGAGCTGCTGCGGCTGCGGAAGGAGCGCGGACTCGGATCCGGGTCGCTCGTCTGGGAGGATCTCGGATCCGATGCCGTCGCGTTCCGCCGCGGCGAGCTGCACATCGCGGCGAACCTCGGCTCCGCACCGCTCGCGCTCCCCTCGGGCGCCACGGTGCTCGTGCACAGCGCCCCGGACGCGGGCACCGTGCTGCCCCCCGACTCCGCGGCCTGGTACACCCTCGGCTGAGGTCGCTGACGACCGCCGGGCCGCCGAGCACGGCCCTCCCTCGGTGTCGTCGAGCGAGGACGCCGAAGGCGACCGAGACCCCTCGGGGCCGTCGAGCGAGAACTCCGAAGGCGACCGAAACCCCTCGGGGCCGTCGAGCGAGGACGCCGAAGGCGACCGAGACCCCTCGGGGTCGTCGAGCGAGGACGCCGAAGGCGACCGAAACCCCTCGGGGTCGTTGAGCGAGGCCGCCGAAGGCGACCGAGACGAAACGCGGCGCTCTCGCGAGAGACCGCCGCGTCTCGTCTCGCTCCTCGCTACGCCCGGTTCTCGCTCAACGACTCCGGGAGGGGCACGGAGGCGCCGAGCTCGCCCGCGTCCGCGCTCCGGGCCCGGCGCCGATGCGCCACTGCGGTGGTGAGCTGCACGCCGAGGGTGATGGCGAGCACGACCCCCGACAGCGGCAGCAGGTGGTCCGGCAGGGCGCCGGCGGCGAGGGCGAGCCCGCCCAGGGCGCTGCCCAGCGCGCTGCCGAGCATCATCGCGCTGTTGTTCAGGGCGAGCACGAGCGCAGCGACCGCGGGCGGCACCATCGTCGCCAGCCGCGTCTGGGCCGCGACGCCGGAACCGCCGTTGAAGAACGCGCACGCCAGGAACCAGACGAGTCCCGCGACGGCTCCCGCGATGCCCGGAAGCATCAGCCCCGCCCAGCCCAGCAGGGCGGCGGCGAGCACCGTGGCGACGATGACGGTGAGCACCGCGACCGGGCCGCGGCGGTCGGTCACGCGACCCGAGACGATGTTGCCGACGAGACTGACGATGCCGTAGCCGAAGAGCGCGCCGATCATCGGGTACCCCTCGCCGATGCGCGGTCCCAGGATGAGCGTCGCGTAGGTGAAGCAGAGGTAGCTCGCGCACATGAGCCCCATCGGGACCACGAGAACCGCGAGGATCGCGGGCCGGGTGAGCGGGCTCAGCGCCGCGCGCAGCGACAGCGGCGGCAGGTGCAGACGCGGCACCCGCGCGATGATGCCGACGAGCGCGGCCGTGCCGACGCCGACCACGAGGAACAGCGGGATCCGCCAGTCGGTCTGCCCGATCACGAGCCCGACGGGCACGCCGAGCGCGGTCGCGAAGAGGAAGCCACCCATGACGAGCGAGAGGGCCCTGCCCCGATAGTGCGCGGGGGTGCGCGCGATGACGTACGAGCCGATCACGGCGTTCAGCAGCGCACCGCCCACGGCCGAGATCACCCGGCCCGCCATCGCCCAGAAGTAGGTGGGGGCCAGCCCGACCAGCAGGTTGCCGAGCACGAACACGGTGAGCGCGAGCACGATCGTCGCCTTGCGCTCCCACCGTCCGGTGAGCGCGCCCAGCACCGGGCCGGCGATCGCACCGGTCGCGGCGAACACGCTCATGAGCTGTCCGGCGGCCGCCGCGTCCACGTGCAGATCCGTGGCGATCTGGGGCAGCAGACCTGCCAGCACGTAGCCGTCGATGCCCATCGAGAAGGTCGCGACGGCGAGCCAGATCAGCGCTCCGGGCCGGAAGCCGGTGTCCTCATCAGTCGTTCGCACCAGGTCATCCAAGCAGAGCGGATCCGTCGGGCGGAAACTTTTGCAAGGATTCCGGACGAATTGTCGGATCCGACGGTCAGGCCCCCACCTCGAAGGCCGCGGTGAGGAGCACCTCGTCGCGCGACGACGGACCCACCAGCAGCTCGAAGGCACCGGGTTCGACCCGGCGGACGCCCGCGGCGTCCACGATCGTGCAGTCGGCGACCGGCAGCTCGATCACGACCCGGCGCGACTCCCCCGGGGCGAGGTCGACCTGGCGGTACGCCTTGAGCTCCTTGTCGGTCCAGCTCGTGCTCGTGACGACGTCGCGCACGTACGCCTGCACGGTCTCGCGCACCGGGCGGGTGCCGGTGTTGGCCACCGTCACCTCGGCAACGATCGTGTCGTTTGCACCGAGCGAGGACGACACCAGCGCGAGCGCGGAGTACTCCACGGTCGTGTACGAGAGGCCCTCACCGAAGGTCCATGCCGGCGCCTGCGTGAGGTCGGCGTAGCGCGTGCCGTGCTGTCCGCGGATCTGGTTGTAGTAGGTCGGCTGCTGGCCGACGTGCCGCGCGAACGAGATCGGCAGCCGCCCCTGCGGCTCGATCGCGCCGGTGAGGAGCTCGGCGATCGCGCGCCCGCCCTGCATGCCGGGGTTCGCCGCCCAGATCACGGCGGCGGCCCTCGACGCGGATGCCGGGAGCACGAGCGGCTTCGACGCCAGCAGCACCACGACCACGGGTGTCCCGGTGGCGATCACCGCGTCGAGGAGGGCGTTCTGGGCTCCGATGAGTTCGAGGGTCGCGGTGGAGCGGCCCTCGCCGACGAGCTCGATCCGGTCGCCGACGACCGCCACGACGACGTCGGCCGCCTCCGCGGCCCGCACCGCCTCGGCGAGGAGACGCGGATCCGGCTCCGCGGGCACGACCACCTGCGGGCGGGGCTGGCCGTCGGGGAAGGTGGCGCCGAGCGGATCGTCCTCGAGGGTGAGGATGTCGGCGCCGTGCGCGTGCCGTACGGCCAGTCCGTCGACCGCGCGCAGACCGTCCAGCACCGTGGTGATCATCTCTCGGGGCTGGCCGTCCAGCCAGCCGGCCTGTCCGGATCCGCCGGCCCAGTCGCCGAGCTGCGTCTGCGCGTCGTCGGCGAGCGGACCCACGACGGCGACGCGGATCGGATCCGCGGCCGTGAGCGGCGCTGTCCCGCCGAGCGGCAGCACCCCGTCGTTCTCCAGCAGCACGAGCGAGCGCCGCGCCATCTCGAGGTTGAGGTCGGAGTGCGCTCCGCTGCCCACCACGGCGTCGAGCCCGGGCGAGGGGAGTCGGGGGTTCTCGAAGAGGCCGAGGTCGAATTTGAGGGTGAGGATGCGGGTCACGGCGGTGTCGAACGCGTCCGGGGACAGCATCCCCCGCTCCACGGCCTCCAATGCCCCTTCGTAGAAGTGCGGGGTCGTCATCACCATGTCGTTGCCCGCGGTGACCGCCGCGGCCGCGGCGTGGGCGTAGTCGGGTTGCACCTTCTGCTCCCACACCATCCGGCCCACGTTGTCCCAGTCCGTGATCAACGTGCCCGTATACCCCCACTCCCCGCGCAGCACGTCCGACAGCAGCCAGTCGTTCACCGTGATCGGGACCCCGTCCGTGCTCTGATACCCGAGCATGAACGTGCGACACCCCTCCCGCGCGACCCGCTCGAACGGCGGCAGGAACCACGACCGGAGCTTGCGGCGTGAGATATCCGCC
>NZ_JBBCSV010000002.1:0-925754 GCF_037148715.1 Microbacterium sp. MMO-10 | reverse complement strand
TGTCCGTCATGCGACACATGTTGCACCCGCAACCCAAGAACATCACGCACCTCGCCCCGCTCGGCGTGTCGCCGCAAGGGATCCAGGATGGAATAGCCGGTTAAGAGGGAGTCGCCGACCGTTCCGGTCGAGGGGACGGCGCCGAGTTCGACGATCCGGTCGGTGTAGACCATCGCCATGTAGTTCGACCCGTGGTCCGAGTGGTGCGTCAGTCCGGTGAGATCGTCGCCGGCGTCCCACGCGGCCATATCGAGCGCCTGCATCGGCAGGATCTCGGCACGGAGCGTGGCGGCGACGTTCCAGCCGACGATGCGACGTGAGTAGACGTCGGTGACGAACGCGACGTAGGCGAATCCGGACCAGGTGGCGACATAGGTCACGTCGCAGACCCAGAGCTGGCGCGGTCCATCGGCGGTGAACCGGCGATTGACGAGATCGGTTGGCCGTTGCAGGGCGGGATCGGACTTCGTCGTGAACACTCGCTTGGACTTGCGCACCCCTCGAACGCCAGCTTCTCGCATGAGTCGCTCGGTCTGATCCCGCCCGATGTCCCAGCCCTGGCGTCGCATCAGCGCATGCATCTTCCGGCGCCCGTAGACGCCGTAGTTCTCCGCGTGCAGACGGCGGACTTCGGGCACGAGCAGGTCGTCACGCAACTGCCGTGCGGACGGCGTCCTGCTCACCGCGGCGCGATAGCCGCGTGAGGTGAGGAATCCTCTCACTGCCGGTCGGAGGACCTGGCAGATGAGCTCGACCCCGAAACGATCCCGGTGTTCGTTGATGAACTGGATCATCTCGTCGAGGGGTGGTCGAGCTCCTTCGCGAAAAAGATGCTCGCAGCCTTGAGGATCTCGTTCGCTTTGCGCAACTCCGAGACCTCCTTCTGCAACCGTTTGATCTCCGCCGCGGCCTCAGTCGTGACGCCGGGCATCACCCCGGCGTCGACCTCGTAGCGGCGCTGCCATAGCCGCAACGTCTCCGGACTCATCCCCAGCAGCCCGGCCACATGCCGCACGGCACTCATCATCGTGGGGTGCGACGGCCGCGTCTCCGCGAGCATCCGCAACGCCCGCTCACGCATCTCCGGCGAATACTTCCTGTTCATCGTGTTCCATCCTTACTTGAAGAACGGAACGAAAGTCAGGCCGATTCACTCGGCGAAACAGTAATTGTTCCAACAGTCATCGAGTCATTGGACTCAATTCTAGTCGAGACCCGATTCACCGACCGTGTGTAACTGCTGCGGGTGAATCAAGTGCCACGAAACTGACCATGCGTCACGGCACGCCCGACGGCAAGGACGGCTTCTCGATGTGGGAGCTCGGCAGCGGCCAGGCCCTACGCGCGCTCCCTCACGAAGACCTCGAGTCGCTAGTCAAGACATTCTCGGCGTCGTGAGGCAACTAGACATCCTTGCGTGTGACTGTCACAGGCCTCGAAGCGGGTCGATGGTGCGGTCGACAACGCCGTGGGAGGGGCAGAGCCAGACCAACTGCAGCGAGTCGTCGATGTGACCAGGCTCGAGCGGCTCACCGCAAGCCGGGCAGTTCCGGCCGGGTGGCAAGCCGTCGATGTCGACGGGGTCGATCGGAATCATAGGGACGCCGGCGGATTCGCGGACAGAGAGTCGGGTTCATTGATGAACGCGAGGAATCGTCGCCCCTTCTCGGACGTGCGCGGTGCGAACACGCCCTGCGGGGTCATCATCGTGGTCAGCGGAATCGAGGCAAGCCCTGTCCGGTCTAGGTCCGAGGCGGCCTGACCGACGGGTCCGCGCCAGACATTCTGCGGGACGCCGAGAGCGGTGCCCAGCGGCCCGTCGATGCCGCCCATCATGAGGTTCGCGTGCTGGGCGTAGAGGTCTCGGGACTGCAGCCAGCCGGTGGGGTCGGCGAAGTAGTGCAGCAGCCAGACGTGCAGCTCGTCGAACTCGTCGACCAGCCGGGTGAACTGCTCACGCTCACTGGCCGAGAACGGCGCCCAGGACCCGCCGTTGGCGACCGCGGCGGCCAGACGCTGTCGCTTGTGGTGGCTGGCGGTCTCGGCCGCGGCGCGTTGCGCCCGGGTGACCGCGGCGATGAACTCGTCCGACCCGACGATGTCCTCGATCGTCGCAGCCTCATCCAGCCGCGAGATCGCGTCGGTGAGTGCCTGCGCGATCGCGACGTTGAACTCGTGCTGTCGCTCGGCCTGCCTCGTCTCCAGCGCGTGCGCGAGCGTCTCGGCGGCGAGGGGGCCGACGACGGGAACCAGCGAGAGCGCGGCCTTGCCGGCGAAGGCGAGCGTGTCCTCGGCGGGTTCGTGGGGCGGGACGAGCGCGTCCAGATCGGTCATGTCATCCATGATGGATCAGCCAGCCGACATCTCGGAGGGGTTCGTCCGCTGCTGTGCGTGCGCGGTGCAGAGGGTCCAGACCCACCCGCGGCTCGTGACCTACTGGGCGGGCTGGCCGCAGTCCTCGCAGACGGTCGCGCTTTCGTCCTCGGCATCCCGGATGATGTCCGAGAACCGGGCCGCGTCGATGTGGTCGGCGTCTTCGGGGCGCGCGTAGTAGCGGAGGGTGCCGAACTTCGTCTTGCATTGCTCGATGACGTAGCCGGGCGAGATCTCGGCGAGCTGTTGGTCCAGCCGGGCCGAGAAGGTCGAACCATCCCGGGCCGATGTCGATGGTGTCCGCCCAGCCGTCCGCGATGCGGTCGGCGATCGTCCGGATCTGCGGGGGAAGCTCATCGTTCATGCTGTCGAGTCTGCCGTGGCCGCCGATCAGCGTGTGAGCGCGCTGTAGCGGGCGTTGCTGGCTACGACGGCTTCGGCCCAGCGGGTGGCCGCGGTCACGTGAAGGCCGGTCAGTCGTGCGATCACCGGGGCGGGCAGCTCCTGGGCGAGGGAGGCCAGCGCGCCGGCGCGGGCATGGCGGGCACGGATGCCGAACCTGGCCAGCCGGTCGGTGAGCGCGTCGCGGGAGAGCGGAGCGCCGTGATGCTGGCCCGGGAACAGCCAATCGGATTCTCCGGCGTCGGTGAGCAGGCGTGGCGCGTCGCGGTGCTCACGGGCGGTGATCGCGAGCTGCCCGATCGCGTCGGGGAGCTCCAGCGGGTCCGCGCCGAGACGGATCGTGACCGTGTCGGTGGAGGTGATGTCGGTCACGCGCAGCAGATGCAGCCGGGCCACCGGGATCCCGAACAGCAGCAGCAGTGCGCCCGCGAGTCGGGTGCGGGGGTCGTCGTCGTGCGCGCTGAGCACCCTGCCCAGCAGTTCCCAGCGTTCGTCGACGCTGGCGCCGGTCGGCGTGTTGGGGGTGCTGGTCAGGGAAGGGACGCGCAGGCGGGGGCAGGTGCCGTCGCGGGCGGCCCACTCCAGGAACGCCGCGACGCGTCGGCGAAGCCTTGGGCCCTCGAGCAGCCAGAGATCCAGCCGCGCCTGGTCGAGCATCGTCAGCGATTCCGAGCGTGCGGTGAGCCAGCCCAGCAGGCCGAGGACCTGGGTCAGTTCCTGCCGTCGCCCGTCTGATTGCCGCCGCCCGGTCTGGCGGTCCTGCTCGCGCAGCTGCCGAAGATGACGCCAGCGGACGAATCGGTCGAACAGGCGGCGATGGTCCGGGTCGAGGATCTGCGCCGACCGGTCCTGGCACCAGGTCTCGAACCGGACCAACTGCTCGTCCCGCGCAGGGAGCAAGCCATACTCGGCCAGCAGCGCCCGGACGGGGGCAGTCGACCCAGGCGTGCCCAGCCGGTCCAGCAGCGCGTGGCTCAGCGGCTCCGTGCCGGAGACGGCCTCCCGCAGGATCGCGACCGTCGTGTTGCGGCGGAAGGCGTCCAGGGTGCGTCGCTCGTCCGCGGCCAGGAACCGCTCGCGCAGTGTCGCGAGCATCGGATCGGCTGCCACGACATCGTCCGGGAGCAGTTCGCGGATCTTGTCGTCGGCGTAGCAGCGATCACACCAGCGGCGGTGGTGCAGCCGTCCGTGAGTCCCGCAGCGACGGCAATCGCGGAACATCAGCGGGCTGGTCCGGGCGCAACGCTGGCAGAGCGGCCCCTGGTCAGTGCGTGCGCTGACCCGCGCTTCGCGGCCGCAGCCGATGCATGCCTCCACGATGTGCGGGGCGCAGTTCCAGCAGAGCGGCTCCCCGTCCGGGGTGTGCCGGATCGGGAGCACCACCCGGGCGCAGACCGAGCACGGTTTGCGGGGGAGCGCGCAAGGCGTGCAGATCGCCTTGGGTGTGCCCGCGAACCGGCATTCCCGCTCTCGCCCGCAGCGGTGACAGATGTCCACCCGGGCGGCGGCGTAGCAGGTCAGGCAGATCGCCTTCTCGGTGCCGGGGAACCGACACGGACCCGAGGTGCCGCACACCGTGCAGACATCGGTGCCGGGCGCGGTCCGGCAGCCGGAACACATCGGCCCGTCCGAAGTGCGCACCGCGATCAGCCGGTGGTTCCCGCAGCCGATGCACTCCGCGGAGGATTCGGGCAGCTGGTTCGTGCAGGCCTGGCAGAGCCTGTCACCGTTGGGGCGGCGTAGCTCCAAATGGGCCGTGTTGCCGCATCCGTCGCAGACCGCCCGGTGCGCGGCTTTGTAGCAGGCGCCGCAGCAGATCCGCCCCTCGAGTCGGTCCGGGAGCTTCCGGACCCGGCCGCAGTGCCCGCAGGTCAGGGCTGGCAGCTGGGCGCCGAGCTCACGCAGCCGCTCGTAGAACGTGGCAAACAGGACCGACGATGCCGGCGGGTCGGCGATCCAGTCGGCGCCGAACAGCTCGCATTCCAGCGCGAGTCGCAACGTGCGATCCGCCTTCAGTCCCTCGGTCGCGGTCAGCATCATGTAGAGAGTCCCGCCGGGAATCCGCTCGGCGACGAACCTGTCCAGGCGCTCGTCGGCGACGTCCTGCAGCGCCCGCCAGCAGGAGCGGCAGTAGGCCCGGTCGCCCACTTGCGCGTGCCGCAGCTGCCCGCTCCGCTCGCATTCGACGCAGTCGATCAGCACGTCCAGGCGCGCCCGCCCGCAGGCCGCGCAGATCCGATCCTCACCGTCCCGGCAGACCAGCAACTCCACCCGGCCGCAGCGTGCGCAGCCCGGCGGGCGAACCGTGCTGCCGCCGGCGTCGGCGAGATCGAGCAGGATGCGATCCAGCAATCGCGGGATCCGCGTCGACCCCGACACCAGCATCCCCGGATCCTTGGTCAGCTGTGCGAGCAGACGCCGCCCTGCGGGTTCCCGGACGATCGTGCGGTTCACGATCTGACGGATGACATCTCGCGTGACGGTCGTCTCGACCTCGGCGATGACCGCGACCAGGACGTCGCGGACCTCGTCACCCATCCGTCGGGATCACGCGCGCCCGCGGCGGACGCAGGCCCTTCTCCCGCAACGTCGCCGCGCCGCCCGCGGACCGGTCCTCGCCGTCGGTGCCGGTCGCCGCCGCCGAGGCGCCCAGGTCGACCTTGCGGACCAGGTCGTCCGCGCTGCACTCGAAGATGTCCATCAGCGCGACCAGCACGTGCATGTTCAGCCGTTCCGGCTTCTCCGTCGCTAACCGGTAGATCTGGCTCGCCGACAACTCGATCCCGCGCTCACGCAACAACGGCACCAGCTTCGACGTCGCGAAGATCCCCGACGCCGCCATCACCTCCCGCAACCGCCACTCGTACCCGATCACCTTCATCGGCCCGCTCCTTCCTCCTGCGGCCGCAGCCGCTCCAACGCATCCCGCATCATCTTGTTCGCGAAGTCGCCGCTGACCCCGGTGTAGATCGACGTCGTGGACTGGTGCTGATGCCCGACCTGCCGCTGCACGAACACCGGATCCACGCCCTCCTCGATCAGATGCGTCACGTAGCTGTGCCGCAGCGCGTGCGGAGACAGCACCCGGTCGAACCCGAGGTCGTCCCGGTAGGCGGCGAACCGGTCCGACAGCTCCCTCGTCCGCAGCCGGGTGCCGCGCTCCGAGAACCACAGCGCCCGCTCACCGTCCGGCCGCATCAGCGGCCAGACGTTCTCCAGATAGTCCTGCACCGCCTCCACCGCCCAGTCCCGCAGCGTCACCACTGATCGCCGCTTGGGTGGGCCGCCCCGCGACGACTTTCCGTGGCGGACGTGAAGCATCCCGAACTCGCCGAACTCCGGGGCGTGCGCGTTGCGGTAGAAGTCGGTCACATCCAGATGAACCGCCTCGTTCGCCCGCAACCCCCACGCATACGCCACTCGCAGCAGCACCGCGTCCCGATACGCTGGCAACGCGCCCTTGCGGCCACTCTCCAGGCACCGCTCGACCTCCGCGTCGGCGCGGTCGAACAGCGCCTGCAACTCGTCTCGCGTCAACGGTCGCCGCCCCGGCCGGCCCTCGTAGTCCTGCAGATGCCGGGTCGTGTTCCAGTCGTGGCAGACCTGCACCGGGTGCGTTCCGAACCGCAGCTCGCACTCTGCCACCCACCCGTAGTGCTCCGAGGTGAGGTAGTCGCAGAACTGCCGCACCGCCAACTGATAGCCGCGGATCGTCGACGGCGCCAACTGCCGCACCGACACCAGATCCATCATCCAATCATCGAACAGGCCCGCCGACCACAACCACGGCCACGTGCCCGCGTGCGTATGGAACTGCCGGACCGCGCGCACCGTCCCGGTCACGTAGTCCTCGCGCAGACCGCGCCCGCCCATCTGCTGTGCCCGCCAACCCGTCACCATCGCCTCGAACACGGACTCCTCGGCACGCAACAACGACACGCCCGAGGCCAGATACAGCCCCGCAACACCATGCGCCGTCATCCCTGAAACCACCCGTTTACTCCCATCAAACGCAGACAATACGCATCTAACGCGAAACAACGGACCGAGCGCAAGTCGTCGCCAGTCAGGAGATGGCACCAACGAGGCTCCCTGTACGATCAACGACACCTGGAACCCCGAAGGAACCTGCATCAGACGCAAAAGGGCGCGCTTGTCGCGATCGTGGGCGCTCGTGCTTCATCGAGCTACGGCGAGCATGTCGCGGGCGGGCTCGCCGGCGAGCTCGCCGGGGAGGGATTCGTCGTGTTCTCCGGCGGTGCGTACGGCATCGACGGCACGGCGCACCGCGCGGCGCTCCGAGCCGGCGGTCGCACGGCGGCGGTACTCGCCGGCGGGGTGGATCGGCCCTACCCGAGCGGCCACGCTCAGCTGTTCGAGCGGATCGTCGCGAGCGGGGCGCTCGTGAGTGAGGTGCCGTGCGGCACGGCACCCACGAAATGGCGGTTCCTCGCGCGCAATCGTGTGATCAGTGCGCTGGCCCGGGCGACCGTCGTCGTCGAGGCAGGTGGTCGGAGCGGCTCGCTGAACACGGCCGGCCACGCCGCCGAGCTCGGCAGGCCGCTCGGTGCGGTGCCGGGACCGATCACCTCGACGACCTCCGCGGGGTGCCACCGTCTGCTGCGGGATTACGACGCGCGGTGCATCACATCGGTCGCCGACGTCCGTGAACTGCTCGGAGTCGATCGGGCCGGGCCGCCGATCATGCAGGAGGACCCGGACCTGGTCCGACTCGCCGACGCGCTCAACGCCCGCGCGGCGCGCAGTCGCAGCGAGCTCGCGCAGCGCAGCGGGCTGAGCGAGGACCGGGTCGAAGCGCTCCTCGGCATCCTGGAGCTCGACGGCGGCGCGAGAAGGAGCGCGCACGGCTGGCTCGGCGTGCTCCGGTGACCGCACTCGAGGGCGACTCCGGCGTGTAGAGGTCGAGCACGTAGAGACCCGGCGGGGACCCGTCCTCCTCGAAGACCTCGAACGTGCGGGTGCCGAGGTTCCGGGGGAGTCGGACTCCGCGCGTGCTCCCGCGCTCCGCCGAGCGAGGGCGCAAGCTGGGGGCATGCGCGTATCGGATGCCGCCGCGGCGTTCACCGCGCACCTCACGCAGGTGCGTCGGCTCTCCCCGGCGACCGTGCGCGCCTATCGGTCGGATCTGGCCGATCTGGCCGCTGCCACGGCCGATGCCGACCTCGTCGCGGTCGACCTGGAGGCGCTGCGGGACTGGCTCTGGCGTGCCACGCAGCGCGGCGATGCGCGTTCGACGCTCGCCCGGCGCACCGCGGCCGTCCGCTCGTTCTTCGCCTGGGCCGCCGAGTCCGGTTTCGTGCCGGTCGACCCCGCGCTGCGACTCGTGACGCCGAAGCGCGGGCGCACTCTGCCGGCCGTCGCCTCGGCCGACGCCATGCGCGTCCTTCTGGACGAGGCGCGGGACGCGGCGCTCGACGGGGATCCCGTCCGGTTGCGCGACAGCGCGATCCTCGAGCTGCTCTACGGTTCCGGCATGCGCGTATCGGAGCTCTGCGGGCTCGCAGTCGACGACCTGGATCTGGACCGCGGCACGGCACGCGTCATCGGCAAGGGGGACAAGGAGCGGGTGGTCCCGTTCGGCGCCCCCGCGCGCGATGCCGTCGCGTCGTATCTGAGACGGGCCCGTCCCGCCCTGGTCGCACGAGCGGACCGACCCGGTCCCGCCCTCTTCCGGGGCGCGCGCGGGGGAGTGCTGGGCCCGCGCGCCGTGTACGAGCTGGTCGCCCGAGTGCTGGCGCCGGTGATCGGCGCCGAGACCGTCGGCCCGCACGCGCTGCGCCATTCGGCCGCGACGCATCTGCTCGACGGCGGCGCCGATCTGCGCGCCGTGCAGGAGATCCTCGGCCACGCGAGCCTCGGCACGACCCAGATCTACACGCACGTCTCCGCGGAGCGGCTCGCCGCGAGCTACCGGCTCGCGCACCCGCGGGCGTGATCACTCGCGCACCCGCGCGCGTGATCGGCGGCTCGACCTCTTCCCTGGCGGGTGCGGTCAGCAGCGGTCCGCGCCGCACGGCAGCAGCACGGCGCGAGGTACGCCGCCGAACAGCAGCATCGGATTGACGTAGACGCCGTTCCAGCGCACGCCGACGTGCAGGGAGCCGGCTGGCGCATGCCCGCCCGAGGACGCCCGCGCCACGAGATCCCCGCGGCGCACCGGGGCGCCGGGCGCGAGGATCGCGGTGGCCGGCTCGTACGTGGTGATCAGGCCGTTGCCGTGATCGATCGTCAGCAGCGCCCGGTCCGCCACGGTGCCGACGAAGGCGACCACTCCGTCGGCCGGTGCGCGCAGATCGCCGGACGCGGCGATGTCGACGCCCCGATGTCCCGGGCCGTAGGCATGCGCGGGAGGATGGAAGGGCTCCATCACGGAGCGGGCGCCCTCGACCGGCCACATCCAGTCCTGGTCCGGGAGCACGGGCCCTCCGTCCGTCGCGGCGGACGGATGCCCGCGCGCCCCGATGGACGCGGCGGCGGACGGCGGGGAGTACGGAGCGAGCGGCGGCGCGAGCGCGCCGAGCAGCACCGCGACGGCCGCGAGGGCGCGCCGCGGAGCGTTCGCTGCGGGGGCGGGGTGACGGCGACGGGACATGCGTCGAGCCTGCTCCGCCCGTCGCTGTACCGGGCATGCTTGCGCGCCGCCGGTGCGAAGCAGGGGGATCGGCTGGGCTGTGCGGAACGATGGCGAGGGCGTCGCGGATCGACCCGGCGATCCTGATATGCTTGCAGGGCATCCCGTATGTCGGGGTGACTACGCGTGCCCACAGCGTTCAACGTGGCGAACACTCCACAGGTCTCTCGCAGGAGAGCGGAGCGTGCGCCGGGCACCAGGATCGCCGATCACCCGATCGGCAGCTCAACCTCAATCAGCAAGGAGTACGACCATGGCCGTCGTCACCATCCGCCAGCTGCTCGACAGCGGCGTTCACTTCGGACACCAGACCCGCCGGTGGAACCCGAAGGTGAAGCGCTTCATCCTCACGGAGCGCAGCGGGATCCACATCATCGACCTGCAGCAGTCGCTGGGCTACATCGACAAGGCCTACGACTTCGTCAAGGAGACCGTCGCGCACGGCGGCACGATCCTCTTCGTGGGCACCAAGAAGCAGGCGCAGGAGATCCTCGCCGAGCAGGCGGCCCGCGTCGGCCAGCCCTACGTGAACCAGCGCTGGCTCGGTGGCCTCCTCACCAACTTCTCCACCATCGCGAAGCGTCTCGCCCGCATGAAGGAGCTCGAGGAGCTCGACTACGAGAACCCGGCCGCTTCGGGCTTCACGAAGAAGGAGCTGCTGCTCAAGAAGCGCGAGCTCGACAAGCTGCACAAGTCGCTCGGCGGAATCCGCAACCTGACCAAGACCCCGTCGGCTCTGTGGGTCGTCGACGCCAAGCGCGAGCACCTCGCGATCGACGAGGCCAAGAAGCTCGGCATCCCCGTGATCGGCATCCTCGACACCAACGCCGACCCGGACGACTTCCAGTACCCGATCCCCGGCAACGACGACGCGATCCGCTCGGTCTCGCTGCTGACCCGCATCATCGCCGACGCCGCGGCCGAGGGCCTGCAGGTCAAGCACAACCCCGAGGCCGGCGACGCCGAGCCGCTCGCCGAGTGGGAGCAGGAGCTCCTCGAGGGCGCTGACGCGCAGGTCGCCGCGACCGAGTCCGCCGCGGACGAGGCCGGCGCAGCCGCGCACGACGAGGCGATCGCCGCCGCTGCGGGCGAGACCGCGGCCGAGGTCGCCGACGCCGAGTCGACCGACAAGTAATCGCGGTCCGTCGGAGGGCGCGAGCCCTCCGACCCGCACCCACCACGCACACACACGAAGCAAGGAGCCACCACAACATGGCCAACTTCACCATCGCCGACATCAAGGCGCTGCGTGAGCAGCTCGGCACGGGAATGGTCGACACCAAGAAGGCGCTCGAGGAGGCCGACGGCGACGTCGAGAAGGCCGTCGAGATCCTTCGCCTGAAGGGTGCGAAGGGCAACGCCAAGCGCGCTGACCGTTCCACCAGCGAGGGCCTGGTCGTCGCCCGCGAGCAGGACGGCACCGTCACGCTCGTCGAGCTCGCCTGCGAGACCGACTTCGTCGCCAAGAACGACCGCTTCATCGCGCTGGCCGACAAGGTCGCCGACGCGGTCGCTGCCGTCAAGGCCGACACCGTCGAGGATGCCCTCGCGGCCGACGCCGGTGGGCAGACCGTCGAGCAGCTGATCTCGGACGAGGCCGCCATCATCGGCGAGAAGGTCGAGCTGCGCCGCGTGCGCACGCTGACCGGCGACGCCTTCCAGGTGTACCTGCACCGCACGAGCAAGGACCTCCCGCCGCAGGTCGGCGTCGTCGTCGCCTACACGGGTGACGACGCGGAGACCGCTCGCAGCATCGCGCAGCACATCTCGTTCGCGAACCCCTCCTACCTCACCCGTGAGGACGTCCCGGCTGCGGACGTGGAGAAGGAGCGCGAGATCGTCACCGAGATCTCCCGCAACGAGGGCAAGCCGGAGGCCGCCCTGCCGAAGATCGTCGAGGGCCGCGTCACCGCGTTCTTCAAGCAGGTCGCGCTGCTCGAGCAGGACTACGCCAAGGACAACAAGCTGTCCGTCGGCCAGGTCGCGAAGGACGCCGGCATCACGGTGACCGACTTCGCGCGCTTCAAGGTCGGCGCGTAACAGCATCGAAGGGGTTCGGATCCGCCAGGGTCCGGACCCCTTCGTCATGCCCTGGATGCGGCGTGCGGATGCGCGTCGCATCACCCATGTTCTTCCGTGCCGCGCACGGTAGTTTGTTCCACGGATGAGAGGAAGCACTCCATGACCGAACGACAGGGTCGACGCCGCGTCGTCCTCAAGCTCTCCGGTGAGGCCTTCGGCGGCGGCCAGCTCGGGGTCAACCCCGACATCGTCAGCCAGATCGCGCGCGAGATCGCCGCAGCCACCGACCGCGTCGAGATCGCCGTCGTCGTCGGCGGCGGGAACTTCTTCCGGGGGGCCGAGCTCAGCCAGCGCGGCATGGACCGGTCGCGCGCCGACTACATGGGCATGCTCGGCACCGTGATGAACGCCCTGGCGCTCCAGGACTTCCTGGAGCAGGCGGGCGCATCGCCGCGGGTGCAGTCCGCGATCGCGATGACTCAGGTCGCCGAGCCGTACCTGCCGCTGCGGGCCGAGCGGCACATGGAGAAGAGCCGGGTCGTGATCTTCGGCGCCGGCGCCGGCCTGCCGTACTTCTCCACCGACACGGTCGCGGCTCAGCGCGCGCTGGAGATCGGCGCCGACGAGGTTCTCGTCGCCAAGAACGGGGTCGACGCGATCTATACGGCCGACCCGAAGACGGACGCCTCCGCCGAGCGCATCGAGGAGATCACCTTCCAGGACGCGCTGGTGCGCGGACTCAAGGTCGTCGACTCGACGGCGTTCAGCCTCTGCATGGACAACGGCATGGACATGCGCGTGTTCGGCATGGAGCCCGCGGGCAACATCACCCGCGCGCTGCTGGGCGAGCCGATCGGCACCCGCGTCATCGCCTGACGCCGCAGGATCCCGGGCCGCGCCGTCGGCGTCGAGCCCGGGATCCGTGCTGCGCCCCCGATAGACTTGAGACGAACCCCCTGACGATAGGAGTCACCGTGATCGCGGATGTCCTCGCCGACACCACCTCCCGCATGCAGCGCGCCGTCGAGGCCGCCAAGGAGGACTTCAGCACGGTGCGCACCGGCCGTGCCAACCCGCAGATGTTCCAGAAGGTGCTGGTGGACTACTACGGCACGCCGACCCCCCTCGCGCAGCTCGCCTCGCTCGCCAACCCCGAGGCGCGCTCGCTCATCGTCACGCCCTACGACAAGTCGGCGCTCAAGGCGATCGAGCAGGCGATCCGCGACATGCCGAACCTGGGAGCCAACCCGTCCAACGACGGCAACATCGTGCGTGTCACGATGCCCGAGCTCACCGCCGAGCGCCGCAAGGAGTACGTCAAGCTCGTCAAGAGCAAGGGCGAGGACGCGAAGGTGCACGTCCGCGGCATCCGGCGCAAGGCGAAGGACGAGCTGGACTCGCTCAAGAGCGAGCTCGGCGAGGACGAGATCGCCCGCGGCGAGAAGGAGCTCGACGCCCTCACGCGCCAGCATGTCGATCTCATCGACGAGGCCGTGAAGCGCAAAGAGGCCGAGCTGCTCGAGGTCTGAGAGCGCCGATGAGCATCCCGTCCGGCGACGACGACGCGTCGACGATCCCGCCACGACCCCCGCTGCCGCCGCGCACCGGTGCGAGCGCCCCGACGCGCACCGGTGACAACCTGCAGGCCCAGTGGCAGGCCAAGAAGGCCGAGATCGAGACGCACGTCTCGCATGCGCGCGATCAACTCGATCAGGCGAATGAGCGCATCAAGGAGCGCACGGGGCGCGATCTCCTGGTCGCGACCGGCGTCGGCCTGCTGATCGGCGGCGTGATCCTCGCCTCGCTGCTGTTCGCGAAGTGGTCCTTCGTGGTGATCGGCCTCGCCATCATCCTGCTCGCCGTGTGGGAGCTCGTGCTGGCCCTGCGCGCCGGCGGCCGCAAGGTCGACCTCTGGCCGCACCTGGTCCTCGGCGCGGCGCTCGCTGCGAGCGGCTACTTCGCCGATCCGTGGCTGTGCTGGGTGATGCTGTCGGTCGCCGTCTTCGGCGTCATCGTCTGGCGGCTTCTCGCCCAGATGATCGTGAAGGACGGCCGCACCTACGGCGACGTCCTCACCGACGTCCTCGCCGCGGGGTTCATCCAGGTCTACGTCCCCTTCCTCGGCGCGATCATGCTGATGCTGCTGCGTCAGCCGCGCGGCGAATGGTGGGTGCTCGCCCTCATCGTCGTCGTCGTGGTCGCCGACACCTGCGCCTACGCGTCCGGCCTGCTGTTCGGCCGGGGCGGCCGGCATCCGATGGCGCCGCGGGTCAGTCCGAAGAAGACCTGGGAGGGATTCGCCGGCGCCGTCGTGGGATCGCTCGTGGCCGGTGCGCTCGTCGGCGTCTACATGCTCGAGGTGCCGTGGTGGGCCGGTCTCATCATCGGTGCCGCACTCGTCGCCTCGGCCACGATCGGCGACCTCGGGGAGTCGCTGCTGAAGCGCGACCTCGGGATCAAGGACATGAGCTCCTGGATCCCCGGTCACGGCGGACTGCTGGATCGTCTGGACAGCATGCTCCCGTCCGCCGTCGTGGCCCTCGCCCTGTACATCCTCCTCACCCCCCTGGTGGCAGCATGACCGATTCCGTCCGTTCCGACGCCGCCGGGTCGGCTCCGAGCTTCGCCGTCGTCCCCCGCCGCGAGAAGGGCTATCAGCGCGCCGCCGTCGACACCTTCCTCGGACGGGCGCGCAGCGCCTTCGAGGACGAGGTGGAGGGGATCAGCGCCGCCGACATCCGCGCGGCGTCGTTCCCGCTGGTCCGCGGCGGATACGACATCGCGGCCGTGGACGCGGCGCTCGCCCGGGTCGAGGACGCCTTCGCGCAGCGTGAGCGGGCGGCGGCGGTAGCGGCCGCGGGCGCCTCCGCGTGGGTCGGCCGGGCACGGACCGACGCTCAGGTGATCCTGGATCACCTGAGCCGTCCGGAAGGTCACCGCTTCGCGCGCACCGGGCCGCTGACGTTCGGCTACCGCGTGGACGAGGTCGATCACGTCGCGAAGCGGATCGTGCGCTTCCTTCGCGACGGAGACGCGCTGAGCGCCGAGCAGGTGCGGCAGACCGCGTTCCGCATGCAGCGACGCGGGTACCGCGAGGAGCAGGTGGACGCCCTGCTCGACGCGACGATCGACGTGCTCCTCGCGATCCGCTGAGCGATTCTCATGGCGGATTCAGGTTCCCCTGGCTAGAATCGGACCCATTGTGACTCCCGATAACGATTCGATAGCGGCGCGCACCCCGAACGCCGTCCAGAACGCAGCAGCCACAGCCCCCCGTGCAGGCAAGAAGGCGTTCCCCCGGAGGAACGCCGCCTCCGCGGTGCTCGCCGGACTGGCGGTGGTCGGCTTCTCCGTCGCGATCGTGGCTCCGGCCGGTCTCGCCATGTCGGCTTCCGAGCCGGCGCATGCCTCGGTCACCACGGCGTACGCGCTTGCCGCGCGCGATGCCCAGAACATCACCGTCTCCGTGCACGGGGTGACGCCGACGGCGCAGACCCGCGACGCATTCGAGGTCTACGTCACGCCGAAGCCGACGCCGACCCCGGAGCCCGTGGTGGCTTCCAGCGACAGCTCCTCGTCCAGCGCGGACTCCAGCGGTCCCGGACCCCTCTTCTACACGGGAGGCGGCGCGCCCGCGGAGTGGATGGCCGCCGCCGGCATCGCCTCGAGCGACTGGGGCAACGTCGACTACATCGTCAGTCGGGAGAGCGGCTGGAACCCCAACGCCACGAACAGCGGATCGGGGGCCTGCGGACTCGTCCAGGCGCTGCCGTGCAGCAAGGTCCCCGGCAACGGCTACGACCCGGTCGACAACCTGCGGTGGGCGAACGGCTACGCGGTGGGACGCTACGGCAGCTGGGGCGCCGCGGTGGCGTTCTGGTCCTCCAACAACTGGTGGTGAGCAGCGCTCACCCATGCCACGCTCGCACAGACGACGTCCGGAGCGCCCGCGGGACGACGGGCTCGACCGGCTGATCGCCGGCTGGAAGCGCACCGAGATGCGTGGCAGCACCGAGTGGTACGTCCAGCCGCTGTCTGCCGCGCAGGCTCAGAAGGAGTACATGTGCCCCGGCTGCTCCGGGCTCATCCCGATCGGCACGGCGCACCTCGTGGTCTGGCGCGCTGACGGCGTCCTCGGCGATGCCGCGGACCTCGCGGCCCGACGGCACTGGCACAACGGCTGCTGGCGGAGGGGCTGAGATGGAGATCCGCGGACCCCGTCCGCTGCCGGCCCGGCGCGAAGAGATCGAGCTGCGCACCGAGGACGAGCTGCGCCTCGTCGGCGAGCTCGCCCTTCCGGAGAGCCGGGATCCCGTGGCCACCCTCGTCACCCTGCACCCGCTCCCGACGGCCGGCGGGTTCATGGACTCGCACATCCTGCGCAAGGCCGCAGCGCGTCTGCCTGCCCTGGCGGATCTCGCGGTGCTGCGGTTCAACTCGCGCGGCACCTCCTCGCCCCGCGGGCGGAGCGAGGGCGCCTTCGACGGGGGAGGGGCCGAACGGCATGACGTGGCCGCGGCCATGGCCTTCGTCCGGGCGCGGGGACTGCCCCGGCCGTGGCTCGTGGGCTGGTCTTTCGGGACCGAGCTGGCGCTCAAGTACGGCCGCTCCCACGACATCGAGGGCGTCATCCTGCTCTCGCCGCCGCTGCACCGGGCCACTGAGGCCGAGGTCGCCGCCTGGGCCCACGACGAACGGCAGGTCGTGGTGCTGGTTCCCGAGCTCGACGACTATCTGCGCCCGGCGGAGGCGATCGCGCGGTTCGCAGCGATCCCGCACGCGCGCCTCATCGCCGTCGACGGCGGACGACACCTGTGGGTGGGCGAGACGCAGACGCGACGCGTGCTGGACGAGATCGTCGCGGCCGTGAACCCGAGTGCGCTTCCTCTGGCGCGGGAGTGGCCCGCGTCCTGACTATCGCTCGTTCATCCGGGGGATGAGCACCTGCCGGTAGATGATCAGGACGCTCGCCGCGACGGGGATCGCGATGAGGGCGCCGAGCAGGCCGAGAAGGGCGCCACCGGACAGCGCCGCGATGACGACGACGGCGCCGGGTACCGAGACGGCGCGGTTCATCACCCGCGGCGAGATGACGTAGGCCTCGATCTGCATGTAGATGAGGTAGTAGATCGCGGCGATGAGAGCGGTGAGGGGCGTCGAGCTGAGGCCGAGGCACACCAGCACGATGATCGTGGATCCGGTCAGCGTGCCGACCAGCGGGATCAGCGAGAAGAAGAAGGCGATCACGGCGAGCACGATCGCGAACGGCGCCTGGATGATCGAGAGGAAGATCAGGCTGAGCAGGCCGTTGATCACGCCCATGGTCACCTGGCCCATGACGTAGTAGCCGACGGACGCGGTGATCTGCTCCGCGAGATCGATGAAGCGCTCCCGCTTCGACGCAGGGACCACCTGGTACACGGCGCCCTTGAGCGAGGGGATCGCCGCGGTGAAGTAGATGGTCAGGATCAGGATGATGAACGTGCCGCTGATGCCGGCGAACAGCGCACCGCCGACGACGATGACGCCCTGTCCGATGGAGCTGCTGATATCGCCGAGATTCTTGTTCAGCCAGTCGTTCACATATCCGAACACGGTGTCGACGTCGAGGTTGGGGAACAGGCTCTCGAGCCAGTGCTTGAAATCGGCCATCGCGGTGCCGCTGTTCACGATCTGGGTGATCTGCTGGACGAGGAGCGAGATCTGGTTCACCAGGATCGGGATCACCGTCAGCACGATGCCGACGAAGATCCCGAGCACGACGACCACGGTGATCAGCACAGCCACCCAGCGGGGGAGGCGTCGACGGGTCAGCCAGCTGACCATCGGATCGAGGCCCAGGCTGAGGAACAGCGCGGTGCCGACGTACAGCAGGATCGTCGACAGGCTCTGCACGCTCTGGATGAGCAGGATCCCGAGGCCGACGCCCAGGGTCGCCACCAGCGCGGTGCGGAACGGGTTGTGCAGCTTCATGGCATCCTTCGTGCTCGATCCACCAGCGTAACCGGAGGCGCGCGGAGAGTTCAGGAGCATCGCCGCCGATGGCGCATCGGGCGCATCGAGGCCGCCCTCGTGGCATCCATACAGGTCGTTTCGCTAGTCTGAAACGTCGAGCGGAGATCGCGGGCGACTGCCCGAGGATCGCGGAGGAGTCTTTTCGTGCGTTTTGTATGGGCTGTGGTGGCCTTCGTGCTGGCGGCCGTCCTGATCGGGACCGGTATCGCGCAGCGGACCATCTTCCTCGGTCCCAAGGATGTCTCGGCCGAGTTGAGCGTCAAGACACCGCAGGCCTACACCGTCATCGACTCGGCGGTGCTGCGTGCGCATCCCGGTGAGCAGACGCTCGTCGCGCAGGGGAAGGGCACCGTCTTCGTGGCCCAGGCGCGCACCGCCGACCTGGAAGCATGGCTCAGCGACACGAGCTTCAACCGGATCACGCTGGGCAAGGACGGCACTACGAGCGCCAAGGTCGTCGAGCCGACGGTGTCCTCGGAGGACACCAAGGACGTCCAGCGCAACCCTGCCGGCTCCGACCTGTGGCTCGACAGCGTCTCGGACAAGAACTCCCTGACCGATCGGATGCAGGTGCCCGAGGGCGTCAGCGTGCTCGTCGCCTCGGACGGCAAGGCCGATGCCCCCGCGGACGTGACGGTCAAGTGGCCTCTCGACACCGCGACGCCGTGGGCGGGACCGCTCATGGTGGCCGGCGGAGCCTTCCTCCTGCTCGGTCTCGTGCTCTACGTGCTGGCGATCCGGCACTCCCGGCGCGGTCGCGGCCCGCGCCGCAAGGCGCCGCCGCCCCTTCCGGCCACCGAGCCGATCGACGTCGCCGATCGCGCGGCCGTGGAAGAGGCGCAGGGATCCGCTCCGGCCCGGACAGCGCCGGTGGCGCGGCCGGAGCCGGTCGCGCCGGAGGAGGACCGCCCCTCACCCGCCGAGCCCCCGGTGCGGGAGCGCAGGGCGATCCGCCCGCGCCGCCGCGCTCTGCTGCTGCTTCCCGCCGTCGGGGTGACCGCCGCCCTCCTCACCGGCTGCACGCCCGACATCTGGCCGCAAGCCGCGACCTCCCCGACCCCGACGCCGACGGAGACACAGGTCGCCGAGGCCGGGCAGCAGGCGCCGGCGGTCACCGAGGCGCAGGCGGCTCGGATCCTGGAGAGCATCTCCGCGACCCTGGCCGATGCCGACAAGAACCTCGATGCGTCGAAGGCCGAGTCCCGCCTCGAGGGCGCCGCGCTCGAAGCCCGCAAGACCGCCTACGCCGTGCGGAAGAGCGTGACCGATTTCGCGCTGCCCGCGACCATCCCGGCGGAGAAGATCAAGATCCTCGTGCCGCAGGCCTACGACTCGTGGCCGCGCACGGTGCTCATGCTCGTCGAGCACGGGAACGACGAGAAGGTCGCCCCCCTGATCATGACCATGACCCAGCCGGATCCGTGGGCGAACTACAAGATCTCCTCGGTCGCGGAGATGCAGGCGGCGGCCAAGCTGCCGAACATGGCGCCGGCCTGGCTGGGAGCCAAGCTCACCCCGCCCGACTCGCCGTTCCTCGCCACCGAGCCGAACAAGCTCGCCGCGGAGTTCGCGAACGTGATCGACCAGGGGGACAAGAGCGAGTTCTACGACAAGTTCGACAAGACCGCGCTCGCGTTCGCGAAGTCGGTGCAGGAGAGCCGCGCCACGCTGCAGCAGGCCCTCAAGGACGCGAACGCCGACACCACCTCCAGCCTGACGTTCGCAGCGACCGCCGGCCGGGAGCAGCCGGTGTCGATGTCCAGCATCGACAGCGGGGCTGTCGTTGCGGTCACCGTCGACGACTCCCAGACGATCAAGCCGACCTCGGCGGATGCCGTGATCAAGCTCGACAAGAACCCCTCGGCAAAGGCGCTCACCGGTGTCGACCAGTCGGCGACGGGCTTCGTGTCGGTGTACGGCGTGCAGCTCTTCTTCGCCGTCCCGGCACAGGGATCCGAGGGCAAGATCACGCTGCTGGCCGCGTCCCAGCAGCTCCAGAGCGTGACGGAGATCAAATGACCGAGATGTCCGCAGCGGCCCTCCGAGGCGCCGTCGACCTGTCGTCCCTGCGCAACCGGCCGCCGGCTCAGGCCCCCGGAGCGCCCGCCGCCGGAGAGGCAGGGCCGATCCCGCTCGTGGTCGACGTCACCGACGCGACCTTCGGGCAGGTGCTCGAGCTCTCGCAGAGCGTGCCGGTGGTCGTGGACCTGTGGGCCGAGTGGTGCGGCCCCTGCAAGCAGCTGAGCCCCGTACTCGAGAAGGTCGTGACCGAGCTCGCCGGCCGCGTCGTGCTCGCGAAGGTCGACGTCGACGCCAATCCGCAGCTCGCGCAGGGGTTCCGGGCCCAGTCGATCCCGATGGTGGTGGCCCTGGTCGCGGGTCAGCCCGTGCCGCTGTTCACCGGAGCGGTGCCCGAGGAGCAGGTGCGCGAGGTCTTCGCCCAGCTGCTGGAGCTCGCGGCGCAGCACGGCGTGACGGGGACCATCCCGGTCGGCGAGACCGCGGCCGACGGCGATGCCCCGGAGCCGGAGGCGCCCCCGCTGCCGCCTCTGCATCAGGAGGCGTTCGATGCGATCGAACAGGGGGACTTCGCTGCGGCGATCGACGCGTACGAACGCGCGCTGACGGAGAACCCCCGCGATGAGGAGGCCCGTGCGGGCCTCGGCCAGGTGCGTCTGCTGCACCGCACCCAGGGCCTCGACCTCACCGCGGTCCGGGCCGCGGCGGCCGCGGCGCCGGCCGACGTCGATGCCCAGTTCGCCGTCGCGGACCTCGATGTCGCGGGCGGGCACGTGGCCGACGCCTTCGATCGTCTGCTCGACCTGTTCACGGCCGTTCCCGCCGAGGACCAGGGGCGGGTGCGCGAGCGCCTGGTGGAGCTCTTCGGTCTGGTCGGGGATGCCGACCCGCGGGTGCTCGCCGCACGTCGGCGGCTGGCGACGCTGCTCTTCTGAGCTGAGGCGCAGCGTTCCCGTCAGTCCGCGGACGGGACGGCCCGAAGCCAGCGTTCCACCTCGGTGGGGCGTCCGAACCGGAGGACGGTGAGGGCGGGGTAGTCGGCGCGGACGGAGGGCATCCTCTCCCGCCACGTGTCGCGGGTCTGCGCCTGCCAGCGCAGGATGTTCTCCTCGGGGTAGCGGCGGAGCATGTGCCAGATCGGCTTCTCGCGGTTGCCGTTCCACAGCTCGGTGCGCAGCAGGCTGCGGGAGACGGTGCGCCGCAGGAGCCGGGCGCGGGCGACCGCGTACGGGTAGTCGAGCCAGATCGCCAGATCGGCACGGGGCGCGAGGATCGGATCCGTGCCCCTCCCGCTGTACTGCCATTCCGTCACCCAGCGGTCGGATGCGGCGAAGGCGCGGACGTCGTCGAGGAACGATTCGCGCGGCGTCCACTCCGGTCCGTGGAACAGCGCGTCCAGCTCGACATGCGGCAGGCCGCGTCGTGCCGCGAGCCGTCGGGCCAGCGTGGTCTTGCCGCTCCCGGTGATGCCCGCGATGAGAATGCGCTGCGCGGAGAACGGCGGCGTCGCGGGATCCACGGGCATCGGATGAGGCTAGCACCTGGAATACCCACCCGGAACATGCGGTTGAATCGATGTGTGAGCGAACCCATCTCGATCGACATCTGGTCCGACATCGCCTGCCCGTGGTGCTACATCGGCAAGCGCAACCTCGAGGCGGGGCTCGCTGCCACCGCCGAGGACGATGATGCCCCCGAGGTCAGCATCACTTTCCATTCGTTCGAGCTCTCGCCGGATACGCCGGTCGACTTCTCCGGCGACGAGGCCGACTTCCTGATGGGGCACAAGGGCATGCCGCGCGCGCAGGTCGAGCAGATGCTCGACCGTGTCACGGGCATCGCGAAGGACGCCGGCCTGGAGTACCGGTTCGACCTGCTCCAGCACACCAACACGGTCAAAGCCCATGAGCTGCTGCACCACGCCAAGGCGCAGGGTCGCCAGCACGACATGGAGGAGCGGCTCATGTCCGCGTACTTCACCGAGGGGCGGCACGTCGGACGGATCGAGGATCTGGCCGACCTGGCGGCGGAGATCGGCCTCGACCGCGATGCCGCGCTGGAGGCGCTGCAGACCGAGCGGCACCTCCAGGACGTGCGCGCCGACCAGGCGCAGGCGCAGGCCTACGGCATCCAGGGCGTGCCGTTCTTCGTGATCGACGGTCAGTACGGCGTCAGCGGCGCGCAGCCGCCGGAGGCGTTCGCCGGCGTGCTGCGGGAGCTGTGGGCCAAGCGCGGGCAGGACGCCGAAGCCGAGCCTGCCGCCGGCTGAGCCGCGACTGCTTTCAGCGAGACCGAACTCCCGTCCCGAGACCGTGCGAATATGCGCGAGTCTCGGGGCGGGAGTTCGGTCTCGTGGTCAAGAGGCGCGACTCGCCCGAGCGCGTCCGCGAGCCCGAGCGACTCGCACGAGCGCGTCAGACGAGGGCGCTCTCGATGGCGGCTACGATCTCGGGGGCGTCCGGGACCTGGCGCGGACGGAACCGCTGCACGGATCCGTCCGGGGAGACCAGGAACTTCTCGAAGTTCCACTCCACGCGTCCCGACTTGCCGTTGCCGTCCGGCGTCGTCTTGAGGGTCTTGTACAGGTCGGCCGCGCTGCGCCCGTTCACCTTGACCTTGTCGTTGATCGGGAACGAGATCCCGTAGGTCGTGGAGCAGAACTCGAGGATCTGATCCATGGAACCGGGCTCCTGACCGAAGAACTGGTTGCAGGGGAAGCCGACCACGGTGAGGCCGCGATCCCCGAAGCGCCGCTGCAGCTCCTCGAGCTGGGCGTACTGAGGGGTGAGACCGCATTTCGACGCGACGTTCACGACGAGCACAGGGCCGGTGCCGTAGTCATCGAGCGTCCGCGTGGCGCCTTCGGCGTCGGTGAAGGGGATCTGGCGCAGAGGGGTGGCAGACATGTGCACAAGCCTAGGCGCGGCGGGCATCGCGGGCGCCGGATCTGGGACAATGGAGAGGATATGACTCTCGCCCCTGCTTCCGTCCGGCCCCTGCAGATCGGCCCGCTGCGCATCGACGTCCCCGTCGTGCTCGCGCCGATGGCGGGCATCACCAACACCGCGTTCCGTCGGCTGTGCCGCGAGTACGGCGCCGGCCTGTACGTCAGCGAGATGATCACCTCGCGGGCGCTGGTCGAACGCAACGCGATCACGATGCGCCTCATCCAGCATCACGAGAGCGAGACGCCGCGATCGATCCAGCTCTACGGCGTGGATCCGGGAACGATCGCGGAGGCGGTGCGGATCATCGTCGCCGAGGACCGCGCCGACCACATCGACCTCAACTTCGGCTGCCCGGTGCCCAAGGTCACCCGCAAGGGCGGCGGTGCGGCGCTGCCCTGGAAGATCGGCCTGTTCTCCGAGATCGTCGAGCGCGCGGTGAAGGCGGCCGGCGACGTGCCGCTCACCGTGAAGATGCGCAAGGGCATCAACAAGGACCACCTGACCTTCCTCGACGCGGGGCGGGCCGCGGAGGACGCGGGCGCGGCCGCCGTGGCGCTGCACGCGCGCACCGCGGGGGAGTACTACTCCGGGCACGCGGACTGGTCGGCGATCGGCGAGCTCAAGCAGGCGGTCACCTCGATCCCGGTGCTCGGCAACGGTGACATCTGGAGTGCGGACGACGCCGTCCGGATGATGGCGGAGACCGGCTGCGACGGCGTGGTGGTGGGCCGGGGATGCCTCGGTCGCCCCTGGCTGTTCGGCGAGCTCGCCGCCGCCTTCGGCGATGAGCGCGCCGTGCAGGTCGATGCGACGCTCGGCTTCGTGAAGGACGCGTTCCGCCGGCACGCCGAACTCCTCGTCGAGTTCTTCGAGGACGAGGACCGCGGCTGCAAGGACGTCCGCAAGCACGTCGCCTGGTACTTCAAGGGCTATCCGGTCGGCGGCGACATCCGCGCGGCGCTCGCCCGTGTGTCGACCCTGCAGGAGATCGACGACATCCTCGGCACGCTCGGCGACGCGCCGTACCCCGGAGCCCCGGCGGAGGGGCAGCGGGGCCGGGCCGGGACGCCGAAGCGCACGGCGCTGCC
The DNA here is from genome assembly GCF_037148715.1 of Microbacterium sp. MMO-10. Lineage (NCBI taxonomy): Bacteria > Bacillati > Actinomycetota > Actinomycetes > Micrococcales > Microbacteriaceae > Microbacterium > Microbacterium sp. MMO-10. Next base: position 902,235 of record NZ_JBBCSV010000002.1, on the reverse strand, counting down.
CGACGGCTGGCTGGATTCGCGCGAGGTCGCCTCCGAGGTCACGGACATGATGCGCGGCGCCGAGGTCGAGAACAGTGGCGGCTGAGCCGGGGAGCGCGGACGTGGCGGGAGTCGCCTCCGGCTACGACGCGCATGACGCCGCGCGCTTCTTCGCCGAGACCCACCGTTCGGAGCGCGACGACTTCGCCCGGGATCGCGCCCGGGTGCTGCATTCGGCGGGGCTGCGCCGGCTCGCCGCGAAGACGCAGGTGCTGAGCCCCGCGTCGACGGCAGACTTCGCGCGGAACCGCCTCACGCACTCCCTCGAGGTCGCGCAGGTCGGGCGCGAGCTCGCCGTCGCGCTCGGCGTGTCCGCCGACGTGGTCGACACGGCGTGTCTGAGCCACGATCTCGGTCATCCGCCGTTCGGGCACAACGGCGAGCGCGCGCTCAACGACTGGGCCGCCGACATCGGCGGGTTCGAGGGCAACGCGCAGTCGCTGCGGATCCTCACCCGACTCGAGGCCAAGGTGCTCGACGATCGGGACCGCTCGGTCGGGCTCAACCTCACGAGGGCCAGCCTCGACGCCACCTGCAAATACCCGTGGACCGTGAACAGCCCCGTGCCGGATCCGGGCGGGCGCCTGAAGTTCGGCGTGTACCCGGAGGACGAGGACGTGTTCCGATGGATGCGCGAGGGCGCGCCGGGGCGGCTGCGATGCATCGAGGCCGAGATCATGGATCTCTCCGACGACATCGCCTACTCCGTGCACGACTTCGAGGACGCGATCGTCAACGGTTACCTCGACGTCGCCCAGCTCGCGGATCCGGCCGAGCACCACGCGCTCGTCGGGCGGATCCAGCAGTGGGTCGGCTACGACTACACCCGCGAGGATCTCGCCGATGCGCTCTACCGGTTGACTCGTCAGCCGATGTGGCTGACGTCGTTCGACCGTTCCCGGCGCGACCTCGCCCGTCTCAAGAACCTGACGAGCGACATGATCGGGCGCTTCGCGCGGGCAGCGGTGTCGGCAACCCGCGAGGCGTATCCGGGTCCGAGCCTCGCGCGCTACAACGCGCACGTGGTCGTGCCGAAGGTGATCGAGGCCGAGATCGCGGTGCTCAAGGGCATCATGGGGCAGGCCATCGTGACGATCGACGCCCGCCGCGGGGTCTACAAGGAGCAGCGCCGGGTGCTCAAGCGTCTCGCCGACGCGCTCTGGTCGACGGATGCGCTGTGGACGGCCGGCGCCGACGTGCTGGAGCCGGCCTTCGCCGCCGACTTCCACGACGCCGGGTCCGATGGGGAGCGCGCCCGGGTCGTCGTCGACCAGGTCGCGAGTCTCACGGACCAGACCGCGGTGGACTGGCACAACCGCCTCGTCGGCGACATCGATCCGGCCGAGGTCGGAATCTGGACGCCGCGGCACGCCAGGCCTCGTGCGGCGCACGCCGGGCGCGCCACGTCGGAGGCCCTCCTCGCGACCGACGGCGGCCGCTGATGCCGCGGATCGCACAGGCGGACGTCGACGAGGTCAAGGCCCGCACGAACATCGCCGACATCGTGGGGGAGCGCGTCTCCCTCAAGTCCGCCGGCGTCGGGTCGATGAAGGGCCTGTGCCCCTTCCACGACGAGAAGAGCCCCAGCTTCCACGTGCGACCGCAGGTCGGCTACTACCACTGCTTCGGCTGCGGGGCATCCGGCGACGTCTACTCGTTCCTGCGCGAGATGGACCATGTGAGCTTCACCGAGGCCGTGGAGCGGCTCGCCGCACGCGTCGGATACACGCTGCACTACGAGGACGGCGGACCCGCCCCCGAGACGAGCGGTCGGAGCAGGCTGTACGCGGCCAACACCGCGGCGGCGGAGTTCTTCCGGAGCCGGCTGCTCAGCCCCGAGGCGGAGTCGGCACGGGCGTTCCTCGGGCAGCGGGGATTCGACGCCGGCGCCGCGGCGCACTTCGGCGTGGGCTATGCGCCGCGCGGCTGGGACGGCATGCTCAAGGCCCTCAGCGCCCAGGGCTTCACCCGGGACGAGCTCACCGCCGCCGGCCTCGTGTCCGCTGGGCAGCGGGGCGTCTACGATCGCTTCCGCGGTCGTGTGGTCTGGCCGATCCGGGACGTCACGGGGCAGACGATCGGCTTCGGCGCGCGCAAGCTCTACGACGACGACCAGGGCCCGAAGTACCTGAACACCCCCGAGACGCCGATCTACAAGAAGGCCCAGGTGCTCTACGGCCTGGATCTGGCCAAGCGCGACATCTCCCGGGGAGACCCCAAGCGCGTCGTCGTCGTCGAGGGCTACACCGATGTGATGGCGTGTCACCTCGCCGGGGTCACCACGGCGATCGCCACCTGCGGCACGGCGTTCGGCGCGGAGCACATCAAGCTGCTGCGCCGGGTGATGGGGGATGACTCCGCGGCAGGTGAGGTGGTGTTCACCTTCGACGGAGATGAGGCGGGTCAGAAGGCGGCGCTGCGGGCGTTCACCGAGGACGACCGGTTCAATGCGCAGACCTTCGTCGCCGTGGCCCCCGACGGTCTGGATCCCTGCGATCTGCGTCTGCAGCGCGGCGATCAGGCGGTGCGCGGACTCATGTCCACCAAGGTCCCCATGTTCGAGTTCGTGATCGACCGGAAGATCGGCTCCTTCGACCTCGGCACCGCCGAGGGACGGGTGGGTGCGCTCCGCGCCGCGGCCCCGATCGTGGCCGAGATCCGGGACGCGCTGCTGCGACCCGAGTACGAGCGCATCCTGGCGCGCCGGCTGGGGATGGATCCGACCGACGTGCACGCCGAGGTGCGTCGTCACGAGCGTCGCCGCCGCGACGGCGCCGGCGCGCGCGAGCAGCAGACGACTCCCACCGCGTCGTCGTCGCCGGCCGCGAGCGAGGCGGCGACGACGGTCCCCGTGGTGACCCTGGCGACGCTGCCGCGGACCGGAGACGCGCCGCTCGAGCGGGACGCGCTGATGGGCGCCTTGCAGTACGGGCATCAGCTCGACGCGGAACTGCTGCAGCGGGCCGTCAGCGCGCCGTTCTCCGTGCCGGCGCTGGACGCGGTGCGCGAGGCCATCGGTCAGGTGCCGGACCGGCAGCGACCCGGATGGGCGCTGCAGGCGGTGGACTCTGTGCGGGAGCCCTATCGCGGGCTCGCCGGGGAACTGCTCATGGCGGCGTTCCCGGCGCGCGACGAGCAGGGAGCGAGGGCGTCGGCGACGGATCTCTGCCGACGGCTCATCGTCCGCGGTCTGGAGCGCGAGAAGAGCGAACTGCTCGGTGCGATCCAGCGCCTGCCCGCCGATTCCGACGGGGCCAGGGCGATCGCACGCAGGCTCGTCGAGATCGACTCCGAGCGGCAGCGGTACAACGAGTCCTGAGGCCCGCCGGAACCCGCTCCCCAGGTCGGGGAGGGTTCGGGCAGGATGGAGTCATGGCACGTTCGAGCGGTGATCCAGCGGCGGCGATCGTCTGCGAGGATGTCGTGATCGACCGGATCGGCCATTCCGCGCCCACGCGTGCGATCGACGGAGTGACGTTCACACTGCCTCCCGGCGAGCTGATCTGCATCGCGGGCGCGACAGGTTCGGGGAAGTCGACGCTGGTCGGTGCGCTGGCGGGTGCTCCGGACCCGTCGATACGCGTGGTCGGGGGTTCGGCGACGGTCTGCGGAGTCTCGGTGCGCCACCCTGGCCGGCGCCTTCGGGAACTGACCTACCGTGCCGGGTACCTGCCGCAGAATGCCGGGGCGCTGCTGACGCCGCAGCTGACGGTCCACGAGATCATCGCCGAACCGATCCTGCAGCGTGAGCGCAAGGTGAACGTCAAGGCGCTGTCCATCCGGGTCGCGACGCTCCTCGACGAGCTGCACCTGCCGCTGGGCCTCGCCTCCTCGTTCCCCTATGAGCTGAGCGCCGGGATGCGCCAGCGCGTCGCGATCGCGCGCTCGCTGGTGCTGGATCCGCTGGTGCTCATCGCTGACGAGCCACTCGCGAACCTCGATCTGGAGGTGCGGCCGGTGGTCTTCGACGCGATCACGCGGCGCCGCACCGGACGGGGGATGGCGGCTCTGCTGGTGAGCAACGACGCCGCCTTCGCACGCGAGCTGGGTGCGGCGACCCTGATGATCCGCGAAGGGCATGTGGTCGCACGCGGCGTCGGCGCCGATCTGCTGTGGACGCCCGGGGCGGACCACGCCGTCTGACGGGGGGCCGTGCTGCGCCCGCGCTGAGGCGAACGCATCTCGCGCCGGGAACCTCGTCCTCGCCGTGACGACCGGATGTCCGGTCTACGGGCGGATGACAGGCGGACGACTCCGCCAACGACGAAACCCCGTCACGAGGACGGGGTTTCGGGGGATTGCTCCCCGGCTTGGACTCGAACCAAGAACCTGCCGGTTAACAGCCGGCTGCTCTGCCAATTGAGCTACCGAGGAATGTCTCCCGCTGCGCGGGCAACTCGTCAACTATAGCAAACGTTCGCGGTGCTTCCCGCCTCGGGCCGGCGCCCGGGCGCGTCGCGCCGCGGCGCCTGGCGCTCAGCCTTCGAGGTTGTCGACGCCGGGCAGCCAGCGTGCGCCTGGACGGCCCCAGCCGCGCTTGCGGGAGATCTTCTGCACGGTCTTCCAGTCGCCGTCGTCCAGACGGTCGACGTACAGGATCCCGTCCAGGTGGTCGAACTCGTGCTGCATGATCCGGGCGCGCCAGCCGTCGACCTCGATGCGGACGTCGTCGCCATTGAGGTCGGTCCCGGTCACGAGGACGCGCTCGGATCGGCGCAGCGGGAAACGCTCGCCGGGGAACGACAGGCACCCCTCCGATTCGAGATCGGGGTCGGGGGAGCCGGGCTCGAGCGGCGCCATCCAGAGCACCGGATTGATGATCTCGCCGCGCCAGGGGTTCTCGTCATCGTCGACGTACGAGTACACGTAGATCCGCAGACCGACTCCCACCTGCGGGGCGGCGAGGCCCACGCCGGGAGCGATGTCCATCGTCTCGTACATGTCCGCGACGAGGGTGCGGATGTCGTCGGTGATCTCTCCGACGGGGTCGGCGGGGGAATGCAGGACGGGATCGCCCATGATGCGAATCGGAAGCACAGCCACGCGTCAACCCTAGTCGGCGCCGTGCGGCGGGTAGGCTCGAAGGGTGCTTGAGGAGCTGACGCGGAACATGGGGGCGGCAGACGTCGGCGAACACCTCGCCGGCGTGTTCGCCAACCCCGGCCTCTTGATGGGCATCCCGCTGGCGCTGGCGGGTGCGGTGTTCATGTCGCTCGGCGCCCAGTACCAGCACCGCGGGGTCGAGAAGGTCGAGCGGCTGAGCGGCTCCGACGCGGCCACGGGCCTGAGCTGGCAACAGGTGAAGGGGCTGCTGACCCGGCCGTCCTGGATCGTCGGCACCCTCATGCTCGGTCTCGCGATCGTCTGCCAGCTCGCCGCGCTCACCAAGGCGCCGCTGATCGTGGTCCAGCCGCTCGGAGCCATCGCGCTCGTGATCACGACCCTGCTCAACGCGCGGGTGAGCGGTGTGGCGCCGACGAAGCGCTCGCTCGTATCGATCTTCGCCTGCGTGGGCGGCATCTTCATCTTCGTGCTCTTCGCCGCGCTGTTCGCCGTCGAGCGCGATATCAGCGAGATCCAGCTGTTCACGATCCTCACGATCCTGCTCCTCGTGATCATCCTGCTCGGCGCCTGCTGGCTGATCCTCCGGCATCGCATGCGTGCGCTGTTCTACGTCACCGGCGCGGGCATCCTCTACGGCTTCGTCGCGACGCTGGCCAAGGCGGTCCTGGTCCGGATCCAGTCCGGTCAGTTCGACTGGCTCACGGCGGTGTGCGTGATCGCGCTCATCGCGGCCGGCGCCGCGGGCGCCTACTTCGTGCAGACGGCATACGGGTCCGGCCCGCCCGACCTCGTGATCGCGGGCCTCACCGTCATCGATCCGATGGTCGCGGTGCTCATCGGCCTGCTCGTGCTCCAGGAGGGCGCTGCGGCCCCGGTCTGGGTGTTCGTCGCCTTCGGGATCTCCGGAGCCATCGCCGGATGGGGCGTGGTCACGCTCGCCCGCTACCATCCGCAGGTCGTCAGCGAGAGCCAGGAACTGCCCATCACCCGCGGGAGCAGCGGAGGGGCCGCCCCGTCGTCGGGGAGCCGCCACACGCCGGAAGCGCAGGGCGATGACGCAACGGCGCCCTCGGAAGGCCATCCCGACTCGCCGGCATGGCCGTCGAACGTCGCTCCGCTCCGGCGCGAAGAACCGCCTCGTACCGGGGGCGACGCCGACGAGCGCGGGAACGGATCCGCCGGACGCTGATCCGGTGGATCGGCGTCGACGTCCGCAGTCGCTGATCCGGTGGATCGGCGTCGACGTCCCCAGTCGCGGCGTCGGTCAGTAGTCGACGTCGATGAGATCCGGCGCGACCTCTGCCGCGGCGGCCTCGTCCACGAAGAACACGGTGCGCTTGCGTCCCTTGGCTCCTGCCGCCGGCACGTTCTCATAGTTCGCGCCGGCCAGTGCCAGCCCCAGCGCCGAGGCCTTCTCCGCTCCGGTCAGCACGAGCCAGACGCGCTTCGAGGCGTTGATGACGGGACGGGTCAGCGTGATCCGCTCCGGCGGGGGCTTGGGGGAGTCCCGCACCGGCAGCACGGCGGCATCCGACACCGTGATCTCCGGGCGGTCGGGGAACAGCGAGGCGACATGCCCGTCGGGGCCGACACCCAGGAAGCACACCGCGAACGACGGCCAAGGGCGCTCCGCGTCCCCGAAACGCGCGAGCTCCGCGGCATACGCGTCCGCACCCTCGTCGAGCGTGAGGCCCTCATCGCTCGCCGCCATCTCGTGCACGTTCTCGGCCGGAACGGGGATCCGGTCCAGGAGTGCGGCCCTGGCCTGCCCGGCGTTGCGATCGGGGTGATCGCGCGGGACGAAGCGCTCATCGCCCCACCAGAAGTGCACCAGGGACCAGTCCAGCTCGGCGGTGCGTGGATCCTCCGCCACCGCCTGCAGCACGGCGGATCCCATGCTTCCGCCGGTCAGTGCGATGTGGGCGACGCGGCCGTCCCTGATCCGCGCCTGGACGCGCACCAGGAACCGGTCTGCGACGAGGCGGGCGAGCGAGGCCGGATCCGCGCCGATCACGACGCGCTTGGCGGGGGAGTCGGAGGCCATGTCAGGCGACCGGCTCCGGCGCTTCGAGCAGCTCCCAGCCCTCGGTGATCACGCGGCCGTACAGCACGTCCGGATCGAGGCGGCGGAGCTCCTCCGCCAAGCACTCGCGCAGGGTGCGGCGGGGCAGGTGCAGCTCGTGGTCGGGCTGACCGGGCTGCGTGAGCACGGCGGAACCCGGCACCGGACGCTCGAGCAGGATGTCGCCGTCCGCCCGGGTGAGCCGCACCGACTTGATGCCCTCCTGCCACACGTCGGGGCTCTCGTACGCCCAGCGGACCGGTACGTCGAGGGCGAGCCGCAGCCACGCCGCCAGCAGCGCGGTCGACGGCGATGCCGCGGCACCGCGCACCTCGACGGCGGTGACGTCGTCGTACGGCGGCTGGTCGAGCACCGCGGCGAGCTGCTCGCGCCAGTGCGTGAGCCGGGTCCAGGCGAGATCCGTGTCGCCGGGCACGTGCGTGCGGCCGAGCACCTCGAGCTGAGCGCGCACGTCGGAGGCCGTCGCGGCGTCTGTGATGCGGCGCTGAGCGATACGGCCGAGGGGCGAGGCCGCGGGCGCCTCCGGCGCCTCGCGCGGCCACCACACGACCACGGGCGCATCGGGCAGCAGCAGTCCGGTGACCAGGCTCTCCTCGTTGCTCGCGGCGTCGCCGTAGGCGTGCAGCACGACGACCTCGCTCGCGCCGGCGTCGCCGCCCACGCGGATCTGCGCGTCGAGGTGCGCCTCGCCCTCGCTCGTGGTGAGCACGATCACGCGCATCGGGTGCTCGCGGGAGGCGTCGTTCGCGGCGTCGATGGCCGACTCCGCGACGTCGTCGGTGGCCGCGATGATCAGCGTCAGCACGCGTCCGAGCGCGACGACGCCGCCCTCCTCGCGCGCCTTGACCAGGTTCTTCGCGATCTGGCTGGTGGTGGTGTCGGGCAGATCGATGATCACGGGCGCCTCCAGACACGTCCGTCACGGGCGAGCAGGGCGTCGGCGGACGCCGGGCCCCAGGATCCGGGAGCGTACTGCTCCACCGGGCCGCCTTCCGCGGCCCAGAACTGCTCCACCGGATCCAGGATCTTCCAGCTGAGCTCGACCTCTTCGTGGCGCGGGAACAGCGGCGGGTCGCCGAGGAGCACGTCGAGGATGAGACGCTCGTAGGCCTCGGGGCTGGCCTCGGTGAACGCGTGCCCGTAGCCGAAGTCCATGGTCACGTCGCGCACGTTGCTGCCGTTGCCGGGAACCTTCGAGCCGAACCGCAGGGTGACGCCTTCATCCGGCTGCACGCGGATCACCAGGGCGTTCTGCCCCAGCTCGGAGGTCTGCGCTCCGCCGAACAGGTGCTCGGGGGCGCGCTTGAACACGACCGCGATCTCCGTGACACGGCGTCCGAGACGCTTGCCCGTGCGCAGGTAGAACGGCACGTCGGCCCAGCGGCGGGTGTTGATCTCGAGCTTCACGGCGGCGTAGGTCTCGGTGGTGGATTCCGGATCCATGCCGTCCTCGTCGAGGAAGCCCGTGACCTGCTCGCCGCCCTGCCAGCCGCCGGCGTACTGTCCGCGCGCCGTGGCGAGGGACAGATCGTCGGGGAGGGAGACCGCGGCGAGGACCTTCTCCTTCTCGGCGCGCAGATGCTCCGCCGACAGGCTGATCGGTTCCTCCATGGCCGTCAGCGCGAGCAGCTGCAGCAGGTGGTTCTGGATGACGTCGCGCGCGGCGCCGATGCCGTCGTAGTAGCCCGCACGTCCGCCGACGCCGATGTCCTCGGCCATCGTGATCTGCACGTGGTCGACGTAGTTGCGGTTCCAGATCGGCTCGTAGAGCTCGTTCGCGAAGCGCAGCGCGAGGATGTTCTGCACCGTCTCCTTGCCGAGGTAGTGGTCGATGCGGAAGATCGAATCGGCGGGGAACGTGCCCTCGAGCGCGTCGTTGAGCGCCCGCGCCGAGGCGAGATCGTGCCCGAACGGCTTCTCGATCACGACGCGACGCCAATGGTCGGCGTCCTCATGCCCCTCGACCAGCCCGGAGTCGCGCAGCTGCTGCGCGACCAGCGGGAACTGGTTCGGCGGGATGGAGAGGTAGTACGCGTGGTTGCCCATGGTTCCGCGTTCGACGTCGAGCTTCTCGACCGTCTCCCGCAGCCGGCGGAAGGCGTCCGGGTCGCCGAACTCGCCGGAGACGAACCGGATGCCCTGCAGGAGCTGGGCCCAGGTCTCCTCGCGGAACGGGGTGCGCGCATGCTCCTTGACGGCGTCGTACACCACTTGCGCGAAGTCCTGGTCCTCCCAGTCGCGGCGGGCGAAGCCCACCAGCGCGAAGCCGGGGGGCAGCAGACCGCGGTTGGCGAGGTCGTAGACGGCAGGCATGAGCTTCTTGCGCGACAGGTCGCCGGTGACGCCGAAGATCACCAGGGCGCTGGGGCCCGCGATCCGATTCAGCCGGCGGTCGTCGGGATCGCGCAGCGGGTTGTGGCCGCGGGAGACGGGGACAGACATCAGTGGGGGATTCTCCTGAGGTTCGCGGGGACTACTGGGCGGCCTCGAACAGGTCGAGCACGTCGTCCTGGGGCTCGGTGATCGTGAGCGTCACGACCGGTCGGCCGTGCGCGGTCAGCACGCCGGCGTCGCCGGCGGCTTGCGCCTCGATCAGCTGACCGAACGTGAACGGGCGATCGGGGATCTCCAGATCCACATCGGTCCGCTCCAGGATCTGCAGGAACACGCCCTGTGCGGGTCCGCCCTTGTGATACTGGCCGGTCGAGTGGAGGAAGCGCGGGCCCCACCCAAACGTGGTGGGACGACCGGAGTCGGCGGCGACGAGCTCGCGCAGTCCCTGCAGCTGCGGCATCTCGAGCCGGTCGACGTAGGCCTGGATGCTGACGTAGCCGTCTTCCGGCAGCTGCGCCCACAGCGCGTCGAGCACGCCCGCGATGGTGCCGGAGGCGAGCAGCGCCGGGTCCGAGGCGCGCACCTCGACGCCGTCCTGTTCGAAGGCGGCCGGGGACGCCTCGGGGCGCGCGTCGAGCAGGCCCCGGGCGGCGACCTTCGCCGACTCGACGTCGGGCTGGTCGAACGGGTTGATGCCGAGCAGGTACCCGGCGACGGCGGTGGCGTACTCCCACACCAGGAACTGCGCGCCGAGCGTGCCGCTGACGAGGATCTCGCCCGGGTGGCGCTCGCGCAGGTGGAACTCATCGGCCTCGTCGACGAGACGCACCAGCTGCAGGTCGGCGGGCGCCGCCTCGACCTCGGGGGAGACCGGGAGCAGCACGACGGGAAGGATCCCCGTGCCCTCCTTGCCGGTCGACTCCGCGACCAGCTGCTCGATCCAGTCGGGCAGGCCCACGATGTGCGTTCCGTCGGTGATCAGGCCGAGCTTGTCGCGACGTGGTCCGTCCGGTGTCTGCCGCGAGGCGGCGATCGCCGCGCCGAGCAGCAGCGCGGGGTTCTCCGGGGAGTCGATCGCGACCTGCAGCAGCGTGGCCTCGGCCTCATCGAGCAGTTCGTCGATGTCGACGCCGGCCAGCCCGGAGGGCACCAGGCCGAAGGCGGTGAGGGCGGAGTACCGGCCGCCGACGTTCGGGTCCGCGTTGAACACCCGATAGCCGGCCTCGCGGGCCGAGGTGTCGAGCGGCGAGCCGGGGTCGGTGACCACGACGATGCGCTGCACCGGATCGATTCCGACGTCGCGGAACGCGGCTTCGAAGGTGCGGCGCTGCGAGTCGGTCTCGACGGTCGATCCGGACTTCGAGGAGACCACGAGCACGACGTCCGAGAGTCCGGCGTCGATGGCGGCGAGCACCTGTCCAGGAGCCGTGGAGTCGAGGATCGTGACCTCGATGCCGGCCGTCTGCGAGATCACCTCGGGGGCGAGCGAGGATCCGCCCATCCCGGCCAGCACGACCCGGTTCACGCCCTGGGCGGCGAGCTCGTCGCGCAGGGCGATGATCTCCGGGACCAGGGGGCGCGACACGGATACCGCGTCCACCCAGCCGAGCCGGACGCCCGCCTCGGCCTCGGCGCTCTCGCCCCACACCGTCGGGTCGGCGTTGGTGATCCGGGAGGCGATCAGCTCGCCGACCAGTCGCGGGACGACCTCGTCGATGGCCGCCTTCGGCGCCCCGGAGGTGTGGATCTCGAAGCTCACCGCTGCGCTTCCAGTCCTTCGCGGACCTGGCGGAGCAGATCGTGCCAGGAGTCGATGAACTTCGCGACGCCCTCGTCCTCGAGCACCTGGGTCACATCGGCGAAGTCGATGCCGACCGCGGCGAGTCCCGCGAAGACCTCCCGGGACGCGTCGTAGGTGCCGGTGATCGTGTCGCCGGTCACGACTCCGTGGTCGAAGGTCGCCTCGAGCGTCTTCTCCGGCATCGTGTTGACGACGTCGGCGGCGACGAGTTCGGTGACGTACAGGGTGTCCGGGAGCGCCGGGTCCTTGACACCCGTGGACGCCCAGAGCGGGCGCTGCCGGTTCGCGCCCGCGGCCAGCAGCGCGGCAGCGCGCTCACCGGCGAACGTCTTCTCGTACAGCTCGTAGGCGAGGCGGGCGTTCGCGAGCCCCGCCTTGCTCCTGAGGGCGGTGGCCTCGTCGGTGCCGATCGCGGCGAGGCGCTTGTCGGTCTCGGTGTCGACGCGCGACACGAAGAACGACGCGACCGAGTGGATCGTCGAGAGGTCGATGCCGGCGGCCTTCGCCTGCTCCAGGCCCGCAAGGTACGCGTCGATGACCTCGGCGTAGCGCTCCAGGCTGAAGATGAGCGTGACGTTGACGCTGATGCCCGCGGCGATCGCCGCGGTGATCGCCGGCAGCCCCGCCTTGGTCGCCGGGATCTTCACGAGGAGGTTGGGACGGTCGACCTTGGCCCACAGCTCCTTGGCCTGGGCGATGGTGCCGTCGGTGTCGTGGGCGAGGTCGGGGGAGACCTCGATCGACACGCGGCCGTCGACGTGACCGGTCCGCTCCCACACCGGGCGGAAGACGTCGAGGGCGTCGCGGACGTCCTGCGTCGTGGCCTCGGTGATCGCCTCTTCGGCCGTCGCGCCGCGCGCGGCGAGCTCGGCGACCTGCGCGTCATAGGACGTGTCGTCGGGGTTGGTGATCGAGTTGGCGAAGATCGTCGGGTTCGTCGTCACGCCGACGACGTCACGGGACGCGATGAGCTCGGCGAGGTTGCCGGAGTGGATGCGGGTGCGGGACAGGTCGTCGAGCCAGATGCTGACGCCGGCGGCGGAGAGGGCGGCGGTGGGGGTGGTCATGCGGATCTCCTCGTACGTGGTGCTCAAGCGGCCGCGGTGGCGGCGATGGTCTCGTGGGCGGCCGCGATGACGGCCTCGGTGGTGATGCCGAACTTCTGGAACAGGGTCTTGTAGTCGGCGGAGGCGCCGAAGTGGTCGATCCCGACGGACCGGCCGGTCGAGCCGACGATCCCGTGCCAGCTCAGGGTGGATCCCGCCTCGACGGAGACGCGCGCCTTGATCGCGGACGGGAGCACCGCCTCGCGGTAGGCCTCGTCCTGCTCGGCGAACCACTCCAGCGACGGCGCCGACACCACGCGGGCGTTCACGCCCTCGCCGGCGAGGGCCTCGCGGGCGGCGACGGCCAGCTGCACCTCGGAACCGGTGGCGATGAGGAGGACGTCGGGCGTTCCGTTCGGCGCCTCGGCGAGGACGTAGGCGCCCTTGGCCGTGTTCGAGGCCGCCGCGAACGTCTCGCCGGACGCCTCGCCGGTGCCGCGCGCGAAGTTCGGCACGTTCTGGCGGGTGAGCGCGATGCCCGTCGGGCCGCCGTGCCGGCGCAGGATCTCCAGCCATGCCGCGGCCGTCTCGTTGCCGTCGGCGGGGCGCACCACCGCGAGGTTCGGGATGGCGCGGAGCGACGCGAGCTGCTCGATCGGCTGGTGCGTCGGGCCGTCCTCGCCGAGCGCCACGGAGTCGTGCGTCCAGACGAACACACTGGGAACGTTCATCAGGGCGGCGAGGCGCACCGGCGGGCGCATGTAGTCGCTGAAGATGAGGAACGTGCCGCCGAACGGGCGGGTGGGGCCGTGCAGCACGATGCCGTTGAGGATCGAGCCCATGGCGTGCTCGCGGATCCCGAAGTGCATCACGCGACCGTAGGGGCTGCCGTCCCAGTCGTGCGTGGACCAGGACGCGGGGATGAACGACTTCGCCCCGGCGATGGTGGTGTTGTTCGAGCCGGCGAGGTCGGCGGATCCGCCCCACAGCTCGGGCAGCTCGGGCGCCAGGGCGTTGATGACCTTGCCCGAGGCCGCGCGGGTGGCGAGTTCGGTGCCGGCCTCGAAGACCGGCAGGGCGTCCTCGATGCCCTCGGGCAGCTCGTGCGCCTCGAGACGGTCCAGGAGCGCCTTGCGCTCCGGGTTCGCGTCGGCCCAGGCGTCGAAGCCCTGCTGCCATTCGGCGCGCTCCGCGGCGGAGCGGGCGCCGAGCTCGCGGGTGTGCGCGATGACCGCGTCCTCGACCACGAAGCTCTTGTCGGGATCGAAGCCGAGCACGACCTTGGTCGCGGCGACCTCGTCGGCCCCGAGCGCATTGCCGTGCACCGACTCGGTGCCCTTCTTGTTCGGCGCGGGCCATCCGATGATCGTGTTCAGGATGATCAGCGACGGCTTCGAGGTCTCGGCCTTGGCCTGCTCGATCGCATCGAAGAGCTCCTGCACGTCTTCGACGTAGGTGCCGGTGCGCACCCAGTCCACGTGCAGCACCTGCCAGCCGTAGGACTCGTAACGAGCACGGACGTCCTCGGTGAACGCGACGTTGGTGTCGCCCTCGATGGAGATGCGGTTGGAGTCGTAGATCGCGATGAGGTTGCCGAGCTGCTGGTGGCCGGCGAGCGAGGAGGCCTCGCTGGTGACGCCCTCCTGCAGGTCGCCGTCGCCCGCGATCACGTAGACGTGGTGGTCGAACGGGCTCGTCCCCGCAGCGGCCTCCGGGTCGAACAGACCGCGCTCGTAACGGGAGGCGTAGGCGAAGCCGACGGCCGAGGCGAGACCCTGTCCGAGCGGGCCCGTCGTGATCTCGACGCCCTTGGTGTGCCCGTACTCCGGGTGCCCGGGGGTCAGCGAGCCCCAGGTGCGCAGCGCCTCGAGGTCGCCGAGCTCGAGGCCGAACCCGCCGAGGTAGAGCTGGACGTACTGGGTGAGCGACGAGTGGCCCACCGAGAGGATGAACCGGTCGCGGCCGATCCAGTGGGTGTCGGCCGGATCGTGCCGCAGCACCCGCTGGTAGAGCAGGTAGGCCACGGGGGCCAGGCTCATCGCGGTTCCCGGATGGCCGTTGCCGACCTTCTGCACGGCATCCGCCGCCAGGATCCGGGCGGTGTCCACCGCGCGCCGATCGATCTCATCCCACAGCAGTTCCGACACTCCAGAGCCCTTTCAAGACAGTGAGAGCGCCCGATCGTCTGCGCGCCGACCGCTACTTCACGGAGGGGCGAGGCACGTTGACGGGCGCGCGAGCAGTTTCAGCATAGTGGCGTCGTGTCGCGCCCGGGCCGGTCGGGACGAAGTGTTTCGAGGGGCAGAAAGCGCATTCCACCTGTCGCCCGCTCGCGATCGGGGGCGCGGTCGCGGTGCCTCGTCGTGTTCTCCCCGGTGGCATAGAATGGGTGGCGTTGCCCTACGCATGAAGGAGGCGGTCAGCATCGCGACCACCATCGAGTCCGTCGCCGCCGAGCGCTCTCTGAAGCGGACCATCAAGGGCTACATCGAGCTGACCAAGCCGCGGGTCCTCGAGCTGCTGCTCGTCTCCACCGTCCCGGTCATGTTCCTGGCCCAGCAGGGCCTGCCGAACCTGTGGCTCGTCGCGGCGACCGTCATCGGCGGATCGATGAGCGCCGGATCCGCTGCCGCGTTCAACATGTACATCGACCGCGACATCGACGCGCACATGCACCGCACCGAGAAGCGCCCGCTGGTGACCGGGGAGGTCTCCCCGCGCGGCGCGCTGGTGTTCTCCTGGGTGCTCGCGGTGCTGTCCACCGTCTGGCTCTGGGTGACGACCAATTGGGTCGCTGCCGCGCTGTCCGCGGCGGCGATCTTCTTCTACGTCGTCGTGTACACCCTGATCCTGAAGCGCCGCACGGAGCAGAACATCATCTGGGGCGGCATCGCGGGGTGCTTCCCGGTGCTGATCGGCTGGGCCGCGGTCACCGGATCCCTCGACTGGCCGGCCTTCGTGCTGTTCGTCCTGGTGTTCCTGTGGACCCCGGCGCACTACTGGCCGCTGTCCATGAAGTACAAGGACGACTACGAGGACGTCGACGTCCCGATGCTCGGCGTCACCCGCTCCGCCTCGCAGGTGGGACTGCAGGTCATCCTGTACGCCTGGGCGACGCTGGCCTGCTCGCTGCTGCTCATCCCGGTCGCCGGCATGGGCCTGGTCTACACGGTCTCCGCGCTCGTCTTCGGCGGATGGTTCGTGTACGAGTCGCACCGGCTGTACGCGCAGGCGGTGAAGGGCGCATCGGCGCGGCCGATGCGCGTCTTCCACGCCTCCATCACCTATCTGACGCTGATCTTCGTCGCCGTGGCGGTCGACCCGCTGCTGCCGTTCTGAGTCCCCTCTTCGTCGGCGTCGCCGGCTTCGTCCGCCGCGCGCGCGTTCTCGTCCGACTCGGCGGGGGCGAGTTCGTCCGCGGCGGCGGGGGCATCGAGCGCTCCCTCGGGATCTCCGGCATCATCCGTCTCCACGGCGGGCAGCGGCGCGAGCGCTGCGAGCGGCGTGGACGCGGCGCCGACGATGCTCGACACGACGGCCAGCGCCAGCGAGACGAGGAGCCCGAGCACCCCCGCGCCGAGGAGGGCTGCGCCGATGACGATCCAGGACTGCCCGGCGTAGACCTCGAGCCCCGTGGCGCTGCCGTTCTTGAGAGTGGCCGTCATCGTGCCGAGATGATCGAGCGCCACCACGGCGCCGGTGGCGGTGAGGGCGACCGAGGCGGCCAGGAGGATCCAGAACGAGATGCTGCGGTTCATTGCGCGTGTCATGGGACCCACCCTCCGGGGTGAAGTCGTGCGTGTCTTCTGAACCGGCTATGCGCCGCATATGCGTCGCGCGATGGCCCTGTCCCGGGGGAGAGGTCCCGGGTGTTCGGTCACCCGGGACCGGCGTCCCCAGCAGCCTGCGATCCACGGATCCGTCCCCAACGGGATCCTCCTGCTAGCGTCCAGTCTCATCCAACGGACCTGATCAGGACGACGCAAGGACCGGTTCCTGCGTTGTCCGCAAGAGGACACATGATGAGCGACGACGACCTGCTCGACCTTCTGCTGCGGGAACGACTGCGCGGTGTCGCCGACGTGGCCGCCAGGACGGGGCTCGGCCACGGCGGCGCCCGCGCGGCACTGCAGCGACTGGCGGAGGCGGGCAACCTCTCCCTGCGCGACGACGACGTCGTGCTGCTGAACCCTCCGCTGCACGCGGCCGCGATCGCGATCGAGCGGCTGCTGCTGGCCGAGCGCGCCGAGGCCCAGGCGCGCAGCGAGAGTCTGGCGGCGATCATGGAGGGCGTCGCGCGCCGTACATCGTCGTGGAACTTCGGCGAGGCCGTCGCCCAGGACCGGCTCGTGCTGCAGAGCGCCCAGGGACCGCATGCCGCGGAGGATCTGTGGTTCGCGGTCCAGGCCTCGCGGGTGGGCGCCGGAGGGCGGGTGCGGGCCGTGCTCACCGACCTGGACCGTTACCAGGCCAGCGGTCCCGAGCGCAGTGCGGCCTTCGCGAAGGCGATGTCGTCCTACTCGGCGGTCCAGGCGATCCTGCCCGCGGTCGCCCTCGACGACAAGCTGCTCGCGATGGTGCAGCGTTTCCAGGCCGCGGGGGTCGAGTTCCGCATCCTCCCGGATCCGCCGAGCTGGTTCTGGGTGGACGACGAGGAGGTGACGGGGCTGCCGCTGCTCTGGGGCGACCTGGCGCCGCAGAGCGTGCTCGCGGTGTCGAGTCCGGTGATCGCCGGCCTCGCGCGGGCCTACTTCGAGGGGCTGTGGCAGCAGGCGCGACCGGTCGAGAGGGATCCCGGCGGATACGGACAGCTGCTGCATCGCATGCGTCGGGGGATGACCCTGGACGCGGCATCCCGTTCCCTCGGCATCACGCCGCGGACGGGCCGCCGCCGGATCGCCGCGGCGATGGAGCGCTACGGCGTCGCGACGCTGTTCGCGCTCGGCGCCGCCTGGGCGCAGGACGGGAGCCCCGGGGTGGAGCGGCCGCAGGACTGAGGGACGCCGGCGGGTTCAGGATGCGGTGCGGACTGCAGCCTCGGCCGCCGCCGACTCGGCCGGTCGCTTCAGCCGGAGCACGAGCACGGTGCACGCCGCGACGAGCACGGCCGCGAGCACCATGTGCACGCCCACCGCCAGCGGGAACAGGGCGTTGCGGGCCTGATACAGACCCACGGCGATCTGCACCAGCTCGATGGCGAGCAGGGCGATCACCGCGCTCCGGATCTCCGTGAGGCCGGTCGCCAGGCTGATCACGAGCAGCGTGAGGGTGAGCGCGAAGAGCGCGTAGGCGGGCCAGGAGTGCACGTGCTCGAGGAGCGTCGCGTCGAAGCCGTTGCGCAGCGTGACCTCCGGATCGCCCGAGTGCGGGCCGGCGCCGGTGGTGAGCACTCCGACGAGCACGGTGAGCGCCAGGACGAACGACGTGACGTGCACGAGGATCGCGACGCCCTTCGGCACGGCCCGCTCGCGCGCTCCGCGCGGCTGGCCCATCCGCACCAGGAAGGCCGCGGACACGGCGACGAGCGCGAGCGAGACAAGGTAGTGGAAGGCGACCATGTTCGGGTGCAGGGCGAAGATCACGAGGATCCCGCCGACCGCGGCCTGCAGGAGCACCCCGGCGAACACGATCCAGGCCATGGTCCAGAGGTCCCTCCGCGCGGCCCTGAAGCGCGAGACGAAGACGATGACGACGATCGCGGCGAGACCGACGAAGAAGCTCAGTCCGCGGTTCCCGAACTCGATGAGGGAGTGATAGCTCTGCTCCGCGGTGGGGAACAGCGAGTCCGGCGTGCACAGCGGCCACTCGCACCCCAGGCCGGAGTCGGTGAGCCGGACCGCTCCGCCGGTGCCGACGATCGCGACCTCGAGCACGAACGACACCCAGGCGGCGATCTTCACGCGGAGATCCACGCGGTCGGGGAGCCAATCGTGGACTCGGCCCAGGAATCCGGGGCGGGTGCGGGGCGCGGGCGGTGTCGCGATCTCGGGCATGGGTCCTCCGGATCCCTCCGCGCGAGGCCGAGAGGGCCCGGATGTCGGAGGGAACCTGTAGAATCGGGGGTGTGTGGCGATGACCGCGGAACTCGCGGACAGCATCCTGCACAAGTTTAGGCGCGATTGCTTTGCGTCCATGATGAGGGCCCCAAGCGGCACCCGCTCTCCGCAGACTCGGCGGGATCGGCGGTGTGCCGGGGCGGATGAACCGTTACGGCCCAAGAGGAGAGTGTGATGTCGGATGTGCTGATCGACCGCCCGGAGCTGGATGGGCTGGGGGTGTACGAGTTCGGCTGGCACGACCCCGATGCCGCCGGCGCCAGCGCGCGGCGCGGCCTGAGCGAGGCCGTCGTGCGTGACATCTCGGCGCTCAAGAACGAGCCCGAGTGGATGCTGAAGACCCGTCTGAAGGGTCTGCAGCTGTTCGGTCGCAAGCCGATGCCGACCTGGGGTGCCGACCTCAGCGAGATCGACTTCGACAACATCAAGTACTTCGTGCGCTCGACCGAGAAGCAGGCGCAGAGCTGGGAGGACCTCCCGGAGGACATCCGGGAGACCTACGAGCGCCTCGGCATCCCGGAGGCGGAGCGCCAGCGTCTGGTCGCGGGCGTCGCCGCGCAGTACGAGTCCGAGGTCGTCTACCACCAGATCCGCGAGGACCTGGAGCAGCAGGGCGTCATCTTCATGGACACCGACACCGCGCTGCGCGAGCACCCCGAGTTCTTCCAGGAGTACTTCGGCACGGTCATCCCGGCCGGCGACAACAAGTTCGCCGCGCTGAACACGGCCGTGTGGTCCGGCGGATCCTTCGTCTACGTCCCCAAGGGCGTGCACGTGGAGATCCCGCTGCAGGCCTACTTCCGGATCAACACCGAGAACATGGGCCAGTTCGAGCGGACGCTGATCATCGCCGACGAGGACAGCTACGTGCACTACATCGAGGGCTGCACCGCCCCGATCTACAAGAGCGACTCCCTGCACTCGGCCGTGGTCGAGATCATCGTGAAGAAGAACGCCCGCGTGCGCTACACGACGATCCAGAACTGGTCGAACAACGTCTACAACCTGGTCACCAAGCGCGCCGTGGCGCACGAGGGCGCGACCATGGAGTGGGTCGACGGCAACATCGGCTCCAAGGTGACGATGAAGTACCCGTCGATCTACCTCATGGGCGAGCACGCGAAGGGCGAGACGCTCTCCGTCGCCTTCGCCGGCCCCGGTCAGCACCAGGACGCCGGCGCGAAGATGATCCACATGGCGCCGTACACGCAGTCGTCGATCGTCTCGAAGTCGATCGCCCGCGGCGGCGGCCGCGCCGGCTATCGCGGCGAGGTCCGCGTGGACGCGAACGCCCACCACTCCGCGAACACCGTGCGCTGCGATGCCCTGCTCGTGGACACCAAGTCCCGCAGCGACACTTACCCCGCGATCGACATCCGCGTCGACGACGTGCAGCTCGGCCACGAGGCGACGGTCTCGAAGGTCAGCGAGGAGCAGCTCTTCTACCTGCAGTCCCGCGGCATGCCCGAGGACGAGGCGATGGCGATGATCGTGCGCGGCTTCATCGAGCCGATCGCGCGCGAGCTGCCCATGGAGTACGCGATGGAACTGAACAAGCTCATCGAGATGGGCATGGAAGGATCGGTCGGCTGAGATGACGGCCCCCACTGCCGCGCCCGTCGAGGCGCAGGACACGCACGCCCACATCGACCCGGCCGCCCAGGTCTTCTCCGCGGACAAGACCGTCCCGGTGCAGACCCGGTCGGAACGGCCGTCTTCGTTCGACCCGGCCGACTTCGGCACCCCCACGGGGCGCGAGGTCAACTGGAAGCACACACCGGTGGCCCAGCTCGCCGGGCTGCTGACCGACGAGGCCGGTGACGACTCCGCGCTGTCGATCGATCTCGATGACGTCGAGGCCTTCCTCGTGCCGGATGAGACCGACGCCTACGGCGAGTTCTTCCGCCCGGAGGATCTGCCGAGCGCCCTGGCCTGGAAGCACGCCCGCCGCGGCCTGCACATGCGCATCCCGCAGGACGGCGAGATCGACGCGCCGATCGTCCTCCGCGTCGACGGCACGGACGCGGGCAAGCGCGCGTTCGGTCAGATCCTCATCGAGGCGATGCCGAACTCCCGCGCCACGGTGGTCCTCGACCACCACGGCGCGGCGCAGTACGCGCAGAACGTGGAGATCATCGCCCGGGACGGGTCGCAGCTCACGGTCGTCAGCGTGCAGCGCTGGGCCGATGAGGCGATCCATGCGGCCGCCCACCAGGCCCGCGTCGATCGCGACGCGTCGCTCACGCACTTCGTGGTGAGCTTCGGCGGCGGCATCGTGCGCGTGAACCCGAATGTGGAGCTCTCCGGATCCGGCTCCGAGGCCCGGCTCTACGGCCTGTCCTACGCCGACGCCGGTCAGCACCTGGAGAGCCAGGTCTACCTGCACCACAAGGGCGCGCACACGGTCGGCGACGTGCTGTACAAGGGCGCGCTCCAGGGCGAGAGCGCACACAGCGTGTGGATCGGCGACGTGCTGATCGGGCCGGATGCGACCGGAACCGACTCCTACGAGGCCAACCGCAACCTGGTGCTCACCGAGGGCGCGCGCGCCGACTCGATCCCGAACCTGGAGATCGAGACCGGCGACATCCTCGGGGCCGGTCACGCCAGCGCCACCGGGCGCTTCGACGACGAGCAGCTGTTCTACCTCCAGGCTCGAGGCATCACGGAGGAGGAAGCGCGCCGTCTCGTCGTGCTCGGCTTCCTCAGCGACATCGTGCAGCGACTGGGCCTTCCCTCCCTGGAGGAGGAGCTCCTCGCCGCGATCGAGCTCGAGCTGCAGGCGGTGAACGCGTGACCGCGCAGCGGGCATGCGCGGTGAGCGAGCTGCAGGAGGACACTCCGCTGCGCGTCGAGCTCGACGGCGTGCCGATCGCGGTCGTGCTCGACTCCGAGGGCGAGATCCACGCGATCGGCGACACCTGCACGCACGGCGACATCTCGCTGTCGGAAGGGTTCGTCGAGGGCAAGACGCTCGAGTGCTGGGCCCATGGATCGGCCTTCTCGCTGTGCTCCGGCAAGCCGCTGAACCTGCCGGCCTACGAGCCCGTCCCGGTCTATGTCACGGAGATCGTCGGAGACGACCTCATGATCGACCCCGCCGTCACGAAGGACGTCAGCGCTCTCTGAGCCCGTGCCCGAGCACGAGGCCGCGCGCGGCATCCACACGAAGCTTCACGAAAACCACGAAGGAATCATCCATGTCTGTCCTGGAGATCACCGATCTGCACGTCACCGTCGAGACCGAGGCGGGAACCACGCCGATCCTCAACGGCATCACCCTCACCATGCGCACGGGCGAGACCCACGCGATCATGGGCCCGAACGGCTCCGGCAAGTCGACCCTCGCCTACACGATCGCGGGCCACCCGAAGTACACCGTCACGGGCGGCACCATCACGCTCGACGGCGAGGACGTCCTCGCGATGAGCGTCGACGAGCGCGCCCGCGCCGGTCTCTTCCTCGCGATGCAGTACCCGGTGGAGATCCCCGGCGTCACCGTCACGAACTTCCTGCGCACGGCCAAGACCGCGCTGGACGGCGAGGCGCCCTCGATCCGTCAGTGGACCAAGGACGTCAAGGAGTCCATGGCGAACCTGCGCATGGACCCGAAGT
The DNA here is from genome assembly GCF_037148715.1 of Microbacterium sp. MMO-10. Classification (NCBI taxonomy): domain Bacteria; kingdom Bacillati; phylum Actinomycetota; class Actinomycetes; order Micrococcales; family Microbacteriaceae; genus Microbacterium; species Microbacterium sp. MMO-10. Next base: position 880,197 of record NZ_JBBCSV010000002.1, on the reverse strand, counting down.
TCGCGCAGCGCAACGTCAACGAGGGCTTCTCCGGCGGAGAGAAGAAGCGTCACGAGATCCTCCAGCTCGAGGTGCTCAAGCCGAAGATCGCCGTGCTGGACGAGACCGACTCCGGCCTCGACGTCGACGCGCTGAAGATCGTTTCGGAGGGCGTCAACCGCGCCAAGGAGCACACGAACCTCGGAGTGCTGCTCATCACGCACTACACCCGGATCCTGCGCTACATCCGCCCCGACTACGTGCACGTGGTCGTCGCGGGCAAGATCGTCGAGGAGGGCGGCGCGGAGCTCGCCGACCGTCTCGAGGACGAGGGGTACGACCGGTTCCTCGACCCCAGCGCTCCCATCGAAGCGTAGGCTGGAAGCCATGACGGCAACGCTGACCGGAGAGAAGTACGACGAGGTCACCGAGGCGCTCAAGGACGTCGTTGATCCCGAGCTCGGGATCAACGTCGTCGACCTCGGTCTCATCTACGACCTCTCCTGGGACGAGGAGAACGACGCCCTCGTCATCCACATGACGCTCACGAGCGCCGGGTGCCCGCTGACCGACGTGCTCGAGGAGCAGACCGGTCAGGCGCTGGACGACGTCGTCGACCGCTTCCGCATCAACTGGGTGTGGATGCCGCCGTGGGGCCCCGAGCGGATCACCGACGACGGGCGCGACCAGATGCGCGCCCTCGGCTTCGCGATCTGACCTGTAGACGCACACGACGACGGCTCGACGCTGCAACACGGCGCCGGGCCGTCGTCGTGTCGGGCCGCCACGCCGCACGAGGACTGCCTGCATCCGAGGTCTGACGCCGTGTGACGCGGGCTGCCCGCTCGCCGTTGCGGCGTCGATAGGCTCGGAGGGTGACCACCGCCGCCCGTACCGCACTGCGCGCCCTGCCGCTCGATCAGCTCCGCCGCCGCACCAGCACCAAGTGGCGCACCTACCCGGAGGACGTGCTCCCGTTGTTCGTCGCCGAGACGGACTTCCCCCTCGCGGACGCGATCACGGCACGGCTGCGCACCGCGGTGGAACTGGGGGACACGGGCTACACGCCGCCGGACCCCGGGATCCGCTCCGCCTTCGCGGCCTACGCGGAGCGCCGTTTCGGCTGGACCGTGCAGCCCGAGCGGATCCGCTCCACCTGCGACGTGATGATGGGCGTCGTCGAGATCCTGCGGGCCGTGCTCGCCCCGGGCGACCGCGTGATCGTCGCGCCGCCCGTCTACCCGCCCTTCTTCGACTGCGTGGAAGAGGCCGGCGGCGTCGCCGAGCGCGTTCCCCTCGTCGATGTCGACGGATCCTGGGTCTTGGATCTGGCGGCGATCGAGCGGGCCCTGGCCCGCGGCGCGCGCGCCGTGCTGCTCTGCAACCCGCACAACCCGACCGGCACCGTGCACAGCAGAGCGGTACTGGCACGCCTCGCCGAGCTCGCCGCCGCGCACGGAGCGGTCGTCGTGAGCGATGAGATCCATGCCCCGCTCGTGCAGCCGGGCATCGACTACACGCCCTTCCTGGCCGCCTCGCCGGTCGCGGCGGAGATCGGCTACACGGTCACGAGCGCGAGCAAGGCGTACAACCTCGCGGGTCTCAAGTGCGCGGTCATGGTGACGGCGAGCGAGAAGACGGCGGCGGTCGTCCGCGGGCTCCCGCCCGAGGTCGAGTGGCGCACGGGCCTGTTCGGCGCGTTGGCGGCGGTGGCCGCCTGGGCGCCGGAGAGCGACGCGTGGCTGGATGCGCTGCTGGTGGCGCTCGATGACAACCGGCGACTCCTCGGGCGGCTGCTCGCCGAGCACCTGCCGGAGGCGGGGTACCGTCTTCCCGATGCCGGCTATCTCGCCTGGGTCGACCTCAGGGACCTCGGCTGGGGCGATGATCCCGCCGGGCGGATCCTCCGGGAGGCCCGTGTGGCGCTCAACCGCGGACCGACGTTCGGCGAAGAGGGACGAGGCCACGTGCGCATCAATCTGGGATGCTCCCCGGAGGTGCTCACCGAGGCCGTGCTCCGCATCGCTGCCCTGGTGCGTCGGTGACGGCGGCCGCGGCTGCGGCGACGATCTGGGACCGGGATCGCCTGGGGATCACCGTCGGCTCCGTCGTGCTGATCTTCCTCGGAGCGATCGAGGCGCTGGCGGTGACCACAGTCATGCCACTGGTCGCCGCCGACCTGCACGGCGAGGCGCTCTACGCGGTCGCCTTCGCCGGGACGCTGGCGACCGGCGTGATCGGCATGGTCTCCGCGGGAGCGTGGAGCGACCGATCGGGACCCCGGGCGCCGCTGTACACCGCGGTCGTGCTGTTCATCGTCGGCCTGCTCATCGCCGGGATCGCGACGGACATGTACGTGCTGATCCTCGGACGCCTCATCCAGGGGCTCGGGGCCGGCGGCCAGGTCGTCGCCCTGTATGTGGTCGTCGCGCGCGTGTACCCGCCCCACCTCCACGGAGGGATCTTCGCCGCCTTCGCCGCCGCCTGGGTGGTCCCGTCGATGATCGGGCCCTTCCTTGCCGGCGCGGTCGCGCAGTTCCTGCACTGGCGCTGGACCTTCCTCGGCGTCGCCGTGCTGACCGCGGTCGCCTTCGCGCTCGTCGCGGTGAAGCTCCGCGCGGTCGACCTCGACGCCCATCCGCAGAACGGTGCGGGCACTGAACCGGCCGCGGTGGAGGGCGACGCCCGGTCCGGCACCACGACCGGCGGGATCGCGCGCCGCATCCTGCTCGCCGTCGTGGTCGCGATCGCCGCCGTCGCGGTCGGGTTCGCGGCCGAGGCGCCGGCGCCGTTCGGATGGCCGCTCGCCCTCGGATCCGTGCTCGTCATCGTGCTCTCGATCCGGCCGCTGCTCCCGAGGGGGACACTGCGCGCGGCACCGCGCCTGCCGAGCGTGATCCTGATGCGCGGCCTGATCGCAGGGGCGTTCTTCGCGGCGGAGACCTACGTCCCGAAGATGCTCATGGAGCGCTTCGACTTCACGCCGACCATCGCCGGCCTCTCGCTCACTGCGGCGGCCCTCGCGTGGTCCTCCGCGTCGGCCGTGCAGGGGAAGTACGGCGACCGCCTCGGCAGCCGCCGCACGGTGCTCATCTCCACGGCAGGATTGCTCGTCGCCCTCATCGGCCTGGTCCTGGTCGCGGCGACGGCGACGATGCCCTGGGCCGTCGTCGTGCTGTGGGGGATCGCCGGCGGCGCGATGGGACTGGTCTACCCGCGCCTCAACGTGCTGATGCTGGCGTACTCGACGCCCTCGGACGAAGGGTTCAACTCCTCAGCATTGTCGATCTCCGACTCCACGGGGTCGGCCGTGACCATCGCGGTCGCAGGGCTGCTGTTCTTCGCTCTGCCGATCACCGGCTCCGGCTTCCCCGCCGTGTTCGCTCTCGCGTCCGTCGTGCTGCTGCTCGCGGCGATCCCGGGCTCCCGGATCGGAGACGGTCCCCGTCCAGCGACCGTCAGTGCAGCGCCGGAGCCGCCCCGAGGCTGAACAGGGCGATCCCGGTCGCGAAGACGGCGGCGTCCCGCGCGTCGTCGTCGAGCACCTCCGTCGTGCGGGCTGCCCCGTAGCTCTCGCCGTGCATGCGCTGCTGGACGAGCGTCGTGTGCCCCAGCACGAACTGCAGCACCGCGGTGGCCGCGAGGTCGGGGTCGTCGAGATGCGACGGCAGCGCACGCAGCAGCACGTCCTGCGCCCGCGAACGACCGGGGCGCAGCGCCGCCGAGCTGATCACGATCTCTGCGCCGTCGCGATGGGCGAGGAGCGCATCGCGCACCGCCCGCGCCGCGTCGATCAGCGGCTCGCCCTCGGCGGGTTCGGGGATGCGCGCGAGGATGCGATCGGAGACGGCGGCGAGCAGGTCCTGCTTGCTGTCGAAGTGCCAGTACAAGGCGCTCGCCTGCACGTCGAGCTCGGTCGCGAGGCGGCGCATGGTCAGATCGGGCAGCCCGTAACGGTCCAGCAGCTCGAGCGCGACGCCGATGATGTGCTCGCGGTCGTGTCGACCGGTGCGCGGAGGAGTCATGCTCCGAGTATAGTGAACACCGTTCAGGTGAACAGTGTTCAGGACTGGCCCGCAGGGGCCGAGCACACGACTTCAGATCCGAAAGGGACCGCCATGACGACGAACGCCCGCCCGTGGGGTGCCGACGCCGCCCGTATCGCCGTGTTCGCGGCGCTGATCATCGCTCTGGGGCTCGTGATCGTCCCGTTGCCCGGGGGAGTGCCCATCACCGGCCAGACCCTCGGGGTGATGCTCGCCGGGCTCATCCTCGGTCCGCGCCTCGCCCCGCTCGCCGTCCTCGCCGTGCTCGCCCTCGCTGCGGCCGGCCTGCCCGTGCTCGCCGGCGGCCGAGGCGGCCTGGGCGTGTTCGTCGGCCCCAGCGCCGGCTACCTCCTGGGGTGGCTCGCGGGAGTGGTCGTGATCGGCCTCATCCTGGGCACGCGGCGCATCACCTGGTGGCGGGCGGGAGTCGCCGCCATGGTGGGCGGAATCGGCGTCGTGTATCTGTTCGGGATCCCGGTGCAGGCGCTCGTGACGGGCGTGCCCCTGGCGCCCACGGCGCTGTCCAGCCTCGTGTTCCTCCCCGGAGACCTCATCAAGGCCGTCGCGGCCACCGTGCTCTGCGTCGCGCTGCAGCGGGCCTATCCGCGTGCCTTCGCGCGGACGGCGCTTCGTGTCGCCTGACATCGAGCTGCGCTCGGTCACGCTGGGGGTGGAGGGGCGCACGATCCTCGACGACGTCTCGGTGCGGCTGACCGCACGCCGGACCGCGGTGATCGGCGCGAACGGATCCGGCAAGTCCAGTCTCGTCCGTCTGCTCAACGGCCTGCAGGTCGCGACCTCGGGAACGGTGCGCGTGGCGGGGCTCGACCCGGCACGCGACGTGCAGGCGGTGCGGCGCCATGTGGGGTTCGTGTTCGCGGATCCCGAGGCGCAGATCCTGATGCCGACCCCGGCCGAGGACCTCGCGCTGTCGCTGCGCGGCGTCCCAGCGCAGGAGCGGACGGCGCGGGTCGACGAGGCGCTCGATCTGTGCGGGCTCGCGACGCTGCGCGACGCGCCCGTGTCCGACCTGTCCGGAGGGCAGAAGCAGCTGCTCGCGCTGGCCTCGGTGCTGATCGGCCGGCCGGGACTGGTCGTCGCGGATGAGCCGACCACGCGCCTCGATCTGCGCAACAGCCGGCGCATCGGCGACGCCCTGATCGAAGACCTGCCGGTGCCGCTCGTGCTCGTCACCCACGACCTCGATCTGGTGCGCCGCTGCGACGAAGCCGTCCTCATCGAGGGCGGTCGCGTTCACGCACAGGGTGCGCCGGACGACGTGATCGCGGACTACCTGCAGTTGTGCGGCTGAGAGCGTCGTCATGATCTCGCTGTATCGCCCCGGATCCGGACTGCTGCATCGCACCCCGGCCGGGGTCAAGCTCGCGGTTCTCGCGGTCGTCGCCTTCGGCATCTCCTTCCTCCCGGCGGCACCTGCGATGATCGTGCCGATCCTCGTCGGCGTCGCCGGCGCGAGCCTGCTCTTCCCGCTCGCCGGTCTCGGGATGCGCGAGCTCGGCGCGGTGTGGTGGCGGCTGCGCTGGCTGATCCTCATCCTCGGCGCCGCGCTGGGCGTGTTCGTCGGAGCTCCGGCGGCCATCGTGAACACGGGCCGGCTCGTGATCCTCCTGCTGCTGGCGGAGCTGCTCACCCGCACCACCCGGACGAGCGCGCTCATGGCGACGATCGTCCGGCTGCTGCGCCCTCTCCGGGCCCTGGGAGTCGACGTCGAGGCCGTGGCGCTCGTGCTTTCGCTCACCCTGACGATGGTGCCGGTGGTCGGCGGCTTCGTCCACGCCGTGCGTGAAGCGCAAGACGCCAGGGGGGTGCGGCTCGGTCTGCGTTCGGCACTCCCGATCCTGGTGCGGACGATGCGCCACGCCGATGCCGTGGGGGAGGCACTGGCTGCACGCGGTCTGGCGCCCTGAGCCGGCGGGCGCGTCGGCGGTCGGTCGGCGTCCTCCCGGACGCGCGGCCTATACTGGGAGGCTGGCCATCCGGCCGCCCACCCCCTGCTGAAGAACGGACGTCTGCTGTGCTCGCCGTGCACGACCTCGAGATCCGCGTGGGAGCGCGACTCCTCATGGAGAACGTGTCCTTCCGCGTCGCCGACGGCGACAAGATCGGTCTCGTCGGCCGCAACGGCGCGGGCAAGACCACGCTGACGAAGGTGCTCGCGGGGGACCTCATCCCCGCCGACGGGAAGGTGGAGCGCAGCGGCGAGCTCGGATACCTGCCGCAGGACCCGCGATCCGGGGATCCGGAGATGCTCGCGCGCACCCGCATCCTCGACGCGCGCGGCCTGGGATCCCTCACGCTGCGGATCCGCGAGGCCTCCGAGGCCATGGGATCCGAGGACGCGGCGGTGGCGGAGAAGGCCATGCGGCAGTTCGGCAACCTCACCGAGCGCTTCGAGGCGCTCGGCGGCTACGCAGCCGAGGCGGAGGCCGCCTCGATCGCGCACAACCTCTCGCTGCCGGACCGGATCCTCGACCAGCCTCTGAAGACCCTGTCCGGCGGTCAGCGCCGGCGCATCGAGCTCGCGCGGATCCTGTTCTCCGACGCGGAGACGATGATCCTCGACGAGCCCACGAACCACCTCGACGCGGACAGCGTCGTGTGGCTGCGCGAGTTCCTCAAGGGGTACAAGGGCGGGCTGATCGTGATCAGCCACGACGTCGAGCTCGTCGGCGAGACCGTGAACCGGGTGTTCTACCTGGATGCGAACCGTCAGATGATCGACATCTACAACATGAACTGGAAGAACTACCTCCGCCAGCGCGTCGCCGATGAGGAGCGCCGCAAGAAGGAGCGCGCCAACGCCGAGAAGAAGGCGACCTCGCTGCAGCAGCAGGCGGCCCGCTTCGGCGCCAAGGCCAGCAAGGCCGCTGCCGCCCACCAGATGGTGGCCCGCGCGGAGAAGCTGCTCTCGGGGCTCGAGGAGGTGCGCCAGGTCGACCGGGTCGCCAAGCTGCGCTTCCCGAAGCCCGCCCCGTGCGGCAAGACGCCGCTCATGGCATCGGGACTGTCGAAGTCCTACGGCTCGCTGGAGATCTTCACCGATGTGGACCTCGCGATCGACCGCGGCTCCAAGGTCGTCGTGCTGGGCCTCAACGGCGCAGGCAAGACGACGCTGCTGCGGATCCTCGCGGGAGTCGATCAGCCCGACACCGGGCAGCTCGAGCCGGGCCACGGCCTCAAGGTCGGGTACTACGCGCAGGAGCACGAGAACCTCGACGTGTCCCGCTCCGTCCTGGAGAACATGATGTCCTCCGCCCCCGATCTCAACGAGACCGAGGCGCGCAAGGTGCTGGGCTCGTTCCTGTTCACCGGCGAGGACGTGCACAAGCCCGCAGGCGTGCTCTCGGGAGGCGAGAAGACCCGTCTCTCGCTCGCGACGCTCGTCGTCTCCGCGGCCAACATGCTGCTGCTCGACGAGCCCACGAACAACCTCGATCCGGCCTCTCGCGAGGAGATCCTCGGCGCGCTGGCGCACTACGAGGGTGCGGTCGTGCTCGTCTCGCACGACCCCGGTGCCGTGGAGTCGCTCAACCCGGAGCGCGTGCTCATCCTGCCCGACGGTGTCGAGGACATCTGGAGCAAGGAGTATCAGGAGCTCATCGAGCTGGCTTGATCGAGATCCCCGGGCCCTCGTTCGCGCGGAGTCCCGGGGTCAGCGCGTCTCGACGGCGTCGAGGAGCGCGTCCTCGTCGTCCATGTCGCGGTCGCGCCGGCGTCGGGGACCTCGCGGCGGCCGACCGGCGGCCTCGTCCCGATGCTTGTGCACCTCCGTGCGGATCACGTATCCGATGAAGATGAAGCCCATGATCGCGAAGAGGATCCACTGGATCGCGTAGGACAGGAACGGGCCCGGATCATCGGACGGCGCCTCGAACGCGTGCGGACGTGTGGCCGGCGCAGGGGACTCGCTGACGAGCTCGCCGTAGGCCCCGGTGTCGACGGCCGCGCCGTCGCCGATCTTGTCCGCCACGAGGGCGAGGTTGATGCTGGGAACCTGGCCCTCTGGCGCGCCGCGTCCCGAGGGAGGCAGCGGCTCGGCCGGGCGCAGCCGGGCGATGACCGTGGTCTCGCCCGACGGCGGCGCCGGGATCGACGTCGGCACGTCGGATCCGTCGCCCGCGATGACCCAGCCCCGGTTCACGATGAAGACCCGCCCGTCGTCGGTGCGGAACGGCACGAGGACCTCGAAGGCGCTGGTGCCGCCGTGCGGGCGATTGCGCACCAGGAGCTGTCCTGCAGGCTCGTACTGCCCGTGCACCTGCACGGGGTGCCACTGCGACTTCTCCGGGAGAGCTTCGCCGGGGGAGAGCAGCTGACCGAGCGGGACGGGCTTCGCGTCGTAGTTGCGCTGTACGAGCTCGAGCTGGGTCTGACGGCCTTCGTTGCGTGAGAACTGCCAGTTCGACAGGTACGCGCAGACGATCGCGAACACGATCGCCACGGCGAGGTAGGCGCTCCAGCGGAGCAGGCGCTGGCGCATCATTCGTGCTCGCCCTCTCCGACGGCGGCGTCGATGCGCGCCGGGAAGTCACGGGCCCGCAGATAGTCGTAGAGGAATCGAAGGTGCTCGTCGCATGCGAGCCAGACCTTCTCGCGCTCAGGCCCGTGGATGCGCGGGTTGCGCCAGACGATGCGGTGCGTCGCCGCGGCGCGGCACCCCGCCCGGGAGCATTTCAGCTCCGGATCCGGCGCGTTCATGCGTTCGGCTCGGCAGACCGCGCGGGCGTCTCGGCGAGGGTGATCACCTGACGGTCGGGGGAGGGAGCATCGCTGCGCTCAGCCGGCCGCTCGAGCTCGATGAGCGGCGACTCGACCTCGGTCGGGACCGAGTCGTCCCCCGCGTTCGCGAAGACGACCGCGATGTAGGGGAGTACGGCGGCGGCGATCGCGAAGACCCAGGTCCACCAGCCCATCGGCTGCACGGTGAAGACGAGGATGAAGCACACCGTGCGGATCCCCATGGTGATCGCATAGTGGCGCACGCGGTCGCGCGCCTCGTCGCGCGGGGCGCGCGGGAGCGAAGTCACGGCGGCGTCTGGAGTCCTTCTCACGATGACTCCAGCCTACGCCGCCGTGACCCGCAGAGTCGTCTCCGCGACGCACTCAGTAGCCGCTGTTGGCGCCCTGGGAGATGCCGTAGACGATCAGCATGAGGAAGCCGATGCCGATGATCAGGTTGAGACCCGCACCGACGTAGCCGAGGATCACACCGGTCAGGGCGATGCCCTTCCCGCCGAGAGCCGGATCCCGCTTGACCCTCCCGAGCGCCATGTGTCCCGTGATGATCGCGGTCACGGCCGCCAGGAACGGCAGCACGATGTACGCGAGCCAGAACAACACCACACCGGCGATGCCGCAGATGAGCGCGGTGATCGCCAGCCCGTTGGACTTCAGCGGCGCCGGATAGGGCTGACCGTAGGGCGGCGCGTACGACGCGCCGGGGTATCCCTGCGTCGTGGGTGCGGCGCCCGGGTAGGCCTGTGCCGGCGGGGTGGCGCCGGGATAGACCGGCGCCGGCTGCTGGGGCGCGGCTCCCGGATAGCCGGGGGTCGGCTGCTGCTGCTGGGGAGCTGCGCCGGGGTACGCGGGCTGCTGGGGCGGCACCGGGGCGCCCGGATATGCGGGGGGCTGCTGCCCCGGGGGCGGGTACCCGCCGTTGTCGTTGCTCATGCGCTTCCTCGCCGTCGTTCGTAAAGATCGTGTTCACCACAAAGATTTCCGTGCCGTCAGGGCCGTGTCAATTCCTGACGCCGAGTCGGCTCGCTAGGCTTGCCTGCCGTACACCTCGATTCTTGGGAGCCCCGCATGAGCACTGATCGCGTCGTCCTGGTCACCGGCGGAAACCGCGGCATCGGCCGCGCGATCGCCGAGCGCTTCGTGCGGGACGGCTATCGGGTCGCTGTCACCGCGCGCAGCGGCGAGGGCCCGGAGGGAACGCTCACCGTCCGCGCGGACGTGACGGACTCCGCGGCCGTGGATGCGGCCTTCACCGAGGTCGAGCAGAGGCTCGGCCCTGTCGAGATCGTCGTCGCGAACGCGGGCATCACCAAGGACACCCTGCTGCTGCGCATGTCGGAGGACGACTTCGACACCGTCGTCTCCACCAACCTCGGCGGGTCCTTCCGGGTCGTGAAGCGCGCGTCGAAGGGAATGCTCAAAGCCCGCTTCGGTCGCGTGATCCTCATCTCCAGCGTGGTCGGCCTGTACGGCTCCGCCGGGCAGATCAACTACGCCGCGTCCAAGAGCGCCCTCGTCGGCTTCGCGCGGTCCCTCACCCGGGAGCTGGGCGGGCGCGGCATCACCGCGAACGTCGTGGCCCCCGGCTTCATCGAGACCGACATGACGGCGGAGCTCCCCGAGGAGACGCAGAAGCAGTACAAGGCGAGCATCCCGGCGGGCCGCTTCGCATCGGCCGACGAGGTCGCCGGCGTCGTCACCTGGCTCGCCTCGGACGACTCCGGCTACATCTCGGGCGCGGTGATCCCGGTCGACGGCGGCCTCGGCATGGGGCACTGACGCTCCGGTCGACGCGACCGCGGCCGGTCAGCGCGTGGCCGCCACGAGCAGCTCGGCGAGCCGCTCGGGAGCCGAGAATTGCGGCCAGTGACCGGATCCGATGCGCACGACCTCCGCGTCCTTGATGCTGCGGTACTCCTCCCAGTAGGACTCCCACTGGCCGAGGAAGGACTCCAGCTCATCCTGAGTGGGCGAGCCCATGAGCAGGGTGACGGGGACGTCGTAGCGGCGCCCGTCCGCGAGGGGGATCGGGTCCGTCGGCACGTGCCGGGGCACGCTCTTCGCCGTGAGGGCCTTGGCCGCCCTGGTCGGCTCATCGAGGTCGGCGACGTCGTCGGCGTCGAAGAACCCCCATCCGGGGAACGGGATGACGCCGTCGACGACGGGGAACTCGCTGATCCCGCTGCCGGGCGGAGGCGGGACGGTGTCGACGAACACCGCGCGCCGGACGCGGTCGGCGCGGGCGTCCGCCGCACCCCAGATGACGTTGCCGCCGCCGGAGTGCCCGACGAGGACCACGTCGCCCGGAGCGGCGTCGATGGCGGCGACGACCGCAGCGATCCAATCCGTGAGCCGGATGTCGGAGGAGCCGGCAGCGGGCGATCCGACACCCGGCATCGTGAGCGCGTGCGGTTCGTGCCCGGCGGCGCGGAGAGCGGGGAGCACGGGCTCCCAGGAGTCGGCGTCGAGCCAGAGACCCGGAACGAGGATGATGTCCATGCCTCGACGCTAGGGGGAGCCGCCGACATCGCGCCAGTGCCACCGGCGCGGAGGACGCTCGTCAGGGGAGCAGCGGTACGACCTGGGCGAGGTCGACGGGGCCGATCACGAGCGACGCGGCGGCACGCACCGCCGGCTTCGCGTTGAACGCGAGGCCGAGCCCGGCGGCCGCCATCATCTGCAGGTCGTTCGCGCCGTCGCCGATCGCGATGGTGGCGTGCGGAGCGACGCCGAGTTCCGCCGCCCACTCGCGGAGCGAGGCCGCCTTGGCCGCCGCATCCACGATCTCGCCCTGCACGCGTCCCGTCAGCGCATCGTCGTGCACTTCGAGCCGGTTCGCGCGCCAGCGGTCGACGCCGAGCGCGGGCGCCACCGCGTCCAGGATCTCGTGGAAGCCTCCGGACACCACGCCGACGACGCCGTGACGGGCGTGGACCTCGTCGATCAGCGTGCGCACGCCGGGGGTCGGCTCGATCCGCTCCCGCACCCGGTCGAACGCGGTCGTCGGCACCCCGGCGAGAGCCGAGACGCGGGAACGGAGACTCGTGGCGAAGTCGACCTCGCCGCGCATCGCCGCCTCGGTCGCCGCCTGGACCTCGGCGCGACGTCCGGCCTCGTCGGCGAGGAGTTCGATCACCTCGTTGCGGATGAGCGTGGAATCGGCATCGAGGACGACGAGGAAGCGCGCGGAGGTCACCCGTCGAGGGTATCCGCCGCACCGGGCGTCATCGAACCGTGTGTCGCGCGCGGCGAGGTCAGCGCTCGATCCGCATGCCCTTGCCGACGACCGTGAGCCCCGTCTCCGTGATGGTGAAGCCGCGATCGAGGTCGCGTTCGCGGTCCACGCCGACGGTCGCCCCGTCCAGCAGCACCACGTTCTTGTCGAGGATGGCGCGATGAACGCGTGCGCCCTGTCCGACGCGCACCCCGTCGAAGAGCACGGAGTCGGTGATCGTCGATCCCCCTGCCGCGAGCGTCCACGGGCCCACGACGCTGCGTTCGAGATGGGTGCCGGAGAGCACCGAGCCGAGCGACACGATGGAGTCGATCGCGTTGCCGATCCGTCCGACCGAGTCGCGCACGAACTTGGCCGGCGGCGAGTTGACCGCCTGCGAGTGGATCGGCCACTCCATGTTGTAGAGGTTGAAGATCGGCAGCGTCGAGATGAGATCCATGTGCGCGTCGAAGAACGACTCGATGGTGCCCACATCCCGCCAGTAGGAGCGGTCGCGGGGGGAGGATCCCGGGACCTCGTTCTGCTTCATGTCGTAGAAGCCCGCTTCGCCGCGGTTCACGAAGTACGGCACGATGTCGCCGCCCATGTCGTGGTTCGAGCCGGCGAGCTCTCCGTCGGCCTCGACCGCCTCGATGAGCGCATCGGCGTCGAAGACGTAGTTGCCCATCGAGGCGAGCACCTCGTGCGGAGAGTCGGGCAGCCCGGTCGGGTCGGACGGCTTCTCCAGGAACTGGCTGATGCGCCCGGAGTCACCGTCCGCGATGTCGATCACACCGAACTGGGAGGCGAGGGCGAGGGGCTGCCGGATCCCCGCGACGGTCGCCCGCGCGCCCGAGGCGATGTGCGCGTCGATCATCTGCTGGAAGTCCATCCGGTAGACGTGGTCGGCGCCGATGACCACGACGATGTCGGGCTTCTCATCGAGGATCAGGTTCATGCTCTGCAGGATCGCGTCCGCCGAGCCCGAGAACCAGCGCTTGCCCAGACGCTGCTGAGCGGGCACGGAGGCCACGTAGGAGTCGAGCAGGGCCGACATCCGCCAAATCTGCGAGATGTGGCGGTCGAGACTGTGGGATTTGTACTGCGTGAGCACGACGATCTGGCGCAGACCCGAATTGATGAGGTTGGAGATCGCGAAATCGATCAATCGGTACTGCCCGCCGAACGGCACTGCGGGCTTGGCCCGATCCGCCGTCAGGGGCATGAGCCGCTTGCCCTCGCCGCCGGCGAGGATGATCCCGAAAACCTTCTTTGGTGCCGACATGCGTCCACCATAGAGCCACGTCGACGCGATGTACTACCTTCAGGACATGCGCGTCGACATCATCACCAAGGAGTACCCGCCGGAGATCTACGGAGGGGCCGGTGTGCACGTCGCAGAACTGGTGAAAGCCCTGCGTTCCGGCGCCGACGTCCGCGTGCGCGCCTTCGGGGCGGACCGGGATGAACAGGATGTGACGGCCTATCGGACACCTGTCGAACTCGCCGATGCGAACGCCGCTCTGCAGACGCTCGGCACGGATCTCGACATGGTGCCGGACGTCGCCGGCGCCGATGTCGTGCACAGTCACACCTGGTACGCGAACTTCGCGGGGCACATCGCCGCGCAGCTGCACGGCATCCCGCATGTCCTCACGGCGCACAGTCTTGAGCCCCTGCGCCCCTGGAAGGCCGAGCAGCTCGGCGGCGGCTACGCGGTCTCCAGCGGCATCGAGCGCCTGGCCTACGAGAACGCCGCCGCGATCATCGCGGTGAGCGGGGGGATGCGCAACGACATCCTGCGCGCCTACCCGCAGGTGGATCCTGCCAGAGTTCACGTGATCTACAACGGCATCGATGTCGACGCCTGGCATCCGGTCGACGACGCCGATGTGCTGGCGAAGCACGGGATCGACCCGTCGCGCCCCTCGGTGGTGTTCGTCGGACGGATCACCCGGCAGAAGGGGCTCCCGTACTTCCTGCGGGCCGCCGAGAAGCTGCCCCCGGAGGTGCAACTGGTGCTCTGCGCCGGCGCGCCCGACACGCCGGAGATCATGGACGAGGTGCGCGGCCTCGTGTCCGACCTCACCGCCACGCGCACCGGGGTGGTCTGGATCGAGGAGTTCCTGCCGCGCCACGAGCTGTCCGCGATCCTGACGGCTGCCACGACCTTCGTCTGCTCTTCGGTCTACGAGCCCCTCGGGATCGTGAACCTGGAGGCCATGGCGTGCGGCGCCGCGGTCGTCGGCACCGCGACCGGGGGCATCCCGGAAGTGGTGGTCGACGGCGTGACCGGGCGGCTGGTGCCGATCGAGCAGGTGCAGGACGGCACGGGGACCCCGGTCGACCCCGAGCGCTTCGTGTCGGACCTCGCCGCCACGCTCACCGAGGTCGTCTCCGACCCCGCGCGAGCGAAGGCATACGGGGAGGCCGGCCGGCAGCGGGCGGCGGCCGACTTCAGCTGGGCCGCGATCGCCGACACGACCCGGGCGCTCTACGAGGAGCTCACGGCCCGACGATAGGCTGAGGGCATGTCTGCCGTCCTCGAATTCTCGGACGTCGTGGTGCGCCGCGACGGTCGCAACATCGTCGATCACCTCTCCTGGACCGTCGAGGACGACCAGCGCTGGGTCGTGCTCGGGCCCAACGGCGCGGGCAAGACCACGCTCCTGCAGCTGGCGGACACGCTGATGCATCCGACGCAGGGGCGCGTCGACATCCTGGGCGAGACGCTCGGGCGCACCGACGTGTTCGAGATCCGCCCGCGGATCGGCTTCGCCTCCTCGGCGATGGCCCGCCGGATCCCGGCGGACGAGACCGTGCTCAACACGGTGATGACGGCGGCCTACTCCGTGATGGGCCGCTGGAACGAGTCCTACGAGTCGCTCGACGAGCGCCGCGCTCTCCGGGTGCTCGAGCAGTGGCATCTGGAGCACCTCGCCGCGCGTCATTTCGGGACCCTCAGCGACGGCGAGCAGAAGCGGGTTCAGATCGCGCGCGCCGTGATGACGGATCCGGAGCTCCTGCTGCTGGACGAGCCGAGCGCGAGCCTCGACCTCGGCGCCCGCGAGGAGCTGCTGGCCCTGCTCAGCGGGTTCGCCCAGTCCCCGACGACCCCGGCGATGGTGATGGTGACGCACCACGTCGAGGAGATCCCCGTCGGGTTCACGCATGTCCTGCTGCTGCGCGACGGTGCGATCGTCGCCGCGGGTCCCATCGAGCAGACGCTCACCGCGGAGGCGCTGAGCGAGGCCTTCGCGATGCCGATCGCCCTGGACCGGAGCGCGGGACGCTACGCGGCGCGCGCCGCTGGTTCCTGAGTCCGTCGGAGGACTGGTAGAATC
Source organism: Microbacterium sp. MMO-10 (assembly GCF_037148715.1). Classification (NCBI taxonomy): domain Bacteria; kingdom Bacillati; phylum Actinomycetota; class Actinomycetes; order Micrococcales; family Microbacteriaceae; genus Microbacterium; species Microbacterium sp. MMO-10. The sequence continues at coordinate 864,856 of NZ_JBBCSV010000002.1, read as the reverse complement.
GATCCTTGGTGCACTCTGCACCGCAGACTTCCCTCGCCCCTGGCACAATCCAGGGCACCACGTAAGGAATCCCATGAAGACTGACATCCACCCCGAGTACCAGGCCGTCGTTTTCCGCGACCTCGGTTCCGGAGACACCTTCCTGACCCGTTCGACGGTCACCAGCGACAAGACGATCGAGCTCGACGGCGTGGAGTACCCCGTCATCGACGTCGAGATCTCCTCGGCCTCGCACCCGTTCTACACGGGCAAGCAGCGCATCATGGACTCGGCCGGTCGCGTCGAGAAGTTCAACCAGCGCTTCAAGAACTTCGGCGGTTCCGGCAAGTAATCGCCCCTGCGAAGGCCCCGCTCCGGCGGGGCCTTCGTCGTTTTCCGGGGCGTGCCCGTCTCAGAGGTCGATGCGGATCCGGTCACCGTCGATGCCCCAGGGGGGATCGCCCGGAGCGGGGGCGGGTGCCGTCCGCCGCGTCTGCCGGTCGCGCTCCGATCCCGCCTCCGCCGAACTGGGGGAGAAGACACTGTCGAACGCGCCGCCGAGGCCCCCGCCGCGCGTGGGGTAGCGCTTCTCGAACGGTCCGGGACGGAGGAGCGTCCAGGCTGCGAATCCGAGAAGGTAGAGGCCGAAGGCGATCGGCAGCACCGCTGCGCTCCAGCCCAGCACCGTCTTCAGGACGCCGTCCATGCCTGCAGCGTACGCCCAACCGCTGAGCGGGGGATCCGTCCTCAGAGGGACATCTCGGAGGGGTCTCTGCGGCGCTGATCCCCTTCGCGCACCGGCCACCGGCCGTCGACGCGCTCCGTCGGATCGATGCGGCCGATCCGCACGAAGTAGTCGGTGAGACTCGCGGCCTGGGCACGGGCCCAGCTGATCTGCCGCGTGTGCAGCTCGCCTGCGCTGGCGGGGAGCGGGAAGCGCTGCGCGAGCGCCTGTGCGACCCGTCCGGCTGCGACGGCGTCGGCAGAGGCGTCATGCGCCCCGACGAGATCGACGCGGTAGTGGGCGGCGACGATCTCCAGCGTGCGCTTGCCGGGCCGGTAGCGGTCGTAGGCCTTGTCGATGACGAGCGGGTCGATCACCGGCGCCGGATCCTCCAGCGGTGCGATCCGGTGGCGGCGCGCCTCATGCGCGAGCAGGGAGAAGTCGAACGCGGCGTTGTACGCCACGACGGGGATGCCGCGCTCGAGCAGCGACCGCAGCGCCGCGACGACACCGGCGATGACCTGCGCGGCGGGAGCGCCGTCGCGCCGGGCGCGCTCGGACGTGATCCCGTGGATCGCGGTCGCGCCGGCCGGGATAGGCACGCCGGGATCGGCGAGCCAGGTGCGCGCGGCGATCTCTGATCCGTGCTGGTCGAGCACGCCCACATGCGCGGTGACGATCCGATCGCGGGTGACGTCGATACCGGTGGTCTCGAGATCGAACACGCCGACACGCGTCAGCCACGGAGGCAGAGGCGTCGACGGGGTCATGACGCCCACCGTAGGACGGGCTCCCGACATCCCGGCGGCGGCGCGCGGCGTCCAGGCGACGCACGGGCGGGGCGCGACGCCGACCGTAGACTCGACGCATGCCCGTTCCCTCGCCGTATGCCGCCCGCCTGGACCGCATCCCGGTGCAGCGCCACGAGGCCGAGGTGCTCGGCGGGCGCACCGCCTACTGGGTCTACGGCCCGGAGGACGCCGAGGCCACCGTTCTCGCCGTGCACGGCTTCCGCGGCGAGCACCACGGGCTCGAGCCCGTCGTGGCGCACCTCCCCGGGGTGCGGGTGATCATGCCGGATCTGCCGGGGTTCGGCGAGACCGCGCCGTTGCCGGGACGCGTGCACGACATCGACGCCTATGCCGCCTGGCTCACGGAGTTCGCCGGCACGGTGGCTCCGGGTGCGGTCGTCCTCGGACACTCGTTCGGTTCCATCGTCGCGTCTGCGGCTGTCGCGGGCGGGCTGCGGACACCGCGCCTGATCCTGGTCAACCCGATCGGCGCGCCGGCGCTCGAGGGCCCGAAGGCCGTGCTCACCCGGCTGGCGATCCTCTACTACGCGCTGGGGGCGCGGCTGCCCGAGGGGGTCGGGACCGAGCTGCTGCGCAACCGCGTCATCGTGCGCGTCATGAGCGTCGCGATGGCGAAGACCGCGGATCCGGAGCTGCGCCGCTTCGTGCACGATCAGCACGACACCTACTTCTCGCGGTTCTCCGACCGCGAGGTGCTCAGTCAGGCGTTCCGGACCAGCGTCTCCCACGACGTGCGCGAGTTCGCTCCGGGCATCGAGGTTCCCACGCTCCTCGTGGCGGCTCAGCGCGACGACATCACGCCGATCGAGGCGGAACGTCACCTGGCGACCCTGTTCCCCGATGCCGAGCTGACCGAGATCGCGCACGTCGGGCATCTCATCCACTATGAAACGCCCGCCGAGGCCGCCGGGGCGATCAGGCGGTTCCTCCGGCCTCTCGCCGTGCCAGCCCCATGAGACCGCCGACGCGGAACGGGATGACCTCGCCCATCGCGAGGGACGTCTCGGTCCTCTCGACGCCGTCGATGGACAGGATGCGCGCGTCGGTGTCGAAGAGATGGCGGGCATCCCGGCAGGCGACGAGGGCGAGCAGATCGATGGACCCGCTGAGCCCGTGCGCCTGTACGACCTCGGGCACGCGGGCGAGCTCGGCGATGATCCGAGGCAGCTCGGTCTGCCGCACGCCGATGCTGACGAACGCCTGCAGCGGGTAGCCCAGCACCGCGGGGGAGAAGGCGCGTTCGTACGGCAGGAACACCCCGGTCTGCTCCAAGCGGGCCATGCGCGCCTGGATCGTGTTGCGGGAGAGCCGGAGCTTCTCGGCCATCGCGACCACCGTCGTGCGGGGGTCGGCGGAGAGCATCTCGAGAATGTCGAGATCGGTGCGATCGAGGGTTGCCATGTTGCCAAAGGCTAGCAGTCGACGATGGCGCCTGACTTGGCAACATGCTCAAGCAGAGCGTCATTGCTTGAGCGACGTGTGAACCAGACGTACGCTCAAGCCACAGCGAAGACGCATCGGATCCGGCTCACGAGGGCGGATCCACTGAGGAGGACGAAGATGTCTACCCACCTTGATCCCATCACCGTCACCGGAATCGGGCTCGACGAGCCCGCCGCACTCATCGACGCCCAGGGCCGCCGCCGTGCGGATGCGCGTCTCGCCCCGTTCGCCGCCGACGTCACCTCCGACCAGCTGCTCTCGCTGCTCCGCGACATGGTGGTGCTGCGCCGTCTGGACGCCGAGGGAGTCGCGCTGCAGCGCCAGGGCCAGCTGGGGCTCTGGGCCCCGTGTCAGGGGCAGGAGGCCGCGCAGATCGGCTCCGCCCGCGCGCTCCGCGACGACGACGTCGTGTTCCCCAGCTACCGCGAGACCGGCGTGATGCTCGCGCGCGGCGCGCAGCCGGGCGACTACGTGCGCATGTGGCGCGGCGAGGAGGGCGCGGCCTACGACCCCGCCGTGATGCACATGGCCCCGCTGCAGATCATCATCGGCGCGCAGACGCTGCACGCGGTCGGCTACGCCCTCGGCATCCTGCACGACGGTTCGGACCAGGCCGCCGTGACCTACTTCGGCGACGGTGCGACGAGTCAGGGCGATGTGAACGAGGCGATGGTGTTCGCCTCCTCCTACCGCGCACCGGTCGTCTTCATCTGCCAGAACAACCACTGGGCGATCTCCGAGCCGGTCGCGGTGCAGTCGCAGCACCCGATCGCCGGACGCGCCCCGGGCTTCGGCATCCCCAGCATGCGGGTGGACGGGAACGACGTGCTCGCCGTGTTCGCCGCCACGCGCTGGGCGCTCGATCAGGCCCGCGGCGGATCCCCGGCGTTCCTGGAGCTGGTCACCTACCGGATGGGGCCGCACACGACCGCAGACGACCCCACCCGCTACCGCGACCCCGCGGAGCTGGAGTACTGGCGCGGCAAGGATCCGCTGGCTCGGCTCGAGACCCTGCTGCGTGCGGAGGGCGTGCTCACCGACGAGATCGCGGCGGGCTTCGCCGCCGAGGCGGACGAGACCGCGATGCGGATGCGCAGCGCGTGCCTGAGCATGACGACGCGCGAGCCGCTCGCGGTCTTCGACGGCGTCTACGCGGAGCCGCACACCGGACTCGCCGAGGAGCGCGCGGACTACGCCCGCTACCTCGACACCCTCGCGGAGGCGTGACATGACGCAGATGACCATGGGCAAGGCGCTCGGCGCCGCCCTGGCGCAGTCCCTGGCCGACGACCCGAAGGTCGTGCTGCTCGGCGAGGACATCGGCAAGCTCGGCGGCGTGTTCCGCATCACCGACGGACTGCTCGACCGCTTCGGGCCGGAGCGGGTCATCGACACCCCGCTCGCGGAGTCCGGCATCGTCGGCACGGCGGTGGGCCTCGCGATGCGCGGCTACCGCCCGGTCGTGGAGATCCAGTTCGACGGCTTCGTCTACCCCGCGTTCGATCAGATCGTCTCGCAGGTGGCCAAGCTGCACTACCGCACCCAGGGAACGGTGCCGATGCCGATCACGATCCGGATCCCGTGGGGCGGGGGCATCGGAGCCGCCGAGCATCACTCGGAGTCGCCGGAGGCCTACTTCGTGCACACCGCCGGGCTGCGCGTGGTGGCGGTCTCCGATCCGCAGGACGCGTACACCTGCCTGCGTCAGGCCATCGCGAGCGACGACCCCGTGATCTTCTTCGAGCCGAAGCGGCTCTACCACGCCAAGGGCGAGGTCGATCTGGACACCCCGCTCGCCGACGCCGCGCCGATGGGGCTGGCCCGGGTGGTGCGCGAGGGCACGGATGTCACGGTCGTGACGTACGGGGCGATGGTGCGCACCGCGCTCGACGCCGCCGAGGCGGCCGAGGCGGAGGGCAGGTCGCTGGAGGTCATCGACCTGCGCTCGCTCTCCCCGGTGGACTACGGCACCGTGTGCGCCTCGGTGCGCCGCACGGGGCGTGTCGTCGTCGTGCACGAAGCCGCCCGTGAGGCGGGCGTGGCGGCGGAGGTCATCGCGAGCATCACCGAGAAGTGCTTCACCTGGCTGGAGGCGGCGCCGCTGCGCGTCACCGGCCACGACATCCCCTATCCGCCCGCGAAGCTGGAGAAGTTCCACCTCCCCGACCTCGACAGGATCCTGGATGCGGTCGACCGCGTCTGCGACGACGAGCAGCTGCTGGAGGGGGCGGAGCGATGAAGCAGGAGTTCCTCCTCCCGGATCTCGGCGAGGGCCTCACCGAGGCCGAGATCGTGCAGTGGCTCGTCGCCGAGGGCGACACGGTGACGCTGAACCAGACGCTCGCGGAGGTCGAGACTGCCAAGGCGATCGTCGAGCTGCCGTCGCCGCACGCGGGCGTGATCACGGCGCTCCACGCGGGAGCCGGCGACGTCGTCGCCGTGGGCGCGCCCCTGGTGGGCTTCGAGATCGAGGGTGCCGACGAACCGGCGCCGACGTCACCGTCGGCGGTCGAGGAAGGCTCGGGGCCGAACCTGGTCGGCTACGGCGCCGCGCCGTCGAGCGGGCGTCCGCAGCGCAGGGCGCGCCGTGCCGTCGCCGGCGCAGGGACGGTCGTCGCGACCGACGCCGAGGTGCGCGTCGCGGCCCCGCACGATGCGATCGACGTGCTCCCGGCGCCGCCGGTGCGCGGCGAGCGACCCCGGTCGACGCCCCCGGTGCGCGCGTATGCCAAGGGACTGGGCGTGGATCTGGTGCTCGTCGCCGCCGAGCTCGGCGATTGGGTCATCACGCGCCACGACGTCGACGCCTACCGGGAGCGGCTCGGCCGCCGCGTCAACGGGACCATTGCCGAGGCGGGGGCTGCCCCGGCCGCGACGACGGAGCGTGCACCGGACCGCCGTGCGGCGGGGCAGCGCGCCACCACGCGCATCCCGATCCGCGGCGTCCGCAAGCACACGGCCGAGGCGATGGTGCAGAGCGCGTTCACGGCGCCGCACGTGACGACGTTCCACACCGTCGACGTCACCGCCACGAGCGAGCTCATCGCCTCGTTGCGGGCGTCCGCGGCCCCGGACGCCCCGCGCATCGGCGTCCTCACCGTGGTCGCGAAGGCCGTCTGCCTGGCGCTCGGCCGCCACCCGGGGCTGAACTCGCGCTGGGACGGCGAGGCGGGCGAGATCGTGCAGCAGCACTTCGTCGACCTCGGCATCGCCGCGGCCACCGAGCGGGGACTGATCGTGCCGATCATCCGCGATGCCGAGAGCATGGCGCTGGGAGAGCTCGCAGGGGCGATCGCCGAGCTGACGCGCACGGCACGCAGCGGGAAGACCCCTCCGGCGGACCTCCTCGGCGGCACGTTCTCGCTGACCAACATCGGCGTCTTCGGCATCGACGCGGGCACCCCGATCCTGCCCCCGGGCCAGACCGGCATCCTCGCCCTCGGAGCGGTGCGCCGCCTGCCGTGGGAGCATCGCGGCGAGATCGCGCTGCGCGACGTGATGACGCTCAGCCTGTCGTTCGACCACCGCATCGTCGACGGAGCGGAGGGCGCGCAGTTCCTGAAGGCCGTGGCCGACGTGCTGCAGGAGCCGGGGCGGGCGATGCTGCTCGGCTGAGCGGACCCTCGGCGTTCAGTCCTGACGGGGGCGGCGGCCCAGGCCCAGCACGCGCCGGGTCAGCCGTCGTTCCCGCACGATGAACGCCGTGCCGATGAGCCACAGCGGCACCTGGGTGAGGAAGGCCCAGCGGAACGCGTCGAGCGTGTAGGTGGCGGGCGTTCCCGCGCCCTGCAGATCGAGTGCCAGGCCGATGAGGAAGATCGCCACGAGCGCTGCGAGGAAGCCGCCGCCGTTCACGACGCCGGTGGCGGTGCTCAGCCGATGCTGGGGATTGTGGGTGCGGGCGTGGTCGAACGCGACCATGGACGCGGGCCCTCCCGAGGCGAGGGCGATCGCGAGCACGATCAGCAGCCAGAGCGGGGCCGGTCCCGGCCAGAGGATCACGGCGAGCCAGACGATCACCTGGATCCCGATGGTCGGCAGCACGAGCATGAGGGAGCGACTCGTCGGGTGGCGCGCCGACAGCGTGCCCAGGACGGGCCCGAACAGGATCCCGAACAGGACGTAGACCGTCGTCACCAGGGACGCGGTCCCGATCGAGAGGCCCTCGCCGCTGGTGAGGAACGGGATGCCCCACAGCATCATGAAGGCGGTGCCGGCGAAGGGCGTCGTGAAGTGCGTCCAGAAGCCGAGGCGGGTGCCGGGGTGGGCGAGGGCCTCGCGCAGGGAGACCCGAAGATCGGCCTGGGACGTCACGACGCGGATCGCCCCGGTGTCCGTGTTGACCGAGACGTCCTCGGTGAACTCGGGCGGACGGTTGCGGATCAGCGCGAACACGAGCACGGTGAACAGCACGCCGAGACCCGCCAGGCTGCCGAAGGCGACCGACCAGGTGGTCGAGTGCAGCAGCAGGGGCAGCGGGATGAGGGCGACGAGCTGACCGAGCTGGCCGACGATCCCCGTCAACTGCGCCATCAGCGGTCCGCGCTGGGCGGGGAACCAGATCGCGACGAGGCGGAGAACGCCAGGGAAGATCGCGGCGTCGCCGGCGCCGAGGATCATGCGCGCGACGATCGCGACGCCCACGTTGGGGGCGAACGCCATGACGAGCTGGCCGACGGACATCAGCAGCATCCCCGCGACCATGATCGGCCGGGATCCGAAGCGGTCCAGCAGCAGCCCGACCGGGATCTGCATGAGGCCGTACACCGCGAGCTGGAGGACCGCGAAGAGGGAGAGCGTGGAGGCGTCCGCCTGGAACAGGTGTGCGGCATCCACTCCGACGGCGGACAGCGAGGTGCGGTTCGTGATCGACAGCACGTAGGCCGCGACGCCGACGATCCAGATGAGCCAGGTCCGCCAGGTGGGTGCAGCGGCGGAATTCACGGCTCTCCTCGGGATCGGCGGCTCTTCGATCCTACGCCCGGATGCGTTCCGGTCCTGGCCGGCGCCCGGCGGTGCGCGGGCGCCGCTCAGACCGCGACGGCGTCGATCAGGCGGATGCCGCCGCCGTCGATCGCGAAGCGGTGCAGCGACCCGTTGCCGAGACGTTCCCCGGGAGCGGGGAGGGTCCCGCCCGATGCGTGCTCGAGGAGGGCGCGGATCACCCCGCCGTGCGTCGCCACGAGCACGGATTCGGTGCGCGGCGCGGAGCGGCGACGGGCGGCGAGCGCGATCCGCTCGAGCGATGCCAGCGCGCGGTCTGTGAGCTCCGCCGTGGTCTCCGCGCCGGGCACGTTCCCGCTGTCCGCTCGGAACCGGTCCCGGTACTGGTCCCAGAGCAGACCCTCGGCGGCCCCGAACTCGTGCTCGCGCATCCCGACGGCGATCAGCGGTGCGGGCAGGCCGAGTTCGCCCGCGATGATCTCGGCCGTCTCCCGCGCCCGCACGAGCGGGCTGGTGTACACGTGGTCGAAGCGGGTCCCTGCGAGTCGCACGGCGGCCGCCCGTGCCTGGGCGCGACCGGTGTCGTTCAACGGGATGTCGGTTGCTCCCTGGATCCGGCCTTCGAGGTTCCAGTCGGTCTGGCCGTGGCGGATGAGGGTGATGAGGGTCACGTGAGCAGCTCCTGGAGGGCGGGGAGGACGACGGTGGTGGACGCCGCGATGGTGGCGGAGGCCCAGGCGTCGGCGCGGGTGGGCTCGAGGTTGACGATGACGATGGGGAGCGCGCGGCGTCGCGCCCGCTCGATGATGCGGATGCCGGAGTTCACCACGAGGGAGGAGCCGGCCACGACCAGCGCATCTCCGGAGCGCAGCAGCGCCTCGGCGGTCGCGAACCGCTCTCCGGGGATGAACTCGCCGAAGAACACCACGTCGGGCTTGAGCGCTCCGTCGCACACGGTGCACACCGGCAGCGCGAAGCCGTCGGTGCTCTCGGGGCGCACGTCGCCGTCCGGGCCGAGGAGCACCTCATCGGGAACATCGAGCCAGGGGTTTCGCCGTTCGATCTGCGCGGCGACGGCGTCCCGGGAGAAGCTCTGACCGCACTGCAGGCAGAGCACGGTGCGCATGGTGCCGTGGAGCTCGACGACGCGCGCGGATCCCGCGGCGAGGTGCAGCCCGTCCACATTCTGCGTGATCACCCCTGCCGAGCGCCCGGCGCGCTCGAGCGCCGCGATCGCACGATGGCCGGGGTTCGCCTCGGCGGTGCCGAAGGAGCGCCAGCCGAGGTGCCCGCCCAGCCAGTAGCGGCGCTGGGCCTGCTCCGAACCGAGGAACGTCTGCACGGTCATCGGTGCGCGTCGGGGGGCGGATCCCGCGCCTCGATAGGCGGGGATCCCCGAATCGGTGGACAGGCCCGCGCCCGTGAGGAACGCGATGCGGCGGTCGGCGAGCAGGTCGGCGACAGGCTCGAGCTGCGCGTGCAACGACGGCATGCTGCTGTTCACGGAACCTCCCCGCCCGAGTCTACGGGCGCTCCGCAGGGAGTCGGCCGGGGACCGTGGGGCTCGTCGACGCACGTCGGCTCCCGACCTGGGAGAGTGGATCCGTGCACGAGATCCGCCTGGACGACCCCGCCGATCCCCGCCTCGACGACTACCGCGGACTGACCGACACCGCGCTGCGGCTGCGCAGCGACGCCGAGGGCGGCCTGTACATCGCCGAGTCGCTCAAGGTGATCGAGCGGGCGGTCCGGGCCGGGCACCGCCCGAGGTCGGTCCTCACCCAGGAGCGCTGGCTGGGCGGCATCCGCGACGTCGTCGGCGGCGCCGACACCCCGGTGTACGTCTGCCCGGACGATGTGGTCGAGGCGGTCGCCGGGTTCCCCGTGCATCGCGGTGCTCTCGCGGCGATGCACCGCCCGGCGCTGCCGGAAGCCGCGACGGTCCTGCGCGGGGCGCGCACGGTGGTCGTGCTGGAGGACCTCGTGGAGCATGCGAACGTCGGATCGGCGTTCCGCGCCGCGGCGGCCCTCGACGCCGATGCAGTGCTCGTCTCCGCACGGTGCGCGGACCCGCTGTACCGCCGCAGTGTCAAGGTCAGCACCGGGGCGGTCTTCCAGGTGCCGTGGACGCGATTCCGCGGCTGGGGCGAGCTCGCCCCGCTGCTCCGTGCCGAACGCATCCAGCTCGCCGCACTCGCGCTGAGCGACGACGCGGTGTCGTTGGAGGCCTATGCGGCCGCGCGCCCGGAGCGGGTCGCCCTCGCCTTCGGGTCGGAGGGGCCGGGGCTGACCGACGCGGCACTCGCGGCGGCCGATGAGATCGTGACGATCCCGATGTCGGGCGGAGTGGAATCGCTCAACGTCGCCTCGACCGCCGCCGTCGCGCTCTGGGCGCTGCGGCACCCGCCGGCGTCGGAGGACTGACCGCCCGAGGCGAGCGCTCAGTCCTCGTGCGGCAGCAGCACCGGCGCCGGTTCGGGGCGCTTGGCCTCGATCGAATCGCCGGACGACTGGTGCCGCAGTCTGCGCAGCACCCACGGCACCAGGTGCGTGCGCGCCCACACCAGGTCCTCGTTGCGGGCTTCGCGCCAGGTGCGGTTCGGGAAGGGATCGGCCACCATGTCCTGCAGGTCGTTCGGCACGTTCAGCGCGCGCAGCACCATCCGGGCGACCTCGTGGTGGCCGAGGGGATTCATGTGCAGGCGGTCGTCGGCGAAGAAGCGCGGATCCTGGATCGTCTTCAGCCCCCACTGGTCGGCGACGATGCAGTCGTGCCGATCCGCCACGGCGCGCACGTTCTCGTTGTAGATCGCGACCTTGCCGCGGAACGGCCGGAACACGGGGGTGAAGTTCGTGTCGATGCCGGTGAAGAGCACGATCGCGGCGCCGGTGCGGGCGAGGCGGGTGACCATGTCGTCGAGCTGCGCCGCGATCTCATCGGGATCGGTGCCGGGGCGGATGACGTCGTTGCCGCCCGCGCACAGCGTGATCAGATCCGGGTTCAGCGCGATCGCGGGAGCGACCTGCTCGTCGGAGATCTGCGCGATGAGCTTGCCCCGGACCGCGAGGTTCGCGTAGGCGAAGTCGTCGCTCTGCGCGTCGAGCACCTCGGCGACGCGGTCCGCCCATCCCCGGTGTCCGCCGGGAGCGCTCGGCTCGGGGTCCCCGATGCCCTCGGTGAACGAGTCGCCGAGGGCCACGTAGCGGTGCCACGGGTGCGGCGTGTCGTTCGGGATGTACGGGGTGCGCGGTTCGTGGCCGGACATGATCCTCCTCCTGGGAGCCGTGCGTTCGGCGCGGCACCGGATCCGAGACTACCCGCGTCGCGGCGTCACTGGCTGGTGTCGCCGTTCGAGCACGTCTGCTGCGCCGCCGTGCTGCCGCGCACGTTGTCGGACAGCGGAACCGCGCTGGGCGCCGGGGTGGCGGACGGGGCAGGGGAGGCGGTGCCGCTGGGGGCGGGGGTCGCACTCGGCGCGGCCGGCTCCACGGTGACGCCGTCGTTCACGGTGTTCTGGTGGGTGATCTGCACCGGCTGGTTCGCGGCGATCGCGGCCCAGAGCGTCTGGGCCGAGGCGTCGTCCTCGATGACACGGTTCGGGTTGTCGGGATCCGTGAGCGTCGGGTACTGGATGAACGTGATGTCCGAGGGCGGCACATCCTTGACGGCGAGCGCGAGCTGGACGATCGTCATCGGATTGGTGAGCGTCGTGCTGGCCTCGATGTTGCTCAGCGCGATGTTCGCGATGTTCAGCACCTCCGGCACGTTCGAGAGCACCTTGCCGCTGGACAGCGTGCGGGCGAGGCTGGCCAGATACTGCTGCTGGTTGCCGATGCGCGCGAGATCGCTGCCCGAGACCAGGCCGTGCCGGGTGCGCAGGAACTGCAGTGCCTGGAGCCCCTGGATGGTGTGCTCGCCGGCGCTGAGGTTCAGTCCCGTGTACGCGTCGTTCATCGGCGTGGCGAGGCAGACCGGCACGCCGCCGATGGCGTTGGTGATGTCGATCACGGTGCCGAAGTTCACGGCGGCGGCGAAGTCGACGTTCAGGCCGGAGAGCTGCGTCACCGTCTTGGCGACGCAGGACAGGCCGCCCTCGTCGTAGGTCGTGTTGATCTGCGCGCCGCTCTGCGCCGACACGGCGGTGCCGTCCTTCGCCGTGCACGAGGGGATCGGCATCACCAGGTCGCGCGGGAAGCTGATCACCGTGATGCGCCGGGGGGAGTCGGACACGTGCATGAGCACTGTGACGTCGTTGTTGACGCTCGACGCGTCGGGGCCGTCGCAGCGTCCGGGGAAGAGGTCCGCGTACTTCGCCTCGCAGGCGTCGATGCCGACGACGAGCAGGTTGAAGCCGCTCTTGTATGCGCCGATGTCGGGCGCGGCCGTCGGGCCGCCCTCCAGCTGCACGCTGTTGTGCGCGACTGCGGCCGTGAGATCCGAGACGATGTAGGCCGCGACGCCGGCCGTGCTGACCACGACGACGGCGACGCCGATCCCGATCGCGCGCAGGATCCGGGTCCAGATGCGCGGACCGGTCGCGCGGCCGTGCTGCGCGACCGGGCGCGCGGCGATGGGTCGTCTCATGGGTGTCCTCCGGGAGGGCGCTCCGGGCGGGAGGGCCGCAGGGGACGCTACTGCGACGCGCACTGGATCGGCTGTGCCGATCCAGTGCGGACGCTGTGACCGCACCGAGGGGCGTGGACGGGTATGTCGACGGCCTCGTCTATCGTGGAATCCCATGCTCTCCCCGTCCTTCCCTCAGCGCGCCCCTTGGGGAACCGCCGATCGGCTGCGGGCATGGCAGCGGGAGGCCCTCGAGGAGTACTTCCGGATCCCCGACCGCCGCGACTTCCTGGTCGCCGCCACCCCGGGCGCTGGGAAGACGACTTTCGCGCTGACCCTCGCGGTCGAGCTGCTGCGCACGAACGAGGTCGACCGGGTGATCGTGGTCGCCCCGACCGAGCATCTGAAGACCCAGTGGGCGGATGCGGCGGCCCGCGTGCACATCCGCCTGGATCCCCGGTTCCGCAACAGCCACTGGGCGCCGTCCCGGCAGTACCACGGCGTCGTCGTGACCTACGCGCAGGTGGCGGCGAAGTCCTCGGTGCACAAGCACCTCACGGAGGGGGCGCGCACGCTCGTCATCCTGGACGAGGTGCACCACGGCGGCGATGCGCTCAGCTGGGGCGACGCGATCCGCGACGCCTACGGGTCGGCGAGACGGCGGCTGCTCCTCAGCGGAACCCCGTTCCGCAGCGACACCGCGCCGATCCCGTTCGTGGAGTATCTGCCCGACGAATCGGGGGCTCGGATCTCGAGCACCGACTACGCCTACGGCTACGGCCGGGCCCTCCAGGACGGCGTGGTCCGCCCGGTGCTCTTCCACATGTACGCGGGCAAGATGCGCTGGCGGACGAGCGCCGGAGACGAGCTCGAGGCGCACCTGGGGCAGGACAACACGAAGGACGTCACCTCGCAGGCGTGGCGCACCGCGCTCGACCCTGAGGGGGAGTGGATGCCCGCGGTGCTGTCGGCCGCCGACCGCCGCCTCACCGAGATCCGCCACCACGTGCCCGATGCCGGCGGGCTCGTGCTCGCGACCGATCAGACGGTGGCGCGGGCCTACGCGAAGATCCTGCATTCGCTCACGGGCCAGCGGCCCACGGTCGTGCTCTCCGACGACGCCACCGCATCCGAGCGCATCGAGAAGTTCAGCGCGTCCGATGATCGCTGGATGGTCGCCGTGCGCATGGTGTCCGAGGGCGTCGACGTGCCGCGGCTCGCGGTCGGGGTCTACGCCACGTCGTCGTCGACCCCGCTGTTCTTCGCGCAGGCCATCGGCCGGTTCGTGCGCGCGCGTCGCCGGGGCGAGGCCGCGAGCGTTTTCGTGCCGAACGTCCCGGTGCTGATGAAGCTCGCCAACGAGCTCGAGAAGCAGCGCGACCACGCGCTCGACCGGCAGTCGAAGGACGATGACGGCCTCGATGACTCGCTGCTGGAGAGTGCGAACCGCGAGGATGATGCGTCGGACGCGCTCACCCAGGAGTTCAGCTATCAGGCGATCTCCTCGCTCGCGCACTTCGACCGGGTCGTCTTCGACGGCAAGGAGTTCGGCCAGCTCGCCGAGCCCGGCACTCCCGAGGAGGAGGAGTTCATCGGGATCCCGGGTCTGCTCGAGCCGGAGCACGTGCACGAGCTGCTCATGCAGCGGCAGTCGCGCCAGTCACGGCTGCGCGAGGCGCGGGAGGCGCAGGCTCCGACAGCGACGACGACGCTGCCCGAGCCCCTGCACCGCACCCTGCGCGAGCAGCGGCAGCTGCTGAACAGCCTCGTCGGCGTCTACGCGCGGCAGACCGGGGAGCCGCACGGATCCGTCCATGCCGAGCTGCGCCGACTGTGCGGAGGACCGGCGGTCGCGCAGGCGACCGTCACCCAGCTGCAGTCGCGCATCGACCTGCTCCGGCGTCGCGTCCGCTCCTGAGCACCGCGCGCGACAGCGCCCGGATCCGGTCCGCGTGACGCGCCCGGGACCGGCCGGTTCGGATCCCCGAAATGCTGTCAATCCGCGTCTCAGCAGGGGGCGGAGCACCACGCATGGATAGCGTGGAACGGTTGCTCCGAACACGAAGGACGCTGATGAACACCCCCGCTCCCGTGCCCGCCGAACCCACCGCGGCCGACCGCCGCCGCTGGGCGCGGTACCTCGTCGACGAGCGCGCCGAGGCGCACGTCTACCAGCAGCTCGCCGCACGGCGCGACGGGGAGGAGCGGGAGATCCTGCTCGAGCTCGCGGCCGCGGAGGGACGCCACGAGGCGCACTGGCTCCAGTTGCTCGGCGGAGAGCCGGCACGGCTGCCTCGGCCGGGTCTGCGCACGAGGGTGCTGGGCTGGATGGCGGGCCGGTTCGGATCCATCTTCGTGCTGGCGCTCGCGCAGAGCGCGGAAGCGCGATCGCCGTACGACTCCGAGGCCTACGCGACGCCCGCCATGCGCGCCGACGAGAAGGTGCACTTCGAAGTGGTCCGCGGCCTCGCGGCGCGGGGTCGCCGCCAGCTGTCCGGATCGTTCCGCGCCGCCGTGTTCGGCGCGAACGACGGACTCGTGAGCAACCTCGCGCTCGTGCTCGGCATCGGCGCCACCGGGGCGAGCAGCGGCTTCGTCCTGTTCAGCGGATTCGCGGGACTGCTCGCCGGCGCGCTGTCGATGGGCGCGGGGGAGTTCGTCTCGGTGCGCTCCCAGCGCGAACTGCTGGAGGCCACCGAGGAGAACGGGCACGGGGCGGCGACCGCGAGCGACCTGGACCTGGACGAGAACGAGCTGGCCCTGGTCTACCGCGCCCGCGGCATGGACACGGAGGAGTCGCTGGAGCGCGCCCGCCGGGTCGTGAGCGCGGCGAAGGCCGGGATGGCCCAGCGCGCGACGGGTCCGCTCCGGGTGGTCGACGACGGCGGGGACGAGCACGAGATCATCGGCAACGCATGGCCGGCGGCGATCTCGAGCTTCCTGCTGTTCGCCTCCGGCGCGATCGTGCCGGTGCTCCCGTGGATCTTCGGCATGCAGGGCACGCCGGCCGTGCTCGTGGCGCTCGCCCTCGTCGGCATCGCTCTGCTGAGCACCGGAGCCACGGTCGGAGTGCTCTCCGGTGGTCCTCCGCTGCGCCGGGGCCTGCGGCAGCTGGCCATCGGCTTCGGGGCCGCCGCGGTCACCTACGTCCTCGGACTGCTGTTCGGCGTCAGCGCCGGCTGAGCCGCCTGCGACGGGCCGCTGTCAACCCCCTGGTGGCCTCCGTGGCAGGGGGTCCAGGCCGGCCGGACGACGACAGGAGGCGCGGTGATGAGCGACAGGGAGAACGGCGAGGAGCGGGACGAGCCGACGGAACGGCCGGACGAGCCGACGACGGAGGAGCTGCGGGAGCCGAGCACGGAGAAGGATCCCGGGGAGGAGCCGAAGGCTCCGCACAGCGGCGATGACGGCGAGCCGGAGCCGAGCCATCGGGCCGAGGGCATCGGGGTCATCGCTCCGGACGGGCCCGACGCCGACGAGGCGCCGGCCTGACCCCCGGGCAGGGACTCGGAGCGGTGCCGACGCGGACACGACGAAGGCCCCGGATCTTCCGATCCGGGGCCTTCATACCAGCGTGCGCGAGGGGGGACTTGAACCCCCACGCCCTATTCGGGCACTAGCACCTCAAGCTAGCGCGTCTACCTATTCCGCCACCCGCGCTGGTGTTTTCGGCTGTTCCCAACCGAGGAATGACACTATCACGTTCCGCAGGCGCCCTCGAACCAGGATGCACGTCGGGCGCGTCGAGCGGGTTCGATAGCCTTGTCCCATGCCCCAGCCGGATGCCGAGATCCCTGAGGTCGCGCGGATCGCCGCCGACCTCATCCGCTTCGACACCTCCAACTTCGGCGGCGGCGACGCGAAGGGCGAACGCGAGGCGGCCGAGTACGTCGGCGCCTATCTGGAGTCGCTCGGACTGGAGCCGGAGTACTACGAGCCGATCCCGCGTCGCACGAACGTCATGGCGCGGGTGCCGGGCCGCGATGCGAGCAAGCCCGCGCTCGTCGTGCACGGTCATCTGGATGTGGTGCCCGCGATGGCGGGCGACTGGAGCGTGGATCCGTTCGCCGGGCTCATCCAGGACGGCATGCTCTGGGGCCGCGGTGCCGTGGACATGAAGAACATGAACGCGATGATCCTCACGTCGATCGCCGAGATCCTGCGAGCGGGGGAACAGCCGGAACGCGACCTGATCCTGGTGTTCTTCGCGGACGAGGAGAACGGGGGCGTGGAGGGGTCGGCCCTGGTCGTGCAGAACCGTCCGGAGTGGTTCGCCGGGGCGACCGAGGCGATCAGCGAGGTCGGCGGGTACTCGATCCCCGTCGGCGATCGGCGCGCCTACCTGCTGCAGGTGGGGGAGAAGGCGCTGCTGTGGATCCGCCTGGTCGCGAAGGGGCGGGCCGGGCACGGCAGCCGCTTCCACCCGGACAACGCCGTGACCAAGCTCGCCGAGGCGGTCGCGGCCATCGGACGCACCCCGTGGCCCATCCATCTGACCGCCACGACCCGCGACTTCCTCGATCGGATGAGCGCGCTCTCCGGTCTTCCGGTCGATGATCCGGATGCCCTGGCCGCGACGGCGGGTCCTGCCGAGGCGTTCCTGCGCTCGACTCTGCGCACCACGACGAATCCGACCGTGCTGCAGGCCGGCTACAAGCACAACGTCATCCCGGAGCGCGCGGAGGCGCTCATCGACGTGCGCGTGATCCCGGGGATGGAGGACGAGGTGCTCGATCAGCTCCGCGCCCTCGTCGGCGAGGACATCGAGCTCGAGATGGTCGTGCAGGACATCGGGATGGAGACGCCGTTCGCCGGCGACCTCGTCGACGCGATGGTGGCGGCCCTGGAGCGGCACGATCCTGGCGTGCCCGTGATCCCGTACCTGCTCGGTGCGGGCACCGACAACAAGGCGCTCGCCTTCCTCGGCATCACGGGCTACGGCTTCGCGCCGCTGAGGCTGCCCGCCGACCTCGACTTCACCGGGATGTTCCACGGGGTCGACGAGCGGGTCCCGATCGACGCGCTGGTCTTCGGGCAGCGCGTGCTGACCGACCTTCTGCGCACCTACTGACCGCACCGCGCGAACCCCGCGGACGACGCGAAAGCGACCCATGCATCTTCTCGAAGCCATCTTCCTGGGGATCGTGCAGGGACTCACCGAGTTCCTGCCGATCTCGTCCAGCGCCCACCTGCGCATCGTGGGCGCGTTCCTGCCGAGCGCGCAGGACCCCGGGGCGGCCTTCACGGCCATCACGCAGATCGGCACGGAGGCGGCCGTCGTCGTGTTCTTCTGGCGCGACATCGTCCGCATCGTGAGCCGCTGGTGGGCGGCGCTGCTCGGTCGCATCCCGCGCAACGACCCGGACGCGCGGATGGGCTGGCTGATCATCATCGGCAGCATCCCGATCGTCGTCCTCGGGCTCGCGTTCAAGGACCAGATCGAGACGGTGTTCCGCTCGCTGTGGATCGTCGCGATCATGCTCATCGTGTTCGGCGTGCTGCTCGGCGTCGCGGACGCGATCGGCGCCCGCCGGCGCACCCTCAAAGATCTGACGCTGGGGCACGGCGTCATCTACGGGCTCGCGCAGTCGCTGGCTCTGATCCCGGGGGTCTCCCGTTCCGGCGGCACGATCACCGCCGGACTCCTGCTCGGATACGAGCGCGAGGCGGCCGCCCGTTACGCGTTCCTGCTCGCGATCCCCGCGGTGTTCGGATCCGGGATCTACCAGGCGGTGAAGAGCATCGGCGAGCCGAGCGTGTTCTCGGCGGGGGAGACGCTTGCGGCGACGGGGATCGCGTTCGTCGTGGGACTCGGCGTCATCGCGTTCTTCATGCGCTGGATCTCGCAGCGCAGCTTCCTGCCGTTCGTCGTGTACCGGATCCTGCTCGGCATCGTGCTCATCATCCTGCTCGCGATGGGCGTGATCAAGCCCTGAGCGCGCCTCGGCCGTGAGGGGGCGCAGGCGCTTCGACGGGGCCCGGCGGCCGACGACTCTCGGAGAACGGGCTCAGCGCTTGTGCTCGCCCGGGCCCTCGCCGTTGCGGCGGAAGAATCGCTCGAAGGCCTGCGCGATGGCCTCGCCGGACGCATCCGGTGAATCCCAGGTGTCGCGCTTGGCCTCGAGCTGCGCGATGTAGGCGGCCATCTCCTCGTCCTCGGCTGCGGCCGCGTCGATCGTGGCCTCCCACATGGCCGCCTCGGTGGCGAGCGTGCCCCGGGGCACGTCCACTCCGGTCACCTCGTGCAGCCGGTCCAGCAGCGCGAGCGTGGCCTTGGGCGAGGCGCTGCCGGTCTGCACGTAGTGCGGGACGTTGGCCCACAGCGAGAGCGCAGGAATGCCGGCCTGCTCCGCCGCATGGTCGAGCGCGGAGAGGATGCCGATCGGGCCCTCGTAGGTCGAGCGCTCGATGCCGAGCGCGTCACGGACCTCGGCGTTCTCGCTCGAGGCGAAGATCGAGATCGGGCGCGTGTGCGGCACGTCGGAGAGCATCGCGCCGAGGGTGACGAAGCCCGTGATGTCCTCGCTCAGCGCCGCGTCGATGAACTCGGCGCTGAACGCCTGCCAGGCGCGGGCGGGCTCGGTTCCGGTGAGCAGCCAGAGGCGCGGCTCGCCATCGCCGGCGGTGCCGGTCGGACGCTGCATCCGGGCCGAAGGCCAGCGCAGGCTGCGATTGCCGTCCTGGTCGCGCTCGAGCGTCGGGCGAGCCCACTGGTAGTCGAAGTACAGCTCGGGGTCCACGGCGTGCACGAGATCGAACGTGCCGTCGTCGATCTGCTCGGCCGCTGCCGACGCGGCCTCGCCCGCGTCGTTCCAGCCGTCGAAGGCGGCGACGAGGATCCGGGATCCGAGTACCTGCACGGTGCTCCTTCCTGCGGCGGCCGGTGCCGCGTGTTCCGTCCAGGCTAGTCCCGCAGCCGGGCGCGAGGCGGCACGCCGGTACGATGGGGGAGTGAATCAGCATCCTCGCGCGGTCCTCTGGGACATGGACGGAACCCTTGTCGACACCGAGCCGTACTGGATGGACGCGGAGACCGACCTCATCGAGTCGTTCGGCGGCACCTGGTCCCACGAGCAGGCGCTCCAGCTCGTCGGCAACGGTCTGATCGACAGCGCGATCATCCTCCAGGGCGCCGGGGTGAAGATGGGCGCCCAGGAGATCGTGGACGAGCTCACCGAGCGCGTGCGCGTGCGTCTGCAGCAGGACGGCGTGCCGTTCCGGCCCGGCGCGAGGGAGCTGCTGCGCGAGCTCCGTGCGGCGGGCGTCCCCACGGCGCTCGTCACCATGTCCCTGCGCCGGATGGCCGAGGACATCGTCTCGCTCATCGGCTTCGATGCCTTCGACGTGGTCGTGGGCGGCGACGACGTCGAGCGGCCCAAGCCCTTCCCGGATCCGTATCTGCAGGCGGCGGATGCGCTCGGCATCGACATCGCGGATGCCGTCGCGCTGGAGGACTCGCCCACCGGACTGCAGTCGGCCCTCTCCGCGCGCGCCGTGGCGATCGGCGTCCCGCACATCGTGGAGCTGGACGGTCTCGGCGCCGATGCCCTCTGGAAGACGCTCTCGGGTCGCGGCGTCGACGACGTCGCCGCGGAGTTCGCGCGAGCGCGCTCCATCCGAACGGAGGCATCGCTGTGACCGCGCAGCGGCCGAGCGGCCCGTTCCGCGAGGGCGACCGGGTTCAGCTGACCGGTCCCAAGGGGCGGATGCACACCATCACCCTGCGCGAGGACGGCGAGCTGCACACGCACCACGGGGTGCTGCGTCACCGTGATCTCATCGGGCTGCCCGACGGGTCCGTGGTGGAGAACAGCTCGGGCAACGAGTATCTGGCCCTGCGTCCGCTGCTGCGCGACTTCGTCATGTCGATGCCGCGCGGTGCCGCCATCGTGTATCCGAAGGATGCGGCGCAGATCGTGACCCAGGCCGATGTCTTCCCCGGTGCGACGGTGGTCGAGGCGGGCGTCGGATCCGGCGCGCTGTCCCTGTCGCTGCTGCGTGCCATCGGCCCGAGCGGCCGCCTGGTCTCCTTCGAGCGGAGGGACGACTTCGCCGAGGTCGCGAGCGCCAACGTGGAGACGTTCCTCGGTGAGCTCCCCGAGTCCTGGCGGATCGTCGTGGGCGACCTGCAGGAGCAGCTTCCCGGCGAGTTCGCGTCCGGCACGGTCGATCGGGTGGTGCTGGACATGCTCGCGCCGTGGGAGTGCATCGACGCCGTCGCCGAGGCTCTGGCGCCCGGCGGCGTCGTGCTCTGCTACGTCGCGACGGCCACGCAGCTCTCCCGGGTCGCGGAGTACGTCCGCGGGACGGGCCTGTTCACCGAGCCCGAGGCGTCGGAGACCATGGTGCGGGGCTGGCACGTCGAGGGACTCGCCGTGCGTCCGGACCATCGGATGGTGGCGCACACGGGTTTCCTGATCACCGCGCGACGGCTCGCTCCGGGGGCGATCCCGCCCGATGTGAAGCGCCGCGCGGCGAAGAAGCCCAGCTACGGCGACGAGGACGTGGAGCTGTGGACCCCGGGTGCCGTGGGCGACCGCGAGATCACCGACAAGAACCTCCGCAAGCGCGTCCGCGAGGCCCAGCGGGCCGCCGGAGGCGCCCGTCTCGCCGCCGCGGGCGACGCGGGTGCGGAAGAGGCCGAGGACGGGGATCCGTCCGCATAGACTGGAGCGCGTGCGTAAGACTGCCGCTGCTCTGATCACCCTCGGCCTCGCCGCCCTCGCGCTGGCCGGCTGCTCCGCCGGACCCTCGTTCGCGGGGCAGGCCTGCTCGTCGAAGGCGACCTCGTCCGTGCTCACCAACTCCGTGACGGTGAAGGGGGACTTCGGAAAGGCCCCCGAGGTGAGCTTCGCGACGCCGACGAAGGTGCAGAAGTCGAGCGTCGACGATCTGATCACCGGAACCGGATCCGCGATCACGGAGAAGAACCAGCCGATCGTCATCGACGTCGCCCTGTACGACGCGAAGACGGGGCAGTCTCTCGGCAGCACCAGCTTCGACGGCTCGACCCAGGTCGCCGACATCAACACGTGGGACGGTCAGCTCAAGACGATCGGCGATGCGCTGGGCTGCGCGACCGCGGGCTCCCGCCTGCTGGTCGGCTTCCCCGCGGGCACGGTCGCCGAGGGCGGAGCGGTCGCGGTGGTCGATGTGCAGAAGGTGTTCCTCCCGCACGCCGAGGGATCGCTGGTGTACAACGACGCGCTCGGGCTTCCGACGGTCGTTCGCGCGCCCGACGGGCGCCCCGGCATCATCATCCCCGACGCGAAGAAGCCCGCCAAGCAGGTCACGCAGACCCTCATCCGCGGCACCGGTGCGAAGGTGACCAAGGACGACGTCCTGCGGGTGCAGCTGACGAGCGTGGACTGGGACACCCGGAAGGTGCTCAAGTCGACGTGGGACGCGCAGTCCGTGGCCATCTCGGCGACCGGGCTGGAGGGCCAGACCGTCGGATCCCAGGTGCTCCTGGTGATCCCGCCCGCTGACGCGAACCAGAGCACCGGCGCGGACGGCAACGGCACCCAGGCGATCGTCGTGGACATCCTCGGCGTCGACACCTCCGCATCCTTGTCCTCGGGGCAGTAGATGGCGGCACGGATCCCCGCGGAGGAGCGCCTGACGAACCTCGTCGTGGCGCTCATGGCGACGGAGATCGGCCTGACGAAGCAGCAGATCCTGGCGTCGGTCTCCGGCTACCGGCAGCGCTCGGAGGGCAGGGCCGACGCGCTGGACAAGATGTTCGAGCGCGACAAGGACGAGCTGCGCGCCCTCGGCATCCCTATCGAGACGCTCGGCGACCACGCGGACCCGAACGATCTCCGCGAGGCCCGATATCGCATTCCGAAGGCGGAATACGACCTTCCGGTCGACATCGAGTTCACCCCTGCGGAGCTCGCGGTGCTGCGTCTGGCCGGGAGCGTCTGGAGCGAGGAGTCGCTGTCCGCCGATGCGCAGGCCGGCGTGCGGAAGATCCGCGCGCTGGGCATCGACGTGGATGAGCCCATCATCGGATTCGCGCCGCGCATCACAGCGCGCGATGCCGCTTTCGCGCCGCTGCAGGGCGCGATCGAGCGCAGTGTCGCCGTCTCCTTCGACTATCTGAAGCCGGGGGAGGAGTCGCCTCGCCGGCGCCGCGTGCAGCCGCTCGCCCTCGTCGAGTACGAGGCGCGCTGGCACGTGTTCGGACGCGACATCGACGCCGACGGCGATCGGATGTTCCTGCTGACCCGCATCGTGGGTGACGTGACGGTCAGCGCGGACACGTTCCCCGCGGAGCTGCGCGAGGGGGCGGGCGAGCGGGCGCTGTCGAGCCTGGGCGCCGTCGCCGCGGCGCATTCGGCGCTGCTCGAGCTCACTCCGGGCACCGAAGCGGCTCTGCGCCTCGGACGGCGCGCCGAACCCGCCGTGCAGGGGATCCGGGTGCCCTACGTCGACCTGCACATCCTGGCGGACGAGCTCGCCTCCTACGGTCCGGAGGTGCGCGTGGTCGAACCCGAGGAGCTCCGCGACGCGGTCGTCGCTCGTCTGCGTGCCGCCGCGGCGACGCACATCGACACGAAGGGCGGCGCGTGATGGCACAGCGCAAGCCGTTGCTGAGCTCCGACCGGGTGCGCGCGTATCTGACGCTCGTGCCGTATCTGCTCGAGCGCGGCGAGGTCTCCCTCGCCGAGGCCGCGGCGGAGTTCGACATGTCCGAGGCGCAGATGCGGGCGATGGTCGAGAAGCTCACGGTCATCGGCCTTCCCGGCGACGAGGGCTACTGGCAGGCGCCGCAGGAGCTCTTCGACATCAACTGGGACCTCCTCGACGAGCAGGGGATCATCGAGATCACCAACGACGTGGGGCTGCGCCGGGTGCCCAAGTTCACCGCCCGCGAGGCGGCGGCCCTCGTCGCGGGGCTCCAGCTGGCATCGGCCGTGCCGGGTGTCGCCTCCTCGGCGGTCGTGCAGGGACTCATCGCCAAGCTCTCGCGCGGTGCGGCGGGTCTTCCGGCCGAGGTCATCGTCGCGCCGGGACCGGTCGACGCGGTCCGCACCGTCGTCGCCACCGCGCTCAAGGAGCACGTCGCCGTCGCGTTCACCTATCGAGCCCCGGACTCCGCGCCCACGACCAGGACGGTCGACCCGGTCACGGTGCTCATCACGAACGGGCAGTGGTATCTGCAGGGCTGGTGCCACCTCCGGCGCGCGATGCGCACCTTCCATCTCGATCGCGTGAGCGAGCCGCGTCTCACCGACATCCCGATCACCCACGGCGACGAACCCGTTCCCGAGCTGTTCGCCGGTGACGGGGACAGCGACAAGGCGGTGATCCGCTTCCCGGCGCGCCTGGCGCCGCTGCTGCGCGATTACCTGCGTCGCGCTGACGCGGTGGTCGAAGGCGATACGATGACGGCGACCCTGCATGTCGGCGACCCCCTCAGCCTCAAGAGACTGGCGGCCCGCTTCGGCGGCGCGGTCGAGATCCTCGAGCCGTCCGGCGCACGCTGCGCGGCCAGGGAATGGGCCACGGCGGCTCTTGCGCTGTACCCCGAACAAACCACCCCGCAGTCACGGTAGACTGTGCGGAACACCCGAACCATCAAGGGAGATCATCATGTTCGCCGGACTCAACGGATGGCATCTGGTCATCATCCTCGCCGTCATCCTGCTGTTGTTCGGCGCGGCGAAGCTTCCTGCGCTCGCGAAGAGCATGGGCCAGTCCGCCCGTGTCTTCAAGGGCGAGATGAAGGCCATGAAGGACGAGGACGCGGCCAGCGACGCCGCAGCCGCCGCGCCGCAGGCGCCGGCGACCACCGCGCTGCCGACGCCCGTTCAGAACGCCTCTGCTGACACCACCGCCGTCACCCCGCCGCACGACGCCGGTACTCAGCGCTGACAGGCGTGACCGACGTGTCACCCGCGACGAAGGGCCGCAAGCCGCGTCGCGATAGCACCATGCCCCTCGCGGGGCATCTGATCGAGTTGCGCCGACGGCTCGTCATCGCCGCCGGCGCACTCGTGCTCGGCATGGTGATCGCGTTCTTCATCACGGATCCGATCCTGCACTTCGTGACCGGCCCCATCCGGCAGGTCGCAGAGGAGCGCGGCAAGGACCTCGTCGGGTTCACGTTCTCCTCGGTGACGGCGCCGTTCGACCTCCGCATGCGGATGGCGTTCTCGATCGGCATCTTCCTCTCCGCGCCGGTCTGGCTGTGGCAGATCTGGGCCTTCATCATGCCGGGTCTGACGAAGAAGGAGATCCGCTACACGATCGGTTTCGTCGCGTCCGCGGTGCCGCTCTTCTTCGCCGGGTGCTACGTCGGCGTGCTCGTGATGCCGCACATCATCGAGCTGATGGCGGGGTTCACGCCCGAGGGCGCCCAGAACCTCTACAACGCGCAGGACTACTACGACTTCGTGTTCAAGCTGATGATCGTCATCGGCGTCTCGTTCATCATCCCCGTCTTCCTCGTGGCGCTGAACTTCGCCGGGATCATGTCGGGACGGGCGATCCTGAAAGCCTGGCGGATCGCGATCCTCATCGCGTGCCTGTTCGCGGCGCTCGCGACCCCGGCGGCGGATGTGGTCAGCATGCTCATGCTGGCCGGAATCCTGATCGTGCTCTACTTCGCCGCGGCCTGCCTCTCGCTGCTCTTCGACCGGCGCAAGCACAAGCGCCAGCAGGAGTTCCTCGAGGAGCCCACGGTATGACGTCGCCGGCGGACCGATACGCCTCCGCCCGCGCCGCTCAGGACCATCCCGCGACCGCTGCCTTCGCGGCCATGCAGCGCTTCCAGCTGGATCCCTTCCAGATCGAGGGCTGTCATGCGCTGGAGCGCGGCAGCAGCGTGCTCGTCGCCGCGCCCACGGGGGCGGGCAAGACGATCGTCGGGGAGTTCGCGATCCATCTGGCGATGTCGACGCCGTCCGACAAGGCGTTCTACACGACGCCCATGAAGGCGCTGTCGAACCAGAAGTTCCGCGAGCTCGTCGACGTGTACGGCGCGGATCAGGTGGGGCTGCTCACCGGCGACGTCAACATCAACGGTTCCGCGCGCATCGTGGTGATGACCACCGAGGTGCTGCGCAACATGATCTACGCGGACTCGCGCGCTCTCGACGACCTCCGCTACGTGATCATGGACGAGGTGCACTACCTCGCCGACCGGTTCCGGGGCGCGGTCTGGGAAGAGGTCATCATCCACCTCCCGCGGAGCGTGCGACTCGTGGCCCTGAGCGCCACGGTCTCCAACGCCGAGGAGTTCGGAGACTGGCTCGACACGGTCCGCGGCGGCACCGAGGTCATCGTCTCCGAGACCCGGCCGGTGCCGTTGGAGCAGCACGTGCTCGTGCGCGACGACTTGCTGCCGCTGTTCGACGATCGCGCGGGCATCGCCACGGCCCAGGTCAATCAGGAGCTGCTGCGGATCCGCTCCTTCGGCGGCGCCAACTACGAGCGCAACCGCGACGCCCAGCAGTACCGGAGCGCGCGCCATGCGGGCGCGCAGGGCCGGCGGCCGCAGCGGGGCGGCAGACGTCCCGTGCGCTCGGCGAACGTGCGCCGCATCGAGCGGCTCGACCGGCCGCAGGTCGTGGATCTGCTCGATCGCGCCAACCTCCTCCCCGCCATCTTCTTCATCTTCAGCCGCGTGGGCTGCGACTCCGCCGTCACGCAGGTGCGCCGTTCCGGCCTGCGGCTGACGACCGCGGAGGAGCGGCATGAGATCCGTGCCATCGTCGAGGACCGCGTGCGCACGCTGCGCGACGAGGACCTCGCGGTGCTCGGGTACTGGGAATGGCTCGACAACCTCGAGCGGGGAGTGGCGGCGCACCACGCCGGGCTGCTTCCGGCGTTCAAGGAGATCGTCGAGGAGCTCTTCCAGCAGCGTCTGCTCAAGGTCGTGTTCGCCACGGAGACCCTGGCGCTCGGGATCAACATGCCGGCGCGCACCGTCGTGCTGGAGCGCATGGAGAAGTTCAACGGCGAGGCGCGGGTCGCGATCACCTCCGGCGAGTACACCCAGCTGACCGGTCGCGCGGGCCGGCGGGGGATCGACGTCGAGGGACACGCGGTCGTGCAGTGGACGGAGGGGATGGATCCGCAGGCGGTCGCCGCCCTCGCCTCCCGGCGCACCTACCCGCTGAACTCGAGCTTCCGCCCCACCTACAACATGGCGGTCAACCTGCTCGACCGGTTCGGGCGGGACAGGTCCCGCGAGGTGCTGGAATCGTCCTTCGCCCAGTTCCAGGCGGACCGCGCAGTCGTGGGGCTCGCCCGCAACGTGCGCGAGGCCGAGACATCGCTCGCGGGTTACCTCTCTTCCATGACCTGCGATCGCGGCGACTTCGCGGAGTACTCCGGCATCCGTCGCGAGCTCAGCGATCTGGAGAAGAAGAACCGCGCCGACCAGCAGGCGCCGCGTGCCGTGCGCGAGAAGCGTCTGCGGCAGATCGAGGGCCTCCGCCGCGCGATGCAGCGGCACGCGTGCCACCGCTGCCCGGACCGCGAGATGCACGCGCGCTGGGCGGAGCGCTACTGGAAGCTCAAGCGCGAGACCGACCGCATCCGCAGGCAGATCGAGAATCGCACCGGCACGGTCGCGCGCGTGTTCGATCGTGTCCTCGACGTGCTCGCCGAGGTGGGATACGTGGAGGGGCGCGGCGACGCCCTGACCCTCACGGACGCCGGGCGCACGATGCAGCGGATCTACGGCGAACGCGACCTCCTCGTGGCGGAGTCGCTGCGGCGAGGCCTCTGGGACGGCCTGGACGCGCCGTCGCTCGCGGCGATGGCCTGCGCCCTCGTCTACGAGCCGCGGCGCGACGACGGCTCCGTCGATCCGCGCGATCTGCCGCGCGGACGATTCCGCATCGCGTGGGAGCGCACGCAGGAGCTGTGGGCCGAGCTCGACGATCTCGAGCATGAGCACCGGCTGCCCGGATCCGACCGCCCCTCCGCAGGCCTCGCCGGGGCGATGCACTCCTGGGCCCGGGGAAGCTCGCTCGACGCGGTGCTGGAGGACGCCGACATGGCCGCCGGCGACTTCGTGCGCTGGGCGAAGCAGACCATCGATCTGCTGGATCAGCTGTCCATCGTCGCGCCGAACGCCGAGACGGCCCGCACCGCACGGACCGCTCTCGACGGCGTGCGCCGCGGCATCGTCGCCTACTCCTCGATGTGACCGGCGACCGCACCCGCATGACCGATCGCTCCGTTCCGCTGCGCGCCGTCCGCACCGCGCCTGTCCTGCCGCTCTGGGCCGCACTGATCTCGGCCGCCGCGGCGGGCGGACTGCTGACCCTGGCATTCCCCGCGATCTCGCTCTGGTTCGCCGCGTTCCCCGCCGTCGGTCTGCTGCTGGTCTCGCTCATCGGCCGCCGCGCGTGGTCGGCGCTGCTGGTGGGCCTCGTCTACGGTGCGGTGTTCTTCCTCATCCTGGTGTCGTGGACCGCGAGGTATCTGGGGCCGATCCCATGGCTCGCCCTCGCCCTGCTGGAGGCCGCTCTGACCGCTGCGGCGCTGGTGCCGATCACGTTGGCCTATCGCTGGATCCCGAGGCTGCCGCTGCCGTCGTACGCCCGCACGGCGCTGCTCGCGGTGACCGTGGCCGCGCTCTGGATCGGTCGGGAGCTCTTCGTCGGGAACTGGCCGTACGGCGGTTTCCCCTGGGCGCGGATCGCGTACACCCTCGCCGACACGGCCGCTGCTCGAGTGAGCAGCTGGATCGGCATCAGTGGACTGGGGTTCCTCATGGTGCTGCTGGTCGCTCTCGTCGTGGAGCTCGCGCGTGCGGGCTCTCGGCCGCGTGCGCTCGGCTTCGTCGCGCCGGTCGTCCTCGGGATCGTCCTCGTGGTGCTGCCGGCGTTCCCCACCACGGCGAACGGCTCGATGCGCATCGGCGCCGTGCAGGGGAACGGCCCGACCGGGTACTTCGACCAGCGTGAGCCGCTGTCGGTGCTGAACGCCCAGACCGAGGCGACGGCACCGCTCTACGGCAAGGGCATGGACCTGCTGGTGTGGCCCGAGGGCGGGCTGGACGGAGACCCGTTCCAGTACCCCGAGCTCGCGGCCGGACTCGACGAGGTCGCCGCCCGCGTGGGCGCCCCCGTCCTGGCGAACGCAGCCACGCAGAAGGGCGAGCTGTTCTACAACACCTCGTTCCTGTGGCCTCAGGGACCCCACCCCCCGCTCGCGCGCGAGGATGTCCAGACGCATGCGAAACGGCACCCGGTGCCGTTCGGCGAGTACGTGCCCGACCGCGGGTTCTTCAATGCGATCGTGCCCGATCTGATCGGTCTCATCGGCCGGGAGTACACGCCGGGCAGCGATGCACCCGTCGTGCGCGTCGGGAGCACGCCGGTGGGCCTCGCGATCTGCTTCGACGTCATCTACGACGAGTTGATCGCCGAGGGCATCCAGGGGGGCGCGCAGGTACTGGTGTTCCAGACGAACAACGCGGACTTCCGCGGCACGGTCGAGAACCTGCAACAGCTCGCCATCGCCCGCATGCGGGCGGTCGAGACGGGTCGCTCGGTCGTGAACATCTCGACGGTGGGAACCAGCCAGGTCATCCGCGCCGACGGATCCACGCAGGCATCGCTGAACGAGGATCGCCCCGGTGCGCTGCTCGAAGACGTCGAACTGCGCACCGGGGCGACGGCGGGTGTCGTGCTCGGGCCCTGGATCGAACAGGTCCTGCTCTGGGGCGGACTGCTCGTCGTCGTGGTCGCCGGCATCGGGAGCCGGCGGCGGGACAGGACTTAGGCGCCGATCCGCTCGCGGGTGGGATCCTCACCCGCGCCGCGGCGGGCGCGGATGAAGGCGAGGCGCTCCTCCAGGAGCTCCTCGAGCTCGGCACGGGTGCGGCGCTCCAGCAGCATGTCCCAGTGGGTGCGGCCGCCCTTGTCGCCGTTGTCCTCGACCTCGACGGACTTGCCGTCGACCTGCAGGCGTGCCTCTGCGCCGCACGCACGGCACTCCCACGTCGTGGGGGGCTCGGCGTCGGCCGCGAACATCAGGGTCGTCACGTGGCCGCAGGAGTCGCAGGTGTATGCGGTCTGCTGGCGTTCCATGAAGACGACGCCCTCTTCGCTCTGAAGGCTCTGGGCGCCGAGTCGGATTCCTCGAAGGCTGCGATCTGCCATTGTGTGGTCCTCTCGTCGCCCTCAGGTATAGCGGCCCGGGCTGTGCAGAAGATGCGAAGGGAGCAAACCATGAACGCTTTCACAGTCGATACCCAGCCCCGCGCCCGGAGGGCGTGCTGCCTGGCACCGGGTACGCAAGAATGCGGGACCGCGTGTCAGCTCGGACGTAGCGTCCTGATCGCGAGATCGGCGCGATCCGTCACGATGCCGTCGGCGCCGGCGGCGATCAGGGACCGCATCCGCTCCGGGTCGTTGATCGTCCAGATGTGCACTTCAGCCCCCGCATCGTGCACGGCGCGGACGAGGCCCGGGGTGAAGACCCGCAGCGCGCCGAACCTCTCGGGGATCTGCACCGCGTCGAGGCCGCGCAGGATCCGCCGGGACCACCGGGTCGCCCCTGCCGTCGAAGCGAGGCGCAACCGGGCGATCGCGGCGCGACCTCCCGAGGAGGCCGGGAGCAGCTCGGCACCCGTCGCACGGACCGCGTCCAGTGCCGCGAGACGGTTGCGATCGTCGAAGCTGGTCAGCAGCACGCGGTGCGCGTCGGCGGCCACAGCGCGTCCGACATCCGCGGCCGCAGCCCGCGCCTTCACGTCCACGTTGAAGCGCAGGGCCGGAAAGGCCTCGAGCGCCTCGCGGAGGGTGAGCAGGCCGCCGTGCGCGGCGAAGAGCGCGGCGAGCTCCTTCGTGGTGACCTCGGCGACCGGGCGCGGATCCCCGAGCAGTCTCTGCAGAGTCTCGTCGTGGAACAGCACCGCATCGCCGTCGGCCGTCGCCCGGCAGTCGGTCTCCACGTACACGGCTCCGGCCGCATCCGCGGCGGCGAGCGCCAGGGCGGAGTTGTCGAACACAGACGAGTCCTCGCCCACCAGACCGCGGTGAGCGAGGACTCGGGGCACGGGTGCGCCCTGGAAATAGGGGTGTGTCACGCGAAGCCGTCGGAGGCCGGGGGCACGGCGGCGGACGCGGCGGCCCGCGTCGTCGGGACGGCGGGAGAGGCCGGGGTGAACGGCGTGGATCCGCCCGATCCCGGCGTGAACGCCCCGCCGAAGTTCTTCAGAGCCTCCGTGAACTCGCTGGGGATGATCCACAGCTTGCTCGACGCGCTCTCGCTGATCTTCGGGAGCATCTGCAGGTACTGGTAGGCGAGCAGCTTGTCGTCGGGCTGCCCCTGGTGGATGGCGTTGAAGACGTTCTGGATCGCCTCGGCCTCACCCTCGGCGCGCAGCACCGCGGCCTGCTTCTCGCCCTCGGCGCGCAGGATGTCCGCCTGCCGCTGACCCTCGGCCTCGAGGATCTGAGACTGCTTCGTGCCCTCCGCGGTGAGGATCGCGGCGCGACGATCGCGCTCGGCGCGCATCTGCTTCTCCATCGAGTCCTGGATCGAGACGGGCGGGTCGATGGCCTTGAGCTCGACCCGGCCGACGCGGATTCCCCACTTCCCGGTGGCCTCGTCGAGCACGATGCGCAGCTGGCCGTTGATGTTGTCGCGGCTGGTCAGCGCCTCCTCGAGGTTCAGACCGCCGACGACGTTGCGCAGCGTGGTGGTGGTGAGCTGCTCGACGGCGCCGAGGTAGTTCGCGATCTCGTAGGTCGCGGCCCGCGCATCGGTCACCTGGAAGTAGACGACGGTGTCGATGGAGACCACGAGGTTGTCCTCGGTGATCACCGGCTGCGGCGGGAAGGAGACGACCTGCTCGCGCATGTCGATGAGCGGGCGCAGGCGGTCGATGAACGGCACCAGCAGGTTCAGACCCGGCATGAGGGTCTTGTGGTACCTGCCGAGGCGTTCGACGACGCCGGCCGTGGCCTGCGGGATGATCCTGACCGATCGCGCGATGGTCACCAGCACGAAGATGATGACGGCGATCGCCAGGATCCAGCCGATGGCGGTGGGGATGAAGGATGCGCTGTCCATGAAGGGCTGCTCCTGTTTCTCCTAGTCGTGGGCGGAACGGACGTATGCGGTGGCGCCCTCGATCCGCTCGACCCGCACCGGTGCGCCGGGGGAGAGGGGAGCGAGCACGGGCGAGTCGGACGCGAGTCGCGCGGTCCACGTGTCGCCGTTGCTGAGCTTGACCTGCCCCATGAGGGAGGTCACCTCCAGCAGCACCGTGCCGTGCAGGCCGATCAGCGCATCCACATTGGAACGGGTCTGATCCTCGCCGCGATGCAGGCGGCGCAGCAGCGGCGGGCGGAGCAGGAAGATGAGCAGCACCGCGGCGAGGGCCGCGATGATCACCTGCACCCACACGGGCCAGCCCGTGAGGGTCGAGAGCAGGCCGACGGCCGAGCCCAGTCCGAGCATGAGGTAGGTCATGTCGAGCGTGAAGATCTCGATGACGAAGAACAGGACCATGAGGACCAGCCAGCCGATCCACGCCCAGTCCTGGAACATCTGCAGGATCGTGTCCATACCGCCCCTTCTTTTTGCCAACCTATCACGGAGCCCGAAGGGCGCATCCGTGTCCCGCGCCGCGGAATCATGCGGATTGGTAGGGTGATTCCGTCCCATCCGCGCGCCCCGGCGCACGCCCTCCGAGGAGTTCCCGTGTCTCAGACCCTTCCCGCCGATTCGCTGACCGGCAAGGTCGCCCTCGTCACCGGATCCTCGCGCGGCATCGGCGCCGACACGATCCGCTACTTCGCCGAGGCCGGGGCCGACGTCGTCATCAACTTCCGCAACAAGGCCCCCCGCGCCGAGAAGCTCGCGGCGGAGGTCCGCGCCCTCGGCCGTCGCGCCCTCGTCGTCGGCGCCGATCTGACCGATCCCGACTCGGTCGCGGAGATGTTCGCGGCGGTGCAGGCGGAGTTCGGCGGTCTGGACGTCCTCGTCCTCAACGCGTCCGGCGGCATGGAGGCCAACATGGGCGAGGACTACGCCCTGCGCCTGAACCGCGATGCGCAGGTCAACGTGCTGGAGACGGCGCTCCCGGTGCTCCGCGAGGGCGGACGCATCGTCTTCGTCACGAGCCACCAGGCGCATTTCATCCGGACCACGCCGACGATGCCGGAGTACGAGCCGGTCGCTCTGTCGAAGCGCGCCGGAGAGGACGCCCTGCGCGAGCTGATCCCCGCGATCGAGGCGAAGGGCCTCGAGTTCGTGGTCGTGTCGGGCGACATGATCGAGGGCACCATCACGGCGACCCTTCTCGAGCGTGCGAACCCCGGCGCGATCTCGCAGCGCCGCGAGTCGGCGGGGCGTCTCTACAACGTGTCGGAGTTCGCCGCCGAGGTGGCGCAGGCGGCGATCGACCCGGTCCCGGCGGACCACACCCGCCTCATCGGCGACGTCAGCGGCTTCGGAGCGGAGTAGCCCGCAGACGCAGAAGGGGCCCGGACGCTTGCGCGCCGGGCCCCTTCTCGTATCCGGTCAGAGGCCGGCGGCCTCCGCGACGGCCTTCGCGTCCTTGGCGATCGTGATCGCACGCACGATCTGCGCGATGCCGAGCACGACGAGCGAGATGGCGAGGAACAGCCAGAAGAACGGGACGGCGGCGAGCCCGAGGCTGATCACCGCGATGCCGGCGACGATGCTGAGCAGGGAGTAGATGAGCGTCCAGGTCTTGGAGCCGTCCTGACCCATGAGGGTCAGGGAGACGACGCCATCGAAGATCCAGCTGACTCCGATGAAGATCACGGTCACGAGCGCGAACGCGATCGCTGCCGTCTGGATGTTCGTGAACGCGATGACGCCGGCGACGATGTAGAGGAGGCCGAGCACGATGTGACCGACGCGCGCCCATCCGGACTTGCCGGCACTGAAGATGCCGAGCCCGATGTACACGACACCGGCGACGATCAGGTAGGCGGCGATGATTCCGGTGAGGACGAAGGCGGTCTTGACCGGCCACACCAGCATGACGATGCCCGCGATCAGCGCGATCACACCGGACACGGCGAGGAAGACGCGAAGTGACTTCACCAGGCTCTTCGCTTCGGCAACTGCTTCGGACATGAGGGGACCCTTTCTGAGTAATCCCTGGGAATCGGGGATGGCCTCATTGTACCGCGGCCCGGGGGACCGGTCGGTGAACCCGCGCCGTCGTGCGAGGATCGGGGGATGAGCCCGACCGCCGACGAGGATCGCCTGCGCGACCTCGCCGCGCTCCGCTCGGTCCGGGACCGCATCGACCGCGAGTACGCGCGTCCTCTCGACGTGGAGGCCCTCGCTGCCGGAGTGCACATGTCGGCAGGCCACCTGAGCCGTCAGTTCAAGCTGGTCTACGGAGAGCCCCCGTACTCCTATCTCATGACCCGGCGGATCGAGCGGGCGATGGCGCTGCTGCGGCGCGGAGACGTCACGGTCACCGAGGCGTGTTTCGCCGTCGGGTTCCAGTCCCTCGGTACGTTCAGCACCCGGTTCAGCGAGCTCGTCGGGGTCTCGCCGAGCCGCTATCGCGCCGACCCGGGACTGGGACCGGGGATCCCCTCCTGGATCGAGAAGCAGGCGACGCGACCGATCAGGAATCGAGAAGCGTCCGCGGATCCGCCCGCGTAGCGTGAGCGGCATGGACATCACGATCAACGCCAGCTTCCTCCCGCACACCGATGCCGAGGAGTCCCTCCGCTTCTACAGAGACGTGCTCGGCTGGGAGCTGCGCAAGGACGTCGGCTACCAGCAGATGCGCTGGCTCACGGTCGGACCGGCGAATCAGCCCGACACCTCCATCGTGCTCACGCCTCCGGCGGTGGACCCCGGTATCAGCGAGGATGAGCGGCGCACCATCCTGGAGCTCATGGCGAAGGGCAGCTTCGGGGGTGTCGTGCTCGCCACCCAGAACGTGGACGCGGCGTTCGCGGAGATCGAGTCGCGCGGGGGAGACGTCGTGCAGGAGCCCATCGACCAGCCGTACGGGATCCGGGACTGCGCGTTCCGCGACCCCGCCGGCAACATGATCCGCCTCCAGCAGGTCGCGTGACCGCCGCGGTGCCCGCCGGAGCGTCGGCGGGCACCGCTAGTGTGTGACCCGCCCCTTTCCGTCCGCCGATGAGGAGGATCCCGCCGATGACCGAGGCCCACGTCGCCGACACCCACGACATGATCAGGGTGCAGGGAGCCAGGGAGAACAACCTCAAAGACGTCTCCATCGACCTCCCGAAGCGGCGCCTGACCGTCTTCACCGGGGTCTCCGGATCCGGGAAGAGCTCTCTGGTGTTCGACACGATCGCGGCGGAGTCCCGCCGCATGATCGACGAGACCTACAGCGCGTTCGTCCAGGGCTTCATGCCGTCGGTGCCGCGCCCCGACGTCGACGTCCTGGAGGGGCTGACCACCGCGATCCTCGTGGACCAGGAGCGGCTCGGCGCCAACCCCCGATCCACCGTGGGGACGGTCACCGATGCGAACGCGATGCTGCGCATCCTGTTCTCGAAGCTCGGTAGCCCCTACATCGGCGGCCCGACGGCGTTCTCCTTCAACATCCCCACGCAGAAGGCCAGCGGCGTGATGACCGGGCCTGGCGGCGAGAAGAAGATCGTGAAGGACGCGATCTATCTCGGCGGCATGTGCCCGCGCTGCGAAGGCAGGGGAGCGGTGTCCGATCTCGACCTGACCCAGATCGTCGACGAGACGAAGTCGCTGAACGACGGCGCGATCATGGTGCCCGGCTACACCGCCGACGGGTGGATGGTGCGACAGTTCGCGGAGTCCGGCTTCTATCCCGCGGACAAGCCGGTCGCGGGATTCACGGAGAAGCAGCGGCACCTCTTCCTCTACGGCGAGGTGACCAAGGTCAAGATCAACGGGATCAACATCACCTACGAGGGGCTCATCCCCAAGATCACGAAGTCGATGCTGTCGAAGGACATCGATGCGCTCCAGCCGCACATCCGTGCGTTCGTGGAGCGGGTCGCCGCGTTCGCGGTGTGCCCGGAGTGCGATGGCACGCGCCTGACGGAGGGGGCGCGCTCGTCGAAGATCGACGGGATCAGCATCGCCGACGCCTGCCGGATGCAGGTGACGGATCTCGCCGCGTGGGTGCGCGGTCTGGATCTGCCGGGCGCCGGTCCGCTCCTCGAGGCGCTCCGGGCGAACCTCGACGCCTTCGTGACGCTCGGACTCGGCTACCTCTCCCTCGAGCGGCCGAGCGGCACGCTGAGCGGGGGAGAGGCGCAGCGGATCAAGATGCTCCGGCATCTCGGCTCCTCGCTCACCGATGTGACCTACGTGTTCGACGAACCCACGATCGGGCTGCATCCACATGACATCCAGCGGATGAACGGACTCCTCGAGCGGCTGCGTGACAAGGGCAACACCGTGCTCGTGGTCGAGCACAAGCCCGAGACGATCGCCATCGCCGACCACGTGGTCGACCTCGGGCCGGGCGCGGGAAGCGCCGGCGGCGAGATCTGCTTCGAGGGAACCGTCGAAGGACTGCGCGCCAGCGGCACCCTGACGGGTCGCCACCTCGACGACCGAGCGGAGCTCAAGCCCTCGGTGCGTGCGCGCAGTGGCGCGATCGCCGTCCGCGGTGCGAGCACGAACAACCTCCGCGACGTGGACGTCGATGTCCCGCTCGGGGTGCTCACCGTGGTCACGGGGGTCGCCGGCTCGGGCAAGAGCTCGCTGATCCACGGCTCCGTGGCGAAGGGCGAGGGGGTGGTGTCGATCGACCAGACCGCGATCAAGGGCTCGCGCCGCAGCAATCCCGCCACCTACACCGGCCTGCTGGAGCCGATCCGGAAGGCGTTCGCGAAGGCGAACGGGGTGAAGCCCGCGCTCTTCAGTGCGAACTCCGAGGGCGCCTGCCCCACGTGCAAGGGCGCCGGCGTGATCGTGACCGAGCTCGGGTTCATGGACACGGTGGAGAGCCCCTGCGAGGACTGCGGCGGAAAGCGCTTTCAGGCGGCGGTCCTGGAGTACAAACTCGCGGGCAAGGACATCACCGAGGTGCTCGACATGCCCGTCGCCGAAGCTCATGAGTTCTTCCGCGGGGGAGAGGCGAAGATCCCCGCCGCCGTCGCGATCCTGAGCAGGCTCGAGGACGTGGGGCTCGGGTACCTGTCGCTCGGTCAGCCCTTGTCGACGCTCTCCGGAGGGGAACGGCAGCGGATCAAGCTCGCGACCCAGATGGCGGACGGCGCCGAGACGTATGTGCTGGATGAGCCGACGACGGGACTGCACCTCGCCGACGTGCAGAATCTCCTCGGTCTGCTGGATCGGCTCGTCGATTCCGGCAAGTCGGTGATCGTGATCGAGCATCACCAGGCGGTCATGGCGCATGCGGACTGGATCATCGACGTCGGCCCCGGAGCGGGCCACGACGGCGGCAGAGTCGTCTACGAGGGCACGCCTGCGGACCTCGTCGCGGCGAAGTCGACGGTCACGGGGGAGCACCTCGCGGCCTACGTGGGGGCGTGAGGGCTTCCATGGCGGATCTCAAGATCAGCACGCGCAACTCACGGTTCCAGTTGCTCGAGGCACTGACGCGCAATCGCAACCATCGCCTGCGAGAGCATCGGTTCGTCGTGCAGGGGGTTCGCCCGATCTCGCAGGCGATCGAGCACGGATGGACCCTCCTCACGGTGATCCACGATGCGGAGCGGTCGCTGTCCTCCTGGGCGCGCGACGTGCTGAAGCAGGCGCCGGAGACCATCGCGATGAGTTCGGCCCTGCTCGCGGAACTCGCCGAGAAGGACGAGGGCGCCACGGAGATCCTTGCCGTGGTCGCGATGCCGGAGGACGAACTGTCGAGGATCCCGGTGCCCGCTGACTTCCTCGGTATGGTCTTCGACCGCCCCACGCAGCCGGGAAACATCGGGGCGATCCTCCGTTCGATGGACGCCCTCGGCGGCCAAGGGCTGATCGTGTCGGGTCATGCGGCGGACCCGTACGACCCGAAGTCGGTCCGCGCCTCGACGGGATCCCTGTTCGCGACGCCCGTCGTCCGCACGGCTTCGGGTGGACCGGTGTTCGACTGGGTGCGCGACATCCGCGCGAGGGGCATCCCGCTGACGCTGGTCGCGACGGACGAGCACGGCGACGTCGACGTCTGGGACTACGACTTCACCCAGCCGTCGCTGGTGCTGATCGGGAACGAGACGGGCGGTCTGGCGCGGGGCTGGCGCGAGGCCGCGGATGTGATGGTGCGGGTGCCTATGGTCGGTGCGGCGAGTTCGCTCAACGCGTCGAACGCCGCGACGCTCATGCTGTACGAGGCGGCGAGGCAGCGCGCGGCGCGCCCCGTCGACCGGCGCGGCGGGCTCTAATGAGGGCACGCCCGCACGCGATTGTTATGTCAGCTTCGGAGCGGGCGCCCCAGGTTAATGGGGCAGCGCTCCGTCAAGGATCGAACGGGAGCGTGAGCATCCCGACGAGCCGACGCGCTGCGTCGTAGGTCGATCATGCGCGCTGTGACGATGTGGCGTCGCGCTCGGGCGACTCGAGGTGCCGTGACCATGCAAAGAGTGGATCATGCGGCGCCCGTTGTGGACTGTGGAGCGGAAACGAGGTGGTTTCGCTTCGCCCCGGACCGCATGTGATTTCGCTGATAATGCACATTATGTCAACTCGTCGGAGGATTGTCGGCATGTTCGAGATCTCCCCCGCCGAGGCCGCCGGCGGCGGGGTCCGGCTGGTCGGCACCCGCCGGCGTGAGGCGGCGATGGCGATCAAAGCCTGCCGGGCGCGATGGGCGCGCGGATGCTGCCTCACCGTAGGCCGTCCTCGCAGTTGCTCCCGAGGCGCTCCTCCCACCAGAGCTCGTGCGTGGACCCTGTGGGCGTGTCGACCTGCCAGCCCGGGAACCTGACGAACTCATCCATCGCCAGGCCCCAGGTTGAGCCCTCCGCAGCGCGATGTGTTTTGGACCACTCGTACATCTGCTGACCAGTCGCGGACCAGTCCTGGTTGTTCATCTGCCTTGCGATCGCGGGAGGCATCGGTGCATCATTCGGAGTGCTGTAGTCGTACGTGCAGGAATACGTTCGCCCGGCATCGTTGAGATAGCTCAGCGAGATCGTGACGTTCGTCGTGTACGTCGCGTTGCGCAAGGTGACGAGGGTCACGACTATGCCGTCGATGAAGATCACCGGCACGGCCAAGACGATGACGACGACCCAGATCCCCACTCTGAGACCCGGCCACCACGCGGGGCAACGAGCGCTCGCACCAACCGGAACCTCGTCAAGATCTGACATGCCTTCAGACTACTAAGTATTGAACACGTTCGAAACATGGGGAAGCTATGAAACCGATGGAGCCTTCGAACCAGATCGCCTTCTTCCCCGACTGGGGCCACAAGTGGCCACTCTGGGGACCGGTTGCTCTACGCCCCGAGCACCTTGGGCTGTCCACAGATCTAGCCCGGCGACTTGCCGAGTGGGTTCGGGTGTGGCAGGAAGAACTTGACCCTGTTGTCGAGATCCGCTGGCCGTCTACTGAGATGGGGGAAGCCTGGATCGCCGAAGGAGAGGCTCTCTGCAATGAGGTGCAGGAGGCTGTGAAGAAGCGGCGAATCATGGTGATCCCCCGCTTCTCTGAGTTTGCGCCTAGCCGAGATGTCTAAGGTCCGTCTCCCAAGTCGCGGGGTGGTCTGTTGTCGGGGATGCTGATGGGGTGGCTCGTGGTCGTGATCTCTAGGATCCGAGGCGATCCCGATCAGGCGGGGACGTCCCGCCTCATGAGCAGCGAACGCCCGTGCGGGCTCTCCTTCGTCACGACGCCCGTGTCGACGAACCCCAGCTTCGTCAGGACGCGGCGTGAGGCGAGGTTCCATTCCCATACGGTCGCCCAGAGCAGCGGATACCCGTGGTCTCGAGCCCAGCCGATGACGATCCGGCCCGCCTCCGTCGCGTAGCCGCGATTGTGCGCCGCCTGCAGCAGTTCGAAGGCCAGCTCGGGCCGTGCGCCATCTCCGTCGAACACCACCCCGCAGTATCCGATCACCTCGTCGGTATCGCGGAGCACGACGGTAAGCAGACCGGGCTGTTCCGGGGCGCGGTCCTGGCGGATCCCCTCCGCGATCTCCGCGACCGTCGGACGTCCGTCCGCGGAGAGCCTGCGGTGCGAAGGCACGCGCTCGTCGCGCTCGGTCCACAGCTGCCGGAACACCTCTGCGTCCGCCTCCCGTTGCGGCCTCAGCACCAGACGATCCGTCGTGAGCATCGCGGTGCGAGGGTCGTCGGGCATGGGCCCATCCTGCCATCGACGGTGTCCCGGTGTCCCGGCACGACGGGGGTGAACGGAACGCTCTCCCCCAGCGACGGACCGGGCCCATCCCCGCAGAGGCATGCGTCTCGTGCCACGATGGCGACATGGACAGGTCGAGGGCGACCCGGATCTTCGGTGCGCTGATGCTGGGTGCAAGCGTCGTGCCCCTGTCGGGTTGCATCGCCTGGTCGCCGGAGGCAGACGCCGAGCACGGCGCCCGGCAAGGACTCGCCTCCTTGGTCGAGGAGTCCCAGGACCGGATCTGGGAATCCCGAGTGGCACTGACTCAGGATCCCGAAGCAGCAGTGGCGACCATCCCCGGGCTGGCGGACGTCCGCCGCGGGAGCGCGGAGGGCACCTGGTTGCTGACCGACCTCCGCCAGGACGCTTCCGGCACAGCCTTGACGCTGACAGCATCAGCCAGCGGAGAGGCCGGCGGTGGCCTGTTCTTCCAGCAGGCCACGCTGCGCACGTGCTGGACGCTGCTGGTGGCGCCGGAGGGCTCGCGGGTGGACACCGCCTCCGCAGACTGCGCCGAGCGCCTCGCCGCGGGCCGATTCCCCGAAGGGCTGGCCGAGGCGAAGATCATGCCGTTCGATGACCTGGGCGTCCGGCATCACGTCGATGAGAGCGACTATCCGGCTGCGCCGTGCCAATGCTCGAGCGGCGAGCCCTGCGATTGCCCGGGCGGCTGATCGCTGACCCGACGCGTGTCCGTCAGCGTCGTGGGGTCCACCCCGTGGGCAGCGGGCCGGAGAGCAGCGCTCGTTCCTCGTCCGCGGCGAGCGACCAGCCCTGAGCGGCGTCGTGGCCGTCGAAGCCGCCGCGCGCCACGCGGAACCCGAGGTCGTCCTGGGCCGTCCGCGGATCCCCTCCCCGGCGTACCGAGGCGCGCACGTTCCAGGCGTCGTCGGCGAAACCACCGCCGCGGAACACCCGGTACTCGCCGTAGCGGGCCGGATCCAGGAGGTCCCAGCACCACTCCCACACGTTGCCGAGAGTGTCGAACAGTCCGTTCAGATTCGGCATCCGCTCCCCCACGCGCTGCGGGTGCCGCACGCCGTCGGCGGACGTCCACGCGATGTCCGGAAGGGGGCCGTAGTGCGGGGTCGTGGAGCCTGCGCGGCAGGCGTACTCCCACTCCGCCTCGGTCGGAAGCCGGAACCCGTCGGCGGAGACGTCCCAGTGCACGTCCGTACCGTCGAACCGATATACCGGATCCAGTCCCTCCCACTCGGATGCGGCGTTGCAGAAGCGCACGGCGCGCTGCCAGGACACGTCCACCGCGGGGCGATCGGGATGTTCGGCCGCGATGCCGAGCAGTTCGGCGACCTGCTCCTCCGTGACCGCGTAGACGCCGATCTCGAAGGGCTGCAAGGACACCTGCCAGCGACGCTTCGAGCGCGCGTCGTGCAATCCGACGGTGCCCCCGGGCAATGCCCGCATCTCGATCTCGCTCATCCCACGGAAGTCTAGGAGACCGTCGCTCGCATCGATCACGCGACCGCTGCCGGGCCGCAACGGATGTCGGCGGCCCCTCGTAACCTCTCCCCCATGACGCGC
The DNA here is from genome assembly GCF_037148715.1 of Microbacterium sp. MMO-10. NCBI lineage: Bacteria > Bacillati > Actinomycetota > Actinomycetes > Micrococcales > Microbacteriaceae > Microbacterium > Microbacterium sp. MMO-10. The sequence continues at coordinate 823,545 of NZ_JBBCSV010000002.1, read as the reverse complement.
GCGATCTTCTACACCGCCTCCACTCTGAACGGGTTCCTCGCAGATCCGCAGGATTCCCTCGACTGGCTCCTGACCATCCCGCAGGACGAGGCGACGGCCGATATCGCCGCGTTCAGCGAAGGCATCGGGGTCCTGGTCGAGGGCTCCGCGACGTACGAGTGGGTGCGGAACCATGAGGATCTGATGGCGCATCCCGAGCGCTGGCAGCAGTTCTACGGCGATCGTCCGACGTTCGTCTTCACGCGACGCGAGCCGGAGCCCGTGCCCGGGGCGGATATCCGGTTCGTGCAGGGATCCGTGATCGAGCACTGGCCGGACATCGTGGCGGCGGCCGCGGGCAAGGACGTGTGGATCGTCGGCGGCGGAGAGCTCGTGGGCCAGTTCGTCGATGCGAACCTGCTCGATGAGATCGTCATCACCTTCGCTCCGGCGACCCTCGCCGCGGGCAAGCCGCTGCTCCCCCGCGACCTCGATCACACACAGCTCGAGCTCGTGGGCGCCCGCCGGGCGGGCCCCTTTGCGGAGCTCACCTACCGGCTGCCGCGAGCCGCCCGCGGCGTCTAGCGGTTCGTCGCCTTACGGCGCCGGCGAAGCGGACGGAACGTCTACGCTGAAGCACGTGCCCGACGCCCTCCTGACCGCCGAACGACTCGTGCGCCGGTTCGCCCGCTCGACCAACCTGCTCGTGGCAGGCCGCACCTTCGATGTCGTCGGAGACAGAGAGACGGCCGATGAACTGCGTGCTCTCCTCGTGCGGCTGGGTGCACGTCTCGGCGAGGGCTCGGTCCTCTTCGAACCGGGAGCAACGCCGGAGATCCTGCTGGACGGAGCCGCGCTGCCGCCCCGGGCGACCGCCGACGAGCGCATCGACTTCGCCGGCACGCACATGCCCGTGTCCCGCGGGATCGCCGACGCGCTGCGCGAGAACGGCGTCGTGCGCGGCGTCCGGATCGGCATCGCCATGGTGCTCGAGCCGAAGACCGCGCAGCTCGCGCTCCTGCTCCGCAGCGCCGGCGCCGAAGTCGCCGTGTACGCGCACCCCGATGAGATCGATCCTGCGGTCGCCGCCGCGCTGCGCGGGCGCGGCATCCCGGTCGACGGGGATCCTGCGCTGTCGGGGAGCGCCGAGCGCGATGCCGCAGTCGCCTTCCTTCGTCGAGGTCTCGACCTGCTGCTGGACGACGGGTCGCATCTCATCCGGCTCGCCCACGAGCAGGATGAGCTGGGCACGCTGCGGGGCGCCGCCGAGGAGACGACCAGCGGCCTGACGCCTCTCCGGCGGATGGCCGCGCAGGGCGCGCTGCGCATCCCGGTGATCGCCGTCAACGACGCGCCCATGAAGACGGCGTTCGACAACCGCTACGGCACCGGCCAGTCCTGCGTCTTCGCGATCGCCGATGTGCTGGATGCTGCCGGCATCGGACTGCGCGACCAGCATGCGGTGGTCGTCGGCTACGGCCCCGTCGGCGAGGGCGTCGCCGCGCACCTGCGCGCGCTCGGGACGATCGTCGGTGTGACGGAGACGGATCCGGTGCGCGCGCTCCGCGCGGCGCACGACGGCTACGCGACGGGAAGACTCCGAGACCTCGCTCCGGGCGCCCTCGTGGTCTCCGCGACCGGCGCGCCGCATACGGTCGACGCCGAGACGCTGCGCGTCGCGAGGATCGTGGCGGTCGCCGGGGGTGTGCCGGGCGAAGTCGATGTCGCGGTGCTGCGGCCCGAGGAGCGGGCCGGCGCCCCTCTCCCCCATCTCGATCGCACCGAGGACGGCGCGCTTCTCCTGGCGCGGGGCGGATGCGTCAACCTCGCCGCCGCGGAGGGCAATCCGATCGAGATCATGGATCTGTCCTTCGCGGTGCAGCTGTCGGCGGTGGCGCAGCTGCTCGGGGCGCAGCTTCCGGCCGGCGTGCATCCGTTCCCCGCCGAGGCCGATCAGGCGGTCGCCCGTGCGGCCCTCGCGGCGCGAGGCGAACAGCTCGACGTCCGCAGTGATGCCCAGCGGCTCGCCCAGGACGATTGGCGTTCTCCGCGATACCGGGAGGCGACGGCGTGAGCGACGTCACCCTGTACTCCGCCGGACAGGTGTTCCCCATCACCGCTCCCCCCATCGTCGACGGCGCGGTGGCCGTGCAGAACGGGCGGATCCTGCACGTGGGCGAACGCGCCTGGGTGCGTCGCTCTCTCGACGACCGTGGCCTCGCGTCCACAGAGGTGCACTGGCCGGGCGTGCTGATCCCCGGTCTCGTGAACGCCCACACCCACCTGCAGTACACGGGGATGGCCGAGGTGGGTCGGGGACGATACCAGGGTTTCGAGGACTGGGCGACGGCCTTCGACCCCGTCTACGAGCAGGGGAAGGACTGGGCCGCTGATGCCGCCGATGGCGCCGCCCGGCTGATCCGCACCGGCACGACCGCCGCCGCGGACGTCGTGACGGACCGGTCCGCGGCGTCTGCGCTGCACGATGCGCGCCTGCACGGCATCACCTACTGGGAGGTGATGAGCTGGACCAACGCCGACTGGGCGCGCACGGGGCGACGTCAGGTCGAGGACGCCCTGGACGCTCTTCCCACTCCCCCCGGCACCGGGCTGTCTCCCCATGCGCCGTACTCGCTCGAGATCGAGCCCCTCCTGGAGATCCCGGACATCGTCCGTGAGCGTGGAACGCGGATCCACATCCATCTCGGCGAGGCGGCTTTCGAGAGCGAGTTCGCCCACGATCAGGCCCACGCCTGGCATACCGCAGGGCTCGCGAGCTTCCAGGAGCTGCGCGACGCGGGCTTCGGCACGAGCGCGACCGAGTTCGTGGACCAGCTCGGCGTCCTGGGACCCGACTGTCACATCGCGCACGGCGTGTACATGAGCGCACGCGATCGCGCGATCCTGCGGGAGCGGCACACGAGCGTCGCGCTGTGCCCGCGCTCGAACGCGGTCATCGGCCTGGAGGAACCGCCGATCGCCGCGTACCTGCGCGAGGGCAACGCCATCGCCGTGGGAACCGACTCGCTCTCCTCCAGTCCTTCTCTGGATCTGCTCGCCGACGTCGCCGAGCTGGCCCGCATCGCCCGTTCCCAGGGGTACACCGATCGCGACCTGCACGCGCGCCTGCTGAACGCCGCGACCCTGGGAGGCGCGCATTCCATGGGCATCGACGTCGGCCCTGACCGCACCGGATATCTCGCCGTCGGTGCGCTCGCGGACCTCGCCTTCTTCGACGTCGCGCCCGGGGCGGACGCCGTCGTGGAGCTCGTGGAATCGGGAGCCGGGCGTTCGGCCGCCACCGTCATCACCGGCGAGCTCCGCCACTCGACGACCGCCTTCGAGACTCCCTGACCCGTCCAGGAGACACCCATGACTGAGCCCCTTCCTTCGACCGCGATCCGCCTCGGTCTCGAGCCGCACCCCGAGGGGGGCTGGTTCCGCCGCACCTGGACGAGCCCGAACCCGATCGAGACGCCCGGGGGCACGCGCCCCGCAGCCACCTGCATCCACTACCTGCTGACGCCGGACGAATCCAGCGCCTGGCATGTCGTCTCCAGCGATGAGCTCTGGCTCTGGCACGGTCCCGGCCGCCTCGAGCTCAGCCTCGGCGGATCCGATGCCGCACCGGGAGCGGCCGAGACGATCGTGCTCGGGCACGGCGCCGCCGCGCAGGCGCTGGTCCCGGCCAGCGTGTGGCAGGCGGCGCGTCCGCTCGACGCAGAGGAGGTGCTGGTCTCCTGTTTCGTGGCGCCGGGTTTCGACTTCGCCGACTGGCGGCTCGCCGATTCCTCTACGGTATGAACGGGGCACCTGCGCCCGCAGTCCCACCCGTCCGCCCCCGCACCCGCATCTCAGGAGTTCCCGTGTCCCTCGCACCCGCTCTGCGTCGCGTCGCACTCGTCTCGACGATCGCCGCCGCCGCCCTGTCGCTCGCCGCCTGCAGCGGCTCCTCCGCGTCCGCGCCCTCGGCCGGAGCCGACGCCACCGGCGCGGCGCTGCAGACCGTGACCGCGGGAAAGCTCACGATCGCGACCGGCGACCCCGACTACGAGCCCTGGTTCATCGACAACGACCCGTCCAACGGGAAGGGCTTCGAGGGCGCGGTCGCCCACGCCGTCGCTGCCGAGCTCGGTTTCTCCGACAAGCAGATCGTCTGGACGCGCACCGGCTTCGACGCCGCGATCGCCCCCGGCCCCAAGGACTGGGACCTCAACATCCAGCAGTTCTCGATCTCGGACGACCGCAAGAAGGCCGTCGACTTCTCCTCCTCGTACTACACGACCACGCAGGCGGTCGTCGCGGCGAAGGGCAGCCCTGCCGCGTCGGCCACGAGCGTCGCGGACCTGAAGAAGGCCAAGGTCGGCGTGGCGACCGGCACGACGAGCTACACCGTCGCGAAGGCGCAGCTCGGCACGGGCGACCTCAGCGTCTTCAACTCGGTCGACGATGTGGTGCAGGCCCTCAAGGGCGGCCAGATCGATGCGATGATCACCGACCTGCCCGGTGCGTTCTACGTGACGGCGTCGCAGTTCGAGAACGGCACCGTCGTCGGGCAGTTCGCCGACGACAAGGGCGGCGACCAGTTCGCGTTCGTCCTCCCGAAGAACTCCCCGCTCACCCCGGCCGTCACCAAGGCGGTCGACGCGCTGCAGAAGGACGGAACGATCGCGGAGCTGCAGAAGAAGTGGCTCAGCGAGGCCGTGAACGTCCCCGTCCTGAAGTGACCTCTCCCCTGGTCGATGCGGCGTGGCAGCCGAGCGCGCTCGAGCTGTCCCGCCGCGATCTCCGTCGCCGGGCGACGACGCGCTCCGTCCTGATCGCGCTGCTGAGCAGCCTCGCGGTCGCGGCGGTGATCATCGTCGTCCTAGCCAACACCCCGGGGTGGAAGGTGGTCCGCGAGACCTTCTTCGACCCGAAGGTCGCCCTCGAGAGCGTCGGGCCGATCTTCCAGGGCCTGCTCGTCAACCTCCTGGTCCTGGTGATCGCAGCCGTCTGCGTGGCGCTGCTCGGTACCCTGCTCGCCGTCCTGCGCTCCCTGCGCGGCCCGGTGTTCTTCCCGCTGCGACTGCTCGCCGCGGCGTACACCGACTTCTTCCGGGGCGTGCCGCTGCTCATCGTGCTGTACCTGGTGGGCTTCGGCATCCCCGCGCTCATGATCTTCCCCCGGATGCCCGCGATGTTCTGGGGCACGATCGCCCTCGTGATCAGCTACTCCGCGTACGTGGCTGAGGTGCTGCGGGCGGGCATGGAGGCGGTGCATCCGTCGCAGCGGGTGGCCGCCCGATCGCTCGGTCTCACGCACGGCCAGACCCTGCGGATCGTGGTCATCCCCCAGGGCGTGCGCAAAGTCGTCCCTGCGCTCATGAACGACTTCGTGTCGATGCAGAAGGACGTCGGTCTCATCTCCGTGCTCGGTGCGATCGACGCGGTCCGCGCGGCACAGCTGCAGGTGGCCGAGACCTTCAACTTCACGCCGTACATCGTCGCCGGGCTCTTCTTCGTGATCCTGAGCTGGCCGATGATCCGGTTCACCGACGTCGTCACCGCACGACTGAACAAGCGCGAGCAGGCCGGAGGAATCCTATGACCGCGCCCGTGATCGAAGCGGTCGGCGTCCGCAAGCGCTTCGGCGATCATGACGTGCTCCGCGGCATCGACCTCGCCGTCGACGCGCACGAGGTCGTCGTGCTGATCGGGGCGTCCGGATCCGGGAAGTCCACGCTGCTGCGCACGATGAACCTCATCGAGCGCGTCGACGACGGGCAGATCCTGCTGTCGGGAACCGACATCACGGATCCGCGGATCGACGCGGACGCGATCCGCGCACGGATCGGGGTCGTCTTCCAGCACTTCAACCTGTTCCCGCATCTCACCGTGCTCGACAACGTCACGCTCGCAGCGCGCCGCGTGCACCGCCTGCCGAAGGCGGAGGCCGCCCGGCGCGGCCGCGAGCTGCTGACGACACTGGGGCTGGGCGACAAGGCCGATGCCTACCCCGACCGTCTTTCCGGCGGGCAGCAGCAGCGTGTGGCGATCGTGCGCGCGATCCTCACGGATCCGGAGCTGCTGCTCCTCGACGAGATCACGAGCGCACTCGACCCGCAGCTCGTGGGCGAGGTGCTCGATCTCGTCCGGGAGCTCAAGGGGCGCGGCACGACGATCCTCATGGCGACGCACGAGATGTCCTTCGCGCGCGAGGTCGCCGATCGCGTCGTGTTCCTCAAGGACGGAGTGCTCGTCGAGCAGGGGCCGCCCGCGCAGATCTTCGACGCTCCTCAGCACCCCGCCACGGCGGAGTTCCTCTCCCGCGTGACGCGCTGACCCGCGCCGCGGGCTGCGGCGGTTCCGATCGCGCTCAGCCCGCAGACGACGGGCGGATCTCGGTCCAGTCGGCGAACTTGGGTCGACGGCCGTCACCCGAGGAACGCCGCGTCACGCGGCGTTTGATCCACGGGCCGACGTGTCGGCGGTAGTAGGCGGCCGTGCTGAGCGGCTCCTCCTCCGGCACCTCATGGGCATGCCACCACTCCTCGGGCGCTCCGGCGCCGACGGCGTCGAGCACCCGCGCGGCGACGCGGTGGTGCCCGTTCGCGTTCATGTGCAGCCGGTCCTCCGCCCAGTACTCGGGCCTGCTGAGCTCGCGGTCCGGCCAGTTCAGGGCCTGCACCACATCGGGGCGGTCCTGGATCCGTCGCAGCACGGCGGCGGAGAGCTCGTCGCCTCGGCGCTGGATGAGCGAGGTCAGCGGGAGCTGGGCGGACGGGTTCGCTCCGGAGAGGACGATGAGCGTGGCGCCGGCCTCGTCGCACCGCCGGAGCACGCGCGTGAACGCGTCGGCGATGTGCTCGATGTCGGCTTTCGGGCGCAGCATGTCGTTGCCCCCGGCGTTGAAGGACAGGTGCGTCGGGTTCAGCGCCAGCGCGGGCTCCAGCTGCTCCTCGACCACAGGCCATGCAAGGCGTCCGCGGATCGCGAGGTTGGCGTAGGAGATCGGTTCGCCGAGCGCCTCCGCCCAGCCCAGCGCCGCGAGGTCGGCCCAGCCGCGCACGGTGCCGTCGGGAAGCTCGTCGCCGACCCCCTCGCTGAAGGAGTCTCCGATGGCGACGAATCGAACAGCGCTCATCCTCTCAGCCTACGACGACGGGGCCGCGCGGACGTGCGTCCGTGCGGCCCCGTCGAGCCGAGATCAGTCGGCGGCGAGCAGCTTCCGCACCCGCGGGATGACTTCGGTGCCGTAGAGCTCGATGCTGCGCATGAGAGCCTCGTGCGACGTCGTGCCGGTGGCGTACTTGAGGTCGAAGCGGCCGATGCCGAGCGTGCGCACGGTGTCGGCGATCTTGGCGGCGACGCGCTCCGGGGAGCCGGCGTAGACGGCCCCCTCGGGTCCCACCTCGTTCTGGAACTGGGCGCGGCTGTAGCCCGTGCCCCAGCCGCGCTCGGCGCCGATCGTGTTGCGCATCGTCTCGAAGCCCGGGTAGGCGGTGGACCACGCCTCGTCGTCGGTGTCGGCGATATGGCCCGGCGAGTGCACCGCGACGGGGAGCGCCGGGTTCCCGAAGGCGTCGACGGACCGGTGGTACAGGTCGACGAACGGGCGGAAGCGCGCCGCCGGTCCGCCGATGATGGCGAGCATGAGCCCGAGCCCGTGCCGTGCGACGCGCACGACCGATTCGGGAGACCCGCCGACGCCCACCCAAGTCCGCATGCCCTTCTCTGTCTTCGGGAAGACATCGGCGTTCTCGAGCGGCGGGCGGACCGTCCCCCGCCAGTTCACGGGCTCTTCCTTGAGCAGCTCGACGAACAGCTCCAGTTTCTCCTCGAAGAGCCGGTCATAGTCGCGCAGATCGAAGCCGAACAGCGGGAAGGACTCCGTGAAGGATCCGCGACCCAGCACGACCTCGGCGCGACCGCCGGACAGCGCGTCGAGGGTTGCGAAGCGCTCGAAGACGCGCACGGGGTCGTCCGAGCTCAGCACCGTCACGGCGGTACCCAGGCGGAGACGCTCCGTGCGCGAGGCGATCGCCGCCAGCACCATCTCCGGGCTCGACACGGCGAAGTCGCGCCGGTGGTGCTCCCCCACCCCGAAGAAGTCGACGCCGACCCGATCGGCCAGGGCCGCCTGCTCCACGATGTTGCGGATGGTCTGCGCTGCGCTGAGAGTGTTGCCGTCCGCGTCGACGGTGATGTCGCCGAACGTGTCCAGTCCGAACTCGATCTCCATGCTGAGTCCCTTTCTATTCACCTGAATAAAGGCGAAAGGGGTCGCGGACATTCCCGCGACCCCTTCCCAGAACGAGAAGGCGCTCAGCCGACCTGGAACACGCTGCGCAGCGTGTCCAGACCGACACCGCCCATGTCGAGGGCGCGCTTGTGGAACGTCTTGATGTCGAAGGCGTCGCCCTCGCGCTCCTTGACGGCGTCACGCACCTGCTCCCAGATGCGCTGTCCGACCTTGTACGACGGCGCCTGCCCCGGCCAGCCGAGATAGCGGTTGACCTCGAACTGACGGAACTCATCCGACATGTTGACGTTGCGGCGCATCATGTCGAGCGCGTAGTCGTGATCCCAGACGCCGTCGCCGTCGAGGCGGGGCTTTCCGAGGTGAACGCCGATGTCGAGCACCACGCGCAGCGCGCGCATGCGCTGGCCGTCCAGCATGCCGAGCCGGTCCGCGGGGTCGTCGAGATAGCCGAGCTGTTCCATGAGGCGCTCGGCGTAGAGGGCCCATCCCTCGGCGTGGCCCGAGGTGCCGGCGAGCACGCGCCGCCAGGTGTTCAATTCGGCGCGGTTGTAGGTGGCCTGCGCGATCTGCAGGTGATGCCCCGGCACGCCCTCGTGGTAGACGGTCGTGAGCTCGCGCCAGGTGTCGAACTCCGTCACGCCCTCGGGCACCGACCACCACATCCGGCCGGGACGGGAGAAGTCGTCGGTCGGGCCGGTGTAGTAGATCCCGCCCTCCTGGGTCGGCGCGATCATGCACTCGAGCTCGCGGATCTGCTCGGGGATGTCGAAGTGCGTCGCGCCCAGCTCGGCGATCGCACGGTCGCTGGTCTCCTGCATCCAGCGCTGCAGCGCGTCTGTCCCGTGGAGCTTGCGGGCGGGATCCGCTTCGAGATGCGCCACGGCCTCTTCGACGGTGGCACCGGGCAGGATCTCGTTCGCGATGGCCGTCTGCTCGGCGACCATCCTGGCGAGCTCCTCACGGCCCCATTCGTAGGTCTCGTCGAGATCGATGGTGGCGCCCAGGAAGCGCCGCGATGCGAGAGCGTACAGGTCTCGTCCGACCGCATCCTGCTGACCGGCGGCGGGCGCGAGCTCCGCGCTGAGGAAGGTGCGCAGCTCGTCATAGGCCACCCTGGCCGCGGCGGAGCGGTCGGCGAGGTCTCGGGCCAGGCTCGCCGGGAGCTGCCCCTCCTCCGTGGCGGCGTCGGCGACGAACGAGGCGAAGAAGCCGTCGTCGGCCGTGTAGCGGGCGATCTGGGTCGCGACCTCCACCACCTGACGGCGGGCGGGCACGACCCCCTTGTCGATGCCCTCGCGCAGCGTCGCGACATAGCCCTCGAGGGCGGCCGGGACCGCGCCGAGCCGCTCGGAGATCACGCGCCAGTCCTCGGCGGTGCCGGTCGGCATGAGGTCGAAGGACTGACGGATGTCCTGCGCCGCCGAGGCGATCACGTTCAGGTCGCGGAGATGCCACTGCGCCTCGCTCTGCTCCAGCGACAGCCGCAGTTCGGCGGAGAGGTCGGTCTTGGTGACACGGTCGATCTCATCGACGGGCTCCTGCGCGTCGAGCTCGGCGAGCACCCGCCGCGTCTCTGCGACCGATCGCTCATGACCGGACGGGCTGTAGTCGTCGAGTCGGTGGTTGACCTCGTTGCGCCCGATGTAGGTGCCGAGGATCGGAGAGAGGTCGGTGAGGGTGTCGACCCAGCCCTCGGCGATCTGATCGATGGCGGAGGGCGTGCGCGTCGTGGGCTGCTCTGCGGTCATCCCCCGAGCCTATCCGCGGAAGGCGCCCGGCCCCAGGGAACGACGCGTCAGGGTCGCCGCGTCATTCCCCGGAGTCAGGCTGCGCGGCTCAGTGCGCCGCTTCGTTCCAATCGGCGCCGCGACCGACCTGCACGTCCAGCGGCACCGACAGATCCGCCGCGCCGGCCATGCGATCGCGCACGATGCGCTCGGTCGCTTCCCACTCGCCCGGCGCGACCTCGACCACGAGTTCGTCGTGGATCTGCAGCAGGACGCGGGATGCGAGGCCCTGATCGTGCAGGTCGGCGTGGATGCGGAAGAGCGCGATCTTCATGATGTCGGCCGCGCTCCCCTGGATCGGGGCGTTGAGCGCCGCGCGCTCGGCGTTCTCGCGGAGGACGCGGTTCGGGCTCACCAGGTCCGGGAACGGGCGGCGACGGCCGAAGATCGTCTCCGTGTAGCCGACCTCCTTCGCCGCGATCACCGAGGCGCGCAGATAGTCGCGCACGGCGCCGAAGCGGGCGAAGTACTCCATCATGAGCTGCTTCGCCTCGGACTGCTCGATGCGCAGCTGCTTGGACAGGCCGAAGGCGCTCAGCCCGTAGACCAGGCCGTAGGACATCGCCTTCACCTTGGTGCGCATCGCGGGCGTGACCTCGTCGGGCTCGACCCCGAAGACGCGTGCGCCCACGAAGCGGTGCAGGTCCTCCCCGGAGTTGAAGGCTTCGATGAGACCCTCATCGCCGGAGAGGTGCGCCATGATGCGCATCTCGATCTGCGAGTAGTCCGCGGTGAGCAGCGTCTCGTAGCCGTCGCCGACCCGGAACGCGCTGCGGATCCGCCGCGACTCCTCGGTGCGCACCGGGATGTTCTGCAGGTTCGGGTCGGTGCTGCTCAGCCGCCCGGTCTGGCTGCCCGTCTGCACGTACGTCGTGTGGATGCGATGGTCGGAGCGGATCGCCGTGTCGAGGGACTCGATGATCTGCCGGAGCTTCGTCGCCTCGCGGTGCTGCAGCAGCAGATCGAGGAACGGGTGCGGGTTGCTCTCCTGGAGGTCTGCGAGGACGGCCGCGTCGGTCGAGTACCCGGTCTTCGTCTTGCGCGTCTTCGGCAGCTCGAGCTGCTCGAAGAGCACCTCCTGCAGCTGCTTCGGCGAACCGAGGTTCACCTCGCGGTCGATGATCGCGAAGGACTCCTCGGCGATGCGGGCCGCGCGCTCCCCCAGCTCCTGGGAGAAGCCGGAGAGGATCTCGTGGGAGACGGCGACGCCCGCGAGCTCCATGTCCGCGAGCGTGAGGAGGGTGGGCAGCTCGATCTCGCGCAGCACGCGATCCACGCTCTCCGGCACATCGGCACGCAGCGCGGTGGCCACGCGGCTGGCGAACCAGGCGAGCTGTGCGGGCGACGCCCCCTCGGTCTCGGGCACCAGCTGGCTCGGATCCGACTCCGGCAGCTTCTCCCCGAGATAGCGGTCGACGAGGTCGGCAAGCGTCTTGTCCGGGTAGCTCGGACGGAGCAGCCAACCCGCGAGGTTCGTGTCGTAGGAGACGCCGGCGATGCGGACCCCCGCGGTGCTCAGCGCCTTGATCTGCGGCTTCGCGTCGTGGAAGACCTTCGGGGCGTCGGACTCCAGCCAGTCGCCCAGGGCGGCCTGCACCGCCGGATCCCAGGACAGCTCGGCCAGGGCGTCGCCGTGGGCGAGTCCGACACGACGCGGCAGACCGCCCGAGACCGTCACTTCCACGGCGACTTCGCCGGTCGCTGCGGCCAGCCAGGCGGCGAGGCCCTCGGCGGCGAGCTCGGCCGCGGCGGGCACGGCGACGGCCGTGGACTCCTCCTCCGGAGCCTCTTCGCCGACCGCCTCGAAGACGCGCGGCAGCAGCGTGCGGAACTCGAGGCGCGCGAAGATGTCGCGCACGGCCTGCGCATCCATCGGCATCACGGCCAGGTCGGCAGGACCGACCGGCAGCTCGACGTCCTGCAGGAGACGGTTCAGCTTGCGGTTGCGACGCACGTCCTCGATGTGCTCGCGCAGGTTTCCGCCCACGACGCCCTTGATCTCGCCGGCGCGTTCGAGCAGCTCGTCCAGCGACCCGAACTGGGTCAGCCACTTCACCGCGGTCTTCTCGCCCACCTTCGGCACGCCCGGCAGGTTGTCGCTGGTCTCGCCGACGAGCGCGGCGATGTCGGGATACTGCTCCGGGCGCACCCCGTAGCGCTCCTGCACGGCGACCGGGTCGTAGCGCTTGAGCTGGGACACGCCCTGCACGTTCGGGTAGAGAAGGGTGACCTCGTCGTTCACGAGCTGGATCGTGTCGCGGTCGCCCGACACCACGAGCACGTCGTACCCCTGGGCGGAGCCCTGTGCGGCGAGCGTGGCGAGGATGTCGTCGGCCTCGATCCCCTCCTTGGTGAGCACCGGGATCGACATCGCTGCGAGGCAGTCCTGCAGCAGCGGGATCTGCCCGCGGAACTCCGACGGCGTCTCCGAGCGCGTCGCCTTGTACTCCGGATACTCATCGGTGCGGAAGGAGTGCCGCGACGTGTCGAAGGCGATCGCCATGTGGGTCGGCCGCTCAGCCTTGATGAGGTTCACCAGCATGGACAGGAAGCCGTAGATGGCGTTCGTGTGCTGGTTGTCCTTGGTGGTGAAGTTCTCCACCGGAAGGGCGAAGAACGCCCGATACGCGAGCGAATGGCCGTCGACGACCATGAGGGTAGGCTTTGCGGAGTCCGTCACCACTTCAGCCTAACGACACCGACGGACATCGAATCGAGGAGGATCCGCGTGAGCGACCCGGCCGACATCGATGCAGTGCCGGCCAGCCCCGGACTCGATTGGGCGGCGGAGCGCGGCATGGGCGCCCTCGCCGAGAGGATGGGGCTCCGCTGGGTCGAGTTCTCCGTCGACCGCTGCGTCGCGACGATGCCGGTCGAGGGGAACACGCAGCCGGTGGGCCTCATGCACGGCGGCGCCTATGTGGTGCTGGGCGAGTCGCTCGGCTCGATGGCGGCGAACCTGCACGCCGGTCCCGGGAAGCTCGCCGTGGGCGTCGACATCAACGCCACGCACACCCGCTCGGCGACCAGCGGCGTGGTGACCGGCGTCTGCACGCCGGTGCACCTCGGCCGCAGCCTCACGGTTCACGAGATCGTCGTGAACGACGATCAGGGCCGGCGCTGCTCGACCATCCGCATCACGAACATGATCAAGGATCTTCCCGGCGCGTGAGCGCTCAGGGCCGGTGATCCGGAGCGTCCTCCAGGATGCGCTCGAAGAGCAGATGGTCCTGCCACTCCCCCGCGATCCTCAGATAGCGTTCCGCACGGCCGATCTCGCGGAAGCCGTTCGCCTGGAGGACACGCTGCGAGGCCGCGTTGTGCAGGAGGGCGGCGGCCTGCACGCGATGCAGGCCGAGGTCGTCGCGCGCCTGGTCGCAGACGGCTCGGACCGCCCGGCGCATGGTGCCCCGTCCGGTCACCGCGCCGTCGATCCAGTACCCCAGATGGGCGCTCCAGAACGCACCGCGGACGATGTCGCTGAGGTTCAGTCGGCCCACGATGCGCTCGCCGGCATCCGTCAGCACGAAGGCGCAGCTGCGACCGGCATCGACGGCGCGCAGCGTCTCGTCGACGTGGCCCTGCTGCCAGCGCACCGTGAAGAACTCCTCGGAGCGCAGCGGCTCCCAGGGCGCCAGGTGCTCGCCGTCGCCCGCCAGAAGCGGACGGAGGCGGATCCCGTCTCCGAGATCCACGCCCTTACTTCTTGGGGGCGAGCTGCTCGATGATCGCCTTCGCCACGTCCTGCATGGTGAGGCGACGGTCCATCGACGCCTTCTGGATCCAGCGGAAGGCCTCGGGCTCGCTGAGGCCCATCTTCTCGTTGAGCAGGCCCTTGGCCCGGTCGACGAGCTTGCGGGTCTCGAAGCGCTCGACCATGTCGGCGACCTCGGCCTCGAGCGTGATGATCTGCTCGTGGCGGGCCAGGGCGATCTCGATCGCGGGCAGGAGGTCGTTCGGGGTGAAGGGCTTCACGACGTAGGCCAGCGCACCGGCCTCGCTCGCGCGCTCGACGAGCTCCTTCTGGCTGAACGCCGTGAGCAGCACGACCGGGGCGATGTTGCCCTTGTGCAGCTTCTCCGCGGCGCTGATGCCGTCCAGCTGCGGCATCTTCACGTCCATGATGACGAGATCGGGACGCAGTTCGGTGGCCAGCTGCACCGCGGTCTCGCCGTCGCCGGCCTCGCCGACCACGTCGAAGCCGTTGTCGCGGAGGATCTCGACGATGTCGAGGCGGATCAGCGACTCGTCCTCGGCGACGACGACGCGTCGCGGGGCGGACGAGGCGGGCTGCTCAGGCTGCTGCTCTTCAGTCACGGATCCATCCTACTGGACAGGAGTTTCGGATCTCGTGAACCCTGGTGCCGGCGGTGGGACTCGAGTCCCACCGGGCCTTCTCCGCACGTCGCATTCGCGACGCACGGAGCCTCTGGCCGGCGGGGCCCTGGGGCTCGAGGCGCCCCACACCGAAACAGAAGAGCGTCCCGGAGCGACCTGGCGGCCGCTCCGAGACGCTCCTGGTGCCGGCGGTGGGACTCGAACCCACACGTCCTCTCGGACAAAGCATTTTGAGTGCTCCGCGTCTGCCATTCCGCCACGCCGGCCCGGATCGACTGTAGCGCACCCGGAGACACGACGAGGGCCGGTCCCCCAGGGGAACCTGCCCTCGTCGGCGCGTCCTACTTGGCCTGGTAGGCCGGAGCGGCACCGTGCACGGTGTCGCCCACCCGGTGGATGCGCAGGTCGTTCGTGGAACCGACGATCCCGGGAGGGGAACCGGAGATGACCACGACCTTGTCGCCCACCTCTGCGAGGCCGGATCCGAGCAGGTGCTCGTCGACCTGGTGGAACATCATGTCGGTGTGCGGCACGAAGTTCACGAGACTCGTGCGGACGCCCCACGTGACGGCCAGACGACGGCGGATGGCCGGGTCGGGCGTGTACGCGAGCATCGGGATCCGCGAGCGCAGCCGCGAAAGGCGCCGCGCCGAGTCGCCGGACTGGGTGAACACGCACAGGAACTTGGCCTCGACGAACTCGGCGACCTCCAGGGCCGCGAGCGTGATCGCGCCGCCCTGCGTGCGCGGCTTGGTCGTGAGCGGGTGGATGCGCTCCAGCCCGTGATCCTCGGTGGACTCGATGATCCGCGCCATGGTCTCCACGACGATGACGGGATACTCGCCCACGCTGGTCTCGCCCGAGAGCATGACCGCGTCGGCGCCGTCGAGGACGGCGTTGGCGACGTCGGACGTCTCGGCGCGCGTCGGCACCGGGCTCGAGATCATCGACTCGAGCATCTGCGTCGCGACGATGACCGGCTTCGCCATGCGACGCGCGAGCTCGACGGCCCGCTTCTGCACGATCGGCACCGCCTCCAGTGGCAGCTCCACGCCGAGATCGCCGCGGGCGACCATGATCCCGTCGAACGCGTCGACGATCTCCTCGAGGTTGTCGACGGCCTGGGGCTTCTCGATCTTCGCGATGACCGGGATCTTCACGCCCTCTTCGGCCATGATCTCGTGCACGCGGGACACGTCCGCCGCATCGCGCACGAACGACAGCGCGATGAGGTCGGCGCCGGTGCGCAGACCCCAGCGCAGGTCGTCCTCGTCCTTCTCGCTCAGGGCGGGGACGCTGACCGCTACCCCGGGCAGGTTGATGCCCTTGTTGTTGGACACGGCGCCGGCGACGACCACTCGCGTGGTGACGACGGTGCCGTCGGTGTCCACCACCTCGACGCGGACCTTGCCGTCGTCGATGAGGAGGAAGTCGCCCGGCTTGACGTCCTGCGGAAGGCCCTTGAAGGTCGTGCCGCAGATGTCCTTGTTGCCGAGGATGTCCTCGGTCGTGATCTTGAAGATGTCGCCGACGGCGAGCTCGTAGGGTCCGGCCTCGAACTTGCCGAGGCGGATCTTCGGGCCCTGCAGGTCGACGAGGACGGCGACCGCGCGCCCGGAGTCCTCCGCGGCGCGGCGGACGTTCGCATAGTTGTTCTCGTGCACGGAGTAGTCCCCGTGGCTGAGGTTCAGTCGGGCGACGTCGACTCCGGCATCGATGAGGGCCCGCACCGTCTCATACGTCGAGGTTGCGGGGCCGAGTGTGGCCACGATCTTGGCACGTCTCAATGCGTTCTCCGATAAGTGTCAGGGGGATGGAATAAAGGGCCACGCTGCCGGGGCCAGCCTACGCGGGCTGGACCCCGATCGCGACATCCGACGGACGGACCGGCGCGGGCAGCACCGTCTCCCCCATGAGATGACGGTCGACGGCGGCGGCCGCGGCGCGACCCTCGGCGATGGCCCACACGATGAGCGACTGACCGCGCCCCGCGTCTCCCGCGACGAACACGCCGGGGAGCGTCGAGGCGTAGTCCTCGTCGCGGCGGAAGGCGCCGCGGTCGGTGCGCTGCGGCGCCTCTTCGCCGAACGTGTCGTGCTCGGGACCGGTGAAGCCCATCGCGATGAGGACGAGATCGGCCGGGATCTCGCGCTCGGTGCCGCTGCGGGGCACACGACGGCCGTCCACGAACTCGGTCTCGGCCACGCGCAGGGCGCGCACCTCGCCGGCCTCGTTGCCGAGGAACTCGACGGTCGACGCGAGGTACTCGCGCGCGCCGCCCTCCTCGTGGGCGGAGGAGACCTCGAACACGGTCGGCATCATCGGCCACGGCTGGTGGTCCGGCCGATGCGCGGACGGCTGGCGCCCGATCGCGAGGTTGGTGACGCTCAGCGCGCCCTGGCGGTGCGCCGTGCCGATGCAGTCCGCTCCGGTGTCGCCGCCGCCGATCACGATGACGTGCTTGCCCTCGGCCGAGATCTGGTTCGAGACCGGGTCGCCGGCGACGGCCTTGTTCGACTCGACCAGGTACTCCATGGCGAAGTGCACCCCGTCGAGGTCCCGCCCGGGGATCGCGAGCTCTCGGGGCAGCGTGGCCCCCGTCGCGATGACCACGGCGTCGTAGCGGGTGCGCAGGTCGTCCCACGTGATGTCGACGCCGATGTTCACGCCGGCACGGAACCGGGTGCCTTCCTCCGACATCTGCCGCAGGCGCGCGTCCAGGTGCGACTTCTCCATCTTGAAGTCCGGGATCCCGTAGCGCAGCAGTCCGCCGATGCGATCGTCGCGCTCGAAGACGGCCACCGTGTGGCCCGCCCGGGTGAGCTGCTGCGCCGCGGCGAGCCCCGCGGGACCGGATCCGACGACCGCGACGGTCTTGCCCGTCAGGCGCTCCGGGGGCTGGGCCTCGACCCAGCCCGAGGCGAACGCCTGGTCGATGATCGACACCTCGATCTGCTTGATCGTGACGGCGGGCTGGTTGATCCCCAGCACGCAGGCGCTCTCGCAGGGCGCCGGGCACAGCCGCCCGGTGAACTCCGGGAAGTTGTTCGTCGCGTGCAGACGCTCGATCGCGGCCCGGCCCTCGCCGCGCCAGGTGAGGTCGTTCCACTCCGGGATGAGGTTGCCGAGCGGGCACCCCTGATGGCAGAACGGCACACCGCAGTCCATGCATCGGCTGGCCTGGCGGCGGAGCACGGCCGAATCGCCCGGCTCGTACACCTCCTTCCAGTCCATGATGCGGACCGGAACGGGCCGGCGGGCGGGGAGCTCGCGCTCCGTGACGTTCAGGAAGCCCTTGGGATCAGCCACCGGTCACCTCCAGGATGCGGGTCCAGACAATGGAGCCGTCGGGGTCGATCCCCTCGGCCTCTGCCTCTGCCCTGGTCCGCAGCACGGCCGCGTAGTCCCGGGGCAGGATCTTCGTGAAGGAGGCGGCGAAGTCGTCGTCCCCCAGGATCTCCGCGGCGAGCGGGGATCCGGTGCGCTCCACGTGCTGGGCGAGCAGCTCGCGGAGCTCCTGCGCATCCACCTCGTCGAGCGGGAGCAGCTCCAGCTCCCCCGCGTCCAGCGACAGCGGGTTCACGCGCTCGGTGTGCAGGTCGCGCACGTAGGCGATGCCGCCGGACATGCCGGCTCCGAGGTTACGACCGGTGCTGCCGAGGATCACGGCGACGCCGCCGGTCATGTACTCCAGCGCGTGGTCGCCCACGCCCTCGGCGACCGCGGTCGCGCCCGAGTTGCGGACCAGGAACCGCTCGCCGACGACGCCGGAGATGTGGATGGTCCCGCTCGTCGCGCCGTAGCCGATCACGTTGCCCGCGATGACGTTGCGGTGCGGCTCGAAGTCCGCGCCGCGGTGCGGACGGATCGCGATCTCGCCGCCGGAGAGGCCCTTGCCGACGTAGTCGTTGGCATCTCCCTCGAGGGAGATCGAGATGCCCCGTGGCAGGAACGCTCCGAGCGACTGGCCGGCGGTTCCGCGCAGCGAGATCCCGATCGTCCCCGACGGCAGGCCCTCTCCCCCGTGGCGCACGGTCACGGCATGGCCGAGCATCGTCCCGACGGCGCGCTCCGTGTTGCGGATCGGCAGATCGAAAGAGACCGGCGTGCCGTTCTCGATCGCCTCGCGCGCCGCTTCGAGCAGCGGAGTGTCGAAGTGCTTCTCGAGCTCGTGGTCCTGCGTGCGCGCGCTGCGGCGCGGTTCGTGCGCAGGGAACGCCGGGCCCTCGAGCATCGGGGCGAGGTCGAGGCCGTCCGCCTTCCAGTGCCGGATGGCGGCATCGGTGCGGAGCAGATCGGCGCGGCCGATGATCTCGTCGAGACTGCGGAAGCCGAGGGCGGCCAGGAGCTCCCGCACCTCCTCCGCGATGAACTCCATGAAGTTCACGACGAACTCCGGCTTGCCGGTGAACCGCTCGCGGAGCACCGGGTTCTGCGTGGCGACGCCGACCGGGCAGGTGTCCAGGTGACACACGCGCATCATGATGCAGCCCGAGACGACGAGCGGAGCGGTGGCGAAACCGAACTCCTCGGCGCCCAGGAGCGCCCCGATGATAACGTCGCGGCCGGTCTTCAGCTGGCCGTCGACCTGCACGACCACGCGGTCGCGCATGCCGTTGAGCATCAGCGTCTGCTGGGTCTCGGCCAGACCGAGCTCCCAGGGGGTGCCGGCGTGCTTGAGGGAGTTCAGCGGGCTCGCGCCCGTGCCTCCGTCATGGCCGGAGACGAGCACGACGTCGCTGAGCGCCTTCGCGACGCCCGCCGCGACCGCGCCGATGCCGGACTGACTCACCAGCTTGGTGTGGATCCGCGCGTTCGGGTTGGCCCGCTTCAGATCGAAGATGAGCTGCTTGAGGTCCTCGATCGAGTAGATGTCGTGGTGCGGCGGCGGGGAGATGAGCCCGACGCCCGGCGTCGCGTGGCGGGTGCGCGCGATCCACGGGTAGACCTTCTGCGGAGGCAACTGACCGCCTTCACCGGGCTTCGCGCCCTGGGCGAGCTTGATCTGGATGTCGTCGGCCGCGGTGAGGTACTGGCTCGTGACGCCGAACCGGCCGGAGGCGACCTGCTTGATCGCGCTGCGGCGCTCCGGGTCGACCAGGCGCTCCGGATCCTCGCCGCCCTCGCCCGTGTTCGACTTCGCGCCGAGGCGGTTCATCGCGATCGCGAGAGTCTCGTGCGCCTCCTGGGAGATCGAGCCGTAGCTCATCGCCCCGGTGGAGAAGCGCTTGACGATGGCGGAGACGGGCTCGACCTCGTCGATCGGCACTGCCGGACGCTCCCCGGTGCGCAGCTCGAACAGCCCGCGCAGGGTCTTCAGCTCCCTGGCCTGGTCGTCCACGAGCTTGGTGTACTCGCGGAAGATGTCGTACCGCCGGGTGCGCGTCGAGTGCTGCAGGCGGAACACGGTGTCCGGGTTGAACAGGTGCGGCGAGCCGTCGCGGCGCCACTGGTACTCGCCGCCGGTCCAGAGACGCTCGTGCGCACGCGCCGCCGCGTCCTCCGGGTAGGCGAAGTCGTGCCGCGCCTGGTTCTCTGCGAAGAGGTCCTCGATGCCGATGCCGCCGAGCTTGGTCTCGGTGCCGGTGAAGTAGGCGTCGATGAGCTCCTGGCTGAGGCCCACGGCTTCGAAGACCTGCGCCCCGGCGTAGGAGCCGACGGTGGAGATGCCCATCTTGGACATGATCTTCAGCACGCCCTTGCCGAGCGCGTAGATGAGGTTGCGGACCGCCTTCTCCGGCGTGATGCCGGTGATGTAGCCGGTGCGCACGAGGTGCTCGACCGTCTCCATCGCGAGGTACGGGTTCACCGCGGACGCGCCGTAGCCGATGAGCGTGGCCACGTGGTGCACCTCGCGCACATCACCGGCCTCCACCACGAGACCGACCTTCATCCGGTCCTCGCGGCGGATGAGGTGGTGATGCACGGCCGACAGCATCAGCAGCGACGGGATCGGCGCGAGGTCCTTATTGGAGTCGCGGTCGCTGAGGATGATGAGCTCCGCGCCGCGCTCGATGGCCTCGTCGACCTCTGCGCACATCTCCTCGAGGCGGCGAGCCAGCGAGTCGGGCCCGGCGTCGAAGTGGTACAGGCCCTTGATCGTCGCGCTGGAGCGCTCCGGCCGGGACTTGTCGATGTGGCGGATCTTGGCGAGCTCGTCGTTGTCGATGACCGGGAAGTCCAGCACGATCGTGCGGGCGTGGTCCGGGCCCCAGTCGAGCAGGTTGCGCTCCGGGCCGAGGCCCAGGGACAGGTTGGTGACGACCTCCTCGCGGATGGCGTCCAGCGGCGGGTTGGTCACCTGGGCGAACTGCTGCACGAAGTAGTCGAAGAGCAGGCGGGGACGCTCGGAGAGCACCGCGATCGGCGTGTCGCTGCCCATGGCGCCGAGCGGCTCGGCGCCGGTCTGCCCCATCGGCGTGAGCAGGATCCGCACCTCCTCCTCGGTGTAGCCGAAGGTGCGCTGGCGCCGGGTGATGGAGGCGACCGGGTGCACGATGTGCTCGCGCTCCGGGAGGTCGGCGAGGCGCACGCGCCCCTCCTCCAGCCATTCCTGCCACGGGTGCAGGTTCGCGAGGTCGCGCTTGACCTCGTCGTCCTCGACGATGCGGCGCTGCGCCGTGTCGACGACGAACATCGTGCCGGGCTGCAGGCGCCCGCGGCGCTTGATGCGCTCGGGCTCGAACTCGAGCACTCCGGTCTCGCTGCCGATGACGACGAGACCGTCGGTCGTCTCGGTCCACCGGCCCGGGCGCAGCCCGTTGCGGTCGAGGGTGGCGCCGACGAGCGTGCCGTCGGTGAAGATGAGGGCGGCCGGACCGTCCCACGGCTCCATCTGGTTCGCGTGGTACTCGTAGAACGCACGCAGATCCGGATCCAGATCCGTCTGGCGCTCCCAGGCTGCGGGCACCATCATCATGATCGCGTGCGGGAGGCTGCGTCCCGTGAGGGTGAGCAGCTCGAGCACCTCGTCGAACGATGCCGAGTCGCTGGCGCCGTCGGTGCAGATCGGCAGGAGCGGGCGGATGTCGCCGAGCAGTTCGGACTCGAGCTGCGACTGCCGGGCGCGCATCCAGTTGCGGTTGCCGCCGACGGTGTTGATCTCGCCGTTGTGGGCGAGCATGCGCAGCGGCTGCGCGAGCGGCCACGACGGGAACGTGTTGGTCGAGTAGCGCGAGTGCACGACCGCGAGCTCCGAGGCGAAGCGCTCGTCCTGCAGGTCGGGGTAGAACGGCTCCAGCTGGAGGGTCGTGACCATGCCCTTGTAGCCGAGGGTGCGCGCCGACAGCGAGACGAAGTAGGCGTCGAGCTCGTGACCCGCGCGCTTGCGCAGCCGGTAGGCGACGCGATCGAGCGCGATGCCGGAGAGCGCCTCGGCGGAAGCCGACGCGGGACGCGAGACGAAGAGCTGCTCGAACGCGGGACGCGCCTCGTCGGCGAGCTTGCCGAGATGCTGGTTGGCCGTGGGCACCTCGCGCCAGCCGAGGACGGTGAGGCCCTCCTCCGCGGCGATCTTCTCGATGCCGGCCTTCTGCGTGCGGCGGGTGCGGGAGTCGAGCGGCAGGAAGGCGAGTCCGGCGGCGTACTCGCCGACCGGGGGAAGCTCGAAGGAGACGACCTCCCGCAGGAACGCATCCGGCATCTGCGTCAGGATCCCGGCGCCGTCGCCGGTGCCCGCATCGGAGCCGATGGCGCCGCGGTGCTCCAGGTTGCGCAGCGCCTCGAGCGCGAGCGCGATGATGTCGTGGCCCGGCTCCCCGCGCAACGTCGCGACCATGGCCAGGCCGCAGGCGTCCTTCTCGAACGCAGGGTTGTACATCCCCTGCTTCGGGGGGTAAGCGCCGGAAGCGCCGTAGGGAGGCTGGAAGTACACCAGTCACCGTCCTCAGATTTCAGATGAACCCGGGGACATCATCGGCCCGCTCGTTCAGTGCGTGGTTCGCGGTGGACGTGCGTCCACCGCAGCGAGGCTCCTGTCGGCGCCGTTCTCAGGGGCGGGAAGCGGCGCTCGTGGCGTCCGCCTCCACGCGATCGTCGTCGGACTGAGGCTCACTCAGGTCGACGAAATCATCGGGGTTGTGCGATTCTACAGCAGCGTCGCTCGGCTCCCGACCGGGCTGGTAGGCGGAGGGCTCGAAGCCCGGGTGACGACGCGTCTGGACGAAGAGGATCACGATGCCCAGCACCACGCCGAACAGCGCGGCCCAGACGTTCGTGCGGAGGCCGAAGTAGATCTCGCTCGGGTCGATGCGGATCGACTCCCAGACCATGCGTCCGGCGCCGTACCAGATGAGGTAGACGGCGAACAGCTTGCCCCACTGCAGACGCAGCCTGCGGCCCAGCCACAGCAGGAACAGGCAGCCGAGCGTGTTCCAGATGACCTCGTACAGGAACGTGGGGTGGAACAGGGTTCCCGGGGCGAGTCCCGCCGGGAAGGCCGAGTTCGTGGACTCGATCTCCAGGCCCCACGGAAGGTCGGTGGGCAGACCGAAGAGCTCGTGGTTGAAGTAGTTGCCGAACCGGCCGAACGCCTGCGCGAGGATGAGACCCGGGGCCAGCGCGTCGGCGAAGGCCGAGAAGCGCACCCCGGTCCACTTGCAGCCGAGCCAGGCGCCGATCGCACCGCCGATGAGCGCGCCGAAGATGGCGATGCCGCCCTCCCAGATGGCCCAGACCGAGCCGGGCTCGAACGGGTTCCAGGTGTTCTTGCCCGGGCCGAAGTAGAAGCCGGGGTGGGTCAGCACGTGGAAGATGCGCGCGCCGATGATCGCCAGCGGCACCGCGATGATGCAGATGTCGACGACGACCCAGCGCTCCGCCCCGCGCTTCGTGAGGCGGTGGTTCGTCATCAGCGTGGCCACGATGATGCCGGCGATGATGCACAGCGCGTAGAAGTGGATCTGCAGCGTCCACCCGAAGATGTTCAGCGTGAAGTAGCTGACCGGCGGGCTCGGGATGCTGGCGTGCACGCCGATGAGGGCGTTCTGGAGCGCGAAGGGCATGATCACGAGTCTACGACGTCAGGGCGCCGTCACCGTGCGCGCGGCGTGCCGGTGGCGAGCTCGCGGGTCACCTCGGCGAGGCGTTCCACTCCCCCGTCCCGGAGGGCGCGCACGAGGGCGGTGCCGACGATCGCGCCGTCGGCGTACTCCAGCACCCCGGCGATCTGGTCGGCCGTGGAGATGCCGATGCCGACGCAGGCGCGTCCTGCCCCGTGCGCGCGGAGCCGTCCGACGAGGGTGCGGGCCGCCTTGTCCAGTTCGGCGCGCTCACCGGTGATCCCCATGGTCGAGACCGTGTACACGAAGCCGGTCGAGCTCGACGCGACCAGGTCGAGCCGCTCGTCGGTCGAGGTCGGCGCGGCCAGGAAGACGCGGTCCAGCCCGGTGCGCTCGCTCGCGGCGATCCACTCGGGTGCGGCCTCGGGCGTGATGTCCGGCGTGATGAGCCCCGCACCGCCCGCGGCGAGGAGATCGTCGGCGTAGCGGTCTACGCCGTACTGCAGCACCGGGTTCCAGTACGTCATGACGACGACGGGCGCCTCGACGGCGTCCGTGATCGCCTTGACCGCGGTGAACAGGTCGCGCATCCGGAAGCCGTTCGCGAGCGCCGCCTGCGTGGCCTCCTGGATGATCGCGCCGTCCATGACGGGGTCGCTGTAGGGCGGGCCCAGCTCGATGATGTCGACGCCGTTGCGCGCGAGCGCGATCGCGGCGTCGATGCTGGTCTGCAGGTCCGGGTAGCCGACCGGGAGGTAGCCGATGAAGGCGCCCCGCCCGGCGTCGTGCGCGCGACGGATGGCCTCTTCGACGCGGCTCATGCGCCGGCTCCGTTCTCTGCGGCGCCCTCGTCGTACAGTCCGAAGTACCGCGCCGCGGTGTCCATGTCCTTGTCGCCCCGTCCGGAGAGGCACACCGCGAGGATCGCATCGGGTCCGAGGTCTTTGCCGATCCGGATCGCGCCCGCGAGGGCGTGCGCCGACTCGATCGCCGGGATGATGCCCTCGGTGCGGCTGAGCAGGCGCAGCGCCTGCATCGCCTCGTCGTCGGTCGCCGGGATGTACTCGGCGCGCCCGATCGCACTGAGCCAGGAGTGCTCGGGACCGACGCCCGGGTAGTCCAGGCCGGCCGAGATCGAGTGCGACTCGATCGTCTGCCCGTCCTCGTCCTGCAGGACGTAGGTGCGGGCGCCGTGCAGCACGCCCGGTCGGCCGCGCTCGATCGAAGCGGCGTGCTTCGGGGTGTCGACGCCGTCTCCGGCCGCCTCCACGCCGTAGAGGCGCACGGCCGCGTCGTCCAGGAACGCGTCGAACATGCCGATCGCGTTGGATCCGCCTCCGACGCAGGCCAGCACCGCGTCGGGCAGCCGCCCCGCCTCGTCGAGCAGCTGCTGACGCGCCTCTTCGCCGATGATCTTCTGGAAGTCGCGCACCATCGCCGGGAACGGGTGCGGGCCCGCCGCCGTGCCGAAGATGTAGTTGGTGGTCTCGACGGTGGCGACCCAGTCGCGATACGCGTCGTTGATCGCGTCCTTGAGCGTGCGCGAGCCGGTGGTGACGGGCACCACCTCTGCGCCGAGGAGGCGCATGCGGGCGACGTTGAGCGCCTGGCGCTCGGTGTCGACCTCGCCCATGTAGATCGTGCACTCCAGGCCGAACAGCGCGGCAGCGGTCGCCGTGGCGACGCCGTGCTGGCCCGCCCCGGTCTCCGCGATGACGCGCGTCTTGCCCAGACGCTTGGTCAGCAGCGCCTGGCCGAGCACGTTGTTGATCTTGTGCGAGCCGGTGTGGTTGAGATCCTCGCGCTTGAGGAAGATCCGCGCCCCGCCGGCGTGCTCGGCGAACCGGGGCACCTCGGTGATCGGCGACGGACGGCCGGCATAGGAGTGCAGGAGGGTCGCGAGCTCGGATCGGAACTCCGGATCCTCGATCGCCTCGTGGTACGCGACGGTGAGCTCATCGATCGCCGCGATGAGCGATTCGGGCATGAACCGTCCGCCGAAGTCGCCGAAGAACGGCCCCGGCTGATCGCGCAGGCTCTGGGTCGCTGCCCGCTCCGTGCTTGTCATGATCCGGCCTCCAGGAAGGAATGCAGGGTGGCGACGGGGTCGCCGGTGACGAGGGCCTCGCCGATCAGCACCGCATCGGCGCCGGCGGCGCGGTAGTGCGCGACGTCGGCGGGGGTCAGCACCGCGGACTCCGCGATCTTCACGGACGTCGAGGGGATCCGGTCCACGAGACGTCCGAACAGGTCGCGGTCGAGCTCCAGCGTGGTGAGGTCACGGGCGTTGACGCCGATGAGGTGGGCCCCCAGGTCGATCGCGACCTCGAGCTCCTCGGCCGAGTGCGTCTCGACCAGCGGCGTCATCCCCAGCTCGAGGATGAGGGCGTACAGGCGCTCCAGGTTCGCGCGCTCCAGGCCCGCGACGATCAGCAGCGCAAGGGAAGCCCCGGCGGCGCGGGCCTCGAACACCTGATACGGCGTGGCGATGAAGTCTTTGCGGAGCACGGGGATCTGCACGGCGGCGGTCACGGCCTCGAGATCGCCGAGGCTTCCGCCGAAGCGGCGCTCCTCGGTGAGGACGCTGATCGCGGAGGCCCCGCCCTGCTGGTACAGGGACGCCTGCAGCGCCGGATCCGGGATCTCGGCCAGGGCCCCGCGGGACGGGCTCGCCCGCTTCACCTCGGCGATGATCTTCACCCGGTCGGCGGGGGCCAGCGCGGCGCGCACGTCCAGCGCGGGGGCGCGATCGAGGGCGGCACGCTCCACGATCGCGAAGGGGCGCTCCCGCTCGCGACGGGCGGCGTCCTCGACTGCGCCGGCCGTGAGGTCGGCGAGCACCATTAGTGCGCCTTCGGCTGGTACTTCGGGCCCTTCGCGCCGTAGCCGGCCTTGGAGAGCACCCAGCCGGAGATCGCTCCGATCACGATCAGCGCGACGCCCACCCAGACCACGACCGGGATGTCGAGGAAGAAGGCGGTGGTGCCCACGGTGAAACCGAGCAGCATGATCACCACGGCGGTCCAAGCCGCAGGCGAGTGTCCGTGGCCGGGATCTGCGATGGGGTTGCTCATGTTCTCCTCCGAGCGTCGGGTGGTGTGGTTGAAGTCTATCGGGATCGGGCTTCTCGCCGCGGACGGCGCCCGGAGCCGAGGGAGGTCCGCGTCAGCGGGTGGGGTCGGTGCCCCGGCTGAGCTCGTCCCAGCTCTCCACCGCATCCACCGGCCCCTCGTGCGGCACCGGCGTCGTGCGGTAGCGGCGTCCGCCGCTGCGCCACCGTCCGGCGGTGAACAGGGCGAGCGCCCCTCCGGCCAGCAGCAGGAGCCAGCTCGCGAGCGCGACCCAGGGCCAGGCCGTCACCGTGATGCCGTCGACGAGGCCCTTCAGTGCAGCGTCGCCCGCCAGCCCCGTGACCTTGGTGAGCGCGGGGCCGACCGCATCGAGCGGCTGCAGCAGGAGCACCCGTGCGGTGAGCACCAGCAGCAGGCCTCCGACCATCACGGCGATCCCCGCGAAGATCCGGCGCATCACCGGGCCGACGAGGGCGAGGGCCGCTCCGAGTGCGAGAGCGGTGAGGCTGAGCGGCGCGAGCACCGGGAGCGCGGCGTTTCCGGCGACGTCGAGCGCCTCCCCGCCGTCGGCGCGCGCGACGATCAGCCAGGTCTGGGTCGACGACAGCACGCCGAGCGCGCCTGCGACCAGGATCAGCAGCAGGCTCGTGGACTTCGCGCGCCGGGTGAGCATCAGCGGCTCGCCTCGCCGTCCTCGGAGACGACGGCGCTCAGGTCCCGCCCGTCGAAGCAGGTGCGGGTGCCGGTGTGGCAGGCGACGCCGATCTGGTCCACGAACAGCAGCACGGTGTCGCCGTCGCAGTCCAGTCGAGCGCCGTGCACGTGCTGCACGTGACCCGAGGTGTCTCCCTTGCGCCAGTACTCCTGACGGGAGCGCGACCAGTAGGTGGCCCGTCCCGTGGTGAGGGTGCGCCGGAGCGCCTCCTCGTCGGCCCAGGCCATCATGAGCACCTCGAGCGTGTCCCACTGCTGGACGATCACCGGGACGAGTCCCTGATCGTTCCAGCTGACCCGGGCCAGCTCGACCTCGATGGTGTCCTCGCTCATCGCACCAGCACCCCCGCCGCGCTCAGGGCGGCCTTGACGTCCCCCACGGTCAGCTGACCGGAGTGGAACACGCTCGCGGCGAGCACGGCGTCGGCACCGGCCGCGATCGCCGGGGCGAAGTCCTCCGCCGTGCCGGCGCCGCCCGACGCGATCACCGGCACGCTGGAGATCTCCCTCATGAGGGCGACCAGCTCCAGGTCGAAACCGTCCTTGGTGCCGTCGGCGTCGATGGAGTTGACCAGCAGCTCCCCCGCGCCGCGCTCGATGGCCTCGCGGGCCCAGTCCAGGGCGTCCAGCGACGTCTCCGTGCGTCCGCCGTGCGTCGTCACGGCGAAGCCGGACGCCGTGCGCGGGCTGCGCTTGATGTCGAGCGAGAGCACGAGCACCTGGGCGCCGAAGCGGTCGGCGATCTCGCCGATGAGGTCGGGCCGCGCGATCGCTGCGGAGTTCACCCCGACCTTGTCGGCGCCCACCCCCTGCAGTCGTGCGACGTCGTCGACCGAGCGCACGCCGCCGCCGACGGTGAGCGGCACGAACACCTCCTCGGCGGTGCGGCGCACCACGTCGTAGGTCGTGGCGCGCTCGTCGACGGTGGCGGTCACATCGAGGAAGGTGATCTCATCGGCGCCCTGCGCGGCGTAGTGCCGTGCGAGCTCGACCGGATCCCCCATGTCCCGCAGGTTCTCGAAGTTCACGCCCTTGACGACGCGGCCCGCGGCCACGTCGAGACACGGGATGACGCGCGCAGTGAGCGACATCAGAGCCTCGCGGCGTGGATCGCGGTGACCAGGATCGCCCGTGCGCCGAGGGCGTAGAGCTGATCCATCACCTGGTTCATGCCCCGACGCGGGATCATGACGCGCACCGCGACCCAGGCGGGATCGCGCAGCGGCGACACGGTCGGCGATTCGCGGCCGGGGGCGATCGCCGCAGCCTCTTCGACGAGATCGGCGGGCAGGTCGTAGTCGAGCAGGACGAAGCGGTGCGCGACCATGACGCCCCGCAGGCGCCGCAGCAGCTTCTCGGTGCCCTCGGCATCGCCGGGACGACTGATGAGCACCGCCTCGGACTCGATGATCACCGGACCGAAGATCTCCAGCCCGGCCTGGCGCAGCGTGGTGCCGGTCTCCACGACGTCGGCGATCGCGTCGGCGACCCCCAGGCGCACCGCGGACTCCACCGCGCCGTCGAGCGGGACGAGTTCCGCGGTGACGCCGTGCTCGCGCAGGTAGTCGTCGACGAGGCCGGGATAGGCCGATGCGACGCGCACCCCGTTCAGGTCCTCGAGGGTCGAGAACCGGCCGGGAGGCGCGGCGAAGCGGAAGGTCGACCGCGCGAAGCCGAGCTGCTCGATCTCCCGGGCGTCCGGGCGGCGCACGTCGCGCAGCAGGTCGCGGCCGGTGATGCCGACGTCCAGCGCGCCGGAGGCGACGTAGGTGGCGATGTCACGGGGACGGAGGAAGAAGAACTCGACGTCGTTGTCGGCGTCGATCACGTGCAGGGTCTTGGTGTCGCGGCGGCCGGCGTATCCGGCTTCGGCGAGCATCTCGGCGGCGGTCTCGGACAGCGATCCCTTGTTCGGGACGGCAATGCGCAGCATGGAAGGGTCTTTCGTTCGAAGCGATCCTGGTCGGGGCGCTTCACAGATGTCGGTAGACGTTCTCCAGGGTCAGTCCCTTGGCCAGCATGAGCACCTGCAGGTGGTACAGCAGCTGGGAGATCTCCTCGGCCGCGGCCTCGTCGCTCTCGTACTCGGCGGCCATCCAGACCTCGGCCGCCTCCTCCACGATCTTCTTGCCGATCGTGTGCACTCCGGCGTCGAGCTCGCGCACCGTCCCGGATCCCTCCGGGCGCTCGGCCGCCTTGCGGCTCAGCTCGGCGAACAGTTCGTCGAAGGTCTTCACCCTCCCAGGCTACCGGCTCGCGCGAGGCCCCGGAGCCGCGTGACGGCGGCCTCGACGTCGTGGGCGCCGTAGACGGCGGATCCGGCCACGAAGGTGTCGGCACCGGCGGATGCGGCCTGGGCGATCGTCGCGTCCGAGATCCCCCCGTCCACCTGCAGCCATACGTCGGAACCCCGGCGCTTCGCCTCGTCCGCGAGGGCGCGCAGCTTGGGCATCGTCTCCGGCATGAACCCCTGGCCGCCGAAGCCCGGCTCCACGGTCATCACCAGGATCTGATCGAACTCGTCGAGGATGTCGTAGAGCGGCTCCGCGGCCGTGCCCGGCTTGACCGCGACACCCGCCCTCGCCCCGATGTCGCGCAACCTGCGCGCCAGTCCGACGGGGTCGGTCGCGGCCTCCAGGTGGAAGGTGACGCTCGCGGCACCCAGCTCGGCATACCCCGGCGCCCATCGCTCCGGGTCCGTGATCATGAGGTGCACGTCGAGCGGGATCGGACTCGTCGCCTGGATGCGCTCCACCATCTGCGGGCCGAAAGTGAGGTTCGGCACGAAATGGTTGTCCATGACGTCGACATGTGCGAAGTCGGCCGTCGCGATGCGGGCGAGCTCGGCCTGCATGTTGACGAAGTCGGCGGCGAGGATCGACGGGTTGATCCGCGGAGCGGGGGGCAGGGCGGCGGAAGAGGCGGGCATGCGCCCATTATCCCGGTGCCGACCCGGCCCCGGGATGACGTATGGCGTTCGTGTCGGCCGGCTAGGCCCGCTTGCGCAGGAGCGAGAGGAACATCGCATCGGTCCCGTGCCGGTGCGGCCAGAGCTGCGCGTGCCCTGCCCCGCTCGCGGGGGCCGGCAGGTCGATCGGAGCCTCCGAGACCGACCGGACGACCTCGCGGGCGTCGAGCTCTTCGATGTCGTCGCGGTCGCGCAGCACGGTCCGCACGACCGCCGCGGTCTCGGCGAGATGCGGCGAGCAGGTCACGTAGGCGAGCACTCCCCCGGGCCTCAGGGCACCGAGAGCGCTGGCCAGCAGCTCCTCCTGCAGCGCCGCGAGCTCGGGGACGTCGGCGGCGGTCTTGCGCCAGCGCGCCTCCGGACGTCGGCGGAGCGCCCCGAGCCCCGTGCAGGGCGCATCGAGCAGGATGCGGTCATAGGCGCCGGGGCGCTCGGCGGCGAGGATCCTGCCGTCCTCCTCCGCGACGTCGACGTGCAGCGGCACCGGGGCGACCGCCTTGCGGACCAGGCCCGTCCGCGCCGGCACGACCTCGTTCGCATCCAGCGTCGCCCCCGTCCGCAGCGCCTCCGCGGCGAGCAGCGCGGTCTTGCCTCCGGGACCGGCGCAGAGGTCGAGCCAGCGCTCCCCCGGGGCGACGGGACGGGCGCCGACGAGCGCGAGCGCCACGAGCTGGGAGCCCTCGTCCTGGACGCGCACCCGGCCTTTGTTCGCGGACACGACGGCGCCGGGGTCTCCGCCCGCGGAGCCGAACGCGGTCGGCGCATAAGGCCGCCTCGGCTCCTGCGGCTCCGCCAGCCCGGGCAGGGCGACCAGGGTGACCTCGGGTGCGGCGTTGTCGGCCGCGAGGAGCGCCTCGAGCTCGTCCTCGCGTCCCTCGGCGGCGAGGGCTCGGCGCAGGGCGCGGATGATCCACACCGGGTGGGCGAAGCGCAGCCCCAGGCGCTCGTCGTCGGAGCGCGCGGCGGCCGTGACGACGTCGAGCCATTCGTCCTCCGTGCGTGCGGCGACGGCGCGGAGCACGGCGTTCGCGAAGCCCGACGCGCCGCGACCCGCCTCCCGCGCGACGAGATTGACCGACTCGTTGACGGCGGCGTGCGCCGCCACGCGCGTGGCCAGGATCTGATGCACGCCGAGCCGGAGCGCGTCGAGGACGGGCGGGTCGATGCTGGCGGTGGCCCGGCCCGCGGCCTGGGCGATGATCGCGTCATAGGTGCCGATCCGGCGCAGCGTCCCGTACGCGAGCTCGGTGGCGAGAGCCGCATCCGCACCGCTCAACCCGGCTTCCCGGATCGCCCCGGGCAAGAGCAGGTTGGCGTACGCGTCGGACGTGCTGACGGCGCGGATCACGTCGTAGGCGACGCGGCGCGCGGGCTGCACCTCTCGGGCGCGGGCGTCCCGCGGCGAAGGGCGATGCCCGCTGCCGCCGTCCCGCCGCTGCGGTCCCCGGCGGTCCTGCCGCCCCTGCGCACTCACCGCTGCACGCCCTGTGCATCGCCGGCGCCGAGTCGCACCGCGGCGCCCTCGGCGGTGCGCAGCCCCCGGAACCAGTCGGCGGCGGCCATCGCGGCCTTGCCCGCGGGCTGCACGCGCGTGAGCAGCAGCGGGTGGGTGCCCGTGCCGACGAGCACCCCGTCGCGGACACCGCGCAGCTCGCCCGGGGCCAGTGGATCCGTCTCGCCCGTCCTCGCGAGCTCGCGCACCTTGAGCGGCGTGCCCTCGAACGTGGTGTGCGCGCCCGGCTCGCTGGTGACGCCGCGGTAGCGCGCGTACACCGCGTCCGCCGACGCGGCCCAGTCCAGCAGGCCGTCCTCGAGGGTGAGCTTCGCAGCGTGCGTGGGCTCGCCCTGCTGGGCCGTCGGGCGGGCGGTGCCGTCGGCGATGGCCGCGACGGCGTCGGCCATGAGCGCGGCGCCGTCGGCGGCGAGCGAAGCGAGCGCGTCGTCCGCCGTGGCATCGTCGGCGACCGGGTAGACCCGCATCGCGTGCACGTCGCCGGCGTCCAGCGCCGGCACGAGCTGGAACACGGTCGCCCCCAGCTCGGAGTCGCCCGCGATGAGCGCCCGCTGGACGGGCGCTGCCCCCCGCCACGCCGGGAGGAGGGAAAAGTGCAGGTTGATCCAGCCGTGCTCCGGTGCGCTCAGCAGCGGCTCGCGCACGAGTCCGCCGTAGGCGACGATGACGCCGAGCTCCGGTCGCAGCGCGGCGATCCTCCCGGTCGCCTCCTCGTCCAGTCGGGCGGCCCTGATCACCGGGATCCCGAGCGCGTCCGCCTCCTGGGCGACCGGCGACGGCGTGAGGATCCGTTTGCGTCCCAGGGGCGCGTCGGGGCGGGTCACCACCGCGACGATCTCGTGCTCGGCCGCGAGGCGACGGAGGGTGGGCACGGCGGCCGCCGGGGTTCCGGCGAAGACGAGACGCATGGGGGTCCTTCGAAGGTGCTTCGGATGTGCGGGACGACCGGGTCGTCCGGGTGGTTCAGAGGTCGGGTTCGGTGACGTCGAGCCTCACCGAGAGCGTAGTCCGTGCGGTTCTGCCGCGCCCCCGCCGTCGCCCCATCGCCTCCGCGACCACGGCGGCCCGGAGCGCGGCGGCCACACGAGCGCCCTCCGCGTAGGGGAAGCGCACGAGCGCGCGCTCCCTGCCGTCCTCGTCGCCGTCGATGGGCACGGGGCCGAGCACCGCGTCCGGCGGGAGTTGCAGCGCTGCGAGGTCGTCGAGGGCGCGCCGGACGCCCGTGCCGGTCCCCTCGATCTGAGCGACGCGCACCGAGGGCGGCATGCGCAGCGGCGCGCGCTCGGCGAGCTCGGCGCGCGCGTAGGCGGGCTGGGTCCATGTGGCGAGGGCGCGCGCGACTGCGCCGTCGACGCCGACGAGGTGGATCGGCGCGCCGGGCGCGCCGAGAGCGGCCGCGTTGGACCACCAGCGCAGGCAGGACTCGCCGATGCGCAGTTCCGGCGCCTGCAGCATGCGGGATCCGTCGAGCAGCACCACCGCGCGGTATCCCCCGTCGGCGCGCGGCTCGGCCCCGCGCGTGGCGACGACCAGAGCCGGCTTCGCATCGACGCGCTCGACCGGATGGCTGCCGTCCGCCACGATCACCCGGATGCCGGGGAACGCCCGTCCGAGCTCCTCGGCGGTGCGCTCGCTCCCCGAGGCGGCGAGGCGCACGGTGTCGCCTCCGCACGAACCGCAGGCCCAGAGGCGTGCTGCACGTCCGCACCAGCCGCACACCGGGGTCGCCCCGCGGTGCGCGGCGCCCAGCGGTCCCCCGCAGGCTCGGCAGCGCGCGGGCGTGCGGCACGAGGCGCACACGAGCGTCGGCGAGAACCCGGGCCGGGCGACCTGCAGCAGCACGGGCCCCATCGCGGCGGCCTCCCGCGCGGTGAGGAAGGCCCGGGACGGCAAGCGCTGCCCGCGCCGGTCCAGATCCTCGGGGGAATCCAGCACCACGCGCGGAAGCCGCCGTCGGGCGGCCGTGATCGAGCGGATCCAACCCGTCTCCACCAGGCGCTCCACATCCGTGGTGCGGGTGTGACCGGCGAACAGCAGAGCGGAGCCCTCCTGCTCCTGCCGGAGCAGCGCGACATCGCGGGCGTGGACCCCGGGCGCGAGCGGCTCGGCGAGCAGGCTGTCACCGTCGTCCCAGAGCGCCACGAGCCCCGCCCGGACGGGCGCGTAGGCGGCGGAGCGGTTGCCCACGACGATGCAGGGAGTGTCCTCGAGCGTGCGCAGATAGGCCCGGTAGCGGTCGGGATTGGCCTGACGGGAGTCCAGCCGTGCGACCGGAGCGCCGGGCGCGAGCACCTCGAGCGCGGCGAGGAGCTGATCGAGGTCGCGATAGTCGGGTACGACGAGGATCGCGGAGGCACCGCCGGCCAGCGTGCGCGCGGCGGCGGCAGCGAGCAGTCGGGTCCACTCGGGCAAGCCGTCGGAGCCCGGCTGCGGGATCGCCTCGACCGCGAGCCGCGCGGAATCCGCGAGCGCCTCGGCGAGCCCGGAGTACTGCGCGATCACCTCGTCGGCCGCTCCGATTGCGCTCCCCTGCGCGTCCTGTGCGTCGGCCGCGTCGTCGGATCCGGCTTCCGCGGCGCCCGGATCCTCATCGCGTCCCCCCTGCTCCTCCCCGCCGGCCGC
Source organism: Microbacterium sp. MMO-10 (assembly GCF_037148715.1). Lineage (NCBI taxonomy): Bacteria > Bacillati > Actinomycetota > Actinomycetes > Micrococcales > Microbacteriaceae > Microbacterium > Microbacterium sp. MMO-10. The sequence continues at coordinate 789,309 of NZ_JBBCSV010000002.1, read as the reverse complement.
GAGCCACGCCTTCTCGACCCGGACCTGACGCTTGGGCACGATCAGCCGGAGCACGTCCGAGGCGCCGCCGGCCGCACGATCCGCGACCCGGCGGGCGAGGGCATGCAGCCGCTCCGGCAGCACCCTGGCGCGTGACACCACCGCGTCGAGCTCGGCGAGGGCTCGGGCGTCGTCGTCCTCCGTGGCGAGTTCGACCAGATAGGCGTCGATGACCCGGCCCGCGGAGCGCAGCGGCACCCGCACGCGGACCCCGGGCAGGGCGTCCGCGAGGAGCTCGTCCGGGATGGCGTAGTCGAACAGCCGGTCGAGCTGCGGGACCGGCGAGTCCAGCAGGACGCGGGCGATCGGCCGGGGCACGGGCGGGCTCTGCGGGAGGACGGGATCGATCAGAGACCGGCGGCGCGGCGCAGATCCTCCGCGCGGGTCGTCTGCTCCCAGGTGAAGTCCGGCAGCTCGCGGCCGAAGTGCCCGTACGCGGCCGTGGCGGCGTAGATCGGACGCAGCAGGTCGAGCTCCTCGATGATGGCCTGCGGGCGCAGGTCGAACACCGAGCGGATCGCGCGGGTGATCGTCTCGTCGTCGACCTTGCCCGTGCCGAACGTCTCGACGTACAGGCCGACGGGCTGCGCGACGCCGATCGCGTACGCGACCTGCACCTCCAGGCGCTCCGCGAGTCCTGCCGCGACGGCGTTCTTCGCGACCCAGCGCATGGCGTACGCACCCGAGCGGTCGACCTTGGACGGGTCCTTCCCGCTGAAGGCCCCACCGCCGTGGCGGGACGCGCCGCCGTAGGTGTCGATGATGATCTTGCGGCCGGTGAGTCCGGCATCGCCCTTCGGGCCGCCCGTGACGAACGGTCCCGCCGGGTTGATGTAGTGCGTGACGCCGTCGAGGTCGAGCCCGGTCGTGGCGAGCACCGGATCGATCACGTGCTCGCGGACGAGCGCCTTGAGCTCCTCCTGCGAGACCTCGGGGTTGTGCTGGGTCGACAGCACCACCGCATCCACCGTCTTCGGCGTGAAGCCGTCGTAGCCGAGGGTGACCTGGGTCTTGCCGTCGGGGCGCAGGAACGGCAGCGTGCCGTCGCGGCGCACCTGGGTGAGACGCTCCGCGAGCCGGTGCGCGGTCCACGCGGCCATCGGCATGAGCTGAGGCGTCTCGGTCGTCGCGAACCCGAACATGATGCCCTGATCGCCGGCGCCGAGCAGGTCGCGCGGATCGCGGGACCCGCCCTCACGGTGCTCCTGCGCCTGGTCCACGCCGCTCGCGATGTCGGCGGACTGCTCGCCCACCGAGACGCTCACGCCGCACGACGAGCCGTCGAAGCCCGTGTCGCTCGACGTGTAGCCGATGCCGTTCACCACGTCGCGCACGATCGTCGGGATGTCGACGTATCCCGAGGTGCGGATCTCCCCCGCGACGTGCACGAGACCCGTGGTGACGAGCGTCTCGACGGCGACGCGCGCTCCGGTGTCCACCGCGAGCAGTCCGTCGAGGATCGAGTCGGAGATCTGGTCGCAGATCTTGTCCGGGTGTCCTTCGGTGACGGACTCGGAGGTGAACAGACGCAGCGCGCTCATCGGTGCTCCCATGGTGTGCAGGGCGGGTGTGCGAGGCGGGTGGGCCCCGGGTGAGGGGCCGGACCCGACCTCAGTATGGACGGAGCCGCCGACATCCACGGACGGGATGACGGCGGCTCCCAGTCTGAAACCGCGCGGGCTCAGCTCACTCCGCGTGGCGGATGCGGAGCTTGTCCTCGTTGATCTCGTGCAGGGCGATCGTCAGCGGCTTGTCCTCGACCGAGGAGTCGACCAGCGGTCCCACGTTGTCGAAGAGGTTGCCCTCGTGCAGGTCGGAGTAGTAGTCGTTGATCTGACGGGCGCGCTTGGACGCGTAGATCACGAGCTCGTACTTCGACTCGACGCGGTCGAGCAGGTTGTCGATCGGCGGGTCGATGATGCCCTGGTTGTTTCCGGCCATGGTGGACCTCCTGAGTCTGGCGACGTGGCGTCGCGGAGAGGATTGCGGGGTGCTGCTCGGCCGGTTGCCGTGCCCTTCGGAGCCCGGCGACCCGTCAGCGCACAGAGTCTGAGGTCAATTCTACGACCTCGCGGGCGGCCGTGGCGACGTCCTCGTTCACGACCCGGTGGTCGAACTCGCTCTGCGAGGCCAGTTCGACCTTCGCCGTGCGCAGCCGGCGGGTCCTCTCCTCGGCATCCTCCGTGCCGCGGCCGACGAGCCGCTGGACCAGTTCGTCCCAGGAGGGCGGCAGCAGGAAGACGAGATTGGCAGAGGGGTCGGCGGCCCGGACCTGACGCGCGCCCTGGAGATCGATCTCGAGCAGCACGGTCTTGCCTTCGGCCAGCGCCGCCTCGATCGGCTTGCGCGGGGTGCCGTAGCGGAATTTGTTGTGGACGGTCGCGTGCTCGAGCAGCTCGCCCTCGGCGATCATCCGGTCGAACTCGGCGTCGTCGACGAAGAAGTAGTGCACGCCTTCCTGCTCCCCCGGGCGCGGCGCACGGGTCGTCGCCGACACGGAGAGGTGGATCTCGGGATGGTTCTCCCGGATGTGCGCCGCCACGGTGCCCTTGCCGACGGCGGTCGGTCCCGCGAGCACGAGCAGTCTGCTGCGGCCCTCGCGCGGGGCGGGGAGCGGGAACCGTCCGTCGACCCAGGTGCGCAGCGCCTGCTGCTGCCGGGTGCCGAGGCCGCCGAGGCGCTTGACCGGCGAGATCTGCAGGTCGGCGAGGATGCGGTCGCGCTTTCCTGCGCCGATCGCCGGCAGGGCGGTGAGGAAGTCCGGAACGCGCAGCGATCCGGCGGTGGAATGCGGATCCGCCGCGGCGGCCGCGATCACGTCCTGCGGGGCGACCACGCGCATGGTCAGGTCGCGCTTCAGCGACGCCCGCGCGCGCCGGCGCTCGACCGCTCGGCGAGCAGCGGCGACGCGATCGACCTCGGGCACGACGCGCCCTGCCGGTTCAACCACCCATGACCTCCTGGTAGCGCGCGGCGCGCTCTTCGATCGTCGCTGCGATCCCGTCCGGACCAGCGGACAGGATGCTCCGGCTTTCGGAAGCCAGGACGTTACCTGCCAGCGTACCGAATCTCGCACGCAGATCCGCGGGTGTCGCGCCCTGCGCGCCGAATCCCGGGGCCAGCAGCGGCACCGTCCGCAGTGTGTCGTCGTCGAGCGCGAACGCCGACCGGTCGATCGTCGCTCCGACGACCAGCCCGACCGATCCGAGCGCCGTCCCCGCCACGTCCAGTGCCGTCACGTCGCGGGTGACGCGCAGCGCCACCGTCTCCCCCGGCACGTCGGTGCGCGCCTGCTGCACCGAGGCGCCGTCAGGGTTGCTGGTCGCGGCCAGGACGAACACGCCCTTGCCGACAGGCAGCGCCTGCGTGATCGCCTCGGCCAGGGAGCCGCCGCCGAGGTACGGGCTGATCGTCAGCGCATCCGCTTCCAGCGGTGCTCCCGGCGCCAGCCACGCCTGCGCATACCCGGCCATCGTGGTGCCGATGTCGCCCCGCTTGGCGTCGGCGATCGTCAGGAGTTCCGCGGAGCGGGCCGCCGCGAGCACGTCCTCCAGCGCGGCGAACCCGGCAGAGCCGAACCTCTCGAAGAAGGCCACCTGCGGCTTGATCGCCGCGACGCGACCGGCGGCGGCGTCGACGACCGCGAGCCCGAAGGCTCGGACGCCCTCGGCGCTCTGCGGCAGCCCCCAGGAGTCCAGGAGCGCCGCGTGCGGGTCGATCCCGACGCAGAGCGGGCCGTGGCGGTCGATCGCGGAGCGCAGCCGGGAACCGAAGCCCTCGTTCACGCGCGGGCCAGACGATCCTGGGCGTACTCCTGGAGGCTACGCACCTCGAAGCCCTTGTCGGCGGCGTCCATCCCGCTCACCGCGGCGCCGAGCGTCGCGATGGTCGTGAACAGGGCCTTGTCCGCGGCGACCGCGGCCGCGCGGATCTCGTACCCGTCGGCGCGCGCCGCGCCGCCGGACGGCGTGTTCACGATGATGTCGATCGCTCCCTGATCGATCAGGTCGACGATGTTCGTCTCCCCGTTCGTCTGGGTCTCGCTGTACTTCTCCACGACCGTCACCGGGATGCCGTTTCGCGAGAGGATCTCCGCGGTGCCCGTGGTCGCCACGATGGTGAAGCCGAGCTGGTGCAGCCTGTGCGCGGGCAGGATGACGGCGCGCTTGTCGGCGTCCGCGACCGAGATGAACACGGTGCCCGACGTCGGCGTGCCGCCGTAGGCCGCCGCCTGGCTCTTCGCGAAGGCGGTCGGGAAGTCGCGGTCGATGCCCATGACCTCCCCGGTGGAGCGCATCTCCGGGCCGAGCACGGAGTCGACGATACGACCGTCGGCGGTGCGGAACCGCTTGAACGGCAGCACGGCCTCCTTGACCGACACGGGCGATCCCAGCGGCACGCGGGATCCGTCGTCCTCCGGCAGCAGGCCCTCGCCCTTGAGCTGGGCGATCGTGGAGCCGGACAGGATGCGGCTCGCCGCCTTCGCGAGCGGGATGCCCAGCGCCTTCGAGACGAAGGGCACCGTGCGGCTCGCCCGCGGGTTGGCCTCGATGACGTAGAGGACTCCGGCGCTGATGGCGAACTGCACGTTCAGCAGTCCCCGCACCCCGACGCCCTCCGCGATCGCGAGAGTGGCCTCGCGCACGCGGTCGATGTCGGTGCGACCGAGCGAGACCGGAGGCAGGGTGCAGCTCGAGTCGCCGGAGTGGATGCCGGCCTCCTCGAGGTGCTCCATGACACCGCCGATGTAGAGCTCGATCCCGTCGTACAGCGCGTCCACGTCGATCTCGATCGCGTCGTCGAGGAAGCGGTCCACGAGCAGCGGCTTGCCCTCCTCGATGATGACCTCGCCCGCGGTGCGCACGAAGTAGTCGCGCAGCGCCGGGGTGTCGTAGACGATCTCCATGCCGCGGCCGCCGAGCACGAAGCTGGGGCGCACGAGCACCGGGTAGCCGATCTCCTCGGCGACCGCGACAGCGCCCTCCACGTCGATCGCGGTGCCGTTGCGCGGGGCCACGAGACCGGCGTCGTCGAGCAGACGGGAGAACAGCTCGCGCTCCTCGGCCAGGTCGATCGCCTCGGGGCTCGTGCCGAGCACGGTGTAGCCCGCGGCCTCGATCCCCTTCGCGAGCCCCAGCGGCGTCTGTCCGCCGAGCTGGCAGACGACCCCGAGGATCTGTCCCGACTGCGCCTCGGCGTGCAGCACCTCGAGCACGTCCTCGAGCGTGAGCGGCTCGAAGTAGAGGCGGTCGGAGGTGTCGTAGTCGGTCGAGACCGTCTCCGGGTTGCAGTTGACCATGACCGTCTCGAACCCGGCCTCGGACAGCGCGAAGGACGCGTGCACGCAGGAGTAGTCGAACTCCACGCCCTGTCCGATGCGGTTCGGACCCGACCCGATGATGACGACCTTGGTGCGGTCGGAGGGCGTGACCTCGGTCTCGCTGTCGTAGCTCGAGTAGTGGTACGGCGTGAGTGCCGGGAACTCGCCCGCGCACGTGTCGACCGTCTTGTAGACCGGGCGGATCCCCAGTCCGTGCCGCACTCCCCGGACCTCGGCCTCGGTGAGGCCGCGGAGCTCGGCGAACTGCGCATCGGAGAAGCCGTGGTCCTTGCCGAGCCGGATCGTGTCGGCGTCGAGCTCGGGTGCGGTGCGGATCTGCTCGGCGACCTCGTTGATGAGCACCATCTGGTCGATGAACCAGGGGTCGATCGCGGTCGCGTCGAAGGCCTGCTCGATCGTGGCGCCCTTGCGCAGCGCCTGCTGCAGCACGACGATCCGTCCGTCGGTCGGCGTCTTCGAGATCTCGAGGAGCTCCTCGACGCTGCGGTCCTCCTGACCCCAGTGGAACGAGGATCCGCGCTTCTCCAGCGACCGGAGCGCCTTCTGCAGCGCGGTCGTGTAGTTGCGCCCGATGGCCATGGCCTCGCCGACCGACTTCATGGTCGTGGTGAGGGTGGCGTCCGCCGCCGGGAACTTCTCGAACGCGAACCGCGGCGCCTTGACCACGACGTAGTCGAGCGTGGGCTCGAAGCTCGCCGGGGTGACACCCGTGATGTCGTTCGGGATCTCGTCGAGACGGTAGCCGAGGGCGAGCTTCGCGGCGAGCTTGGCGATCGGGAAGCCGGTCGCCTTCGAGGCCAGCGCCGAGGAGCGGGACACGCGGGGATTCATCTCGATGACGATGACACGGCCGTTCTCCGGGTTCACGGCGAACTGGATGTTGCAGCCGCCGGTGTCGACGCCGACCGCGCGGATGATGTCGATGCCGATGTCGCGGAGGTTCTGGTACTCGCGGTCGGTGAGCGTGAGCGCCGGGGCGACCGTGATCGAGTCGCCGGTGTGCACGCCGACGGGGTCCACGTTCTCGATCGAGCAGACGACGACCGTGTTGTCGGCGGTGTCCCGCATGAGCTCGAGCTCGTACTCCTTCCAGCCGAGGATCGACTCCTCCAGGAGCACCTCGGTGGTGGGCGAGTCGTGCAGGCCGGCGCCGCCGATGCGGCGCAGATCCTGCTCGTCGTAGGCGAAGCCGGATCCGAGACCGCCCATCGTGAAGGACGGGCGCACGACCAGCGGATAGCCGAGCTTCTCGGCGCCGGCCAGGAGCTCGTCCATCGTGTGGCAGATCACGGACGCGGCGACGTCGGCGCCGGCGTCCAGCACGAGCTGCTTGAAGATCTGGCGGTCCTCGCCCTTCTGGATGGCGTCGACCTTCGCGCCGATGAGCTCGACGTCGTACTTCTCCAGGATCCCCTGCTCGTGCAGCGCCATGGCGGCGTTGAGGGCGGTCTGGCCGCCGAGGGTCGGCAGGATCGCGTCCGGCTTCTCCTTGGCGATGATGGTCTCGATGACCTCGGGGGTGATCGGCTCGATGTAGGTCGCGTCCGCGAAGTCCGGGTCCGTCATGATCGTGGCCGGGTTGGAGTTCACGAGGATGACGCGGACGCCCTCCTCGCGGAGGACGCGGCACGCCTGGGTGCCGGAGTAGTCGAACTCGCAGGCCTGACCGATGACGATCGGGCCGGATCCGATGACGAGGACGGAGTGGATGTCGTCGCGCCTGGGCATTACTTGCTGTCCTTCTTTGCGAGGTGGGCGACGACGACGTCGCGGAAACGGTCGAAGAGGTAGTTGGCGTCGTGCGGGCCGGCCGCGGCCTCCGGGTGGTACTGCACCGAGAAGGCCGGGATGTCCAGGGCGCGGAGCCCTTCGACGACCTGGTCGTTGAGGCCGACGTGGCTGACCTCGACCTTGCCGTAGCCGTGCGGGCTGTCGAAGGATCCCTCGATGGGCGCCTCGACCGCGAAGCCGTGGTTGTGCGCGGTGATCTCGACCCGGCCCGTGGCCTTGTCGAGCACCGGCTGGTTGATGCCGCGGTGGCCGAACGTGAGCTTGTAGGTGCCGAGCCCCAGGGCGCGGCCGAACAGCTGGTTGCCGAAGCAGATCCCGAAGTACGGCAGGCCCGCATCGAGGACCTCTCGGAGCACCGCGACCTGCGCGTCGGATGCGGACGGGTCTCCCGGCCCGTTCGAGTAGAACACCGCGACCGGCTCGATCGCGGCGATGTCGGCGAACGCGGAGGACTGCGGCAGCACGTGCACGTCGAACCCGCGGGCGGCGAGGTTGTCGAGCGTGGACTGCTTGACGCCGAGGTCGAGCACGGCGAGGTTGCCGATCCGCTCCCCCGTCGCGGGGGTCACCTCGGCCACGTCGACGGAGACCTGGGCGGACAGGTTCTGCCCGGCCATCTCCGGCGCCTCGGTCACGCGGCGCAGCTGCTCGTCGGCCTCCAGCGCGGCGTCCGCCCCGGAGAAGATGCCGCCGCGCATGGATCCGGCGGAGCGGATGTGGCGGGTCACCGCGCGGGTGTCGATGCCGCTGATGCCGACGATGCCGTCGCGCACCAGGGTGTCGTCGAGCGAGGCGTTCGCCCGCCAGTTCGACACGACGCGCGAGGGGTCGCGCACGATGTACCCGGCGACCCAGATGCGTCGGGACTCGGGGTCCTCGTCGTTCATGCCGGTGTTGCCGATGTGCGGGGCCGTCTGGAGCACGATCTGGCCGGCGTAGGACGGGTCGGTGAGGGTCTCCTGGTACCCGGACATGCCGGTCGCGAAGACGACCTCGCCCAGGGTGGTGCCGCGGGCGCCGTAGGCGCGCCCGACGTGACGCGTGCCGTCCTCGAGGACGAGCACGGCGGAATCGTGGGAAAGGGTCATGCGGATTCTCCTGTCTCGGAGGCAGCGTCGGGGCGCTGCGAGCTGATGAGTCGCTGGAGGTCGGCGAGGGCGGCGCCGGAGACGTCCGTGTTGCCGATGTCCCCGGTGATGCGGAGGTAGCTGTCGACGACGGTGCCGTCGTCCGTGCGCCAGGCGAGACGGATGAGGCCGCCCGGCTCGACCACGCGATCGATCGTGACCGTCGCCCGGTCCGCGCCGATCATGCGCGCGGAGGCGAGGAACACCGTGGGCGATCCGTCCAGGCTCAGCGCGGCGCCGCGGTCGGTGATCGTGAGCTCGCCGCGGGCGCGGTAGACGAGCGGCCGGACGGCGAGCCGCTCGAGGGACTGGTCGTGCCTGGTCGTCGCCACGTAGAGCGTCTCGTACCGCGCCTGCACCTCGGCGTGCTCGGGAACGCCGAGCGGCGCCGTGAGTCCCGAGTCGCGGCGCAGCCGTGCGCGCCACGCCCAGACCCCGGCGAGGATGAGCAGCACGGCGACACCGAGGACCACCGCGCCGGCGATCTGCTGGTTCACGAGCCGAGCTCCACCAGGACGCCGTCCTCCACCGTCGTGTACCCGCGGTGGACCGTCCAGCGCACCGAGCCCGGCAGCTCGCGGCCCAGATACGGGGAGTTCGTGCTCTGACCGCGCAGATCCGTCTCCGCGAACACGCCCTGCGCGTCCGCGTCGTAGAGCGTGAGCTCCGCCGGCTGCCCGACCTCGATCGGCGTGCCGTGGCCGGCGAGGGATCCGATCCGCGCCGGGGCGGAACTCATGACGCGGGCGACGTCGGACCAGTCCAGCAGTCCGGTCTGGACCATGGCCTGGTGCACGACCCGCAGCGCGGACTCGAGACCGACCATGCCGTTCGCGGCCGCCTGCCACTCGCAGGCCTTCGCCTCGCTCGGGTGCGGCGCATGGTCGGTGGCGACGATGTCGATCGTGCCGTCGGCGAGGCCTTCGCGCACGGCGAGGACGTCCTCCTGGGTGCGCAGCGGCGGATTGACCTTGAACCGCGCGTCGTAGCCGCGGGCGAGCTCATCGGTCAGCAGCAGGTGGTGCGGGGTGACCTCGGCGGTGACCGCGACTCCGCGCTTCTTCGCCCAGCGGATGAGCTCGACCGAGCCCGCGGTCGACAGGTGGCACACGTGCAGCCGGGATCCGACGTGCTCCGCGAGCAGGATGTCGCGGGCGATGATCGACTCCTCGGCGACCGCCGGCCACCCGGCGAGGCCGAGCTCGGCGGAGACGGCGCCCTCGTTGAGCTGCGCCCCCTCGGTGAGCCGCGGATCCTGCGCGTGCTGGGCGATCACTCCGTCGAACGCCTTCACGTACTCGAGTGCGCGGCGCATGATGAGCGGATCCCACACGCAGAAGCCGTCGTCGCTGAAGACGCGCACGTGGGCGCGGGAAGAGGCCATGGCGCCGAGCTCGGCGAGCCGCTCCCCCTTCTGCCCGACGGTGACGGCGCCGATCGGCTGAACCGTGGCGTAGCCCGCGGCCTCGCCGAGGGCGAGCTCCTGCTCGACGACGCCGGCCGAGTCGGCGACCGGGGACGTGTTCGGCATGGCGAACACGGCCGTGAATCCGCCGGCCGCGGCGGCGCGGGTGCCGGAGAGCACGGTCTCGCTGGCCTCGTAGCCGGGTTCGCGCAGGTGCGTGTGCAGGTCGACGAGGCCGGGCAGGGCGACCAGGCCGTCGGCGTCGATGACGCGCGCTCCGGCGGAGGAGACGCGGGAGCCGATCTCGGCGATGCGCCCGTCCCGGACGAGGACGTCCGCGGAATCGGTGCCGAGGATCTTGGCGCCTCGGAACAGCAGGCTCTCGGTCATCGGTCTCCTCGATTCATCTCGTTGTCCTCGGTCCTGGTCCCTGAGCCTGTCGAAGGGCCCGCCGGGGCTCCGGCCAGCAGCATGTACAGTGCGGCCATCCGCACCGAGACTCCGTTGGCGACCTGTTCGAGCACCGTCGAGCGCGCGGAATCGGCGGCCTCGGAGGAGATCTCCAGACCGCGGTTCATCGGGCCGGGGTGCATGACGATCGTATCGTCGGGAAGGAGACGCAGGCGGGCGGCGTCCAGGCCCCAGCGTCGCGTGTACTCGCGCTCGGAGGGGAAGAAGGCGGCATGCATGCGCTCGAGCTGGATCCGCAGCATCATGACCGCGTCCGGCTCCTCGGCCAGCGCCGTGTCGAGGTCGTACAGCACGCGCACGGGCCAGGAGCTCACATCCTGCGGGATGAGCGTGGGCGGCGTCACCAGGGTCACCTCCGCACCGAGCGTCGAGAGCAGCCAGACGTTCGACCGGGCGACGCGCGAATGCAGCACGTCGCCGACGATGACGACCCGGAGGCCGCTGAGGTCGCGTCCGCGGCTGTCCGCGCCGAACCGGCGCTTTCGGATCGTGTAGGCGTCGAGGAGGCCCTGGGTGGGGTGCTCGTGGGTCCCGTCGCCGGCGTTGACGACACCCGCGGAGATCCACCCGCTCGTGGCCAGGGTGCGCGGTGCTCCGGATGCCGGGTGGCGCACGACCACCGCGTCCGCGCCGATCGCCTGCAGGGTCTGCGCGGTGTCCTTGAGGCTCTCGCCCTTGGAGACGCTCGATCCCTTCGCGGCGAAGTTGATGACGTCCGCCGAGAGGCGCTTGGCCGCGGCCTCGAACGAGATGCGGGTGCGGGTCGAGTCCTCGAAGAAGAGGTTGACGACCGTCTTGCCGCGCAAGGTCGGCAGCTTCTTCACCTCGCGCGACTGCGTGTCCGCCATGTCCTCGGCGATGTCGAGGATCCGCAGGGCGTCCTCACGCGCCAGGGTGCGCGTGTCGAGCAGGTGCCTCATTCGTCCCCTCCCTCGATCGAGACGAACTCCTCGCCGTCGTCCTCGCGCAGGCGCACGTTCACCCGCTCGGTGCGGGACGAGGGGATGTTCTTGCCGACGAAGTCGGGACGGATCGGCAGCTCGCGGTGCCCGCGGTCGACCAGGATCGCGAGCCGGACCACGGCCGGGCGCCCGATCGACTGCAGCGCATCGAGCGCGGCGCGGATGCTGCGTCCGGAGAAGAGCACGTCGTCGACGAGCACGACGGTCTTGCCGTCGATCCCGCCGGCGGGGATGTCCGTCCGGTGCGGGGACCGGGTCGGATGCTTCGCGAGATCGTCGCGGAACAGCGTCACGTCGAGCGAGCCGACCGGGACGGCGGTCTGCGCGATCTCGGTGATCAGCAGCGCGAGGCGCTCGGCGAGCGGGACCCCGCGGGTCGGGACGCCCAGGAGGACCAGATCCTCCGCTCCTCGATTGGACTCGAGGATCTCATGGGCGATGCGCGTCAAGGCGCGCCTGATGTCGGCTTCCTGCAGCACGATGCGTGCGCTCATCCACCGGCTCCCTTCTCCGCCTCACGGGACGGTGTTAAAGGTTGCTTCTGAAGTATGAACCGAGTCTACCTGGTTTGCTCAGGCGCCGAGCACGGGCACACCACGCTCACGAGCGACGTCGGCAAGACGCTGGTCGAACGTCGCTAGTGTGGCACCCAGCTCTTCCGTCGTCGCGAGCACAAAGGCATCCGGCAGCTTGAGCCGGGACTCGGCACAGAGCCTCGCCACGCGAACCGGTTCGTCCAGGAGAGGCGCGTGGCGCTCCACGCCCAACCGGGCGATGTCCTGCACCGCTTCGTCCTCGCGCCCCTCTCGCACCGGCCACACCAGCGTTTCCGCCAACGTGACGGGGTGCAGCACCAGATCCTCCTCGGTATCGAGGATCTCCATCGACTCATCGGCGTGCGGGTCGTCGGGCGTCCAGAACGCGATGATGACGTTCGCGTCGACGACGATCATTCGGGCCAGTCCTTGCGGAGCTCTTCGAGGTAGCCCGGCGGATAGGCATACTTGCCGCGGGTCTCTTCCAGGACCTTGCGCCGTTCGGCCCTCCGTGCCGCGCGCTTGGCCGCCAGGGTCTCGCTTCCCGCCTCAGCCAGTCGTGCGACGAGCTCCGACCGGGACGCCCCCGGCCATTCCTTCGCGGCCAGTTCGAGTCCCGCGGCGAGTTCGGGCGTCTGCGTCACCTGGATGCGCGGGAGTGTGGTGGCCATGCGTCCAGTGTACCGCTCGGCGCGTGAGTGGTACAGAACCCCGCGCGTTCAGGGGGCTTCGCTCAGCGCCGCCTCCGTGACGGGATCGAGCTTCGCCGACCGGATCGGGTGACCGCTCGTCGACAGGCATCGGCCGGTCTTCAGATCCCACTTCCAGTCGTGCATGCTGCAGGTGAGCACGCCGTCCTCGTCGACCGAGCCGGTGCGGGTGAGGTCCGCGCGCAGATGCGGGCAGCGCCGCTGCACGACCCAGTCGCCGATCTCGGCGTCCTCGGTCTGGTCGGTCTGCTCCTGATACCAGTTCTCGACGTACTCGATGCGGTCGACCGAGAGGCACTTGAGGAACGTCGTGAGGAACTCGTTGAACTTCCCGCTGCGTCCCACCGAGAACTGCATCGACAGGAAGATCGAGTTGGACCAGTCGATCTCGTGGTCGGCGATGTTCGTCGAGACCAGGTCGGCAGGGATCGTGTACCAGTAGATGCACTCCTCCCCCGCGTACTCGCGCACCTTGGCCCGGGGGAAGTCGACCACCATGTCGAGGTCGCCGATCCGGAAGCGCACGTTGCCGCCGACGCCGAGGCGGATGGTGCGCGACTTCTTGAGCAGCGGCTCCCACCACTCCTTGATCGCCGCGAGCATCTCCTCGGGCGGGAGGACCGGAGCCCGCCGGGCCTCCTCGTCGCGCAGCTCCTGCTGACGGCTCGCCCGCTGCTCCTCGAGGTAGTCCCACTTCTCGTCGAAGATGTGGAGGAGCTCCTCCTCGGAGTACAGGGTCTGCTCGACGGAGGCGACCGTGCGTTCCGCCACGGTCACGACCGTCCCGGGCACGAACAGGTGACCGTCGTACTGCGGCGCGAGCTCGTGCATGTGGGCGAGGAACTGCTTCTGGTCCGTGAAGATCGACTCGCCGTTGCGGCCGGTGCCGTTGAAGTCGAACAGCTCGTCGCGCAGGAACATGGGCGGGCCCGCCATCGGGAACACGTGGGGCGCGTCGACCTTCTCGATGTAGTACATCGCGCGCTTGTTCTGCGCCTCGCGCTTGAGGCGCGCGAAGTTCTGCTTGGCATCCAGCGGCAGGTCGTAGACCATGGGCCACCAGATCGCGCCCGAGACCTGGGTGAAGTACGCGTCCGGCTTGCCGAACTTCAGCAGGCTCTCGAGGTCGAGCGGGTGGGAGTCGTTCTGGTTCAGCACCGAGCCGGAGCCGTCGTCGACGCTCAGCGAGGAGTCCCCGATCGGTCCGTCGCTGGGGGCGCGCAGCGGCGTGATCATGATCTTCAGCTCGCCGCGTTCGATGATCTCCCCCGCCGGCGCGTACGTGATGTTGTCGTACCCGAGCGCGCGGAGATCCCGCTCGAGGTCGTCCGTCGGGTACTCCGGCAGCAGCACCTCGATGTCCTTGCGGATGTAGCGCTCCAGCAGGCGCGGATCGAAGTGGTCGCGGTGCCGGTGCGACACGTAGAGGAAGTCCGCCTCGCGCCCGAGACGCTCCCAGTCGAGACCGCGGTTGTCCGGGAACGGGAACCAGGATCCGTAGAACGACGGACCGAGCACGGGGTCGCAGATGATGTTCCCGCCGGCCGTCTCGATGAACATCCCGGCGTGTCCGAGTCCCGTGATCCGCATGCTTCTCCTCCTGTGTGGACCTGTTGATCCTACCGGGGAGGCTCGCGAGCGACCTGGAGACGGACCGTGCTTAACCGGGATCGCAATGAAGGAGCGGATTCAGTTCAGCAGCTCGCGGATGTCGTCGGCCGTGAGCTGCTGCGCGAACAGGTCCTCGTCGTCGAGGACGGCGGAGAACAGCCGCGCCTTGCGCTGCTGCAGGGCGAGCACCTTCTCCTCGATCGTGTCCGCTGCGATCATCCGGTAGATGAAGACCGGATGGATCTGGCCGATCCGATGCGCGCGATCGGCCGCCTGCGCCTCGGCCGCCGGGTTCCACCAGGGATCCAGCAGGAACACGTAATCGGCCTCGGTGAGGGTGAGCCCGGTGCCCCCGGCCTTGAGGCTGAGCAGGAACGCATCCTGATCGCCGTCGCGGAATTCCTGCACCACGCGGTCGCGGTCGCGCGTGGATCCGTCCAGGTAGGAGACCCGCAGCCCCGCACGGCGCAGGCGCTCGGCGGCGAGCCCCAGGAACGAGGTGAACTGGCTGAAGACGAGGGCGCGATGGCCCTCCGCCCGCAGCTCGATGAGCCGCTCCGCGAGCTCCTCGAGCTTGCGCGAGGCGACCCCGGTGTCGTCCGGATCGATGAGTACCGGCGCGAGGCTCAGCATCCGCAGCATCGTGAGCGAGCGGAAGACGATGAACCGCTGCCGATCGAGATCGGGCAGCAGGCCGAGGATCTTCTGCCGCTCGCGCTGCAGCACGGTGTCGTAGCGGTGACGGTGCGCAGGGCTCAGCTCCACGCGCAGCACCTGCTCCTGGCGCTCGGGCAGTTCGGGCGCCACCAGCTCCTTGGTGCGGCGGATGAGGAACGGCCGGATCCGCCGGCGCAGCAACGCGATGCGTGCGCGGCGGTAGGGCGCACCCTCGGCGTTCTCCGGCACCTTGCCCTGTTCGATCGGCTGGATGAAGTCCTCGCGGAACTTCCGGGCGGAGGGGAACAGCCCCGGCGACGAGAGGCTCAGGATCGCCCAGAGCTCCGCCAGGCCGTTCTCCAGCGGCGTGCCGGTGGCCGCGTACACGGCCCGGGCGTCGAGGGCCGCCACCGCCTGGTGCTGCTTCGTGGCGGGGTTCTTCACATGCTGCGCCTCGTCCAGCACCACCCCGGCCCAGCGCTGCCCCGCGAACTCCTCCGCATCGAGGCGGAGCAGCGTGTACGACGTGATCACGACGTCTGCGCCGGCGACGAGCGGCGCCAGGCCGACGCCCGCGGCATCCCTGGTGCGGTCGGCGACGACGACCTTCAAGCCCGGGGCGAAGCGTTCCGCCTCGCGCCGCCACACCGGCAGCACCGAGGTCGGCGCGACCACCAGCCACGGCGCATCCCGGCCGCCGCCCGTGACGTCCTCCTCGCGGGCGTGCGCGATGAGCGACAGGAGCTGCACCGTCTTGCCGAGCCCCATGTCGTCGGCGAGGATCCCGCCCAGCCGGTGCTGCCAGAGCCGGGCGAGGCGCGTGAAGCCTTCGTGCTGATAGGGCCGGAGCTCTGCGCTGATGCCGGCCGGGAGCGGGACGGGGTCGCTGCCGGGATCGGCGCGCAGCGTCTGCACCGCCGCCCGCCAGCCCTGGGCCGACACCGTCTCGTCCGCGAGATCCTCGAAGTCCTCCCACAGCGCGAGCCGGGTGCGCGGGATCCGCGGCCCCGCCTCCCATTCGGTGAGCTCGGCGGCCTCGTCGAGGAGCTCCTTGAGCCGGTCGAACGCCGGGTGCCGCAGGGAGAACCAGGTGTTGTCGACGAGTTTGAGCTTGCCCTGGCGCAGCGCGAGGGCACGGAACAGCGGCTCGAACGGGATGCTGCGCCCGTCGATGCGCACCACGAAGCCGAGGTCGAGCCAATCGGGGTCGGTGCTCTCCACGACGTTGACGGTGATCGCGGGGTCGCCGGTGAGCTCGGGATAGGCGCGGGGAACGCCCGAGCGCTCGACGACGATCCCGCACTCCTCCAGCGCGGGGGCGAACACCGCGACGAACTCGGCGGCGTCGGCATCGCCGAGTGTGCCGCTGAGCGCGAACGGCAGGCTGGTGATCGCCGTCCAATCCGCGATCACCGCCGGACGGCGCTGCGCCTCCGCGGCGCCGTCGCGGACCGCGGACTCCGCGGCCCTCTCGTCCAGGGGGAAGCGCCGGTAGCCGGGATAGTCCCAGCACAGTTCGTAGGCCACGACATCGGCGGGGCGGAAGTCGAGCATGAGCATCGGCACCGGGCGCGGCGGCTCCGGCAGGCTCACTCCGGCGCCCGCGCGGACGTCCGCACCGCGTCGCAGCAGCGGGTACGCCTCCCGGAAGAACACCGCCCGGTCGACGGGCGCCACGCTCACGCCGTCCGGGGACGCGAGCAGTGCGCGGGTGCTGTCCGTGAGCGCCGTCGGTGCCAGCACGAGATCGATGTCGGCGCCGAGCACCCCGTGGGCGTAGACGCCGCCGGAGCCGATGGGACGGGTCGTCGCTCCTTCGAGCGTTTCGCCGTCGACCACCGTCGACGCGACGACGGTCAGCCCGCCGCCCCGGGAGGCGGCCAGGTCCACCGCGATGCGGACATCGTCCGCCCAGCGCAGCCGGGTGCCGCGCTCGGTGGGCACCATCGGGATGCCGACGTCCGCCGCCGAGCCCAGGTGCGGCCACAGCAGCGGAGAGGCCACCGGATCCAGCAGCAGCCAGTCGCCCGCCGTGCCGGAGAGCAGGGAGTCCCGGGAGATGCTGAGCAGGTCGGCGAACCAGCGCGAGTGCGCGGGGGCGTACCGCGTCCCGGGGCGGCGCACCGCGTCCCAGTCGGCGTCGGATTGCACCCAGGCGTCGTCGGCGTCATTGCGGCGCAGCGGGCGGACGGCGAGGAACAGCTCGCCCGGATCCCTCGCCAGATCGCGCGCGGTCGCCGTCCGCAGCGGGCGCGATCCCCAGTGCCGGGAGTCCGCCCTGTCGCGGCGGCGCAACTCGACGCCGAGCGCCAGAGGAACTCCGCGTGCGGCGGCGGAGGGCAGCAGGACGCGCCAGTCGTCGGCGTCAGCGGAACTCATGATGACCCATCCTGGCGCGGGCTACGGACACCGCAGTCCCGTCCTCGGAACGTCCGGAGACGCTTCGGGGCGCAGGACCGGAATACCCGGTTCCTGCGCCCCGAAGAAGAAAGGACACGCCCGAAGAGGGAGGACGTCGCGCGACCGGTCAGGCGGAACGGGCGACGCGCGCGAGCACGCCGTGCACGAACGCGCCGGACTCGTCGGTGGAGAACTCCTTCGCGAGCTCCACGGCCTCGTCGATCGCGACGGCGGTGGGCACCTCGTCGTTGTGCAGGATCTCCCACACGCCGATGCGCAGCAGCGCACGGTCCACGGCCGGCATCCGCTCGAGCTTCCAGTCGCGGCTGTGCGTGGTGATCTGCTCGTCGATCTCGTCGCGGTGGTCGATGATCCCGTCCACGATCTCGCGGCCGTACAGCCAGGATCCCTCGCGGGCGGGCTCGGCCGCCGCACGCTTGGCCTCGGCCGCCAGGGTCACCGCGAGGTCGTCACCGCGCACGTCCGCGGAGAAGAGGATGTCGAGGGCGCGCTTGCGCGCCTTGGTCCGAGCGCCCACGCGTCAGTCGTTGATGCGGCCGAGGTAGCCGCCCGTGCGAGTGTCGACCTTGACCTTGGTGCCGGTCTCCAGGAACAGCGGCACCTGGATCTCGTAGCCGGTCTCGAGGGTCGCGGGCTTGGTGCCCGCCGAGGAGCGGTCGCCCTGCAGGCCGGGCTCGGTGTAGGTGACCTCGAGGACGACGGAGGCCGGCAGCTCGATGTAGAGCGGGTTGCCGTTGTTCAGTGCGATCTGCACCGACTGGTTCTCCAGCATGAAGTTCTTGGCGTCGCCCACGGTCGCGGCGGCGACGTTGATCTGGTCGTAGTCCTCCTGGTCCATGAAGACGAAGTTGTCCCCATCGGTGTACAGGTAGGTGAAGTCGCGGCGGTCGACGTTCTCGATGTCGATCTTGGCGCCGGCGTTGTAGGTGCGGTCGACCACCTTGCCGCTGACGACGTTCTTCAGCTTGGTGCGCACGAACGCGCCGCCCTTGCCCGGCTTCACGTGCTGGAACTCGATGACGTTCCAGAGCTGGCCGTCGATGGAGAGGACGACGCCGTTCTTGATGTCTGCGGTGGATGCCATGGGTCTGAGAAGTCCGTTCCTGAAGTCTGCGCGGCCGATCGGCCGACGTCCCATCTTACGGGATGCCCACCGAAGGGCCGATGGGAGGCCAGAAGGGCACCGTGGTGTCAGCCGTCGGCCTGGCCCGCGATCAGCAGGATCAGCCGGCGCGTCGCGGTGGCGTAGCCCTGCACGCCCTCCCCCACCACGTGCACCGCGGCGACGTCGGTGAGATAGGAGTGGTGCCGGAACTCCTCGCGCGCGTAGACGTCGGAGATGTGCACCTCGGCGAACGGCAGCGCGACGCCGGTGAGCGCATCGCGCAGCGCGACCGAGGTGTGCGTATAGGCCCCCGCGTTGATGACGATGCCGGCGCAGTCGTCCGCCGCAGCGTGGATCGCATCGAGCAGGACGCCCTCGTGGTTGCTCTGCACCGCCCGGATCTCATAGCCGTACGCGGCCGCCGCGTCCGCGGCGATCCGCTCGACGTCGGCGAGCGTCGCGGATCCGTAGATCCCGGGCTCGCGCCGGCCCAGCAGGTTGAGGTTCGGCCCGT
This sequence comes from Microbacterium sp. MMO-10, assembly GCF_037148715.1. Lineage (NCBI taxonomy): Bacteria > Bacillati > Actinomycetota > Actinomycetes > Micrococcales > Microbacteriaceae > Microbacterium > Microbacterium sp. MMO-10. The sequence goes on along the minus strand of NZ_JBBCSV010000002.1, from coordinate 770,619 downwards.
TGACGAGCAGGAGGCGGCGCGGCGTGGTCACAGGGTCACGGTATCAGCGGGAGGAGGGCAGGACCGGGCGCACCATCACGTACTCCTGGCCGTTCTCGAGTTCGGTGATCTCGCCGGTGCGGGTGAAGCCGCAGCGTTCGTAGGCGGCCTGGGCGCGATGATTGTCGACGTGCACCTCGAGGGTGAGGCCGGTGAAGCCGCCCTCCGCCGCCCAGGCGGCGCACTCGTCGAGCAGCGCCTCGATGGCTCCGGCGCCGCGATGTCCGTCCGCGACGTACACCCCGACGACGAGCGCCGACTCCGCGGCGTCCCGGCTGCCGATCACCGTCGCCGAGCCGGACCAGGCGTCGTCCTCGGCGATCGTGACGAACTGGCAGTTCGGCCCGCCCTCGGCGGCCTGCGCGGTGCGATGCTGCCAGAACTCGTCCGGCTGGGCCGAGGCGTTCTCATACGTGTCCAGGAACGCGAGCTCCGCGATCGGATCCCGCAGCGCCCGGAGCCGCAGTTCGCGCACCTGCTGCCATTCGCCCGCCTCGACGCGGCGCACGGTGACGCTCACTCGGCGACCTCCTGATAGGCGGCGAACAGGAGCGATTCATCCGGAGCCTGCAGCACCGTCGGCTTCGCGATGCCGTCGAGCACGATGAAGCGCAGCATGCCGCCGCGGCTCTTCTTGTCGCGCTGCATCGTCGACAGGAGCGTCGGCCAGGCGCCTCCGCGGTAGGAGGTGGGGAGTCCGAGCGACTCGAGCACCGTGCGGTGCCGGTTCGCGTCGTCGTCGGAGAGACGCCCCGCGAGCCGCGACAGCTCGGCGGCGAACAGCATGCCGACCGAGATCGCCGCGCCGTGACGCCAGCGGTACCGCTCCGCGTGCTCGATCGCGTGCCCGAGCGTGTGGCCGTAGTTGAGGATCTCGCGCTGGCCGTCCTCGCGGAAGTCGTCGGAGACGACCGTCGCCTTCATCCCGATCGCGAGCTCGACCGCGCGACGGAACTCCGGCGTGAGCGGGTCCACGGCGCGCGACGGATCCGCCTCGATGATGTCGAGGATCTCAGGCGCCCAGATGAAGCCCGCCTTGACCACCTCGGCGAAGCCCGCCGTGGCCTCGTTCTGACTGAGGCTGGACAACTGGTCGAGATCGCCGATCACGGCGCGGGGGGCCCAGAAGGCGCCGACGAGGTTCTTGCCCTCGTTCGTGTTGATGCCGGTCTTCCCGCCGACCGCCGCGTCGACCAGGCCCAGGACCGTGGTCGGCACCTGCACGACCTGGACCCCGCGCAGCCAGGTGGCGGCGACGAAGCCGGCGAGATCGGTGACCGCGCCCCCGCCGTAGCCGACGACGGCATCCGTGCGGGTGAAGTCGGCCTGGCCCATGATCTGCCAGAGGAACTGGGCGACCTCGATGCGCTTGCCCTGCTCGGCGTCCGGGATCTCGGCGAGCAGCACCTCACGGGGACCGTTCGCGGTGTCCGCGAGGATGCGGTCGCGCAGTTCCGCGGCACGATCCGCGAGCGTCGGCGGGTGCACCACCAGCACCTTGCGCACCGAGGGCGCCAGCTCCGCGGAGACGCGATCGAGGATGTCCCGACCCACCGTGATCTCGTACGGGGTGCTCCCCGTCACCGTGATCGTCGTGGTGCCGTCGTCCGGCGTCTCGTTCTGCTGGGCGCTCATGCCCGTCCTCTCATCCATTCCACGATCTGATCCGCCACCCGCGACATCGGCACCCGTGACGTGTCGAAGCGCGCATCGGCGACTTCCTCGTACAGCGCACGGCGCTCCGCGAAGATCCTCGTCCAGCGCTGCACGGGGTCCTCCTCGCCGTGCAGCAACGGCCGATCCGTACCCGAGATCCGCTCCGCCACGGCCTCCGGGGAGACCGTGAGCATCACGACGGGGACGGTGCGCAGCAGGACGCGCGTGTCCTCGGACAGCACCGCTCCCCCGCCCAGGGAGATCACGCCGCCGCCGGCGATCGCCTCGGCCACCTGTTCCCGCTCCCACTCGCGGAACCGATCCTCGCCGTGCTCGGCGAAGATCGCCGGGATGGATCCGTGCTCGCGGACGATCGCCTTGTCGGTGTCGACGAAGCGCCAGCCCGCCGTCCTCGCGACCCTCCGGCCGACACTGGTCTTGCCCGCGCCCATGGGGCCCACGAGCACGAGCACCTCCGGCGCCGCGGACTCAGCCGAGCTCATCGTGCAGGATCAGCGCCGCCTCGGACGCCGGCGTGGTGCGCAGCTCGTCGGGGATGGCGGCGAGGTACGCCTCGAGGTTGCGCCGGGTCTCGGCCACGTTGTCGCCGCCGAACTTCTCCAGCACGGAGTTCGCGAGCTCGATCGCGACCATGGCCTCGGCGACCACGCCCGCTGCCGGGACGGCGCAGACGTCGGAGCGCTGGTGGTGCGCGGTCGCCTGCTCCCCCGAGGCGACGTCGACGGTGCGCAGCGCGTGCGGGATCGTCGCGATCGGCTTCATGCCCGCGCGCACGCGCAGCACGGTGCCCGTGGACATGCCGCCCTCCGTGCCGCCGGCGCGGTCGGAGCCGCGGCTGATGCCGTCGTCGGTCGCGAAGAGCTCGTCGTGCGCGGCCGAGCCGCGCCGGCGGGTGGTCTCGAAGCCGTCGCCCACCTCGACGCCCTTGATCGCCTGGATCCCCATGAGGGCGTAAGCGAGGCGGGCATCGAGCCTGCGGTCCCAGTGCACGTGTGAGCCGAGCCCCGGCGGCAGGCCGTAGGCGAGCACCTCGACGATGCCGCCGAGGGTGTCGCCGTCCTTGCGGGCGGCGTCGACCTCCGCCACCATCAGCTCGCTCGTCGCGCGATCGAAGCAGCGCAGCGGATCCGCATCCAGTGCATCGACGTCATCGGGGGTCGGCAGGGCGGATCCCTCGGGAACCTGCACAGGGCCGATCGACAGCGTGTGGCTGACCAGGCGGATCCCGAGCTCGCCGAGGAATGCGCGGGCCACCGCGCCGAGGGCCACGCGTGCCGCGGTCTCCCGGGCGCTCGCCCGCTCGAGGATCGGCCGGGCCTCGTCGAAGCCGTACTTCTGCATGCCGACGAGGTCGGCGTGGCCGGGCCGCGGACGGGTCAGTGCGGCGCTGCGCCCACGGGACTTGTCCGTCAGCTCGACGGGATCGGCGCTCATCACCTCGACCCACTTCGGCCACTCGGTGTTGCCGATGCGCATCGCGATCGGGCTGCCGAGCGAGAAGCCGTGACGCACTCCGCCGGAGATCGTCAGCTCGTCCTGCTCGAACTTCATCCGGGATCCACGCCCGTAGCCGAGCTTGCGGCGCTGCAGATCGGCCTGGATCGCCTCGCGGGACAGGGGCACGCCCGCGGGCAGGCCCTCCATGACGGCAATGAGTTCGGGGCCGTGCGATTCGCCGGCCGTGAGCACGCGGAGCATTCCCCTAGTCTCCCATGTCGGAGGAGCCGCACCGCCCGGATGACTTCAGCGCAGAGCCGCCCGCATCGCCTCGAGCACCGCGGGCTCGTCGGGAAGCGCCTCGTCCGGGGTGCCGTGCAGGAAGATCCTGATCTGCGCGACCGCCTGGTGCAGGAGCATCTCCAGCCCGGTCAGCACCGGCGCGGCAGTCCAGGCCTGCGCGAGGGCCGTCGGCCACGGGGCGTACGCGGCGGAGAACAGCGCTCCTCCGTCCGCCGCCAGCGCGGCCGCGGCCGCCGCGGGAAGCGTCACGTCGCCGGGAAGCGTCGACACCGTGAGATCGACCGCGGTGGCGGGACCGTCCAGGGCGCGCACTGCGGCGCGCAGCCCGATCCGCTCGCCGAACGCCGCCAGCTCCTGGGCCTGCTCGGCGCGTCGGGTGCGCACCTCGACCTCGACGACTCCGAGCCGCAGCAGGGAGACCAGGGCCGAGCGTGCCGTCGCGCCGCCCCCGAGCACGCGCGCCGTGCGGCTGCCGCCGAGCCCGCCGGCGCGCAGGGCCTCGGTCAGCCCGCGGACGTCGGTGTTGAACCCGCGGACGCGCTCGCCGAGCAGCAGGGTGTTGACCGCCCCGGTGAGGAGGGCATCATCGTCGCGCTCGTCGGCGCGCGCGAAGGCGCGCTCCTTGAGCGGCATCGTCAGGGAGAGACCCCGCCACGTGCCGTCCAGCCCGTCCAGTGCCGCATCGAACCCGGCGGCGTCGACCCGACGCCTCCCGTAGTCCCAGTTCAGGCCCAGCACGCGATAGGCGGCGCCGTGCAGGTCGGGCGATCGGCTGTGATCGATCGGATCGCCCCACACGGCCAGCCGCGACGGACCGCTGCTCATGTCAGCAGCCGGAATCCGGGTTCGCCTTGCACCAGTCCTGCCATTGCTTCACGGCCGCCTCGTGCTCGGCGTAGGTCGTCGAGAACACGGTCTCGCCGGTGTCGAGGTTCACGGTGACGAAGTACAGCCAGGGGCCGTCGGCGGGATGCATCGCCGCATCGATCGCCTTGTCGCCCGGATTCGCGATGGGCGTCTTCGGGAGGCCGTCGATGACGTACGTGTTCCACGGATTGTCGTCGTTCTGCGCGGCATCGGAGGTGCTCGCCGAGCCGCTGTGCAGCTCGCCGTAGCCGTACTGCGCCGTGGAGTCCATCTGCAGCTTCATGCCCTGATCGAGGCGGTTCTGGATCACCCGGGACACCTTGTAGAAGTCGGCCTCGGCGCGCGCCTCGCGTTGGATGATCGAGGCGATGGTGAGCACGCGCTGCTCATCGGCGGAGGGGACGGAAGCCGCGGCGAGGGAGTCCCTCGTGCGCTTGACCATCGTCGAGACGACGTCCTTCGCGGTCGCACCCGGTGCGAACTCGTACAGGGCGGGGAACAGCCAGCCCTCGAGCGAGGGGGCGTTCACGCCGTAGTCCGCGGGTGTCTGCACCGCGGCCTGGAGATCCGCGAGCGGTACGTCCACGCTCTTGGAGATGCGCTCGATCGTCTCGGCCACCGTGTAGCCCTCCGGGATCACCGCGGAGTTCTGCATCTTGTTCTGCGGGTCGTTGAGCGCCTTGAGAGCGGCGGCCGCGGTCATCTTCAGCTGCAGCTTGTAGACGCCCGGGTAGAACGTGTTGGCGACGTCGTCCTTCACCAGCATGGTGTAGAACACGTCGGAGGTCTTGGTCACGCCCGCCTTGTAGAGCGCCTCGGAGACCTGCTGCCCGCTGTCGCCCTTGTTGATGGTGACGAGCGCGTTCCCCGTCGCCTGCCCCGCCTCGTAGTCCTTGGACGGGCCCCAGCCCATCGTCTCGCTGATCTTGGCCCCGTAGGTGTTCCATACCCACAGGCCGCCGGCGGCTGCGCCGCCGACGAGGACGAAGACGATGATGAGGGCGACCAGGCATCCGCGTCGCCGCTTGTGCTTCGGCACCGCGGGCGGCTCCGCCTCGTGACGGAAGAGGGCTTCCAGCGTCGCGTGCGTCTCGTGGTGCTCGGGCGTCGCGTTCGGCGCAGCCGGCGCCTCAGAGCGCTCCGGTGCCCAGGCGCCGGTGCTGGCCGCCTCGCGCGCGGCGCGCCGGGATCCCGGGACGGCTGGCGGGTCGGCCGGAGCCGGCGTCTGCACCTGGGGATCGGGCAGAGCCCCGAAGAGGTCGTGCAGGGCGGGCTCGTGCTCGGGCGTGGCGGCCGATTCGGATCGGTCGGACATGTCAGCGGTTCTCCTCGTCGAGAATCAGGGCGACGCCGGCGGGCGCGCCCGTGCCCTTCTCCGTGTCGATGGCGTGCTGGAGCAGCACGACGGCGGCGGCCTGATCGACCACGCCGCGGGACGCGCGCTGGCTCCGTCCGGAGGCGCGCAGGGCCTGGTGCGCAGTGACCGTGCTCAGCCGCTCGTCGATCAGCCGCACGGCGCACCCGCTCGCCTGCGCGAGGGCGGCGGCGAAGGCGCGCGCGTCCGCGGTGGACGCCGTGTCCTCGCCGCGGAGGTTGATCGGCAGCCCGACGACGAGCTCGAGCGGCTCGTACTCCGCGGCGAGCCGGGCGATCCGGGTCACGGACGCGTCGTCGCGGGGCACGGTCTCCACCGGCACCGCCAGCAGGCCGTCGGGATCGCTCCGGGCGACCCCGATCCTGGCCCGTCCGACGTCGATCCCGAGCCGCACACCCCGTCGGAAACCGGTCACGCGCGCCGCAGCTCCTGCTCGATCGCCGCGAAGGCGTCGGGGAGCGCGCTCGCATCCGACCCGCCCCCCTGGGCGACGTCGTCGCGGCCGCCTCCGCCGCCGCCGAGCACGCCGGCGGCGAGCTTGGCGAGGACGCCGGCCTTGGCGCCGGCGGAACGCGCGGCGTCGTTGGTCGCGATGACCACCATCGGGCGGCCGTTGGCGACGCCCGAGATCGCTACGACCGCCGCCGTCGACCCGAAGGTGTCGCGGACGCCGAGCGCGATCTCGCGCACATCGTCCGCCCCGGCCACGGAGCCGAGGTCGTGCGCGACGAACTGCAGGGCGCCGAGAGACGTCGCGGTCTGCGCGATCGCGGGCACCCGGCCGGCGCGCTCGGCCGCTTCGAACTGGGAGATGCGCTTCTCGGCCGCCTTGAGCTGTGTCGCGAGGTCGGCGACGCGCTCGGTGAGCTGCTCCCGCGGAGTCTTCAACGCCGTGCTGAGCTGCGAGACGAGGGCGCGCTCGGCCGCGAACTCGCGGAAGGCGTCCTGACCGACCAGCGCTTCGACACGGCGGTTGGACGCACCGACCGACGACTCGCCCACGAGGTTGATGAGACCGATCTCGGCGCTCGAGGAGACGTGCGTGCCGGCGCAGAGCTCCCGCGACCACGGCCCGCCGATGTCGACCATGCGCACGGTGGATCCGTACTTCTCGCCGAAGAGCGCCATGGCGCCCGCCGCCTTCGCGTCGTCGAGCGACATGATCCGCGTTGTGACCTCGAGGCCGTCCTGCACGGCCCGGTTCGCGATCTCCTCGATCTCGGACTTCGTCTCCCCCGACAGCGCCTGGCCCCAGGAGAAGTCGAAACGCAGATAGCCCGCTCTGTTCAGGGATCCGGCCTGCGTGGCGGTCTTGCCCAGGGTGTCGCGCAGCGCCGCGTGCACGAGGTGCGTGGCCGAGTGCGCCTGACGCGCGGCACGGCGGTTGGCCGCGTCGACCGTGGTGGTCGCGGGGGCGTCGACCGACACCACACCGCTGGTGACCTCGACGGTGTGGCTGATCAGCCCCGGCACCGGACGCTGCACGTCCAGCACCTCGAGCGCGTACCCGGGGCCGGTGATGGTGCCCTTGTCCGCGACCTGCCCGCCGGACTCGGCGTACAGCGTGGTCTCGGCCAGGACGATCTCGGCCACCTGGCCCTCGACGGCGCTCGTGACCGATGCGCCGTCGACGAGGATCCCGAGCACGGTCGTCGCGGTCTCCAGCTCGTCGTAGCCGAGGAAGGCGGTCTCGCCCTTGGCGCGCAGGTCGCCGTACACGGAGACGTCGGCGATCTGGCGCTTGCGGCTGCGGGCGTCCGCCTTCGCCCTGGCGCGCTGCTCCTGCATGAGCGTGTCGAAGGCGGCGCGGTCGACGTTCAGTCCCGCTTCCTCGGCGATCTCCAGCGTCAGGTCGATCGGGAAGCCGTAGGTGTCGTGCAGCAGGAACGCCTCGGAGCCGTCGAGCGTCGTCGCCCCGGCCTTCTTGGTGTCGGCCAGAGCCAGGTCGAGGATCGTGGATCCCGCGTCGAGCGTGCGACGGAAGGTCTCCTCCTCCGCGGTCGCGGCTGCCGACAGCTGAGCCCAGTCCTGCTCGAGGATCGGGTAGGCCGACTTCATGGCGTCCTTCGACGTGAGGAACAGCTCGCCGAAGACCGGCTCGTCCACGCCCAGCAGGCGCATCGAGCGCACCGTGCGGCGCATGAGACGGCGCAGGATGTACCCGCGGCCCTCGTTGGAGGGGCGCACGCCGTCGGAGAGCAGCATCAGCGAGGAGCGCACGTGGTCGGCCACGACGCGGAAGCGCACGTCGTCGGCGTGCTCGGCACCATAGGTGCGTCCGGACAGCTCGACGGCGCGGTCGAGGACCGGGCGGACCTGGTCCGTCTCGTACATGTTCTCGACGCCCTGCTTGAGGAAGGCGACGCGCTCGAGCCCCATGCCGGTGTCGATGTTCTTCATCGGGAGCTCGCCCACGATGTCGAACTCGGTCTTGCCCTGGATGTTCTCGATGAAGTCCTGCATGAACACGAGGTTCCAGATCTCCAGGAACCGGGTGTCGTCGGCCGCAGGACCCCCGTCCTTGCCGTAGGCCGGGCCGCGGTCGAAGAAGATCTCGCTGTCCGGCCCGCCGGGGCCCGGCTGGCCGGTGTTCCAGTAGTTGTCCGCGCGGCCCAGCCGCTGGATGCGCTCCGGCTTGAGGCCGATGATGTCGCGCCAGATGGCCTCCGCCTCGTCATCGGTCTCGAAGACCGTGACCCAGAGGTCCTTCTCGTCGAAGCCGAGCCCGCCGTCGCTCTCGGAGCTGGTCAGCAGCTCCCAGGCGTAGCGGATCGCGCCTTCCTTGAAGTAGTCCCCGAACGACCAGTTCCCGAGCATCTGGAAGAAGGTGCCGTGGCGGGCGGTGCGGCCGACCTCTTCGATGTCGTTGGTGCGGATGCACTTCTGCAGATCGGCGATGCGGGGGTGCGGCGCCGGGACCACTCCGGTGAGGTACGGGATCATCGGGACCATCCCCGCCACCGTGAACAGGAGCGAGGGGTCGTCGCTGACGAGAGAGGCCGAGGGCACGATGAGGTGGTCGTTCTTCTCGAAGTAGCTCAGGTAGCGCTGCGCGATCTCCGCGGTCTTCATGCTCGTCGAGGGGTCCTTGCTGTCAGGGCGCGCCGGAGCGCGGTTTCGGGAGAGGGAGGGATCCGCGTCAGTCCGCGGTGCTGTCCTGGGTGAGGCGCGCCTCCTGCGCGTGGAACGCGTCGGCGAGGATCCCCGTGAACTCGTTGATCCTGTCGTCGACCGCCGCCAGCACGTCGTGTCCGCGGGGGTCCTTGTTCAGGAAGTGCGCGGCGACGAAGCCGCCGATCACGCCGATGAGGAACCACAGCAGGCTCTTCATGTCACCACCTCCGGGTCGGGCCGCTTGTCACAACGGTCTCCATCGTATGCGCAAACGACGAGGAGGCGCCGGGGACTCCCCCGACGCCTCCTCGGCGTGTGTGCAGAGTTCGCTGAACTCCGACAGCGGTGTCGCTGGACTCAGCGCGCGGCGTAGTACTCGACGACCAGCTGCACGTCGCAGGTCACGGGGACCTCGGCGCGCTTCGGGCGACGGACCAGACGGGCCTCCAGCTTGTCGAGCTCGACCTCGAGGTAGCCCGGAACCGGGGGCAGCACGTCGGCGTGACCGCCGGCAGCCGCCACCTGGAAGGGCTCGAGGCCCTCGCTCTTGGGCTTGACGTGGATGAGCTGACCCGGCTTCACGCGGAAGGACGGGCGGTCGACGAGCTGGCCGTCGACGAGGATGTGACGGTGCACGACGAGCTGACGCGCCTGCGCGGTGGTACGCGCGAAACCGGCGCGCACGACGAGCGCGTCCAGACGCATCTCGAGCTGCTCGACGAGGTTCTCACCGGTCAGGCCGTCCTTGCGGCGGGCCTCGTTGAACTGGATGACCAGCTGCTTCTCGCGGATGCCGTACTGCTCGCGAAGACGCTGCTTCTCGCGCAGACGGACCGCGTAGTCGCTGTCCTGCTTGCGCTTGGTGCGGCCGTGCTCACCGGGAGCGTAGGGACGCTTCTCGAGGTACTTGGCAGCCTTCGGGGTCAGCGGGATGCCGAGTGCACGGGAAAGACGGACCTTGCGGCGGTCCTGGGACTTCGTAACCACGAAGTGTTCCTTTCGATACGCGGCCGTGTCGGTCACGGCTCGCGGACGTATCGTCTCGATTCCGCCCCTCACGAGCGCACGCCGGGGCGGACGAGAGGGTGGTGCAGGAGTGGAGAGATGCCCGAAAACACGGTTTCGAGCCGATCCATGCTATCAGATCAGGTCTCGTCGGCCGTTCGCCGCGGGCTGCGCGCGAGGAGCGCCCTCGCCCGCCGCCGCGGGCGCGCCGGGGGCCGGCGCCGATCCCGGGCCGGGGCCGGGGCCGGGGCCGCCCAGCGTCAGCCAGGCGATCGCCGCGGCCAGCAGCCCGACGGCGACGCCCGTCCCGGGAGTCAGGTACCCCTGCGTCAGCACCCAACCGACGCTCACGACCAGCGCCGCGGTGCAGGCCAGAGCCGCGGTCAGCGGCATGCGGCGGCCGCGCTCCTGCGGCCACAGGACCTCGATACGCGGCACGATCAGGCACAGCACCGCGATCACGGCGACGATCGCCAGCACCCAGGGGATCCGGGTGACCCACCAGGTCGGGGTGAGCACGGGAGGGAACGGCAGACCGAGGGCGAGCTGCACGCCGACGACCACCGCCATCGCCACGGTGTGCCAGAGGTAGATCACCATCCCGAAGGTGCCGAGGGCGCCGATCGTCAGCAGCACGCCGCGGTTCCGCATGGCGGCGCGGATCGCGGGCTGCAGCAGCGTGAACAGGTACACCTGGGCCAGGCCGAGCAGGAGCAGCAGCACGGTCGGCGGGTTCAGGTTCGCGATCATGTCGGGGTCGTAGTCCATACCGAAGACGGCGACGGCCATGAGGGCGTACGCCGTCACCGCGAGGAGGAGGAGCAGCCAACGCGGGCGCCGGGAGTACCACTGGTCCCGCACGCCGAAACCGAGCTGCTGCACGAACAGCCAGACGAAGAGCCAGTTCAGCGCTCCGATCGGCACGTGCAGATAGCGATCGACGAGATCGACGGCCACGGCGGCCGCGGCCAGGCCGAAGTACGTCGCCCAGGCGGCCCGACGGTGCAGGACCGCCATGAGCGGCACGAACGAGGTGCAGATCGCGTACACCGCGATGAACCACAGCGGCTCCGCGAGCCGGAAGGCGAACGTCCGGAGGAATCCCGGATCCGCCCCGCACATCGCGAGGATCCCGATCGCCGCCAGGACGCCGAGCATCGCGAGCAGCACCGGGCGGGCGAGGCGCAGCATCCTGCCGCGGATGTACTCGGCCGCCGTGCCACCCGCGCCGTGCACGCGCCGCCAGGTCGTGATCCCCGCGAAGCCGCCCGCGATGAAGAAGGTCGGCATGATCATCCCGACCCAGGTGATCGCCGTCAGCGGCTTCCATTCCGCCAGGGCGTTGAACGCCCGCAGCGGGTCGCCGGCGATGCCCATCTGCAGCGCGTGCAGGAGCACGACGACGGGAAGGCAGATCGCCCGGACGAAATCGATCGAGAGGTCGCGGTCCGGCGGGATCCGCGCAACGACACGCGCCATGCGGCCTACTCCTCCCCCAGGATGCGGCGGATCCGCTCCAGCCGCGCCTGCACCTCGCGTTCCGCGCCGAGCGCCTTGGGCTGATAGTAGCGGCGCCCGCGCAGCTCGTCGGGAAGGTATTGCTGCGGCACGATGCCGGCGTCGTTGTCATGCGGATACCGGTAGCCCTTGCCGTGGCCGAGGCGCTTGGCTCCGGGATAGTGGGCGTCGCGGAGGTGCAGGGGCACCCGCCCGAACCCGCCGGCGCGGACGTCGGCGATGGCCGCGTCGATCGCCAGATACGCGGCGTTGGACTTGGCCGTGGTCGCGAGATAGACGGTCGCCTCGGCGAGCGGGATGCGCCCCTCGGGCATGCCGATGAAGGCGACGGCGTCGGCCGCGGCCGTGGCGATCACGAGCGCCTGCGGATCGGCGATGCCGATGTCCTCCGCCGCCGAGATCACGAGGCGCCGTGCGATGAACCGCGGGTCCTCCCCCGCCTCGATCATGCGTGCGAGGTAATGCACCGCGGCATCGACGTCGGACCCGCGGATCGACTTGATGAAGGCGCTGATCACGTCGTAGTGCTCGTCACCTTGCCGGTCGTAGCGCAGCAGCGCACGGTCCACGGCCTGCGCGACGTCGTCGTCGGTCACGACGGGCGTCTCGTCCTCGGTGAGGCGATCCGGCGAGGCGGCGACCGCGGCCGCCGCCTCCAGGCCCGTGAGCGCCCGGCGTGCGTCGCCCGAGGCGAGACGCACGAGGGCGGCGCGCGCGGTGTCGTCGACCGAGACCCCGCCGTTCAGCCCACGCGGATCCGCGACGGCCCGGTCGATCAGGACTCCGATGTCGTCGTCGGTGAGCGGCTGCAGGGTGAGCAGGAGCGAGCGGGACAGCAGCGGCGAGATCACCGAGAACGACGGGTTCTCCGTGGTCGCCGCGATGAGGATCACCCAGCCGTTCTCCACGCCGGGCAGCAGCGCGTCCTGCTGAGCCTTGGTGAAGCGGTGGATCTCGTCCAGGAAGAGGATCGTCGACTGTCCGTACAGGTCACGCTGGTTCAGGGCCTCCTGCATCACCTCTCGTACGTCCTTCACCCCGGCGGTGATCGCGGAGAGCTCGACGAAGCGCCGGCCGGAGGACCGGGCGATCGCCTGGGCGAGCGTGGTCTTGCCGGTCCCGGGCGGCCCCCAGAGGATCATCGACACGCTGGACGCGGTCTTCGCCGAGGGGTCTGCGAGCGTCACGATGGGCGATCCGGGACGCAGCAGATGCTGCTGACCCGCCACCTCGTCGAGGGAGATCGGGCGCATCCGCACGGCGAGCGGCGTCTGGCCGCTCATCAGCGGGGCTGCAGGAGTCATGCGCTCCAGGCTATCCGCGCCGTGGGACACTCCGCGTCTTGGCCGGCCTCCGCCGATCAGGACCCGCAGCGCACGGCTCGGCAGAGCCGCGCGCGATAGGCTCGGTCCTCGACATCCCGGGAGGATCCATGGCCGCTCGCCGCTCGACGAACGCCCGTGCGCAGCAGGCGCGCGTACAGCAGGAGCGTGCCCGCCTCCATGCGGCGCGGCAGGACCTGCATGAGGGCAGCGTGCGCCGCCGCGTGCGCGACAACACGATCGCCGTCGTCATCGGCGCTCTCGTGGTCGTCGGCGCGGTCGTGAGCCAGGTGGTGCACGCCGAGGCGACCGCCCCCGCGCCGAAGCCGTCCCCGTCGGCCGCCCCGACGTCCACGCCCGCGCCGAGTGTCTCGCCCGTGCCGAGTGTCACGCCGGCGCCCACGGAGACCCCCGCCGGCTGATCGCGCTCCCTCTCGCGGAGACCTCCGGCGTACTAGGCTGAGGCTGTCCTTTCCGCCTCCCGCGGTCCGCCGCGCAAGGAGTTCACCGTGTCCACCGAAGAGCACATCCCCGAAGACCCCGCCGCCGTCGAGCAGGCCGAGCCGAATGCCGTCGAAAGCTCGGCTGCCGCAGGCGAGGCGCCGGCCGAAGGCCCGGCCGAGACCGCAGCGGCCGATGCCGCCGAGACGCCCGAGGGCGACAGCCCCGAAGCGCCCGCCGGCGACTCCGCAGCCGACGGCGCAGAAGCCCCCGCCGCGGGTCCCGCAGCCGATGCCGCCGAGGCTCCTGCGACCGATGCCGTCGAGACCCCCGCCGCTGCGGCCCCCGCGCCTCGCCCGACGGCGCTGCCCCGGCCTCCGGCCATGCCGCGGCCGCCCGCATCGTCGATCCGTCCCGCGGCTCCCGCGGCTCCCGCCGTGGCCGTGCCGCGCGGGGCGGCCGACGCCGCGGAGTGGGGCCGGGTCACCGAGGACGGCACCGTCTCGGTCCGCGAGGACGACGCCTGGCGCGAGGTCGGGCAGTACCCCGACGGCACTCCCGCCGAGGCGCTGGCCTATTTCGTGCGCAAGTTCGAGGATCTGGCGTTCAAGGTGAACACGCTCGAGCAGCGCGTCCAGGCCGGCGGCTCCGGCGCCGGCGATCTCGCCAAGCAGGCCCAGCACCTCGTCGTCGAGGTGACGGATGCCGCGGCGGTCGGCGATCTCGCCGCGCTCCGCGCGCGCCTCGACGCGCTCACCGGCTCCCTCGCCGACGCCTCGGCCGCCGAGGCGCAGGAGGCGAAGGCCGCCGTCGACGCCGCGATCGCCGAGCGCACCGCGCTCGTGGAGCGCTCCGAGGCCATCGCTGCGCAGGACCTGTCCTCCGTGCAGTGGAAGAAGGTCACGGAGGAGATGGGCGCGCTCTTCGACGCGTGGCAGAGCCACCAGCAGAACGGCCCGCGGCTGCCGAAGGGCACCGCGAACCAGCTCTGGAAGCGGTTCCGCGACGCGCGCGCGACCGTCGACCGCCAGCGCCGCGCCTTCTACGCCGAGCTCGACGAGACCCACAAGGCCGCACGCGACCGCAAGTCGCGCCTGGTGGAGCGTGCCGAGGCCCTCGCCCCGAAGGGCGTCGACGGCATCCCCGCCTATCGCGGCCTGCTCGACGAGTGGAAGGCGGCCGGGCGTGCCGGCCGCAAGGCGGACGACGCGCTCTGGGCCCGTTTCAAGGCCGCCGGGGACGCGCTGTACTCCGCGCGCGCCGAGCAGGCGGCCGCGACCGAGGCGGAGTCCGCGCCCCGTATCGAGGCGCGGACCGCGCTGCTCGAGGAGGCCAAGGCCGTGCGCGACGAGGCGAACCTCGCGAAGGCACGCGCCCTGCTCACCCGGATCCAGCGCGACTGGGACGAGGTCGGGCGGATCTTCCCCCGGGAGAAGGAACGTGCTCTGGACGACCGCCTCCGCGTGATCGAGCAGGAGCTCAAGTCGCGCGAGGACGTCGACTGGAAGCGCAACAACCCCGAGACGAAGGCGCGTGCCGGCGCGATGAGCGAGCAGCTCCTGCAGGCCATCGCCAAGCTCGAGGCCGAGCGCGACGCGGCCGAGAAGTCGGGGAACGCGCGGGCGCTCAAGGAGGCGACCGAGGCGCTCGAGGCGCGTCGCGCCTGGCTCAGCGCGCTCGACGGCTGACCGCGACCGGCACGAGTCCGCATTGTCCACAGGGCGGGGATCCTCGGATCCCCGCCCTGTGTCGTCTGGCGCACACTGGAGGCATGCTCGGCGCTCTCCTGCACCGCCCCGGCCGGCGGCTCTCCCTGACGGAGCTGTCCGCCGCACGCCTCGACGGTGACGTCGTGGAGCTCGGCGAGGTGTACGCCCCTGCCGATCTCGTGGAGACCCCGGCCCTGCGGGCCGCCTCCCTCGCTCCCCTGATCGAGACGATCCGCGGAGCCGCCTTCGCCGGGATGAGTGCGGCCTGGATCCACGGCGCCGGGAATGCGCCGCCCGAGGTGCACGAGGTGCAGAGCGCCACGGGTCGCCGCCTCCGCGCCCCGGCGAACCGCAGGCTCATCGTGCACGATCCGGTGCTGGAGCCTGTCGACCTGCAGGACCTCGGCGGTGTCGCCGTGACGACGCCGGAGCGCACCCTCATCGACCTGCTGCGCTGGCCGGCGACGCAGCCGGGACGACGGGCGTGGGCACGGCTGCTCGCCGAGGCCGAGCCGTCGGTCCTGCAGCGCACGGCACGCCGTCTGGCCGCGACCGATCAGGGTCCCGGACACCAGCGCGTCGCCCGGTTCCTCGCCGCGCACGGCGTCGACGCATGACGCCACGGCACGCGCGGTCTGAGGGCCGGAGTCAGGACGAGGTGACCCGGTACACGTCGTAGACGGCGTCGATCCGGCGCACCGCGTTGAGGACCCGGTCGAGGTGCACCGTGTCCCCCATCTCGAACACGAAGCGACTCAGCGCGAGCCGGTCGTTGGTGGTCTGCACCGTGGCGGAGAGGATGTTGACGTGATGCTCGCTGAGCACCCGCGTGACATCGGACAGCAGGCCCGACCGGTCGAGCGCTTCGACCTGGATCTGCACGAGGAACACGCTGCGGGTGGTCGGCGCCCACTCCACGTCGACCATCCGGTCCTTCTCCACCGACAGCGCCTTCACGTTCACGCAGTCCGAGCGGTGCACCGAGACGCCGCTCCCCCGGGTCACGAATCCGACGATGTCGTCGCCGGGGACCGGGGTGCAGCACTTCGCGAGCTTGACGAGGATGTCGGCGGCGCCGCGCACCAGCACGCCGGAATCGCCTTCGCGCGGGATCCGGCTGCGTCCCTGGGCGGGAATGTCGATCGCCCCGGTCGAGGTGTCCTCGGTCGTGGAGATCAGTGCGGTGACCTTCTCCAGCACCGACTGGGTGGAGACGTGCCCTTCGCCGACCGCGGCGTAGAGCGCCGAGACGTCCTCGTAGCGCAGCTGGTGCGCGACCTCGGTGAACGACTCCTGGCTCATCAGACGCTGCAGGGGCAGGTTCTGGCGGCGCATCGCACGGGCGATGGCCTCCTTGCCCTGCTCGATCGCCTCCTCGCGGCGCTCCTTCGTGAACCACCCGCGGATCTTGTTCCGCGCGCGGGTGCTCTTCACGAACGTCAGCCAGTCCTGGCTGGGGCCCGCGTCGGGGTTCTTCGACGTGAACACCTCGACCACGTCGCCGCTGTTGAGCGCGGTCTCCAGGGGCACGAGGCGCCCGTTGACCTTGGCGCCCATCGTGCGATGGCCGATCTCCGTGTGCACGGCGTAGGCGAAGTCGACCGGCGTGGCGCCCGAGGGCAGTCCGATCACGCGTCCCTTCGGCGTGAAGACGTAGACCTCCTTCGCGCCGATCTCGAAGCGCAGCGAGTCGAGGAACTCGCTCGGATCCGCCGTCTCCGCCTGCCAGTCCGAGATGTGCGCGAGCCAGGTCATGTCGGCGTCGGCCGTGGAGCCCTTGCCGCCGCCGTTCATCCGCTCCTTGTACATCCAGTGCGCGGCGACGCCGAACTCCGCCTGCTGGTGCATCTCGTGCGTGCGGATCTGGATCTCCACCGTGCGTCCGCCAGGGCCGATCACCGTGGTGTGCAGCGACTGGTAGAGGTTGAACTTCGGAGTCGCGATGTAGTCCTTGAACCGGCCGGGCAGCGGAGTCCAGCGGGCGTGGATCGCACCGAGCACCGCGTAGCAGTCCCGCACCGTGCCGACGAGCACGCGGATGCCGATGAGGTCGTAGATGTCGTCGAACTCGCGTCCGCGGACGACCATCTTCTGGTAGACGGAGTAGAGCTGCTTCGGCCGCCCGGCGACCTTGCCGCGGACCCGCAGGTCGCGCAGATCGCTCTCGACCGCGTCGACGACCTCGCGGATGTACTTCTCCCGCTGGGGGGTGCGCTGCTTGATGAGGCTGTCGATCTCGGCGTAGATCTTCGGATGCAGCACGGCGAAGGAGAGATCCTCGAGCTCCGACTTGATCGCCTGGATGCCGAGGCGATGCGCGAGCGGAGCATAGATCTCGAGGGTCTCGGTGGCCTTCTTCGCCGCCTTCTCGGGCGGCACGAAGCCCCACGTGCGCGCGTTGTGCAGGCGATCGGCGAGCTTGATGATCAGGACCCGGATGTCCTTCGACATCGCGACGATCATCTTGCGGACGGTTTCGGCCTGCGCGCTGTCCCCGTACTTGACCTTGTCGAGCTTGGTGACGCCGTCGACCAGCATCGCGACCTCGTCGCCGAACGTCGCGGTGAGGTCGGTCAGGGCGTAGCCGGTGTCCTCGACGGTGTCGTGCAACAGGGCGGCGGCGATCGCCCGCGGGCCGAGGCCGAGATCGGCGAGGATCTGCGCGACCGCGAGCGGATGCGTGATGTACGGCTCACCGCTCTGACGCTTCTGCCCCTGGTGCTTCTCGGCCGCCACGGCGTAGGCGCGCTCGATGATCGCGAGATCTCCGCGCGGGTGGTTCTGCCGCACCGTGCGGATGAGGTTGTCGAGGTCGTTGATCCGGGGCGCGCGCGAGAAGATGCGGGGCACGAGCCTGCGCAGACTCGATCCCTGTGCCGGTGCCCCCGGCGTCGTCCCGACCTCGCTCATCCGACCTCCAGGCAGATCATCCTACAAGCGCCCAGGAGCGCGGGATCCCGGGCAGGGGCGACGACTGCCCGTCGCCGACCCTGCGGGGCATCAGACCTCGACCGCGCTGACCGTCGCGCGCTCGCGGGCCGCGAGCACGCGCTTGTCGTGCTCGCGGATGGCCGGCTCGTTCTCGCGGAACAGGGAGTACAGCGGAGCCGCGACGAACAGCGTCGAGTACGCGGCCACGATGATGCCCACGAAGATCGACAGCGAGATGTCCGTCAGAGTCTGCGCACCCAGCCAGAACGCGCCGATGAAGAGGATCGCACCGACCGGGAGCGCCGCGATGACCGCGGTGTTGATCGAGCGGACCAGCGTCTGGTTCACGGCGAGGTTCACGGCTTCGCCGAACGTGCGCGACGACTTCGTGCCCTCCTCGCTCGTGTTCTCGCGGATCTTGTCGAACACGACCGTGGTGTCGTAGAGCGAGTAGGCGAGGATCGTCAGGAAGCCGATCACCGCCGCCGGCGAGATCTCGAACCCGGCCAGGGCGTACACGCCGACCGTGATGACGAGCACGTCAAGCAGGCCGAGGATGGACGCCGCCGACATCTTCCAGGTGCGGAAGTAGATCGCCAGGATCAGGAACGTCAGCGCGAGGAAGATCGCGAGGCCCCACAGCGACTGACGGGTCACCCCCTCGCCCCAGCTCGGGCCGATGAACGAGGTGTTCACCTTGTCCACGGAGACCCCGTAGGCCTTCGCGAGGGCGGCCGCGACGTCGTGGCTCTGCTGCTCGCTCTTGAGCTGAGCCGTCTGCACGCGGATGTCGCGGTTGTTGACCGTGGTCACCTTCGTGGTGACGTTCGGCAGCACCGAGCGCACCGCCGTCGTCGCGATGTCCTGGTTGCGGTTCGCCGGAGCCTCGACGGTGAACTGGGATCCGCCGGTGAACTCGATCGAGAACTGCACCGGGCGGAACAGCGGCACGAGCGCCGAGCCCACGACGAGCAGGATCGCGATGATGAACCAGAGCCGCCGTCTCCCGACGAACGGGAAGGAGGTCTTGCCGGAGTAGAGATCGTTGCCGAGCTCGTTCATGGAGCGCATCAGTCGTTCTCCCCGTTCCGGCTCGCGCCCTGGTCCGCGGTGGCCTGGGCCTCCGCGCGCTTTCTTTCGGCGATCGTCTGGCGGCGCTCCGCCTCACCGCGCGAGCGGCCGGCACGGGCTGCCTTGCCCTGGGAGGCCGTGGCCACCGCACGGTACTCGGTGCGTCCACGGTAGACCGCTCCCAGCGCCTCCGGATCCATCCCGGAGAGCGGGTGACCGTTGCCGAAGAACCGGGTACGGGCCAGGAGCTGCATGACCGGGTGCGTGAAGACCACGAAGATCAGCACGTCGATGAGGGTCGTGAGACCGAGCGTGAAGGCGAAGCCCTTGACCGTCGCGTCGGCGAGGATGTACAGCACCACGGCCGCGAGGATGTTGATCGACTTGGAGATGTAGATCGTGCGCTTGGCGCGGCTCCAGCCGTCCTCCACCGCACCGGTGATGGACTTCCCGTCGCGCAGCTCATCCCTTATTCGCTCGAAGTAGACGATGAACGAGTCCGCCGTGAATCCGATCGACACGATCAGACCGGCCACACCGGCCAGCGACAGCCGGAAGCCCATGCGCCAGCCCAGGATGCAGATGAGCACGTAGGTGATGACCGCCATCACGGCGATCGAGGCGATGATGACGAAGCCGAGAGCGCGATAGCTGAGCAGCGAGTAGATCGCGACGAGCCCGAGGCCGATGAGTCCGGCGATGAGGCCGATCTGCAGCTGCTGGGAGCCGAGGGTCGCGGAGATGGTGTCGGAGCTCTGCACGGTGAAGCTGAGCGGCAGTGCACCGAACTTGAGCTGGTCGGCCAGGCTCTTCGCGGTCTCCTGGGTGAAGGAGCCGCTGATCGACGGGCGTCCGTCGAGGATGACGCCGTTCATGGTCGGTGCGGAGATGACCGACCCGTCGAGCACGAAGGCGAACTGGTTGCGCGGCGTCTGGTTCTGCTGCGTGAAGGCGTAGAGGCGCTGGCTGACCTTGCCGAAGGCGTCGGTGCCCTTGCCGTCGAAGGTCAGGTTGACCTCCCACTGACCGTTCTGCTGGTTCAGGCCGGCCGTCGCATCCTTGATCGACGTGCCGTCGAGCTCCACAGGCCCGAGCAGGTACTTGGCCTGCCCGCTGCTGTCGCAGGCGATGAGCGGCTGATCCGTCGGCTGCTTCGCGGCGTCGCGCTTCGTCTTGCAGTCGAAGGCGAGGAACTCGGCCTGCAGTTTCGGCGTCACCCACGACATGTCACTGCCGTCAGTGGGCGACGGCGACGGCGTGGAGGCGAGGCCCGGGGCCGGAGTCGGGTACGGCGTCGACTTGCCGTCATCGCCCACGAAGGAGGTGGACGGACTGGTCGCCGCCAGCACCGCGCGCAGCTCCATCTTGGCGCTCGCCTGGATCCGGTTGCGCGTCGCCTCGTCCGCCTTGCCGGCGATCTGGACGACGATGTTGCGCCCGCCCTCGGTCGTGATGTCGGACTCGCCGACTCCCGAGGCGTCGACGCGCTGACGGATGATCTGCGCGGCCTGCGTGAGCTGGTCGGCGTTCGGATCCTTGCCGTCGGCGGTCTGGGCGCTGAGGATGATCTGCGTGCCGCCCTGCAGGTCCAGGGCCAGCTGAGGCGTCCACGAGCTCTTGCCGAAGCCGTACACGCCGAGGGCGTTCAGTCCGAACAGGACGCCGATGGCGATGAGCAGGCCGAGCAGGACCCGCCAGGCGTGCTTGACGGGAGAAGACGATGCCACGAAGGTTCTTCGCTTTCTGAGGGGGACGGTCTGTCCGGAGGGACGGTCGTGCGCCGGGCGGGGCGCGCGTCAGTTCTTGTCGTCGGCTTCGCGCTCCAGGCGCGCGCGGGTCTCCTCGGCCGACTCGATGCGGATGTCCCCGGCACGCTCGTCCAGCGGAGTGTGCTCGTCCAGCGGCGTCTGCTCGTCGAGCGGCGTGTGCGCGCTCTCCTCGACCGGGGCGGGCTGCTCCTCGTCGACGATGCGCAGGATCGCCTGCGAGTGCACCTCGATGACCACTCCGGGTGCGATCTCGACCTTCGCCGGGCGGTCCAGGTTCTCCGGGTCGAACTCGACGATCGTGCCGTACAGGCCGCCCTGGAGCAGCACCCGGGCGCCGGGCACCGTCTCCTGGGCCTTCTTCTCCTGCTCCTCCTTCATCCGCTTGTTGCGGCGGCGCGTGGAGAACACCATGAAGACGAGCAGGATGGCCAGAACGAAGAACAGGCCGTACTGCGAGAAGAAGGTCGCGATATTCATGCGAGCGGTGCACCTTTCGGGCATGCGCCATCGATGGCGCACAGAAATGGGGACGGTGGAAGTCTTCAGCGATTATAGGTCATCGAACAACGCGGCCCCCTCGGGGTGCGCCGCTCCGAGATGCGCATAGGCCTCGGGCATCGCGATGCGACCCCGGGGCGTGCGACCGAGGAAGCCGATCCGCACGAGGTACGGCTCGACCACGCTCTCGATAGTGTCGGCCTCCTCCCCGACCGAGACGGCGAGGGTGCTGAGCCCCACCGGCCCTCCGCGGAATCGGCGCACGATGGCGTCCAGGACGGCGCGGTCGAGTCGGTCGAGTCCGATGCGGTCGACGTCGTAGAGCTCGAGCGCGGCGCGCACGTCGTCGACGGACGCGGACGCTCCCTCGCCGTGCACGAGGGCGTAGTCGCGGACGCGGCGCAGAAGCCGGTTGGCGATGCGCGGAGTGCCGCGGGAGCGCCGGGCGATCTCGGCGCGGGCCACCGCCGGCACGCCCACTCCCAGGACGATCGCCGAGCGCTCCACGACGCGCTCGAGCTCATCCGGCTCGTAGTACTCGAGGTGCGCGGTGAAGCCGAACCGGTCGCGCAGCGGATTGGGCAGCAGGCCCGATCGTGTCGTCGCCCCGACGAGCGTGAACGGCGCGAGCTCGAGCGGGATGCTCGTCGCCCCGGCCCCCTTGCCCACCATGATGTCGATGCGGAAGTCCTCCATCGCGAGGTACAGCATCTCCTCGGCGGAGCGCGCCATGCGATGGATCTCGTCGATGAACAGCACCTCGCCCGGCGTCAGGCTGCTGAGCAGCGCCGCGAGGTCGCCCGCGTGCTGGATCGCCGGGCCGCTGGACATCCGCAGCGGGCGGCCGCTCTCGTGCGCCACGATCATCGCGAGCGTGGTCTTGCCCAGCCCCGGAGGGCCGGAGAGCAGGATGTGATCGGCCGGCCGATCCTGGATCCGCGCGGCCTCGAGCAGGAGCTTCATCTGCCCGCGGACCTTGTGCTGCCCGACGAACTCGTCCAGGCTCGACGGGCGCAGCGCGCCCTCGATGGCGAGCTCGGCCTCGTCGACGGCCTGGCCGGAATCCTGGAACTCAACCACGGCCGGCCCCGCCCTGCGCGGGGCCGAGCGACGCGAGCGTGCGCCGCAGGAGCAGCGCCACGGATCCGCGTTCGGTCTCGCTCGCCTCGGTCGTGCTCCGTTCGGCGGCTTCGGCGGCGACGCGCTCGGACCAGCCGAGGCCGATGAGGGCCGCGATCAGCTGCGTGCCGATCTCGTCGGGGATCGAGGCCGTCGCGGGTGCCGCGACGGGGGCCTGCAGCTTGCCGGTGAGCTGCACCACGATGAGCTTCGCGGTCTTCGGGCCGATCCCGGAGACCCGGCGGAAGGGCGCATCGTCGTCCGCGGCGACGGCGGTCGCGATCTGGTCGACCGAGAGATGCGAGAGCACCCCGAGGGCGGACTTCGGCCCCACCCCCGTGACGGAGAGCAGGTGGCCGAAGACCTCGAGCTCTGCGGAGTCCGCGAAGCCGTAGAGGGAAAGTGCATCCTCGCGCACGATCAGCGAGGTGTGCAGGCGCAGTTCGTGCCCCACTCGGGCGGTGTGTGCGACATCGCCCGGAACCGCGACCGAGAAGCCGACTCCCCCGACCTCGATGATGACGGAGTCCGTGGTCGCGGACAGCACGGTGCCACGCAGGGAGGAGATCATGTGAGCAGTCTACGCACGTGCTCGTAGGTATGTTCGAGCGACACGCTCCGCATCGGCCCAGGCCTTCTGGGCCGGCGTCTGCGCGCCACCCTCGCCCGCCGCGCCGATCAGACCGGGCCCGCGCCACGCGTGGCACAGAGCGATCGCGAGGGCATCCGCCGCATCGGCGGGCTGCGGCGGCGCATCGAGCCGCAGGATGCGCGCGATCATCG
The DNA here is from genome assembly GCF_037148715.1 of Microbacterium sp. MMO-10. Classification (NCBI taxonomy): domain Bacteria; kingdom Bacillati; phylum Actinomycetota; class Actinomycetes; order Micrococcales; family Microbacteriaceae; genus Microbacterium; species Microbacterium sp. MMO-10. The sequence continues at coordinate 747,641 of NZ_JBBCSV010000002.1, read as the reverse complement.
CCTGCACCTGCTTCTTGTCGGCGGAGCCGTATCCGGTCACGGCCGCCTTCACCTCGCTCGGCGTGTGGGTGGCGGCGGGGAGACCGTGTTCGGCGGCGACGAGCAGCGCGACGCCGCTGGCCTGGGCCGTGCCCATGACGGTGTGCGTGTTCTGCTGGGCGAAGACCCGTTCCACGGCCACCGCATCCGGTGCATGCTCGGCGATCACCGCGCGGATCCCCGCGGCGACCGCGGCGAGCCGCTCTCCGATCGGCGCGTCCACCGGGGTGCGGATCACGCCCACGTGCACGAGCGTGCCGCGGCGCATCGGATCGACGTCGACCACGCCGACGCCGCAGCGCGTGAGGCCGGGGTCGATGCCCAGCACCCGTCGTACTCCGCTCATCCCTCCAGGCTAGGCGCGGATCCGCCACTCGCCGCCGAGGCGCGCGGCCAGCCCATCGCCGCCTGCGCGCGGTCCATGAACACGCTCTTCGCCCTCGTGTAGTCGTCGTGGTCGGCAGCGGCGGCGTTGTCCTCCGCGAGCCTTCGCTTCAGTCGTTCGTACTCGGATCGGGCCGCGGGATCCGCGCGCAGCCAGTCGCGGAAGGCGACGACGAAGTCGGCGAACGGCGAGTCGGCGCGCCGCACGTGCAGGATCAGCCCCTGCGCCGGTCCCGTCGGATCCAGTTCCCGGAAGTAGAGCAGCTTCTCATGATGACGGGCGTCGGATCCGGGTCGAGGCGTGTCGACATCGACCCCTGGGGAGTCGGGCCGGGATCCGCGCGCCCTCTCGATCAGGAGCGACCCGAGCGCCGCGCTGACCGCGGCTTCATCGGGGATCACCGGGACGAGGAGCTGGAGGTCCAGGTACGACTTGGCGGCGAGGCCCGGCACTGCGGTGGAGCCGATGTGCTGGAACCCCGCGACGGGGATTCCGGCCTGCGCGAGCGCCTCCCGGATCCACCGGATCCAGCGCGAAGCGACCGAGGGCCACGCCGGATCGTACGGGACGATCTCCGGCGCGGCCATCGAAGGGTCTCGCGGCTTACTCGTCGTTCTCGAGCTCGGCCTGCACCTCGGGCGTGAGGTCGAAGTTCGCGTAGACGTTCTGCACGTCGTCGCTGTCCTCGAGCGCGTCGATGAGACGGAAGATCTTGCGCGCCGCCTCGGCGTCGATCTCCACCTTGAGGTTGGGGACGAACTCGACGTCGGCGGACTCGTACTCGATGCCCGCCTCCTGGAGGGCGGTGCGCACCGCGACCAGGTCGGAGGCGTCGGTGATGATCTCAAAGCCCTGGGCGTGCGGCTCGATCTCCTCGGCGCCGGCCTCGAGCGCCGCCATCATGACGTCGTCCTCGGTGGTGTTCTCGCCCTCGACGACGATCACGCCCTTGCGGGTGAAGTTGTAGGCCACGCTTCCCGGGTCGGCGAGGGTTCCGCCGTTGCGGCCCAGCGCGGTGCGGACCTCGGCCGCCGCGCGGTTCTTGTTGTCGGTCAGACACTCGATCATGAGCGCGACGCCGTGGGCGCCGTAGCCCTCGTACATGATCGAGGAGTACTCGACCGACTCGCCGCCGATGCCGGCGCCGCGCTTGATGGCGCGGTCGATGTTGTCCTTCGGGACGGAGGTCTTCTTCGCCTTGAGCACGGCGTCGAACAGCGTCGGGTTGCCGGCCTGGTCGGGTCCGCCGAGCTTGGCGGCGACCTCGATGTTCTTGATGAGCTTGGCCCAGGACTTGGCACGGCGCGCGTCGATGACGGCCTTCTTGTGCTTGGTCGTGGCCCACTTGGAATGCCCGGACATATGTCTCCCGCTCGTATCCGCCCTGTGGTTCATCCCGCCAGGGCATCGTCCATTCTAGAAGATCCGCGCTCCGGGCACCGACGGTCGGCGCGATACCGCCGGGATCAGGCCGCCGCGACGGCGCGGCGCGCCTCGACCAGCTCCAGGAACCGCGCATGCAGACGCGTCTCGCCGTTCATCTCGGGGTGGAAGCTCGTGCCGAGCAGGTTCCCCTGCTGCACCGCCACCACACCCCCGTCGGGCAGGGCGGCGATCGCCGAGGCGCCCGGCCCCACCCGCGTGATGAGGGGGGCCCGGATGAAGGTGGCGTCCACCGGCTCGTCGATGCCGTCGACGTCCAGGGTCGTCTCGAAGGACTCGACCTGGCCGCCGAACGCGTTGCGCGCGACGGTGACGTCGAGCCCGCCGAAGGTGAGCTGCCCGTCGATCGCCCCCTCGATCTCGTCGGCGAGGAGGATCAGCCCGGCGCACGTGCCGTAGACCGGCAGGCCGTCGGCGATGAGCGCACGCAGTGGATCCCGCACCCCGAAGATCCGGGACAGCTTGTCGATCACACTCGACTCGCCGCCCGGGATCACCAGGCCGTCGAGCCCGTCCAGCTGCTCGGGGCGGCGGACGGGAACCGCCTCCGCCCCGAGCGCGGTGAGGATCGCGGCGTGCTCGCGCACATCACCCTGCAGCGCGAGCACGCCGATCCGCACGGTATATGTCACCGAGGTGGATGTCGAGGAGATGTCGACGAGGCGCCGGATTGTCATAGGCCAAAGCCTAGTCGAAGGGCACTCAGCCGCCGGACGGGTTCTCGACCGGCTTGCCGTTCTCGTCAGTGGTCTCCTCATCCAGGAGATCTTGATCGGGCCGTTCCGGGGCTCCGCCGGATGCGGTGTCGGCTTCCTCGTTCGGGCCGGGCGTGCCCTGCGTGTTCTGCGGACCGCCGTTCTGGGGATCACTCATGGTGGTTCTCCTTTCGTGTGTCATCGACTGTATGAAAAGGCACCGGCTCCGGACAGGGTGTTGACTTCCGGACTGAAGGTCGTGGACTTTCCGGCGTCGTGGATGATCACACCGGGGGCGGTCAACCGCCGGCGATCGTGAACCAGATGCCGTAGATGCCGGCGATGCGCAGAAACCGCACGACGGGATTGTGCTTGCGTTCCGGCTTGTCCGTGTCGGCGCGCGTGTCGCCGCCTTCGCGCTCCGACGGATGTCGGCCGGAGTCCTCTCCGGCGATTCGGTGCCTGCGATCGACCACTGGTGCTCTCCTCTGACCGGCCTCCGACCTTCACGCTGGCATGAACCGTCCCGGGTCGTGAAGGGGCATGTGCCCGACGGGGGTTCCGGGCAAGGGCTGCCACGGGCGAACTCGGCGAGTCAAGACGCTCGCTTCCGACCGGGCACGTGGCGAGAATGTCTGCGTGACGAACCACCGATCCCAGGAACCCTGCTCCCCGCCCGGGCTGACCGGAGCCGGGAGGTGACGACATGAGCGGCAAGTCCGGACTGTCAACCGCAGGCGATGTGCGACGCGACCTCGCGGGGCGGTGGGAGCGGATCCTTCAAGAGCTGCGGGTCACGCAGACCGGCACGCAGATCATCTCGGGTTTCCTGCTGTCCGTCGCCTTCCAACCCACGTTCGCCAAGCTTCCCGCGCATGCGCACGTGATCTACCTGGTTCTCGTGGTGCTGGCGTGCAGCACGACCCTGCTCGGTCTCCTGCCGGTCGTTCAGCACCGCAGACGCATGGACAAGCGACCCAGCGAGCGGCTCGTGACCATGGGGTCACGCGTGCTCGTGGTGCTGCTCGTCCTCGTGACGATCCTCGCCATCGGGGTCGCGGTGTTCATCTTCGACGCAGCTGTCGGGGTCACCGCCGCCATCATCACGGCAGGATGCGGCCTGGCGGCAGGCCTCATGATCTGGATGCTGCCGATCCACCGCGGGAGACGAGAGCATCGGCTCCGTCCCTGAGCTGCCCGATGGCCAGGGGCCGCCGAGCGATGGTGGACCTACGGTCTCTGATCGAGTCGTTTCCGATACAGCTCCGCGAGCGCGGCCGTCCCGTGGTCGCGGGCCGCGCGTTGCCGCGCTGCACCGCTGCGTCGGCGATCGAGCATCGCCGTCACGGCGCGGGTCTCGCTGCCGTTCAGGTGCGGGGCGACGCGGTCGAGGAGCGCCCGGAGCACGTCTGAAGCCGGGGCCGGACGTCCGGTCCGTGGGTCGACCAGTGTGCCGCGGACCCCGTGCCGTGCGGCGTGCCAGAGCGCCGCGTCCCAGGGAGCGTGGTCGGTACGCGACATGCCTTCGTCATCTGCGGCGTCGACGAGCGCTCGGATGATGACGGCCAGGGCGACGGACGATGCGGCGTCGAGCTGAGCATCGCACACTCTCACTTCGACGGTCGGGTACACGGTGGACAGGCGCACGTTCCAGTTCAGAGCGCGCGCGTCCGTGGTGGCGCCGATTCCGACCAGAGCCGCGACGGTGCGGACGTAGTCGTCGTCATCGCGGAAGGCCGGCGGAATCCCGTAGGTCGTCCACCGTCGCGAGTGGATCGCCCGCCAGCTGTCGTAGCCGGTGTCGCGCCCGTTCCAGAAGGGCGAGTTGGCGGACAGCGCGAGCAGGACGGGAAGCCAGCCGCGCAAGGCGTTGGACGCCCGGACGCGAAGGTCGCGGTCGACGCCGACGTGCACGTGCAGCCCACCGATCTGATGGTCGTCCGTCAAGGAGGTGACCTCGGCGGAGATCTCCGCGTACCGCTCGCCCTCGCTGATCACAGCGAGTGTCTGCCCTGCCGGCGGCGTTCCTGTTCCCGCGGCGACGACACCGGCGTCGGCGGCCCAGCGGCCGAGCAGACGACGAAAGCCGAGCAGCGCATCGATGGCCTCGGGCATCGTGGTGCACACCGGAGTCGCGTACTCGACCTGGGACCGCAGGAACTCCGCGGCCACGGTGCCGTCATGCCTGCCGTCGAGCTCTGCGATCGCCTGCATCGCGTCGTCGACTGGGGCGAGCGTCCGTGCATCGAGGAGCAGGAACTCCTCTTCGATTCCGAAAGTGGTCGCCATTCACTCGGCCCTGAACCCCGCCGGCTTGTGCGTCCCGTCGCAGAAGGGCTTGATCGCGGACAACCCGCAACGGCACAGCGCCACGGTGCGCCGGTGTGCCGCGATCGGCGTGCCATCGGCGGCGACGAGTTCCACATCGCCGCGCACGATCAGCGGCCCGTCCTGGTACGGGCTGATCGTGACCCGTGGGGGCCTCATACGCCTGCCGCCGTAGTGCGCAAGGACGACCGCCCCTGCTCCCAGGCCTCCAGGATATGAGCGCCGACAAGGCCGTCGACGGTCAGGCATGCGCGCGCACCGAACATGATCTCGGGGAGCGTTTCGGGCTGATCCTCCGCGAGGGCACCGGCCAGATCGCGCCCGGCGATCTGTTCGTGCACGGCGTCGGCCTCGACATGCTCGTCGAAGTAGTCGGTCACGTCATCACCGAACCCGAGTCGACGCAGCCCGTCGCCGTAGAACCGATTGGGAATCGACGACGTCATCTCGAACGCCGCGAGATGGCCGACGATCGCGCCCAGCAGGCGTCGGTTGAGGCCGAACATCGACATCATGTTCAGGGAGCAGAGGGTGATCGCCGGCACGGCGTCCACATAGCCTCCGTAGCGGTCGTCGAGGCCGGCGCCGCGCATCGCCTTCGCGAAGATCTCGGCGTGCATCCGCTCAGGCCGACCTCCTCCGTACTCGTCGGCCTGGATCTCCACGAGCGCTGCCTTGGCTCGACCGTTCAACCGCGGGATCGCCCACGAATGCGGATCCGCCTCATGCAGCGTGTAGATCGAACGCTGGATCAGGAACTCCAGCGCCTGCTCCCGGGTGGCCTTCTTCGCCACGTGGCGCGACAGACTCGGTCCGGAGTCGGAGGAGGTCAACGCGAACAGCGCCGACGCGACCGCCACCGGAGAGCGCTCCGGAAGGGCGTCGACGACCACGAGATCGCGGAGCGCGGCCTCGAATGCGTCCTCCAGGACGCGCCGCGCAGCCAGGAGCCTCACATCCCATTCGAGGCGCGGATCACACGCCGGGATGGATCCATACGCGGACGCATACAGCAGGAACAAGGAGAGCTGAACATCGTCGTCGCGGAGGACATCGCCGGCTTCCGCGACAGCCTGTCCGGCACCATCGACGACATCGTCCACGCCATCGGATCCGGATCCCGTGAGCGCCTCCATCAGGGCGCGGCTCAGCGGTCCGCGGGCCGCGAACGCCCACGGCTCCCTGGGGAAGGTCGTCGTGCCCCGGTCCGCCTGATCGATGAGCTGCTGCATGTTCGCCTCCCTGTGCGCCCGTCAGCGCTTCTCCTGCTCGTCCTCGTCGATGAGAGCGAGGAGGTGCTTGAGAGCGTCCTCGACGCTCTTGTGGTGGTACTGCCCGGCCCTGCTCTCCCCGGAGATCACCGCACAACGATGCAGATCCGTGAAGTCGCCATAGGGGAAGAGGTGTCGTCCCTTCGTACCCTCGCTCTCCCCCGTGTCCTCGCCCAGGAACCAGAGCGCATACGCGTCCATCCCGTGCGCATCGATGTAGTCGTTGCCGTCCGACGCGCTGGGGGCGTGCTCACTCCAGTCGTCGCGCCGGTCGTGCACCACGTGCCTCTCGCGCACCAGCGACTGAGCGTGGCGCAGGGCCTTCTCGTTGAGCTTCACGGTCATGCGCGTCTCCTCTCCGTGTTCTTGATCGCGTAACGAGCGACCGAGGGCTCCACCGTATGCGCAGCCCGAAACCGCGCCGAGGGGCTTGACGGGGACGCCTTGCGGATGGCACAGGACCAGGCGCTCCCCCGCGGGAAAGCCGCATCCTCCATCCGCATCCTCGGCGGCCGTCGACGTCGAACCAGATCCGAGCGTCGCCCTGCATGGGTGTTCTTGTGCTGCCAGCGTTGAGACCCGGCTGAACAGCGGGACCATCGTCAACGACCAGACACCCCGATGTTGGGCCTGAGGCAGTACTGTGCACCTCAACGAGACGGGTTGGGGAGCGGCTGCGGCTGCGGCTGCGGCTGCGGCTGCGGCTGCGGCTGCGGCTGCGCGATAGTACGTTCTCCTGGTGTCGATCGGAACCCTCGCGCAGCATGATCGACCTACGCCTACCGGCGCGGCATGAGGGGCATCATGATCAGCACCATGAACGCGGTGGACGAGATCGCCCGGCCGGTTGAGGAGGTCCACTCTCGCTGGAATGATCTCGATGATCTGCCTGATCTGCTTCCCCGCGTCGAACGCGTCGAACGTATCGACGAGGACATGACCCACTGGGACACCCGTGTCGCCGGGTTGTAGCGCTCGTTCTACGCAACGACTGTCGAGCAGATAGAGGACCACCAGATCAGCTGGACCGGCGATGCGGGAAAACAGCACAGCGGCGTCGTCATGATCACGCCCCTCAACGCTGGCCGCACCCGGCTCGGCCTTCTGCTCTAGGAACCTGTTGCGACGATCAAGTCGACTCACCGTCTCGTGGAAGGACGCCAGCACGCGCAGGGTCGTCGGTTTGCCGTTCCAGGGACCACTCATCTTCGCGCGTCATGGCCGCCTGCAGCGCGCACTGAACGCATCCCAGCCCGAGGCCGGCTAGCCCCCGCTCGCCAGCATCGCAGCGCGCGGGGCGTCAGATGCGGCCGCTGCGTCGATAGTGGAGCATCATGCATCCTCCCGACCTCTGATCGCTCACAAGCTCGAACCGCTGCAGATCACCGTCATCGCTGAACAACCTCGTGCCGTTACCGGCAATGGTCGGTGCGATGACGAGCCGAATATCGTCCACGAGGTGCGCAGCGAGCAGAGCCCGAGCAACGGAGAGGCTGCCGTGGATGCCGATATCGCCTCCCGACCGCTGTTTGAGGTCTGCAACGAACGCGGCCGCCGGATCCGCGACGGCCGTCGACTCGCGCCACTCCCCTGCGATCGGAGAACTCGTGAAGACATACTTCGTCGTCGTGTTGATGAAGTCCGCGAACGGCTGCACGTCCGCCGTCGGCCAGTACGGCGCCCACTTCTCGTAGGTGCGCCGACCGAGCAGCACCGTGTCCTGCGTCGCGATCGTCTCGGCCAGGAACTCACCGAGCCCGGAGCCCGTGTCACGTAGCCACTTCCCTTCGCCAGGCTCGTCCGCGAAGCCGTCCAGAGACATCAGCTCGTAGACGACGACACGACGTCCGATCTTCTCTGCACGGTTCTTGTTCACGATGCTTCCTTTCACGCGACCGTCGCTCGGTCGCTCTCGGACGCTATCGGGTCTCCTCCCGACCTGTCTTGTACAACAACGACAGCGTGCCACCGTCGCCGGAATCGGTCAGCCCGGTCGCCGACGGACCGATGAAGCGGCGGAGGGAGCGCGCGAGATGCGGCTGGTCGAAGTAGCCCGCCTCGTGTGCAACTTCTGCGACGTGTCCACCGGCCCGCAGAAGGACGGCAGCGTCGGCCGCTCGCTCGATCTGCCGAACGGTGCGGAGTGGAAGACCGACTGCCGAGAGATATCGCCGCTGCCGCGTTCGCTCGCTGAGCATGGCGCCCGATTCGAGATCAGCTCGGACCAGCAGTCCTCCGCGCACGAGGGTTTCCACGAAACGCTCCGCATCATCGAAACCAGGCAGGTCGAGCCGCTCGCCGAAGAGCCCGAGCCGGCCGTCCGCCACCCGAAGCGGGATGAACCGATCCACCATCGCCACGCCGGGAAGTGCCGGAAGGATCGCGCCCCGAACCACCCTGATGCCGACGAAGTCGGCACCAACCGGGACCGCTGCCTTGGTCGCCCGCGATTCCGGCCCCTGCAAACCTGCGTGGACACCGTCGGGGTCCTCCCACACGACGAGATCCCACTCGGCCCGGGCCACAGAGGACATAGACGCGGTTCCGTCGGTACTGCGACTGCGCCACACCCGCTCCACCCACGGCGAAGCCGACGCTCGATGCTCGAACTCCAGACCCAATGCTCCCCGTCTCTTCCGCCGAAGACATTACGCCCAGCACGGACCCGACCCTGCATCTCAGAAGCCTGCCCAGCATTATCCGGGCTGATCGCGGGGAGGGCTAGGGCACGGTCGCAGATACTTCTACCCGGTCCCAGGCTTCGGACACCTTCAGGAGTCGGTCCGCCGGTTTGAGCTCGATCCGGCGAGGATCCAGGCGATCGCGAACTCCGCCACCCGGGCCATCGGCGCAGCCGATCATTGCGAGATCCGCGCCACCGTCTCTCCCGTAGCGGACGGAGCGACGCTCAACGAGATATCGCCCTGGCTGATGATGCCGACAAGGTCGTGATCCTGGATCACCGGCACACGTCGGATCTGTCGATCCTGCATGAGCCGCAGCACATCCGCGATGTCAGCGTTCGCATCCACGTATGCCGGCGTGCCCTCCGCAAGCTCGCCGGCAGTCACGATGTTCGGATCGCCGCCGCGCGCAAGGCAACGGACGACGATGTCACGATCGGTCAGCATCTCTACGAGTCTTCTCTCGGGGCGAGCACGGGATTGACAAACGCGGGCAAGCGCCCGATGCCGGCCATCTCGTGACACAGATGCCGGTAGGCGGAGCTCACTCCGAACGCTCTTTTGATCTTTTGATCTGCGTTGCGCCCGGCAACACCTGACGACTGGCGACGGCGGTTGTCAAGGCCCTCGCCATTCCCCCGGGGATCACGGAGTCTGGGGTCATCAGAGAGATCCCGGCAGGAGGTTGAGATGAGCGAGATCAATGACGAAGGACTGCTGCCACCGAACGTGCATCACGCGCGTCCCGAGAGTCCTCGACTCCCCGACGAGGACGCCGACCGCGAACGAGCGGCGGAGGACACGGACGAGGACACAGCGGAACAGCGCATTCGGCGAGAGAGCACACCCGACGACAGCGCGCGACAGCACCCTCACGCGGAACACGCAGGGGATCGCGCGGCGGAGGGATCCGACGATCCGTACGCCAAGCGCGACGAAGACTCCCACGACGCAGGCGCACCGGCCCCGGATGAGGACGGCGGACGGGTCGACGGCAAAACGGGCGTGGAGGGCACAGGCGACGAGACCGACTCCGGCGGCGCCAGTCCGGCACGTCCGACAAGTGAACCGCCGGACTGAAGAAGCCAGTCCATCCCGGCTCACCGTCGCCACATGAGCGTGAAGGCCAGTACCGTGGTCGCGGTCGTCGAGATCGGCCGCCCCGTCGGCGAGGTCTACCGCCGATGGACCGATCTCGATGATCTGCCCGAACTCCTACCCAGCGTCGAGCGCGTCGAGCGCCTCAGCGACGACATGACGCACTGGGACGCACGAGTCGGGGGTCTCCGGCGCTCGTTCTACGCCCGAACTGTCGAGGACGTCCCTGACGAATGCATCAGCTGGGAGAGCACGGCGGGAAGGGAACACAACGGCACCGTCGTGTTCGCACCCCTCAGCTCCGACCGAACGCGTGTGACGCTGCGTGTGGTCTGGACGCCCAAGTCTCTCCTGGAGCGCATCAGCGCCGGACTCGGCGTGGACAGGGGCATCGCACAGCACGATCTCGGCCGCTTCAAGAACGGACTCGAAGTGATGGACACCGACGACCCGCCGGCTCTGCCGCCCTGACACCCCGCTGTGCAGGTCGCCGACGCCGCGCCACGACGGCAGAAGACCGGTGCCCCACGGACGCATCCGTGGGGCACCGGTCCTGATCTGACCCGGGATTACCAGCCGCGCTCCGCGAGACGGTGCGGAGCGGGAAGGTCCGCCACGTTGATGCCGACCATGGCCTCGCCGAGGCCCCGGGAGACCTGCGCGATCACCGCGGGGTCGTCGTAGGCCGCGGTCGCCTTCACGATCGCCGCGGCGCGGGCCGCCGGGTCGCCCGACTTGAAGATGCCGGACCCGACGAACACGCCGTCGGCGCCGAGCTGCATCATCATCGCCGCGTCGGCGGGAGTCGCCACTCCCCCGGCCACGAACATGACCACGGGCAGCGCGCCCTTCTCGGCGACCTCTGCGACCAGCTCGTAGGGCGCCTGCAGCTCCTTGGCCGCGACGTACAGCTCGTCTTTGGACAGGGTGGTCAGGCGCGCGATCTCGCCGCGGATCGTGCGGATGTGCTTCATGGCTTCGGAGACGTCACCGGTGCCCGCCTCGCCCTTGGAGCGGATCATCGCCGCGCCCTCGGTGATGCGGCGCAGCGCCTCGCCCAGGTTGGTCGCGCCGCAGACGAAGGGCACGGTGAAGCCCCACTTGTCGATGTGGTTCACGTAGTCGGCCGGCGAGAGCACCTCGGACTCGTCGATGTAGTCGACGCCGAGCTCCTGCAGCACCTGCGCCTCGACGAAGTGACCGATGCGCGCCTTCGCCATCACCGGGATCGACACGGCCGAGATGATCCCGTCGATCATGTCGGGGTCGCTCATGCGCGACACGCCGCCCTGGGCGCGGATGTCGGCGGGCACCCGCTCGAGGGCCATGACGGCGACGGCACCCGCATCCTCCGCGATCTTCGCCTGCTCGGGAGTGACGACGTCCATGATGACGCCGCCCTTGAGCATCTCGGCGAGGCCGCGCTTGACGCGGCCGGTTCCGGTGGTCGATTCGGGTGCAAGTTCTGTCATAGGACAGATCATACGCTGTCTGCCACGCGTCCCGACACCGCGCAGACAGTGGCGCGGGATCCCCGCCTCAAGTGAGAGGATCGAGGGATGCTGAAGGTGCTCTCCATCCAGTCCGCCGTCGCTTACGGCCATGTCGGCAACTCCGCCGCGGTGTTCCCGCTGCAGCGCATCGGCGTCGAGGTCCTCCCCGTCTACACGGTGAACTTCTCCAACCACACCGGCTACGGCGCCTGGCGCGGACCGATGATCGCCCCGGACGACGTCCGCGAGGTCATCACCGGGATCGAGGAGCGCGGCGTGCTCGGCGAGATCGACGCGGTGCTGAGCGGCTATCAGGGCGGCGAGGGCATCGGCGACGTGATCGTCGACGCCGTCGCCAGGGTCAAGGCCGCCAACCCGAACGCGGTGTACGCGTGCGACCCCGTCATGGGCAACGCCAAGTCGGGCTGCTTCGTCGCTCCCGCGATCCCCGTGCTGCTGCGCGACAAGGTCGTGCCCGTCGCCGACATCATCACCCCCAACCAGTTCGAGCTGGGCTTCCTCACGGGCACCGAGCCGGACACGCTCGAATCGACGCTCTCCTCCGTCGACGCGGCGCGTGCGATGGGCCCGAACACCGTGCTGGTGACGAGCGTCGAGCGCCCCGACCGCGAAGAGGGCACGATCGAGATGCTGGCCGTCGACGACAAGGGCGCCTGGCTCGTCGCCACGCCGCACCTGCCGATGAAGGCGAACGGATCCGGCGACGTCACCGCGGCGCTCTTCACCGCGCACTACGTCGAGACGAAGGACGCGAAGACGGCCCTCGAACGGACCGTGTCGAGCGTGTACGAGCTGCTCAGGCTCACGCTGGAGTCGGGCGAGCGTGAGCTGCAGCTCATCCCCGCGCAGGAGTTCTACGCGAACCCGCCGCTGCAGTTCGCGGCACGCCAGGTGCGCTGAGCCGATCTGGGCCGGTCACGCGACGCGGATGCGACCCCGCGCGCGGAGATCGGGTGGATCGCCCGAGACGAGGTGGATCCGGATGAAGGCGCCTGATCTCGGGCGATCCACCTGATCTCGGGCGAGGCACGGTCCGGCGCGCCGAGCGCCGTCCCAGGCTCAGGCGGGCCAGGCGTCCGCGACCGTGTTGCGCACGTCGCCCAGCAGCTGCGGCAGGGCCTTGGTCTTCGCGATGATCGGGAAGAAGTTGGCGTCGCTGTTCCACCGCGGCACCACGTGCTGGTGCAGGTGCGCGTCCACGCCGGCGCCTGCGATGGCCCCCTGGTTCATGCCGAGGTTGAAGCCGTCGCAGCGCGAGGTCGCCTTGAGCACGCGCATCGCGATCTGGGTGAGCTCGCCGATCTCCGCGACTTCCTCGGCCGTCGCCTCGTCGTAGGTCGCGATGTGCCGGTACGGGCACACGAGCAGATGGCCCGAGTTGTACGGGAACAGGTTCAGCAGTACGTACGCGGTGCGTCCCCGCGCGACGATGAGCCGCTCCTCGTCCGGATGCTTCGGCGCCTCGCAGAACGGGCACTCCTCGCGCAGCGGCTCCGGGCCCGCCTGGATGTACGCCATCCGATGCGGCACCCACAGGCGCTGGAACTCGTCGGGGACGCCGGCGAGGTGCGCGGCGTCTTCCAACTGCGCGCCCGCGCCCGCGTCCCCGACGTCGCTCATGCCAGGTCGCCGGCGGTCTGGATCAGCGCGTGACTCTCGATCGCCCGACGCACGCGGTCGACGGCCTCCGCGAGCGGAACGCCGTTCTCCTGGGTGCCGTCGCGGAACCGGAACGAGACCGTGCCCGCGGCCCGATCCTGCTCCCCTGCGATGAGGATGAGCGGGACCTTGCCCGTGGTGTGGTTGCGGATCTTCTTCTGCATGCGCTCGTCCGAGTGGTCGACCTCGGCGCGCACACCCGCCGCGCGCAGAGCGGAGACGGCGTCGTCGAGATAGTCGGCGAACGTGTCGGCGACGGGGATCCCGACGACCTGCACCGGCGAGAGCCACAGCGGGAAGTCGCCCGCGTAGTGCTCGAGCAGGATCGCGAAGAACCGCTCGATCGAACCGAAGAGGGCCCGGTGGATCATGATCGGGCGCTTCTTCTGCCCGTCCTTGTCGGTGAACTCGAGTCCGAAGCGCTCCGGCAGGTTCGGGTCGACCTGCACCGTGGACAGCTGCCACACCCGGCCGATCGCGTCGGTCGTCTTGAGGTCGATCTTCGGACCGTAGAAGGCCGCCTCACCGGGGACCTCGGTGAGCTTCAGACCGGAGGCCAGGGCCACGTTGCGCAGCGCGTTCGTGGAGTACTCCCAGAACTCGTCGGACCCGATCCACTTGTCCTTCTCGTCGTCGCGCATCGAGAGCTCGAGCTCGAAGTCGCTGAGACCGAAGTCGCGCAGCATCGACAGGATGAACTCGAGGACCTTGGTGACCTCGGCCTCGAGCTGGTCCGGCGTCACGAACAGGTGCGAGTCGTCCTGGGTGAAGCCGCGCACGCGCGTGAGGCCGTGCAGGGCTCCGGAGAGCTCGTTGCGGTAGACGGTGCCGTTCTCGGCGAACCGCAGCGGCAGGTCGCGGTAGCTGCGTGCCCGCTCCTTGTAGATGAGGATGTGCATCGGGCAGTTCATGGGCTTCAGGTAATAGTCCTGGCCCTGCTTCGTGACGTGCCCGTCCTCGTCGCGCTCCTCGTCCATCCGGATCGGCGGGAACATGCCGTCGCGGTAGGTGACGAGGTGGTTGGACGTGAGGAAGAGGTCTTCCTTCGAGATGTGCGGCGTGTACACGTAGGTGTAGCCGTCGGCGATGTGCCGACGGCGCGCATGCTGCTCCATCTCGCCGCGGATGATGCCGCCCCGCGGATGCCAGACGGACAGACCGGATCCGATCTCGTCCGGGAACGAGAACAGGTCGAGCTCCTTGCCCAGGCGGCGGTGGTCGCGCTTGGCCGCCTCCTCCAGGCGCTGCTGGTAGGCACGCAGCTCGTCCTTGGTCGGCCAGGCCGTGCCGTAGATGCGCTGCAGCTGCGGGTTCTTCTCGGATCCGCGCCAATAGGCAGCGGCGATCCGCGTGAGGTCCCATCCGTTGCCGATCATGCGGGTGTTCGGCAGGTGCGGACCGCGGCAGAGATCCTTCCAGACGACCTCGCCGTCCTTGGCCACGTTGTCGTAGATGGTGAGCTCGCCCTCGCCGACCTCGACCGAGGCGCCCTCGGTCTTGTCGGCGCCGGGACCCTTGAGCCCGATGAGCTCGAGCTTGAACGGCTCGTCGGCGAGCTCGGCACGCGCCTCGTCGTCGCTCACGACCCGGCGCACGAAGCGCTGGCCCTCGCGCTGGATCCGCTGCATCTCCTTGGAGATCGCCTTGACGTCCTCCGGCGTGAACGGGGTGTCCACGCCGAAGTCGTAGTAGAAGCCGTCGGTGATGGGCGGGCCGATGCCGAGGTTGGCCTGAGGCTTGATGCGCTGCACGGCCTGGGCGAGCACGTGGGCGGTGGAGTGGCGCAGGATCGCGAGGCCCTCGGGGCTGTCGATCGTGATGGGCTGGACGTCGTCGTCCTCGTTGACGAGGGCGGCGAGGTCCTTCTGCTGCCCGTTGACGAGCATGGCGATCACGGAACGATCGCTGTACGGGCCGTTCGCGCCGTAGAGCGCGAAGCCGTCGCAGGGGTAGGACGGCGATGCGGGGGCGGACACAGGGTTCTCAGACAAAGGAAGTTCTCCAGTTTGGCGATGGTCTCGGCTCAGCTTCGGGCGCGTCGGCGCCCTGCCCGCTCAGGCCCTGAGAGTTCGCGTGCCGCTGAGCGCGATCGGGGTCGCGTGCGTCAGCCGGGCGAAGTCCATAGGAGAATCCTACGCCGCGACCGCCAGAGCCTGGTCCAGGTGCCGCTGCGCGAGCCGCCATCCGCCGGCCTCGTATGCGACGACGACGAGCACGGGGCCCGCCAGCACGACGAGCAGGCAGGCCCACAGCGGCAGGCCGGCGAACGCGAGCACGATGCCGAGCACCGGCAGCACCATGGCGAGGGCGTGCAACGGCAGGCCCTTCATCAGCGAGTGCACGAGATACGAATGCAGCAGCGAGATCGAGACCATGAAGACGATCACGGGGATCGCGATCATGAGGATGACCACGGGTGTCGCGAGCGGGTGCTCATGGCGGAAGGCGTAACCGATGGCGTGCAGGCCGGCCCCGACTGCGGCGACGCTCGCGAAGATGAACGCGTGGCCGTATCCCCAGACGAACGAGCGTCGACGATGGACGGCGAGGATCGCACCGGACGGCATCATCGTGTACGACCACCACAGGGCGAAGGTCATCGCGACGCCCGCACCGATCACCACCACGGCGTCACCGGTCCAGCCCTGGGTCTCCGAGATCTCCTGGGCTGCGGCGAGGGTTCCGATGACCGTCTCGCCCAGGGCGATGATCGTCAGCAGGGAATAGCGCTCGGCGATGTGGTGCGCGTGCCAGGGCGTGCCCCGTCCCTCGCCTTCGCCCTTGCGCTCCGCGACGACCGGGCCGCCGAGCTCGACCAGCCAGCACAGCGCGGCCGCGAGGATCGCGGCTCCGAACGGCAGCGGCGCCCAGGCCACCACGACCCAGCCGAGCTGAGCGATCGCGATGAACACGACGTAGGTGAGCGCGTGCCGGCGATAGGCGGGGTCTCGCGCTGCACGCAGCCACTGCGCCAGGAGTCCGACCCGCATGACGATGTAGCCCGCCACCATGATGCGGTTGTCGAACACACCGTCGAGCTCGAGGGACTCGAACATCCGCGGCAACCCGATCGCGAGCACGATCACGCCGGACATCTGCACCATCGTGAAGACGCGGAACAGCCAGTCGTCGGTGTCGAAGGCGGAGGCGAACCAGGCGAAGTTGATCCACGCCCAGATGACGGCGGCGGTCGCGAAGGCGAACGCGCCAACCGCCGCTCCCCCGTGGCCGGCGGCGACGCCGGCCGCGAACTGCGCCCCGGCCACCCCGAACGCCGCGGCGAACACGAGATCGTAGAGCGCCTCGAGCGGCGTCGCCGCGCGGTGCGGCTCATGCCGGGGACGCCCGCGCATCGGCCGCAGTCCGTGTCGATACCGTTCGACCGCGTTCGTCATGCTGCTCCCCGTTTCCCCTCGGGACCCCGCAGCCTCGCCGCGGAATCGTGCAGCGTCCAACCTAGCGCGGCGCCGGATCCCGGCGATCTCGGTGCCCCTTCCGGAGGGTCAGGGCTGCCGCGATCGCCTTGATCACGGTGATCTCTCCGAAGCGGTAGTCGTCGGCGCGGATGAGCCGGGCGGCGAGATCCGGGCGGGCGGCCCGCAGCAGCCCCCGGGCGCGCTCGGCGTGCAGGGCGTTCGACACGATCGCGAGCTCCACGGCGTCTTCGAGGAGCGGGAGGGAGTAGGCGATGTTCTCCTCGGTGGTCCGGCTCGCGGTCTCGACGAGGGTGGTCCCGGAGAAGCCGCGCTGCGCGGCGTACCGGGCGAGGATCCGCGCCTCCGGCTCCGCCCCGCGCACCGCACCCCCGGAGAAGACCAGCACATCGTCCGGGGTGCGCAGGGTGCGGAGCCCTGCGCGGACGCGGAAGCGGTTCACCGCGTTGGCGCGGGCACCGCGATTGCCGTAGCCGAGGACGAGCACCGTGCGCCGCGCCCCGGGGCGGCCCGCCGCCAGTCCGCGCCTGCTCGCACGCGCCGACACGACCTCTCCCCAGAACAGGAAGGCAGCACCGGCGGCCGCCAGAGCGGCGGCGGTGGCGGCAAGCGTCTTGTGCATCGCTCCAGGCTAGGACGCGAGGCGCTTCGTGACGAGGAACGCCCTCACCCGGAAACGACGAAACCCCCGGGTAAGCCGGGGGTTTCTCCTGTGCGCGATACTGGGATCGAACCAGTGACCTCTTCCGTGTCAGGGAAGCGCGCTACCGCTGCGCCAATCGCGCCTGTTCAGGCTATTCAGTTGAGAAGAGCGAGGTGGCGACGGGATTCGAACCCGTGTAAACGGCTTTGCAGGCCGGTGCCTAGCCTCTCGGCCACGCCACCATGTGGATTCGAACCCACATGCGGAAGCCCCCGAAGGGGCTCCTGCACTGGAGCGGATGACGAGACTCGAACTCGCGACCCCAACCTTGGCAAGGTTGTGCGCTACCAACTGCGCTACATCCGCGTTTTGTGTTTTCCCCGGTGTCCCGGGCACTTGAAATACATTAGCCGAGGATCCACGCTTCGCCAAACCGGGCCCCGTTCTCGGGCGTGTCCACGGGCACGGCCCGGACACCGCTGGGCGACGCGAGGACCGAATGGCAGAATGCCGGGCATGACCCGTGACGAGCAGTGTGACGAAGGGGCACGACCCGTCGGTCCCCTCGCCGTTCCGACCTCGCCGGCACGCATCGGCGGCGCCCTGCTGAGCATCGGAGACTTCTCCCGGTACTCGCGGATCAGCGTGCGGATGCTGCGCCACTACGACGAGCGCGGACTCCTCGCCCCCGCCGAAGTCGACCCGTTCACCGGGTACCGCCGATATGCGCCCGAACAGCTGCGCACGGCGGGGCGGATCCGATCGCTCCGCGATGCGGGCTGCGGGATCCCGCTGATCGCGGAGCTGCTGCCGCTGTTCCAGGAGTCGCCGGAGACCCTTCACGAACGCCTGGAAGCGCATGTCGTCGGACTCGACGAGGCCGTGGAGCAGCTGGCCGCTCAGCGGCGTCTCACCCGCTCCCTGATCGCCGGGATCGACGGCGTGGAGCCAGTCGTCGGCGAGCGGACGTTCTCCGCGGCCCGCGTGCTCGCCCTGCATCGGACGGTGGCGTGCTACCCGGCGGAGGGCGAGCTCTGGTCCGACCTGCGCGACCTGCTCGCCTCCCCCGCGGAGGTGGATCCGAGCATGTTCGGAGACCTGATCGGTGCGACGTACTTCGACGCCGAGTACCGCGACGACGACGTGGAGATGGCCATCTGGCGCGACTACCGCGGCCCGTTCACGCCGCGGCACGGCTTCGAGATCGTCGATCTCCCGTCCCGCCGGGTCGCCTGGACGACGCACCGGGGCGGGTTCGAGTCGATCGGGCGGGCGACGGAGGCGCTCGGCGAGTGGGTCGCGCAGCACGGCCGCACCCAGATCGGCCCCGTGTTCAACCTGTACGTCGTCGGCCCCGGGCGGACCGACGACCCGGACCAGTGGGTGACCGAGGTCAACATCCCGATCGCGTGACTCCGCCCCGACGCGCCTCCGTCGGACGGCGGGCTTGACTCTACCACTGTGGCAGGTTCCAGCCTTGATCTGCGGGCGCCGGGATCGACCGGCGCCGCAGATCGAGAGGACGATGGGGATGAACGAGACCATGAACACGGTGAACTACTTCGAGATCGGCACGCCCGATCCCGAGGCGGCGCGTGCGTTCTACGGCGAGGTTTTCGGCTGGAGCTTCGGCCCCGCGGGACCCGCGGGCTACAGCATGGTGAACGACACCGGCGGCGGGCTCTGGGACACGAGCGGCATCGGGTCGGGCACCTGGGCGGTGTTCTACGTCGAGGTCGCCGACATCGAGACGAGCATCGCGTCCGCGCTCTCCCACGGCGCGGGGACGGTTCTGCCTCTGGTGGACAACGGGGTCATCCTCTTCGCTCATCTGACCGACCCGGCGGGCAGCCGGTTCGGCCTGTGGCAGCGCAAGACCGACGCCTGAGCCGCCTCTCCCCGGGGCGCCCGTCAGTCGACGAGCGCCCCGGCGGTGAGATTGGCGATCGCGCCGGTCATCGACCCCGCACGGTCGGACGCGGCGAAGGCGAGATACTCGGCCACCTCGTCGAGCACCGGAAGGCGCCCCAGTGCCGTGGACCCGGTGAGTCCCCGGATCCATTCGTCCATGCCGAGGCCCGACGCGTCAGCGATCCGTCCGAACATCGCCCGGGTGTACGAGGTCGTGAGCGCGTCCGAGATCGCGTGCGGTCGCACGCAGACCACCCGGACGCCGTCGGGCCCGAGCTCGCCGGCGAGGGCGCGTGAGAAGCCCTCCAGTCCGGCGGACTGCGCGGCGTTGCCGATCAGCCCGCGTCCGGAGAGCCGTGCGCCGGGTGTCGAGATCGTCAGGATCACACCGGCGCGCTGCGCGACCATGTGGCGCGCCGCGGCCTTCGCCGTGAGGAAGTTCGTCCGCAGATAGCCGACGACCGGATGCAGGAAGTCGTCGAGGGATGTCTCCGTGATGCCCCTCCCCTGCACATGGTCGAACCCCACCGCGTTCAGTGCGACGTCGATGCGCCCCGCGCTCTCGACGATCTCGTCCGCGTGCCGCTCGACGGCGACCGGGTCGGAGGCGTCGACGACGGCGACCGACACCTCGCCGCCTTCCGATCGCGCCCGGGAGGCCGCCGCCTCGAGCCGCGGCAGCGAGCGCCCCGCGAGGAACAGCCGCGCCCCCTCCCGCGCGAAGACCCGGGCGGCGGCCGCTCCGATCGACCCGCCGCCGCCATGGATGACCGCGACCTTGTTCTCCAGCAGCATGATGCGCTCTCCTTCGTCTGCGTCTGCAACTTCAGGATTGCACTGGGAACATTCTAACGCAACCCTCAGGTTGCACTAAGGCGGGGACCCGGATCAGAGCCGTTCGGCGATCTCCTTGATCACCGCGAGTCGGCCCTCCCACTCCCGGCCGATCGCGTCGAGCCGGCGCGCTGCGGCGCTGAGTTCGGAACCGACCACGCGATAGCGCACCTCGCGACCGACGCGCACGGGTTCGACCAGGCCGACGTCAGCGAGCACCGACAGGTGCTTGGCGATCGCCTGCCGGGACACCGGGAAGCGCGCGGCCAGAGCGGAGGCGGAGGCATCCCCCTCCCCCAGCGCGGCGAGGATCCTCCACCGCGTCTCGTCGCCGAGCGCGGCGAACACCGGCACCAGCGAGGCCGTCATCGTCCGCCCTCCCTCAGCAGGGCGACGAGCTTGTCGATCTCGAGATCCCAGCCGCGTCGGTGGCTCTCGAGGTTCGCCTCCGGGTCGGAGGTGCGCTCGAAGCCGGACTCCACGACGGTGAGCCTCGTGCCCGACTTCTGAGTTTCGAGGGTGAACGTGAAGACCGTCGAGCTCGACTCGTCGAGGTCCGGGGGCAGGATGCCGAGGGCGTCGTCGTTGTTCCAGCGGTAGGTCACCGAGCGCGGCGCGTCCACGGCCTCCACGCGGATCGGGACGGCCCCGTGCCCCTCGAAGGTCATCGTCCCCACCGCGCCGACCCCCGCGCCACACAGGACGGTGCGGCCGAACCAGCGCGAGAGATGCTCCGGATCCGTGATCGCGCGCCATACCTTCTCGACGGGCGCGGCGATGGAGATGCTCCGGGTCACCGTGTAGGTCTCGCCGTCGAGCACTGCTCGATCGCCGCCGGTGGCACCCTGCATGTGACATCCTCCCGAACCGGCAGGAACGCCGAGACCGGCTGTCCTGCAACGGAGAGGTTACCCCAAGAGGCTCCGGAGGGAGGAGGAGATGATGGTGGGCGATGCCGGACTCGAACCGACGACCTCTTCCGTGTGAAGGAAGCGCGCTACCAACTGCGCCAATCGCCCTTGCGGGTTTTCGTGCCCTGAGGCACAGGTAAAGAGCATACCCGATCCGGCGGCGGCACTCCGACCACGGCGTCCGCCGGGCGTGGCGCAGACACCGGCCGAAGACGAACCGGGGATGTCCGAGCCCACGGATACCGTCATCACCGTGAGCACTGCAGAGCTGGTCGACGACCTGGACGAGATGCAACGCCGCGCGGTCGAGCACGGCGAAGAGCCGCTCGTCGTCGCGACCGGCGCGGGCACGGGCAAGACCCGGGTCCTGACCAGCCGCGTCGCCCGGCTCATCGATGCGGGCGCCGCGCCGGAGCGGATCCTGCTGCTGACCTTCACCCGCCGGGCCGCGGCGGCGATGACCTCCCGCGCTGCCGCGATGGTGGGCGACACCGCGCTCGCCCAGCGGATCGCCGGAGGGACCTTCCACGCGGTCGCGCATCGCATCGTCGCCGAGAACGCGCATCATCTCGGACTGGCCGACGTCACGGTCCTGGCTCCGGACGACATCGTCGACCTCGTCGACCTCCTGCGCAGCGAGCACGGCCTCGACGGCACGGGCCGCCGCATGCCGACGAGCAGGGCGATCGCCGACATCGGATCCAGGGCCGTCAGCCTGGAGCGACCCGGGCGCGAGATCATCCAGGAGCAGTTCCCATGGGCGCTCGATCACGCCGACGAGATCATGGCGCTGCTGCGTGCGTACACGCAGCGCAAGCGGGCCCGGGGCCTGCTCGACCTCGACGACCTCCTCGTCGCGTGGCGCTCGCTGCTGCGCGATCCCGACGTCGGTGCACGGCTCCGCGCGCGCTGGGACTGGGTCCTGGTCGACGAGTACCAGGACGTCAACCGCGTGCAGGCAGAGATCGTCCAGGAGCTCTGCCCCCAGGGGCGCGGTCTGACCGTGGTCGGCGACGACGCGCAGGCGATCTACGGCTTCCGCGGCGCCGGGGCCGGGCAGCTCCAGGGCGTTCTCGACCGGCACCCCCAGGCCCAGGTCATCCGCCTCGAGCGGAACTTCCGGTCGACCCAGCCCATCCTCGACCTGGCGAACGCCGCACGCCCCCAGGACTTCCCGATCCGCCTGGTGGCGCATCGTCCGGGCACGGCGCCGCGGCCCGAGCTCGTCCGCTGCGAGAACGCCGACGACGAGGCGCGCACCGTGGCGGAGCGGATCCTCGCGGCCCACGCGGACGGTCTGCCCCTGCGGGAGCAGGCGGTGCTGATGCGCGCCGGCTCGCACAGCGCACTGCTCGAAGTCGAACTGAAAGTCCGCGGCATCCCCTTCGCGAAGTTCGGCGGGATCGGCTATCTGGAGACCGCGCATGTGCGGGACCTGCTCGCCGCGTTCCGCGTGGTGCTGAACCCCGCCGACGAGATCGCCTGGTACCGCCTGCTCACCCGGCATCGCGGACTCGGCAAGGTGGGCGCGCGCCGCCTCGCCGGCGTCCTCGCCGATCAGGGCATCGCCGGCGGCCCGGAGGCGATCGCCGCGGCGCCGGCCACGGCGCGCGTCGGGCTCGCGACCACCCTCTCCCTGCTCGGCGTCGTGGACGCGGGATCCCCCGTGCCCGAGCTGGTGGAGGCGTGCGTCGACGCGGCCACGACGCTGCTGGCCCAGCACTACCCCGATTGGCAGCGCCGCGCGGCCGACGTGGCCGCGGTGGCCGAGGCCGCGGCCAGGCAGCGGGATCTCCGGGCGTTCGTGGGCGACCAGGCCATCGACCCCGTGACCCTGGCGGGCGACTGGGCCTCCACGCCGCACCTCGACGAGGACTGGGTGACGCTGTCGACGATCCACTCGGCGAAAGGGCTCGAATGGTCCGCGGTGCATCTGCTGAGAGCGACCGACGGCGCCATGCCCTCCGATATGGCGCTGACCACGAGGGCGGGGCTCGAAGAGGAGCGGCGCCTGTTCTACGTCGGCCTCACGCGAGCCCGCGACACGCTGAGCATCTACGCGCCGGCCACCCTGCCCACGCACCCCACGGCATTCGCGGCCCGGCACGTCCTGGCCAAGCCGAGCCGGTTCCTGACGAGTGAGGCGCTCGCGTGCCTCGCCGTCGTGGACACCAGGGTCACCGCTCCCGGCGCCTCACCGGCGTCCCAGGGCCCGCGGGTGCGCTTGGACGATCTCGACGCGCTGTTCGCGTGACCGCGCGCAGCGTCGCGCTCACTCCAGGATCCGGGCGGTCTGCCGCGCGATCTCGAGTTCCTCGTTGGTCGGGACGACGAGGACCGTCACCGGCGAGGAGTCGGTCGAGATCACCCGGATCCCCCGCCCCGGAGTCTCATTCCGCAGCGGATCGATCTCGACTCCCGCGAACCCCAGGGTCGCCATCGCCTCACGACGCACCAGGGCGTTGTTCTCGCCGACTCCCGCGGTGAACGAGATGACGTCCACGCCGCCGAGCTGGGCGATGTAGGCCCCCGCGTAGCCGCGCAGCCGGTGGATGTACACGTCGAAGGCGAGCGTCGCCGCCTCATCCCCCGCCGCGGCCCGGGCGAGCACGTCGCGCATGTCGGAGACGCCGGAAAGGCCCTTCAGTCCGCTCCGGGTGTTCAGCAGCTCGTCCAGCTCCGCCACCGTGAGGCCTGCGCGCCGTGCGAGCGTGAACAGCACCGCGGGGTCGATGTCGCCCGACCGTGTTCCCATGACGAGCCCTTCCAGCGGCGTCATCCCCATCGACGTCTCCACCGACCGGCCGCCGAGCACGGCGGTCACGGAGGCCCCGTTGCCGAGATGGAACACGAGCTGTCGCAGGCCCTCCCGCTCGCCGCCGACGAACGCTGCGGCCGCCTCGGAGACGAACTTGTGCGACGTGCCGTGGAACCCGTATCGCCGAATGCGGTACGACTCCGCCAGATCGCGGTCGATCGCGTAGGTGTAGGCGGCGGGCGGGAGCGTCTGGTGGAACGCCGTGTCGAAGACGGCGACGTGCGGCACCGCCGGGAACGCGCGTTCTGCGGCCCTGATCCCCTGCAGCGCGCCGGGGTTGTGCAGCGGCGCGAGAGCCGCGAGCTCGTCGATGTCGGCCTCGACCTGCGGCGTGATCACCGTCGGCTCGAAGAAGCGCGCACCGCCGTGCACCACCCGATGCCCCACCGCCGCGGGCGGGAACTCGTCCAGCGACGGACCGTGCGCGCCGAAGGCGTCCAGCATCACCTGGAAGCCGGCGGTGTGGTCGGGGATCGGCAGGATCCGCTCCGTCTCCGTCCCCGCGGCGTCGACGTGCACGGCCCGGCCCTCGTCCTGCCCGATCCGTTCGACCAGCCCCGACGCGAGCGCCGCTCCGGTGGCCGTGTCGACGAGCTGGTACTTGAACGACGAGGATCCGCTGTTGATCACGAGCACGACGCTCATGCCGGCACCTCCTGGGCCTGGATCGCCGTGATCGCGATCGTGTTGACGATGTCCTCCACCAGCGCTCCGCGGGACAGGTCGTTGATGGGCTTGTTCAGCCCCTGCAGCACCGGTCCCATGGCGACGGCGCCGGCCGAGCGCTGCACCGCCTTGTAGGTGTTGTTGCCCGTGTTGAGGTCGGGGAACACGAACACGGTCGCTCGCCCCGCCACCGACGATCCCGGCAGCTTCGCCCGCGCCACGGCGGCGTCCGCGGCCGCGTCGTACTGGATCGGCCCCTCGACCGGGAGCTCCGGCGCGCGTTCGCGCACGAGCTGCGTCGCCGCGCGCACCTTCTCCACCTCGGCCCCGGATCCGGAGTCGCCGGTCGAGTACGACAGCATCGCCACCCGCGGCTCGATGCCGAAGGCCGTCGCCGTGGCCGCCGACGAGATCGCGATGTCGGCGAGCTGCTCGCTCGTGGGATCCGGGATCACCGCGCAGTCGCCGTAGACGAGCACCCGATCGGCGAGCGCCATGAGGAACACCGAGGACACCACCGAGACACCGGGGCGCGTCTTGATGATCTCGAACGCCGGCCGGATCGTGTGCGCGGTCGTGTGCGCGGCGCCCGAGACCATGCCATCGGCCAGCCCGAGATGGACCATGAGCGTGCCGAAGTACGACACGTCGGTGACCGTGTCCGCGGCCTGGGCGAGCGTCACCCCCTTGTGCGCCCTGAGCCGGGCGTACTCGGCGGCGAAGCGCGGCACCAGTTCGGGATCCGTCGGCGACACGATGCGCGCCGCATCGAGGTCGACGCCGAGCTCGCGGGCGCGCGAGCGCACGGCCGGTTCGTCGCCGAGGATCACGAGATCGGCGATGCCGCCGCTGAGCACCGCGCCCGCGGCGCGCAGCACGCGGTCGTCCCCTCCCTCGGGAAGGACGATCGTCCGGCGCTGGGTGCGCGCCCGGTCGAACAGCTCGTACTGGAACATCAGCGGCGTCACGACGTCGGACCGCGCGACGCCGAGCAGTGCGATGAGCGCGGGCACGTCGACGTGCTGCTCGAAGAGCGCCAGCGCCCGTCCGACCCGGTGCGGCGCGTCGACGGAGAGGCGGCCCGGCGCGTTCATCACGCGCACGGTCGTCTCGTAGGTCCCGAGATCGGTCGCGATGATCGGCACCCGGGGGCCGAGGCCGTCGAGCAGCCGTTCGATCGGCTCCGGGAGCACGAAGGGCCCGTTGAGCACGATCGCGGCGATCGACGGGAAGGTACCGGCGGCCTGCGCGAGCAGCGTGGCCAGGAGCACCTCCTCACGGTCGGCGGGGATCACGACGACCGAGGATTCGATCAGCCGCGGGAGAACGTTCACCATCGACATGCCGGCGATGACGACGTCCAGCACCTCGCGGTCCAGGAGCCCCTCGTCGCCCCGCGCCAGCCGGCCGCCGAGTGCCTGCAGCACGCCGCGCACGGACGGCGCCACGAGCGGCGGATCCTCCGGGATGACCCACACCGGCACACCGTCGGCACCGTCGTCCGTCCGTTCCTCGAGGACCGCGGAGACGGCGGCACGGATGTCCTCGCCGTGATCGGGATCGGCACGATTGACGACGATCGCCGACAGCACCGCCCGCTCCTGCGCGAGTTCGGCGATGCCGAGCCGCGCCAGCTGGCCGAGCTGCGCGGCGGTGCGCGCCGAGGTCGCCCCGAGGCGCTCGCCGTGGCCCGCGGTGTCCCGCCCGCCGAGCACCAGCAGCACGGTCGCGCCCAGGTTCGCCGCGATGCGGGCGTTGAGCCCGAGCTCTGCGGGACCGGCGACGTCCGTGTAGTCGCTGCCGAGGATCACCACGGCATCGCTGCGCGCTTCGACGGCGTGGAAGCGCTCGAGGATGCGGCCGAGCGCGGCATCCGGATCCGCGTGCAGCTCGTCGTAGCCGACGCCGATACAGTCCGCAGCCGGCAGTCCGATCCCGCTGCGCGAGAGGAGCATCTCGAGCACGTCGTCGGTGCCGTCGCTCGCCCGCGTCACGGGGCGGAAGACGCCGACGCGCGCCGTCGCCCTGCTCAGCGCGTCGATCACCCCCAGCGCGATCAGCGACTTGCCGGAATGGCCTTCGATGGACGTGATGAGGATGCTCTTCGCCACGAGCCCAGCCTACGGCGGCCCCGACGCGGAACGGACCCGTTCCGGCGAGGACCGCTCAGGCGGAGGTCCATCCGAACCGGCGCTCCAGGACGCCCGCGACGCTCTCGAACCGGCGGCGGTCCAGAGCCGCCGCCTCCCGGCGCACGCCGGAGACGTGCACGCTGTACAGCTGGTCGACGTCCACCCAGCTCTCGCGTCCCTGACCGTCCCAGGGACCGGATCCGAGGGAGAGGAAGTCGCGGTCGCCGTCGTGAGACTTGCTCGTGAGCTTCACCGCGTACACGCGCTCCGCCGACTGCGTCGCGATGACCAGCACGGGCCGGTCCTTGCCGCGACCGTCGCGCTCGGCGTAGGGCACCCAGGTCCAGACGATCTCGCCGGCGTCGGGCGCGCCGTCCCGGCGCGGCGCGTAGGCGACCCGCAGGTCCCGCACCGACCTCGGATCCAGTTCGATGGTCTCGGTCAGGCCGCCCTGACCCGGGACGACGGCCGGTGCTCCCGCGGCCGTCCCCGCCGGGGAGGCGGATGCCCGGCCCTGGCGCGAGCCGCCACCGAGCGAGCGGAGGATCGCGGCGACGGCGCCGACGAGCGCGGACAGGATGCCGTTGCCATTGGTGGTCACAACGACACCCTATCCGCGCGTTCCCGCATCCCCGCGGGCTGTCACGAGGTGAGCGCGTAGCCCTCCTCGCCGTGCACCACGAGGTCGACGCCGGCGATCTCGTCCTCGCTGGTGACACGGAAGCCGATGGTCTTGTCGATGACGAGGCCGATCACCAGCGCCACGACGAAGGAGTAGACGAGCACGCCGCCCGACGCCAGCACCTGCACCACGAGCAGGCGGAGGTCGCCGCCGGTGAACAGGCCCTGGCCGGTGGCGAAGAAGCCGAGGTAGATGGTGCCGATGAAGCCGCCCACCAGGTGCAGACCGACCACGTCGAGCGAGTCGTCGAACCCGAGGTGGAACTTGAGCTCGACGGCCAGGGCGCACACCGCGCCGGTCAGCGCGCCGAGCAGCAGGGCCCAACCCGGCGTCAGGTTCGCACACGCCGGAGTGATGGCGACGAGTCCGGCGACGGCACCGCTCGCCGCTCCGACGGACGTGGCCTTGCCGCCGCGGATCCGCTCGATGAGGATCCATCCGAGGATGCCGGCCGCGGCCGCGCCGAAGGTGTTGATCGTGATGAGGCCGACCCCGCCCATCCCCTTCGTGGTCCACTGCGCACCGGCGTTGAAACCGAACCAGCCGAACCACAGCAGGGCGGCGCCGAGGAGGGTGAGCGGGACGTTGTGCGGCTTCTGGATGCCCTTCTGGAACCCGATCCGCTTGCCCAGCACGAGGGCGAGGGCGAACGCGGCCGCGCCCGCGTTGATGTGCACGGCGGTGCCGCCGGCGTAGTCGATGAACTCGATGCCGCTGTCCTTGCCGAACAGCATCGCACCGAGGTGCATGATCCATCCGCCGCCCCACACCCATGCGGCGATCGGGAAGTAGCCGACGGTGGCGAACACCCCGACGAAGATGAGCCACGGCCCGAACTTGGCGCGGTCGGCGATCGCACCGGAGATGAGCGCGACGGTGATGATCGCGAAGGTCGCGCCGTACCCGACGGTCAGCAGCGCGATGTTGGATCCCTTGCCGCTCGCGAGCGACGCGAGCCCGAAGTCGGCGAACGGGTCGCCCGCGAACTGGGTGGGCGAGGAGACGCTCGCCATGGACGACCCGTAGAGGATCCACAGCACGGCGACGAGCCCGATCGCGCCGAAGCTCATCATCATCATGCTGATGACGCTCTTGGCCTTGACCAGACCGCCGTAGAAGAACGCGACTCCCGGGGTCATGAGCAGCACGAGCGCCGTCGCCGTGACTCCCCAGGAGATGTTCCCTGTTGCTTCCATGCGCTGCGCCTCCACTTGATCGCCGTGTGCGTTTCAGTGTGGCGACGTCGTGTTTCGCGCGGACACGGCGCATGTTGCGGCGGTGTTACAGGAGGCTCTCCCGTGTGAACAACGTGTTTCGTGGCTCTTCGGCAGGCTCGGCGGCCGCTCTCGCGGCACCGAGACCACCGCGTCAGACCGTGGTGGGGCGCTCCGCGTGCGAGAGCGCGTTCAGGCGCGAGATGGCCCGCAGGTACTTCTTGCGGTATCCCCCGCCGAGCATCTCCTCGCTGAAGACCTCGTCCAGCGGACGACCGGTCGCGAGGATCGGGATCTGCGCGTCGTACGCACGATCGACGAACGCGACGAACCGCAGCGCCTCCGACTGATCGGTGAGCTGACGCACATCGCGGATCCCCAGCGCCTCGACACCGGCGATGAGGCGGATGTAGCGCGACGGGTGCACCTGGGCGAGGTGCTTGACGATGTCGTCGAACGCGTCGTCCGAGACGCGGTGTCCGGCGCTCAGGGCGCCGAGCTGCGCGGCGTACTCGTCGGCGCTCAGAGCGAGGGCATGACCGTCCAGCGCGCGCTGACGGAAGTCGACGCCGTCGATGCGGATCGTCTCGAAGCTGTCCGACATCGCGTGGATCTCGCGGAGGAAGTCCTGCGCCGCGAAGCGCCCTTCACCCAGCGCGTTCGGCGGGGTGTTCGAGGTGGCGGCGAGCTTGGTGCCTCCGCCGACGAGCTCGCCGAGCAGGCGCGTCATCACCATCGTGTCGCCCGGATCGTCGAGCTCGAACTCGTCGATGCAGAGCAGATCGGATCCGCGCAGCAGGTCGACCGTGTTGCGGTAGCCGAGCGCGCCCACGAGCGCGGTGTACTCGATGAAGGATCCGAAGTACTTCCTCCGCGCGGGCATCGCGTGGTAGATCGAGGCGAGGAGGTGGGTCTTGCCGACGCCGAAGCCGCCGTCGAGATAGACCCCCGGCTTGGACTCCGGAACCTTGGGCGCGCGGCGGAACAGACCTCCGCGCTTGATCGGCTGCGCCCCCGTGGCGAACGCCATGAGCTGCTGCTTCGCCTCCTCCTGGGAGGGGAAGGCGGGATCCGACCGGTAGCTGTCGAACGTCGCGCCGTCGAACTGCGGAGGAGGCACGAGCCCCGTCAGCAGTTCGGTGCCGGTCATCTGCGGCTGGCGGTCGATGAGGTGGACGACGCCGGAGGGGGCGGCCTGATCGGTCATGCGGATCCTGTGTCGAAGTCTTACCCTGCGGATGCGCAGGGGCGCACGGGGTTCTAGTGTCGAGGTGACGGATCAACCCTACGCCGTCGCCGTCACCGGTTTCACCGCGCGTCATCGCGTGCGAGGCACCGCTCACGGACCCTGCCGCCCTGTACCACCGTCTCCGAGGGAGCACCCTGTGACCGTCGAGTTCGACACCACCTCCGCAACGTTCGCCGACTACGCCGAGCCGGGCCGCCTCGTCAGCACCGAATGGCTGGCCGCCCGCCTCGGCGAGCCGGGCCTCGTCGTCGTCGAATCCGACGAGGACGTGCTGCTGTACGAGACCGGGCACATCCCCGGTGCGGTGAAGGTCGACTGGCACACCGAGCTGAACGACCCGGTCGTGCGCGACTACGTCGACGGCGCCGGGTTCGCCGAGCTGCTCAGCCGCAAGGGCATCTCCCGCGACGACACCGTCGTCATCTACGGCGACAAGAACAACTGGTGGGCCGCTTACGCGCTGTGGGTGTTCTCGCTCTTCGGACACGAGGACGTGCGCCTGCTCGACGGCGGTCGCGACCGCTGGATCTCCGAGGGCCGCGAGATCACCACCGAGCTCCCTGCCCGGGAGGCCACCGAGTATCCCGTCGTCGAGCGCGACGACACGGCGCTGCGCGCCTACAAGGAGGACGTGCTCGCCCACCTCGGCAACCCGCTCATCGACGTGCGCTCCCCCGAGGAGTACAACGGCTCGCGCACGTCCGCGCCGGCCTACCCGGAGGAGGGCGCGCTGCGCGCCGGGCACATCCCCACTGCGCAGAACGTGCCGTGGGCCAGGGCCGTCGCCGAGGACGGGGGCTTCAAGCCCCGCGCCGAGCTGGCGGCGATCTACCTCGACGGCGCGGGTCTCGAGGCCGGGGACGACGTCGTGGCGTACTGCCGCATCGGTGAGCGCTCCGCTCACACCTGGTTCGTGCTGAAGCACCTGCTCGGCTTCGAGAACGTGCGCAACTACGACGGATCCTGGACCGAATGGGGCAGTGCGGTGCGCGTGCCGATCGTCACCGGCGAGGAGCCCGGCTCGATCTGAGCGTGGGAGGATGGCGGGGATGACTGACACCCCCGCCTCCGCCCTCCCCGACTCCCTGGCCGAGATCAGGGACGAGTTTCTGGAGCTGCCCGAATCGGATCGGCTGCAGCTGCTGCTGGAGTTCTCGAACGAGCTCCCGCCGGTGTCGGACGAGGTCGCCGCGCACCCCGAGATGACCGAGCGCGTCGCGGAGTGCCAGTCGCCCGTCTACATCTACGTCGAGGTGGCCGACGGGGCCGTCACGATGCACGCCACCGCGCCGGCGGAGGCGCCGACGACCCGGGGCTTCGCCAGCATCCTCGCGCAGGGCATGGCCGGACTGAGCCCCGAGGCGGTGCTCGCGATCCCCGACGACTTCCCGCAGTCCATCGGTCTCACCAGGGTCGTCTCCCCGCTGCGGATCTCGGGGATGACCGGAATGCTCATGCGGGCCAAGCGCCAGGTGCGCACGCGCCTCGCCTCCTGACGCCCCGCCCCTGTCCGACCGCGAGACCGAACCTCCCTCACGAGACCGCGCTTTCTTCCCACGGTCTCGCGAGGGAGGTTCGGTCTCGCGGTCGGATAGGGATTCGGTCAGTCGGCGAAGCCGTGCTCGCCGAGCCAGTCGGTGATCGCGTCGGTCCACCGGTTCTGGTCGTAGTTCCACAGCTTGGTGTGCCGGGCGCCGGTGAAGGGCGGCATGGTCACCAGATCGGGACGGGCCGCCGCGAGGGCGTGCGACGCGTCCGCGGGCACGAACCCGTCGTCGTCGCTGTGCAGCAGCAGGATCGGGACGTCCAACTCCGCAGAGCGCGCGACCATGTCGAGCGCGTCGAACGGGATCGCCTGGTCCGCGCCGCTCAGACGTGCCGACCAGGGCTGCCCGAGGGCGTCCATCGCCAGTTGCGGAAGCGGATCCGGCAGTCGCATCGCCCGCGCCTGGTACCGCAGCACGGTCCGCCAGTCCACGACCGGCGAATCCAGGATCATGCCGACGACCGCGCCGCCGTGGTCCGAGGAGACGAGCGCCTGCAGCGCGATCGCGCCGCCCATCGACCACCCCATGAGCAGGATCCGCTCCGCCCCGTGACGCAGCGCGTAGGCGATCGCGAGATCGACGTCCTGCCATTCCGTGCTCCCGAGACCGTACGAACCCGGGCGCGTGCGCGGCCCCTCGCCGTCGTTGCGATAGGACGTCACGAGCACCGGCAGCCCGGCCGCGTGCAGCACCGGAACGGCGCGCAGGCACTCGGAACGCGTCGCGCCGCGCCCGTGCACCTGCACCACCCAGGTCGTCGACTCCGCCGGGAACAGCCAGGCCGGGCAGGGCCCGGCGGGCGTTCCGATCAGCACGGACTCGTACGGCACGTGGACTTCCCCGGGCGCCAGGTAGTAGTAGCCGCTGAACGCCGCACGCCGGCCGATCTCGGCTCCGGGGGCGATCTGCGTCAGAAGCTTGCGTCGCACCGTGCGCGCGTCCGCGTGCAGCACGGCGCCGAGCTTGACGTAGCCCGGGGTTCCCTCCACGTACAGGCCGTAGCTGCCGGGCAGCTCGGTGTCCGGGGTGCGCCCCAGCTCGATCGTCTGCGCGCCGGTGTCGACGGCGAGCACGTCGGTGTCGTTCTTGCGCGGCGCCGGGGTGACGACCTCGCGCGCGATCCGCAGCACGAGGGCTCCCCCGATCGCGGCGCCGAGAGCCGCGACCCCCGCGAATGCGATCGCGCCGACCGTCGCGGCGTGCCTGAGACTCTTCATCGCCTCCTGACTCTAGTCTGTCCGCGTGAGCGCTCATCCCGGACCCGACGGCGTCTTCGCGCATGCCGCCGAGCAGTTGCGAGCGCTGGGTTTCCGGCCCGACATCGTGGTGCGCGAGATCCCCGCGCCTTCCGGTCTCGCCCCGGACGCTCTGGCGTTCGCGGCCGACGTGCGGCCCGACGAGAACGGCGACTCGCTGTACGGGACGGGACGGTTCGTCCTCCTGCACGATCCCTCCGAACCGGATGCCTGGGGCGGTCCGTGGCGCATCGTCGCCTTCGCCCAGGCGCCCCTGGAACCGGAGATCGGCACGGATCCGCTCCTCGCGGATGTAGCGTGGTCCTGGCTGATCGATGCGCTGGCTTCCCGCGGCGCGTCGCACCACTCCGCGTCCGGCACCTCGACGAAGACCCTCTCGAAGGGGTTCGGCGGGCTGGCGGCGGAGGGCGATGGCGCTCAGATCGAACTGCGTGCGTCGTGGTCGCCGACGGGCCCGCTCGCCCCGCACGCAGAAGCGTGGGCGGAGCTGGTCGGAATGCTGGCGGGACTGCCGCCGGGCTCAGAGGACATCGCCGTGTTCGGCGCCAGGAGAACCATCCGTGACTGACTACGTCGTCATCGACAACGACGAGGCCTTCGCCGCCGCCGCGCAGGAGCTCGCCGCAGGACAGGGCCCCGCCGCCGTGGACGTGGAGCGCGCCTCCGGCTTCCGCTACTCGCAGCGGGCGTATCTGGTGCAGGTGTTCCGGCGGGACGCCGGCGCGTTCCTGTTCGATCCGATCGGGATCTCGTCTTTCGCGCCGCTGCAGGAGGCGATCGGCGCCGAGGAGTGGGTGTTCCATGCGGCGAGCCAGGATCTCCCCTCCCTCCACGAGCTCGGGCTCGCACCGGCCCGCGTCTTCGACACCGAGCTGGCCGCCCGCCTGCTCGGCTACGAGCGCGTCGGCCTCGCGGCAGTCGTCGAGCGAGCGCTCGGCATCGTGCTGGCGAAGGAGCACTCCGCGGCGGACTGGTCGACCCGCCCGCTGCCGAATGCCTGGCTCGAATACGCGGAGCTCGATGTGCTGCATCTCATCGACGTCCGCGACTTCATCGCCGCCGAGCTCGAGGAGTCCGGGAAGACCGCGTTCGCCGCCGAGGAGTTCGAGGCGACCAGGCTCCGCCAGCCCAAGCCTCCGCGTGAGGAGCCCTGGCGTCGCCTGAGCGGACTGCATCAGGTCCGCGGAGCGAAGAATCTCGCCGTCGCCCGCGAACTCTGGGAGGCACGCGAGGAGTTCGCCCGCGAGTCGGACGTCTCCCCCGGCCGCCTCGTGCCCGATCGCGCCCTCATCGCCGCCGTGCAGGCCAATCCGCAGAACAAGGGCGCGCTCGCCGCGGTGTCGGCCTTCACGGGACGCGCCAGCCGCAGCCAGCTCGACCGCTGGTGGGCGGCGATCGAGCGCGGACGCGAGCGCACCGATCTCCCCCGTGAGCGCGTGCCCAGCGACGCGCCTCCCCCGCCCCGCGCGTGGGCGGACCGGAACCCCGAGGCCGACGCCCGGCTGAAGGCGGCACGGGCGGCGGTCGAGGCCCGCGCCGAGGAGCTCGGCATGCCGACCGAGAACCTCCTGACCCCCGACACGCTGCGACGTGTGGCCTGGGAGCCGCCGACGGAGATCGACGCAGCGTCGATCGGCGGGGCCCTCGCCGCGCGCGAGGCGCGCGCCTGGCAGATTGAGGAAACCGCACAGCGGATCGCCGATGCTTTTGTCGAAGCTGCGCAAACGCCGGACGAGGCGTCCGGACCCGCTTCGTAGGTTCAGCCCAACCGATTCGTCGGCGCATCCCCCCTCGCTCCTAGGCTGAGTGCGACCCTGAAATCTGGAGGCCCTGCGCTCGCGCGGTCTTCGAACCTGGATGTGTGGAGGCAGAGTGGCCGAGATCTCGGACGTCTTCTTCGTCGATGGAGTGCGCACCCCCTTCGGGCGCGCCGGCGAGAAGGGCATGTACTGGAACACCCGCGCGGACGACCTGGCCGTCAAGGCCACGATCGGCCTGATGGAGCGGAACGCGAACGTCCCTCTGGACCGGATCGACGACGTCGCCATCGCGGCGACCTCGCAGACGGGCGACCAGGGCCTCACCCTCGGCCGTTCGGTCGCGATCCTCGCCGGGCTCCCGCAGACGGTGCCCGGCCTGGCCGTCGAGCGCATGTGCGCCGGCGCCATGACCAGCGTCACCACGATGGGTGCATCGATCGGCGTCGGCATGTACGACCTCGCCCTCGCCGGCGGCGTGGAGCACATGGGGCACCACCCCATCGGCGGCAACGCCGACCCGAACCCGCGGTTCGTCGCCGAGAAGATGGTCGACCCGGGCGCCCTGAACATGGGCGTGACCGCGGAGCGCATCTTCGACCGCTTCCCGCACCTCACCAAGGAGCGCTCCGACCGCTTCGGCATGCTGAGCCAGCACAAGGTGCAGGCCGCGTACGACGCCGGCAAGATCCAGCCGGACCTCGTGCCCGTCGCGATCAAGGGAGCCGACGGCGCCTGGGGTCTCGCGACCGAGGACGAGGGTCGTCGCCCGCAGACCACGATGGAGGATCTGGCGAACCTCAAGACGCCGTTCCGTCCGCACGGCCGCGTGACCGCCGGTACCTCCTCCCCGCTCACCGACGGCGCGACCATGTCGCTGCTCGCCGGAGGCGGCGCCGTCAAGGAGCTCGGCCTCGCCCCGAAGATGCGCATGGTCTCGTTCGCGTTCGCCGGCGTGCAGCCGGAGATCATGGGCATCGGTCCGATCCCGTCCACCGAGAAGGCCCTCAAGAAGGCCGGCCTCACGATCTCCGACATCGGTCTCTTCGAGCTCAATGAGGCGTTCGCGATCCAGGTCATCTCGCTGCTGGACCACTTCGGTATCGCCGACGACGACCCCCGGGTCAACGCCTGGGGCGGCGCGATCGCGCTCGGCCACCCGCTCGCCGCCAGCGGTGTGCGGCTGATGATCCAGCTCGCCGCGCAGTTCGCGGAGCGTCCCGACGTCCGCTACGGCCTCACCGCCATGTGCGTGGGGCTCGGCCAGGGCGGCTCGGTCATCTGGGAGAACCCCTACTTCGACGGCAAGAAGCGGAAGTGAGTGCAGGAATGACGAACTACGACGCCATCGACTTCTCGCCCATCATGGCCCTCACCGAGGGCGAGGTCGTCACGCACTCCCCCGTGCGCGACGTGCGCCTGCCCTCCGGCAAGGTGCTCGCCCTCATCACCCTCGACAACGGCCGCGACCACACGCGCCCGAACACGCTCGGCCCCGCGACGCTCACCGAACTCGGCGAGACGCTCGCCGGGCTCCGCGCCCGGGCCGGCGCGGGTGAGATCGACGCGGTGGGCATCACCGGCAAGCAGTACATCCTCGCCGCCGGTGCCGACCTCTCCGACATCAGCAGGGTCGGATCCCGCGACAACGCGCGCCTCATCGCGCAGCTCGGCCACAAGGTGCTGGGTTCCCTCAGCACGCTCGGAGTGCCGTCCTTCGCGTTCGTGAACGGCCTCGCCCTCGGCGGCGGCGTCGAGATCGCGCTCAACTCCACGTACCGCACGGTCGACGCCTCGGCGGCGGCCATCGCCCTGCCCGAGGTGTTCCTCGGGATCATTCCGGGCTGGGGCGGCGCCTCACTGCTGCCGAACCTCATCGGCATCGAGAACGCGCTCGAGGTCGTTATCTCGAACCCGCTCAAGCAGAACCGCATGCTCAAGCCGCAGCAGGCCTTCGAGCTCGGCATGATGGACGCGATCTTCCCCGCCGCGAACTTCCTCGAGGACTCGCTGCGCTGGGCGGACGCGGTGCTCGGCGGCAAGAAGGTCGAGCGGAAGAACGAGCCCGGCAAGATCGAGCGTCTCACCAAGTGGCCGATCGCCATCAAGATGGCCCGCGGCATGCTGGAGTCGAAGATCGGCACCGTGCCCCGGTCTCCCTACGTGGCCCTCGACCTGCTCGACAAGGCGAAGAGCGGGAGCAGGGAGGAAGGGTTCGCCCGGGAGGACGAGGCCCTCGCCGACCTCGTCACGGGCGACCAGTTCGCCGCGTCGATGTACGCGTTCGATCTCGTGCAGAAGCGCGCCAAGCGCCCCGTCGGCGCGCCCGACAAGGCGCTCGCGAAGAAGGTCACCAAGGTCGGCATCATCGGCGCCGGCCTCATGGCGAGCCAGTTCGCGCTGCTGTTCGTGCGGAAGCTCCAGGTGCCGGTGCTCATCACCGATCTCGACCAGGCGCGCGTCGACAAGGGCGTCGCCTACATCCACGACGAGATCGGCAAGCTCGAGGCGAAGGGCCGCCTGGACGCGGACTCCGCAAACAAGCTGCGAGCCCTCGTCACCGGGACGACCGACAAGAGCCTCTATGCCGACTGCGACTTCGTGATCGAGGCCGTGTTCGAGGAGGTCGGCGTGAAGCAGGCGGTGTTCGGCGAGATCGAGAAGATCGTCGCCGAGGACGCCATCCTCGCGACCAACACGTCCTCGCTCTCGGTCGAGGAGATCGGATCCCAGCTCGCTCATCCCGAGCGGCTGGTCGGCTTCCACTTCTTCAACCCGGTCGCGGTCATGCCGCTGATCGAGATCGTGAAGACGCCGACGACCACCGATGCCGCACTGTCGACCGCCTTCGTCGTCGCGAAGGGCCTGGGCAAGAACGCGGTGCTCACCGCCGACGCCCCCGGCTTCGTGGTGAACCGCCTTCTCGCCAAGGTCATGGGCGAGGCCGCGCGCGCCGTCTACGAGGGCACGCCCGTCGCCGACGTCGAGAAGGCCTTCGGACCGCTCGGGCTGCCGATGGGACCGTTCCAGCTCATCGACCTGGTCGGCTGGAAGGTCGCCGCGCACGTGCAGGACACCATGGTGCACGCGTTCCCGGAGCGCTTCTACGCGAACGAGAACTTCCACGCGCTCGCCGATCTGCCCGAGGTCGTCGAGAAGGACAAGGGCGGCCGGGTGACCGGCTTCACCAAGGCCGCGGACAAGCTCGTGAAGCAGGCCGCGGGCTCCACCCCGACGCCCGCCGCCGAGATCCTCCGCCGCGTGCAGGACGGGCTCGCGCAGGAGATCAAGCTCATGCTCGACGAAGGCGTGGTGCCCGAGGTCGAGGACATCGACCTGTGCCTCATCCTCGGCGCGGGCTGGCCGTTCATCGACGGCGGCGCCTCGCCGTACCTCGATCGCGAGGGTGCGTCGGAGCGCGTGTTCGGCGCCACGTTCCACACTCCGGCGATCCGCGGCATCGCGAGCGCCTGACCCTCGAGGTCGTTGACGAGGACGCGCGTCGCGCGACCGAGACGAAACGCGGTTCCCCTCAGGCCCGGCCTGCAGGGAACCGCGTTTCGTCTTGCTCGGCCTGCGGCCGTGCGCGCTCAACGACCCCGGGACGCCGTCTGCTCCGGCCGTGCTCGCTCAACGGCCCCCGGGACGCCGTCTGCTCCCGCCGTGCGCGCTCAGCGACCCCGAGACGCGGCCTGCTCCGGCCGGGCATCGGGCTCGCCTCGGCGCGGCCAGTACGAGAGTGCGCGCTCCGCGAGGGCGGTGATCGTGAGTGAGGGGTTGACCCCGGGGTTCGCCGGCACCGCGGAGCCGTCGACGACGGAGAGTCCGGGATGTCCCCACACCCGGTGGTAGGGATCGACGACGCCGTGTTCGGGGGCGTCGGAGAGCACCGCTCCGCCGAGGAAGTGGGCGGTGAGCGGGATGCCGAACACCTCCGGCCAGGATCCGCGGGCATCGGCAGGCACGCCCGTCTCCGCGGTCATGCGTCTCGCGATCGCCTCCGCCGCACGGTGCGCCTCGGGAAGGTGGCTGGGATTCGGCGCGCCGTGGCCTTGGGCACTGGTGAGCACGTCCCTGCCGAACCGCCGACGCAGCGACAGCGTCAAGGAGTTGTCCGCGTTCTGCATGACGAGGGCGATGATCCCGCGTTCGCTCCAGCGGCGCAGCGACCCGAGCCGGAGCTGCCGGATCGGATGTCTCAGCGCCGCGCCGCACAGCGCGCCGAGCCGTCGAAGCAGCGGACGATCGCCGGGCACCAGGACGGTCGCCAAGGCCCCCATGAGGTTGGATCCGGGACCGTAGCGCACGTTCTCGACATGCGTGCGGTCGTCCACATGGAACGAGGTGGTGATCGCCACGCCGCGTGCGTACTCCGCGCCGGCCGGCACGGCGGTGGAGACCGCCCCGTCGAGCGCCTCCGAGTTGGTGCGGGTGAGCCGGCCGAGCGCATCCGGGATCCGCGGCAGCGCGCCGGAGGCCTTCATCCGGTGCAGCAGCTGCTGGGTGCCCCACGTGCCCGCCGCGAAGACCACCTGCTCGGCGGTGACGGTGCGCGTGCGACCTCGGCCCCAGGCGCCGCTGCGGCGGGTCGTGACGGAGAATCCTCCCTCCGCGCGCTCGCGCACCTCGACGACGGTGCGGAGCGCCTCGACGACGACGCCGCGTCGCTCCGCGAGCGCGAGGTAGTTCTTCACGAGGGTGTTCTTCGCGCCGACGCGGCAGCCCACCATGCAGTTGCCGCAGAGCGTGCAACCGGTCCGTGCGGGACCCTCGCCGCCGAAGAACGGATCCTCGACGGTCTCGCCGGGTCTGCCGAAATACACGCCGACGGGTGCCCGTCGGAAGGAAGCGGCGACCCCGAGATCCTCGGCGGCACCGGCCATGATGCGCTCCACCGGCCCGGTGTGCGGATAGTGCTCCACCACGCCCAGCATGCGCTTGGCCGTCGCGTAGTGCGGGCCGAGTTCGTCCTGCCAGGGCGCGATACTGGCCCACTGCGGGTCCTCGAAGAAGGCGGCTCCGGGCTGATAGAGCGTGTTGGCGTAATTGAGCGATCCGCCGCCGACGCCCGCCCCGGCAAGGATCATCACGTGCGGGAGCCGATGGATCCGCTGCACGCCGAAGCAGCCGAACGCGGGCGCCCACAGGTAGCGCCGCACGTTCCAGTTCGTCCTGGCGAAGTCCTCGTCCGCGAATCGGCGCCCGGCCTCGTAGACCCGCACACGGTATCCCTTCTCCGCCAGCCGGAGGGCCGCGACGGAACCGCCGAATCCGGATCCGATCACCACGACATCCTCGTCGAAGTCCGTCATCGTCTCAGTCCCCTTCCGGAACCAGGATCGTGAGCGCGCCCGGGCGCACCCGGATCGTGCAGCCTCGTTCGGCGATGCGCTCGCCGTCCGCGTAGACCACGAGGTCGGCTGCCTCGACCTCGATCTGCCGCACCCGACGGTGCGCGACCTCCCGGCGTTCGAGGTGACGACCGGCGAGGAGCAGCGGGAACAGGCGCACCAGCGTGTGCCGACGCAGCGGCGCGACGTGCACCACGTCCAGCAGCCCGTCGTCCGGGAGCGACGTCGGGGTGATCGGCATCCCGCCGCCGTAGCTCGTGGTGTTGCCGACCGCGATCAGCGTGCCCGGCGCATCGTGCAGGGCCTCCCCGTCGCAGGCCAGCCGGAATCGGGTCGGCGCGAGCCGCGCCAGCTCGACGAGGATCGCGAGGTAGTAGCGAGCGGCGCCGCGGGGCCACCGGAGCCGATTGGTGCG
The DNA here is from genome assembly GCF_037148715.1 of Microbacterium sp. MMO-10. NCBI lineage: Bacteria > Bacillati > Actinomycetota > Actinomycetes > Micrococcales > Microbacteriaceae > Microbacterium > Microbacterium sp. MMO-10. The sequence continues at coordinate 707,705 of NZ_JBBCSV010000002.1, read as the reverse complement.
ATCGCTGACCTTCGCGTCGAAACCGAGCGCGGCGACCGTCAGGAACGGAACCGTGCGGGAGCCCGTCACGATCTCGCCCACGTCGATCCGGCGAGGACGGCCGTGCAGGGCGAGGAGCGCCGCCTGCGTGGGATCGTGCAGCGGCAGCGCCAGAGCGCGTGCGAGGTCGTTGCCCGTGCCCGCGGGCACGAGAGCGAGCGGCACCGTCGCCTCGATCAGCTCCGGCAGGACCTCAGAGACGGTTCCATCGCCTCCGACGACCACGATCGCATCCGGCTGCTCCGTCAGCGCCGTCGCGATCAGCGCGCGGGTGTCCGCGGCGGACGCCCCCGCATGGACGTGTACCTCTGCTCCCGACGCGCGCAGGGCGGCCACGGCGGCGTCGGCGGCCGCGGCGCCGCGCCCCTTTCCGGAACGGGGGTTGGCGATGAGCGAGATCCTCGGCACGCGGCTACTCTCCCGGATGTTCCGCGACCGCGACGGATCCGAGCACGGCGCCGGGGTTCATGATGCCGTGCGGGTCCAGTTCCCGCTTCACCGCCCGGAGGATGCGGATGCCCGTCACCCCGATCTCCTCGGCGAGCCAGGGCGCGTGATCACGGCCCACCGCGTGATGGTGGCTGATCGTGCCTCCCGCGGACATGATCGCGTCGCCGACGGCGTGCTTGACCCTCGCCCACGCCGGGAGCGGCTCGTCGCCGAGCGGCGCCAGCACGGTGAAGTACAGTGACGCACCGGTCGGATAGATGTGGGAGATGTGGCACATGACGAACGCCTTGCGCCCGGACTCGGCGAAACCCGACTTGATCGTCGTGGTCACCGCATCGCGCAGGCCGGCCAGGCGCGACCAGGTCGTGGCGGTCTCGAGCGTCTCGCAGAAGACGCCGGCATCGAGCAGCGCATCACGGAGGTAGGGACCGTCGAAGCGGGTGCGCAGCCAGTCCTCCGCTGCGCCCTCGCCGAGCGACGTGCCGCCGGCGGCCTGCAGCGCCGCGGCGGTGCGGGCGCGCCGCGCTGCGACATCCTCACCCTCGAACACCGTGACGACGCTCGCCCCCTTCGCGAGTGCCTTGCCGATCTTGCCGACCTGCGCGAGACTCACCCCCGTCTCGGTCTCGTCGGAGAGCCGGATGACGGTCGGACCACCGCCGTGCTGCGCGATGTGCCGCAGGGCCGCGGCACCGGCGGCGAAGTCCGGGAACGTCCAGGATTCCAGTACCCGTTCGGCCGGCACGGGATGCACGCGCACGCGCACCTCGGTGATGACGCCGAAGATGCCCTCGGATCCGAGGAACAGGCGCACCAGATCGGGTCCTGCGGCGCTCCCCGGCGAGCGGCCGAGGTCGATGTCGCCCGTCGGGGTGGCCACCCTGATGCCGGTGACCATCGCTTCGAAACGCCCGTAGCCGGCCGAGTTCTGCCCGGACGAGCGCGCCGCGGCGAATCCGCCGATGGTCGCGTAACGGAAACTCTGCGGGTAATGGCCGAGTTCCATGCCCTGCTCGGCGAGCAGGCGCTCGGCCTCCGGCCCCGTCGTGCCCGCGGCGAGCACGGCCTCCGCGCTGATCGCGTCGTAGTCGAGCAGACCGCTGAGCCGGCCGAGATCCAGGCTCACCACCGCGCGCTGTTCCCCGCGTTCGGGGTCGAGGGCGCCGACGACGCTCGTCCCGCCGCCGAACGGGATGACGGCGATGCCGCGCTCCGAGGCCAGGCGCAGGCACGCGGCGACCTCGTCGTGACCTCCCGGCGCAAGGATCGCGTCCGGCGCGGCCTGGACCACGTCGCGGCGCCGCAGCAGATCCGGTGTCGACCGGCCGCCCGCATGCCGGATGCGGCTCTCGGCATCCGTGCGGACGTGCTCGGCGCCGAGCAGGGCACGGAATGCGTCGAGATCCGAGGCGGTGAGCGCGGGATCGTCGAGCCGCACCTCATCGAGCGCGGGTCCGGGTGCAGGGCGACGCACACGGCCCAGCAGGAGCGGCAGCAGGGACCGCACGGCGAAGGGCAGCGCATCCGCGCGCGCCGGGTCGCCCCAGCCGTCCCAGCGCATCGGCGCGACCTCGGTCATCGCCACAGCGTCGTCGCTCCCGCCGGGTCTGCCGCTCTCGGTCCTCATGCGTTACAGTGTGACAGATCATGACAAAACGTCAAGACGCTTTCGATCCCGCGCTCCCCTCCTGGGACGCGACCCAGACGCGGATCCTCGACGCCGCCGACGCCCTCATCGCGTCCCGCGGCGTGCACGGCGTGACGATCGCCGAACTCGCCCGGCGCGCCGGAGTCAGCCGCCCGACGATCTACCGCAGCTGGTCGGACGCCGACGACGCGGTGCGGTCCGCGCTGCTGCGCCGCGTCGTCGGCATCCTCACGGCGTTCGATGAGCCCGCGACCAGTCGATCCGAGATCGTCGACGACGTGCTGCGCTTCGCCGCCCGGTTCCGCGCCGATCCCGTCTACCGGCATCTGCTGGAGGAGGAACCGGCGTCGTTCACCCGCTACACCCTGGAACGGGTCGGATCCAGCCAGCGGGCGATCCTCGCCTGGCTCGCCGTCGCGATCGATGCGGCGCAGCGCGGCGGCTCCGTGCGTCGCGACGATCCGCAGGCCATGGCCGTGATGCTGCTGCTCATCACGCAGTCGGCGCTGCTCTCGCACAACACGGTGAGCGAGCTGATCGATGAGGCGTCCTGGGAACGCGAACTGCGCGCCGCTCTGGAGGGGCTGCTGCGACCGTGACCGGATCCTCGAAGCTCGACGCCGCACGACGTCGCCGCGAGCTCGCGCTCGCCGCGGAGCAGGTGGCCGATCTGCTCGTCGTGGGCGGCGGAATCACCGGCACCGGTGTCGCGCTCGACGCGGCCGCCAGAGGGCTGAGCGTCGTACTCATCGAGGCCGAGGACCTCGCGTTCGGCACGAGCCGCTTCAGCTCGAAGCTCGTCCACGGCGGGCTGCGCTACCTGGCGACCGGCGACGTCGCGACGGCGCGGGAGAGCGCGGTCGAGCGGCATCTGCTGATGACGCGGATCGCCCCGCACCTCATCCGTCCGATGCCCCAGCTGCTCCCCTTCTCCCCTGCCGTGACCATGCGGCAGCGCGCCGTGGGGGCGGTCGGTTTCACCCTCGGCGACCTGCTGCGGCTTCGTGCCGGAACTCCCGCGGCGGTGCTCCCCGGACCTCGTCCGATCTCGGCGCGCACGGCACGGCGGATGGTCCCCGCACTCGATCCGGTCGGCCTGCACGGCGCCGTGCTCGCCGCCGACGGCCAGCTCGTCGACGACGCGCGGCTCGTCGTCGCGGTCGCGCGCACCGCGGCGGCGCATGGTGCGCGGATCCTCACCCGGGTGCGCGCGCTCAGCCTGCATCGCCACGGGGCCCATGTGGAGGATGCGCTCTCCGGCGAGAGGCTCGAGCTGCGCGCACGAGCGGTGGTGAACGCCACCGGCGTCTGGGCCGGGCAGCTCGACGACGCGATCAGGATGCGTCCGAGCCGCGGCACGCACATCGTGCTCGACGCGGAAGCGCTCGGCGGACCGACCGCGGCACTCACGATGCCGCACCCGGGATCGATCAGCCGTTTCGTGTTCGCGCTCCCGCAGCAGCTCGGGCGCGTGGTCGTCGGGCTCACGGACGAGGACGCCCCCGGCCCCGTTCCCGCCGTCGCCGCGCCGACCGAAGCCGAGATCCGTTTCCTGCTCGACACGCTCAACCCGGGGCTGCGCACCCCTGTGCGGCGGGATCAGGTGCGCGGCGCATACGCGGGCCTCCGTCCGCTGGTGGGCACCGATGCCGCATCCACCGCGGACATCTCACGACGTCACCTCGTCGCCCTGTCGGACGGCGGCTTCGTGAACGTGCTCGGAGGCAAGCTCACCACCTATCGGAAGATGGCGGAGGATGCGGTCGATCGAGCGGTCGCTCTCGCGGCACTGCCGGCCGGCCCCTCACGCACGGCCCGGCTGCCGCTCGTCGGTGCGATCGCGGCGCCGTGGCCCGGGAGGGGCTCGCTCGGCTGGCGGTACGGAGCCGAAGCGGAAGGGATCCTGGCCCGGGCCCGGTGCGCGGATCCTCGCGCACAGGTCGCACCGGGTCTCGACATCACGCGCGCGGAAGTGGAGTTCGCCGTGCGGGCGGAGGGTGCGCTCACCGCCGCCGACGTGCTCGACCGCCGCACGCGCATCGGCCTCGTCGACGACGATCGCATCCGCGCGCACGACGCGGTCACGTCCCTGGTCGCCGAGACGCTGGCCGACCTCGCCTGAGCGACCCCGCGCTGACGTCCGGTTGGACGCGACGACTCCGCAGGAGTATTCTTTGAACATGTTCAGTTCATCGGCGGACGCCTCCCAGAAGCCCCTCACCCCCAAGGCGGAGGCGACCAGGGCGCGGATCCGCGACGCGGCGATGGCCTCGTTCGTCGAACGCGGCTATCCCGACACCACGATCCGCCTGATCGCCAAGGAGGCCGGCGTCTCCGTCGGCAACGCCTACTACTACTTCCCCTCCAAGGAGCACTTGGTCCAGGAGCTCTACGACCAGCAGCAGCGGGACCACGGGGCGGCGGCGCGCCCGCGGCTGGACGGAGTGACCGGGCTCGTCGACCGCCTGCGCGTGTTCTTCGAGACCGGACTCGAGACGGTCGGCGCGTATCGCGCGGTGGCTCCGGGGTTCCTCAGCGCGATGGTCTCCCCCGACTCGCCGATCAACCCGCTCTCGGTGGAGTCGTCCCCCGCGCGCGACATGACCATCGGGCTGCTCCGCGAGGTCGTCGGCGGGGCCTCTCATCGCCTTCCCGAGGACATCACCGAACGCCTTCCGGAGGCGCTTTTCCCGATGTACCTGGCCCTGATCCTACGGTGGACCTACGACGAGTCGCCGGGGCAGGCGAAGACGACGCGTCTGCTGGACACCGGCCTACGGCTGTTCGCCGTCGCGCTGCCGTTCCTGCGGGTTCCCGGAGTTCGCGGCGTCACGCGCGATCTCCTCGACCAGATCGCGGACGTGCGGCCGTGAGCTCCGACACCGTTCGGCCCACGCCTCCGACGCAGGCCGGGTCCTCTCTCCGGACGCGGACGAGACCGATGGCGTTCGACTCCGGCGAGTTCGCGAGCGGCGCGGCACGCGCGGTCGCCCTGCACTTCGCGCTCTTCGTGATCCTCTCCGAGCTGGCGAGCCTGGTCATGGGGATGGTCCATGACGGGCCCTCGATCGAGGTCTTCTTCTCTGCGCTGGGCGGCTCGATCGGACTCGTGCTCTTCGTGGGCGCCTACGCCGTTCCCTTCAGCCTGATCGCCACGGTGATCGGGATCCTCCCCGCTCTCCTGTTGGGACGCGCGCTGGTCCGGGTCCGGACGTTCCGCACGCACCTGCTGGCCTGGTGCGCGTTCGGCACCGTCTTCTCGGGCGCCGTCTCGCTCGCCATCTCACATCTGCTGTTCCGGGACCAGATCAGCCTGATGAGCGCGTTCCTCGTCACCGGCTTCCTCGCCGGCAGCGCGGCCATCCCGCTCGGGTGGGCGAGAACCGCCTCCATCGCGCTGCGCGCCGACCGCGGGCTGAAGACCCCCGCGTGGTTCCGCCGCCGTCGGCGAATCCCCGCGACCGCCTCTCGGTGACCTCCGAGCTTTCCGGGCCAAGGCGCGTCAGAGCCGCCGGCGCTCCTCGGCGTCCGTGTCGACGGTGCGGCCCGCGACGATGTCGACCGCGCCCGTGTGCAACGGCATCTCGCCCGTCGGGCGTGCGATCGGAACCCGCGTGCCGAGCACCTGCGCGACCACGTCCTGCGCGATCTTGCCGGCGGTGAGCCCCGCGTCCTCCAGGATCTGCTCCCGGCTCGCGTGGTCGATGTACTCGTCGGGCAGGCCGAGCTCGTCAACCGCCGTGTCGATGCCGGCCTCGCGCAGCACCTGACGCACGCGTGTGCCGACGCCGCCGACGCGGATGCCGTCCTCGAGCGTGATGACGAGGCGATGCCGGGCCGCGAGCTCGACGACCGATGGCTGCACGGGGATCGCCCAGCGCGGGTCGATCACGGTCGCGCCGATCCCCTGCGCCCTGAGCCGTTCCGCCACATCGAGGGCGAGCGTCGCGAACGGGCCGATCCCGACCAGCAGCACATCCTCGCTCTCGCCGCGCGACAGCACGTCCACACCGTCGTGCAGGCGCTCCAGAGCCGGGATCTCGGGCGTCACGGCCCCCTTCGGGAAGCGGATCACGGTGGGCGCGTCGTCCACCGCGACGGCCTCCTCCAGCTCTTCACGAAGCCGCTCACCGTCGCGCGGGGCGGCGATCCTGATCCCCGGCACGATCTGCAGCATCGACAGATCCCACAGCCCGTGATGACTGGGACCGTCGGGGCCCGTGACGCCGGCCCGGTCGAGCACGAACGTGACGCCCGCGCGGTGCAGGCCGACGTCCATGAGCACCTGATCGAACGCCCGCCCCATGAACGTGGCGTACAGGGCGACGACGGGGTGCAGTCCCCCGTATGCGAGCCCCGCCGCGGATGCGACCGCGTGCTGCTCGGCGATGCCCACGTCGTAGACCCGGTCCGGGAAGCGCTCGGCGAAGGGAGCGAGCCCGGTCGGGCGCAGCATGGCCGCCGTCATGGCGATGACGTTCGGCGTGCGCGCGCCGACGTCGACCAGCGACTCGGCGAACACATCGGTCCATCCCGTGCTCGTCGCGGCGAGGGGCGTGCCCGTCTTCGGATCGATCTTGTTCACGGCGTGGAACTGATCCGCTTCGTCATCGAGCGCCGGCTGATAGCCGCGCCCCTTCTCCGTGATCACGTGCACGATGACCGGCGCGCCGAAGTCCTTGGCGAGCTGCAGCGTCTCGAGGAGCGACGGGATGTCGTGCCCGTCCACCGGGCCCAGGTACTTGATGTCGAGGTTCGAGTACAGCTCCTCGTTGTTGGAGAAGCGCGAGAGGAAGCCGTGCGTACCGCCTCGCACGCCGCGGTAGAACGCCCGCCCGACCGGGCCGAACGCACGGAAGAACCGATCCGACTTCTGATGCAGGTCGCGGTACACGCCCGCCGTGCGCACGCGGTTCATGTACCGCGCCATTCCGCCGATCGTCGGCGCGTAGGAGCGGCCGTTGTCGTTCACGACGATGACGAGGTTGCGCTCGTTGTCATCGGAGATGTTGTTGAGCGCCTCCCACGTCATCCCCCCGGTGAGCGCCCCGTCGCCGACGACCGCGACGACGTGGCGGTCCTCGCGTCCCGTCGCGGTGAAGGCGCGGGAGATCCCGTCGGCCCAGCTCAGCGAGCTGGAGGCGTGCGAGGACTCGACCACGTCATGCGGGCTCTCCGATCGCTGCGGGTAGCCGGCCAGACCCCCGCGCGAGCGGAGCGCGGAGAAGTCCTGACGCCCGGTGAGGAGCTTGTGCACGTAAGACTGATGGCCGGTGTCGAAGATGATCGGGTCATCCGGCGAGGAGAACACCCGATGCAGGGCGATCGTCAGCTCGACGACTCCGAGGTTCGGTCCGAGGTGGCCGCCCGTGCGGGCCACGTTCTCGATCAGGAACGAACGGACCTCCGCGGCCAGCTGCACGAGCTGTTCGGGGGTGAGCCGATCGAGGTCGCGGGGACCGGAGATGCCGGGAAGGATCGCCACCGTATCTGCCTCCTGAAACGAAACGGGAACCGCGAGCCGGAGCCCGCAGCACCGACCAAGACTACCGAGCATTGCTCCCGGGGCGCTGGACATCCGCCGCATCCGGACCGACGTAGTGCCCGATCGGCCGCAACCGCAGCGGAGCCCGTCCGTACTCGTCCTGCGCATGCACGCACCAGCCGGCGGAGCGCGCGACGGCGAAGACGGTCTCCCCGGCGTCTGCGGGCATGTCCCAGGCCAGCGCCATCACGGCCAGCGCGAGATCGATGGTCGGGTGAAGGCCCGTCCTGGCATGCACGACGGCGGTGACCCGGTCCGCCAGATCCAGCGCCGCCCGGGCCCGCGGATCCGAGGTCTCCCGCATCCGTCGCAACAGCAGCCGCGCGCGAGGATCACCGTCCGGATACAGCAGCTGCCCGAAGCCGGGGATCCCCGCGCCGCCGAGACGCGTCGCGGTCGCGACCGCCGCCGCCGGATCCTCGCCGTCCTGCACCTGCCGCAGCAGCGCGTGGACGGCGGCGCTCACGGCGCCGTGCAGAGCGGAGTCGAGGGCGCCGAATCCGGCCGCCACGACCGCGTACGGGTGGGCGCGCGCCGACGCCGCCGCCCGCGCGGCGAGCGTCGATGCCGCCATGTCGTGGTCGACGAGCAGGACGAGTGCGGCGTCGAGCACCCGCAGCCGGTCGGGCGATGCCGAAAGTGCCGTGAGACGAGGCCAGAGCCGCGCCGCGACGTGCTCGTCCTCCGCACTGCGGTCCGGTGCCGGCCCCTCCTTCGCCTCCCGCTCCGTGCCGACCGTCGGAAGCGCGTCGACGAGCCCCGCGACGAGACGGGGCGCCACCCGCGCCACGGTCTCCGCGCGGAGGTCGTAGCGCTCGGGATCCTCCGCCGCAAGAGCCGCGACCGCGGCGAGCAGGCGGCTGAACGCCCCGGCGGCGACGGGCAGCGCGGCGACCACCCGGCGCGCCACTGCGCTGTCGGGCCGTTCCAGCGGCGGCGCGTCCTCCGCCGGCAGGTCGGTGCGGGCGAAGAGCCACCGCACGACGGCGTCGAACCTCGGCGGACCGCCCTCTCCCGCGACCAGCTCGTCGATCGGGATGCCGCGGATCCAGAGCTCGCCGTCCTCGATCAAGGCGATGTCGGTGTCGATGACCGCCAGCGGGCTCCCGTCGGCGCCGGCAGCGCGGGCCGCGCCGTGCGAGGGCGAGGTCACGCGGCGGCGAGCACGGGCGAAGCGCTCCACCTCGAGCGGGTCGAAGAGGGAGCCGTGCGCTCCGCGCTCCCGCGAGATCAGGCCGCGCGAGACGTACGCGTAGAGCGTCTCCGTCCGTACGCCGAGCCGCGCCGCGGTCTGCGCGGCCGTGAGTGCGTCCATCGTCAGCCCCTCTCATTGATCCGATCAACATTGACGATATCCGGATCCGCTATGCAGGGTGAGCGAGGAGCCGCATCGCGACTCCGAGGAGCACAGAGCCGCCATCCGCGACTCGCCAGAGAGGAGCCGACATGGCCATCACCATCGATCGCAACGACACGCAGCTCATCGACGTCCCGCGAGGACTCACCAACGTGGTCGTCGCAGAGACCGCGATCGGCGACGTCCGCGGCGAGGAGGGCTTCTTCCACTACCGCGGGGTCTCCGGGGTGGAACTGGCCGCCGAGGCCCGTTTCGAGGACGCCTGGAACCTGGTCGCGCTGGGCGGGCTGCCCCGGGACGGCGCGGAGTCCGCGGCCTTTCGCGCGCGCACGGCTTCCGCGCGCGCGATCCCCGAGAGTCTGCACGGATCACTGTCGTCGATCGCGACGTCGGCGCTGGACCCCATGGCCCAGCTGCGCACCGGACTCGCCCTGATCTCGTCCGCGGACGGCAGGCGGGCGCTCTACGACGAGACGGAGACCGAGCGGAGCGATGACGCGATCCGCCTCGCCGCGGTCGCGCCGGCCCTGATCGCCGCGCTGCACCGCTGGAGCACGGGTCAGGATCCGATCGAGCCCGACGGAGATCTCGACCCGGTCACCGACTATCTGCGCATGCTCACGGGCGTCACGCCCGACATCCGCCTCGCCACGGCCCTGGGAACCTATCTGACGGCGGCGATCGACCATGGCTTCAACGCGTCGACGTTCACGGCGCGGGTCATCGCGTCCACCGGCGCCGACCTCGCGTCGTGCGTCGGCGGCGCGCTCGGAGCGCTGTCCGGGCCGCTGCACGGGGGCGCTCCTGCGCGCACTCTGGACATGCTGGACGACATCGGCGCACCGGAGCGTGCGGACGCCTGGGTGCGCGAGCGCGTGCAGCACGGCGGCCGGATCATGGGGTTCGGACACGCCGTCTACCGCACGGAGGATCCCCGTTCCCGCCTGCTGCGCGGCGTCGCTCAGCGGCTGCGCGCCGACGGACTGGCGACGAACCGCGTGGACCTCGCCGTGACCGTGGAGCAGACCGTGCTGCGCGTCCTGGACGAGCTCAAGCCCGGGCGAGCCCTGCGCACGAACGTCGAGCTCTACGCCGCGGTCGTCATGGAGGCGTGCGGCATCCCCCGCGAGCTGTTCACCCCGACCTTCGCCTCGGCGCGGCTCATCGGATGGGGCGCGCATGCCTGCGAACAGGTGCAGGACGGCAAGATCCTGCGCCCCTCGTCCCGTTACGTCGGGGCGGCGTCACGACCTCGTTGATCGCCGAGCATTCCTGACGCGTGCAGGATCCCACGGCGCCTCCAGGATCGATTCCCCGACCAGCTCCTGCATGCGTCGCGATCTCCTGCACGCGTCGCGGGGCGAGGCGCACGCCGACACGCGGCGGCGCGCCTCGCGTCGCCGAAGGTCCTGGCTCAGTCGTCGGCCGGAGCACCGGAGTACGTCGTGCGGCCCCGGCATCGGAGGGCGAAGCCGAAGAAGAGTGGCGCCACGATGCGTCCCGCCATCACGATCACGATCAGCGGAAGGGACCCCAGGCCGACGGCCAGCGGGAGAAGGAGCATGCAGACGACTCCGGTCGCCGCCAACGCGGTCACCGTGGTCCTCCAGCGCCGGTGCGGGATCGCCCTCCGGATCCGCCTCACCGGGGCGAACCTCTGGCCCGCGAGGACCCAGCCGGCCCCAGCCAGGGGGATCCACCCGATCACGCCGAAGGACAGCGCGACTCCGCAGGCGAACAGCGATCCGGCCCACGCCAGCACGTACCGATCGATGGCGCCGGAAGTCAGATCCCGGTAGGCGAGCTCGCCGAAGGCCGCCAGCACGACTGCCGCCGACACGAGAACGGCCGCAGCGACGACCGACGCGAGAGCGAACTGGGCGGCTGCCGCTTCCCAGCCGCCGAACAGCACCACCGCGGCGGCAGCGAGAACCAGCAGAGGGCGGCCGACGCGCTTACGGACGGAGACGGGAGCCCCTTCGCCGACTGCCACCGTAAAGGGCGCCTCCTCGTGTTCCACCCACGGATGCTATCGCGCGGGCGGACGCCGACACGCGTCGCACGGCGTGAGGATGCCGACACCCGTCGGTGCGCGCGGAGCACACACGCGAACGGGGCCGGCTCCCGAAGGAACCGGCCCCGAATCGCGTGCGTGGATCAGACCAGCGAGCGCAGCACGTACTGCAGGATGCCGCCGTTGCGGTAGTAGTCGGCCTCACCGGGGGTGTCGATGCGCACGACCGCGTCGAACTCGACCGTCTGCTTGCCCTCGGGCGAGAACTCGCTCGGCTCGGCGGTGACGCGCACCGTCTTGGGAGTGGTGCCCTCGTTCAGCTCCTCGAGACCCGCGATCGAGACGATCTCGGTGCCGTCCAGGCCCAGGGACTCCCAGGACTCGCCGGCGGGGAACTGCAGCGGGACGACACCCATGCCGATGAGGTTCGAGCGGTGGATCCGCTCGAAGCTCTCCGTGATGACCGCCTTGACGCCGAGGAGGTTCGTGCCCTTCGCCGCCCAGTCGCGGGAGGATCCGGATCCGTACTCCTTGCCGCCGAAGATCACCAGCGGGGTGCCCTGTGCCTGGTAGTTGGTCGAGGCGTCGAAGATGTAGGACTGCGGGCCACCGGCCTGGGTGAAGTCGCGGGTGTAGCCGCCCTCGATCTGCTGCCCGTCGTTGACCGCCTTGACCAGCGCGTTCTTCAGCCGGATGTTGGCGAACGTGCCGCGGATCATGACCTCGTGGTTGCCACGGCGCGAGCCGTAGGAGTTGAAGTCCTTCTGCGCGACGCCGTGCTCGGTGAGGTACTGCGCGGCCGGGGTGCCGGCCTTGATGTTGCCGGCGGGCGAGATGTGGTCGGTCGTGACCGAGTCGCCGAGCGTCGCGAGCACGCGGGCGCCCGAGATGTCGGTGACCGGCGCCGGCTCCGCCTGCATCCCGTCGAAGTACGGCGCCTTGCGCACGTAGGTCGAGTCGGCGTCCCACTCGAAGACCGGGCCGGTCGGGGTGGGCAGGCTGGTCCAGCGCTCATCGCCGTCGAACACGGTCGCGTACTGCTTGATGAACTGGTCGCGAGAGATCGACGAGTCGATGATCTGCTGCACCTCGGCGGGGTCGGGCCAGACGTCCTTGAGGAACACCTCCTTGCCCTCGCCGTCGGTGCCGAGCGCCTGGGTGTCGAAGTCGAAGTTCATCGACCCGGCGAGGGCATAGGCGACGACCAGCGGCGGGCTGGCGAGGTAGTTCATCTTCACGTCGGGGCTGATCCGGCCCTCGAAGTTGCGGTTGCCGGAGAGCACCGCGGTGACCGCGAGGTCGTTCTCGTTGATCGCGGCGGAGACCTCCTCGATCAGCGGACCGGAGTTTCCGATGCAGATCGTGCAGCCGTAGCCGACGGTGTAGAAGCCGAGACCCTCGAGGTCCTTGTCGAGGCCCGACTTCTCGTAGTAATCGGTGACGACCTTGGATCCGGGGCCGAGCGTGGTCTTGACCCACGGCTTCTGCTTCAGTCCCTTGGCGAGGGCGTTCCGGGCGAGCAGGCCCGCGGCGATCATGACCGACGGGTTCGACGTGTTCGTGCAGGAGGTGATGGCCGCGAGGGTCACCGCGCCGTTGTCGAGGATGTACTTCTGCCCGTCGGGCGTCTTGACCTTGACCGGCTTGGACGCCTCGGTGGGCGCACCGGAGTTGAGCACGACCGGGATCTCGTTGGTCTCGATCTCCTCGCCGGGCACCGATCCCGGGTCGGAGGCGGGGAACGAGCCGGAGTCGGCGACGTCGATCGGACCGGTCGCGTAGTTCAGGATGTCCTTCTCGAACTGCGCCTTCGCCTCGGAGAGGAGGATGCGGTCCTGCGGACGCTTCGGGCCGGCGATCGAGGGCACGACGGTGGAGAGGTCGAGCTCGAGGTACTCGCTGAAACCGGGCTCGTTCGCGGCGTCGTGCCAGAGCGACTGCTGCTTCGCGTAGGCCTCGACGAGGGCCACGGCCTGCTCGTCGCGACCGGTCAGGCGCAGGTAGTCGAGCGTGACGTCGTCGATCGGGAAGATCGCGGCCGTGGAGCCGAACTCCGGCGACATGTTGCCGATCGTGGCGCGGTTGGCGAGCGGCACAGATGCGACCCCGGCGCCGTAGAACTCCACGAACTTGCCGACCACACCGTGCTGGCGCAGCATGTCGGTGATCGTGAGCACGACGTCGGTCGCGGTGACCCCGGCGGGGATCTCACCCGTGAGCTTGAAGCCCACGACGCGCGGGATGAGCATGGAGACGGGCTGGCCGAGCATGGCGGCCTCGGCCTCGATGCCGCCGACGCCCCAGCCCAGCACGCCCAGGCCGTTGACCATCGTGGTGTGCGAGTCGGTGCCGACGCAGGTGTCGGGGTAGGCGCGCAGGACGCCGTCGAGGGAGCGGTCGTAGATGACCTTGGCCAGGTGCTCGATGTTCACCTGGTGCACGATGCCGGTGCCCGGGGGGACGACCTTGAAGTCGTCGAACGCGGTCTGGCCCCAGCGCAGGAACTGGTAGCGCTCGCCGTTGCGCTCGTACTCGATCTCGACGTTGCGCTCGATCGCGTCGGGGCGGCCGAACAGATCGGCGATGACGGAGTGGTCGATGACCATCTCGGCGGGCGAGAGCGGGTTGATCTTGCTCGGGTCGCCGCCGAGGGCGGTGACGGCCTCGCGCATGGTCGCGAGGTCTACGATGCAGGGCACGCCGGTGAAGTCCTGCATGACGACGCGGGCCGGCGTGAACTGGATCTCGGTGTCGGGCTGGGCAGCCGGGTCCCAGGAACCGAGCGCCTCGATCTGAGCCTTGGTCACGTTCGCGCCGTCCTCGGTGCGAAGCAGGTTCTCCAGGAGGACCTTGAGGCTGAACGGGAGCTTCTCGTACCCGGGGACCGTGTCGATCCGGAAGATCTCGTAGTCGGTGCTGCCGACCGTCAGGGTGCTCTTGGCACCGAAGCTGTTCACCGTGGACACGGATCCGTCTCCTTCTGTTCGGATGGAAGCGACAGGCGACTCCATCTTGCTCGCCCGCTCCCCCGCGCGGCTAGCAAGGCGGGCCTTACCAGTCTGCGCTTCGGCGCGAGCGAGCGAAAGGTGTCGATTTATCTTGACGTCGAGATAAATCTAGCACGCGGAGACGGCGGATGAGTCCGTCATTCACACGGGTCTCAGGAGGCGGGATCCGACGGCTCCTCCACCGCTTCGGCGTCGCGTCCGGCCGGATACAGCGCGCGGACGACCAGCCAGGTGAGCGCCACCATCGGCGCGAAGAGCGGCAGGCCCATCACGAGCTTCAGCGTGCCGAGCGCCTGCACATTGCCGGAGAAGTAGAGCGGCAGCTGCACGGCCAGCCGCGCGAAGAAGAGCGCCGCCCAGGCGATCGTGAGCCAGGAGAACGCCCGGCGCTTGCGCGGCTCCTGCCGCCAGCCCCGCACATCGCCCATGAGGAAGCCCGCGGCGAGGCCGATGAGCGCCCAGCCGACGAGTGCGGAGACCAGCAGCACGGTGCCGTAGGCGGCGTTCGTGAAGAAGCCGGGGACGAAGTTGTCCTGGCCGCGGCCGGTCCAGAGCGCCAGTCCCGCCGCGACCGCGACCGCGACGAGGCCGCCGAGGGCCGACGCCGCCGGGGAACGCTGCAGCAGGCGGATGACGGAGAAGACGGCGGCCAGGCCCACGGAGACGACCAGGGAGAGCCAGAGCGGCTCGGGGCGCAGCGTGTAGATCACGAGGAATGCGGCGCTGGGCAGCACCGACTCCAGGACGCCGCGCCATCCGCCCATGGCGCGCCACACGACGTGTCCGGTACTGGCGCCGGAGGCGGGATCGATACCGAGCCGCTGCGCCGCACCGCCGAGTGCAGCGCCCAGGCTCTGCACCGCATCCGGAGCCGGCGGCGGCGCGTACTGCTCGGCTCCCGACTCGGCGGGCCGCTCCGGTCCGCCCGCCGTGCTCACGCCGTGCCGGGCGCCGCGGGCATCCGCAGCGGGATGAGGTCGCGCGGCGGCATGGGAGCCCCGCCGCGGACGACGACGATCGATCGGAACAGATCCTCGACGGCAGCGCCCGCGGTCTCATCCGAGGCGGCGGCCCCGCCGATCACGCCGCGCAGGAACCAGCGCGGCCCGTCGACGCCGACGAAGCGCGCGAGCCGGGTGACGGCCGTGTCGCCGGCGACGGCGGGGATCTCGGCCAGGAGCTCCGCACCCAGAGCACCGTCGCGCTCCGTCACGGTGCCGCCCTGCTGCGAGATCTGCTCCTGGATCTGCGCACGGGTCTCGTCCCAGAGGCCGCTCGATCGCGGAGCGGCGAACGGCTGCACCTGCAGCGTCGAGTCGGCGTAGTCCAGGCCCACGGCGACGATGCGCTGCGTCTGCTCCTCCACCTCGAGGCGCAGGTTCAGGCCCTCCCGGGGAAGGATCTTGATCGCGCCGAGATCGATGTACGGACGGACCGGATTGGCCTCGCTCTCGTCGAACGGGCCGTCGACCGCGCGGTCGTGCGCGGGCGCCGACACCGTGTCCTCGGTCGGCTCGAGGTCGGACGTGCTTTCGTCGCTCATGCGTTCTCCTCCGCGCCGACAGGGGCGGCGCTCTGGGTCTGGTAGCCGGTGGATCCGAATCCGTCCGCACCGCGCGCCGACTCGTCGAGGGTTCCGACCGGGATGAACCGGGCTCGGGTGACGGGCATGACGATCAGCTGCGCGATGCGATCACCGACCGCGACATCGTACGCCGCATCGCTGTCCGTATTCAGAAGACTGACCTTGATCTCGCCGCGATACCCCGCGTCGACCGTTCCCGGCGCGTTCACCACGGTGATCCCGTGCTTCGCGGCCAGTCCGCTGCGGGGCACCACGAATGCGGCGTATCCCTCGGGCAGCGCGATGCTGACGCCGGTGCCGATGAGCGCCCGCTGCCCCGGCTCGAGACGCACCGCCTCGGTCGAGACCAGGTCGGCCCCGGCGTCGCCCGGGTGCGCATAGACGGGAGGCTCGGGCGCGATAATGGGAACGTCCACGGTTTCGGTCACGGAAAGAGGCTAATGCAGAACGCACCGGGCGACGCCCGCCCCGCTTCCGCCGTCGTCCGCTATCGCGAGCGTCTCGCGCCGAGCCTCTGGCTGTTCCTCGCGGCAGCGCTGGGCGGTCCGATGATCACCCTGGTGTTCGTCCCCGCCGGATCCGTCATCGCCCTCGCGATCGGCGTGGTCGCCACGATCGCCATCATCGCGCTGATGATCGCCGGCTCGCCACGCGTCGAGGTGGATCGGCGCGTGCTGCGCGCGGGCCGTGCATGGATCGACGCCTCCTGGCTCGGCGCACCCGAGATCCGGACCGGCGAGGACGCCCGGCAGGCCCGTGGCCCGGCGCTCCCGGCCCGCGGCTGGCACCTCATCCGGGGCGGCATCGACGGCGTCGTGATCGTGCCCAACACCGATCCGGCCGACCCCGCGCCGAGCTGGACGATCTCGACGCGCACTCCGGATCGGCTGGCGGCCGCGATCGAGGCCGCCCGCGCCTCCGCGGCGACGGACGCGGCCGCGGTCTGAGCCTTCTGCTTCCGGTTCGGCCCGAGAACGCAGAACGCGCCCGGAACCAGGATGGTCCGGGCGCGAGCAGCGTCGAGGAATCAGGCCGCGCATTCCTTGCAGATGGGGCCTGCCTTGTCCTCGTGATCGAGCTGTGAGCGATGCTTCACGAGGAAACAGCTGACACAGGTGAACTCGTCCTCCTGCGGGGGCAGCACCACGACGTCGAGCTCGACGTCGGAGAGGTCCGCCCCGGGAAGGTCGAAGCCACCCGGGTTGTCCGAATCCTCGACATCGATCGATCCCGACAGCTTGTCGGGGACGCGCTCCTTGAGAGCCTCGATGGACTCGCTCTCGTCTTCGCTCTTGCGCGGGGCGTCGTAATCGGTTGCCATGGATCTCCACTTTCATCCTGCGAGTGGCGGGAGCCGGGGGTGTTCGGCGGCCCATAGTTTGCATGACGCGCGTGCAAATCGCAAATGCCACTCGATCCATCCCACCGGAACTCACGGCGCGCCCACGATATTCCCTGCGCCCGCCCCGGCCCATGACACCATGAATCGACACTCATCCTGAGGGGCTGAAGCCATGGAACACGTCACGATCGTCGGCGCAGAGGAGGACGTCCTCGTCCTCGCCACCGAGTCGGGGGAACGATTCGCCCTGCCCATCGACGAGGTGCTGCGCACCGAGCTGCGCCGGGCGAAGGCCGGACGCGAGGAGAAGCCCGCTCCGCTCGCCGCCAGCCCCCGGGAGATCCAGGCCCATGTCCGGGCGGGCATGTCCGCGGCCGAGGTGGCGGAGCTGCTCGGCGTCGGCCTCGAGGTCGTGCAGCGGTTCGAGGGCCCGGTGCTCGCCGAGCGCGAGCACATCGTCGGCCAGGCGCTCGCGGTCCCCGTGCTGATCGGGAGCGAGGTCGAACCCGACGCCCAGCCCACCTTCGGAGTCGCGATCAGGGCGAAGCTGGCCGAGCTGGCGGCGGCCGACGAGCGCTGGGCGAGCTGGAAGGACGACAGCGGCTGGATCGTCAAGCTCGAGTTCACCGCGAACGAGGTCGAGCACGACGCGCGCTGGAGCTTCGACCCGCGCCGCAGCGCCCTTGCACCGCTCAACGCCGATGCGACGCAGCTGTCCCGGCAGGGCTCGCTGCCGGAGGGACTGATCCCGCGCCTGCGCGCCCTGGACAAGGACCGCCCGTCGCCCTACAAGGACGAGACCCGGTTCGACTCCGGCGCCTTCGGCCCGCGCCTCGTGCCTGCGCCGGCCGCTCCGGCCGAGGCGTCCGAGACCACCGGCGACGAAGGATCGACGGACGCGCCCGAGCCGCGTTCCGCACGCCACCCCCAGTCGTCCTCGAACGCACAGGAGGCGGCCACGCGCAGCGCGTCGTTCGCCCCGTCCACTCCGTCCGACACCGCCGACCTGCTGGAGGCACTGCGCCGTCGACGCGGTCAGCGCGAGGCCCGTCCCGGTGTCGACGAGGAGAGCGACGACTCCCGTCCGCTCGCCCTCTTCGACGCCCTGGAGCCGGGCTATCAGCCGGAGCCCGCTCCGGAGGAGCCCGAGGCGCCGGTGTCGATCGACGGAGACTCCGGCTCGCGCCGCCGGCGCCGGGGCATGCCCTCCTGGGACGAGATCGTGTTCGGAGCCCGCAGCGAGGACTGACGGCTCGGCCGGATCTAGCCGAACTCCGTCGTCGCCGTGTCGTGCCGCCCTCGGTGAGATCGCTCAGCGGGCGAACGCACCGAGGCGGATGAGCGGCACCCGCAGCTCCGCCGCGCTCAGCGAACCGTGCTGGCCGATCATGCCCTGCGACCGCTGATCCGCGGCGGCGCCGTCGTACAACGCCCACAGGCCCCGCGCCGGGACCACGAGGTCGCCGATCCGCGACTGCGCCTCCGGGGTGGTTCCGGATCCGAACAGACCTCCCCGCACGGCCTGCGCGCGAGTGAGGACGTCGGCCGCCCCGTCCACTCCGGCGGCCCATCGCGCGGCGGCTTCGTCGGTCCGCGCGGGATCCTCCAGGTAGACGTGCAGCATGCGGGGCTCACCGGCGATCGCCGCGACGCCGTCCTGCAGGGGGCTGCGTCCGTCGATGACGAGGTGCCGGGACGCGGGGACGTCGACCATCCCGTGGTCGGCGGTCACGAGCAGACCGACGCCATCGGGGACCGTCCCGGGAATCGCCGCGTCGAGCTCCTCGAGCGCCGCGACCCACTCCCCCGACGCCATGCCGTGCTTGTGCCCGGCCTTGTCCGCCTCGGGAAGATAGCAGTAGACCAGCGCGCCCTCATGCTCCTCGGCGAGGTTCAGCGCCAGTGCCATGCGCTCCGACGCCGTTCGTGCCGCATGGAACTCGGCGCCGCGCAGAGTCGCCGCCGAGAATCCGCTGCGCGCGTACTCCGCAAGCCCGACGGCGAAGGAGGGGCGGCCGCCGGCCGCCGCGGTCTCGAAGACGGTCGGCGTGCGCTGCCACTCGCGGGGATCCGCCTTCGCCTTCTCCCAGCCCGAGAGCTGGTTCACGATCGTCCCGGTGCGCGGGTCACGCACTTCGTAGCCCACGAGACCGTGCCGGCCCGGATCCACCCCGGTGAGCAGGCTCGTGAGCGCCGCGGCGGTCGTCGAGGGGAAGACGCTGGAGAGCACGTCCTTCTTGGCCATCGCCGCGGTCAGACGCCGCGCATGGCCGGCATGCGCCCTCAGCGGGATCGCGCCGAGCCCGTCCATGACCACGAGGACGGCCGATCGCGCCGCCGGGAGGGCTCCCGCGCGGCCGTCGAGCGCGCCGAGCAGGTCGTGCGCCACCCCGGTGATGCTCCGGGGGGACGACGGGATCGCCGGTAGCATAAGGGTCATCCGAGTCAGTCTCGCACAGAGACCGGCGCGGTCCGGCGTCGAGAACCGCTCCGCCGCCTCCCGATTACCGCAGGAAGCCCATGCCCCGCACCACGCCGCCCGAGCCGATCGAAGAGCGCATCCAGGACATCGATCTGTCGAGCGAGATGCAGGGCTCCTTCCTGGAATACGCGTACTCGGTCATCTACTCCCGCGCCCTCCCGGACGCCCGGGACGGACTCAAGCCCGTGCAGCGGCGGATCCTCTTCCAGATGGCGGAGATGGGCCTGCGGCCCGACCGCGGGCACGTGAAGAGCGCGCGCGTCGTCGGCGACGTGATGGGCAAGCTGCATCCGCACGGCGACTCCGCGATCTACGACGCGCTCGTCCGTCTCGCGCAGCCGTTCTCGCTGCGCCTGCCGCTCGTCGACGGCCATGGCAACTTCGGCTCGCTCGACGACGGGCCTGCGGCGTCCCGGTACACCGAGGCACGTCTCGCGCCGTCCTCCCTCGCACTGACGGAGAGCCTGGACGAGGACGTCGTCGACTTCGTGCCCAACTACGACGGCCAGTTCCAGCAGCCGTCCGTGCTGCCGGCCGCGTTCCCCAACCTGCTCGTCAACGGAGCCAGCGGCATCGCCGTGGGAATGGCGACCAACATGGCGCCGCACAACCTCATCGAGGTCGTCGCTGCGGCCATCCATCTGCTCGAGCACCCCGAGGCGACGACCGAGGAGCTCATGGAGTTCGTCCCCGGCCCCGACTTCCCCTCGGGCGGGATCGTGATGGGCCTCGACGGCGTCCGCGACGCCTACGCGAACGGCCGCGGGGCGTTCAAGGTGCGCGGCAAGGTCTCGATCGAGCCCCTCGGCCCGCGCCGGACCGGCATCGTCGTCACGGAACTGCCCTACATGGTCGGCCCCGAGCGCGTGATCGAGAAGATCCGCGACGCGGTGCAGGCGAAGAAGCTCCAGGGCATCAGCGACGTCAACGACCTCACCGACCGCAACCACGGCATGCGGATCCAGATCGGCATCAAGACCGGTTTCGACCCGAACGCCGTGCTGGAGCAGCTGTACCGGCTGACTCCGCTCGAGGACTCGTTCAGCATCAACAACGTCGCCCTCGTCGACGGGCAGCCGCGCACCCTCGGGCTCAAGGAGCTCCTCAGCGTCTACGTGCGGCACCGCCTCGAGGTCGTCACGCGGCGCAGCCGCTTCCGCCTCGCCCGCCGCGAGGAGCGCCTGCACCTCGTGGAGGGTCTGCTCGTCGCGATCCTCGACATCGACGAGGTCATCCAGGTCATCCGCTCCTCGGACGATTCGGAACAGGCCCGCACCCGCCTGCAGAGCGTCTTCGACCTCAGCGAGCGCCAGGCCGAGTACATCCTCGAGCTGCGCCTGCGGCGCCTCACCAAGTTCTCCCGCATCGAGCTGGAGACCGAGCGCGACCAGCTGCTCGCCGAGATCGCCGCGCTGCAGGAGCTGCTCGGCAGCGAGGCGTTGCTGCGCGCCCAGGTCGCGACCGAACTCGACGCGGCCGCAGAGGCCTACGGAACCCCGCGGCGCACCCTACTCCTCAACGCGGCGCCCCCCAAGGCGCGCGCCGCCAAGGGACCGGTGGACACGCAGATCGCCGACGCGCCCACCGTCGTCGTGCTCTCGACCACCGGTCGTGCGGTGCGGGTCGACCTGGAGCCGGGCCAGGTGCTCTCCCCCGCCGCGCGGCGCAGCAAGCACGATGCGGTCCTCTCGACGCTCACGACGACCACGCGCACCGAGATCGGCGCGGTCACCTCCGCCGGACGCGTCCTGCGTTTCACCGCGATGGATCTCCCCTCGGTGCCGTCGGCGTCCGTCCACCTCGCGGCCGGCGTTCCGCTGCGCGACTACATCGGGCTGCTCGACAAGAGCGAGCGGATCCTCGCCCTCATCCGGTTCGACGACGACACTCCGCTCGCCGTCGGCACCAGGACGGGCGTCGTGAAGCGCGTCGTCCCGTCGACCCTCGCGGTGAAGCCGGAGCTGGAGATCATCGGCATGAAGCCCGGGGATGTCGTGGTCGGCGCGGGCTCGGCGCCCGACGACGCCGAACTCGTGTTCGTGACCAGCGACGCGCAGCTGCTGCACTTCGCCGCGTCGGGCGTGCGCCCCCAGGGCGCTCCGGCCGGCGGCATGGCCGGCATCAAGCTCGGCGCCAAGGCCGAGGTCATCGCGTTCTCCGTCCTGGACGCCGGCGACGACGCCATCGTCGTGACCGTCTCGGGAGCCGCAGGCATGATCGCCGGCACCGACGCCGGGCGCGCCAAGACATCGCGTTTCACCGAGTTCCCCGGGAAGGGCCGCGCCACCGGCGGCGTCCGCGCCCACGCGTTCCTGAAGGGCGAAGATCGGCTCACGCTGGCCTGGGTCGGCACGGAGCCGGCGCTCGCGGTCGGCCCCGACGGTTCGGCGCGCACGCTGCCGGACGTCGGAGCGAAGCGCGACGCCTCCGGCCAGCCGATCGACGGCGTGATCGGCTCGATCGGCGGGGTGCTCGGAGCCTGACCTCCGCCCCCTCGCCGTTCAGAGCCGCAGCGCGAGCGCGTTGGCGGTGAGGCCGGCGGCAGTGCCGCACAGGACGACGGTGTCGCCCGTGGCGATGCGGCCGGACTCGAGCGCCCGGGTCAGCATGAACGGCACGGACGCGGAGACCATGTTGCCGAACGCCTCGACCTCGTCGACACGGCGATCCGCCGGCACCCCGATCCGGTCGAGCATCGGCCCGAGCGCCGCCGAGGCCTGATGCGGGATCCACAGGGCGATGTCATCGTGGACGAGGCCCGCCCTGCGCAGGAAGCGGTCGAAGAAATCGGGCAGGACGCGCATCATCCCGAGCAGCGCACGCCGTCCATCCATGTCGAAGAGGTAATCGGCCGGATCGGCCGCCGCGTACTGCTGGGCGGGCGCGTGCGACAGGCCCCCGCGCAGCTCCGTGTCGTGCGCGTGTGCGGGCCAGGTCTGCTGCAGGCTCGACACCACCCCGCGATCGGGCGCCGTGGCACGGCGCAGCACGACCGCCACCGCGGCATCGCTGAACAGCTCGAAGCTCTCCTGCTGGTCGGGGTTGAGGAACCGCGAGGCGACGTCGCCGGCGACCACGAGCACCGTCCGATGGTCGCCGTCGTCGAGATACCGGGAGGCGATGTCCAGGGCCGTGACGAAGCTCGTGCAGGTCGAGTTCACATCGAAGGCGGCGGCATGGCCGGCCGAGGTGAGACGCTCCCAGACCAGTGCCGCGGTGCACGGGATCGGCTGCACCCCCGCGGCGGACGCCCCCAGCACGAGATCGACGTCATCGGTCGTCAGGCCGGCGTGCGCGATGGCGCGCCGCGCCGCCCCGACGAGCATGTCGAGGTGCGACACGTCATCCTCGATGCGATAGCGCACGCTCTCGCCGAACCGCACCGTCCGGCCCGGAAGCATGCTGCCCCACCCCGCGATCTCACAGCTCCGCATCGTCCTGCTCCCCCCTCCAGCGTCGCTCGACGCGACGCAGCTTCCGCCCCGGCTCCGGCGCGTAGGTCACGAAGCGCACCTGGGCCCGCTCCGCGCCGAGGCGGTCCGCCAAGGATCCCAGCTCCGCCGCGACGTGCGCCCGCGCGAGCGCGAGCGGCGTGTCCCCGGCCGCCTCGATGCCGACCTCCAGCTCCCGGCGCCCCGTCTGCACGATGCGGTACTCCGCCACCCCGTCCGCGTAGACCACGGCGCGGGACACGAGATCGGCGAACACCTCGACGACACCCCCGTCCCGCCCCGGCAGCCGCAGGGTGTCGCCCTCGCGCCCCTCGATCCGGGCGACCGCGGTCAGGGCGCTCCCGCACGGGCAGGGGACGTCGCGCTCCCGGAGCACATCGCCCAGACGGTAGCGCACGATGGGCTGCGCCCGGCGACGCAGATCCGTCACGACAGGCACGAACCGGCCGCCGCCCAGCGGCTCCCGCTCGATGAGCACGCCGTCCTCGTTGAGGTGCAGAACGCCCTCCTCGCAGGTGTGCGCGAGGAATCCCTCGGTGCATTGATAGAGCTGATGGATCCGCTCCTGTCCCAGCCCGGCCGCGATCCTGCGCTCATCGGAGACCTCGAGCACCTCGGCGACCGCGTAGACCTTCTCCGGGTGCACGGCGATCTCGCCCCTCTCCGCCGCGCGGGCGATCGCGAGCAGCACTGAGGGGGGTCCGACCAGGATCGTCGGCGCGTAGCGGTCGAGACGATCGAGGTTCTCCGTCATCTCCGCGAACACATCGAAGTAGGAGAAGGAGACGGCGCGGGATCCCACCGCTTCGTACAGCGTGTTGTCGGCACGCAGGAACAGCGCGATGCGGTGTCCGAGGATCCGTCCGCGCGGCAGCGTGCGCGCGAGCATCGTCCCGGCCCAGGCCTCTCGTTCCGCGCGGCTCACGAGGAAGAGGCCGCGGTGCCCGCTCGTGCCGCTGGACAGTCCGATCGAGCAGCCCCGGACGTCGGCGGCGAAGTCGCGCGAGCGCTCGTTCGCGAGCGCGGTCCGCAACGCGTCCTCGCGATGGACCCCGACCGTGTTCAGCTCGTCGAAGCGCTCCATCATGATGCCCTTGTCCATGAGCGGGAGCGCCGCGAGACCCGCGGATCGCTCAGCGAGCAGGGGTCGGAAGTAGGCGGATCTGCGACGGAGGAAACGGAGATGGCGACGCAGCAGGCGCCGCTGCCGACGCTCCACCGCGGCGCGCCTGCGCAACGGCCGGAACCAGCGCGTGGCGGCGAACTCCGCGACGATCCGCAGCCTGCTCATCTCGGGAGCAGCTCTCGGTCGCCGATCGGATCGTGACTGCAGACCACTCGGATCCCGGCGTGCGAGAGCGCCACCAGCCTGCCCGCTGTGTCGCCGTAGGCGTCGCCGTCGTGCTGGAGCGCCCGCGGCAGGAAACGCATCCGCGACTCCTCGGCGAGCAGATCGGAGCCCCAGGCGGCATCTCCGGCGAGCAGCACGCGGTCATCGACGAGCACGCCGATGTGCCCGTTCGCGTGCCCGGGCAGATCCACGATCCGCACGCCCGCCCCGGGGAACGGATCCGCGACGCTCAGGCCCACGCCCGCGACCTCCGTCGGGGCGAAATCGCTCCGCGCCAGGACGAGCGGATCCGGCCCGGGGAACCAGGCCGGCAGCAGACCGGGCAGGATCGCGTCGCGCAGGCGCGCCCGCCGCAGCGTCTCGAGCTGTCCGGCGGTCGTCACGATGCGCGCCGCCGGGAAGAGCCCGACACCCCCGATGTGGTCCGGGTGGAGGTGGCTCAGCACGAGATGGGTGACGCTCTCGGGAGCGACGCCGTCGTCCGCGAGCTGACGCGCGACGTCCTCTTCGGCGGCCATGCTCGGCGGCAGGATGCGCCGGTAGACGGCGCCGCGCCACCCCGTGTCCCAGGGCTCGGGAGCGTATCCGGTGTCGACGAGGATCCGGCGCCCGTCTCCCGGCTCGTAGAGGAACACCCCGGACGGGAACTCTCGCACCGCGCGTCCGGCGCCGCGGAAGAGGACGCCGATGTCGTGCACCGTGCTCCCGCAGGAATAGTGCCTCAGCCGGCGCGTCATGCCGCACGCTCCGCCCGTGCACGCAGGTCGGCCACGGCGCGGTCGAGCGCCTCGTCCAGTGACACGACCGGCGCGTAGCCCAGCTCGGAGCGGGCCCGGGAGATGTCGAGCGTCTGCGCATAGGCGATCGTCGAGAGCGTGTACCGGGTCAGCGGCGGCTCCGGTCTCCCCGGAAGCGCCCGGCAGATCCCCTCGAGCGACGCCGCGAGCGTCCAGGCACCGCGCCGTGACAGCCGTCGGAACCGGGGCGTCTCGCCGAGCCGTGACAGCAGCCCCTCGAGCAGCTCGCGGAACGGCCGGGGGTCGCCGTTGCTGATGTTGTAGACGCCGCCGGCCGGATCGCCCGCGCGCAGCGCGAGGCGGAGGGCGCTCGCCGCGTTCTCCACCGCGGTGACGTCGATGAGGTTGCGCCCGTCGTCGAAGAGCGGCACGCCGATGCGACGGTGCACGGCGATGAGCCGTGGGACGAGGCTCGGATCCCCCGCGCCGATCAGTCCGCGCGGACGCACGATCACGAGCTCGTGGATCCGTCCCGCCCGCTGCGCCTCGCGCAGCAGCTCCTCGGCGGCGAGCTTGGAACGGATGTAGTCGTTCAGGCGGTTACCGGGGTCGACGTCGTCCTCCCGGATGCCGATCCGATCACGCGCCGCGGCGTAGACGCTCGGCGACGACACGAACACGAACCGGCGCGCTCCGCTCTTCTCGGCGAACGACACGGCCGCGGCGGTGCCTTCGACGTTGGCTGCCGCGAAGTCGCTCCGACGCCCCCAGGGCGAGGACAGCGCGGCGCAGTGCACGATCGCGTCGACCGGGCGCACCGCACCGGGAAGCCCGGCCAGGGACGAGACCAGCGTCTCCTCCGGCGCGGCCACCCGCGCGAGCGCCTGCGCATCGCGTCCCGAGGCCAGGACCGGGATGCCGTGGGCCCTGAGTTCGCGCACGACGTACCCGCCGAGGAATCCCCCGGCTCCGGTCACGAGGACGGGCCGGGCGGACGCAGACATGCCCCGATGCTAAGGCACGATCGCCCGGCCCTGGGGAGCTCCGGCGCCCGCGGGGCGGCGTCGGGCCGCGCCTAGAGTGGGACGGTGCGCATCGCGATGGTCACCGACTATTACCTGCCGACGCTCGGCGGCGTGCAGACCGCGATCAAGGCTCACCGCGAAGAACTCATGGACGCAGGGCACGAGGTCACCGTTTTCGCACCGCTCGCGGAGCCCTCCCCCGATCCGACCGTGGTCCGGCTGCCGACCGCGCGCGGATTCGCACCCGACGGCTACCCGTTCACGTGGCCGCTGCGAGACGCCGCCCGCCAGCTCGAACGCGCTCTCGCGGGCTTCGACGTCGTGCACGTGCACACCGAGATGTTCGCCGCCCTCGCCGCGTATCGTGCCGCGCGAGCGCTGCGGATCCCGCTCGTCCAGACCATGCACGGGCGCATCGACGTCTACACGCGCGCGGTGCTCCCGCTGCCGGCGATCACGACGGCCCTGCTCGCCGGGCTGCATCGGCGCGGGCTCGGTGCCGGCCCCGGTTCGCGAGCGGTCCGCCTCGACACGAGCGCCCCCTACGCCCGCAGTCGCACGGCACGGCGCATGTGGCGGCTCATGGTGAGCCAGGCTCAGCGCGCAGACCGGGTGATCGTGCCGTCGACGCACTTCGCTGCGAAGCTCGTCGCGCAGGGGGTGCGGACCCCCGTGGACGTGCTCTCGAACGGGCTCGAGGGCACCGTGCTCGCGGCGCTCGGGACGCCCGCCGAACGCCGGCCGGAACCCGGGGCTCCGCTGCGGGCGCTGTGGTGCGGCCGGCTGTCGCCCGAGAAGCGCCCCGAGGTCTTCCTCGACGCCGTGTCCCGCACCCCGGGGGTCGAGGCCGTGATGCTGGGCGACGGGATCTCGCGCCGGGCGGTCGCCCGCGAGGCTGCCCGGATGGGGCCGGGACGCGTGGACGTGCGCGGCTCCGTGTCCCAGGCCGACGTGCTCTCCGCGATGCGCGCGGCGCACGTGTTCGTGTCCAGCTCCTTCGACTTCGACAATCAGCCGATGGTGCTCCTCGAGGCGGTCGCCGCCGGCCTGCCGGTGATCGTCGCGGATCCCGACCTGTCCGAGGCTCTGCCGTCCGACGGTCATCTGGTCGCACCACGACCGGATGCCGCGGGACTCGCCGAGGCGCTCGCCGCGCTGCGCGACGATCCCGCCCGGGTCGCAGGCATGAGCGCGGCCGCCATCGTGCACCGGCCTCACGTCACACAGAGCGCCCACCGCGAAGGGCTGATGCGCGTCTATCGCGCCGCCGTGTCCGCGCGTTCCTCGCGCTGAGCATCAGTCCTCGCGGAGAGCCGTCCCGAGCTCGGCGAGACCTTCGGCGATCGCGTCGACGAGGGTCGAGGCATGGACGCCGTCCGGATCCAGATCCGGATCGAACACCGTCACCGAGGCACCCCACGCGTGCGGCGCGAGGGCGCGCAGCAGGGCGGTCAGCTCATCGGGGGCGAGGCCGCCGGGATCGGGGCTGTCCACGGCGGGCATGTGGACGGGGTCGAGCACGTCGACGTCGACCTGGACCCAGTAGTCGCGCCCCAGCCCTTCGATCGCTCGCACGCGGGACGCGGCCCGCGCCGCTCCGTGCAGGATCACCTCATCGGCGGGGACGACGAGAGCGATCGCGTCGCGCACCTCCTCGGCGAAGGCGTCCTCGTAGCGGTGCCCGATGTGCGCCACGCGGCCGGCGTCGAAGTACGGCCCGAGCCCGTCGATCCCGGCGAGCTCGGGCGCATGACGGCCGACCGCGATCGCCAGGTCCTCGCCCGCGACGCTGCCGACGGCGGCGCTGTTGCCCGGATGACGGAAGTCGGTGTGCCCGTCGATGTGCACCAGTCCCCCGCCGCCGCTCACCCGCGACGCCAGTCCTGCGGCGATCACGAGGCTGCAGTCTCCGCCGAGCACGAGAGGGGCCTCACCCGACTCCCGGATCTCGAACAGCCGATGGGCGAGTCGCCGCGCGTGATCGACGATCGCCGCCTGGTTGCGCACCGTTCCCTTCGGGCGCCGTCCGTCATCGTCCACATAGCGTCCGGGCAGCACGACGCCGGCGTCGACCGCGCCCCCGGCATGGAGCCGACGATGCAGGCCGGCCTCCCGCAGGGCTTCCGGGGCCTTGGCCGTGCCGGGCACGCCGCCGCGCACGGGCGGACGCAGTCCGAGATTCGTGGGGGCGGAGACGAGCGCGATCATCGTCTCAGTCTGTCAAGGCGCCGGGACGGACTCGGCAGCCGCGCGCGGGTCGCGGCGCATCCAGATGTCCACGCCGTCGTTCTCCTCGACGACGAAGCCGTGCCGCTCGTACAGGCGCAGGGCCGCGGAGCCGACGAGCACCTGGAGCCGCAGCGGCCGATCGACGGGCGCGTCCTTCAGCACGGCGCGAAGGAGGGAGGATCCGATGCCCCGTCCCTGGTGCCGTTCGTCCAGATAGAACATCTCCAGCCACAGCGCATCGCGGTCGGGACGCAGGGTGATCGTGCCCGCGGTCTCGCCGTCGACGAGGATCATCCACGTGTGCGCCGGGGAGAAGTGCTCCACGACACGGGCGCGCGAGCGCGCCGGATCCCAGCCGACCAGCGGTTCGAGATCCCCGCGCAGCACGCGCTCCTTGAGCGCCGCGACCGTATCGACGTCCCCCGGGCGCGCAGGGCGCAGTGACACGCCCGGTGCGAGCGCGATCATCAGGCGTCGATCGCCTCGCGGGCCAAGCGGTCGGAGGAGTCGATGATGAACTCGCGCCGCGGAGCGACCTCGTTGCCCATCAGGAGCTCGAACACCCGGCCGGCGGCTTCGGCATCCTCCATGCGCACACGGCGCAGCAGCCGTCCGGAGCGGTCCATCGTCGTGGAGGCGAGCTGTTCCGCATCCATCTCGCCGAGACCCTTGTATCGCTGGATCGGCTCGTGCCAGCGCTTGTTCTGCTTGCGCAGCTTCGCGAGCAGCGTGTGCAGCTCGCCCTCGCTGTACGTGTAGATGGTCTCGTTGGGCTTGGATCCGGGGTTCATCACGATCACCCGATGCAGCGGCGGCACCGCGGCGAACACGCGTCCGTCCTCGATGAGCGGTCGCATGTACCGGTAGAAGAGCGTGAGCAGCAGCGTGCGGATGTGCGCGCCGTCGACATCCGCGTCGCTCATCAGGATGATCTTCCCGTAGCGGGCGGTGCTGAGGTCGAAGGAGCGCCCGGAGCCGGCGCCGATCACCTGGATGATCGAGGCGCATTCGACATTGGACAGCATGTCGCTGACCGAGGCCTTCTGCACGTTCAGGATCTTGCCGCGGATGGGCAGCAGAGCCTGGTACTCGCTCGTGCGGGCGTGCTTGGCGGTGCCGAGCGCGGAATCGCCCTCGACGATGAAGAGCTCGGTCTGCGCCACATCGGTCGAGCGGCAGTCCACGAGCTTCGCGGGCAGAGAAGAGGACTCGAGCGCGTTCTTGCGGCGCTGCGTCTCCTTGTGGGCGCGCGCCGAGACGCGCGCCTTCATCTCGGCGACGATCTTGTCGAGCAGCTGAGCCGCCTGGCTCTTGTCGTCGCGCTTGGGCGAGCTGAACCGCTCACCCAGGTCCTTGCGGAGCACCTGGGCCACGATCTGCCGCACCGCGGGAGTCCCGAGCACCTCCTTGGTCTGCCCCTCGAACTGCGGTTCGGGGACGTTGACCGTGAGCACGGCGGTGAGGCCGGCGAGCACGTCGTCCTTCTCCAGCTTGTCGTTGCCGACCTTGAGCCGTCGCGCGTTCTGCTCGACCTGGGCGCGGAGCACCTTGAGGAGCTCCTGCTCGAAGCCCTGCTGATGGGTGCCGCCCTTGGGGGTCGCGATGATGTTGACGAAGGATCGGGTGGTGGTCTCGTAGCCCGTGCCCCAGCGCAGGGCGATGTCGACGGCGCAGACCCGCTCCACCTCGGTCGCCACCATGTGCCCGTCCGGCTGCAGCACGGGGACGGTCTCCTTGAAGGTCCCCTCCCCCTGCACCCGCCAGGTGTCGGTCACGGGCGCATCGGTCGCGAGGTACTCCACGAACTCCGAGATGCCGCCCTCGTAGTGGTACGAGGTCTCGTTGCCGACGGCGGCGGCCGACGCGTCGGACTCTGCGTCCGAGCCCGCCGGCACGCGCTCGTCGTGGACGACGAGCTCCAGTCCTGGCACGAGGAAGGCGGTCTGCCTGGCGCGGTTCTCGAGGTCGGCGAGCTGGAAGGCCGCGTCCTTCGTGAAGATCTGCCGGTCCGCCCAGTAGCGGATCCGGGTGCCGGTGGCGCCCTTGGCCGCCTTCCCGATCACGCGCAGCTCGCTCTTGTCCTGGAACGGCGCGAACGGCGCATCGGGACGCTTCTCGCCGTCGTCGGTGAACAGACCGGGCTCGCCGCGACGGAACGACATCGCGTAGACCTTGCCGCCGCGGTCCACCTCGACGTCGAGGCGCTCGGAGAGAGCGTTCACGACCGAGGCGCCCACGCCGTGCAGCCCGCCCGAGGCGGCGTACGAGCCGCCGCCGAACTTGCCGCCGGCGTGCAGCTTGGTGAAGACGACCTCCACGCCCGTGAGTCCCGTGCGGGGTTCCACATCCACGGGGATTCCCCGTCCGCGATCGTGCACCTCGACGCTCCCGTCGGGGTGCAGGATGATGTCGATCTTGGATCCGTTGCCGGCGACGGCCTCGTCCACGGCGTTGTCGATGATCTCCCAGAGGCAGTGCATGAGGCCCGGCGAGCCGTTCGAGCCGATGTACATGCCGGGTCGCTTGCGGACCGCTTCGAGCCCTTCGAGGATCTGGAGATGATGGGCGGAGTACTCGGCTGTCACAATCCTCAATCGTATCGAGGCCCGCAGACGTACGGCGGTCGACACTCCTACCGCGATCCGGACCCGCAGGGGCTTCGTACGCGCTGAGCGAAACACGCCGTCTCGCGGGCATGACTCCCAGGTGTGCGTGGTTGTATTGAGCACACCTCACAGCGGACCCGATACACCAAGGAGGCATCGAGATGAACGCGACGACCGAACGGGATGCCACCGTCATCCCCCGCCTCACGGCGATGGACCGATGCGACGCCTGCGGAGCCCAGGCCTACATCGCCGCCGTGGTCAACGGGCACGAGCTGCTCTACTGCGCCCACCACGGACGCAAGTACGAAGAGAAGCTGCGGGCCGTGGCCACGAGCTGGCACGACGAGACGTCGCGCCTCAGCGAAGCGTCCTGAGAGCCCGAGGTCCGCGGCCACGACGACCGGCCGCGGATGCACAGAAGCGCCCGGTGTCACCCGACATCGGGCGTTTTCGTCGCTCGGGCCGGTTCAGCGGTACTCGCGGCGCACGCTCGGCGTGAGACGGCAGAGGATCTCCTCGCCCACGGTCCCGACGGCTTCGGCCAGGGTCGTGGGCGACTCCTCGCCGCATCGTCCCCGCCCGAAGACGACGACCTCGTCGCCCACGCTCGCTCCCTGCCACGCCTCGACGCGCATCTCGTCGATCCCCACGGACCTGAGCTCCCGCGCGCCGCCGGGGGTGCCGACCCGCACCCGACGGGCGAGGGTGCTGGGCAGCCCGTCGAACGATCCGGCGCCGATGACGACCTCGTCGTCCTCGATCCGCCGTACCGGGGCCACGAGCTCGGCCGCCGGGGCGATTCCGGGCAGGTCGGGGCCGTCCGCAGACCGCACGCCGAAGCAGAACGCCCCGACGCGCACGAGCGTGCCGCGCAGCTCCGGGCGCTCCCAGGTCGCCGCGGACGCCGTCAGGTGCTGATACGGCAACTGTGCGCCGAGCGTCTCCGCCCGGGTCACCGCCGCGAGGAATCGCGCCTGCGCGGCGTCGTCCTCCGCGTCGCTGGCCTCCGCGAGGTGGCTCCAGGCGCCGACGAGGTCGATCATCCCGCGGTGCTGGGCGTCCAGCGCGATGCGGACGCCGTCGTCCCACTCCGCGGCGGACAGGCCGTTGCGGTGCAGCCCTGTGTCGATCTTGAGGTGGATCCGCGCGCGGAACCCCGTCGCATCCGCCTGCACGATCACGCGCTCGAGATACTCGACGCTGCCCACACCGAGGTCGACGTGCGCGTGCAGCGCCGCGGCGATCTCCTCGTCGGACGAGGTCACCCAGGCGAAGAGCCGCGGCTGCGGGCCGACTGCTGCGCGCAGCTGGACGGCGGTCGGAATGTCATAGGTGCCGAGCCAGCCCACTCCGGCATCCACAGCCACCCGCGAGGCCCAGTCGGCGCCGAGGCCGTAGCCGTCGTCTTTGACGACCATCATCAGTTCGGCAGGGGTGACCCGGGCCTGCACCGCGGCGATGTTCGCCCGCAGCACGGCCTCGTCGGCGCGCAGCACCGGTCCGTTCAGTCCAGCCACACGCGCTCCGTCCGCTGTCCGAGCACGGCGGCGAGCTCGCCCGGGGTCATCCCCGTGATCCGCGCCCACTCGGCGAGTCCGGCGGCGAGAGGGCCGCGGCCCCCGAAGAAGATCGCGGCTGCTCCGGGAAGCACCTCGGCGGCGCCGATGTCGACCACGCACACGTCCATCGCGATCCGGCCGACGATCGGGTGCACGACGCCGTCGATCTCGACCGACGCGCGGCTCCCGAGGGCCCGCACGACGCCCTGGGCGTAGCCGCCCGTGACGAGGGCCAGACGCGAATCGACGGGGGCCCGATGGATGTAGCCGTAGGACACCCCGGAGCCCGCGGCGATGTCCTTCGTGGACAGGACGCGGCCGACCGCGCTCATCGCCGGCTCGCCCGCCACGGTGGCGGACGCGTCCGGAAGGCCGTAGAACAGCGCCGGATCCAGGTCGGGCCGGCGCTCGCAGGTGGCGACGATCCCCTCGGCGGCGAGCAGAGCGACCTCGTCGGCTCCGTCCACGCGCACCGCGTCGACGCCGGCGCGCTGCGCGATCCGGGCGGTCTCGAGCAGCCCGTGTCCCCAGGCGTCCCTGCGCAGATCGGCGACCCCCGCGCCTGCCGCGGCGACGGCCCTCGCCGCGGCCTCCGCGAGGGCCGAGCGCGACACCACCGCTCGCAGCATCGCGCTCCGCGAATCGGAGGCGGGGAGCAGTGCGGTCACCGTCCCAGCCTAGCGGCGCGGCGCGACCGCCCCTCCGCGGCGAGGGCTCGTCCCGGGAGTCTCGGAGCATCGCCGCCTAGAATGGACCGGTTCCCGATCCTCGACCCGGAGTACGCATGCCCTCGAACGGCCTCGGCCTCAAGTCCCGTCTCGGCTATCTCGCCGAGCGCGCCCGTCGCATCAATGTCGGCTCGGTGATCGAGCGCGCCAAGGAGGCGTCCGCGCAGCACGGCAAGGCCGTCCCCGCCGTGGTGGTGGACATGCTGTGGTCCGCCGGCCGCCACAACGTCGGGTTCCAGGACTACATCGACTACGACTTCGCGATCCTCAACCGCGCGGAGCGCGCCACCTACATGACGCACCCCGTGTCGAACCAGATCTCGGAGCGCTACGCGCATCCCGACTTCCGGCACCTCTTCCACGACAAGATCGAGTTCGACGAGAAGTTCTCGGACTTCCTCCGCCGCGAGTGGATGGTCGTGAAGCCCGGCAACGCGGATGAACTGCGCGACTTCGTGCAGCGCCAGGGCACCGTCATCGTGAAGACGCCGATGGGCCAGGCCGGCTCCGGCGTGTTCCGCTATCACGCCGCCGACGTCTCCGACTGGGATGCGTTCCATGCAGACCTGCTGGGCCA
Source organism: Microbacterium sp. MMO-10 (assembly GCF_037148715.1). Lineage (NCBI taxonomy): Bacteria > Bacillati > Actinomycetota > Actinomycetes > Micrococcales > Microbacteriaceae > Microbacterium > Microbacterium sp. MMO-10. The sequence goes on along the minus strand of NZ_JBBCSV010000002.1, from coordinate 673,968 downwards.
GGGCCGCCTGCTCGTCGAAGAGGTCATCCGCCAGCACCCCGATCTCGCCGCCGTCTGCCCCGGCACGGTCAACACGACCCGGGTGACCGCGTTCTTCGACGGCGAGAAGACCCACATCCTCGCGATGGCGCAGAAGTTCGGCCGCGGCGAGGTCAGCGACCAGATGTCGTTCGGCGGCTTCTACACGATGCTGGACGACGACGGCCACGCGGTGAGCGCCGGCTACGACTCCCACGGGCACGTGCACGAGCTGCACCCCGACTCGGGCTTCCGCATCGCCGACTTCCAGCTGCCGCTCACCGACGAGGTCAAGGCGTTCGTCGACCAGGTGGCCCGCGTCGTGCCGCAGGTGCAGTACGTCGGCTGGGACATCGTCGTCGGCCCGGACGGCCCCGTGCTCGTCGAGGGCAATTGGGGCGCCGGCGTCTACGAGAACAAGCCGAGCGTCTCGGGCATCCGCACCGGCCACAAGCCGCGCTACCAGGCCGCCATCAAGTTCTGAGCTGCATCTCCCCGGGGTCGTCAGCGAGGACGAGCGCAGCGAGACCGAGACGAAACGCGGCTTCCCGCAGAAGAAACCGCGTTTCGTCTCGCTCCGACTTCGTCGGTGCTCGCTCAACGACCCCGGCGAGCAGTCAGGCCGGGCGGATGATGCCCATCGGCGTCGACTCCGTGCCCTGACCGAGGGGGTTGTCCTTGAGGATCGCAACGAGGCCCTTCTCCGCGGGCTTGTCGAGCGTGGACCCGAGGATGTTGCCGCCGAGGTCGTTGATGTCGACCACGGCGACATCGCAGACGCCGCCGATCAGCCGCTGCATCTCGTGCGCGACCTCGCGCGGGCGCGCGGGTCCCAGCACGACCGAGCGGTCGTACGGCGGCATGGTGCCCTCGGTCGGTCCGTCGATCGCGCGCGCCTTCTCACCGGCGATGCGGTAGAAGTCGCCGCGGCGCCCGAACGCCTTGGTCACGGCCGACACCGCCGCCGCGAGCAGGATCCGGGGCGTGCCGCACTCGCGCAGCGCCATCTCCATGGTCTCGGGCATGCCGAGACCGATGCCGTAGGGCGTGCGCGTGACGTACTTCGACAGGAAGAACGCCAGCTTGCGCGGCTGGATCTCCTCGAGCAGGAACGAACGACCCTGGGTGATGCCGACGATCTTCTCGGTGATGAAGAGGATGTCGCCCTTCTGCACCTCGCCCGCGGCGTACTCGGTGACGATGTCGGCGAGCACGTCGCCGGGCATGACCACCTTCGTGCGGATCGGGATCCGCTGCCAGCGCGCCCCCTCGACCGAGATCTCGAGGTTCTTGCCGTCGTTGGGCCTCGCCTCCGCGCTCACTCGAGGTAGTCCCGCAGCGACTGCGACCGGCTCGGGTGGCGCAGCTTCGCCATCGTCTTGGACTCGATCTGGCGGATCCGCTCGCGGGTCACGCCGAAGGTGTCGCCGATCTGGTCGAGCGTCTTCGGCTGACCGTCTCCGAGGCCGAAGCGCATGCGGATCACGCCAGCCTCGCGCTCGGAGAGCGAGTCCAGCAGCTGCTCGAGCTGGCGCTGCAGCATCGTGAAGCCGACGGCGTCGGCCGGGACGACCGCCTCGGTGTCCTCGATCAGGTCGCCGAACTCGCTGTCGCCGTCCTCGCCGAGCGGGGTGTGCAGCGAGATCGGCTCGCGGCCGTACTTCTGCACCTCGATGACCTTCTCCGGGGTCATGTCGAGCTCACGGCTCAGCTCCTCCGGAGTGGGTTCGCGACCGAGGTCCTGCAGCATCTGACGCTGCACCCGGGCGAGCTTGTTGATGACCTCGACCATGTGCACCGGGATGCGGATCGTGCGGGCCTGGTCGGCCATCGCGCGGGTGATCGCCTGACGGATCCACCAGGTCGCGTAGGTCGAGAACTTGAAGCCCTTGGTGTAGTCGAACTTCTCGACCGCACGGATGAGACCGAGGTTTCCCTCCTGGATGAGGTCCAGGAACTGCATGCCGCGGCCCGTGTAGCGCTTGGCGAGGGAGACCACCAGGCGCAGGTTGGCCCCGAGCAGGTGGCTCTTGGCCCGCTGGCCGTCACGGGCGACCCACTGCAGGTCGAGCCCGAGCTGGCCGGTCTTCTCCGCCGGCGACATGGTCGACAGCTTCTCCTCGGCGAACAGGCCGGCCTCGATACGCATCGCGAGCTCGACCTCTTCGGCCGCGTTCAGCAGCGCGACCTTTCCGATCTGCTTCAGGTAGTCCTTGACCGGGTCCGCGGTGGCGCCGGTGATCTGGGTCGAGTAGACGGGGACGTCGTCCTCGTCGGTCGAGCTGATCCGGATGGCGCCGGTGGGCAGCGGCTCGGTGAAGGCGGGCTTGGCACCCTCCTCCTCATCGCCGTCGTCCGCCGCGTCGACGGCCGACTCGTCGGAGGTGGCCTCGTCGACAGCGTCCTTCTTCGCCTTGGCGGTCTTCTTCGCGGCCGGCTTCTTCGCCGCCGCCGTGGTCGGGGCGGCCTGCTCCGCGGCGTCGGCGGCGGTGGCCGCGACCTCCTCGGGCTCGGTGGCCTCGTTCTTCGTCCGGGTGTTCTTCTTCGTGGCAGTCGTCACGTCTCGCCTCTCACCGGGGCGCTGCGCGGGCGCCCTGTGTTCGCTCAGCCTTTCGGCTTGATCGGCCTGTGCCGTTTCGGGCACTAGTAAGACCCTTGTCAAGTCCCCGACCTTGCGGAGGGTCTTGACAACGGGTCGTCAGATAAGTATCGCACACTCTGCCGTGGACGAGGCCGGATCCTGCCGGAGAGCCGGATCCTCCCGGGAACCTCCCGGGGAGGAGATCAGATCCGGCCGTTCTTGTCCTCGTCACCGGGGCGCGACGCCAGGAAGCGCTCGAGCTCGGCCGCCAGCTCGTCGGCGCTGGGAAGGGATCGCTCGTCGAACCCGGAGGGGCCCTCGTCCTCGAAGTCCAGCCCGGCCATGTACGCGTCGTACCGGTGCTCCAGGGTGCTGACCATCTGGCCGAGCTCCTCGTTGTCGCGGACCTGCTCGTCCACGCGCTCCAGGTACGAGACGCGCTTCTCCCGTAGATCGTCCGTCAGCAGCACGAGGCCCGTGGCCGCCATGACCTTCTCCGCCGCGGTCAGCACCGCGTCGGGGTACTCGGTGTCGGCGAGGTAGTGCGGGATCAGCAGCACGAAGCTCGCGACGCTCCGCTCGGCGCGCACGAAACGGTGCTCGAGCAGATGTCCCGCCGTCCCCGGCACCTGGGTGCGGGGGCGCCACACCGAATGGGCCGCGGTCAGCTCTGCGCGGTTGCCGCTGACCGTCACCCCGATCGGCCGCGTGTGCGGAACCGGCATGGCGATCGCGTGCACCCACGTGACCGTGGACACCTCATGCTCCGCCGCGAAGTCCAGCACGACGTCGGCGAACGCGTTCCAGGCGAAGTCCGGCTCGTACCCGGCCAGCAGCAGGAAGGGGCGGCCGAGGGCGTCGTGCGCGATCGAGAGCTCGAGCCGTGCCGGGGTGAGATCGGCGATGTGGTCCTGGTCGAAAGTCAGCACCGGACGCCGCGCGCGATAGTCCAGCAGCGCATCGTTGTCGAAGACCAGGACGGGCTCCGGAGCCGTCGTCTCGCCGAGGTGGTCGATCAGCCCGGAGACCGCCGATCCCGCGTCGGTGAACCCGGTCAGCAGGATGACCAGAGGCAGGCCGGACGGCACACCGCCGGAGCGGGCGACGCGTTCGTGGATCTCTCCGGAGATGGGCATGCCTCCATGCTACGAGCCCCCTCGCGCCGCGGATCCGCAGAGCGCTGAGAGCGAACACACGTGCGGCGCATCCGCTCCGGCCGCCCCCGTCCGAATCTAGGATGGAGGCCATGACGTCACCTGCGCTCGAGCTCTCCACAGGCGCTCCGGCGGACACGAACGCGGATGCGCTCGTGCTCGTCGTCGCCGGTCTCACGGACACCCCGGAAGACCTGTCCCCCTTCTCCTCCACGCACGCGGCGCTGACCGCCATCGGCTTCACGGGGAAGGCAGGTGTCGTCGCGAGGATCCCTGCACCCGAGGTCGCCGAGGTCCCGGTCGCGGTGGTGAGCGCCGGCTCGTCGCCGGACGCGAACGCCGTGCGCGAGGCCGCGGGCGCCGCGCTTCGCACGCTCACCGGGTTCGACCGGGTGGAGGTGCGTCTCAGCGACGCCGTCTCCGGCTTCGCCGTGGCCGCCGCCGAGGGCGCGCTGCTCGGCGGCTACCGCTTCGACGACTACCGGTCGGGCGAGCAGCCCCGGCGGGCGGGCGTCGTGGTGCTGCGCGCCGACCTCTCCCCCGAAGAGATCGCGCATGCGAAGGCGCTCGCCGACGCGGTCGCCCTCACGCGGGACCTGGTGACCACTCCGGCCGAGTGGCTCGGGCCGGAGGATCTCGCCGCGCGCGCCGCGGAAGCGGTGGCCGACCTGCCGGTCGAGGTCGAGATCCTCGACGAGACGGCGCTCGCCGCGGGCGGTTTCGGCGGCATCCTCGGCGTGGGCCAGGGTTCGGCCCGCCCGCCGCGTCTCGTCCGTCTGGACTACTCCCCCGCCGACGCCACCGGACACATCGCACTGGTGGGCAAGGGCATCACCTTCGACACGGGCGGTCTCTCGCTCAAGCCGCCGGCCAGCATGGTCGGCATGAAGACGGACATGGCGGGCGCCGCGAGCATCCTCGCCGCGACCCAGGCGGTCGCCTCGCTCGGCCTTCCGATCCGGGTCACCGCCTGGCTGTGCATCGCGGACAACATGCCCTCGGGATCCGCGATCCGCCCGGGCGACGTGCTGCGCTTCGCGGACGGACAGACCGTGGAAGTGCTCAACACCGACGCCGAGGGCCGCCTGGTCCTGGCCGACGGCCTCGTCGCCGCGAGCCGGGAGAACCCGGACGTGATCCTCGACGTGGCGACGCTCACCGGCGCGATCATCGTCGCCCTCGGCATGCGGCACACCGGCGTCTTCGGCGACGACACGACGGTGCAGGAGGTCCTCGCCGCGGCATCCGCAACGGGCGAGGCGGCCTGGCCGATGCCGCTCCCCGAGCACATGGAGGACGAGCTGAAGTCGCCGATCGCCGACCTCGTGAACGCCAAGATCGGCGATCCCGCGGGAGGGGCGCTCTTCGCGGGGCTGTTCCTTCGGCGGATGGTCGGACGCGCCTCGGACGAGGCGGACGCCCCGCGGATCCCCTGGGCCCATCTCGACATCGCGGGTTCGTCCGAGCACAAGGGCGCCCCGTACGGCTTCATCGAGAAGGGGGCAACCGGCGCGATCGTGCGCACTCTGATCGCCTTCGCCGAGAAGCGAGCGAACGGAGGCAGGGCATGACCGCGCACAGCTTCGACGTCGTGATCCTCGGCGGCGGCAGCGGCGGCTACGCAGCCGCCCTCCGCGCCGCGGAGCTCGGCAAGTCGGTCGCCCTGATCGAGAAGGACAAGGTGGGCGGCACCTGCCTGCACCGCGGGTGCATCCCCACCAAGGCGCTGCTGCACTCCGCCGAGGTGGCGGAGAACGTCCGTGACGCCGCGAAGTACGGCGTGGGCGCCGCGTTCGAGGGCATCGATCCAGCAGGCGTCCGCGCCTATCGCGAGGGCATCGTCGCCAAGAAGTTCAAGGGCCTCGAGGGCCTCATCAAGGCCCGGGGCATCACGGTCGTGAGCGGATCCGGAACCCTGCGCCCCGATCGCTCGGTGGCCGTCGGCGAGGACGTCTACAGCGGCGCGGACGTCGTCCTCGCCACGGGCTCGTACAGCCGCAGCCTGCCCGGCCTGGAGATCGGCGGGCGCATCCTCACCAGCGAGCAGGCGCTCGCGCTCGAGGAGGTCCCGCAGCGCGTGGTCATCCTCGGCGGCGGAGTCATCGGTGTCGAGTTCGCGAGCGTCTGGCGTTCGTTCGGCGCGGAGGTCACGATCGTCGAGGCGCTGGAGCATCTCGCACCGAACGAGGACATCGCGCTCAGCAAGGGCCTGGAGCGCGCGTTCCGCCGCCGCGGCATCGCGTACTCGCTGGGCGTGCGGTTCGCGAGCGCGACCCAGACGGCCGACGGCGTCACGGTCACGCTGGAGAACGGGACGACCTACGACGCCGACTACCTGCTCGTGGCCGTGGGCCGCGGACCGGCGACCTCGGGTCTCGGCTTCGAGGAGGCGGGGATCGAGATGGATCGCGGCTTCGTGCTGACGGATCCGGAGCTGCGCACGAATGTCGCGCACGTCTGGGCGGTCGGGGACATCGTGCCCGGCCTCCAGCTCGCGCACCGCGGGTTCCTGCAGGGCATCGCCGTCGCCGAGCGCATCGCCGGCCTCGCGCCCGCCGTCATCCCCGACTCGCAGGTGCCCCGCGTCACCTACTGCAGCCCGGAGGTCGCGTCCGTGGGGATCACCGAAGCCGCCGCGATCGAGGCGCACGGCGCCGAGCGCGTCGCGTCCTACGAGTACAACCTCGCAGGCAACGGCAAGAGCGAGATCATCGGCACCGGCGGCCTGGTCAAGGTCGTGCGGCTCAAGGACGGCCCCGTGCTCGGCGTGCACCTGCTCGGCGACCGCGTCGGCGAGCTCATCACCGAGGGCCAGCTCGCCGTGAGCTGGGAGGCCCACCCCGAGGACATCGCGCCCCTGATCCATGCGCACCCGACGCAGAGCGAGGCCCTCGGCGAGGCGTTCCTCGCGCTCGCGGGCAAGCCACTTCACGCATTGTGAAACTTTTCTTGCGCATGGTGGAAATCAATGCTGGGCTGAACACCCGGTTGCCCACTAAGCTGAACACCATCACGAACTTCCTTAAGGAGACTCCGTCATGAGCACACCTGTGGTCCTTCCCGCCCTCGGCGAGAGCGTCACCGAGGGCACTGTGACCCGTTGGCTCAAGCAGGTCGGCGACACCGTCCAGGCCGACGAGGGACTGCTCGAGATCTCGACCGACAAGGTCGACACCGAGATCCCCTCGCCCGTCAGCGGTGTGATCGAGGAGATCCTCGTCGCCGAGGACGACACGGTCGAGATCGGCGCCATCCTCGCGCGCATCGGCGACGGCTCTGGCGCTGCCGCGCCTGCCGCCCCGGCCGCTGAGGCCGCTGCCCCTGCTGCCGAGGCCGCTGCCCCCGCCGCCGAGGCGCCGGCCGCCGCTCCGGCCGCTGCCCCTGCTGCGGCACCCGCCGCATCGTCTGACGCGACCGATGTCCGCCTGCCCGAGCTGGGCGAGAGCGTCACCGAGGGCACCGTCACCCGCTGGCTGAAGCAGGTCGGCGACGACGTCGCGGTGGACGAGCCGCTGCTGGAGATCTCCACCGACAAGGTCGACACCGAGATCCCCTCGCCCGTCGCCGGCACCCTCCAGGAGATCCTGGCCGCCGAGGACGAGACCATCGCCGTCGGTGCGGTGCTCGCACGCATCGGCAGCGGCGCCCCCGCCGCTGCGGCTCCGGCTCCCGCCGAGGCCCCGGCTCCGGCTGCTGCTCCGGCTCCCGCCGCCGCCCCGGCTCCGGCTGAGGCTCCGGCTCCGGCGGCTGCCCCGGCTGCAGCCGCTGCCGCTCCGGCCCCGGCCGCCGCTCCGGCCCCGGCCGCCGCTCCGGCCCCGGCCGCGGCTCCCGTCGCCGATTCCGGTTCCGACTCGCTGTACGTCACCCCGCTGGTGCGCCGCCTCGCCGCCGAGAAGGGCGTCGACCTGGCGACCATCGCCGGCACCGGCGTCGGCGGCCGCATCCGCAAGGAGGACGTGCTCAACGCCGCGTCCGCTCCGGCGGCGAAGGCACCGGCTGCGGTGGCCGCCGCTCCGAAGGAGCGCGTGATCTCGCCGCTGCGCGGTACGACGCAGCCGATGTCCCGCCTGCGCAAGGTGCTGGCGGAGCGGGCGGTCGCGTCCATGCAGCAGACCGCGCAGCTCACCACCGTGGTCGAGGTGGACGTCACCAAGCTCGCCGCGTACCGCGACGAGGTCAAGGGCTCCTTCCAGCAGAAGACCGGTGACAAGCTGTCGTTCCTGCCGTTCTTCGCCCTGGCCGCGGCCGAGGCGCTCCAGGAGTTCCCGATCGTGAACTCGACGGTCGACGGCACGGACATCGTGTACCCCGCCTCGGAGAACATCTCCATCGCGGTGGACACCGAGCGCGGCCTGCTCACCCCGGTGCTGCGCGACGCGGGTTCCAAGAACATTGCCCAGATCGCCCACGAGATCGCCGACCTCGCTGCCCGTACGCGCGACAACAAGCTGAAGCCCGACGAGCTCGCCGGCGGCACGTTCACCCTGACCAACACCGGTTCGCGTGGCGCGCTGTTCGACACCCCCGTCGTCTTCCTGCCCCAGTCCGCGATTCTCGGCACCGGCATCGTGGTGAAGCGGCCCGGTGTCGTGACCGTCGATGGCCAGCAGGCGATCGCGATCCGCTCCTACGTGTACCTCGCGCTGTCCTACGACCACCGCACGATCGACGGCGCGGATGCCGCGCGCTTCCTCTCGTCGGTGAAGGCGCGCCTGGAGGCGGCCGACTTCGCCGCGCAGCTCGGAGCCTGATCCGCACGGATTCACGAGGCACCGCTCTCATCGGATGGCGGATCCGCGATGTCGTACACATCACGGATCCGCCATTCGGCGTCTCGGCGGATGATCACGACCATCTGACCGCCCTCCCCCGAGCCGCTCCGCAGCGCGGCGAGGTCGCCGTAGTCCTCGATCAGCGAGAGCGACCCGCCCGGATCGCGCACCGGCTTGATCGCGCCGGGACCGTCGTTCCAGAGATCCCCGCAGGCGGGCATCGGCGCCGCCTGACAGCGGAGCACGCCCGCGACGAGCTCCTGCCCCGCGCGTTCCGGATCCGGATCTGCGGAGGGTCCGAGGGGACGCGGATTCTCCGGGGCGGTGGAAGCCGGCACGGGAACGACCGAGTCAGAGCCCGGCAGGTCTGTTCCGGGTCCGGACACCGCCGCCGACTCCCGCGGCGTCGCATCGGCCGCCCCGGCGCTGCCGCTGCCGGTCGGCCAGAGCGCACCGCCGACGGCGATCACCGCCGCGACCGAGGCGGCGACCGTCGCCGGCCCGACCCATCGCCGACGCCGCACGGGCGCTTCTGCCCCGGCCCGCTGCCGTCGCCCGGCGGAGGTCCGCCCGGCGAGTCGCGCCGACAGCCCGGCCATGGCTCGCCGCCCCGCCTCGATCACCCGCGCCGGAGTCGTGAGCAATGCCGTCGTCGCGCCCGCGGAGCGCGGAACCGTCCCGCGCCGACTCCCTTCCCGGACACGTCTTCGCGGGTCGCGAGCGAGCCGCAGATCGCGGCGGCGGGGAGGCAGACCCTCTCGGCGCCGCGCCGCGTCCACGGCGTCCCGTGCATCCGTGAGGTCGCCCTCGATGATGCGCAGTGTGCGCGGTGCCGCGATCTCCAACAGCTCCTCCTCCCAGCGCCCGGCCTCGGCGCGCAGACGTCGCGGATCCTGCGCCGCATCGGCGAGACGGAGCAGCAGGCGACGCAGCGCCCGGTCATCCACCGCGCGCTCCAGGTCGCTCAGCAGCCGCCGAGCGGATGCCCACGGCGATTCCTCCTCGGTCTCGGCGGACGGGGCGATCGCGAACACCGGACGCCCCTCGTCCGTCAGCCACCATCGTCCCCGAGGCTCCGGGGCTTCCCCGGCGTCTCCGGGCATCAGCTCGACCGCGCCGCGCAGGATGCTGACCGCGAGCGTCACGGCCTCGCCCCGTGTCACTCCCTCGGCCTCTCCCGCACTCCGGAGCGCCAGCTGGCTGCTGACGGAACGGACGCACCACGGCAGCAGCACGTCGTGACCATCGGGCCGCAGCACGATGTCCAGCGGCGCCACGACGTGCTCCGCGCCCGCGAGCGCCCACCCGGGCCAGCCCCGCAGCCGTTCCGCCGGCACGCGGACGGCCATCCCCTCTTTGCGCGGGACGAGGGCGCCCGGGAACGGCCCTTCGTTCTCACCGAGTACCCGGATCGTGCGGTGCGCCCCCGCCACGGCGGTGCCCATGCTGCGTTCGGTCATGCCCCCATTCGACCTCGGCGGCATTCTCCGCGGATCCGGCCGCCCGCGAACTGTGCGCTGAACGCTCCGCATCCCCTCTGTGCAGGACGATCGTGTTCGCCCAGCGCGTTCGCCCGCGCGCCGTCATGGAGCCCGCGGAATCGGTAGGCTGGAAGGCATGGCAAAAAGTCCCTCCGCGACGGAGAAGCAGCCCGGCTTCTTCTCCCAGCTGCGTTCGCTCTTCCGCTTCACCCGGGAGATCTACCCGTGGCTGCCCTGGGCCCAGATCGCGATCCTGGTGGCCGGCATCCTCATCGGCGTCATCGTCGGCTATCTGATCCCCCCGTTCCAGATCTGGAGCGTCGTGCTGTGGGGCGTCACCGGCCTGCTCGCGGGCGTGCTCGGCGCCATGTTCCTGATGACCCGTCTCTCGACGACGGCGATGTACCGCAAGATCGACGGCATGCCGGGCGCCGCAGGGCACGTGCTCAGCACGTCGCTCGGCCGCAGCTGGCAGGGCTCCGAGATGCCGGTGGGGGTCAACCCCAAGTCGCAGGACGCGGTGTACCGCGCCATCGGACGAGGCGGGATCGTCGTGGTCGCCGAGGGCGCACGCGGTCGTCTCACCCGTCTCGTCAAGGACGAGAAGACCAAGGCGATGCGTGTCGCGCAGGGCGTGCCCGTCAACGTGTTCTACGTCGGCCACGGCGAGGACGACGTCTCGATCGACAAGCTCGCCAAGACCATCAAGAAGCTTCCCAAGGCCATCGACAACGCGACGATGGCCGCCGTGATCAAGCGCATGGAGTCGGTGTCGCAGTCGGTCGCCTCGCTGCCGATCCCGAAGGGCATCGACCCGCTCAAGACGCGCGCACCGCGTCCGCGCTGAGCACGGAACGTCCGAGCGCCCGGCCCCGCTTCCCGCGGGCGCCGGGCGCTTCGTCGTGAGGGGGGCGTCCGCTCAGTTCGCCGAATCGGGCAGATGCTCCTTCGGGAGCTTCCGCACCTTCGCCCTGCGGCGTCGGCGCTCGGGGATCATCGACCGCATCTCATCGAGCTTGCCGAAGCAGAGGAGACGGTCCTCGTCCTCCAGCACGACATGCTTGCGGGGGTTGGGGATCACGGTGACGCCGCGATGCAGCGTGAGCACGGTGATGTCGCGGTCCCACAGCCCCAGCTCGCCGAGCTGCTTGCCCACCTGTTCGGCGCCCGCATGGATCACGAGCTCGGCGACGCCGTAGCCCGTCGACACGCTGAGGCGCTGACGCACGTCGATCTCGGGGAAGTTCACCTGGTTCGCGATGAAGTCGATGATGGCGCCGGCGACGTCGAGGCTGGTCGCCGCCTCGATGCCCTGGAGCCCCGGAGAGGAGTTGACCTCCATGACGAGGGGACCGTCCTCGCCCTCCAGCATGTCCACGCCGGCGACGCGCAGCCCCATGATCTGGGCTGCCCGCACGGCCGTCTGCTCATAGACGGGGTCGAGCTGCACGGCCTCCACCGTCCCGCCCCGATGGACGTTCGAGCGGAACTCGTCGCCGTTGGCCACCCGCCGCATCGCGGCGACGACGCGGTCGCCGACGACGAGGGCGCGGATGTCCCGGCCGCGGCTCTCCGCGATGAACTTCTGGATCAGCACGTTCTGCTTCGTCGAGTGCAGGGTCTCGATGATCGCCTCGGCGACCTTCACCTGCGGCGCGAGGATCACCCCGATCCCCTGGGTGCCCTCGAGGAGCTTGATGACGACCGGGGCACCGCCGACCCGCTCGATCGCAGGGCGCACATCGGCCCGGTTGCGCACGAACGCCGTGGGCGGCATCGCGATGTTATGGCGGGAGAGGATCTGGTTCGCCCGCAGCTTGTCGCGCGCGCTCGAGATGCCGTTCGCCGTGTTCGGCGTGTAGACGTCCATCTGCTCGAACTGGCGCACGACGGCCGTGCCGAAGTAGGTGATGGAGTTGCCGATGCGGGGCAGGATCGCGTCGTAGTCGCTCAGGCGCCGCCCGCGGAAATGCAGGTCCGGTTCATCCGCGGTGAGGTCGATCGCGAAGCGCAGGGTGTTCAGCACCTTGATCTGATGACCGCGCTGGATCGCGGCGGCACGGAGGCGCTGGGTGGAGTAGGACTGCGGGGCGCGCGAGAGCACGGCGAGCTTCACGGTGATTTCCTGCCAGGATGTGTGTGTGGACCGACCTACTCATTCAAGCACCCTTATCGGGTGGCGGGAGTGGGTCTCCCTGCCCGACGTCGGGATCCCGTGGATCAAGGCGAAGGTCGACACCGGGGCACGCAGCTCGTCGCTGCACGCGCAGCACATCCGCGAGTTCGAACGCGACGGTGCTGCCTGGGTGCGCTTCGACGTGCGCCCGTGGCAGGGCGCCCATGAGCTCGTTCCCGTGGAGCTCCCCGTGTTCGACCGCCGGGACGTGCGCTCGTCGTCCGGACATGCGCAGAGCCGGCTCGTCGTGCTGCTCGATCTGATCCTCGTCGATCGGAGGGTCACCGCCGAAGTGACCCTGAGCAACCGCAGCGAGATGGGCTTCCGGATGCTGATCGGGCGGGAGGCGCTGCGTCAGGGCTTCACGATCGACCCGGCACGGTCCTTCCTGGGCGGCAAGGCGCCCAAGACCTACCGCCGCCTGAATCGCGGCCACGCCGCGGTCTGAGCCGGTCTCAGGCGCGGATCAGGACGGTTCCGACCGCCTTGTCGTGCAGTCCCCGCTGATCCGCGTCGAAGATGACGGCCGGAATCACGAAGACCAGCAGGACCGTGCGAACGATGGGGCGCCACAGCCCCACCCAGCCGCCGTGCAGCATCACGAGCCGCATCCCGACGATGCGATGGCCCGGGCTCCCTCCGATCGTCGGGATGAAGACGATCTGCAGCACGGCGAAGACGATCATCGGCGCGAACTGACTGAGTCCCGCCTCCTTCGGCAGCGCCCACTGCTGGAATCCGAGATACGCCGTGGCGATGATCGTCGCGGCGGCGTAGTCGATGAACAGCGCGGCGATCCGACGCCCGAGACGACCGACGCTGCCGGGTCCGGTCTCCGGGAGGCCGAGTCGTTCGCCGGGGTAGCTCTGCGCGGTGTCGGACATCCCTCCAGCCTAGGCGAGGCGATGCGGAGCACCCGACGCGCCGCCGTCGGACCCTCGCCCGGACGTAACACGCCGGAAACATTCCAGACACGGCCGCGTCATCCCTCGCCCGTAACCTGCTTGCAGGTCGCTCGACCGCACCCGTTCCTCCAGGAGTTGATGCATGTTCACCACCCCCGCCGACGTGCTCGCGTACATCCGCGACAACGACGTCAAGTTCCTCGACATCCGCTTCACCGACCTGCCCGGCGTGCAGCAGCACTTCAACATCCCGGCTGCGACGGTCGACGAGGACTTCTTCGCCAACGGCCAGCTCTTCGACGGCTCCTCGATCCGCGGCTTCGCGTCGATCCACGAGTCCGACATGCAGCTCATCCCCGACGTGACCACCGCGTACGTGGACCCGTTCCGCGAGGCGAGCACCATCGTCATGGTGTTCGACATCTACAACCCGCGCACCGGCGAGATCTACAGCAAGGACCCGCGTCAGGTGGCGAAGAAGGCCGAGAAGTACCTCGCCTCGACCGGCATCGCCGACACCGCGTACTTCGCCCCCGAGGCCGAGTTCTACATCTTCGACGACGTGCGCTACTCCGTCACCGCCGGTGAGAGCTTCTACAAGGTCGACTCCGAGGAGGCCGCGTGGAACAGCGGCCGCGAGGAGGAGGGCGGCAACCTCGGCAACAAGACGCCGTTCAAGGGCGGCTACTTCCCGGTCGCGCCGGTCGACAAGACCGCGGACCTGCGCGACGACATCACGCTGCGCCTGATCGACTCCGGCTTCCACCTCGAGCGCTCGCACCACGAGGTCGGCACCGCCGGTCAGCAGGAGATCAACTACCGCTTCGACACCATGGTGCACGCGGCCGACGACATCCTGAAGTTCAAGTACATCGTCAAGAACACGGCCGAGGAGTGGGGCAAGACGGTCACGTTCATGCCGAAGCCGCTGTTCGGCGACAACGGCTCCGGCATGCACACGCACCAGTCGCTGTGGCTCGACGGCAAGCCGCTGTTCTTCGACGAGAACGGCTACGGCCAGCTCAGCGACACGGCGCGCTGGTACATCGGCGGCCTGCTCAAGCATGCGCACGCGGTGCTCGCCTTCACCAACCCGACCCTGAACAGCTACCACCGCCTGGTGAAGCACTTCGAGGCGCCGGTCAACCTGGCCTACTCCGCGGGCAACCGCTCCGCCGCGATCCGCATCCCGCTCACGGGCTCGAACCCGAAGGCCAAGCGCATCGAGTTCCGCGTGCCGGACGCATCGGGCAACCCGTACCTCGCCTTCGCCGCGCAGCTCATGGCGGGCCTCGACGGCATCCGCAACCGCATCGAGCCGCTCGAGCCGATCGACAAGGACCTCTACGAGCTCCCGCCCGAGGAGGCCAAGAACATCCCGCAGGTGCCGAACTCCCTGCTGGACTCGCTCGAGGCGCTGCGCGCCGACCACGCCTTCCTCCTCGAGGGCGGCGTGTTCACCGAGGAGCTCATCGAGACCTGGATCTCCTACAAGTACAACAACGAGATCCTGCCGATGGCACAGCGCCCGCACCCGTACGAGTACGAGCTCTACTACGGCGTGTAAGCAGATTCCGCGGTTCTCCTGGGCTGGTCCGCAGGAGAACCGCAGTTCCGAAGAACCCGTCTCAGCGTCCCCCGGCTGAGGCGGGTACTTCGTTCCTCCGTTCAGCCGGCCGGGCGCGCGTCCGATGCCGCGCGCGCCGCCGCGACGATCTGTTCCCGGCGCGCGAGCTCCGCCGCCGCCCGCCTCTCCTCCGCTTCGGCGCCCGCGACCGCCATCGCCGCTGCCTGCGCGCTCTCCCGCACGGCGCTGAGCTCGCCCTCGAGCTCGGCGATGCGCGCGGCGAGCTGAGCGCCGCGGCGCGATGCATCCTGGACGGCCCGCTCGGCCGCAGCGTGATCGCGTTCGGCCGTGGCGCGCTCTCGCTCGTTCTGCCGCAGCGTATGCTCCGCCCGACGACGCGCCCTCAGGGCGGCCAGGTCGTCGTCGGGTCGCGTCGCTGCCACCGGCGCGTCCGCGACGTCGCCGGCGATCACCGTGGACGGATCGACGGGCGTGCCGTCGCCGTCGAGCTCGCTCAGGAGTCTTCCCGAGGCGACGGCGGCTGCCGCGCCCGGGTCGAAGAACGCCGCCGAGAGGGTCCGCTGCACCGCGTCGAGCGTCCCGGCGCTGATGCGTCCCCCGCGGGCGCGCGCGAGCTCTGCCGCGTCCTCGGCGAGCCGCGCCGTGAGCGCGCGCCGGTCCCGGCCCAGCTTCGCGAGCGCCGGCGCGTCGAGCTCGGCCTGTGCTTCGCGCAGCGCGGCGGCGAGCTGGAGCGCGTCCTGCAACTGCGGCGCGCGCTCCTGCGCGAAGAGGTTCACGGCCCAGGCCGCGGTGGTCGGCTTGCGCAGTGCGCGGATCCGCGCCGCGAGGTGCGCGTCCCGCGCCTCCTTCGCACGGGCATCCCGCGCGGACACGAAGTCACCGGGCGCGCAGGAGAGGAGTTCCGCCGCGATGCTGTCGAACTCGGTCACAGTGCGATGTTCGTCCCCGGAGCGCAGACATGCAAACCCCGGTCTCGCTGGCGGGGGCGCGCGGTGTCTCCGCCCAGGTCTCGGTGAAGAGACGGGCTCTCGGAACTCAGGCCCGGACCAGCAGGACGCCCGGCCGGATCGCCGCGGTGAAGGCGCGCACCGTTCCGTGCTGTTCGCCGTCGATCTGGAACGGCTGCGCCTCCTCCAGTTCGACCCTGACCCGTCGGCCCGACGCGTGGCGCATCACATCCGTGCTCATGGTCTCCCCACCGAGCAGACGTCGCAGTCCGTTGTCCCAGACCAGGGTGCGCACGGTCTCGAACCAGTCCGCGACGCCGTCCGCGCTGACCAGCAGAAGATCCAGCACGCCGTCGTCGGGTGCGGCATCGGGAAGCAGCGTGATCCCGCCCTGGATCATGCCGCAGTTGCCGATCAGGAGCGTGTGGAGCTGCGCGCGATCCTCCGGCTCGTCGTCGAGGGAGAGCGAGGCGCGCACCAGCTCGGTCCCGGCCGCCGCCGCGCCGAGCGCCTTCACATAGGCGAGCCAACCCGCCTTCGCCTTGAGCTCGTCGTCCGTCTCCTCCAGCATGCGCGCGTCGAGTCCGAGGCCGGCCATCACCACGAACATGTGCTCGCCCGGGTCGTCGCCGTCGGTGATCTCGATCGTTCCCACATCGATCCGGCGCGGCTCCGCGGCCAGGGCGTGCGCGACCGCGGCCTGTGTGCTGTCCAGGGGCACGCCGAGATTCCGGGCGAGCAGGTTTCCGGTGCCGTGCGGCAGGATCCCCAGTGCGCTGTCGGTTCCGGCGACGACGGCGGCGACCGCGCGTACGGTGCCGTCGCCCCCTGCGGCGAGGATGAGCTCGCAGCCGGCGTCGACCGCGTCCTGCGCCATGGCACGCCCCGGGTCGTCCTCCGTGGTCGTGGAGAACCGGATGTCGGCGTCGGGGATGCTCTGCAGGATCGCCGCGCGCACCTCCTCCTCGGACGCGAGCTTCACGGGGTTGCGGACCACGCCGATCTTCGTCATGGTCTCAGCCTGCCCGTTCCGCCGTGCGAATGGTGGATCTCCGCGCGTCAGCCGTAGAACAGCGTCTCGAACACCTTTCTCGCGCGGCGCGTGACGCGGAGGTACTCCTCCTCGACCGCGACCGCCGAGCGATCGGGGTAGCCGAGGATCCGGCCCACTCCGTCGAGCTCTCGCGGATCCGCCGGCAGGACGTCCTTGGTCTGGCCGGTCAGCAGCGTCATCGCGGAGCGCAGCCGGCTCGACAACCGCCATGCCTCGCGCAACCGCTCCCCCGCCTCCTCCGGTACGAAGCCGGCACCGACAGCGACGTCGAGGGCCGCCAGGGTCGAGGTGGTGCGCAGCGCGGGTACCGCGTGGGCGTGCTCCAGCTGGACGATCTGGATCAGCCACTCCACGTCGCTCAGCGTGCCGGGCCCGAGCTTCAGATGGCGACGCGGATCGACCCCCTGCGGCAGGCGCTCCCCCTCCACACGCGCCTTGATGCGCTTGATCTCCCGCAGCGAGTTCACATCCAGCGCCTCGGGATAGCGCACGCCGTCCGCGAGGGACGTGAAGCGCTCGATGAGCTTGTGGCTGCCGGCCACCCCCCTGGCCCTCAGCAGCGCCTGCGCCTCCCAGGACAGCGACCAGCGCCGGTAGTACTCCGCGTACGCGTCGAGGCTGCGCACCAGCGGACCGTTGCGGCCCTCCGGGCGCAGATCCGCGTCCAGTTCCAGAGGCAGACGATGATCGGTCAGGTGCTCGCGCAGGCCGGCGACCATGCGCGCCGCGAGCTGCTGCGCGCGCTGGGGCTCGATCCCGTTCGCGTCGTAGACGAACAGCACGTCCGCATCCGACCCGAATCCCAGTTCCGCGCCCCCGAAGCGCCCCATCGCGATCACCGAGAAATCGAGCGCGTCGTCCTCCGCCGGCACCGCGTCGCGCCGCACAGCGCGCAGTGCCGCCTGGATCGTGGCCTCCGTGATCGCGGTGAGGGCGGCGGCGACATCGTCGATCGTGAGCACGTCCAGCACCGCACCCATCGCAGTCCGCAGCAGTTCGCGCCGTCGTAGGGCCCGCACCGACCGCATCGCGTCGAGGATCGTCTCGTGCCGGGTCTGGATCGCCCTGGCCTCCTCGTCCAGCGCCCGGCCGGGCCGGGGCCGCAGCTGCTCCGTGCTCTCCAGCCAGGCGACGGACTCCGGGATCCACTCCATCAACTCGCCGATGTAGCGGGACGTGGACAGCACCCGGGTGAGCCGCTCCGCAGCGCCGGACGAATCCCGCAGCATCCGCAGGAACCACGGGGTGTCCCCCAGGCGCTCGCTGATCCTCCGGAACGCGATGAGGCCGTAATCGGGATCGGTGCCGTCGGCGAACCAGCGCACCATGACGGGCATCAGGTGCCGCTGGATCGTCGCCTTGCGGCTGAGGCCGGTGGTCAGCGCGCCGATGTGCCGCAGGGCGCCGGCGGGGTCGCGGAAGCCGATGGCCGCGAGGCGGTCGTGGGCCTGGTCGGTGGAGAGCGTGCGCTCCTCCTCCGGCAGCGAGGCGACCGCGCTCAGCAGCGGCCGGTAGAACAGGCGCGTGTGCAGGTCGCGGACCTCGCGGCGCACGTCCTCCCAGACCCGCCGGATGCCGTCCGCGGTCTCCGCGAGACCGGTCGCGCGCCCGAGCACGCGGAGCGCCTCCTCCTCGCGCGGGACGAGATGCGTCCGCTGCATCTCGCGGAGCTGCAGACGATGCTCGATGAGACGCAGCACACGGTAGTCGCGCCCGAACAGCGCGGCCTCCGCACGGCCGATGTAGCCGCCGAGGACGAGCGCATCCAGGGACTCGAGAGTGCCCCGGGTGCGGATCTCGGGATCCGTGAGCCCGTGCACCAGCTGGAGCAGCTGCACGGTGAACTCGATGTCACGGAGGCCTCCCGGCCCGAGCTTCAGCTGGTAGGGGACGTCTTCCGGAGCGATGTGCTCGGTGACCCGCTCGCGCATGCGCTGAACGCTGCCGACGAAGTCCTCCCGCGCCGCGCTCGACCACACCTTGGGCTGCACCGCGGCGAGATACTCACGGCCGAGATCGGCGTCACCGGCGATCGCGCGCGCCTTCAGCAGGGCTTGGAACTCCCAGCTCTTCGCCCAGCGATCGTAATAGGCCACGTGCGAGGAGAGCGAACGCACGAGCGCTCCTTGCTTGCCCTCGGGACGCAGCGCCGCATCGACCTCCCACAGCGGCGGTTCCGCCTCGATGCCCGAGATCGCCTGCATCGTGCTGCGGGCAAGCCTCGTGGCGATGTCGAAGGCCTTGGACTCGTCCAGCCGTTCCTCGTCCTCCGTGCCGGCGACGTAGATCACGTCGACGTCGCTGACGTAGTTCAGCTCGCGGGCCCCCGTCTTGCCCATGCCGATGATGGCCAGCCGGGTGAGGGCCACGTCACGGCGCGCATCCTCCGATGCTCCCGCGACCTCTGCTCGGGCGACCGCGAGAGCTGCCTCGAGCGCGGCCGACGCCGCGTCCGCGAGGGCCGACGCGACCGGGGCGACGGCGTCGACCGGATCCGGCGCCGCCAGATCCCAGACCGCGATCCGCACCACGGCGCGCCGGTAGGCGACACGCAGACGCACGCGCGCCGCCGCGTCCGCCGTCGCGGCGAACCCGTCGTCGGCGCCGACGGATGCGAGCATCTCGGCGCCGAGCTCCTGAGCGGTCGGCAGCGCGGGCCGGTCCTCCTGAAGCACGACGAGCTCTGCCGGCCGGCGTTCGAAGAACCGCCCGAGTCCGGGCGAGGCGCCGAAAACGGTCCAGGCCCGGGTGCGGGCGCCCTCGTCGGAGAGCACGGCCACCACCGCCGCCGGGTCACGGCGCGCGACCCGGATGAGGCCCGCGAGGGCCTCGTCCGGGTCCGCGCTGCGCAGTCCCTCGATCAGCGCCGCGGGCGAAGCGCCGGACAGCTCGGACAGCTCACGCAGTCCCGCCGCCGCTTCCGACAGTTCGACGAAGCCGAGCCGTGCGAGAGCGGAGAGGGAGAGCGAATCGTCGAATCGGGGCACGACGCGGCCCGATCAGAGCAGCTCGAGGTTGCTCTTGAGCTCGAACGGCGTGACCTGACCGCGGTACGCCTCCCACTCCTTGCGCTTGTTCAGCAGGACATAGGTGAACACCTGCTCGCCGAGGGTCTCCGCGACGAGCTCCGAGTCCTCCATCAGCTCGAGCGCGTGGTCCAGGCTCGCGGGCAGCGACGCGTAGCCCAGCGCACGGCGCTCCGTGTCGCTCAGCGACCACACGTTGTCCTCCGCCTCCGGCGGCAGCTCGTACCCCTCCTCGATGCCCTTGAGGCCCGCGGCCAGCATGAGCGCGTACGCGAGATAGGGGTTGGCCGCCGAGTCGAGGGCGCGGTACTCGATCCGCGTGGACTGCCCCTTGTTCGGCTTGTACATCGGCACCCGGATGAGCGCGGACCGGTTCGCATGCCCCCAGGTGACGAAGCTCGGGGCTTCATCGCCGCCCCAGAGCCGCTTGTACGAGTTGACGAACTGGTTCGTCACAGCCGCGATCTCGTTCGCGTGCCGGAGCAGGCCCGCGATGAACTGGCGTCCGGTGCGGGAGAGCTGGTACTTGGCGCCCTCCTCGTAGAACGCGTTCAGGTCGCCTTCGAACAGCGACATGTGCGTGTGCATGCCGCTGCCCGGGTGGTTGCTCAGCGGCTTCGGCATGAACGTCGCGTAGACGCCCTGCTCGATGGCCACCTCCTTCACCACGGTGCGGAACGTCATGATGTTGTCCGCCGTGGTGAGCGCGTCCGCGTAGCGCAGGTCGATCTCGTTCTGCCCGGGACCGCCCTCGTGGTGGCTGTACTCGACCGAGATCCCGAGGTCTTCGAGCATCCGCACCGAGCGGCGGCGGAAGTCGTGCGCCGTGCCGCCCGGGACGTTGTCGAAGTAGCCCGCCGAGTCGACCGGCACCGGGCCCTCGGGCCCGAACTGCGACGACTTCAGCAGATAGAACTCGATCTCCGGATGCGTGTAGAACGTGAAGCCCGCATCGGCCGCCTTGGCGAGGGTGCGCTTGAGGACGTGCCGCGGATCGGCGACCGCCGGACGCCCGTCCGGCGTCGTCAGATCGCAGAACATGCGGGCCGTCGGGTCGATCTCCCCGCGCCACGGGAGGATCTGGAACGTCGTCGGGTCCGGCTGCGCGAGCAGATCCGACTCGAAGGTCCGCGTGAGACCCTCGATCGCCGAGCCGTCGAAACCGATGCCTTCCGCGAAGGCACCCTCCACCTCGGCCGGAGCGATCGCCACCGACTTCAGCGTGCCGATCACATCGGTGAACCAGAGGCGGATGAACTTGACGCCCCGCTCCTCGATGGTGCGCAGCACGAAGTCCCGCTGCTTGTCCATCCCGCTCATCGAGCGCCGTCCGCCCCGCCCCAGTCGTCCTCCGCCGCGTCCTCGTCGGCCCAGAGCCGCGAGCGCTCCTTGAGCACCTGCGGGGCGCGAGCCGCCTCCTCTGCGGTGTCGAAGGGCCCGATGCGGTCGAGGGAGGAGGACAGCATGCCGTGCTCGACCTGCCCGGTCTTGCTGTTGAACCAGTACTTCTCGTCGCCGAAGTCTTCGCCGTCGTACTTGTCGTCGCGGTGCGCGTCGCTCATCGCTGCTCCTCCTGTGTGCTTGTCACGATCCTACTGGGGCTCCCGCGTCTCGCTAGGCTGTTGCGCATGGCAAAAGCGATCGGCGTGGACATCGGCGGGACCGGCATCAAGGCGGGTGTCGTCGACCTCGAGCACGGCACCCTGGAATCCGACCGGATCCGGATCCCGACCCCGAAGGGCGCGAAGCCCGCGGACGTGCTCGAGACGGTCAAGCAGGTGCTCTCGACCCTCGGCGTGCAGGACTCCCGGCTCCCCCTGGGCGTCGCCTTCCCCGCGATCGTGAAGCACGGCCGCACCCTGTCCGCGGCCAACATCGCCAAGGACTGGATCGACTTCGAGGCGGAGCGGTTCTTCGAGGACGGCCTCGGCCGGCAGATCACCTTCGTGAACGACGCCGATGCCGCCGGTGTCGCCGAGAGCCGCCACGGCGCGGCCCGCGACGCGCGGGGCCTCACGATCCTCGCCACGCTCGGCACCGGCATCGGATCCGCATTCCTCTACAACGGCGTGCTGGTTCCCAACACCGAGCTCGGCCACCTCGACTTCCGCGGCGAGTCGATCGAGAAGTGGGCGGCGTACTCGGCCATGGAGCGCGATCAGCTGGACTGGGCCGAGTGGTCGGCGCGCCTGCAGGACTTCTTCTCGCACGTCGAGTTCCTGTTCAGCCCCGACCTGTTCGTCGTCGGCGGCGGCGTCTCCAAGCACCCCGAGAAGTTCCTGCCGCTGCTGGATCTGAAGACCCCGATCGTGGCCGCGGTGCACCGCAACTCCTCGGGCATCATCGGCGCCGCGTCGCTCGCCGCGGACTGATACCGCACACCTCCGGCCCCCGCACGAAAGGCCCGGATCCGCACTGCTGCGGATCCGGGCCTTCTCCGTGCGGGGAACGGGCCGGCCTGTACGCCGGGTTCTGTTCCGGGGCCCCTCTCGGGGTGTCCCTTCGACGGTCATCTCTCTCGGCGACGCGTTGCCGCGCCGCTCCAGCGGCCTACCCGGGGACTCGGCGAGCCGCGTCATCATCCCCTGTCTGGCCTTGCTCCGGGCGAGGTTTACCTGGCGGGCCGTGTCGCCACGGCCCCCGGTGGTCTCTTACACCACCCTTTCACCCTTACCCCGCGCCTGACGGCGGGGGCGGTCTTCTCTCTGTGGCACTGTCTCGCGGATTGCTCCGGGTGGGTGTTGCCCACCGCCCTGCCCTGTGGAGCCCGGACGTTCCTCGGTGCGGTCTCCCGCCACGCGACCGTCCGGCCGACCCGTTCCCGACCAGTCTACGAGGACTTCCCCGCATCCTCGGCGATGCGCAGATCGAGCGGGATGTCGATGTCGAATCCCGGGAAGAGGCGGCGGGTCGCGGCATCGGCGGAGTCCCGCACCGCCTGTGCGGCCTCGTCGGCGAGCTCCGCCGGCGCATGCACGATCACCTCGTCGTGCAGGAAGAAGGCGAGATGCGGGCGACGACCGAACACCGGACCCGACCCCGCGGCGGGCCGGGCGGCCTCGGGCAGCGCGCTCAGCCGATGCCGGATCTCGGCGAGCCACAGCAGCGACCACTCGGCCGCGGTTCCCTGCACGACGAAGTTACGCGTGAACCGGCCGCGATCCCTCGCCCTGCTGCGTGCCACCCGCTCGTCGGCGCCATCGGCGTCGGGATCGCTCGCACGCGACTGTGCAGCGGTCCAGGCCGCATCCGGTCGCGGCGAGCTGCGCCCCAGCAGGGTCGAGACCACCCCGCCGTCCTCGCCGGTCTTCGCCGCGCCGTCGACGAGCGCCATCGCGCGTGGGAAGACGCTGCGCAGCCGGGGCCCGAGCTGGCCGCTGGGCCCGGTCGTCGCGCCGTACATCGCGCCCAGCACCGCGTACTTGGCGTCCTGCCGCGTCTGCACGGCTCCGGAGCGCACGACGCCCTCGTACAGATCTGCGCCCCGCGCCGCGGCCGCCATCGCGCCGTCCTTGGACATCGCCGCGAGCACACGCGGCTCCAGCTGGGCGACGTCGGCGCTCACCAGCACCCATCCCTCATCGGCGCGCACCGCCGGGCGCAGGCTCCGCGGGATCTGCAGCGCACCCCCGCCGCTGGAGGCCCAGCGGCCCGTGACGACGCCGCCGGTCAGATAGATCGGGCGGAAGCGCTCATCGCGCACCCACTCGCCCAGCCAGTGCCAGCCGTTCGCGGTGAACAGCCGCGCGAGCTTCTTGTAGGCGAGGAGCGGCTCCACGACCGGGTGCTCGATCTCCCCCAGCTCCCAGCGGGAGGTGGAGTCGACGAGGATGCCGGCACGACGCAGGGACTTCAGCAGCCGCGGCGGACTGTCCGGGTTGACCGAGGGGTCTTCCAGCGTGCGCGCGATCTCGGCGGCGAGTTCGGCCATCCGCGCCGGGCGCGCCCCGGGGACGGGACGAGGGCCGAGAGCCTCCGTGAGGAGCCGCTCGTGCACGTTCGTGCTCCACGGCACCCCGGCCGCTGTCATCTCCTCGGCGATCAGCGCGCCGGTCGACTCCGCCGCGCAGAGCAGCGCCAGCCGCCCGTCCGGAGCCCGGCGCAGGGCCGACCTCTGCCGGGCGAACTCGGCGCGGAGCTCGTCGATCTCGGGCACCTGATCGGCCGGCGACACTGCGACGTCGTGCAGGTCGAACAGCGCGGGCGCCGCCGCCGACCCCGCGAGCGGATCCACGCGGATCCAGCGCGGGGACGGCGGCACCGCTTCCGCGAGGCTCGCGGTGTCGCGCAGGATCGCGTGGCAGAGCAGCAGGTCGTGCGCGCGACGGATCCGGATCCCCGCGGCGAGCAGCGGCGGATAGACGTCGCGCAGGCTCCGCACCACCCAGCGCGGGTGCGCCGTCTCCTCGATCGCCGCGATCGCGGCGTGCAGGCCGGCCCCGGGAAGCTCCCGCATCCCCTGCTCCGCCCCGTCCGCACCGAACGACACGAGGCACCAGTGCTCGGGCCGATCCGAGCGTCCCAGCACGACCTCGTGCGGAACGGCCGATTCGATCATGTCTTCGAATCTACGCCGTCTCCGGCGCGGTGCGCGACAGACTCCCTGACGAACCGGTGACGACCGGGTATGTCGGCGTGTATCGCGTCCCGCACGGAGGACCTCGAGCACCGTTAGCGTGGAAGCACCAAAGAGGAGACCCCATGTCCGACGCATCCCCCTTCATCGCCCACAACGGCTTCACCCTGCCCGTCCAGGGCCTCGGCACCTACGGATTCCGCGGCGAGGCGGGCGCGGACGCCGTCCGCAGCGGAATCGAGAGCGGCTACCGGCTGATCGACTCCGCGTTCAACTACGAGAACGAGGGCGCGGTGGGCTGGGGCATCTCCGGCGCCGCCGTCGATCGCGCCGAGCTCATCGTCACCTCGAAGCTGGCCGGCCGCCACCACCGGCGGGAGAAGGCGCTCGACGCGATCGAGGAGAGCCGCTTCCGCCTGGGAGCCGAGGCGATCGACCTGTTCCTCATCCACTGGCCGCTGCCGCGCCAGGACTCGTACGTCGAGGCGTGGCAGGCGCTGATCGAGGCGCGCGAGCGAGGACTCGTCCACCAGATCGGCGTCTCGAACTTCCTTCCGGAGCACCTGGAGCGCATCGAGGACGCGACGGGTGTGCGACCGGTCGTGAACCAGATCGAGCTGCATCCCCGCTACCCGCAGGAGGAGGCGCTCGCCTACCACCGCGCCCGCGGGATCATCACCGAGGCCTGGAGTCCGCTCGGGCGGGCCGGCAAGGTGCTCGAGGACCCGGTCATCACGACGATCGCCGCCGCACGCGGGATCACGCCGGCGCAGACCGTGCTCGCCTGGCACGCCGCGCGCGGCGTGGTCGCGATCCCGAAGGCGGCCTCAGCCGAGCATCAGGCGCAGAACCTCGCCGCGGCGCAGGTGCGTCTGAACCGGGACGACGTCGACGCCATCACCGCGCTGGGCGAATCCGACGGGCGCCTCTGGGGCGCCGATCCCGCCACCCACGAAGAGTTCTGACGAGCACGGCGACGCCGCGCGGACGAGGTCAGTCCGCCGCGGCGGCGCTGCTCCTCAGTCCCGACTCCTCGGTGCGCACCAGGATGCAGCCGCACTCGGGGCAGGACACCACGTCGTCATCGGCAGCCTGACGGATGACGTTCAGATCCGTCCCCGACAGGACCATCCGACAGCCCTCGCACGTGGCGCGGCGCAGCAGCGCCGCCCCCGCGGTCCGACCGGACCGCCGCTGGTACTCCGCCATGAGCGAGGGCGAGACGGAGTCGACGAGCGCGACCCGATCCCGGGCGAGCTGCTCCCCCTCGGTCACGGCCGCGGCGATCAGCGCCTTGGCCTCGGCGGTCAGTCGGGTGCCCTCGGCGACCGTCTCGTCGATGAGAGCCTGCTGGGCCGCGACG
This sequence comes from Microbacterium sp. MMO-10, assembly GCF_037148715.1. Taxonomy (NCBI): domain Bacteria; kingdom Bacillati; phylum Actinomycetota; class Actinomycetes; order Micrococcales; family Microbacteriaceae; genus Microbacterium; species Microbacterium sp. MMO-10. Next base: position 648,327 of record NZ_JBBCSV010000002.1, on the reverse strand, counting down.
GCGGCGTCGGCGTCCTCGAGCCGGCCCATGATCTCGAGCTCCGCGTCCTCGAGATCGCTGATCCGTCGTCCGAGGCTCGCGATCTCCTGCTCCAGAGCGACCGCGTCCTTGGGATTCTGCGTCGCCGCGAGCCGCTCGGCGTCGCGATCGCGCCGCTGCGCCGCCAGTGCGACGTCGGATTCCAGCCGCTTGAGCTCCGCCTGCACGTCGTCCCTCGCACCGGAGAGCTCGGTCAGCTCGCGCAGCTGCCCCTGGCGCTGGGCGGCGAGCTCGTTGATCCGCTCCCCCTGGACCGGGTGCGTGCGCGCGTGGTCGGCCTGCAGGATGCGGCGGTCGATGTCGGCGATGTCGAGGAGCACGATCTGGTGCGCGGGGTTGGCTTTCACGCCCTCAAACCTACGCCAGACGAGCATCCGCCTGCGCGGCAGGATCCGTCAGGACACGTCGCCGTCGAGGTAGTACCAGTGTCCGGACTCGCGGAGGAACCGGCTGCGCTCGTGCAGGACGCCGCGGCCGGCCGCCGAGCGGTGGATCGCCTCGAACTCCACCACGCCCTCCGTGTCGAACGGCCCGCCCGAGCTCCTCGCGATGATGTCGAGACGGAGCCACCGCACGTCTTCGTCGAGGTCCAGCCGCGTGGGCCGCGTGGAGGGATGCCAGGAAAGCCGCAGGTACTCGGTGTCGCCGATCGCGAACGCGGTGTAGCGGGAGCGCATCAGACGCTCGGCGGTCGGCGCGGCGCGGCCCGCGAGGAGGGGCCCGCAGCAGGCGTCGAACCGATCGCCGCTCCCGCAGGGGCAACGCCGCGCGGGATCCCGGTCGCCGGCCGCCTCATCCATCGGATCCACTCTATGACCCCGCGGGCGCACCTCTCCCGCGGAATACCCCTAGGGGGTATATGGTTGGAGTCATCATGGACGAACGAGCGATGCACGGAACCACCCACGCGCACGACGACGCGCCGATGCACGAAACGCCGCACGGCCCGCACGCGGAGCATGGCGGCCACGCCCCGCACGCAGGCCACGCCGCTCACGCGGGGCACGGCGACCACGACAACGAAACGGGTCACGGCGACCACGGCACCGGAGGCGGTCACGGCGGTCACGGCGACCACGTCGCGCAGTTCCGGCGCCTGTTCTGGATCATGCTCGTGCTGGCCGTGCCCGTCGTGGCGCTCTCCCCCATGTTCGCCATGCTCGTCGGCTACGAGGTGCCCGATCTCCTCGTGCTGCGCGCGGTCCCTCCGGTGATCGGCACCGTGCTCTTCGTCTGGGGCGGGCGGCCCTTCCTCGTCGGCGCTGTCGGCGAGCTGCGCGCACGGCGACCCGGGATGATGCTGCTCATCGCCCTCGCGATCACCGTGGCCTTCCTCGCCTCCTGGGGTGCGACGCTCGGGCTCCTCGACCACGAACTCGACTTCTGGTGGGAGCTGGCGCTGCTGATCGTCATCATGCTCCTCGGCCACTGGATCGAGATGCGCTCCCTGGCCCAGACGACCTCCGCGCTCGACTCGCTCGCCGCGCTGCTCCCCGATTCCGCCGAGCGCGTCGTCGGCGACGAGGTCGAGATGGTCGCTCCCGCCGATCTGCGGATCGGCGACCTCGTGCTGATCCGCCCCGGCGGGCGCGTGCCGGCCGACGCGACGGTCGTGCAGGGGTCCGCCGAGGTGGACGAGTCCATGATCACCGGCGAATCGCGTGCGGTCGCCCGCTCCGTCGGCGACCCCGTCGTCGCCGGAACGATCGCGACCGACTCGGCGCTGCGCGCGCGGGTGACCGCCGTCGGCGAGGACACGGCGCTCGCCGGGATCGGCCGGCTGGTCGCCGAGGCGCAGGCCTCGTCGTCGCGAGCACAGCGCCTGGCCGACCGTGCGGCGGGCTGGCTGTTCTGGTTCGCCCTCATCTCGGGCGTCCTCACCGCGATCGTCTGGACGGCGATCGGGTTGCCCGACGCCGCCGTGGTCCGCGTCATCACCGTGCTCGTGATCGCCTGCCCGCATGCGCTGGGGCTCGCCATCCCGCTCGTCGTGTCGATCGCGACCGAACGCGCGGCGCGCGGCGGAATCCTCGTCAAGGATCGGATGGCGCTCGAACGGATGCGTCAGGTCGACGCCGTGCTGTTCGACAAGACCGGCACGCTCACCGAAGGGGCGCCCGCCGTGACGGCGGTGGCCGCCGCCCCCGGTTTCACCGACCACGAGCTGCTCGCGGTCGCGGCCTCCGCCGAGGCGGACTCCGAGCATCCTCTCGCCGCGGCGATCCGCATCGCGGCGGAGCACCGGGGGCTGCCGCGGACCGAGGCGTCGGGATTCCGGTCCGAGCCGGCGCTGGGCGTGCGCGCGACGGTCGCCGGGCGCATCGTCGAGGTCGGCGGGCCCGCCCTGCTCGCCCGCGCCGGCGTCGCCGAGATGGCGGTCTCCGACCAGTGGCGTGCGCAGGGCGCGATCATCCTGCACGTGCTCGTCGACGGCGTCGTCGCAGGCGCCCTCCGTCTGGCTGATGCGATCCGCGAGGAGTCGCGCACGACCGTGCAGGCACTGCAGAGGCGCGGCATCGACGTGGTCATGATCACCGGGGACGCGGAAGCGGTCGCCGCCTCGGTGGCCGCAGAGCTCGGCATCCGGCGCTACTTCGCCGGCGTGCGGCCTGAGGACAAGGCGGCTCGCGTCGGCGAGCTCCAGAGCGAGGGCCGCGTCGTCGCCATGGTGGGCGACGGGGTCAACGACGCTCCGGCGCTGGCCAAGGCCGACGTCGGCATCGCGATCGGCGCGGGCACCGACGTCGCCATCGGCTCGGCCGGAGTGGTGCTCGCGAGCTCGGATCCCCGCTCGGTCGTCTCCACGATCGAGCTGTCCCGCGCGGCCTATCGCAAGATGCGGCAGAACCTGTGGTGGGCGGCGGGCTACAACCTCGCCGCCGTCCCCCTGGCCGCCGGCGTTCTGGCGCCGATCGGGTTCCTCCTGCCGATGTCGGTCGGAGCGGTGCTCATGTCGGTGTCCACGGTCGTCGTCGCGCTCAACGCACAGCTCCTGCGACGGCTGGATCTGCGGCCGGAGAGCGTCACGGCGACCGGACGCTGAGCACCGCGGGACCGGGTCGGGCTCAGCGCCCGATCCGGTCCAGAGCGTCGGCGAGACGCTGCACCGTACCGTCCACGTCGGCGAGCTTGTCGAGACCGAAGAGACCGATCCGGAACGTCGAGAACGAATCGGGCTCGCCGCAGTGCAGGGGCACCCCTGCCGCGATCTGCAGCCCCTGCTCGCGGAAGGCGGCGCCCGTCCGCAGCGCAGGGTCGGTCGTGTGCACGACCGCCACGCTCGGCGATGCGAAGTCCGCTGCCGCGACCGACGGCAGGCCTCGATCGACCAGGAGTGCGCGCACCCGGGTGCCCAGCTCCCACTGGGCGGTGCGCAGCGCCTCGAACCCGCGTTCGCGGGTCTCCGCCATCAGCAGCGCATTGTGCTGCAGCGTGTCGGTGGGCATCGTCGCGTGATACGGAGCCCGGCGGTCCCGGTACTCCTCCGCGATCCACAGCCACTTCGCCAGATCCATCGCGAAGCTCGAGGAGACCCGCGACGTCACGGCCTGCCGGCCCGCGTCGCCGAGCATCACGTACCCCGCGCCCGGGGATCCGCTCCACCCCTTCTGCGGGGCGGAGATCAGCACGTCGACGCCGAGCGCCGCCATGTCCACCCAGAGGGCGCCGGACGCGATCGAGTCCAGCACCAGCAGCCCGCCGACCTCGTGGACGGCGTCGGCGAGGGCCCGCACGTACTCGTCCGGGAGGAGGATCCCTGCGGCGGTCTCGACGTGCGGTGCGAACACGACCTCGCTGCGCTGCGCCCGGATCGCCGCGACGACCTCATCGATGGGCGCCGGCGCCCACGCGGCCTGCGCGTCATCCGAATCGGGCCTCGCCGCGCAGACGACGACGTTCTGCGCGATATCGCCGGCGTCGAGGATCTGCGACCAGCGGTAGGAGAACAGGCCGTTGCGCACGATGAGGCAGCGCCGTCCTGTGGCGAGCTGGCGGGCGACCGCCTCCATGGCGTACGTGCCGCCGCCCGGGACCACGGCCGTGGTCGACGCGCCGTAGGCGGCGCGCAGGTCGGACTGGATCCGCTGCATCACGCCGATGAATCGCGCGGACATGTGGTTCAGGGAGCGGTCGGTGAAGACCACCGAGTACTCCAGCAGACCGTCGGGGTCGACATCGTCGTGCGGAAGGTTCATGCGCCCAGCCTGGCACACGCGCCCCGCTAGGCTGGAGGCACGCGCCTATAGCTCAGTTGGTAGAGCACGTCGTTTACACCGATGTGGTCGGGAGTTCGAGTCTCTCTGGGCGCACCTCGACCCTCGGCGCCTCCGTGCGCCCGGTCTCGGCGATCGGGGCTAGGCTGACTGACGCGCGCTCTTGTGCGGAGTCGACAAGCCTCCCCCGCGCCGCATCCCGATTTCGTTGGCACGACCTGCCAGACAGACGAAAGGCCTCCTGTGACTGTTCACGACCAGGATCCGTACTCCCAGGGCCCGCTCGACAGCGACCCGGAGGAGACCAGCGAATGGCAGCAATCGCTCGACGAGCTCGTCGGCGCGAAGGGCCACGGCCGCGGCCGCGAGATCATGCTCAGCCTGCTGAAGCGCTCGAAGGACCTGCACCTGGGCGTGCCGATGGTGCCCACCACCGACTACATCAACACCATCGCCCCGGAGAACGAGCCGGAGTTCCCCGGCGACGAGGAGCTCGAGCGCCGCTACCGCCACTGGATCCGCTGGAACGCGGCGATCACGGTGCACCGCGCGCAGCGCCCCGGCATCGGTGTGGGCGGACACATCTCGACCTACGCATCGGCCGCCTCGCTGTACGAGGTCGGCTTCAACCACTTCTTCCGCGGCCAGGACCACCCGTCCGGCGGCGACCAGATCTTCTACCAGGGCCACGCCTCCCCCGGCGCCTACGCCCGCGGCTTCCTCGAGGGCCGGATCGCCGAGCAGCAGCTCGACGCGTTCCGCCAGGAGAAGTCCGGCGCGCCGAACGGCCTTCCGTCCTACCCGCACCCGCGGATGATGCCGGAGTTCTGGCAGTTCCCGACCGTGTCGATGGGCCTCGGCCCGATCAACGCGATCTACCAGGCGATGACGAACAAGTACCTCGCCAACCGCGGCATCAAGCAGAACGACTCCCACGTGTGGGCGTTCCTCGGCGACGGCGAGATGGACGAGGTCGAGTCCCGCGGACAGCTCCAGGTCGCGGCGAACGAGGGCCTGGACAACCTGACCTTCGTGATCAACTGCAACCTGCAGCGCCTCGACGGCCCGGTGCGCGGAAACGGCAAGATCGTCCAGGAGCTGGAGAGCTTCTTCCGCGGCGCCGGCTGGAACGTCATCAAGGTCGTGTGGGGCCGTGAGTGGGACGACCTGCTCGCCCGCGACACCGACGGCGCCCTGCTGAACCTCATGAACGTCACGCCCGACGGCGACTTCCAGACGTTCAAGGCCGAGAGCGGCGCCTACGTCCGCGAGAACTTCTTCGGCCGCGACGAGCGCGCGCTCGCCCTCGTCAAGGACTACTCGGACGACGACATCTGGCACCTGCGCCGCGGCGGTCACGACTACCGCAAGGTGTACGCCGCCTACAAGGCCGCCATGGAGCACAAGGGCCAGCCGACCGTCATCCTCGCGAAGACCGTCAAGGGCTACGGCCTCGGCCCGCACTTCGAGGGGCGCAACGCGACGCACCAGATGAAGAAGATGACGCTGGACGACCTCAAGCTCTTCCGCGACACGATGCACATCCCGATCACGGACGCGCAGCTCGAGGCCGACCCGTACCGCCCGCCGTACTACCACCCGGGACAGAACGACGAGACGATCCAGTACATGCTGGAGCGCCGCCGCGACCTCGGAGGCTTCCTCCCCGAGCGCCGCACCACCCACGTGGGCCTAGAACTGCCGCAGGAGAAGGACTACGCGCTGCCGAAGAAGGGATCCGGCAACCAGGAGGTCGCCACGACCATGGCCTTCGTGCGCATGATCAAGGACCTCATGCGGGTCAAGGGCTTCGGCGAGCGGATCGTCCCGATCATCCCGGACGAGGCCCGCACGTTCGGCATGGACGCGTACTTCCCGACCGCGAAGATCTACAACCCGAACGGCCAGAACTACACCTCGGTCGACCGGGAGCTGCTGCTCGCGTACAAGGAGAGCCCGCAGGGCCAGCTCATGCACGTCGGCATCAACGAGGCCGGTGCGGTCGCCGCGTTCACGGCGACCTCGACGGCCTACTCGACGCACGGCCAGCCGCTGATCCCGATCTACATCTTCTACTCGATGTTCGGCTACCAGCGCACCGGAGACGCCTTCTGGGCCGCCGGGGACCAGATGGGCCGAGGTTTCATCATCGGCGCCACCGCCGGTCGCACCACGCTGACCGGTGAGGGCACCCAGCACGCCGACGGCCACTCGCCGCTGCTCGCGTCGACGAACCCCGCGACGCTCGTCTACGACGCGGCCTACGGCTACGAGGTCTCGCACATCGTGCAGGACGGCATCGAGCGCATGTACGGCGGCACGCATCCCGACCCGGACGTCATGTACTACCTGACCGTGTACAACGAGCCGATGCGGATGCCCGCCGAGCCCGAGGACGTGGACGTGGAGGGGATCCGGAAGGGTCTGCACCGCATCTCCGTCGGATCGGGCGAGGGTCAGCGCGTGCAGCTGCTCGCGTCCGGCGTCGGCGTGCCGTGGGCGATCGAGGCGCAGGAGCTCCTCCTCGCCGACTGGGGCGTCTCCGCCAACGTCTGGTCGGTCACCTCGTGGACCGAGCTGCGCCGCGACGGCCTCGCCGCCGACGAGCACAACTTCCTGCACCCGGAGCAGGAGCCGCGCACGGCGTACCTGACCGAGAAGCTGAAGGACGCCCAGGGTCCGTTCATCGCGACGAGCGACTACATGCACGCGGTGCAGGACCAGATCCGCCAGTGGGTCCCCGGCGCGTACTACACGCTCGGCGCCGACGGCTTCGGCTTCGCCGACACGCGCGCCGCGGCCCGCCGGTTCTTCAAGATCGACGGACCGTCGATGGTGGTCCGCGCGCTGCAGGCACTGGCCGACCAGAGCCGCATCGACCGCTCGGTCGTGGGCCAGGCGATCTCGAAGTACGACCTGTACAACGTGAACGCGGGAACCAGCGGCAACGCCGGCGGCGAGAGCTGACCCGCGCAGCACGATGAGCCGATCCCCTGAGATGACCAAGGAGGAGACGCTGGCGTGGTTGCGCCGCATCTCCGGTGATCTCGCCACGGCGACCCTGCAGCGCCTCGAAGACTCGCTGCCGTGGTACGCCGAGATGCCTCCGGCCCGACGCTCCGCCGTCGGGCTGGTGGCGCAGGCGGGCATCACCTCGTTCATCCAGTGGTACGACGATCCGACGTCGACGCCCTGGATCGCCGCAGACATCTTCGCGGCCGCCCCTCGCGAGCTGCTGCGCAGCGTGAGCCTGCAGCAGACGCTGCAGCTCATCCGGGTCACCGTCGAAGTGACCGAGGAGCGCGTGGCCGGCAAGGGCGGGCATCTGCGCGACGCGATCCTGCTGTACTCGCGGGACGTGGCCTTCGCTGCCGCGGACGTCTACGCCCGAGCGGCGGAGGCGAGGGGCCTCTGGGACGCGCGCCTGGAGGCGCTGGTCGTCGACTCGATCCTCACGGGCGAGGCCGACGAGGAGCTCCCCAGCCGCATCGCGGCGCTCGGCTGGCACGGTCACGGCGAGGTCTGCGTGATCGTCGGGACCACGCCGCCGCAGTTCGACGTCGACCAGGTGCGCCGCACCGCGCGCAAGCTGGCCGTCGACGTGCTCATCGGCGTGCAGGGTTCCCGGCTGGTGCTCGTGGTGGGCCGGGCGAAGCCGGCGGCGGCGGACGACGACCTCGACGCCGACGAGTTCTCCTTCGCCGAGATCGCCGGCACGTTCGAGCCGTCCTTCGGCCCGGGGCACGTGGTGGTCGGCCCGGCGGTCGCCGCACTCGTCGACGCCGGGCAGAGCGCCCGGGCGGCCCTCGCCGGGTTCGCCGTCGCACGCGCATGGCGCGGTGCGCCGCGTCCCGTCGACGCCGACGAGCTGCTGCCCGAACGGGCGATCGCCGGCGACCCGCTGGCGAAGCAGACCCTCATCGAGCGCGTGTTCCGCCCACTGAACGACCATTCCAGCGATCTGGTCACCACTCTGTGGAGCTATCTCGACAACGGCCGGTCTCTCGAGGCGACCGCCCGCGAGCTGTTCGTGCATCCGAACACGGTGCGGTACCGGCTGAAGCGCATCAGCGAGGTCATCGGCTGGGATGCGACCGGCCCGCGCGAGGCCTTCATCCTGCAGACCGCGCTCGTGCTCGGAACGATCGGCACCGCAGACCCGGCGCGTCGAGGGCTGCGCCCCCGGCGTCTGCGCTGACACCGGTGCTCCGCGACCGCGCGAGGACCGAGGGCTCTGTGGCTCGGATACAACCGATTCGCGGATTCTTGTGAGGGTTGTGCCACCGAAACCGACAGATCGTTGGCAGACTGGGAACGTGATCGTCTTCGCATGCCCGGGACAGGGCTCCCAGACCCCCGGCTTCCTCTCCCCTTGGCTCGAGCTCGACGGCGTCGCCGAAGACCTGGCCGCCTACTCCGAGGCCGCGGAGGTCGATCTGATCGAGCACGGCACCGTCTCCGACGCGGACACGATCCGCGACACCCGCATCGCGCAGCCGCTGATCGTCGCGGCCTCGCTCATCGCGGAGAAGGCCCTCCGTGAACGCGCGGGCCGCACGGCCGACGGCATCGCCGGCCACTCCGTCGGCGAGTTCGCGGCCGTCGTGGGCGCCGGGGTCATCCCCGCCGCGACCGCCATGCGCCTCGTGGGCATCCGCGGCCGTGCGATGGCCGACGCCGCCGCGCATACTCCGACCGGCATGAGTGCGGTCCTGGGCGGTGACGAGGAGGCGGTGCTCGCCCTGCTCTCGGATCTGGACCTCACCCCGGCGAACTACAACGGCGGCGGCCAGATCGTGGCGGCGGGGGCGCTGCCCGCCCTCGCCGCACTGGCAGAGGCCCCGGTGCGCGGATCGCGCGTGATCCCGCTGCAGGTCGCCGGCGCCTTCCACACCGACTACATGTCCTCCGCCGTCGAGACCCTCCGCCGGGCCATCGCGGATGTGGTCCCGAGCGACCCCGCCCTGCCCCTGTGGACCAACAAGGACGGCTCGGTGCTCGCCGACGGCGCCACCGTGCTGGAGAACCTCGTCACGCAGGTCTCCTCGCCCGTGCGCTGGGATCTGTGCATGGCCTCCTTCGCCGACAAGGGCATCACCGGCCTCGTCGAGCTCACCCCCGCGGGCGCCCTCACCGGCCTCGCCAAGCGCGGCCTGCGCGGCGTGCCCGCCGTCGCGGTCAAGACCCCCGACGACCTCGACGCGGCGGTCGCGCTGCTGAACGGCACCGACGACAACGGAGAAGCAGCATGACCACGCTCAAGCAGGCCACCGGCCCCGCGTACACCCGCATCTACTCCGTCGGTGCGGCGCGCGGCGAGAACGCCGTGCCCAACGACGACCTGATCGGGCCGATCGACTCGAGCGACGAGTGGATCCGCCAGCGCACCGGCATCATCACCCGCACCCGCGCGGTGCCGGAGACCGATGCGATCGATCTGTCGACCGCCGCGGCGGCCGAGGCGATCGAGAAGTCCGGCCTCGCACCCTCCGACATCGACGTCGTCATCGTGGCGACGATCAGCAATCCGAAGCAGACCCCGTCGGTCTCCGCGATCGTCGCCGACCGGGTGGGCGCGAACCCCGCGGCCGCCTATGACATCAACGCCGCGTGCGCCGGGTACGCCTACGCGGTCGCACAGGCCGACGCCCTGATCCGTGCGGGGGCCGCGAAGAACGCTCTCGTCATCGGCGCCGAGAAGCTTTCCGACATCGTCGACCCGGCCGACCGCAGCATCTCGTTCCTGCTCGGCGACGGTGCGGGCGCCGTCGTGATCGGTCCGAGCGACACCCCCGGCATCTCGGCGACCGTCTGGGGATCCGACGGATCCAAGTCCGACGCCGTGGGCATGAACCACACCCTCACCGAGTTCCGCGACGGCCAGGCGCCGTGGCCGACGCTGCGCCAGGAGGGCCCGACGGTGTTCCGCTGGGCTGTCTGGGAGATGGCGAAGGTCGCCAAGCAGGCGCTCGAGCAGGCCGGGGTCGAGGCGGCCGACCTGGCCGCGTTCATCCCGCACCAGGCCAACATGCGCATCGTCGACGAGTTCGCCAAGCAGCTGAAGCTGCCGGAGACCACCGTCATCGCCCGCGACATCGAGACCACCGGCAACACCTCTGCCGCGTCCATCCCACTCGCGACCCACCGTCTGCTCGAGGAGCACCCCGAGCTCAGCGGCGGTCTCGCGCTGCAGATCGGCTTCGGCGCCGGCCTCGTGTTCGGCGCGCAGGTGGTCGTGCTCCCCTGAGCGGGCGCCGCCGACTCCTAGACTGTTCACCGGTTCCGATACCACCCCATAGAAAGAGGAAATCATGGCTTTCAGCAACGACGAGGTCCTCGCCGGCCTGGCAGAGCTCATCACCGACGAGACCGGCATCGACGCCTCGGAGGTCGCTCTGGAGAAGTCCTTCACCGACGACCTGGACATCGACTCCATCTCGATGATGACGATCGTCGTCAACGCCGAGGAGAAGTTCGGCGTCACCATCCCCGACGACGAGGTCAAGAACCTCAAGACCGTCGGTGACGCCGTGAGCTTCATCGTCGCCGGCCAGGAGTGACACCCGCGGATGCCACCCCCGCTCTCCGCGGGGCGTGGCATCCTCCTCTCCCCCACCCGATTCCCAGAAGGAACCACGCATGACCAAGCGCATCGTCGTCACCGGCATCGGCGCCACGTCCGCCCTGGGCGGCACCGCCCCGGAGAACTGGGCGAACCTGCTCGCGGGCGTGTCCGGTACGCACACCCTGACGCACGACTGGATCGAGACCTACCAGATCCCGGTCACCTTCGCCGCCGAGGCGTCCGTCCGGCCCGAGGAGGTCCTGCCGCGGCACGAGGCCAAGCGTCTCGACCCGTCCGTGCAGTTCGCCCTGATCGCGGCCCGCGAGGCCTGGGAGGACGCGGGTGCGCCCGAAGTCGCCCCGGAGCGCCTCGGTGTCGACTGGGCCACCGGCATCGGCGGCCTGTGGACGCTGCTGGACGCCTGGGACACGCTGCGCGAGAAGGGACCGCGCCGGGTCATGCCCCTCACGGTCCCGATGCTCATGCCCAACGCCGGCGCCGGCAACCTCTCGCTCCAGTTCGGCGCGAAGGCCTACGCCCGCTCCGTGGTCAGTGCCTGCGCCTCCAGCACGGAGTCGATCGCGAACGCCTTCGACCACCTGCAGGAGGGCCTGGCCGATGTCGTGATCGCCGGTGGTGCGGAGTCCGCGATCCACCCGATCACGATGGCGTCCTTCGCCTCCGCCCAGGCGCTCTCCCGCCGCAACGACGACCCCGAGCACGCCTCGCGCCCCGGCGCGATCGACCGTGACGGATTCGTCATGGGCGAGGGCGGCGCCGCCCTCGTGCTCGAGACGCTCGAGCACGCGCTGGCCCGCGGCGCCAAGATCTACGCCGAGATCGTGGGCGGCGGAGTGTCCGCCGACGCGCACCACATCACCGCGAACGACCCGACCGGCGCCGGCGCCACCCGTGCGGTCGAGCAGGCGCTCGCCCAGGCGGGCGCCACGCCGGACGAGGTCACCCACATCAACGCGCACGCCACCTCCACTCCGGTCGGCGACCCGAACGAGTACGAGGCGCTGAAGAACGTCTTCGGCGACCGGATCACCGAGATCCCGGTCTCGGCGACCAAGGCGTCCACCGGGCACCTGCTCGGCGGCACCGGTGCGCTCGAGGCCGTGTTCACGATCCTCGCCCTGCGCGACCGCGTCGCCCCGCCGACGATCAACATGACCGAGCCGGATCCGGCCGTCCCGTTCAAGCTGTCCGGCGAGCCTCAGCCGCTCGGCGACGGCCCGCAGCTCGCGATCAGCAACTCCTTCGGGTTCGGCGGTCACAACGCCGTCGTCGCGATCCGCTCCTACGACGGCTGACGCCGGCTCCCACGAGAATCGCCCCGGTCGCTTCCTCATCGAAGTGGTCGGGGCGATTCTCGTTCTGTTCGGTTGTGCTGTTCTGTTATCTCTCCGGTTGCGGATCGGGGATTCGCTTTCTCGGTCTCCGGGTCCTCTCTCTCCGACTCCCGATAGTCGCGCCTCCTCCGATCCTCGTCCCTTCGTGTCGCGCTTCCTCCGTGGGGAGGAGCGCGACACGAGTCCTTCTGTCTCAGCCGTCCCGCCGGCGAAGCGGCTCAGCCCACTTTGTGGAGCCACACGACGCGGGCGTCGTCGCTCGCGTGCCGGAACGGCTCGAGCTCCTCGTCCCACGCCGACCCGAGCGCGACGTCGAGCTCGCGCTGCAGCTCGATCGGGCTGCCGGCCGCGATCTCCATCGCGTAGCGGATGCGGTCCTCGCCCACGACGATGTTGCCCGCCGCGTCGGTCTGCGCGTAGTGCACGCCGAGGTCCGGCGTGTGCAGCCAGCGGCCGCCGTCGCTGCGCGGCGTCGGATCCTCGGTCACCTCGAAGCGCAGGTGCTCCCAGCCGCGGATCGCGGTCGCGAGAGCGGCGCCGGTGCCGACGGGTCCGTCCCAGTAGAATTCCGCCCTGCGGGCGCCGTCGAGGACGGGCTGCTCCGACCACTCGAAGTTGACGGCGCGCCCGATAGCGCGTCCGACCGCCCATTCCAGGTGCGGGCAGAGCGCGCGCGGTGCGGAGTGGATGTACACCACTCCGCGTGCTTGTGCTGTCGCCATGGTCTTTCTCCGTTTCATCAGGTGCGTCTTCCCCTACGACCTGATCCGCGAAGCATGGCGGTATGCGGTTATGCGCCCATTCTCACCGATACCCAGCGAAATCACAAGCATGTAACTCATTGCGAAAAGGAAACGACCCCCGGCGCGTCGACGCCGGGGGTCGTGATACAGGAGCCCTGCGACGGGCTCCGGCGAGTCAGGAGGCTCAGGCCTCGCTCATCGCGATCTTCTCCTGCTGGCCCTTGGCTGCGTAGTACGCGGCGCGGGCGGCGTCGCGACGGGCCTGCTCCTCGTAGCCGGCGTCGAGGATCTCCTGTGCGACCTCGTAGTTCTCCACGTCCTGGGTACCGTGGTACTTCTCGATGTAGGCATCGAGCTCGGGGCCGGAGGTCCACGAGGTGATGAGGCAGTAGCGCGGCTCGGTGCCGTTGTGGGTGGCCGCGTGCCAGAGGCGCTGCGTGTCCACGATCAGCTGCGCGCCGGCCGGGAGCGCGATGCGGTACTCGACGCTCGGGTCGGTGCGGTTCTCACGCAGGACGAAGTAGCTGTCCTTGTCGTCGGTGAGGTTGAAGAAGCCGCGCACGACCCAGCCGGTGCCGTCGGGGTTCAGACGGTTGTTGTCGTCCTGGTGCAGGTTGTAGAGGCACTCGCCGTAGGGCGTGGGCTGCAGCTCGATGACGCGGCAGCGGCCGACGTTCGCGCCCGGCTCCTGCGCGCGGCGCGTGAGGTTCGGCGCCTTGGACGTCTGCTCGTCGATCCAGACGCCGTCCTTGTCCGTGCGCGGGGGCACGTGATTCCAGAAGCCGTTGCACTCGATCTCGCCCTTGGCGGATGCGAGCGGCGCGAAACGGGTGTCGCCCGACGACTTCCAGTCGTTGTACTCGATGTCGAGCCACTCCTTGGGGTCGAGCTCCTGGTTGTAGCTGTCGAGGACGACGAAGCCCTTGTCCTCGAGGGCGGCGGACTTGATGTATGCCATGAGCGAGTCATGTCCTTTCATAAGGGGCCAGCACGTTTTAACAGGCCCTCCTTAGGACAGCCTAACAGCGGCCCTCAGACGCCCCCGGGGACCGAGCCGTGAATATCCGGCGCCCTCCGGCCGCTGAATAGACTGGGTACGCAGCCCGGATCCGAGGAGAAGCACAGCAGCATGAGCACGGCCACGAACGTCGAAGCAACCGCAGTCTCTACGATCGAGTGGCTCTCCTCCCCCGCGACCACGATCGTCGTCCCCGTCTATCAGCGGCAGTACCGCTGGGACATCGGCGGCTGCGAGAAGCTCCTGACCGACATCCGCTCCGTCGCGGACGAGGACGACGCCCACCGCCACTTCATCGGATCCATCCTCTCCGCCGAGGACGACGCTCACGCGGAGGCCGACCTCATCCTCATCGACGGGCAGCAGCGCATCACCACGCTGATGCTGCTCATCGCCGCCCTGCACCACACGGTGCGGGAGACCGATCCGGCCCTCGCGGCCGAGCTCGAGCGCGTCCTGGTGCGTCCCGGCGACTCCGGACGCACCAAGCTGCGACCGCATGAGGCCTGGGCGGGTCTCTTCGAGTCGGTCGTGCTCGATCGGCGCGCTCCGGGACAGCAGGAGTCCCGCTTCGACGACAACTACGCCTTCTTCCGCTCCCAGGTGCACGCCGACGAGGCTCCCCGGATCTGGCGGGGCCTGCAGAAGCTCGAGCACGTCGCGATCACCCTCGGCGCGGCGGCCAGCGCTCAGCAGATCTTCGAGAGCCTGAACTCCACCGGCGAACCGCTGCGCGACCACGAGCTGATCCACAACTACGTGCTCATGGGCCTGTCGCACTCCGAGCAGCAGCAGGTCGAGGACGAGTTCTGGCTGCCGATCGAGCGCCGCACCGGCCAGGCCATCGGCGCCTTCTGGCGGCACTACCTGATCATGACGACGGGACGCGAGGTCGCCGTCGCCGGCGAGCACGGCGTCTACAGCGCGTTCCGCCACGAGTTCCCGCGGCCCGATCTCGAGACGCTCCGGGCACAGGCGAGCGTGTGGCGCGAGTACGCGGAGATCTACGGCGTGCTGCTGGATCCGGCGACGGAGCCGGATCCGGAGATCCGCCGGCAGCTCGCGTACGTGAACACCTTCGGCCGCGCGACCTATCCGCTCGTCATGAGCGCCTATCGGGACCACCGGCACAGTCTCATCACGAAGGACGAGCTCATCCGCACCCTGGAGCGCATCCAGTCCCTGCTGCTGCGCCGCGCCGTGGTCGGCGTTCCCACCGACCGGCTGATCGCCCGCCTCTGCCGCGCCAGAGCCGAGGGCCCGGACGAACTGCTGAAGGCGTTCGCGCGGATCACCCCCTCGGACGAGCGCATCAGGGTCGCCCTGAAGTTCGCGGATCTCCCGCATGCGCTCTATGTGCTGGGCCGTCTCGAGGGGCTCGCGGACCCGGAGGGATACGACGTCGAGTACGTGGTGCCCCCGGCCCCGCACAACAACTGGTCCGGCGACGGCGTTCGCCTCTGGAGCGAGTACACCGAGGACGAGCAGAACAGCCATCGCGCGCTCGCGTCGACGCTCGGCAACCTCACGCTGATCGAGGAGTCGCTGGCCGAGCGCGTCTTCGGCGACTCCTTCCCCAGCAAGCGCGAGGCGTACCGTCGAAGCCGGATCCCCGGCACGTCCGCACTCGCCGAGCTCGACGCGTGGGGCACCGCCGCGATCTCGCAGCGCACCGCGGCGCTGACGGATGCGTTCCTGAGCATCTGGCGGCGCCCGGCCGTCACCGAGATCGACGACGACGGCCTCACGCCGATCCTCGACGCGGTGCGCCGTCGCGGCTGGCCGGCCGGCTGGGAGCGCGAGTTCGAGTACGTCGAGTATCGCGGAGAGCGCTGGGACGTGCCCGATGTGAAGTACCTGTTCAACCGCGTCTTCCGCCGCGGATGGACGGACACCCGCGAAGCCCTCGAGGCCTTCAACGCCCGCAACGGCGGCCCGATCTACGCCGAGAAGGCCTGGAACGGCGCCTGGGATCAGCTCGACGAGGGCCATTTCCTCTACATGGGGTGGGACTCGAAATACATGATGAGTGCGGTGCAGGGCCTCTTGGAGGAGTCGGGTCTCGCCGCCGAAGTGTTCGTGAAGTACTCCTACATCGGGAATGTGATGTGATGACGATCTCTGCCGCCCCTGTCCTTCGCCGCCGCATGATGGACCTGTCCATCGAAGAGCACACGCTCACCGTGCCGCTGGTGTGGTCCGATCCCGCGGACACCCGCACGATCGACGTGTTCGCCTCCGTGGTGACCCGAACGGGCGGGGAGTCGCTGCCGTACCTCGTGTTCCTGCAGGGCGGCCCCGGCCACGAGGCGCCCCGCGCCTTGCACGCGCCGGCCGGCCCCGCCTGGCTCGACCAGGCGCTGGAGCACTACCGCGTCGTCCTGATCGACCAGCGCGGCACCGGACGATCGACCCCGGTATCCGACGGCATCCTCGACCGCGGTGCCGAGGCCGTCGCCGAGCACCTCACCCACCTGCGCGCCGATGCCATCGTGAGCGACTGCGAGGCCCTGCGCGCGCACCTGGGCGCCGACCGCTGGAACGTGCTCGGACAGTCCTTCGGCGGGTTCACGACACTGGCCTACCTATCGGCCGCCGCCTCTTCGATCGACGCCGCTTATCTCACCGGCGGGCTCAGCACGGTCACCCGCACCCCGGACGAGGTCTACGCGCTCTGCTACGACAAGATGCGCGACGCGTCCGAGCGCTACTACCGGCGCTTCCCCGAGCATCGGGATCGCATGCGTCGCCTCGTCGACCTCGCGGCAGCGGGCGGGATCGTGCTGCCCGACGGCGAGGTCGTCTCGCCCTCGCGCCTGCGCTCGGTGGGCTCGGCGCTGGGCACCAACGACGGCTGGCAGACGCTCTGGCAGCTGCTCGAGCTCGCCCCCGACACCAATGCGTTCCGGTACGACCTCGCCGCAGCCATGCCGTTCGACGGGCGCAACCCGCTCTACTTCGTCTTCCACGAGTCCAGCTACGCGAACGGCCACGTGACCGGATGGTCCGCGGAGCGGGTGGAGCCCGCCGACTTCCTCGAGGACGTCACGCTGTTCACCGGCGAGCACATCCGCCGGGAGTGGACCGAGACGGTCCCCGCGTTCCGTCCGTGGCGCGACGTGTCCCTGGCCCTGGCCCAGCATGAATGGCCGGAGATCTACGCGCCCGAAGCCCTCGTCGCGTCGGAGGCCAAGGGCGCTGCGGCGGTGTACGTCAACGACCCGTACGTGCCCCTGGAGTACTCGCTGGAGACGGCCGGACTGCTGCCCGGAGTGCGCCTGTGGGTGACGAGCGAGCACGAGCACAACGGGCTGCGCTCCGGCCCCGTACTCGAGCACCTCATCGGACTCGCGCAGGACCGCCGCACACGCTGACCCGCCGCACCCTCAGACGCCCCGGGACGATGCGTAGACGGGGAGGAGGTCCCGCCAGCGGGCCTGCCAGGCCGCGGCGGGCGCCTCCGCCGACCAGCCGTCCGGATGGGCGCCTGCGGGGTCGCGCAGCGAACGGGCGAGATCCTCGAGGTGCACCTGCCAGCCGGCCGCGTGGAAATGCAGCACGCCGGACCCCAATCCGCGCTCCTCCACGATCAGTCGCGACTGCGTGCCTTCCTCCTGCAACCAGGCCTCGATCACGGTCTCCTCCTCAGTGCCCGGCTGCTGCGTGAGCAGGAGATGCCGAGGGGCATCGCATACCTCGATCCGCATGCGGCCGGTCCAGGTACTGGTGAAGGTGGCCTCCAGCATGCCTCCGGGTCTCAGTTCCCCCGTCACCTGAACGATCCAGCGCGCGAGTCGCGCCGGATCGGTGCAGGCCCGCCACAGGTCCTCGAGATCGGTGTCGTACACCTCCTCGACGCGGATACCGCCGTGAGCGTCGTCGATGTCCCACATCATCCCGGTGTCCATCATGCGTCGTCCCTCTTCCCTCGTGCGATCTCGGTGTGCAGCGCGTCGAGACGCTGGACCCACAGGTCGCGATAGTCGGCGAGCCACTCGTCGATACCGGAGAGCGCCTCCGGGCGCAGGCGGTAGATCCGCCGCTGCGCGTCCTGCCGCACGTCGACCAGACCCGCCTCACGCAGCACGCGCAGGTGCCGGGAGACGCCGGGCCGCGCGATGGGCAGTGCATCGGCGAGCTCGCCCGCCGTGGCCTCATGATCACGCAGGATCCCGAGCACCACCCGTCGACTCGGGTCGGCGAGGGCCTGCAGCACGGCATCCATGACCGACAATGTACCTGATCAGTTACGTAACAACAAGGGTAAGCAGTACCGCCCCTTGTAGCGACCGGCCGACGCCTCGTCAACCCCGTCGACCGGCCGGTGGCCGCCTGCGAGTCTGTGCTCATCGACCCACAGGAGAGGAGCAGGCCCATGAGCGCTGCAGACCACATGAAGAACACCGCCGAGAAGCTGACGGGAAAGGCCAAGGAGGCGGCCGGCAAGGTCACCGACAACGAGAAGCTCGAGAACGAGGGCAAGCTGGACCAGGCCAAGGCCGACCTCAAGGAGGCCGGCGAGAACCTCAAGGACGACGCGAAGAGGGCCGGCGAGCACCTGAGGGACGCGACGGAGCACTGACGAGAAGAGCCGGGCTGCCCCGCCTCGATCCGGAGGGAATACGGCGGGGCAACCCGGCTCGGAGTCGCAGACTCCCGTCAGCATGTCGGCGTGGGGCGGGCGGGACTTGAACCCGCGATCGTTGGGTTATGAGCCCACTGCCTTCACCAGCTTGGCCACCGCCCCGCACAGTCGAGACTACCGGGCGACGGCGACGTCGTGCGCGCGGCGCTAGAGCGGACGCGCCTCGCGGTGCTGGGTCGAGTGCTCGCGGTAGATCCGCGCGTTCCGGCGCAGACCTTCCCGCTCCTCGGCAGTGAGCGCGCGGCGCACCTTGGCGGGAACGCCCGCCACCATCGACCCGTCCGGCACCTCCGTGCCGCCCAGCACGAGCGCGCCGCCCGCGATGAGACACTCGGATCCGATGATCGCACCGCTCAGCACCACGGCCCCCATGCCGATCAGCGATCCGTCCCCGATCGTGCAGCCGTGCACCACCGCGTTGTGCCCGATCGAGACGTCGTCGCCGATCAGGACGCCGTGCCCTGCGTCGACGTGCACCGAGACGTTGTCCTGCGCGTTGCTGCCCGCTCCGATCCTGATCTCCGCGGAGTCCGCGCGCAGCACCGCGTTGTACCAGACGCTCGAGCCCTCGCCGAGGGTCACCGCGCCGATGATCTTCGCCCCCGAGGCGAGGAACGCCGACGGGGCGATGACGGGGGTGCGATCGGGCAGGGACAGGATCGTGGCGTCGCTCATACCGCGACCCTATCCGTCCCGCCCGGGACCGGCCGTCAGCCGATCCCCATCGCCGCCTTCAACGCCGCCGTGTACTGCGGGGCGAGCGAGTTGGCGAACGTCACCGTGATGTGGTCCTGATCGCGGTAGATGTTCGCCCCGCCCACGACCGCCCGGCAGGTCTCGTCGTCGCAGAACACCTTCGTGAAGTCGAGGAGGGTGACGTCCTTCTGCCCCGCCGCAGCCTCGCGCAGCGGATCCTTCTCGGTCAGCAGGTCGGATCGCGCTCCGTCGCAGGCGCTCTGCGCCCGCGTGCGCAGGCACTTGTTCGGGTCGGTCTCCCACACCGGGTTGTCGACCACGGTGATCACCGGCGTGCCCTGGGACGTCTGCGTCGCCCACGCCTCCCGATAGCCGGCCACCGCGGCGTCGTAGGACGAGGCGTGCTCCCCCGCCGCATAGGGCGTGGTGGAGAGCGCCGCGGTGAAGATCGCGTCGAAGTGCTTGCCCTCGAGCTGCTTGGCCACGGCGGCCCGGTACTGCGTGCAGGCATCGCCGAAGGCGCCTCCGGTGGACAGCGGCGTGGTGTTCCACGGGCACGCGCCCTTGAAGTAGGTGGTGAGATGCCACCCCTCCTTCTCGGCGATGCCCTGGAACGTCGTCAGCAGCTGGTAGGCGTGGCTGTCTCCGATGAGTGCGATCTGCTTGGCCTTCGGATCCTTGGATCCGAACTCGCACGAGACCGGGCGGGCATCGTTGAGCTGCACGAAGCACTGCGACTGCTCGGGGCGATCCACGCCGGCGAATCCGGGCGCGGGCAGGATCTGGTCGGTCTTCGTCCCTGCGCAGGACTCGTCGAGGATCACCGCGGCGCCGAAGCAGGCCGGCGGGTTGGCCCGGAGGTCGGCGATCGCCTGCACCCCCTGCTGGTAGGTGCCCGCGTTCGCAGCCCACCCGGCGCCGGCCGTGCCCGCGACGATCACCATGGCGGCCAGCGATGCCCACAGCGAGAGCCGGGGCTTGCGGGAGGTCAGGGGCTTCCACATCCGCGTCGGATCCTCCACGAACTTCTTCGTGAGCCAGGCGAGCAGGAAGCAGATGCCGACGAGCGCCACGCGGTGATAGATCGAGAGGCCCCAGAACGGCACCGACGGCGCGATGATGATGAGCGGCCAGTGCCACAGATACAGGCTGTAGGAGATGTCGCCGGTGAAGCGCATCGGGCGGATCGCCAGGATGCGGGTCGGATACCACCAGCGCTCCGTGTTCGAGGCGGCGATGATCGCCGCCGCCGCGAGGGTCGGGATCGCGGCCATGTAGCCCGGGAACGGGGTCTGACCGTCGAAGCGGTAGATGACGACGAGCAATACGATGATGCCGCCCCAGCCCAGGATGAAGCTGCCGATCGCGTTGCTCACGCGCAGACGCGGCACGAGCGCGATCACCGCGCCCACACCGAACTGCCACATGCGCCCGAAGGTCACGAAGTACGCCGGTGCGGGATTCGTGGCCGTGAACCACACGCAGAACGCGAACGACGCCACCGAGACGACGCCGATCGCGATCGCGGCCGCACGCAGCCGCGAGCCGCGGAAGTACTTCACCGCGATCCATGCCGCGAGGAGCATGATCAGCGGCCAGAGCACGTAGAACTGCTCCTCCAGCGAGAGCGACCAGTAGTGCTGCACCATGGTCGGGTCGCCCGAGTGCGCGAGGTAGTCGGCGGAGTTCAGCGCCAGGAACCAGTTCTCCACGTAGAACGTCGAGGCGACGATCTCCTGCAGCTCGGCGGGGAGCTGGGACAGCGGCGAGAGCACGGGGATCGCCGCCACGATCGCGCAGAACAGCAGCACGAGCAGCGACGCGGGCAGCAGACGCCGTGCGCGCCGCGCCCAGAACTGGCCGAGGTTCACCCGGCCTGTGGCGTTCAGCTCGCGTGCCAGGTGCGCCGTGATGAGGAAGCCGGAGATCACGAAGAAGATGTCGACGCCGACGTACCCGCCGCTCAGCCGTCCCGGCCAGAAGTGATACAGAACGACGGCCAGCACCGCGATCGCGCGCAGCCCCTGCACATGGGGGATGAAGTTCGATCCGACCTTCTGCGCGGCGGACGTTCGGGTACGACGCAGGGCCGCACGAGAGGGGGTACCAGCTGATGCCACCTGACGAAGGTATCCCGGATCTGTCCGCACTCCCGTCCTCCACGCGGTGCGCACCGGGATCCACAGGAAAGGCTAGCCTTGCCGAATTGCCATGTGATCTGCGAGTTAGCGTTGCCTCAGCTTGCTTGCGGAACATTCTGAGCTGAGTAGCGTTGGGGTCAAGACATCAGCAGGCACGGATCCGAACGATCACCGAGGAGACATCATGAGCAACGCCGAGACCATCACCGCAACGTCCGTCGACCCGACCGTCGCCGCCGGCGCCGCGCAGTTCCTCACCCCGGTCGTGCTCGGTCTGCAGGCGCTCACCCTGAACGGCAAGCAGGCGCACTGGCACGTGCGCGGCGCGAACTTCGTCGGCGTGCACGAGCTGCTCGACGTGATCGTCGACCACGTCGGCGACTTCGCCGACACCGCCGCGGAGCGCATCGTCGCCCTGGGGCTGCCGATCGACGCCCGCGCCGCGGTCGTCGCCGAGAAGGCCGGGGCCACTCAGGTCCCCGCCGGCTTCACGCGCTCGGACGACCTCGTCCGCGCCGTGATCGCCGACATCGACGCGATCCTCGTGAACGTGAAGGCCGCCGTCGAGGGCCTCGACGAGATCGACCTCACCAGCCAGGACGTCGCGATCGAGATCCAGCGCGGTCTCGAGAAGGACCGCTGGTTCCTGGTCTCGCACGTCGCGGCCTGACGCACCACCGCACCTCGCGAACGACCCCCGCCCCGCTCAGGGACGGGGGTCGTTCTGCACATAGGCGAGCACCGCCAGCACGCGCCGGTGGGCGGTGCCGGAGTCCTCCAGTCCGAGCTTCGCGAAGATCGCCGAGATGTTCTTCTCCACGGCGCCCACGCCGATGCCCATCTGGCCGGCGATCGCCACGTTGCTGCGCCCCTCCGCCATCGACTCGAGGACCTCGCGCTCGCGCGGGGTGAGCGCACCGAGCGGATCCGGCCCCGTGCGCATGAGCTGCTGCACCACGCGCGGATCGAGCACCGTGCCCCCGCGGCCGACCTGGCGCACCGCCGCGGAGAGCTCCTCCAGCGACGTCACCCGGTCCTTCAGCAGGTATCCCACACCGCCCTCCCCCGCGCCGAGCAGCTCACGGGCGTAGACGCCCTCGACGTACTGGCTCAGCACCAGGACGCCTACCTCGGGCAGCGCCGCCCGCAGCGCGAGCGCCGCACGGATGCCCTCGTCGCGGAAGGTCGGCGGCATCCGCACGTCGAGGACGGCCACCTGCGCGCCGGCGTCGCGCGTGCGGGCGACCACGTCCTCGGCGTCGTCGAACGCGCCCGCCGTTTCGAACCCGGCCTCGGCGAACAGCCGCACCAGGCCCTCGCGCAGGAGGATCGAGTCCTCGAAGAGGATCACGCGCAGCGGAGTCTCCTGATCGGTCACGCCCTTCAGACTAGGGGGCGTCCGGGACGGCTCCGCCGCGCGCTCCCGCTACGCCGAGACCGGAACCTCGACCGTCACGATCGTGGGCCCTCCGACGGGGCTGTCGAGGTGCAGCGTCCCCCGCATGCCCTGCACCCGGCGCGCGAGCCCTTCCAGGCCTCCCCCGCTGCGCGGCTCGGCGCCGCCGTGCCCGTCGTCCTGCACCGTCAGGCGCACCTCGTCCCCGTCCCGCATCGCGGCGACCGCCGCGCTCCGGGCGCCGGCGTGCTTCGCCACGTTCGTGAGCAGCTCCGCGACCACGAAGTACAGGTTCCGCGCCGCCTCCGGACTCAGGGCCGGGGCGACGTCCGGGCCGACGGACGCGTGCACCGGGAGCGGGCTCGCCGCCGCCAGGGCCGCGATCGCCTCGGCGAGCCCGCGATCCTGGAGCAGCGGCGGGGCGACCCCGCCGGCCAGAGCCCTCAACTCGTCGAGTGCGGCCTGCGCGTGTCCGCGTGACTCCTGGGCGAGCGCGGCGACCGCCTCGGCGTCCCCGTCGGCCGCGCGGCGCTCGAGGGCCGCGAGATCCATCTGCAGGCGCACCAGGCGCTGCTGCGGACCGTCGTGCAGATCGCGCTCCAGCCGGCGCAGACCCTCATCCTCGGCGCGCGCCGCCGCGCCGAGCGAGGCGTCGAGGCCCACGACCTGGGCCGCGAGGTCGTCCGACTCCCAGCGACCCACCAGCGCAGCGGCCACGGAGCCGTGCAGGCGGACCAGCCCGCGCAGCACGAGGGGCAGGGTCGCGAGGAACACCAGCCCGACGACGAGGTAGAGCATCGACGCCCACCGGTGCGGATCCGGGTTCGGATCGATGCCGCCGAAGACGTGCTGCACGGCCCACGGCACCCAGACCTTCTCCGCGCTGCCGTTCTCCGTGAACGGCGACCAGAACCAGTACGTCGGCCCGCCGAGGGCGAGCACGATCCAGATCATCGCGAACGCGAATCCGACGATCGCGACGATCGGACGCACGAGCAGCGCCGACAGCAGCGCCATCCAGTAGTGCGCGTTGCGCAGCGGCTGCGTCAGCCGCGCCCATCGCCCGCCGGCGCGGGTCCCGCGTCGCCAGTCGGGGGCGGCGATCGGCGGGTGGTCGGTCATCCGCAGGAGCGCCCGCTCCGCTTCGGCGAAGCCTCTGGCGACGTAGAGCGAGCCGACCAGGATCGGCACGCCGATGACGAGCACGAGGGAGCCGATGCCGAGCCCGAACACGGACCAGGTCACCCCCATCGCCACGATCGCGAGGGGCAGCGAGAGCACCGCGAGGTACAGCGCATTGCCCGGTGCAGCGGCCCACGCCCGTCCGTAGCCTCGGCGAGGCGCGGCCGGTGGTGCGGTCGGGTGGGCGTCGAGCCGTCGGGTGACGGTGGTCATCGTGTTCTCCTGAGTCCGTGAGGGAAGGGCGCCGATCGGGCCCACCTCAACGATGCCGTTCTCCGATCCCGCCGGCCAGGGTGCGCACCGCCGGATCTGTCCGGGGGCTATCCCCCGTGCGTCACCCATCCGCCGACGACGGTCGCCGACACGGGCATCGAGCGCAGCGTCCGCGCGTCCGCCGTGGAGGGATCGGCGCCGAGCAGCACGAGATCGGCGTCGGCACCGGGCTGCACCGCCGCCCCCGTTCCGGTCCCGCGATGCGCGCTCGCGGCGAGGGCGGTCTCGACGTCGATGCGCTCCTCGGGGTGCCACGCGGCCCGCTCGTCGTCGGTGCGGAACACCGCCGCGGCGATCGCCTGCCACGGGTCCAGCGGCGCCACCGGGGCGTCGGAGCCGAACCGCAGGCTCGCACCCGCGCGATCCAGTGATGCCAGCGGATACGGGATCGCCGTCTGCGCCGACCACAGCACGTCGGCGGCGTCCCGGTCGTCCAGCGCGTGCTGCGGCTGCACGCTCGCGGCGACGCCCAGGCGTGCGAACCGCGCGAGGTCGCCGTGCCGGACGAGCTGAGCGTGCTCGATCGTCCCCTGCGCGCCGGTCGCGGCGAAGGCGTCGAGCGCGGCCGTGACCGCGACGTCCCCGATCGCGTGCAGCGCGATCTCGAGGCCGGATCCGGTCGCGCGCATCAGCAGGTCGTGGAGCTCGGCGGGCGGCACGGTGAGCACCCCGTGGTTGTGCGGATCGTCGGCGTAGCCGTGACTGCACGCCGCGGTGCGGGTGCCGAGGGAACCGTCCGAGATGATCTTCAGGGGGCCGACCTGGACCAGTCCGCACGGGTCTTCGGCCAGGGCGTCCCCGGTGCTCAGCCCCTCGGCGATCGCACGATCGAGGTCATGCGGATAGACCGCGAACTCGACGCGATGCGTGTCGAAGCCCCGGGCGACGCGCCGGGCCCACGCCTCGGCGTTCCAGGCCATGTCGAAATCGACGATCCCCACGATCCCGCGCGCGGCGGCACGCCGCGCCGCAGCGGCCACGGCGGCGTCCGCGACGGCGGGGTCCGCGGCGTTCAGCCGACGGGAGATCTCGAAGGCGTCCTCCTCGCGCAGGACGCCGTCGAGGGGCGCCGCGAAGCCCTCGCGCCGGAACGCCGCGGAGTTGAGCCAGACGCTGTGCACGTCGGCGTTGATGAGGTAGGTGGGGACGTCGCCGCTTCCCTCGTCGAGCAGCGCGAGGCTCGGGCGGTCGGTCCAGCGCACATCCCGGAATCCCGAGCCGACTCGGCGTCCGTCCGGCAGCAGCGGAGCACGCGCCATGGCCGCGGCGGCCTCGACGGCGCTGGTCGTCGCCGACAGGTCTTCACGCTGCGCCGCGAGCGCCCACTGCACCGTGTGCACATGGTGGTCCCACAGGCCCGGCGCGAGCCAGGCGCCGTCGCCCTCCAGCACCGGCCCGCGCAGCGGGAGCGCCCCGGTCGGCGCCACGTCGGCGATCCTGCCATCCTCGAGGATCACGTCCACCGGCCCGTCAACCGCCAGCAGTCGCCGTCCGGCGCCGGTGATGCGCACACCGCGGATCGCGGCGATGCTGCCTCCGCTCATCGCTCCGCCGCCGGTGCTGCCGTCGCCGCATCGCGTGCGGCGAGCCGCGCGTCGTGCGCCCGGCGCATCTCGGCCGCGAGGCGCGGCTCGGCGTAGACGCCGTCTCCGGAGAGCTCGAGGATCACGTTCTCGATCACCTCGTCCGGCTTGTTCTGGCTGAGCTTGCGCTTGGCGGCGACGCGGGTCGGCGTCAGCCGGAAGCCGATGGTGCCGGCCTCGAGCCGGCGCAGGAACGCCGCGTCGTTCGGCGGGGCCCACATGCCGCGGGGATCCGCCAGCCGGCTTTCGAAGTGATCGACGAGGTGGTCCAGCACGCGCAGGTTCTCCTCGGCGTCCAGCAGTTCCGGCGTACCCGAGAGGTGCACGGCGACGTAGTTCCACGTCGGCACCGCGGCGACGTCGCCGTACCAGCCGGGCGAGATGTAGCCGTGCGGGCCCTGGAAGACGACCAGGAGCTCCTGGGCTCCCAGCCCGAGGACGATGTCGTCCGGACGTCCGACGTGCCCGACGACGGTGAGGTCGTCACGGTCAGGGTCCAGCAGCACCGCGTAGTGCGACGCCGTCATGCCGTTCTCGTCCCGGCCCACCAGCGTCGCCCAGGGATTCGCCGCGATGATCCGCCGCAACTCGGCGACATCGGTCATGGCGAAGCTCGGGTTCTGACGCATGGGACCAGCCTAGGGTCGCCCGCGCTCCGACGGCCCCGGCGACGTCGTCACGCCTGGCAGCGGGGGCACCAGTACAGCTTGCGGGCGCCGATCTCCTCGAGCACGATGTCCGTGCCGCACACCCGGCACGGCAGGCCGGTGCGGTGGTACACCCAGTGCCTGTCGTCCCGGTGGGCCATCGCGGCCCGGTACTGATCGGGCGTGAGGTCGTCCATGGTCATCATCTGGCCGGTCTCGACGCCGATCGTGAGCAGGCGCACCCAGTCGCGCCAGAGCGCGCGCACGGTCTCCTCCGGCACGTCCCGCCCCAGGGTGTGCGGGTTGAGCCGCGCCCGGAAGAGCAGCTCGGCGCGGTACACGTTCCCGATCCCGCTGACGACGGCCTGGTCCATGAGCAGGAGCGCGATCGGCACGCCCCGGCGCCGCACCGCGGCCACGAAGCGCTCCTCGCCCTCGTCCACGTCGCCCACGAGCGGATCCGGTCCGAGCTTCGCGACCGTCGCGAGCATCTCGTCGGGGGTCTGCAGGACGCAGGCCGTCGGCCCGCGCAGATCCGCGCAGGTCGAATTCGTCAGAAGGCGCAGCCGCACCTGCCCGACGACGGGCGGCGGCCACTCCGCGCCCTCGTCCGACAGCCCCTTCGTGGCTTCGGACATGCGCACGTGCACCCGGGTCTTCCGCGGAGCGCCGATGGACGCCAGGGAGTTCTCGCCGTCGTCGTCCAGGATCGGCGTCTCGTCGAGATCGGTGCCGCGCTGGTTCGTCTGCCCCATGCGCCCGTTCGCCGAGGCGATGGTCGGATCCACGAGGATCTCTCCGGAGAAGTCCCAGGCGCCGTAGAGCCCGAGGTGTACGCGCAGCCAGAGATCGCCCTCGGTCTCGAGGAACATCTGCTTGCCGACCGCCTGCACGCTCTCCACCACGCGACCGTCGAGCAGCGCCGCCCCCTCCGCGAATCGTCCCTGCGGACTCGACGCGGACACGGCCTTGCCGACGAAGTTGCGGGCGAACTGCCGCGCGATCCGGTGGACGGAATGGCCCTCGGGCATCAGGCGCGCGGATCCGGGAGCAGCGAGCCGTCGCGCTCGAAGTCGGCGATCTGCGCGATCCGGCGCACGTGGCGCTCCTCGCCCGAGAACGGCGTGGCGATGAAGCGGTCGATGAAGCCGGCCACCTCCTCGAAGGTGTGCTGGCGCGCCCCGATCGCGATGACGTTGGCGTCGTTGTGCTCCCGGGCGAGCTCGGCGGTCGCGATGCTCCACACCAGGGCGGCGCGGATCCCCTCGACCTTGTTGGCCGCGATCTGCTCGCCGTTGCCCGATCCGCCGAAGACGACGCCGAGCGCATCGACGCCGGCGCGCTGGTCGGCGATGGTCGCCTGAGCCGCGCGGATGCAGAACGCCGGGTAGTCGTCCAGGGCGTCGTACTCGACGGGGCCGTGATCCACGACCTCGTGCCCGGCCTCGGCGAGGTGGTGCTGCAGCTGGGTGGAGAACTCGAGGCCGGCGTGATCGGTGGCGATGTGGATGCGCATGCCCCAATCCTACGGAGCGCCGTCTGCGCAGCGGGGCGGCGTGACGGCGCTCCCCCGCGGGCGGCTCAGGGCGCGATGCCGGCGGCGGCCGGCTTGAACCCTGCGCGGATGTTCTCGCAGCAGCCGGGGCGGCACACGTCGAACGCCGGACCGAGCGCGGTGACGTGCGCGCGGTCCGCGACCGGGCGGCCCTCGAGACGCTCCAGGACGAGGTCCACGATCCCCGCGACGAAGGAGTCCGAGACTCCGGGCGTCGGCGTGCGCACGAAAGCGAGCCCTGCCTCGGCGGCCGCGTCCTTCGCCTCGGTGTCGAGATCCCAGAGCACCTCCATGTGGTCGCTCACGAAGCCCAGCGGCACCACGGCGACCGCGGTGCGCCCGCGCGCGGGCAGCTCCTCGATGACGTCGCAGATGTCGGGCTCGAGCCACGGCTGCGAGGCGGGGCCCGAACGCGACTGATACACGAGCTCCCACGGCACGTCGGCGGCGGACGGCACGAGTTCGGCGACACGGCTCATGACCCAGGCTGCAACGGCCTCGTGCTGCGCGGCGTAGGCGCCGCCCGCGCCCCAGTCCACATCGCGAGGGCCGGAGCGCAGCGCGTCGTCCGTCGGCACGCTGTGGGTGGTGAACAGGACCTGGATCGCGGCCGGGTCCGCACCGTCGGCGGTGAACGACTCGATGGCGTCCCGCACGCCCTCCACGAAGGACGTCACGAACCCGGGGTGGTCGTAGAACGGGCGGATCTTGTCGATCGTCACGGTCTCGCCGAGACCGGTCTCCTCGAGCACCCGGGCGAAGTCCTCGCGGTACTGACGGCAGCTGGAGAACGAGCTGTAGGCGCTCGTCGCGAAGGCCAGCAGCGTCGTGTCGCCGTTGCCGGACGCCTCGCTCACCGCGTCGGAGAGGTAGGGCGCCCAGTTGCGGTTGCCCCAGTACACCGGCAGGTCGATGCCGCGGCGTGCGAGCTCCGCCTCCAGCGCGGCCTTGAGGGCGCGGTTCTGCGCGTTGATCGGGCTCACCCCGCCGAAGTGCCGGTAGTGGTGCGCGACCTCCTCCAGGCGCTCATCCGGGATCCCTCGGCCGCGGGTGACGTTGCGCAGGAACGGGATCACGTCGTCCTGCCCCTCGGGTCCGCCGAATCCTGCGAGCAGGATCCCGTCGTAGGCGACGGGGGTCTCGACGAACTCGGGCCCGCTCGCGGCAGGCGCGGAGGCGAAGGGGACGGTTGCTGCGGTCACGTTTCGAGCACTCACCCTCCCATCTTCTCCTGAAGTTCCTTTGCCGCCGCCGAGCGCCCTCACCGCGACTCCTTTCGCCGCGGTTACCCGGGAAACCGTGCGAGACGCGCTCTGGCGTAGGCTGGGAGGGTTGCCGCCGGCGCCAGCAGCGCGGATCTTGCGGCCGAAACCCTCACCCCTGGGAGTCTGAGCAGTGCCTGGAGAGAACCTCACCCGCATCGAGGCGCAGGAGCGCCGCGCGATCGTCGACACCGAGTCCTACGAGATCGCGCTCGACCTGACCAAGGGTACGGAGGTGTTCGGATCCCGCAGCGTGGTGCGCTTCACCGCGACCGAGGGGTCCTCGACCTTCATCGACCTGATCGCGCGCGAGGTGCGCGAGATCACCCTGAACGGGGAACAGATCGATCCGACGGGCGCCTTCGCCGATTCCCGGATCGCCCTGGACGGCCTCGCGGCCGAGAACGTGCTCGTGGTCGACGCCGACTGCGAGTACACGAACACCGGTGAGGGCCTGCACCGCTTCGTGGATCCCGTCGACGGCGAGGTCTACCTGTACTCGCAGTTCGAGGTGCCCGACTCCCGTCGCGTCTTCGCCGTGTTCGAGCAGCCCGACCTCAAGGCGACGTTCCAGTTCACGATCACCGCACCCGCCGCGTGGAAGGTCGTCTCGAACTCCCCCACCCCCGAGCCGATCCACCACGACGCGTCCAACGGAACCGGATCCGAGCAGGCCGGCGCGGTCGCCACCTGGGGCTTCGAGCCCACGCCGCGCATCTCCTCGTACATCACGGCGATCATCGCCGGCCCCTACGAGGCGACGTTCTCCGAGCTGACCAGCGCCTCCGGCGCCGTGATCCCGCTCGGCGTCTACGGGCGCAAGAGCCTGTGGGAGCACCTCGACGCCGACTACATCTTCGACAAGACCCGCGAGGGCTTCGCCTACTACGAGGAGAAGTTCGGCGTCCCGTACCCCTTCGCGAAGTACGACCAGCTCTTCGTGCCGGAGTTCAACGCCGGCGCCATGGAGAACGCGGGCGCGGTGACCTTCACCGAGACCTACGTGTTCCGCAGCAAGGTGACCGACGCCGTCAAGGAGCGCCGCGTCGTCACGATCCTGCACGAGCTCGCCCACATGTGGTTCGGCGACCTCGTCACCATGAAGTGGTGGAACGACCTGTGGCTGAACGAGTCGTTCGCCGAGTGGGCGTCGACCATCGCCACGGCCGAGGCCACCGAGTGGACCGAGGCCTGGACGACCTTCAACGCGATGGAGAAGACCTGGGCCTACCGCCAGGATCAGCTCCCCTCCACGCACCCCGTCGTCGCCGAGATCAACGACCTCGACGACGTGCAGGTGAACTTCGACGGCATCACCTACGCCAAGGGCGGATCCGTCCTCAAGCAGCTCGCCTCCTGGGTGGGCATCGAGGCGTTCTTCGCCGGTGTCTCCGAGTACTTCAAGAAGCACTCGTGGCAGAACACCGAGCTCAGCGACCTGCTCGTCGAGCTGGAGAAGACCAGCGGCCGCGACCTCACGGTCTGGTCGAAGAAGTGGCTGGAGACCGCCGGCGTCAACACGCTCGCGCCGGTCATCGCCGAGGCCGGAGACGGGTCCATCTCCCGCTTCGCCGTCACCCAGACCGCCCCCGCCGACTATCCGACGATCCGCCCGCACCGCCTGGGCATCGGCTTCTACAACCTCGACGCCTCGGGAGCCCTCGTGCGCACCCACCACGTGGAGGTGGACGTCGACGGCGACCGCACCGAGATCCCCGAGCTGCAGGGCCTGAAGCGTCCCGACCTGGTGCTGCTCAACGACGAGGACCTCGCCTACGCGAAGATCCGCCTCGACGAGCGCTCCCTGGCGACCGCCGTCGCGCACCTCGCCGACATCAGCGACCCGCTGGCCCGCTCGCTCGTGTGGGGCGCGGCCTGGGACCAGACCCGCGACGCCGAGAGCGCGGCGAGCGACTACATCGACCTCGTGCTCGGCAACATCGGCCGCGAGACCGAGTCGACCACGGTGCGCACCACCCTCGGCCAGCTGCAGACCGCCGCCGCGCTGTACGTCACGCCGGAGCACCGCGACGCCGCCCGCACGCGCGTCGCGGACGGCCTGTGGGCGCTCGCCCAGGGCGCCGAGGCCGGCTCGGACAGCCAGCTGCAGTTCGTCACGGCCTTCGCGAACTCGCTCACCACGGCCGAGCACGCCGACGTCGTCCGTCGCCTGCGCGACGGCGCGCTGACGCTCGACGGGCTCACGATCGACACCGACCTCTCCTGGCAGCTGCTCGTCGGCCTCGCCACGGTGGGGGCCGTCGACGGCGCCGCGATCGACGCGGCGCTGGAGAGCGACAACACCGCCAAGGGCGGGGAGTTCGCCGCCCAGGCCCGCGCGGCGCTGCCCACGCCCGAGGACAAGCAGGCCGCCTGGGCGTCCCTCGTCGACCACGACGACCTGTCCAACACGATCGTCCGCTCCGCGGCGCTCGGCTTCACGCACCCGGGCGGGGTCGCGCTGCTCGAGCCGTTCGTCCCGCAGTACTTCGACGCCCTGCTCCCGATCTGGGAGGGCCGCACGTTCCAGGTCGCCAACTACCTGATCGTCGGCCTGTACCCGAAGGCGCTCGCGAACGTCGCCCTGCGCGACGCGACCCGCGCCTGGCTCTCCGCCCACCAGGACGCCGCTCCTGCGCTGCGTCGCCTCGTGTTCGAGAACCTCGCCGATGTCGAGCGCGCCCTGGCCGCCCAGGCTCGCGATGCGGAGGCCGCCGAGGCCGTGACGGCCGACGCACAGGCCTGACGCACCGCCTCGAAGGGCCGGAGGGAGTTCGCTCTCCCCCGGCCCTTCGTCGTCTCCGGGCCACCCGGCGCCCGGATCACCGGGAAGCGCCGTCGCCGTTCAGAACCCGCCAAGGGCGCGGTCATAGGATCGGGAGCGATGAACATCGTCCCCCTCGCGAATCAGGCAGAGAAGGCCGCCGACACCTGGACCCAGGTCCTCACCGTCCTCGGCGACATCGGCATGAAGGCGCTGTGGAGCGTCGTGACGATCGTCGTATGCGCGATGATCGCCTACGCCCTCCGCTTCGTCATCCGGCGCGTCGTGCGGAGGATCGTCGCCGGCGCCAAGTCCAAGGCCGAGGTGACGGACACGAGGGCGCTCGAGCGATCCCCGCTCGCCGACATGCGGCTCGTGCAGCGCACGAGAACGCTCGGCACGATCCTGCAGAACATCGTCAACGTCATCCTCGTGGTGGTCGCCGTCGTCCTGATCGTGAACATCATCGAACCCACCCTGCTGGGATCCCTCACGCTGCTCACCGCCGCGGTCGGCGCGGGTCTCGGCTTCGGGGCCCAGAACATCGTCAAGGACGTGCTGAACGGCATGTTCCTCGTCGCCGAGGACCAGGTCGGCATCGGCGACGTCGTGGATCTGGGCCTCGCCTCCGGCGTCGTGGAGTACGTGAGCGTGCGCATCACGCAGGTGCGCGATGCGAACGGCACGCTCTGGTACGTGCGCAACGGCGAGATCACCCGGATCGGCAACATGTCCCAGGGCTGGGCGCGCGCGATCATCGACCTCGGGGTGCCGGCCGATGCGGACGTCCCCGCCGTCGAGGAGGCGCTGCTCACCACCGCGCAGGGACTCGCGAAGGACCCGAAGTGGCGCACCCGCATCATCGAGAAGCCCGAGATCTGGGGACTCGAGTCGATCGACGGCGACGCGCTCGTCATCAGGGTGGTCATGAAGACGCGCACGAACGCGATGGACGACGTCGCCCAGGAGCTGCGGATGCGCCTGCGCGACACCGTGCTCGGAATGGACCTGACCGTGCCGAGCATGGCGACCGTCCAGCTCGCCGGCCCCGAAGGCGCCCGGCGGGTCCACGGGGCGAACCCGCCGCGCACCCGCCCCAACCCGGTGGCGACGCCGTCGGTGCCCGAGCGCGGATTCTGGCGCAAGAAGAAGACCGCCGGGGAGAAACCGGCCACGGTCACCCCGCCGCCGCGCACCAAGCCGGCACCCACGGGCTCCTCTGCGCCGAAGAAGACGGAGAAGCCGAAGACTCCACCCTCCGCGCCGCAGAGCCTTCCCCTGCCACCGCTTCCCGATCCGCAGAGCCCGCAGGATCCCCAGAACCCGGGAGACGAACGATGACCGAGCCGGTGTCCTTCTACGACGAGATCGGCGGCCACGCGACGTTCCAGCGCCTCGTCGAGGTGTTCTATCGCGAGGTGGCGCTCGATCCGGTACTGAAGCCGATGTACCCGGAGGAGGATCTCGGTCCTGCCGCAGACCGTCTCCGGATGTTCCTGGAGCAGTACTGGGGCGGCCCCACGACCTACGGCGAGCAGCGCGATCACCCTAGGCTGCGGATGCGGCACATGCCGTTCCACGTCGATCCCGACGCCCGCGACCGCTGGCTGCGATGCATGCGCGCGGCGGTGGACGACGCCCGGCTCCCGCCGATCCAGGAGGCGACGCTGTGGGACTACCTCGAACGCGCCGCGCATGCCATGGTGAACACGTTCGAACCGTCCGGGATCGGCCCGGACGCCGGAGGCCGGCCGACGCTCTAGCGCCGTCCGCCTCACCTGAGAGATCGACGGAGACCTCATGACGGCGAAGACCAGCATCCACTCCACCGACGTCCTGATCATCGGCTGGGGACTGTCCGGGCTCGTCGCGGCGGCCGAGGCCACCGCGACGGGCCGACGCGTGATCGTCGTGGATCAGGAGCCGCGCACGAACCTCGGCGGGCAGGCCTGGTGGTCCTTCGGCGGGCTGTTCCTCGTGGACTCCCCCGAGCAGCGCCGCATGGGGATCACGGACTCCTACGAGCTGGCGCGGCAGGACTGGTTCGGCAATGCCGGCTTCGATCGGCCGGAGGATGCCTGGCCGCGGCGCTGGGCGGAGGCGTACCTGCAGTTCGCGAGCGGCGAGAAGCGCGCCTGGCTCCGCGAGCGCGGGGTGGGCTTCTTCCCGGTCGTCGGCTGGGCCGAGCGCGGCGGGTACGGAGCTCTGGGACCCGGCAACTCGGTGCCCCGCTTCCACATCACCTGGGGCACCGGACCGGGCATCGTGGCCCCCTTCCAGGCGGCCCTGGAGCAGGCGGAGCGGACCGGGCATCTGACGGTGCTCCCCCGGCACCGCGTGACCGCGCTCACCATGCAGGACGGCGCGGTGACCGGAGCGCAGGGCGAGATCCTCGGTTCCTCCGCCGCGGGGCGTGGCGAGCCGAGCGCGCGCGACGCGGTCGGCATGTTCGAGATCACCGCGGCGGCCACGATCGTGACGTCGGGCGGCATCGGCGGCAACCACGACCTGGTGCGCGCCGCATGGCCGGCCCGCCTCGGCACACCGCCGGCCGACATGCTGACCGGGGTGCCCGCCTATGTCGACGGCTCCATGCAGACGGTGTCCGCGGCGGCGGGCGCTCGTCTCATCAATGGCGACCGGATGTGGCACTACGTGGAGGGGATCCGCAACTGGGATCCGGTGTGGCCCGGCCACGGCATCCGCATCCTGCCCGGCCCCTCGTCGCTGTGGCTCGATGCGACCGGACGTCGCCTGCCCGTCCCGCTCTATCCCGGCTTCGACACCCTCGGCACGCTCGCCCACCTGCGCGGCACCGGTCACGACCACTCCTGGTTCGTCACGACCCGGCAGATCGTCGAGAAGGAGTTCGCGCTGTCCGGCAGCGAGCAGAACCCGGACCTCACCGGCAAGGACGTGCCGCTGCTCGTGCGCTCGCGGCTCGCGAAAGGACCGACCGACCCGGTGCAGGCGTTCCTCGACCGAGGCGACGACTTCGTCGTCGAGACGGATCTCGACCGCCTCGTCGCACGCATGCAGGAGCTCCCCGGCGGCGAGGCCCTGGATCCGGAGCGCGTGCGGGAGGAGGTCGTGGCGCGCGATCGCGAGATCGGCAACGACTTCACGAAGGACGCGCAGATCGCGATGCTGCGTTCCGCCCGGGCCTATCGGGGCGACCGCTTGATCCGCACCGCGAGTCCGCACCGGCTGCAGGATCCGTCTGCCGGACCTCTCATCGCGGTCCGGCTCCGCGTGATCACCCGCAAGTCCCTCGGCGGCATCGAGACGGACCTGGAGGCGCGTGCGCTGGATGCCGAGGGCACCGTGATCCCCGGGCTGTTCGCCGCGGGCGAGGCGAGCGGCTTCGGAGGAGGCGGAGT
Organism: Microbacterium sp. MMO-10; assembly: GCF_037148715.1. Classification (NCBI taxonomy): domain Bacteria; kingdom Bacillati; phylum Actinomycetota; class Actinomycetes; order Micrococcales; family Microbacteriaceae; genus Microbacterium; species Microbacterium sp. MMO-10. Next base: position 612,869 of record NZ_JBBCSV010000002.1, on the reverse strand, counting down.
GCACGGGTATCGCGCGCTGGAGGGGACGTTCCTCGGCGGCTGCCTGTTCTCCGGCCGCGCCGCGGGACGCGCGGCGGCACAGGCCGTCTGACCGCACCGGGAGCCGTCCCGGGAACCGCCGCCGTGCGGACGGGCGGTCACCATCCCGATACAGAGAGTTGTACTGAAAGTACAGTTCTCTGTGCTGACTCGATGCGCCCGCACCGATCGACTTGAGATGTGCCCTTCACGCCGCCCGAGCCCGATCTGGATCAGCTCCGCGTGGCGTTCAACAAGGCCCGTCACGCGTCGAGCCTCACCTTCGATCAGCTCGCAGAGCGCTCGGGCGTCAGCAGGCAGACGCTGATCAACCTCTCGCAGGGACGGCACTACGGCGACCTCAAGACGTGGCTCAAGCTCGCCGCGGCGTTCGGGATGCCGCTCGATGACCTCGTGGCCGTCGTGTGGGAGCGCGAGAGATCCCACGGATCGGCGCCCGCGGACCCCGCCCGGCGCGCACGCGGCTGAGTCGGATCCGCCTCGGGCGGACTCAGCCTGCGGAGCCCGTCGCCCGCACGGCCGTCAGCCCCACCGCGGCGGGACCCCGGCTGAGCACATGCCCGCGGGAGAACGCGAGCCGCGTCCACCGGCCGGAGGTCATGACCGGCACCTGTTCGGCGCCCGAGATGAAGCCGAACGCGTGCGCGGCGAACGCGACCCCCCGGGGCAGGCCGAGGAGATCCTCGTCGGGCTCGCCCCAGATCGCGGCCCGCAGCGAACGGACGGCGTCCTCCCCCGCGCCGGCCGGAGATCCGTGCGCGACCGCCGAGATCCCCCACTGCGCGCGCTGCGCGATGACGTCGGCGCCGAGCGCCCCTGCGGACGCCCATCCGCCGCGCGGCGGCGCGATGCCGGCCCAGGCGGGGCTGAGCCCGTTGTCGGGCAGGGCGAGCGAGCGCGGATCGTCCGTGGCGGTGAGCTCATCGATCACGATGTCGCAGCGCAGCTCCGGGTCGGCGTGCACGATGCGCATCGCGAGGATCGTCGGGGTGGCGTCGAACAGCGTCTGCGGCGCGAGCGCGGCCGCGGTCATCGCCAGGACGCCGCCGTCGGCTTGCAGCCGCACGCCCTCGTCGCCGGCCCGCGCGGCACGGGAGACGAAGGTGAGCGCGTCGCGCGCGGTGTCGGCGTCGGCGAGGATCAGGGGCGTGGGCACGCCCTCTAAACTATCAATCGGCGTGCGGCTCCCCGCCCGCCTTCCCGGCGGAGAGGATCCCATGGCTTCGGATGAGGACGCCCGGCGATCGGTCGACATGCTGCTCGGGATCCTGGATCTCGGCGCCACGGACGCCCGCACCACGGAGGACATCTTCACCGGCGCCTCGCACCCGATGCCGACCGGTCGCATCTACGGCGGCCAGGTGCTCGGACAGTCGATCATCGCCGCCGAGCGGACCATGCCGGACGGGCGCATCCCGCACTCGATGCACGGCTATTTCCTGCGCGCCGGCGACGCCTCGCAGGGGCTCACCTACGCCGTCGACCGGATCCACGACGGCCGCTCCTTCTCGACCAGACGATCGCAGGCCTACCAGAACGGCGTGCCGATCTTCTCGATGATCGCCTCTTTCCAGGACGAGAACCCAGGGATCGAGCACGCAGAGCCGATGCCCGACGGCATCCCCGCCCCGGAGGACCTGCGCCCCGACGAGGAGCTCTCCGACGGGATCCACCCGCTCTCGCAGCGCATGCTGGCGGAGCGTCCGGTCGACATGCGGCACGTCGAGGGGCCGCTGTTCCGCGACGCCGGCGCGGAGCACATCGCCCGGCAGGCGGTGTGGATGCGGCTGCGCGCCCCGTTCCCCGACGATCCCGCGCTGCACCGCGCCGCCCTGGCGTACCTGAGCGACATGTCGATCCAGGAGTCGATCCTGCGCGCCCACGGGCTCAGCTGGGCGACTCCGGGGCTCAAGGTCGCGAGCCTCGACCATGCGATGTGGTGGCACCGTCCCGGACGGGTCGACGACTGGCTCCTCTACGTGCAGGATTCGCCCAACGCGCGCGGCGGACGAGGTCTCGCCCGCGGCCGCATCTACACCCGAGACGGCGACCTGGTGGCGAGCGTCGCGCAGGAGATCACGATCCGGGTGCCCGCGTCCTGAGACGCCGCGATCCGCTCAGCGGTGCGCGTAGACGATCGGAGCACCGACGTACGGCGCCCAGGCGCCGCGCATCTCCTGGCTGATCCTGACGGGCCGCCCGGTCTCCGCGCTCACGAGCACGATGACCGCCGTCGAGCGCGCGTAGAGCACGCGCTCGTCGAACGAGGCGTCGTTGAACACCTCGTAGCAGACCTCGACGCTGGAGCCGCCGATCTTGCCGAACCACATCTGCACCTCGAGCGGGTGCCGCTGATACGGCACCGGAGCGAAGTACTCGATCTCCTGCCGTGCCACGAGCGTCAGCGCGCCGGCATCGAGTCCGGAGTCGAGCACGGCGGTGCTGGGGCCGTGCTCCCCCTCGCCCGGGCGCCAGAACGCGCGCACCCGCGCCTCCTCGAGCAGCTTCAGCATCGAGGTGTTGTTGACGTGGTTGAACGCGTCCAGGTCGCCCCAGCGCAGCTGGATCGGGATGTGCAGGCGCTGCCCGGCAGCGACCCCGAGGGGGGCCGCCGCCGCGGGCGCACCGGCGTCGCCGGTCTCAGTCACGCGTCAGCCTGCGGTGCGTGGAGCGGTGGGGGTTGGCCGCGTCGGCACCGAGGCGCTCGATCTTGTTCGCCTCGTAGGACTCGAAGTTGCCCTCGAACCAGTACCACTGGTCGGGGTTCTCGTCCGTGCCCTCGTACGCCAGGATGTGCGTGGCGATGCGGTCGAGGAACCACCGGTCGTGCGTGATCACCACGGCGCAGCCGGGGAACTCCAGCAGTGCGTTCTCCAGGGAGCCCAAGGTCTCGACGTCGAGGTCGTTGGTGGGCTCATCGAGGAGCAGCAGGTTGCCACCCTCCTTGAGCGTGAGGGCCAGGTTGAGACGGTTGCGCTCGCCTCCGGACAGGACACCGGCCTTCTTCTGCTGGTCCGGGCCCTTGAAGCCGAACTTCGAGACATAGGCCCGGGACGGGATCTCGGTCTTGCCGACCATCATGATGTCGAGGCCGTCCGAGACGACCTCCCACAGGGTCTTATCGGGGTCGATGTTCGCGCGCGACTGGTCGACGTAGCTGATCTTGACGGTCTCGCCGACCTTGAGGTCGCCCCCGTCCAGCGGCTCCAGGCCCACGATCGTCTTGAAGAGCGTGGTCTTTCCGACGCCGTTCGGGCCGATCACGCCGACGATGCCGTTGGGCGGCAGGCTGAAGCTCAGGCCGTCGATGAGCGAGCGATCGCCGAAGCCCTTCTTCAGCTTCTTCGCCTCGATCACGACGTTGCCGAGACGCGGACCCGCGGGGATCTGGATCTCCTCGAAGTCGAGCTTCCTGGTGCGCTCGGCCTCCGCCGCCATCTCCTCGTACCGGGCCAGACGCGCCTTCGACTTGGTCTGACGCCCCTTCGCGCTCGAACGCACCCACTCCAGCTCGTCCTTGAGGCGCTTGGCGAGCTTCGCGTCCTTCTTGCCCTGGATGTCGAGGCGCTCGGCCTTCTTCTCCAGATAGGTGGAGTAGTTGCCCTCGTAGCCGATCAGGCGGCCGCGGTCGACCTCGGCGATCCACTCCGCCATGTTGTCGAGGAAGTACCGGTCGTGGGTGATCGCGATCACCGCGCCCTTGTAGGCCTGCAGGTGCTTCTCGAGCCACAGCACGCTCTCGGCGTCGAGGTGGTTGGTGGGCTCGTCGAGCAGCAGCAGATCCGGCTTCTGCAGCAGCAGCTTCGCCAGGGCCACGCGACGCTTCTCGCCTCCGGAGAGCTTGGTGACCGGCTCGTCCCCCGGCGGGGTGCGCAGCGCGTCCATGGCCTGCTCGAGCTGGGAGTCGAGATCCCAGCCGTCGGCCGCGTCGATCTCCTCCTGCAGCACGCCCATCTCGGCGAGCAGGGTGTCGAAGTCCGCATCCGGGTCGGCCATCTGCGCCGAGATCTCGTTGAACCGGTCGACCTTGGCCTTGATCGCCACACCCTCCTGGATGTTCTCCAGGACGGTCTTGGTCTCGTCGAGCTCGGGCTCCTGCATCAGGATGCCCACGCTGAAGCCGGGGCTGAGCTTGGCCTCGCCGTTGGACGGGGTGTCGAGCCCCGCCATGATCTTGAGGATGGTGGACTTTCCGGCACCGTTCGGACCGACCATGCCGATCTTCGCTCCGGGCAGGAACGCCATCGTGACGTCGTCGAGGATGAGCTTGTCGCCGACCGCCTTGCGGGCGCGGACCATGGAGTAGATGTATTCGGCCACGAGGGCACTCCTTCTGTCGTGATGACGATCGTGGGGACCGGGCGGACGGCGGCGGGCCTGGAGGCTCAGGACCTCGGGATCGACACTCCAGCCTACCGGGGCGGCTACGGCCCGACGGGCGCGGTCTTGCCGACGAGGCAGGCGCCGCCGTCGAGTTGCGGCAGCACCGCCGTGACCGGATCCCCGGTGGACGGCCCGACCTGACCCACCAGGCACGACGCATCACCCCAGCGCACCGAGAACTGGATGCTCTCGGCGGGGTTGTCCACGGTCGAGCGGTCCTCGGTCACCTGCATCGCACCGCGGTCGAAGCCGGCTGCCGCGAGCGCGTCGATGTACGCCCGGCCCGACTCGCGCTGCTCCGAGCCCCAGACGCGTTCGGTCACGGCGCGGAACAGCGGGAGGTTCTCATCCGCCGTACCTCCGGGCACGAGCTGGGGAGCCGGTGCGGCGGTCGTCGGCGCCGAAGCCCCGCCCGTGCCGGACGGCCCGCTCGACGCGGAAGGGCGCGCCGACCCCGCCGGGGCGCATGCGGCGAGGGCGAGCGCCAGAAGCAGTGCGCCCGCCGTCACGAGGGGCGCCTGCGCGGCGGCGGTCGATCGGCCTCTGAACACGCATCGAGTCTACGGGGACGGGAATCCGTTCCTGATTACAGAATTTTGTGGAATCTTCTCCCGTCTTTTGGACGGAAGGACCGATCGATGTTGGGCATGGTGGAACCAAACCGCAGGGCACCCGCTCCCGGCGGCCCGCCAGCACACGGAGGAAACATCATGACCGCGTTCCAGAACGACGAGACCGCCATCGAGGCGCTCAAGAAGCAGCACGGATCCAGCTGGGATGCGATCAACCCGGAGTACGTCGCACGGATGCGGGCGCAGAACCGCTTCAAGACAGGCCTGGAGATCGCGCAGTACACGGCGGACATCATGCGCCGCGACATGAGCGAGTACGACGAGGACTCCTCGGTCTACACCCAGTCGCTCGGCGTGTGGCACGGCTTCATCGGCCAGCAGAAGCTCATCTCGATCAAGAAGCACCTCAAGAGCACCAACAAGCGCTACCTCTACCTCTCCGGGTGGATGGTCGCCGCACTCCGATCCGAGTTCGGCCCGCTCCCCGACCAGTCGATGCACGAGAAGACCTCGGTCCCCGCGCTCATCGAGGAGCTCTACACGTTCCTCCGCCAGGCGGACGCCCGCGAGCTCGACCTGCTGTTCACGAAACTGGACGACGCACGGGCCGCCGGCGACGAGACCGCCGTCGAGTTCATCCAGTCGCAGATCGACAACTACGAGACGCACGTCGTCCCGATCATCGCCGACATCGACGCCGGCTTCGGCAACCCCGAGGCGACCTACCTGCTCGCGAAGAAGATGATCGAGGCGGGCGCCTGCGCGATCCAGATCGAGAACCAGGTGTCGGACGAGAAGCAGTGCGGTCACCAGGACGGCAAGGTCACCGTTCCGCACGAGGACTTCCTCGCCAAGATCAACGCGGTCCGCTACGCCTTCCTCGAGCTCGGCATCGACAACGGCGTGATCGTCGCCAGGACGGATTCCCTCGGTGCAGGGCTCACGCAGAAGCTCGCGGTGTCCTCCTCCCCCGGCGACCTGGGCGACCAGTACAACGCCTTCCTCGACGTCGAGGAGATCGGCGAGGCCGACCTGAGCGACGGGGACGTCGTGATCCGCCGCGAGGGCCGGCTGCTCCGCCCGAAGCGGCTGGCGAGCAATCTGTACCAGTTCCGCCCCGGCACCGGTGAGGACCGTTGCGTGCTCGACTGCATCACCTCGCTGCAGAACGGCGCCGACCTGCTCTGGATCGAGACCGAGAAGCCGCACGTAGAGCAGATCGCCGGCATGGTCGACCGGATCCGCGAGGTGATCCCGAACGCCAAGCTCGTCTACAACAACAGCCCGTCGTTCAACTGGACCCTCAACTTCCGCCAGCAGGCCTTCGACCAGCTCGCCGCACAGGGCGAGGACGTCTCGGCCTACGATCGCGGGAACCTCATGAGCGTCGACTACGACGACACCGAGCTGGCCCGTCTCGCCGACGAGCGGATCCGCACGTTCCAGCGCGACGGCTCGGCGCGCGCCGGGATCTTCCACCACCTCATCACCCTGCCGACGTACCACACGGCCGCGCTGTCGACGGACAGCCTGGCCAAGGGGTACTTCGGCGACGAGGGCATGCTGACCTACGTCCGCGATGTGCAGCGCCGCGAGATCCGCGAGGGCATCGCGACGGTCAAGCACCAGAACATGGCCGGCAGCGACCTCGGCGACAACCACAAGGAGTACTTCGCCGGAGCCGCGGCGCTGAAGGCCGGCGGCAAGGACAACACGATGAACCAGTTCAGCTGACCATCCCCCGGTGGAATCGGGTCCCGGCGTCGCCGGGGCCCGATTCCCGCGAGCGCACGCGCTCAGAAGGGGGTCCGGTCCGCACCCGGTGCCGCCCAGCCGTCGTCCGTCGCTTCTCCGGTCTCGCCCGTCGGAGGTTCGGCGGCCGCGGTGTCCGCCGGCGCCATCGCCGCGGTGTGCGCGATCCTGTGGAACACGCTGCGCCCGCGGCGCAGGTCGGGGCCGATGCTGTCGGCGTCGATCTCGACGCTCATCCCCCGCCGGCCCTCCTTGCCCTCCCATTCGCGCAGCCGCAGCCGCCCGGTGACGATGACGGCGTCCCCCTTCGACAGCGACGCGGCCGCGTTCTCCGCGAGAGCCCGGTATGCCCTGACCTCGAACCAGTTCGTGGTCACGTCGACCCAGGCGCCTGTGCCGTCCTGGCGCCGGTGGTTCGTCGCCATGCGGAACCCGAGGGTCGGCAATCCTGACGTCGTGCGGCCCGGCTCCGGCACCGTGGCGATGTTGCCCAGGACGGTGATGCTGTCGGCCATGTCTGCTCTCCTCGCTGTTCGCACGGAGCCGCCCTCGGCTCCGCTCCTGGAGAGATGGTGCCGCGACGGGGGTGCGCTCGACGCGCCGTCGTCCGGATCGGTGCAGAACCGGTCGCGGACCCCGGCTGTGCAGGGAAGGCCCGGACGCCCTCCGTCCGGTGGGGTCAGTGCACGAACAGCAGCAAGGCGGCCACGGCGATGAACAGGGCGCCGAAGACCGCGTTCAGCGTGCGCTGGCCGCGCCGGCTGGAGGTGAGCCGACGGAAGCTCTGCGCCGTCGCGGCGAAGACGAACCACATCACCACGACGTCGATGACCACGGTCGTCCCGATGAGGATCAGATACTGCGGCCACGGATCACGGTCGAGCCGGATGAACTGGGGGACGAAGGCGAGGAAGAACACGATGGCCTTCGGATTGAGCAGGTTGACCCAGAAGCCACGGCGCAGCATCGGCCAGCGCCCCTCGGGCGACCGCTCGACGGCCTGCTCCTCTGCGGAGTCGGGGACGCGCGCGACGATGAGCCGGATCCCGAGATAGACGAGATAGGCGGCCCCGAGGTAGCGCACGGTCTCGAACAGCCAGGGCACGCGGGCGACGAGGAGGCCGACTCCCGCAGCGACGATCGCGACGTGCACCACGAGCGCGAGCTGCTGCCCGACGATCCCCCAGATCGAGCGACGCCACCCCTCGTTCAGCGAGTTGGTCATGGTGTTGATCGCACCGGCACCCGGCGTGAGGCTGATCACCACGCACGCCACCACCAGGGAGAGCCAGACGGTCACGGTCACCAGCACAGTGTAGGGACTCCGGGAAGCCGCGCGCGCAGGGCGTCCCGGAGAGGCGGGCCGAATGTCGGTGGCCGTCCTTATGTTCGAAGGTGAAGGAGGAACCATGACCATCGACATCACGCCCGCCCCCACCATCCGCTGGGCGACCCCGGTCCTCAGCCGAGCCGTCGAGACGCTTCAGCCCGCGGGCGAGCGACTGTGGCGCGTGCTCGACGCCCGAGGAGCCATCCGGGGCCACCTGCGCATCGTTCCGCACGACCTCGGACTCCGCTATCGGGCTGAGCGCCTTCATCTCCCCTCGGGCCTGTTCCGCATCGTCGGAGACTTCTGGAGCGCCGACGACGCGGTCGCCGCCCTGCGGTTCTGACCCTCGGGGCGCGCTTCGCATCCGTCTGGTGCGCCCGCGCTGCGGCCCCCGCGCGGAGCGCACCGCTGCCCCGCCGCGCATTTCTTGGCCAATCCTTAGCCTGGCTCGGCGAGCATGGATCCTCGGCGCGTCGATCCGCATGCGCCGTCCGCGGCGCCCGCGTCGCCGCAAGGAACCTGCCGTCAGGAAGAGGACACGACATGGCCGAGGTGCGCAATGCACGACCCCGCCCGCTCACCGGAATCGAGCGCGCGACCACCCGGCCCCTCATCGCCGTCGCGACGGCCGTGGTCGGCGCCCTCGTGGTCGTGGCCCTCGGGTTCGCGATGAAGACGACCCAGGCGGATCAAGCGCTGGTGGTCGCCCTCAATCAGACGCACACCGGATGGTGGGGTGCGCTCGGCAGCGCGGTCTATCGCGGCATCGAACCGGTTCCTGCCGTCGCGATCACCCTCGTCATCGCCGCCGCGGTCTGGGCGGGATCCCGCTCGCTGCGCACCGCGATCCTCTTCGGGCTCATCGTCGCATTCACCTGGCTGCCCGTCGCCGCGATCAAGATCCTCGTCGACCGCCCCCGCCCCGACGCGGCGCTGCTCGCCCACCCGTTCTCCCCGCTGCAGACCGACGGGTCCTTCCCCAGCGGCCACACCGCGTACGTCGTCGCGCTCGCGGTCGCCTTCTGGTTCCTGCTGCGCGGCACCCGCTTCGCCTGGCTGCCGGTGATCCTGGGGGTCGTCGCCACCGTCGTCATCGGTCTCGCGGTCGTGAGCGACGGGCTGCATTTCCCGACCGACGTTCTCGCCTCCGTGATCTGGTCGCTCAGCACCGCCGCAGCCGTGCGCTGGCTCATCGTCGACGTGATCGCGGCACGGATCGGCCGCCGCTCAGCGGCCTGACAGGCCCGAGTCCGAAGGAGTGCCCCCGGCAGGATTCGAACCTGCGACCAGCGGATTAGAAGGCCGCTGCTCTTCCGCTGAGCTACGGAGGCGCCCCTCCAGGCTAGCGCGTCGGCGGCGCTCAGTAGGATGGCGGCATGGTTTCTTCGTCCGAGAACGATCGACTCGTCTGGATCGACTGCGAGATGACGGGGCTCGATCTCGAGATCGACGAACTCGTCGAGATCGCCGTCGTGATCACCGACTTCGAACTGCGCCTGCTGGATCCGGGGTTCCACGTGGTCATCCGCGCCAGCGACGCCGCGCTCGGCCAGATGAACGACTTCGTCACGAACATGCATCGGACTTCCGGCCTCTTCGAGGAGATCCCCCAGGGCCTGACCCTCGCCGAGGCGCAGGCGCAGACCCTCGAATACATCAGGCGCTTCGTGCCGCAGGAGCGCAAGGCTCCCCTGGCCGGGAACACGATCGGCACCGACCGCATGTTCCTGGCCAAGTACATGCCCGACGTCGATCAGTACCTCCACTACCGCAACGTCGACGTCTCCAGCATCAAGGAGCTGTCGCGCCGCTGGTTCCCCCGGGTCTTCTTCCACGCTCCCTCGAAGGACGGCGGGCACCGCGCCCTCGCCGACATCCTGGAGTCGATCCGTGAGCTCGAGTACTACCGCCGCGCGGTGTTCGTGGAGCAGCCCGGACCCTCCAGCGACGAGGCTCAGAGCACCTCGGACGCCGTGGTGTCAAAGTTCGCCTCGAACCTGTAATACACTGGTGAGGTTGCCCGCTCCGGCAGGCACATGGTGGCTATAGCTCAGTTGGTAGAGCACCGCGTTGTGGTCGCGGGGGTCGCGGGTTCAAGCCCCGTTAGCCACCCTCAGGAGGAGGCCCGGATCCGATCGGATCCGGGCCTCCTCTCCTTCTCCGGCTAGGATCCGTGGCAGATGACCGGATCCGATTTCCTCCACCTCGACCCCGCTGCAGCGCCCCCGCGAGAGCGGACGACCTGGCTCGCCGCCCAGCTGCGCACGGCGATCGCCGACGGCGCCCTCGGCGCGGGTGCGCGCGTGCCGCCGAGCCGCGAGCTCGCCGCCGAGCTCGCCTTCTCGCGCGGCGTCGTGGTCGAGGCATACCGACGCCTCGCCGAGGAGGGCCTCCTCCTCGCCGAGGGAGCCGCGGGAACCAGGGTCGCCGAGACGGTGCCGCCCGCGACACCTCCCGGCCCGGTCACCGACGCGCCCGCGCGCCCCGAGACGCTGCATCTCTCGATGGCCGCACCCGATCTGAGCGCCTTCCCGCGCGCCGCCTGGCTGCGCGCGGAGCGGCGCGTGCTCTCGGCGGCGACCTCTCGCGAGCTCGGGTATGCGGATCCGCAGGGGGTGGGCGCACTGCGGATCGCGCTTTCCGGATGGCTCGCGCGCAGCCGCGGAGTGGTGGTCCCTCCCGAGCGGATCATCGTGACGGCCGGGGTCACCGGCGCGCTCAGCCTGACCGCCCAGGTCATGCGTGATCGCGGCCTCACCGCGTGCGCGATCGAGGATCCGAGCGCGGACGGCAACCGGCGGATCCTCGACTACTGGCTGGACTCGCTCCTGCCCGTGCCCGTGGACGCCGACGGAATCGACGTCGAGGCGCTCACCGCGACCGGCGCGCGCGCCGTGCTCACGACGCCGGCGCATCAGTTCCCCACGGGAGCCCTGCTCTCGCCCGCACGACGTCGAGAGCTCGTCGCCTGGGCCGAACAGTCCGACGGACTCATCATCGAGGACGACTACGACTCCGAGTACCGCTACGACCGTGCTCCCATCCGTGCTCTCCATGCCAGCGCCCCGGATCGGATCCTGCACGTCTCCAGCCTCTCCAAGGTGCTCGCCCCGGCCCTGCGGATCGGCTGGATGGTCGCGCCGGAGCACTGGCACGACGACCTCGTGCGCAAGCGCTGGGCGACGGACCTCGGCTCCCCCGCTCTGCCTCAGCTCGCACTCGCCGAACTCATCCGCACCGGCGCGCTGGAGCGGCAGGTGCGCCGGCTGCGCCTGCGGCACAGGGAGCGCCGCAACGCCGCCGTCGCCGCCGTCCGCGCGCATCTTCCCGATGCACGGATCGAAGGCATCGCCGCGGGTCTGCATCTGCTGGTGCTCCTGCCCCGACACGTCGACGACACCGCCCTCGCCGAGCGCGCCGCGGCCGCGGGCATCCGCGTCGCACCGCTCTCCGCCTACCGGTTCTCCCCCGGCGATCCCGGCGTGGTGATCGGCTACGGCCCGCATTCCCCCGCACGACTCGAGGCGGCCATCGCCGCCCTCGGCCGGCTGATCTGAGCCGTCCTCCGCGGCCGGCTCAGCCCTGGTGCGGAGTGAACGCGAGGGTCAGGGCGAGCACCGCGAACGTCAGGGCGAAGCCGCGGCCGAGCAGACGGTCGACTCCCGGCCTGGCAAGGACGACACCCCGGAGTCCCGCGGCACCGGCACCGTAGCCGGCGAAGATCACGAACGTGACGATCATGAACACCGCGCCGAGGCCGGCCATCCGTGCCACCGCCCCGGGCGCCGCGGCGTCCACGAACATCGGCAGGAACAGGAAGAAGAACATCGTGAGTTTCGGGTTCAGCAGGTTGACGAGCACGGCGTCGCGGATCACGCGCGCGGTCGTGCCCGCTGCACGACTCCGCGTGTCCGCTTCGTCCTCGGCGAAGCCCCGCTCATCCCGCCACATCCCCCAGGCCAAGTAGAGCAGATAGGCGGCGCCCACCCAGCGCAGCGCCTCGAACAGCGGCGGATTCGCTGCGACGACCGCCGCCGCGCCGGTCAGCGCCAGCAGCAGGTGGGGAACGATGCCCAGGGTGCAGCCCAGGGCCGCGACGATCCCCGCCCGTGCGCCCCGGGACAGCCCCGCGGAGATGGTGAAGAGGGCACCGGTGCCGGGGGTCGCCGTGATCACGATCGATGTGACGAGGAAGCTCGCGTCCATCCGCTCAGCATGGATGCCGCTTGGCTCATCGAGAAGATCCAAGACGTGCGATTCTCACCGGTCCAAGACGCCGGGCGCCCGGCCCTCAGCGGACGAGGCTGGGCGACGACGCCCCCGGCGCGACCGAGCGGGGCGCGCCGGCTCCGCTTGCGGGGACCTCCCAGACACCGCCGTCGACCGCATAGGACACCGTCTGATCGTCGACCCATGCCGCCTGGTCGTCGACGCTCCGCGTCTCCGCCAGGGGCGTCTCCTTCATCGTCGACAGGTCGAGCACAGAGAGCCGCCAGGGGGCATCCGCGCCAGGACGCACCCGTTTCTTGAAGACGATGCGCGTCTCATCCGGCGACAGCGATGGACACTCCGCGTTGGTGCGCAGCGTGCGGACGGTCCAGGTCGCCAGATCCCCCTTGCCGAGATACGTCGTGCCACCGGTCGACACCGTCACGTAGAACGTGTTGTCGTCCTCGGCGAAGGACAGGCCCCAGTAGTTCACATCCGCCGGATCGCGCAACTGACCGTCGATGTAGAGTCCCACATCCTCCATCGACTTGACGAGGAAGTCGTCCTCGCGGTCGTAGAAGCCCGTCCGGGTGGAGAAGTCCGTCGTCGCGTAGTCGTCCCCGGTCACGAACACGGTCCAGGAGACCATCCGGCCGGACGCGGAGACCGTCGCCCGATTGGGGACGCCCCCGAAGTCGAACTCCTTCTGCACGCGCAGGCGATCGTCCAGGATGAGCGCCGTGCTCATCGGCGTGACCGCCGTGCGCGGTTTCAGGCACACGGCGGTCCCGCCCGCCGCGTAGAACCGCTGACAGGCGAGCCCCGTGCCGGTTCTGGTCCCGCCCGAGGAACCCCGGTCCTGCACGACGATCGCGCCGTCCCCGTCTCGGATGTACAGGCCGGGATGCGTCGCCGGCGTCGCATGCCCTTGCGCGTGCGCTCCGGCCGGAGATCGTCCCACTGCCGAGGCGGTGTAGCCGATGCCGAGCGCGACGAGCGCCACCGCCGTCACCCCGACGAGGATCCGTGCAGAGCGGGACAGTCCCGACGGTCGCGTCACGACGCGTCCTCGAGCGCGTCGGATGCCGAAGATCCGCGGCTTTCGGGACGGATCAGCACCACCGCAACGACGACCGCGGCCAGGAGCGCGCACGCGGCGCCGCCGAACGCCGGCGCCGCGCCCCAGAGCGTCCACGCCGCCCCGAACAGCACCGCGGCGAGCAGCCGCCCCGCCGCCTGCCCCGTCTGCAGCAGTGCCATCCCGCCCGCCCGGTTCGACCGCGGGATCAACGGACCGGCGAGGGCCATCAGCACACCGTCCGTCGCGGCGTAGAAGACACCCAGAAGACCCAGCACGGCCGGGATCAGCACGACGGGCGCGAGCGGCAGCAGCGGAACCAGATAGGCGCCGAGCAGCGCGACATTGCCCAGCAGGAACGGCACGCGGCGCCCGATCCGATCCGCCCAGCGCCCGAACGGCACCGCGAGGAGCAGGTAGACCGCAGCGCTGCCGAGCGGAAGCAGCGGGAAGAACGCGGTGTCGATGTGCACCCGGTCCTGCACGCCGAGGTACAGGAAGCCGTCGCCGATCGTGACGAGTCCGAGCAGGGTCGCGGCGATCAGCAGCCGCCGGAATCGCGGACCGCGGACGATGCCCACCGTCTGGCGCAGAGTCGGTCGGGGTTCCGTCGTCGCCGGCGCCGTGCGTCCGGGCACGAACGCGATCAGCACGAGCACCCCGAGCGACGCGACGCAGAAGCTCACCATGAACACGGCGTCGAAGGCGTCGGCGACGAGCCAGAGCAGCAGGAACGCGACCAGCGGGCCGGCCAGAGCCCCCGCGGTGTCCATCGCGCGGTGCACCCCGAACGCCCGCCCCTGGCGCGCATCGTCGACCGACAGGGAGATCAGCGCATCGCGGGGTGCGGTCCGGATCCCCTTCCCGATCCGGTCCACGGCCAGCGTCGCCGACAGCGCCGTGGTGTTCGCGCCCGCGAGGAGCAGGAGCGGTTTGCAGACGGCGGACAGCGCGTAGCCGATCCCCGCCACGAGCTTGTGCCGGGACCAGCGGTCCGCGACATGCCCGCCGAGCAGACGCACGAAGGCGGTCACGCCGTTGTAGAGCCCGTCGAGGAGCCCGAACTGGAGCGGGCTCATCCCGAGCCCGACGACGAGGTACAGCGGCAGGACCGCGGTCACCATCTCCGAGGACAGATCGGTGAGCAGGCTCACCGATCCGAGAGCGATCGCGGTGGTTCCGGCGCCGGCGACCCGACGGCCCACCGAGGTGGGGGCCGCCTGGTCGCCGGCGTCCTGCCGCGCTTTGCTGCCGGCGAGATACATGTCAGTGGCAGGTGTACGTCGGGCTCGTGTCGCGCACGGTGCCGTCGATCGAGACGAACTTCGTGGTGAACGTGGTGTCGGTGAGATCGAGCCGGAGCACGCCGTAGGTGTCGTTGATGCGCTTCACGCTGTTCTTCTGCGGCGTGTCGTTGAGGTCGCGCTGGTTCACCCCGCCGAGTCCGGCGATGATCTCCACCGGCCCCGTCGCCGATGCCGCACCCGTTGCCGTCTGCGGAGCGAAGCGCTCGTAGTCGTGGTCGTGGCCGTTGAGGATCAGTTCGGCGCCGGCCGCCTCGAGCTTGCTCCACGCCGGCTTGCTCGAAAGCGTGTTTCCGTGCTCTCCCGTGGTGAACAGCGGCTCGTGGTAATACGCGACGGTGCACGGCTTGGTGTTCGCCGCCAGATCGGCGTCGAGCCACGACATCTGCTCGGCGTCGAACCACCGGTTCGAGTTCAGCGCGATGAAGTGCCAGTTCCCACGGTCGAAGCTGTACCAGGTCTTGCCCTGGGGCGTCGCCCGGGATCCGAAGTAGTCGCGGTAGGCCTTCTCATCGCCGCGATCGGTGTGCTCGTCGTAGTCCCGGTCGTACTTCTCGTGGTTGCCGGGGATGGGATACGTCTTGTCCTTGAAGCGACCCCAGGACTTGTCGTAGTAGCTCGCGAAATCGGACGCGTGCGCGTCGTCGTACTGGTTGTCTCCGAGCGTGATGTAGAAGGCCGGATCGATGGACTGCGCCAGGGCCGCCGTCGCGAAATGGTTGCAGTCTGACGCGGCCTTGGCGCACTGACCGGCGATATCGCCGGCGGCGACCACGGTGAAGGCGCCGGATCCCGGATCGGGGTTGCCTCCGCCGGGGGTGCCTGCGGTGCCGTACACCTGAAGCTCGTAGAGCGAGTAGCCGTAGGCCGTGCCACGGGCGGTGCCGTAGACGCGCAGGTACCGGCCGGCGCCGTTCAGCCCCGCGATCTGGTCGCTGCCTCCGTCGCCGGCGTTCTCGGTCGCGAGGGTGCTCCAGTTGCTGCCGTCGGAGGAGATCTCCACCCGGTACTTCTTCGCATACGCGGCTTCCCAGCTCAGGGTCGCCGCCGAGACGGTCGCGCCCGTGCCGAGATCCACCTGGATCCACTGCGGATCGGACCCTTCTTTGCTCGCCCAGCGGCTCTTCGCGTCGCCGTCGACGGCCAGCTTCACCGCATAGGTCGTGCTCTCGACCGACGATGCCGTGACGGGCCGCCCCTGGGAGATGAGCACCGCACCCGGGTTCGGAGTCGTCGTGGGAGACGGGGTCGGCGTCGGAGTAGGCGTGGGCGTGGGCGAAGGGCTCGGGGTGGAGTCCGTCCCGCCCAGCTCGCTCGACGGCCAGTGCGGAGTCGGGTCGCTCGCGATGGAGTAGGGATCGCCGTATACGGACCACTTCAAGGGAGTGTCGAGGTTCAGATTCCCCGCCTTCAGCCAGACGCGCTGCGCCTTCTCGATCCTGCTGACGTCCTCGTGCGCCGCCTCCTTCTTCATCTCCTTCACGCGCTCGTCCAGGAAGGCGTTGAGATAGGTCGTCTCGTTGCCACCCTGGGCCGGGGTCTTCGCCTTCTTGAGCGCGGCCTTGCGGATGTCCTCCATGCCGTCGAAGCCGTGCACGACCGCCGCGTCGTAGTACGCGAACTGTCCCAGGGCGCCGAGCTTGTCCGAGGTCGCCAGATCCATGGATGGGTCGAAGTACATCGAGCGCGTCAGGTCACGCTGCGCGCGCTGGAACTCCGGCTTCTTGCCCTCGGCCTCCCAGTCCTTCACATACGCCGACCCCAGCGGGCCGGTGTTCTTGGTCCCGTCGACCTGCTTCAGCTTCGGGATCCACTTGGCCAGGGGATTGCCGGGGTACTTGTCCGTGTACTGCTGCACCAGCACGAGCATGTCGTGCGTCCCCGAGGTGAAGCCGATGATCCCGCCGGTGTAGCCGCGGTCGTCCTTGATGTCCTCGATGTACGAGTAGCGCTTGTACCAGTCCAGAGCCGAGTTCTCGGCGCTGGTCACGATCTCCTGCGCGATCTCGCGTTTGACGGGGTCGCGAAGGCTGGTGGGGGTGGCGGCCTGAGCCGTCGCAGACATGACACCGCTGAGCGGGATGATGATCGCCGCTGCCACGAGCGCGATCATCGGTCGACGTTGACGCATGATTCCTCCGGTGAAAGCGGTTTCCCTTTTAGGAAACCTTGTTTACGAAGAGTTATACCGGAGCCTCCTGGTCGGCGCAACGCCTTTCGCTCGATAGCATTCGGAAGACCCCCGACCGAACCAGAGGATCCCGTGCCAGAACGCCCGACCGGAACCAGCGTCGTCCGCTCGATCAACGCGCGCGCGGCACTGCGGCTCCTGCTGGATCAGGGTCCGCTCACCCGGCCCGAGATCGCGCGTCTGCTCGCCGTCTCCAAGCCCACCTCGTCGCACCTGCTCGCTCAGCTGCTCGACGACGGCCTCGTCCGCAGCGACGGAAGCCGCGACGGAGCGATCGGGCGAGCCGCCGAGGTCTTCCGCATCGACGGCCGGGCCGGCCACGCCGCCGCCGTCGACGTCACACCGGAGCGCATCTCGGCCGTCGTCGTGGACCTCACCGGGACCGTCGTCGGCTCCTTCACGCTGTCGACCCCCGAAGGCGAGCAGAGCACGGCTGCGACCGCCCCCGACCCGGTCGAACGGGTGCAGGAGCTCCTCGAGGGGGCATGCGCGTCGGCGGGGATCCCCTCCTCGGGTCTGCGCAGGGTCGTCATCGGCATCCAGGGCGCGACCGACCCGCGTGCGGACCGGGTCCGCTTCGCGGCGCATCTGCCGGGTTGGCAGCGCGAAGGCCTGATCGCCTCGCTCGAGGAGCGCCTCGGCGCCCCGGTCGACATCGAGAACGATGTGAACCTCGTCGTGGTCGCCGAGCACGCGCACGGCGCGGCGATGGGCCATGACGTGTTCGCAGTTCTCTGGGTCTCCGACGGCATCGGCATGGGCGTCATGCTCGCCGGACGCGTTCATCGCGGACTCGCGGGCGGCGCCGGCGAGATCGCGGACCTCCCCCTCCCCGGGGCGCCGATCCCCCCGCAGGTCAACGAGTACGGCGCAAGCGGGATGCAGGCCCTGGCCGCCGCGCCGGCACTCGGACGGCTCCTGGCCCGCCACGGTTTCGAGGGGGCCTCCCCCGCCGCGGCCTTGGAAGCCGCCGTCGCCTCCGACGCGCCGGAAGCGACGGCGGTGCTCGACGAGATCGCGCGGCGCCTCGCCCTCGGCCTGTCCGCCGTGGTGGCCATCATCGCGCCCGAGCTGGTGGTGCTGGCCGGCGACATGGCCGTCGCCGGCGGCGAACGTCTCCGCGCCCTCGTCGAACGGCACCTGCACGACAGCGTGATCGCACGGCCCGCCGTGCTCCTCACCCGCCTCGATGAGAGCCCCGTGCTCGACGGCGCCCGCCGCCTCGCGCTCGCGAGGCTGCAGGAGGAGATCCTCGTCGCGGCGGGAGCCCCGCGGGACACCCGGACGATCTGACGGAGCTCGGCGAACGGACCCGCCGACCCGGATAGCATCGGGATATGGCCTCCTTCGTGCGCACCGCGACCGACGCCGACCTCGCGGAGCTCGCGCGGATCGAGGACGAGGCCGATGCGCTCTTCACGGAGCGCTTCGGGTCCGCACTCGGCCACGGGGCTCCGCCGGGCGCCGCCCGTGCCGCCGAGCGCGGCTACGTCCTCGTCGTCTCCGAGGCGGAGCACGGCCCCGCCGTGGGGTTCGTGCACGTGCTCGAGGAGGACGGCATCGCGCATCTGGAGCAGCTCTCCGTGCTGCCCGCGCACGCCCGACGCGGGCACGGACGCGAGCTCCTGGAGGCCGCCCTCGACGAGGCCGCGGAACGCGGGCACACGAGCGTCACCCTGCGCACGTTCGCCGAGGTGCCCTGGAACGCACCGTTCTACGCATCGGCCGGCTTCGTCGAGACGGACCCGCCCGACGATCCCTTCTACCGCGCGCTGGCAGCAGCGGAGCACCGTCTCGGCCTCGACGAGCTGGGGCGCCGCGTCCACATGACGATCGATGTCCGCGGGGGTATGACGATGGACGCGGAGGCCTTCGAGAACCTCGTCGCAGACGAGCTCGACCGCCTCCCGGACGAGATGGTGGACGGCCTCGAGAACCTCGTCTTCGTCGTGGAGGACCGTCCCGAGGACGGCTCCCTCGATCTGCTCGGGCTGTACGACGGACTCGCCGTCACCGAACGGGGCAACTACGGCATGGGCGAGCTGCCCGATCGGATCATCGTCTACCGGGAGCCGCACCTCGCCCAGAGCGCCGACGAACGGGAGCTCCGCGACGAGGTGCACACCACGCTGGTGCACGAGATCGCGCACTATTACGGCATCGACGACCAGCAGCTGCACGAACTGGGCTGGGCATGAGCGCGCCGCTGGTCGCACCGGACGTCGAGGAGCAGGTCGATCTGCAGGCCGCTCCCGCCGTGCCCTGGGAGCTCGTCGTGTGGGATGACCCGGTCAATCTGATGAGCTATGTGGTGCGGGTGTTCCGCAGCTACTTCGGATATCCGAAGGACCGCGCCACCCGCCTCATGCTCGCCGTGCACAACGACGGGCATGCGATCGTCGCCACCGGTCCGCGGGAGACCATGGAGGTGCACGCGCAGGCGATGCACGACTACGGGCTCTGGGCGACCGTGCGTCGGGCCGGAGAGTGACCGCCGTGCCCGGATCCGGCATCAGCGTCCCGATGCAGGCGATCGAAGTGCACCAGCTCGCCGAGCTCGTGGGCCAGTTCGTCTCCCTGCTGCGCGACTCAGAGTCCGTCGTCCAGGCGGGCCAGGACGGGCACCTGCTGGCCCGATTGACCCCGGCCGTCTACCCTCAGGACCCGGAGGCTTCCGCGGAGTTCGCCGCGGCGACCCGCGACGATCTGCTGGACCGACGGGCAGCGGAGGCGCGGATCGTGCGCGACGACCTCGAATCGGTCCTCGACGGCGATGTCGCGGTCTCCGCGCAGCTGACCATCCCCGCGGCCCACGTCGATTCCTGGCTGCGCACTCTCGCCGCCCTGCGGCTCGTGATCGCCACGAGGCTCGGCATCGAGGACGAGCCCACGCCGGACCCCGACGATCCGAGGCTCGGCATCGAGGACGAGCCCACGCCGGACCCCGACGATCCCCGGCTCGGCGTCTACGAGTGGCTGGGCTATCGCCTGGAGCTGCTCGTGGAGGCGGCGGACGCGGAGGACGACGCCGCACCGTCCGCGGGCTGAGCGCCGGCTACGGGATCGAGACCACCAGCGTCGCGTGACCGATCGGATCGTCCCGCCGCAGATGGACGACCTCCTGCAGCGCCCACCGGTCCCAGTGCGGACGGAACGTGTCCCCGTCCCGATCCAGCGCCCGGCACTTTCGGCTGGACTCGGGCGATTCGACCCACACCCGCACGTCGGCGACGCGCGCCGTGCGGGGTGCGAGCGCGCCGCAGCCCTCCAGGATCACTCCGCGCGACGGATCGACGGCATGGCTCTCCGCGTATTCGCCGGCCTCCCAGTCGTAGCGCTGCCAGGTGCCGACGAGGCCGCGCCCGTGCGGCCGGAGGATCTGCTCGTAGGCGCGTTCCACGCCGGCATCCATCCCGTCCCAGCCGGGGTAGATCGAATCCAGCGCGACCAGCTGCGGTGCCGTCTGCAGCGGCCACTGCTCGGAAACCAGGCGGGCCAGGGTGGACTTCCCGGCGCCGCTGCGACCGTCGATCAGGACGACGGGGTTCGACGCCTGCACGGCGCGCACCGCGTCGGCTACGCGGGCGACCGCATGCCCGAGCGCGCGGGCGACCGGGTCATCGCTTCTTGACGGCACGGATGATGCGGGAGATCGCGCGACCGGCGACCCAGACGAAGGGCACCGCCACGGCCAGCAGGGAGACGATGTTCGGCTCGAACCGCAGCCCCTCCTCGCGGCGCACGTACACCCCGAGCGGGATCGCGATCCCGCCTCCGCCGCCGCCCTCTCCCTCGCCGGCGCCCTGCGCGCCGCCCGAGGCGCCACCGAAGCCGGAGAACGTCAGCGCCACCGGCGTGAACTGCGCACCGTCGACCTCCTGCGGCTCGCCGTAGGCGCTCTTGACGCCGAAGGAGGCGGAATTCTTTCCCAGCTCGAGTGCGATGTGCGGCATGCATCCACGCTAGCCCACCTCGGCGGCCCCGACCACCGTGCCCGGTGGATCTCCCCCGGGTCAGTCGAGACCGTGCGCGCGGGGATGCGGCGCAGAGCCGCGGCCGGGCCGGGCGCCCAGATGCCGGGCGCGCGTGACCGAGCCGGATCCGAAGCGCGCCTGCGCGCTGTCCAGCGCATCCTCGACGCGTCGCCACTCGGCGTCGTCGTCCCAGAGGCCGAGCGCCCCGCCGGCTCCGGAGAGCCGCTCGGCCCGCACCCCGACCAGCCGCACCGGATCGCGGCGCTCGATCGCGTCGAACAGGGTGCGCGCGACCTCGCCGATGCGCTGCCCCACCGACGTCGCCTCGGGCAGCGTCTGCGAGCGGTTGACCGTGGTGAAGTCGGAGAAGCGGATCTTGACGGCGACGGTGCCCGCCTCCCAGCCGGCCCGGCGCAGACGGGCCGCGACGCGGTCGGCGAGCCGCAGCAGTTCCGAGCGCAGCGCCTCCCGATCGGTGACGTCGATGTCGAACGTCTCCTCGTGACCGACGCTCTTCTCCACTCGGCTGGTCTCGATCCCCCGCGGATCCTGCCCGCGGGCGAGGTCGTGCAGGCGCTGCGCCAGCGCGGGGCCGACCGCGCGCTCGAGCGCGGGCATCGGCGTCGCGACGATGTCGCGGATGAAGCGGATGCCCCGCGACTCCAGCGTCTCGGCTGTCTTCGGTCCCACTCCCCACATGGCCCGCACGGGCTTGGCGGCGAGGAACTCGAGCGTCTCGGCCTCCGCGACGACGAGCAGACCGTCCGGCTTCGCCAGGGTCGAGGCCATCTTGGCGACGTGCTTGGTGGCCGCGACTCCGACGCTGCAGGTGATCCCGACCTCGGCCTGCACCCGATTCCGGATCATCGCGCCGATGACTCCCGGGCTGCCCCAGAGCCGCCGCACGCCGCGGACATCGAGGAACGCCTCGTCGATGGAGAGCGGTTCGACCAGCGGCGTGACCTGCTCGAAGATCGCCATGACCTGCTGCGAGACGTCGCGGTACTTCGTGAAGTCGGGCGGCACGATCCGCGCAGCAGGGCACAGCCGGATCGCCTGCGACACCGGCATCGCCGAGCGGACGCCGTATCGCCGTGCCTCGTACGAGGCGCTGGACACCACGGAACGCCCGTCCGGCGACCCGATGATCAGCGGAAGCCCGCGCAGGCTCGGATCATGCAGGACCTCGACCGCCGCATAGAACGCGTCCATGTCGACGTGCAGGATGCCCGTGCCGGTATCGTCCGCGCCGGGAGCCGAGACGGTCCGTCCGGATCCATCTCCTCTGCCCATGACACCATTCTGTCCGAGGCCGCAGACATCGCGCCGGCGGCCTCTGACTCACTGCGCGGCGCGCTCCAGGATGAGCTCGCGGACGCGCGCGGCGTCCGCCTGCCCCTTCATCGCCTTCATCACGGCGCCGATCACGGCGCCGGCCGCCTGCACCTTGCCGTCCTTGATCTTGGCCAGGACGTCGGGCTGGGCGGCCAGTGCCTCGTCGATCGCGGCGATGAGCGCGCCGTCGTCGGAGACGACCGCGAGCCCTCGGGCGTCGACGACCTGCTGCGGGGTGCCTTCTCCGGCGATGACGCCCTCGAGCACCTGACGGGCGAGCTTGTCCGTGAGGGTGCCGGCGTCGACGAGCTGCTGCAGCGCGGCGACCGATGCCGGGGCGATGAGAGACGCGGCGTCGACCTCGCGCTCGTTCGCGATGCGGCTGATCTCCCCCGTCCACCACTTCCGCGCGGCGTCCGCCGTCGTGCCGGCGGCGATGGTCGCCTCGACCTCGTCGAGCAGCCCGGCGTTCACGACGCCCTGGAACTCGATGTCGCCGAAGCCCCAGTCCGCCTTCAGCCGACGGCGGCGGGCGACCGGCTGCTCGGGCAGCGCGGCCCGCAGCTCCTCGACCAGCTCGCGCGGGGGCTGCACCGGGAGCAGATCCGGCTCCGGGAAGTAGCGGTAGTCGTCGGCGTCCGACTTGGGCCGGCCCGGCGACGTGGTGCCGGTGTCCTCGTGCCAGTGCCGGGTCTCCTGCGTGATCGAGCCGCCGTCGGCGAGGATCGCCGCCTGCCGCTGGATCTCGTACCGCACCGCGCGCTCGACGGAGCGCATCGAGTTCACGTTCTTCGTCTCGGTGCGGGTGCCGAGCTTCTCCTGGCCGCGGGGGCGCAGCGAGACGTTCGCGTCGCAGCGCAGGTTGCCGCGCTCCAGGCGCGCCTCGGAGATCCCGAGCCCCCGCACGATGTCGCGGATCGCGGCGACGTACGCCTTCGCGATCTCGGGGGCGCGGTGCTCGGCGCCGAAGATCGGCTTGGTGACGATCTCGACGAGCGGCACGCCGGCGCGGTTGTAGTCGACGAGCGAGTACTCCGCGCCCTGGATGCGACCGGTCGCGCCGCCCATATGGGTCAGCTTGCCGGCGTCCTCCTCCATGTGCGCGCGCTCGATCGGGATCGTCACGAGTGTGCCGTCCTCGAGCTGGACCTCGACGGACCCCTCGAAGGCGATCGGCTCGTCGTACTGCGAGATCTGGTAGTTCTTGCCGAGGTCGGGGTAGAAGTAGTTCTTCCGCGCGAACCGGCAGGACTCCGCGATCGAGCAGCCGAGCGCGAGGCCCAGGCTGATCGACGAGCGCACGGCCTTCTCGTTGACGACCGGGAGGGATCCGGGAAGCCCCAGGTCCACGGGCGCGATGAGGGTGTTCGGCTCCGCGTCGTGATTGCGCTCGTTCGCCGGGTTCGGGGCGTCGGAGAACATCTTGGTCTCGGTGTTGAGCTCGACGTGGACCTCGAAGCCGAGCACGGGCTCGAACAGCTCGAGCGCCTTGTCGAAGTCCATGAGCTTCACGGCGGCCATCAGCGGTTTCCTCCCAGGATCGGAGCGCGGTCGAGCAGCGGCCCGCCCCACGCGTCGACGAGCAGCGTCTCGAGTGCGGCGCCGACCCGGTACAGGCGGGCGTCCTCCCGGGCGGGGGCGAGGAACTGGATGCCCACGGGCAGTCCGTCCTCCTCGGCCAGGCCCGACGGGATCGAGATCCCGGGCACGCCGGCGAGGTTCGCCGGGATCGTCGTGAGGTCGTTCAGGTACATCTGCAGCGGGTCGCCGATCTTCTCGCCGAGCTTGAACGCCGTGGTCGGCGCGGACGGCGTGGCGATGACGTCCACCTGCGCGAACGCGGCGTCGAAGTCCTGCTGGATGAGCGTGCGGACCTTCTGCGCGCTGCCGTAGTAGGCGTCGTAGTAGCCGGCGGACAGCGCGTAGGTGCCGAGGATGATGCGGCGCTTCACCTCGGGACCGAAGCCGACCTCACGGGTGAGCGACATGACGTCCTCGACCGTGCCGCCGCCGTCGGGCGTGACGCGCAGGCCGAAGCGCACCGAGTCGAACTTCGCGAGGTTGCTCGACGCCTCGGCGGGCAGGATGAGGTAGTAGGCGGCGACGCCGTACTCGAAATGCGGTGCCGAGATCTCGACGATCTCCGCGCCCTGCGCCTCCATCAGCTTCAGAGCGGCGTGGAACGAGCTCGCGACTCCCGACTGGAAGCCGGAGTCGGGCAGCTCCTTGATGACGCCGACCCTGAGCCCCTGGAGGACCTGCCCGGTCGCGCCCTCGCGCGCCGCCGCGGCGAACGACGGCCAGGCCTCCGGAAGGGACGTCGAGTCCTTCGGGTCGTGACCGCCGATGACGTCGTGCAGGAGCCCGGCATCGAGGACGGTACGGCTCACGGGGCCGACCTGGTCGAGGCTCGACGCGAGCGCGATGGCGCCGTAGCGACTGACGCCGCCGTAGGTCGGCTTGATCCCGACCGTGCCGGTCACGTGCGCGGGCTGACGGATGGATCCGCCCGTGTCGGAGCCGAGGGCCAGCGGCGCCTCGAAGGCCGCGACCGCCGCAGCCGAGCCGCCGCCGGAGCCGCCGGGGATCCGGTCCAGGTCCCAGGGGTTGTGCGTGGGCCCGTACGCGGAGTGCTCGGTGGAGGATCCCATCGCGAACTCGTCCATGTTGGTCTTGCCGATGCCGACGAGACCCGCGGCGCG
Source organism: Microbacterium sp. MMO-10 (assembly GCF_037148715.1). NCBI lineage: Bacteria > Bacillati > Actinomycetota > Actinomycetes > Micrococcales > Microbacteriaceae > Microbacterium > Microbacterium sp. MMO-10. The sequence continues at coordinate 588,000 of NZ_JBBCSV010000002.1, read as the reverse complement.
CGACCGTGCGACGACGGTGGCGTCGAACGGCGAGCGGTAGCCCTCGAGGATGCGGGAGCCGCTCGTGGACGGCTGGTCGGTCGTGACGAGCACGTCCTTGATGGCGAGCGGCACGCCCGCCAGTTCGCCGAGCTGCTCGCCCGCGGCGCGGCGGCGGTCGATCTCGGCCGCCGCGTCGAGCGCGTGCTCGTTGACGTGCAGGAAGGCGTGCACGTCGCCGTCGACGGCGACGATGCGGTCCAGGTGCGCCTGGGTGGCCTCGACGCTCGACACCTCTCCGGCGGCGAGCTTGGCGCCGAGCTCCGCGGCGGTCCAGCGGATGATCTCGCTCACTGCTCTTCTCCCAGGATCGCGGTCACGCGGAAGCGGTCGCCATCGGCGTCCGGCGCGTTCTGCAGCGCCTGCGCGGTGGTGAGGGTCTGACCCACGACGTCCTCGCGGAAGACGTTGTGCATCGCGATCGGGTGGCTCGTCGCGGCGACGTCAGGGGTCGCCACCTCCGAGACCTTCGCGATGTTGTCGACGATGGCGTCCAGCTGACCGGTCAGCTGCGTCACCTCGTCGTCGGAGAGCTGGATGCGCGCGAGCACGCCGAGATGGCGTACGAGATCGGGGGTGATTTCAGACACCAGGACAGTCTAGCCAGCGGGCTGTCGCTCCCCCGCCCGGCGTGCCTCAGGTCTGCAGGACGAGGACCAGCGCGGTGTCGCCGCAGCGGGAGACGCGCGTGCCCTCGGTGCCGGCCGCGGACACGGCGCCCTCGCGCAGAGCGGCGAGGGCGCCCTGCACGTCCTCCCCGCGCAGCAGCGAGCCCGTCACGCGATGCGAGTCGCTCGAGGCGACCACGCGCCCCGCGGCGTTCACGATCGTGCCGGTGCCCTCCGCCTCGCGCAGGATCGGCAGGACCACGCGTTCCAGTCTCGACACGTGCACGTCGATGCCGACCACACCGACCATCCGTCCCTCGTGCGCGACCGGAGTCGTCACGGTCACGGTGTAGTCGTCGGTGCACAGGTAGTCGACGTAGGGACCGGTGACGTGACGCTCCCCCGTGCGCTCCGGCACCTTCCACCACTCGAGCTGCCGATAGTCGCGGAACTGGTCCGACTCGGGATCGTTCACGGCCTCCAGCCGGCGTACGCCGCCGCGGTCGCCGCGGTCCAGGCCGTGGATCTCACGCAGCCACCAGGCCAGATGCCAGGGCGCGTCGGCGAAGACGCCCGGCGTCGCGACGAAACCGGATCCGGTGACGAGCCCGCCCGGCGCCTCCAGGGCGGGTCTCGCCAGCGCCTCCATGACGGGGTCCAGGACGGCGGCGGTCGGCGCGGCCCCCTGCGCGGAAAAGGCGCCGAACTGGTCCCGCACCGCGGTGCGCCAGTCCTCGACGAGGGCGAAGAGGGGCGCGAACGTGCCCTCGATGCGCTCGGCGATGCGTGCGTCATGCTCGGCGACAGTGCCGGTCATCTCGCGCTCCTTCTGTGTGTTCGATCTCACGCCCGGGCGGAGGCGACGGCCTCCGCGGCCGTCTCCAGCCGGGACTTCTCATCGAGCAGCCACTCGACACCGCCCGTGATGCGGCGGACGGCGATCGCTCGCGCGCCCGCGGTGTCGGCGGCGCCGATCGCATCGACCTGCGCCTGCCGTGCGGCACGGCTGCGCCTGCGGTTGTCGTCCTCGCGCAGCCCCAGCCAGATCAGCGATCCGATCTCCGCCTGCAGGCGCAGCTCTTCGCGCACGAGACGCGGCGACTGGCTGAGAGCCGCGATCTCGAGCTGGAACCGCGCAACGGCGCGTCGTGCCCCGCCCGCCGTGGAGAGGTCCTCCTGCTCCTCGAGCTCGCGCAGGCCCAGGACATCGTCCTCCCCGGCACGATCGGCCGCGAGTTCGGCGGCCATGCCGGCGATCGCCGCGTAGTGCGTGGACGCGTCCCGCAGCTCGACCCGGCTGACCGCCCTGATGCGCTCGTCGGTGAACCGGCGGGCGGTGTCGGGATCGAAGGTGACGAAGCTGCCGCCGTCGCGGCCGCGCCGCGTCTCGATGAGGCCGGCGTCGCGCAGGGCTTCGAGCGCCTCCCGGGCGGTGACGACGGCGACGCCGAGCCGGCGTCCCAGCTGCGATTCGCTGGGCAGTCTCTCGCCGTCGTGCAGGACTCCCGAGGTGATCGCGTCCTGCAGCCGGCGCTCCACGATCTCCGCGCGGCCGACGTCGGACAGGGGCGCGAAGACGGCCGATCGCGCGGGATCCACGCCTGCCGACACCTGTGCCACGCCGCTCTCCTCTCGGGGCTGTGAGACGAAGGTAACACGCCGGTTGACAAAATCCTCTGTTCCCATATGATTCCAAACATCTACTAACAGAGGATTAGTCCTCGCATCGAAGGAGATGTGATGGCCGACAAGCCCGTCGCGATCAGATTGACCGGACTCACGCGTGCGTTCGGGTCTGTGACTGCTGTGGATGGTGTGGATCTGGAGATCGCGGAGGGGGAGTTCTTCTCGATGCTGGGTCCTTCGGGGTCGGGGAAGACGACCGTGCTGCGGTTGATCGCGGGGTTCGAGCAGCCCACGGCCGGCACGGTGGAGTTGTTCGGGGAGGATGTGACGACGAGGGCGCCGTTCGATCGGGATGTGAACACGGTGTTCCAGGATTACGCGTTGTTCCCGCATATGAGCGTGCTGGACAACGTGGCGTACGGGTTGCGGGTGCGTGGTGTCCGTGCGAAGGAACGGCGGGAGCGTGCGCGGAGGGCGCTGGCGAGTGTGCGTCTGGAGCATGTCGCCGATCGCAGGCCCAGCCAGCTCTCCGGGGGGCAGCGGCAGCGGGTCGCGCTGGCGCGTGCGACGGTCGTGGAGCCGAAGGTGCTGCTGCTGGATGAGCCTCTGGGGGCGTTGGATCTGAAGCTGCGGGAGCAGATGCAGGTCGAGTTGAAGCAGATCCAGCGTGATCTGGGGATCACGTTCATCTTCGTGACCCACGATCAGGAGGAGGCGCTGACGCTGTCGGATCGGATCGCGGTGTTCAGCGCGGGACGGATCGAGCAGTTGGGTACCCCGTTCGAGTTGTACGAGAGGCCGGTGTCCCGGTTCGTCGCGGATTTCGTGGGGACCTCGAACCTGTTCGATGACGTGACCAGCGAGGTCGTCCTCGGCCGGGCGGGGCATCATTCCCTGCGTCCGGAGAAGATGCTCGTCGGTGCCGGCCCGTCGACGGAGGCGGGGTCGCGGTCGGCGGCGGGGGTGGTCGCGGAGGCGATCTATCTCGGTTCCGGGGTGCGGCTGGTCGTGGATCTGGACCAGGGGCCGCGGGTCGCGGTGCTACAGCAGAACGCCGGTGGTCGCGCGCACGGGAGCCATGGCGATCGGGTGTTCGTGTCCTGGCGGGACGCGGACGTCGTCGCCCTGGGCGACGCACCCATCGCCGAGCAGAACGACACCCCCTCCCGCACCATCCGCACAGTCGACACGCACTGAACCCTCGCACCACCGAACGCAAGAGAAACAAAGGAGTACTCCATGCGAAAGAACACCCTCACGGCCTTCGCGGCCGTCGGCCTCGCCACGGCGGTGATCGCCGCACTCACGGGCTGCGGCACCGCAGGATCCGGTGGCGGCGGCGCCGCGTCGGGCCCGATCGAGAAGCTCGGCAAGACCGAGGGCGCGGTCAAGATCCTCGCCTGGCCCGGTTATGTGGAGGACGGATCGAACGATCCGAACGTCGACTGGGTCTCCGACTTCACGAAGGCGACCGGCTGCAAGGTCGAGGCGAAGACCTTCGGGACCTCGGACGAGGCGCTGAACCTCATGAAGACCGGCGACTACGACGTGGTCTCCGCGTCGGGCGACGCGTCGCTGCGCCTCATCGCCTCGGGCGACGTGGTCGAGGTCAACACCAAGCTGCTGAAGAACTACGACGGCATCTTCCCGTTCCTCAAGGACCGCGCCTGGAACACGGTCGACGGAAAGCACTACGGCGTCCCGCACGGCTACGGCGCGAATCTGCTCATGTACAACACCGAGACGTTCCCGACCGCGCCCACCTCCTGGGACGTCGTCTTCGACAAGGCGTCCGAGCACAAGGGCAAGATCACGGCTTACGACTCCCCCATCTACATCGCCGACGCCGCCGTCTACCTCATGGCGCACAAGCCGGAGCTGAAGATCACCAACCCCTACGCGCTGGACCAGAAGCAGTTCGACGCCGCCGTCGACCTGCTCAAGGAGCAGCGTCCCAACATCAGCGAGTACTGGGGCGACTACCTCAAGGAGGTGCAGTCGTTCCAGTCGGGCGACAGCGTGGCCGGCACCACCTGGCAGGTGATCCAGAACACGCTCGAGGGCGAAGGCGCCAAGACCGCCGTCGTGCTTCCGAGCGAGGGAGCCACCGGCTGGAGCGACACCTGGATGATCTCGTCGAAGGCGAAGAACCCGAACTGCGCGTACGCGTGGCTCGACTACATCTCCAGCCCGAAGGCGAACGCCCAGGCCACCGCGTTCTTCGGCGAAGCGCCTTCCAGCGAGAAGGCGTGCGACTACCGCGACGACTGCGCCTCGTACCACGCGGGCGACGCCGACTACGCGAAGAAGATCTGGTACTGGACCACCCCGATCGCGAAGTGCCTCGACGGCCGCACCGACGTGAAGTGCATCGACTACGCGGGCTGGACCACGGCCTGGCAGCAGATCCGGAACTGATCGGATCCGGTCGCCCGGGGCTCATGCTCCGGGCGACCGGGACCGGGACCCGAAAGGCCCGTCATGACCACCATCGCACCGGCGAAGACGCCGCCGCGCTCGTCGATCCCGTCGCCCCGCCGCTCCGCGGCGCGACGCGGATCCGTCTACCTCTCCGCGCACCCGCGCGCCCGTCTCGCCCTGCTCCTGTCGGCCCCTTTGTTCTGGCTCGGGGCGGTCTACGTCGTCGCCCTGGCCCTGCTGCTCGTGACGGCGTTCTGGACCACCGACACCTACACCGGCCAGATCCGCACCGAGTTCACCTTCGACAACGTGGTGACCGTCGTGACGGATGCGTTCTACCAGGGCATCACGCTGCGCACCGTGGGGATCGCTCTCGCCGTGACCCTCATCGACGTGGCCCTCGCCCTGCCCATCGCCTACTTCATGGCGATGGTGGCCTCCCCTGCCCTGCAGCGCGCGCTCGTCGTGCTCGTGCTGACCCCGCTCTGGGCCTCGTACCTCGTCAAGGCCTTCGCCTGGCGGTCGGTGCTCTCCAGCGACGGGATCCTGGACTGGCTGCTGCGTCCCTTCGGCGGGAGCACCCCCGGCTACGGCATCACGGCGACCATCATCACGCTGTCCTACCTGTGGCTGCCGTACGTCATCCTGCCCATCTACGCGGGTCTCGAGCGGGTGCCGAGCTCGCTGCTCGAAGCCTCGGGCGACCTGGGCGGACGCAGCTGGGCCACGCTGCGGCTGGTCGTGTGGCCGATGGCCCTGCCCGCGATCATCGCCGGCACGATCTTCAGCTTCTCGCTGTCTCTCGGCGACTACATCACGATCGGCATCGTCGGCGGCGGAGCGCAGATGCTCGGCACGCTCGTCTACCAGGACATCGGCGCGGCGAACAACCTGCCGCTCGCGAGCGCGATCGCCCTCATCCCCATCGTCATCATCTTCGGCTACCTCTTCCTCGTGCGCCGCACCGGCGCCCTGGACAACCTGTAGGAGTCATCGTGCGCATCTCCCTCGGAACCAGGGTCACGCTCGGCGTCGTCACGACCGTGATCCTCGCGGTCGTGTACGTGCCGCTCCTGGTCGTGCTCGTCAACTCGTTCTCCACGTCGTCGTCGCTCACCTGGCCACCTCCCGGATTCACCCTGGAGTGGTGGGGGCGGGCGTTCCGCAGCGACGGCGCCCTCGAGGCCGTCGGCACGAGCGCCCTCGTCGCACTGATCTCATCGGCCCTCGCGCTCATCCTCGGCACGATGCTCTCCTTCGCGCTGCAGCGGTTCTCGTTCTTCGGCCGCAACACCGTGAACCTGCTCGTGATCCTCCCGATCGCGCTGCCCGGCATCATCACCGGCATCGCGCTGAACAACCTGTTCCGCACGATCCTCGGGGTTCCGCTGTCGATCTGGACGGTGATCATCGCGCACACGACGTTCTGCATCGTCACCGTCTTCAACAACGCTGTCGCCCGACTGCGACGCATGGGCACCTCCTTCGAGGAGGCCTCGGCAGACCTCGGAGCCGGCATCTGGACGACGTTCCGGCTCGTCACCTTCCCGCAGCTGCGCTCGGCGCTGCTCACCGGCGGACTGCTCGCGTTCGCGCTGTCCTTCGACGAGATCGTGGTGACGACGTTCACCGCCGGTTCCGGGGTGCGGACGCTCCCGATGTTCATCATCGACAACGTCGCCCGCCCCAACCAGGCGCCGATCGTGTCCGTGATCGCCGTCGTGCTGGTCGTGGTCTCGATCGTCCCGATCGCCCTGGCCCAGAAGCTCTCCGGCAGCGAGCAACAGCGCCGGTGAGGTGCTCCGGGCGGTGCGGAGGGGGTGGCGCCGCCCGGAGCATGTTCGCCGCCCGGCGGCATAGGCTGAGCAGGTGACGACGTTCGTTCCCCCGCGCCCCTGGACCGCCAGCTACGCCGAGGGGGTGCCGGAGGATCTCGCCGAGGTCTCCGGATCCCTCGTCGACATCGTCGAGGCGTCGGCCCGCGACTACCCGGACGCCCCCGCCCTGCAGTTCTTCGGGCGGACGACGTCCTACCGCGACCTGCAGGCCGCGATCGACCGTGCGGCCGCAGGGCTCAAGGCGCTCGGCGTGAAGGCCGGGGATCCGGTGGCGATCGTGCTGCCGAACTGCCCGCAGCACATCGTCGCGTTCTACGCCGTGCTGCGCCTGGGCGCCGTCGCCGTGGAGCACAACCCGCTCTACACGCCGCGCGAGCTGCGCAAGCAGTTCGAGGACCACGGCGCGAAGCACGCGATCGTCTGGAACAAGGTCGTCGCGTCCGTGCAGGAGTTCCCTTCGGATCTCGCCGTCACGAACCTGATCTCGGTCGACGTCACCCGCGCGATGCCCGCGCTCACGCGGTTCGCCCTGCGCCTCCCGGTCGCGAAGGCGCGTGAATCCCGGGAGGCGCTCACCACGCGGGTGCGCGGCACGGTCACCTGGGAGTCCGTCGTCGGATACTCCCCGCTCCCGGCGTCGCACCCGCGGCCGGCGACCGACGACCTCGCGATCATCCAGTACACGTCCGGCACCACGGGCACCCCGAAGGGCGCCTCGCTGACGCACCGCAACCTGCTCGCCAACGCCGCACAGGCGCAGGCGTGGGTCCCGTCGATCACGCGCGGCAACGGCTGCGTCGTCTACGCCGTGCTGCCGATGTTCCACGCCTACGGGCTCACGCTCTGCCTCACCTTCGCGATGTCGATGGGGGCGCGCCTCGTGCTGTTCCCCAAGTTCGACCCGGATCTCGTCCTCGACGTCGTCAAGAAGCACCCGGCGACGTTCCTGCCGCTCGTGCCGCCGATCGCGGACCGCCTGCTCAAGGCCGCGACCGCGAAGGGCGTCTCGCTCGCCGGCATCGAGGTCGCGATCTCGGGCGCGATGGCCCTGCCGCACGAGCTCGTCGTCCCGTTCGAGCAGGCGACCGGAGGGTACCTCGTCGAGGGGTACGGCCTGAGCGAGTGCTCCCCCGTGCTCATGGCGAACCCGGTCGCGGACAACCGCGTCCCGGGAACCGTGGGGCTGCCGCTTCCCGGGACCGAATGCCGTGTCGTGGATCCGGACGAGCCGACGAAGGACGTGGAGCCGGGGCAGCCCGGCGAGCTCGTCGTCCGCGGACCGCAGGTGTTCTCCGGCTATTACGGCAAGCCCGAGGAGACGGAGGCGGTGTTCGCGGACGGCTGGTTCCGCACCGGCGACATCGTCACGATCGACGAGGGCGGGTTCGTGCGCATCGTCGACCGCATCAAGGAGCTCATCATCACCGGCGGCTTCAACGTCGCCCCCACCGAGGTCGAGGGCGCGCTGCGCCAGCACCCGGACGTCATCGACGCCGCGGTCGTGGGACTTCCCAGCGAGCACTCCGGCGAGGAGGTCGTGGCCGCGATCGTGGTGGATCCGGGCACGGACGTCGACGTCGAGGCGATCCGCGAGTTCGCCCGCGGGATCCTCACGCCCTACAAGGTTCCCCGCCGCATCTTCGTCGTCGACGAGCTGCCGACCTCGCTGATCGGCAAGGTGCTGCGCCGCCAGGTCAAGGAGCGTCTGGTCGCGCTGACCACGGGGAACTGACCGGTCCTGTTGTCTCCGATCCCGCGAAAGGCCCGGTCCCGGCCACGGATCGAGCCCTGTGCGGCACCGGCTGCGATCTCCCAGGGCCGGGACGGTACCCTGAGTTGTGACCCGAGACGACGCGACGCCGACCGAGACCCCCATCGACCCCGCTGCGGAGGGCGACGGAACGACCGAAGCGGAAGCGCCGGCGGGCCCCGGCTTCGAAGAGCTCGGCATCACCGGCCCCGTTCTCGCCGCGATCAAGGCGCTCGGCTACGAGACGCCTTCGGCGATCCAGCGCGAGACGATCCCGCTGCTGCTCGGGGGCCGCGACGTGCTCGGCACCGCGCAGACGGGGACGGGGAAGACCGCGGCCTTCGCCCTGCCGATCCTGGAGAACCTCGATCTGCAGCAGCGCAACCCGCAGGCGCTCGTGCTCGCCCCCACCCGCGAACTCGCCCTGCAGGTCGCGGAGGCGTTCGAGGCCTACGCCGCCCAGCTTCCGGGCGTTCACCTCCTGCCCGTCTACGGCGGACAGGGCTACGGCGTGCAGCTGTCGGCGCTCCGTCGCGGCGTGCACATCGTCGTGGGCACCCCGGGCCGCATCATGGACCACCTCGCCAAGGGCACGCTCGACCTGTCCGAGCTCAAGAACCTGGTGCTCGACGAAGCCGACGAGATGCTCAAGATGGGCTTCGCAGAGGACGTGGAGCAGATCCTCGCGCAGACTCCCGAGGACAAGCAGGTCGCGCTGTTCTCCGCGACCATGCCCGCGACGATCCGCCGGCTCGCCCAGCAGTACCTGCACGACCCCGAGGAGATCTCGGTCAAGGGCAAGACGACCACCAACGCGAACATCACGCAGCGCTACCTCGTCGTCTCGTATGCGCAGAAGGTCGACGCGCTCACCCGGATCCTCGAGGTGGAGAACTTCGAGGGCATGATCGTGTTCGTCCGCACCAAGAACGAGACAGAGACGCTGGCCGAGAAGCTCCGCGCCCGTGGCTACTCCGCCGCGGCGATCAACGGCGACATCCCGCAGCCGATGCGCGAGCGCACCGTCGGCCAGCTCAAGGACGGCAAGCTCGACATCCTCGTGGCGACCGACGTCGCGGCGCGCGGGCTCGACGTCGAGCGGATCAGCCACGTCGTGAACTTCGACATCCCCACCGACACCGAGTCGTACGTGCACCGCATCGGCCGCACCGGTCGCGCGGGGCGCAGCGGTGACGCGATCAGCTTCATCACGCCGCGCGAACGCTACCTGCTCAAGCACATCGAGCGCGCCACGCGGCAGCAGCCCACCCAGATGCAGCTCCCGACGACCGAGGACGTGAACAGCACCCGCCTCGCGCGCTTCGACGATGCGATCACCGCGGCGCTGGAGGAGACGGGGCGGATCGAAGGCTTCCGCGACATCATCGCCCACTACGTGCGCCACCACGACGTGCCCGAGGCCGACGTCGCCGCGGCGCTCGCGGTCGTCGCGCAGGGCGAGACGCCGTTGCTGCTCGACCCCGAGAACGACGCGCTGTCCGCCGCCGTGGCCGCCGACAACCGCCCGCCTCGGACGGACCGCCCCGAGCGCTCGGGAGGTCGCGACGCGCGTGATCGCGACGACCGCGGTGCCCGGCCCGAGCGGCGCAGCCGCGGCGACTACACGCCGTATCGGATCGAGGTGGGCCGCCGCCACCGCGTCGAGCCCCGGCAGATCGTCGGCGCGCTGGCGAACGAGGGCGGGCTCGGTCGCGACGACTTCGGCGCGATCACGATCCGTCCCGACTTCTCCATCGTGGAGCTGCCGGCGAACCTCGACGCATCGGTGCTGGATCGCCTGCGCGACACCCGGATCTCGGGCCGCCTCATCGAGATCCAGCGCGACTCCGGTCGCCCGAACCGTGGACCCCGCCGGGACGACCGCGGCGGTGACCGCGGCTACGGCGACCGTCCGCGTCGCTCGTACGAGGGCGGATCCGGGGATCGCGGCTACGGTGACCGCCCGCGTCGCGACGACCGCCCGCGCGATGACCGGCGCACCGACGAGCGGCCCCCGCGCAAGCCGCGTCATAAGGACTGAGCATTCCCGTGCGCCCGGCGTTCTCGCCGGGCGCACGGCGAGTTTCCGAGCGCACGGACCTCGATGCGCGGTTCCCCCGGGCGCGGTGCCGAGTGCACGACGAGCTGCCGATGACACGGCACGTTGACGCGAAGGACCCGTGCACTCGGCACGATCCCGTGCATTCGGCACGATCTCGTGCTCTTAAGCCGCGATGACCGGCTTGGTGCGCACCGGGCCGAGCCAAGTGGCGATGAGCACGGCGGTGACGGATCCGGCTGCCATGATCGCCGCGAGCACCACGATCTGGAAGCGCCCCGCGTCGAGCGGTGACAGGCCGCCGAAGATCGCGCCGACGAAGGCACCCGGCAGCACGACGAGACCCGTTGTCTTGGTCTGATCGATCGACGGGATGAGGGACTCCCGGACGGCCCTTCGAGCGAGTTCGAGTGTGGAGCGCCGCGGTGTTGCGCCGAGCGCCAGCCACCCCTCGACCTCCTCCCAGCGGTCGACGACCGAGGCGGTGAACCGGCGCCCGGCGAGCGTGGCGATGCTCATGGAGTTGCCGATGAGGATCGCCCCGATCGCGAGGAGATAGCGCGGTGTCGGCTGCAGGGCGCCCGTCGCGAAGACGGTGCCGATCGACACCACCGCGCCCGCGCCGATCGACGTCGCCATCACGAGCACACTGCGGGCGCCGCCCGTGCGACGCACGGCGACGCCCGTCGCGATGCCGAACATCACCAGCAGGGCGACGCCGATCCACGCAGGTTGTGAGACGATCCCCGTCAGGATCACGCTGATCACCGCGAGCTGCACCGCGCCCCGGATGACCGCGAGCGCCGGCGTCCACCGTCCGGGCACGCGGAAGAGCAGCAGAGCCGCCGTCGCGACGGCGGCGAGGACGAGCACCCCGATCACGGTCGGGAGCAGGTCGATTCCACCCGTCATGCCGACTCCTCCCCAGTTCGCGCCTCAGGCGTCGAGCGCGTCCGGCCCCTCCGTCACGAGGATATGGAACTGTGCCGCGTCGAGGATCCGGACACCCAGTTCCTCCGCCTTCGCGAGCTTCGACCCCGCCCCAGGCCCGGCCGCGACGAAGTCGGTCTTCTTCGAGACGCTGGATGCCGCCTTGCCGCCCGCCTTGATGATCGCCTCCTGCGCTCCGTCTCGCGTGTAACCGTCGAGCGAGCCGGTCGCGACGACCGTGAGCCCGTCGAGCACGCCCCCCTCGACGACGGCGGCCCCCGGACCGGGATGACCCGGTGTGGCCCACTGCACCCCCGCGTCGGCCCAGCGCTGCACGATCTCCTGGTGCCAGTCCACTTCGAACCAGTCCGACAGGGACTCGGCGATGATGCCGCCCACGCCCTCCACCGCCGCGAGCTCCTCGACGGAGGCGGCGCGGATCGCATCCAAGGATCCGAAGAACTGCGCGAGCGCGCGGGCCGCGACCGGCCCGACGTGCCGGATGTTGAGCGAGACGAGAAGACGCCACAGCTCCTTGGTCTTCGCCTTCTCCAGCTCCGCCAGGAGCTTGACGGCCTGCGACGACGGCTGGGGGACGGTGATCCCGTTCTTCTTCTCGGCCGCGGTCGCGTTGCGGCGGAACGGCGCGCGGGTCTTGACGATCCCGTCCTCGTCCTCCTTCGGAAGGCCCGTCTCGGCGTCGCGGACGAGCACCTCGATCGGCACGAGCTGCTCGAGCGTGAGCGTGAACAGCCCCGCCTCGGTCTCCAGCGGCGGCACGGCGGGGTGGCTCGGCTGGGTAAGCGCGGCCGCGGTGACCTCGCCGAGCGCCTCGACGTCGAGCGCGCCACGGGATCCGATGTGCTCGACACGGCCGCGCACCTGCGCGGGGCAGGAGCGCGTGTTCGGGCAGCGCAGATCGATGTCCCCCTCCTTGGCAGGGGCGAGGATCGAGCCGCACTCCGGGCAGCGCTCGGGCATCACGAACTCCCGCTCGGTGCCGTCACGACGTTCGACGACGGGCCCGAGCACCTCCGGGATCACGTCGCCGGCCTTGCGGAGCACGACCGTGTCGCCGATGAGCACGCCCTTGGCCTTCACCACGTCCTTGTTGTGCAGCGTCGCCTGACGCACCACGCTGCCGGCGACGTGCGCCGGAGCCATGACGGCGAACGGCGTGGCGCGCCCGGTGCGTCCGACCGAGACGACGATGTCGAGGAGCGTGGTCTGCACCTCCTCCGGCGGGTACTTGTAGGCGATGGCCCAGCGCGGCGCACGGCTGGTGGCGCCGAGCTCGTCGTGCAGGTCGAGCTCGTCGACCTTCACGACGATGCCGTCCAGCTCGTGCTCGATGTCGTGCCGGTGCTCGCCGAAGTACGCGACGAAGTCGGCGACCTCGTCGATCGTGGCGCAGACCTTCGTGTGCGGGCTCGTGGGCAGGCCCCATTCGTCCAGCAGCTCGTACACCTGGCTCTGCGCCGCGACGGGCGGATCCTGCCATGCTCCGATGCCGTGCACATACAGGGCGAGGGAGTCGACGCGGAGCAGCCCTGCCTCGAGCTCCATGCCGTCCTTCTTGTCCAGCTGCTGACGGAGGCCGCCGCTGGCCGCGTTGCGCGGGTTCGCGAAGGACGGGAAGCGCCGGGCGGCGGCCGTGCGCGCCTTCTCCTCGTCGAACGGCTTCTTGGCGCCGGTGCGCGCCTCCCACCGCTCCAGCGCCTCGGCGTAGGCCCGGTCTCGGAACGCGGCCTGCGCGGCGTTCAGACGCTCGAAGGCGGCGACCGGGATGAACACCTCCCCGCGCACCTCGACGATCGGAGGGTGCCCCGTTCCGCTCAGGCGCTCGGGGATCCCGGCGACGCGCAGCGCGTTCTCGGTGACGATCTCTCCGACGCGCCCGTCGCCGCGGGTCGCCGCCGACGTGAGCACGCCGTTCTCGTAGCGCAGGTTGATCGCGAGGCCGTCGATCTTGAGTTCGGTGAGCCAGGCCACCTCACGACCCGCCGCGGCGCGCGTCTTCGCGGCCCACTCCCGCAGCTCTTCGAGCGAGAACACGTTGTCGAGGCTGAGCATGCGCTCGGCGTGCTCGATGGTCTGCAGCCCCGTGGCCTCGGCGGCTCCCACCATCTGTGTCGGCGAGTCCTGGCCCTGAAGCTCGGGGTGCACGCGCTCGAGCTCTTCGAGCCGGTGCATCCAGCCGTCATAGGTGGCATCGTCGACGAGCGAGGTGTCGCGCCCGTAGTACGCGTCCTTCGCCTCCAGGATGCGGGTCGTCAGCTCCTCGGCCTCGACGCGGGCGGCTTGCAGCGAGATGTTCTCCGGCACCCCTGAAGTCTACGAGCGGGCGCCGACATCCGAGGGGCGCCGCCCTCTCAGAGCCGCGCGATCGTCTCGATGTCGGCGCGGAACTCGGCGATCTCGTCGGCCGAGACGGTCGCCCGGGTGCTGCCGAGGGCTCGCGCGTAGTCGTCGGTGCCGAGGGAGGAGCCCGCGGTCCCCTCGCGCAGCGCTCGTGCCAGAGCCTCCTGCGATGCACGGCGGGCGGCGTACTCGATGTCGGCGGGGGTCAGCCCGTCGCTCGCCGAGACGAGCCGGTCCAGGTCCACGTCCCCGGCGGATTCGACCGGGATGTACCGCGCCCAGATCGCGCGACGGGCATCGGCGTCGGGGAGCCCGATCGGGATCACGTAGTCGAAGCGCCCGTGCCGGAGGAACGCGGCGTCGAGAGCCCGTACGAAGTTCGTCGCGCAGATCAGGATCCGCCCCTCCCGGTCGCGGAAGTCGGCGACGAGCTTGAGCAGCTCGTTGGTCACCCCCTGGGTGGGCGACGGCGGAGTGCCGCCGCGGCGGGAGGCGATCTCCTCCACCTCGTCGATGAACACGACGGCGTGCTCGAGTTCGTCGATCGTCTCGAACGAGGCGCGCAGCCCGCCGGCGAGGCCCGAGCCGCCGTCGGCCAGCCGAGAGGGGAAGAGCTCGACGAAGGGCCAGTCCAGCCGTGAGGCGACGGCCCGCGCGAACGTGGTCTTCCCGGTTCCGGGAGGGCCGAACAGCATGACCGCCCGCGGCGGCACCACCCCGAACCTCTCGGCGAGCTCCGGGCGCGCCAGCGGCGTGACCAGACGCTCCTCGAGCAGCGTCTTCTCGTGCGTCATCCCCGCCACGCGGTCCCACAGGTGCGGCGGCAGGATGCGTCCGCCGACCTCTTTCAGCGCGTCGATCTCGCGCCGCTGGATGGGCATCGCGCGCTCCAGGTAGCGCACCGAGTGGTGCACGTGGAAGCCGTTCTCCGTGAAGGCGCCGAGCCCGTCGGCCTCGGGGATGAGCACGGAGAGCTTCGCGAGGCCGAGGGGCGCCATCTTGCGCTCCAGCGCGTGCAGGAGGGAGGAGCTCACCTCGGAACCGGCGTCCTCCGCCGTTCCAAAGAACACGATCCATCCCTGGGCGTGCGCGCCGCGGCCGACGGCGGCGCCCACGAGCAGCTCGCCCTGCACGGCGACGACGGCGTGGTCCTGCTGGCAGGAGGCGATCACCTCGGCGAGCGAGTAGATGGGCCACTCGTTCTCGCGGGTGACCTGCCCCCACAGCCGGACGATCTGGTCCAGATCGTCCCCGTGGAAATCGCGGATGTAGGTCCTCGTCATGGCGGCTCCTCCGTCGGACTGTGCACCCATCATCACAGAGCCCCGCATCGGCCGACCGCGACATGACGACGCCGACAACCGATGTCGTCGACGACGACAGCTGGTTCAGACGCCCGCGGGCACCGCCGAGACCGTGCGATCGATCGTGAACTGGCCGAGCACCCGTGTTCCGACGTAGAGCACCGCGCTCTGACCGGGCGCCACGCCGTCGAGGGGCTCGTCGGGGATGACCCGGACGACGTCCTCCGCGACGAAGGCACGGGCAGGAACCGGATCCGCATGGGCGCGGATCTGCACCTCGCAGAGGAACTCGTCCGCAACGGGCGCGGCTCCCGCCCACGAGCGCCGCTCCCCCGAGATCTCGGCGATCGCGAGCGCCTCCTTCGGGCCGACGACGACCGTGTTCGAGACCGGACGGACCTCGAGCACGAACCGGGGCTTGCCGTCGGGGGCGGGCACGCCGAGGCGCAGTCCGCGGCGCTGGCCGACCGTGAACGCGTGCGCGCCGTCGTGCGTGCCGACCACCTCGCCGTTGCGGTCGAGGATCTCGCCCTGCTCGGCGCCGACCTTCTCCGCGAGCCACCCACGGGTGTCGCCGTCGGGGATGAAGCAGATGTCGTGGCTGTCCGGCTTCTGCGCGACGCTCAGCCCGCGCTCGGCGGCTTCCGCCCGCACGAGCGCCTTGGACGGCGTGGATCCGAGCGGGAAGTACGTGTGCGCGAGCTGCTCGGCGTTCAGAACGCCGAGCACGTAGGACTGGTCCTTCGCGGCATCCGAGGCGCGGTGCAGTTCCAGCCCGCCCTCGCCATCGACGAGCGTCGCGTAGTGCCCGGTGCACACCGCGTCGAAGCCGAGTTCGATCGCGCGCTCCAGGAGGGCGGCGAACTTGATCTTCTCGTTGCAGCGCAGACAGGGGTTCGGCGTGCGCCCCGCCCGGTACTCCGCGACGAAGTCCTCGATGACGTCCTCGCGGAACCGCTCGGAGAAGTCCCAGACGTAGAACGGGATGCCGAGGAGGTCGGCCGCTCGCCGCGCGTCCATCGCGTCCTCGATCGTGCAGCAGCCACGGCTGCCGGTGCGCAGGGTGCCGCCCGCGCGCGACAGCGCGAGGTGCACGCCCACCACGTCGTGCCCCGCCTCGACGGCGCGCGCGGCGGCCACCGCGGAGTCCACTCCCCCGCTCATCGCCGCCAGCACACGCATGGATCCAGTGTACGTCGGGGCACTCCGGGGCCGGCTGAGCGAGCGCCGACGGAGTCGGTGCGGGACGAATCGCGGTCGCTCGTGAGGTCGCCGCGTTTCGTCTCGGTCGCCTTCGGCGTCCTCGCTCAACGACCCCGGAGGGGATGGTCGCGCTGGGCCGGTGCCCGCTCAACGACCCCGGAGGGGATGGTCGCGCTGGACCGGCGCCCGCTCAGCGACCCCGGATCGAGGATCCCGATGCCCGCGCGTACGCGTCCGCGATCACCGCGAGCACCGCGTCGACGTCGTCGTCGGACGAGGTCCTTCCGAGCGTGAACCGGATGACGCTGCGCGCCTCGGTCTCGGTGCGGCCGAGCGCCTGCACGACATGCGAGGGCTCGGCGATGCCGGCCTGGCACGCGGATCCGGCCGAGGCGGAGATCCCCGCGACATCGAGCAGGAACAGCAGGCTCTCGCTCGGCGCGCCGGGGAACAAGAGGTGAGCGTTGCCCGGAAGCCGGCCGGAGGGATCCTGATCCCCCAGCAGCTCGGCCGAGGGCACCCGCTCCCGGATCCCCGCGGCGAGGCGGTCCCGCAGACGGCGCAGTCGCACAGCCTCCGCGACCTGCTCCCCCACCGCGAGCTCCGCCGCGAGCGCGAACGCCGCGGCGCCGGCGACGTCCTGGGTGCCCGAGCGGAGGCCGCGCTGCTGACCACCGCCGTGCAGCAGCGGCGCGATGCGCGCGGTGCGGGCGACGACGAGCGCGCCGGTGCCGGCCGGGGCGCCGATCTTGTGCCCCGCGACGCTGAGCGCGACGAGGCCGGCGCCCGCCGGCGCCTCACCGCGGAGTGCGGCGAACGAGAGCGGCAGATGACCGAACGCGGCGACCGCGTCCAGATGCAGGGGAACGCTCGCGGCGGCGGCGGAGGCGGCGAGCGCCGCGGCGTCGTTGACGGTGCCGACCTCGTTGTTCGCGACGAGTGCAGTGGCCAGGGCGACGCCCTCGGCGGCGAGCGCCGCGGCGAAGGCGTCGACGGGGATCCGTCCGACGGCGTCCAGTCCGACGGCGACGACGCCGGCTCCCTCGGCGGCGAGGGCGGCGACCGTGTCGAGCGTCGCGTGGTGCTCCCCGTCGGGGAGCAGGATCCCGGTGCGCCCCTCGGCACGGGAGCGCCACAGGCCCTGGAGGGCGAGGTTCATCGACTCGGTGCCTCCCGACGTGAGGACGACCTCGATCGGCTCGCACCCGAGCGCGGCGGCGAGGCGTTCGCGGGACTCCTCGAGGATGCGGCGCGCACGCTGGCCCGCACCGTGCGTCGACGAGGCGTTGCCGGTCGCCCCGGCCACCCGCAGCCACTCGTCCGCGGCCTCGGGGCGCAGGTCGGTGGTCGCCGCGTGATCCAGGTAGTGCACCCCTCCACTCTCGCATCTCTCGCCCCGCTGGGACTCGGTGGCACGGATCGCGGCACGCGGTGGCGCCGCAGCGGGCCCCTCCCGCGTTAGTCTGTCCCTCATGTGTCCGCATGCCATGGAGGACGAGACGCCGCTTCCCGACGGCGAAGGCTGCTCACTGTGCAGCCCGTCCCTGGACGACCTGGGCGTCCGCCTTCACGACGGGGTCGCGACGCTGCGCGTCTGGTCCCAGAACGCCTCGTCGATCGAACTCGTGATCTTCGATGAGACCGACCTCGACTGGGAGACGGCGCAGCTCGCGCTGGAGCGCCGTCCCGGGGGCGTCTGGGAGATCACGACGGAGCTGCTGCAGCCCGGCACCCGCTATGCGCTGCGCGTCGACGGCGCGCACAGTCCCGGCAACACCTTCAACCCCGAGACGCTGCTCCTGGACCCCTATGCCCGGGGCCTCGCCCAGGGCGACGGCTACGAGGAATGGCGCTCGGTCGTCATCGCCGACGGCTTCGACTGGGGCGACGTCGTCAAGCCGAAGACCTCCCTCGACCGCACGGTCATCTACGAGGGCCACGTCAAGGGGCTCACCAAGCGGCACCCCGGCGTCCCGCCGGCGCTCCACGGCACCTACGCCGGCCTCGCCCACCCCGCGATGATCGAGTACTACCGCGAGCTCGGGATCACGGCGGTCGAGCTGCTGCCCGTGCAGGCGTTCGCGTCGGAGCCGCGGCTGCTCGACCGGGGTCTCACGAACTACTGGGGCTACAACACCCTGAACTTCTTCACCCCGCATGCCGCCTACGCCACGGAGGATGCGCGCAAGGCGGGCCCCGAAGCAGTGCTGCGAGAGTTCAAGGGCATGGTCAAGCTCCTGCACCAGGCGGGCATCGAGGTGATCCTCGACGTCGTCTACAACCACACGAACGAAGAGGGCATCGGCGGCCCGCGGACCAGTCTGCGCGGGATCGACAACGCGCTCTACTACCGCCAGCAGGACGACGGCAGCTACATCGACACGACCGGCTGCGGCAACACGCTGAACACCGCCACCCCGGCTGCCGCGCGCCTCGTGCTCGACTCGCTGCGGTACTGGACGACCGAGATGCAGATCGACGGCTTCCGCTTCGACCTCGCCACGGCGCTCGGTCGCGATGCCGCGAACTCCTACACTCCGCAGCATCCGCTGCTGCAGGCGATCCGGACGGATCCGGATCTCGCCGACGCCAAGATCATCGCGGAGCCCTGGGACGTCGGGTTCGGCGGCTGGCAGACGGGGAACTTCCCCACCGGCTGGAGCGAGTGGAACGACCGCTACCGGGATCGGGCCCGCAACTTCTGGCTCAGCGACATCGACTACGCCCGTCGCGCCTCGGCGCCGACCGGCATCGGCGGCTTCGCCAATCGGCTCGCCGGATCCGCGAACACGTTCGTCGACGAGCGCGGACCGCTCACGAGCATCAACTTCGTCACCGCGCACGACGGCTTCACCCTGCACGACCTCGTCGCCTACGACGTGAAGCACAACGAGGCCAACGGCGAGGACAACCGCGACGGGGCGGACATGAACCGCTCGTTCAACCACGGCGCGGAGGGCCCGACGGACGACCCCGGGATCCTCGCCGCACGCCGCAAGGCGATGCGCAACCTGCTCGGCACGCTCATGCTCTCCGCCGGGGTGCCGATGCTCACCGCGGGCGACGAGTTCGGGCGCACCCAGCGCGGCAACAACAACGCGTACTGCCAGGACTCCCCGATCAGCTGGCTGAACTGGGAGCACGAGCCCTGGCAGAAGGACCTCTTCGCGCATGCGTCCCTGCTGACGCGCCTGCGCGACGAGAATCCCGCGCTGCGCCCGCTCCGGTACGCCCGCCTCGGCGAGCACATCCCGAACGCCTCGGTCATGGACTGGTTCGATCAGGACGGCGAGACGATGGAGGTGGAGCAGTGGAACGACCCCCGCAACCGCACGCTGCAGTACGTCGCCGCCTCCACACCGGACAAGGAGGCCTTCAACCGCATCCTGCTGATCGTGCACGGCACGGAGTCGCCGATCGATGTGCGCCTTCCGGTCATCGAGGGCGTGACGGCGTACGTCTCCCTGTGGTCGAGCATCGATGAGCGGCCGTCCGCGGTCGAGACGGTGCACCGTCCCGGCGACGTGATCGCCCTTCCGGGAACCTCGATGCGACTCTTCCGAGCGGAGTGACGCGCCCGTTACCTTCTTGGCGGCCCAGGAGCGGTAGGTTCAGGGTGTGTCCGAACGAACCGCCGCACAGCCCTCGTCCGATGCTCTCCGCAGCACTGCTCAGATCCCGGTGCGCGCACTGGGCGACATCGACGCCGCGGACGCGCAGACCACGCGCATCCCCCTCGCGGATCCATCGCCCGCGGCCCCGGAGGGATTCCATCCCAAGGCGTTCGCCGGCGAGGTGGTCCCGTTCCGGGTGGTCGCCTTCCGCGAAGGGCACGACCTCATCGGCGTGCACCTGCGCCTGCGCGCACCGGACCATGAGGAGAGCCTGCATCGGCTGACTCCGCTCCTGGACGGCACCGACCGCTGGCAGGTGGACGTCGCCCTCGACGAGGAGCGCGCCTGGACGTTCCGGTTCGAGGCCTTCGCCGACGAGTTCGCCACCTGGGCGCACGCCGCCGAGCTGAAGATCGCGGCCGGCGTCGACGTCGAGGTCATGCGCGCGCTCGGCGCGGGCCTCCTGGCGCGCGCCGCCAAGGACAAGTCCCGCCCCAAGCCCGAGCGCAAGCGGCTCGCGGCCGTCGCCGAGACCCTGAGCTCGCCGGACGGCTCCGCCGAGGAGGCCCTCGCCGTCGCGACCGATCCCGAGCTCGCCGCGGTCTTCGCCGACCGTCCGCTCACGGCGCTCGACTCGGCGACCGCATGGCAGAGCATCACCGTCGAGCCCGCGATCGCCGGGGCCGCCGCCTGGTACGAGTTCTTCCCCCGTTCCGAGGGCGCGGTGCAGAACGCCGACGGGACGTTCACGAGCGGCACCTTCGAGACCGCGGCCGAGCGCCTTGCCGCTGTCGCGGCGATGGGCTTCGACGTGCTGTATCTCCCGCCGATCCACCCGATCGGGCGGCTGAACCGCAAGGGCCCGAACAACACTCTGACCGCCGGGCCCGCCGATCCCGGATCCCCGTGGGCGGTCGGGGCGGCCGAGGGCGGTCACGACGCCGTGCATCCGGACCTCGGCACCCTGGCCGACTTCCGTCGCTTCGTGAAGAAGGCGAACGCGCAGAACCTCGAGGTCGCCCTCGACCTGGCCCTGCAGGCGGCGCCCGACCACCCGTGGGTCACGGAGCATCCGGAGTGGTTCACCGAGCTCCCGGACGGCACGATCGCGTACGCCGAGAACCCTCCGAAGAAGTACCAGGACATCTATCCGCTGAACTTCGACCGGGATCCGGTGGGGCTGTACACAGAGGTGCTGCGGATCGTCGAGCACTGGATCGCGCAGGGGGTGCGGATCTTCCGCGTGGACAACCCGCACACCAAGCCGCTGCGGTTCTGGGAGTGGCTCATCCGCACGGTGAACACCAAGCACCCGGAGGTCGTCTTCCTCGCCGAGGCGTTCACCCGGCCCGCGCCGATGCGGGGTCTCGCCGCGGTCGGCTTCCAGCAGAGCTACAGCTACTTCACCTGGCGCAACACGAAGGCCGAGCTCGAGGAGTTCCTCCTCTCCGTATCCCAGGAGACGGCCGACTACATGCGGCCGAACCTCTTCGTGAACACGCCGGACATCCTCACCGAGTACCTGCAGTTCGGCGGCCGCGCGGCCTATCGGATCCGCGCGGCGATCGCCGCGACCGGAGCGCCCCTGTACGGCGTGTACGCCGGCTACGAGCTGTACGAGAACGTCGCCCGGCCGGGGTCCGAGGAGAACATCGACAACGAGAAGTACGAGTACAAGGTGCGCGACTGGGCCAAGGCGGAGGCGGAGGGCCGATCGCTCGCCCCCTACCTCACCCGGCTCAACGAGATCCGCCGCGCGCACCCCGCACTGCGTCAGCTGCGCAACCTGCGGCTCCACTGGAGCGACGACGACGCGGTCCTGGTGTTCTCCAAGCACCTGCCCGCGCCCTTCACCGGCACGGACACGAGCGACACGATCATCGTCGTCGCCAACGTCGACCCGCACTCGGTGCGGCAGACCACCGTGCATCTCGACACCCTCGCCTGGGGCGTCGAGCCTGGAACGGCGTACGAGGTCGAGGACCTCGTCACCGGATCCGTCTGGACCTGGACGGATCACAACTTCGTGCGCCTGGACGCCTTCACGGAACCGGTGCACATCCTCCATGTGAAGGGGCAGCCATGATCAGCACCACGATCGATGCGGCTGTGCTCGGGGCCGTGGCCTCGGGCTCGCACCACGACCCGCACTCCGTGCTCGGAGCGCATCCGCAGTCGGACGACAGCGGCAGACGCGCGACGATCGTGCGGGCGCTCCGCCCCCTCGCGAAGACCGTCTCGGTGCTTCCCGCGGACGGCGCCGAGGTCGCCCTCACCCACCTCGCCGACGGCATCTGGGAGGGAGAGGTCGCCGGATCCCCGGGCTCCTATCGGATCAAGGCGACCTACGCGGACGCGCCCGACTGGATCTCCGCGGATCCGTACCGCCACTCCCCCACGATCGGCGAGCTCGACCTGCACCTCATCCGCGAGGGCCGTCACGAACGCCTCTGGGAGGCCCTCGGCGCCCATCCTCGAACGGTCGACGGAGACCAGGGCACGGCGTTCGCGGTGTGGGCGCCGCACGCCAGGGCGGTGCGCGTCGTCGGCGACTTCAACGGCTGGGACGGCCGCCTCGACGCCATGCGCTCGATGGGATCCAGCGGCGTGTGGGAGCTGTTCCTCCCCGGCGTCGGCGTCGGTGCGCACTACAAGTACGAGATCCTGACCCCGGCGGGCGCCTGGATCCTCAAGGCCGACCCGATGGCGCAGCTCGCCGAGAACCCGCCCGCGACGGCCTCGATCGTCACCCGCTCGGGCTACTCCTGGGGCGACGGCGCATGGATGACCCGCCGGGCGGCGACCCACGCGGTCGCGCAGCCGATGAGCGTGTACGAGCTGCACCTCGGATCCTGGCGTCCCGGTCTCGGCTATCGCGACATCGCGGACCAGCTCATCGAGCACGTCACGGCGACCGGCTTCACCCACGTGGAGTTCATGCCCGTGGCCGAGCACCCCTTCACGGGCTCCTGGGGATATCAGGTCACCGGGTACTACGCGGCCACCCACCGCTACGGCGAACCGGACGACCTGCGCTATCTGATCGACCGGCTGCACCAGGCCGGCATCGGCGTGATCATCGACTGGGTGCCCGGGCACTTCCCCAAGGACGCCTTCGCGCTGGCCCGCTTCGACGGCGAGCCGGTCTACGAGCACCCGGATCCCCGTCGCGGCGAGCACCGGGACTGGGGCACGCTCATCTTCGACTACGGCCGCAACGAGGTGCGCAACTTCCTCGTCGCAAACGCGCTGTTCTGGCTGGAGGAGTTCCACGCCGACGGGCTGCGGGTCGACGCGGTCGCCTCGATGCTCTACCTCGACTACTCCCGCGACGAGGGCGAGTGGGAGCCGAATGTGCACGGGGGCCGGGAGAACCTCGAAGCGATCCGGTTCCTGCAGGAGGTCAACGCGACCGCCTACCGCCGCCACCCCGGCATCGTCATGGTCGCCGAGGAGTCGACGAGCTTCCCCGGGGTCACCGCGCCCACGGACCACCATGGTCTCGGCTTCGGGTTCAAGTGGAACATGGGCTGGATGAACGACTCGCTCGTCTACATCGAGCGGGATCCGCTGTACCGCTCGCACCACCAGGGCGAGATGACCTTCTCATTCGTGTACGCGTTCGGCGAGAACTACATCCTGCCGATCAGCCACGACGAGGTCGTGCACGGCAAGGGCAGCCTGCTCTCGAAGATGCCGGGCGACCACGCGGCGAAGCTCGCGAACGTGCGCGCCTACCTCGGCTACATGTGGGGGCATCCCGGCAAGAACCTGCTCTTCATGGGGCAGGAGTTCGGGCAGCTCTCCGAATGGTCCGTCGATCGCAGTCTGGACTGGTGGCTGCTCGATCAGCCCTCCCACCGGCAGCTGCAGGAGTTCGTCGGCGCGCTCAACAGCACCTACCGGCAGAACGCCCCGCTCTGGGAGCGGGATCACGACGGCAGCTCGTTCACGCGGATCGGCGCGCCGGACTGGGATCCCAATATCGTCGCCTTCGTGCGCCGTGACGCGCACGGCGGTCACATCGCGGTGATCAGCAACTTCGCCGGGACGACCCGGCACGGGGTCCGGCTCGACCTGCCGCTCGCGGGCGGGTGGTCGGAGGTGCTGAACACCGACGCCGCCGAGTTCGGCGGGCACGGCGAAGGCAATCTCGGCCTCGTCTACGCCACCGACGTGGAGAACGGCTCGCCGCAGGCGACGCTGACGGTGCCCGCACTGTCGACGATCTGGCTGCGGCACCAGAAGGACCCGCACGTGCCGATCGTGAGCAAGGGCTGAGACGATTCCGCCGGAGCCGACACTTCTCGGTGAGAGACACCGGAACGGAGCCGGCATGGCACACGACGCACACGACAGGACGCTCGTCGCGAGAGCAGCGGCGGGAAGCGACTCCGCCTTCCGCACGCTGTATCGCGCCTACGTCCGCCCCGTCCACTGGATCGCGTACGGCATCCTCGGCGACGCCGGCGATGCCGAGGACGTGACGCAGGAGACGTTCGTCGTCGCCTGGCGGAAGCTGCCCGCCCTGGAACTGGCAGGGGAATCCCTGCTGCCCTGGCTCGCGACGATCTGCCGGTTCCAGGCGGCCAACCGCCTGCGCCGGCGGCAGCGCGACGCCGCCCGCACGCTCGAGGAGACCGACGAGCGCATCCCCGCGCTCATCGACGTCGAGCAGCAGGTCATCGCCGCCGAGCTCGCCGAGCGCATCGCCGCCGAGCTCGGCGGGATGAGCGCGCTCGACCGCGAGATCTTCCGGCTGTGCGCGACCGAGGGGTACGACTACCGCGCCGCGGCCGACGAGCTCGGCGTGGGCCACGGCGTCGTCCGGAACCGTCTCTCCCGCGTGCGCACCCGCCTGCGCGGCGCAGTGACCGAAACGGAGCCCGCATCATGACCACCACCCCGATCGCGCTGCCGGAGCTGTCCGACGACGCCGTGGACCGCATCGAGGAGGCCGTCTTCTCGCAGATCGCGGAGGAGCGCCGCGCCGCACAGGCGCGAACCGCCGCGTCCCGCGGACGTGCGCGTCGACGCGGGTGGCTCACCGCAGGCGGCGTCGCCGCGGCCTTCGTCGTCGGAGTGCTGGTGACGCCGCCGATCCTGCAGCTGACCGGCTCCTCAGCCGGATCCTCGGTCGCATCGGCTCCCTATCACCCGACCAGTGGCACGGTCCCGCTGAGCGGAACCGCGAAGGAGCTCTCGCAGAGCGCCGACGACGCCGCGTCGAGCAGTGCCGGCGGAGCCGCACCCTCGACGACCGCGCAGCGCGACATCATCCGCACCGGATCGGCCACCGTGCAGGTGGACGACGTGAGCAAGGCCGCCGACGCCCTCGCCGCCCTCGCGCAGAAGCACGGCGGCTTCGTGGAGAGCCAGCAGATCGGTTCGACGCAGGGTCCCGTGGCGACCGACGGCGGGATCGTCCCGCCGCCCTCCGGCGACGGGTGGGTGACGCTGCGCGTGCCGGTCGCCGACCTCGACGCCGTGATGGCGGCACTGCGCTCCGAAGGCACGGTGCTGGCCACCTCGATCGGACAGAACGATGTGACGGCGACCACCACGGACCTGCGCGCACAGGTCGACTCGCTCACCGCGTCGGTGCAGCGGCTGACGCAGCTGATGTCCCAGGCCACCAGCGTCGCCGACCTGCTCACCGCCGAGACGGCGCTCACCGAGCGGCAGGGACAACTGCAGTCCGCCCAGCAGCAGCTGAAGGATCTCGAGTCCCAGGTGGACATGTCCTCCGTGCAGGTCACGCTCGTGCGGCAGGCGCCCGCCGCCGCCGACCCCGCCGGTTTCGGCGACGGGCTGGCGGCCGGCTGGAAGGGTCTCATCGTCTCACTGAACGCCCTGGTGATCGCGCTCGGCTTCCTGCTCCCCTGGCTCGTCGTGGCCGGCGTCGTGGTCCTCATCGTGTGGGCGATCGTGCGGACGCGCCGTGCTCGGCGCGCCCGTGCCGAGAAGGCGACGCTCACACAGACCGAGGCCGACGCCTGACCGCGAAGGGCACGGCTCGCCGACGGCAGAGGCGCACAATTCAGGCTGCTCTCGCCAGCGTCCGGGGAACGTCCGCACCACGACGCCGAGTCAACCGGCCGCCGTCGAGTTCTGGCCTGAGTTGTGCACGCCGCCGGTCGATGCCGAACGCGACAAGAGGTCGCCACTAAGGTCATCGACATGAGCAGCGCCGCCGTCTCCTCCGCCCGCGCCGTCCCCGCGGGGCGCGACCTGACCCTCGACCTGACGCGAGTCGCGTGCGTGGTCCTCGTCGTCTTCGTGCACATCCTCTTCACGGGCGTCGGACGTCGCGCCGACGGGAGTCTCCTGATCGAGCGCACCGTGGAAGGGCAGAGCTGGTTCGACGCCGCATCGTGGATCCTGAACATCATGCCGCTGTTCTTCGTCGTCGGCGGCTACTCCGCGCGAGCGGGCTGGCGCTCGGCACAGGCGCGCGGAGAGGACGCAGTCGGCTTCGTGCGCCTGCGCCTCGTGCGACTGGCGCACCCCGCGCTCCCCGTCTTCGTGTTCTTCACGGCGGCGCTCGGCGCCGCCCGACTGCTCGGAATCGATCCGGGGCTCGTCGACACCGTGGCGATCGGCATCGGATCCCCGTTGTGGTTCCTCGCCGCGTATCTGCTCGTGCAGGCCCTCGCACCCTGGATGATCGGGCTCCATTCCCGATACGGCATACGCGTGCCGGCAGTGCTGCTGCTCGGAGCGCTCGCGACCGACGCCCTGCGCTTCCTCGTCGCCGGCGGAGTGCTCGGGATCCCGCACGTGCCCGCGACGGGCTACGGCATCGGGAGCGAGTTGTTCGGACTGCCCAACGTGGCATTCGTGTGGCTGTTCGCGCAGCAGATCGGCTTCTTCCTCTTCGACGGCTGGTTCGCGCGGCGTCGCGCCCGGCAGCTGATCGGACTCATCGTTCTCGGCTATCTCTGCGTCTGGAGTCTGGTGTCGCTCGGCGGCTACTCCGGGAACATGCTGAGCAACCAGTGGCCGCCGACCGCGCCGCTCGCGATCCTCGCCGTGGTGCAGGCCGCGGCGCTCGCACTCCTGAACCGCCCGCTCACCGCGCTCATGCGCACCCGTGCCGCGCAGAGCGCCGTGCTGCTGATCGGCTCCCGGTTGATGACGGTGTACCTGTGGCACCTGCCGATGATCATGGTGCTCACCGGGGTGGAGCTGGTTCTCCCTTTCTCGATGCCGGCACCGGGGTCAGCGCTGTGGTGGTGGACCCGTGTGCCGTTCCTCCTGGTCGTGCTCGCCGCCGTCTGGGTGCTGTCCCTGTGGCTGGGGCGCTATGAACGGGCGCCGAGGATGGGCGATGCTCCGACGGCCCCCGTCCTCGCTCTCGCGGTCGCGCTGTTCCTGGCCCCGGTCCTCGCGATCACCGCCTACGGGCTGGACCTGCTCCTCGCGGCGTGCGCACTCGTCGCCACGATCGCCGCACTCGCACTCGTCGGCGCTGTCCCGCTCTCCCGCTCGGAGGCCGCGATCACCGCCAGGACGAGCCGCGGTCAGTAGGCGCGCGCGACGACCGCGACCAGGTCCTTCTCCGGCTCGTGCGGGCCGGGCAGGGAGCCGTCGCGGGTCTGCAGGCAGCGCACCGTGATGGCGTCCCGGTTCAGTTCCTTCTCGCCGGCCTCGCCGAGCGCGTCCCAGTCGATGAGGGCGAAGCCGCTGCGGGCGGCTTCGCGCGCCTCGTCGATGGTGGACACGCGTACGGTGCGGTCTGCGAGGCGCTCACGAGCAGCGGTGAACAGGTCGGCCTGGATCTCGTCGAGCAGCGCGGGCACACGCGTCGCAGCCTCCGTGACGGGCATCTGTCGCTTGCCCGCACGATCGCGGCGCGCGAACGTGAGCTGTCCGGCGTCGAGATCCCGCGGGCCGACCTCGATGCGCACCGGAACCCCCTTGAGCTCCCACTCGGTCGCGCGGCGGCCGAAGCCGGTCTGGGTGCGATCGTCGAGCTTCGCCCGCACCCCCGTGGCCATGAGGTCGGCGACGATCGTCCGTGCCGCCGCGACCGTCCGTTCGTCGTCCTTGACCACGATGACGACGACCTGGTGCGGCGCGATGCGCGGCGGCAGGACGAGCCCGGAGGCGTCTCCGTGCGACATGATGAGCCCGCCCATCATGCGGGTGGACGAGCCCCACGACGTGGTCCAGGCCGTCTGCGCGACGCCCTCCGCATCCGAGAAGGTGATGCCGAACGCGTTCGCGAAGTTCTGCCCCAGCTCGTGCGAGGTCGCCATCTGCAGAGCCTTGCCGTCGCCCATCATGGCCTCGCAGGTCATGGTGTTGATCGCGCCTGCGAAGCGCTCGGACGGAGTCTTGATGCCCGGAAGCACGGGGATGGCCAGCACGGTCTCCAGGAAGTCCTTGTAGACGTCCAGATGGATGCGGCGTGCGTATTCGGCGGCGTCCTCCCGCGTGGCGTGCGCCGTGTGCCCCTCCTGCCAGAGGAACTCTGTGGTGCGCAGGAAGACCCGCGGGCGCATCTCCCAGCGGACGACGTTGGCCCACTGGTTCAGCAGCATGGGCAGATCGCGATGAGACTGGATCCATTTCGCCATGACCTCGCCGAACAGGGTCTCGCTCGTCGGGCGGACGACGACCGGCTCGGTCAGCTCCTTGCCCCCGGCGTGCGTCACCACGGCCAGTTCTGGGCTGAAGCCCTCGACGTGCTGGGCCTCGCGCTCCAGATAGGACTGCGGGATGAACAGCGGAAGATAGACGTTCTCCGCGCCCGTCGCCTTGATGCGCGCGTCCATGGCGGACTGCATCCCCTCCCACATCGCGTAGGAGTACGGTCGCATCACCATCGTGCCGCGCACCGGCCCGTTGTCCGCCAGCTGCGCCTTCTCGAGCACGTCCTGGTACCACTGCGGGAAATCGTTCTCGATCGACGCGAGAATGCTCTGTCGTTCAGCCACGTCTCGAGGATACCGACGCGAACGGATCCGCAGACGACGAAAGCCCTCGGCGAACCGAGGGCTTTCGCGTGCTGTCTGTGACCCCAGCGGGATTCGAACCCGCGTTACCGCCGTGAGAGGGCGGCGTACTAGGCCGCTATACGATGGGGCCGTCTTTGCGATCCGTTTCCGTCTCGCGACAACCGTTCAAGTATGACATGACGCGCAGCACCCGCCAAATCGGGGCCGGTCGATCACGATCCCCGGGAGTGTCGCGTCGCGCGGGATTACGCTCGGACCATGCGCATCACCAAGCATGAGCACGCGGCTCTCCGCGTCGAGGACCATGGGCAGACCCTCCTCATCGACCCCGGCAGCTTCACCCTGCCACTGGACGAGCTGCAGCACCTCGTCGGCGTGGTCATCACCCACGAGCACCCCGACCACTGGACGCCGGATCACCTGGATCGGATCCTGCGCGACGCGCCGGGGACGCCGATCTTCGCCCCAGCCGGCGTGGTCCGGTCCGCACCCGGATACGAGATCACCGAGGTCGCTCCCGGCGACACCGTGACCGCGGGCGACTTCACCCTGCGGTTCTTCGGCGGGGTGCACGCCGAGATCCACTCGTCGATCCCGCTCATCGACAACGTCGGCGTGCTCGTCGACGACGAGCTCTACTACCCCGGCGATTCCTACGCGATCCCCGAGGGCGTCGATGTGCAGACCCTCGCCGCCCCGCTCGGGGCGCCGTGGCTGAAGATCGGCGATGCGATCGACTTCGTGCTCGCCGTCGCGCCGCGCCGCGCCTTCGGCACGCACGACATGACGCTCTCGGTGATCGGGTCGAACATGCACCGCTCGCGGCTGAAGTGGGCGACCGAGGAGCACGGCGGAGAGTTCTTCGAGCTGGACCCCGGCGACGACCTCGAGATCTGACGCGACGGGTCGCCCGCATCCGCGAGCCGCGGCCATGGTGACGGCCGTGGGCGTCACCCCGTCGGGCTGACCGCGGGCGTCGTCCCGGGAGGATCCGCCGGATCGGTCCGCGACCGACGGGACACCGCGGCGACGGCCGCCGTGGACGACACCACCGCGACGAGCGCGCCCAGGAGGATGGCGGCGCCTTCCCCGGGCAGCAGCGTCGACGTCTCGACCCCCAGTGCCACCGCCGCCACGGGAACGCCGAGCTGGCCCGCCGAGGCGACCGTCTGCGGCCACGGCAGCCCTGCCGCGCGGGCAATCAGGTGCGCGAGCACGGCCGCGGCGCCGAGCGCGAGACCGAGGAGGAGCATCTGCGGATGCGCGGCGAGGTGTCGCAGATCGATCGACGCGCCGAGCCAGACGAAGAACAGCGGGCCGAAGAAGCCCTCGGTCATTCCGAAGAGCTGCCGGGCCAGCCTCCGCGGCTGACCGACCGCGGCGAGCACGAGCCCGAGCGTGAACCCCGCCATCATCACCGACACGTGCGTGAACTGCGCGATCCCCGCCAGGGCGAAAAGGGCGAGCAGGCTGAACCGCAGCTCGAGCGCGAAGCGCCGCGACTCCGACACCGCGTGCAGCAGATGCAGCCGGCGCGGGCCGACACGGCGCAGCACGACCACGAGCACGACCCCGGCGGCGGCGATCCCCACTCCGCCGAGCGCCACCAGGGGCACCCGCGAGGGCTGCAGCACGAGCGGCAGGGCGAGGATGCACGCGACGTCGGCGATCGCGATCTGGGCGACCAGCTGTGCGGCCGAGGCCGCGGCGATCCCCATCGACTGCAGCATCGGCAGCACGAGCGCCGCGGAGGAGGATGCGATCAGCACGGTGTAGACGGCACCGTGCTGATTGCCGAACAGCAGCGCGACGCCGATGCCGAGGGCCGCGGCGACCAGGGCCACGAGGAGCGCGCCCAGCGCCCCGCGTCCGATCGCGGAGCGCACAGCACGGTCGAGCACCGGGATGTGCGAGCCGATCACGAGCATGATCAGCCCGAAGCCGATCTGCGCGAGTAGGGTCAGCGTCGGCTCGCTCGCATCCACCCAGCCGAAGCCGCTGGCGCCGACCACGAGGCCGGCGAGCAGCTCCCCCGCGATCAGCGGCACCCGCCAGGCGCGTCGCGCGGACAGCAGGGGGCCCGCCAGACCCACCAGCACGAGAAGCGCGAGCGTCGCGAACGTCATGCGCTCACTCTAGGACCGCCCCCGGGCCCCCGATCCCTGCGCGCGCCGCGCCGGCCGTGGCGGTCAGCTCACGCGTGCTCCCTGCAGCTCCCGCACGCGGATGGCGCGCTGCTGGTGATCGCGCTGTTCGAGCACGATCCGCCGCAGCGCGGCCGGAGCCTGCGGATGCGACTCGAGCCAGGCGTCGACCAGTTCGGTCGTCTCGGTGTCCGGATACAGGCCGATCACGAGGCGGCGCGCGATCTCGATCGATCGCTCGGCCCATGCGGACTCGATGCGGGTGAAGTACTCCTCGTCGAACGTCTCCACGAGGTCGCGGCGCCCTCCGGCGCCGAACCCGCGGATCGTCGCATCGAGATGGTCGTTCGTGAGCGTGAGGTCGCTCCAGGCCGCTCGCCAGTCGGCCGCCCGCACGAGCGCGTTCGGGGTGGAGGCGGCGGCGGCGAGCGCGGCGGTGCGTCCGCTCGCGGTGTGGTCGCGCAAGTGCTCCTCGGTGATCTCCTCGGCCCCGGCGTGCCCGGTGGCGACGAGCGCGGTCAGGAGTTCCCAGCGCAGGTCCGCATCCATCGGGAGACCGCGCGGACCGGCTCCGATGAGCAGCGAGGAGACGTCGAGCCGGCGGGAGTCGTCGAAGGATGCGGCGGCGGCGAAGGCACGCGCCCAGATGAGCTGGGCGTCGCTGCCGGCCTCCGCCTTCCCGAGCGCCTGCCACGTCGCGTCGAGCCAGGCCCGGCGGGCGCCGGCGCGCTCGGCATCGGGCAGATAGTGGCCGATCGCCGTCGCCGCGTTCAGCACCGCGCCACCGAGCAGCGCGCTGTCGGTCTCAGCCGGCGCATGGGCCTCGACGATGGCGAGGTAGCGGGCCACGCCGAGCTCGCCGTCCCTGGTGGCGTTCCACAGCGCCGACCAGACCAGGCCGCGGGCCAGCGGATCTCCGAGCGAGGACAGCCCGCGCTCGACGGCGTCGAGCGACCGGTCGTCGAGGCGGGCCTTGGCGTAGGTGAGGTCGCGGTCGTTGAGGAGGACGAGGTCGGCATCCGGGAGCACGACGGCGGTGCGCTCGTCGGCGATGTCGACGGGGACGTGCCGCCGCAGCACGAGCCGGCCGTCCTCGAGGCCGTAGAGCCCGATCTGGAGCCGGTGCGGGCGGGGGTCGGTCTGGACCAGGACGGCGCCCTCGCCGTCGCCCCGCTCGATGCTCAGCGTGCTCATCCCGGTCGTCTGCAGCCACGCCTGCGCCCATGCGCGCATGTCGCGCCCCGACGCGCGCTCCAGTTCGACGAGCAGGTCCTCCAGCGTGGTGTTGCCGTAGGCGTGCCGGGCAAAGTAGCGCCGGGCGCCGTCGAAGAACGCCTCCTCCCCGACGAACGCGACGAGCTGCTTGAGCACCGCGGCGCCCTTGGCATAGGTGATGCCGTCGAAGTTCAGCTTCGCGGCCTCGAGATCGGCGATGTCGGCGACGATCGGGTGGGTGCTGGGCAGCTGGTCCTGCGTGTACGCCCAGGCCTTGCGGCGGTTCGCGAAGGCGACCCAGGCATCGGTGAACTCGGTCGCGGCGACGGAGGCATGGGCTCCCATGTAGTCGGCGAACGACTCCTTGAGCCACAGGTCGTCCCACCAGCGCATCGTCACGAGGTCGCCGAACCACATGTGGGCCATCTCGTGCAGGATCGTGTTCGCGCGAGCCTGGCGCTGCGCGCGCGTCGCGGCGCCCCGGTAGAGATAGGACTCCGTGAAGGTCACCAGCCCGGGGTTCTCCATGGCGCCGATGTTGTACTCCGGCACGAAGATCTGGTCGTACTTGCCCCAGGGATAGGGGAACGCGAACGCGTCCGCGAAGAAGTCCAGCCCCTGCCTCGTGATCTCCAGGATCTCGTCGGCGGCGAGGTGCTCCGCCATCGAGGCACGGCTCAGCACGGAGAGCGGCACCACCAGGTCGTCGCGGCGCCACTCGGAGGTCACCCGCACATAGGGTCCGGCCGCCACGCAGACGAGATAGCTGGAGAGCGGCCGCGTCGGCGCGAACTCGACGGTCTGCACGTCGCCCTCGACCTGCACCGACGCGGCGGACTGATTGGCCAGCACCTCCCACCCCGCGGGCGCGGTCACGGAGACCGTCAGCGGCGCCTTCATGTCCGGCTGCTCGAAGCACGCCATGAACCGGCGCGCATCGGCGGGCTCGTCGTGCGTGTAGAGGTACGTGTTCCCGTCCACCGGGTCGACGAAGCGGTGCAGTCCCTCCCCGGAGCGGCTGTAGGCGCCCGTCGCACGGATCACCACGACGTTGTGTGCCGCGAGGCCCGCGAGCCGGATGCGCGCACCGTCCCACTCGACCTCCTGGGGCGCATCGTTGAGCAGGACCTCGCTCACGTCCTCGCCGAGGAAGTCGACCCACGTCTCGTCCGCCGTCGCGTCGAACTCCAGCGTGCTCGCCGTCGGGAATCCGGTGACCCCCGGGTCTGCGGCACCGGTCACGTCGAGCTCGAGCCGGGTACGGAGCAGGGTGATCCCCGCAGAGCGCGCGGCGGTCTCGGTCCGGGTGAGGTTCGCGGAGGTCATGGATCCATCGTTCCATGTTCCGCACCCCTGTCGGGCGCTGTGCGAGCATGGTCGCATGACCGAGCAGCAGACGAGCGCGCCCCTCCCCGAACGCAGCCGGATCGTGCAGGAGCACGTGCACGCCGCGGGACTGGCGTCGCAGGTGCGCGAGCTGCCGGATTCGGCCCGCACCGCCGCGCAGGCCGCCGCGGCCCTGGGCTGCGAGGTGGGAGCTATCGGATCCAGTCTGCTCTTCCTCGCCGACGGAGAGCCGCTGCTCGTGATGACGAGCGGACGGCACCGCGTCGACGTCGACCTGCTGACCGCCGCGGTCGGGGCCCGCGCCGTCGCGATGGCGCCCGCCGCCACGGTGCGCGAGGTGACCGGACAGGCCATCGGCGGCGTGGCGCCGGTCGGACATCCGGCCCGCGTGCGCACGGTCATCGACGAGGCGCTGCGCGACTACGACGTCGTCTGGACCGCCGGCGGCACGCCCCACACCGTGATGCCGCTGAGCTTCGACGAGCTGGTGACGCTCACCGGTGGCGAGGTCATCGTGGTCGCGGGCGACTGAACCACACGACTCGCCTTTTCGCAAGCCCCCAGGCGCGATCCAGGAGACGTCCAGACTCCGTGCCTACCGTGAAACGGGATGTCACAGAACGGTAACAGGATCAGTTCTCTCGACGGCCTCCGCGGCCTCGCGGCGGGGATCGTCCTCCTCCATCACGCCTCCTTGATCGCGCAGCCGTGGCTCGACCCGGCCGGCTGGGCGATGCTGACGCAGTCTCCGCTGAAGCTCCTGCTCGCCGGATCCGAGGCGGTCATGGTCTTCTTCGTGCTCTCCGGCCTCGTCGTCGCACTGCCCGCCCTGCGCTCCGGCTTCTCCTGGGCGCGGTACTTCCCGGCGCGCCTGTTCCGCCTGTACCTGCCGGTGATCGCCGCCCTCGGCGCCGCGACCCTGCTCGTCCAGCTGGTTCCCCGAGACGCCACGACGATGCCGGAGGACTCCTGGATGCAGGATGCACAGGCCACCAGCGTCTCGGCCGGAGACGTGCTCTCCCAGATGACGCTGCTGCGCTCCGACTACCCGATCGACAATGTGCTCTGGTCGCTGCGCTGGGAGCTCTTCTTCTCGCTGCTGCTGCCGCTCTACGTCTGGGTCGCGCTGCGGGTCCGGCGCTTCGTCCTCCCCGTCGCCGTGCTGACCGTCGTGCTGATGTTCGTGGGGCGCACCACCGGCAACTCCGCGCTCGCCTACCTGCCGGTGTTCCTGCTCGGCACCCTCATCGCGGTGCGCCTCCCCCAGCTGCGGGAGCTCGCGCACAACCCGCGGGCGACCCGTGCCCTCCCCTGGATCGCCGTCGCCGCCTGCGCGATGCTCATCGCCAGTTGGCTCGCACGCCCGCTCACCGCGGGCACGATCGCCGCCGATGTGCTCTGGGCGCTCGCCGGCGCCGGAGCGGCGCTGCTCGTGATCCTCGCCGTGATCTGGCCGCGCGCCCAGCGCGCGCTGAGCGTCCGGCCGATGCAGTGGCTGGGCCGGGTGTCGTTCAGCCTCTATCTCGTGCACGCGCCGATCCTGGCCACGCTCTGCTACCTGCTCGGCGCCGGGCAGTGGTGGCTGGCCTGTCTGCTGGGCGTGCCCCTCAGCCTCGCCGTCGCCGCGCTGTTCCACGCCCTCGTCGAGCGCCGGTCCCAGGAACTCGCGAGCCGAGCCGGATCCATCGGCGCGGCGCTCGCCGAGCGCGTGCAGATCCGCCGGATCGGCACCGCCCGGCGGATCGCGCTGGCCCGGGCGCGATGAGCGGCGGATCCGGGCGCGATGAGCGGCGGATCCGGGATCCACGTCGCAGACGCCGCCGTCGCCCGGCTCAGCCCGCCGCGGCCTCGCGGCGCTGGCGGCGCCGGGTGACCGCGGCGTACACGGTGCGGAGCACCGCTCGCGCGGCGTAGCGCACGCCGATGCCGGCCGCGCCGAACGCGCACCCGATCAGGACGGCACGGGGGTCGTGCAGATCGACGTCGAACAGGCGGGATCCGAACGGGGTGAGGATGACCACGAGCATCCCCCCGATCATGGCTCCGACCAGTCCGATCTTCCACGGCCGGAACGGTCGCGCCACGGTGATCAGCACGAAGAACGCGACGATGATCAGCGCGAGGAACGCCGTGGACGAGGTGAGCACGCGCAGGTCGTGCCCGGTGCCGAGCACCGCGCGCGCGGTGAGGTACGCCCCGTAGGACGCGAGCGCGGCGCCGATGCCGCCCGGGACGGCCGCGTCCAGCACCCGGCGCACGAACCCGTCCTGTGCGCGGGCCGTGTTGGGCGCGAGCGCGAGGAAGAAGGCGGGGATGCCGATGGTGAACCAGGCGATGAGGGTCACATGCCGCGGAAGGAAGGGGAACGGCACCGCCGTGACGGCGACGAGCAGCGCCAGCAGGATCGAGTACAGCGTCTTGGTGAGGAACAGCGTCGCGACGCGTTCGATGTTGCCGATCACGCGGCGCCCCTCGGCGACGACGTGCGGCAGGGTGGCGAACGAGTTGTCCAGCAGCACGATGCGCGACACGGCCCGCGCCGCGGGCGAGCCGGAGCCCATCGCCACGCCCACGTCGGCATCCTTGAGCGCGAGCACGTCGTTGACGCCGTCGCCGGTCATCGCGACGACGCGCCCGTCGGCCTGCAGCGCATGCACCATCGCGCGCTTCTGCGTCGGGGTGACCCGGCCGAACGCGGTGCGGGTCTGCACCTCCGCATCGAACCGCGCGGACTCGGGATCCAGGGTTCGAGCGTCGACGGCATCGCGACCGTTCGGGACTCCGGCCTCCGCCGCGATCGCGCCGACGGCGGCCGCGTTGTCGCCGGAGATCACCTTGATGTCGACGTCCTGCTCGGCGAAGTAGGCGATGGCCCCGGGAGCCTCGACGCGCAGCCGCTGATCCAGCACCACGAGAGCGGTGGCGACGAGGCCGTCGGGCAGACCGTCGCCCGCCGCGGCGGGATCGGGCAGCGCCGCATCGCTGCGGGCGAGCGCGAGGACGCGCAGCCCCTCCGACGCGAGCGCATCGGAGCGCGTGCGCACCGGATGCCCGGGCGGGAGCAGGACGTCGGGTGCGCCGAGCACCCAGGTCTCCACGCGTCCCGCACCGGTGCCGGCGCACTGCACCGCCGCCCATTTTCGGGCCGAGGAGAACGCAACCGAGGTCTGCACCGCGAGCGCCGGCGCCGTGGCGACATGCTCCAGGATCGCCGCCATGCTCGCGTTGGGCTTGCCCTCGGCCCGGCCGATCGCGGCCAGCGCCGCCTCGATCCGGTCGTCTGCGACTCCCAGCGGCTCCACCGACCCCACCCGCATGCCGTCCTCGGTGAGGGTGCCGGTCTTGTCCGTGCACACCACGTCGACGCGGGCGAGCTGCTCGATCGCCGGCAGGTCCTGCACCAGGCAGTTGCGCCGCCCCAGCCGGATCACGCCGACGGCCATCGCCACGCTCGTCATGAGCACCAGCCCCTCGGGAACCATGGGCACGAGGGCGGCCACGAGGCCGCGCACGGCGTTGCGCCAGTCCTCCGCATGACCCCAGATCTGGTTCACGATCGTGAGCACGCCGACGGGGATGAGCGCCCAGGTGACGTACTTGAGGATCTGGTCGATCCCGGCGCGCAGCTGCGAACTCGGCTTCCGGAACTCGGAGGCCTCCTTGGCGAGACGCGCGGCGTAGGCGTGCTCGCCGACGGCGGTCGCACGGAAGGCCGCCGATCCGGCGGCCACGAAGCTGCCGGACTTGAGCTCGTAGCCGACGCCGGCGAGCACGGGCTCCGACTCCCCGGTGAGCAGCGACTCGTCGACCTCGAAACCGGTGGCGTCCAGGACGACGCCGTCCACGGGGATCTGGTCCCCCGCGGCGACCAGCACGACGTCGTCGAGGACCACCTGCTCCACGTCGACCTCGGCGACTCCCGTGGCCCGCTCGACGCGCGCCGGCGCCTTGCTCAGCAGCGCCAGCCGATCCAGCGTGCGCTTGGCGCGCACCTCCTGCACCATGCCGACGACGCTGTTCACGATGATCAGCAGCCCGAAGAGGCCGTCGATGACGTATCCGGTGCCGAGGATCAGCAGGAGCATCACGAGGTAGATGCCGTTCACCCGGGTGAAGGCGTTCGCACGGAAGATCTCGCCGAAGCTGCGACTCGTCCGCGCTGCGATGACGTTCGCCTCACCGCGTGCGTGACGCTCGGCGACCTCCGCTGCGGTCAGAGGGGCGCGGCCGACGGCGACGCTCCCGGTGCCGGATCCGGCCGGGTCCGTCATCCCCGTCACGCCGGCCGGTCGGTCGAGATCCAGGGCGCCGTGAATGCGCGGACCCGGGATCCGTCGTGGTCGGCGAGCGAGACGCCCACGAACGCCGTCGCCGCCTCCGAGCTCTGCCAGCGGAACCGCACCTCCCCGGAGAGCGCGGCCGCGGCGATCGCCGCCCCGGCGTCGGCGGCCGACTGCGCGTTCGCGAACGCCCCCGCGGTGCGGGACGCGTACGCCTGCAGCATCTCCCCGTATGCACCGGCGTCCGTGGGCCGAACCGCGTTCTGCACGAAATCGCTCGCGACCGCGGCCGGCTCGATGACCCGCACGTGCACGCCGAACCGCTCGGCGACGGCGGCCAGCGACTGCATGAACCCCTCGACGGCGAACTTCGCCCCGCAGTACGCGTCGGCGAAGGGCTGGCCGACGGCGCCGCCGACGCTGGTCACGGTGAGGATCGTGCCGCGCCCGCGCTCGCGCATGCCGGGGAGCACGAGCTTGGCGAGGTGCACCGGCGCGAAGTAGTTGACCTCCGCCTGCGCGCGGATCTGGTCCATGGACAGCTGCTCGGCGGTGCCGACCCCGCCCTGCCCCGCATTGTTGACGAGCACGTCGACACCGCCGAACTCGGCCGTGAGCTCCTCGACGAGCCGTGCCGCGGCGGCGTGATCGGTGACGTCGAGTGCGCGGACCTCCAGGGCCACCCCCCGCAGCGTCGGCCGCGGTCCGGAGCCGATCGGATCGGCCGGTGTCGCGCATCGTCGCGATCACCCGAGCGCCGGCTTTCGCGAGCTCCACGGCGGCGTACATCCCCATGCCGGACGACGTCCCCGTCACCAGCGCCACTTCCCCGTCCCGGCTGATTTCGCTCATGCGCTCACCTTAACAGCGCGCCATCTGCCCGCGCTGGAGGAATCAGGCCGGATCCACGACGCCCGACCGGCCCCGCCGACCGGGGGCCCGCTCCTGGCGGAGCGCGGGCAGGTAGCACAGGGCGCCGAGGACGCTGAACGCCCCCGCGACGACGGTCGCCCACCCCGCCGACGTGGCACCCGCGACCGCGGTGAGCACCAGCAGCCCGATGCTGTAGGCACCGCCGGAGACCATCGAGTTGAGCGACAGGATGGTCGCACGCGTCGACCGGTCCGCCTCGCGGTGCAGCAGCGCCGCGTGCATGGGCCCGGCGGAGCCGTGCGCGAGATAGGTGAGGCCGTACCCGATGAGCAGCCCGACCACGCCGGAGGCGAGTCCCATGAGCACGACGAAGGCGCCGTTCAGGATCCGGCTGAGGATCGCCGTCCACGCCACACCGATCACGCCGCTCACCCGGCTCGCCAGGAGCGAGCCGACGGCGAACAGGCCCCAGGCGGCGGCGGAGGCGGGCCCGAAGACCGCTGCCGCGGCGTCCTCCCCGCCGAGGAACCCCTCCAGCTGCAGCGGCGTCAGCGTCTCGAAACCGATCATCGCCACCGACCAGAACACCTCGACCAGGACGAGCCCGGCGAGGACGCGGGACCGCACCGCCCGACGCACCCCTTCGACGACCGTCCGCGGCGTCTGCCGTGCGGCGTCGGCCATGACGGCGAGCGGCCGGACCGGCGCGTCGGTGCGCTCCGTGACGTCGTGCACCAGGATCACGACGAGCACCGTGTAGAGGATGTACAGCCCGATGGCCACGAGCATGGGCAGGATCAACGCGGACACCGCCCCCATCGGATGCCAGGCCACGAGGAGACCGCCGAGCAGTGCGCCCGCCGCGATCGCCACCCCGAGGGCGGTGCCGGCGCGCGCGAGAGGATGCGCGACCTCCGCCGCCGGGTCGTGCTCGTGCACGACATCGACGAACCAGGCCTCGAGCGAACCCGAGTCGAGCACGCGGAACACGCCCTGCAGCAGCAGCGATACCGCGAACAGCGCGTACGAGTCGGCGAGCAGGAACAGGATGCTGGCCGCGATCGCGAGCACTCCCGATGCGGCCAGCACGGGCCGACGTCCGAGGGTGTCGGAGAGCGCGCCGGTCGGGAGCTCC
Source organism: Microbacterium sp. MMO-10 (assembly GCF_037148715.1). Classification (NCBI taxonomy): domain Bacteria; kingdom Bacillati; phylum Actinomycetota; class Actinomycetes; order Micrococcales; family Microbacteriaceae; genus Microbacterium; species Microbacterium sp. MMO-10. The sequence goes on along the minus strand of NZ_JBBCSV010000002.1, from coordinate 548,290 downwards.
AAGGCGAGTGCGACGAACCCCTGGATCGCCAGGATCGAGCCGATCGCGGCGATCGACATCCCCCGCTCCAGGGGCAGCAGGACCGTGAGCCCGAGCGTGACGCCGACGGGCAGCCAACGCAGCGCGGTGAGCAGCAGCAGACGGCGCTCGGCCGCCGCGATCGACCGCGCCGCTCCCGCCTCCGACGGAGAGTCCTCCGCGTTCATGGCTGCGCCGGCGGGTCAAGGTCGACGGGGGTGCTCTGCACGACGAGCTGCACCCGTCGCGCCGAGGGATCCCCTTCGCCGATGCGGCGGTACTTCTCGGTCAGCGCATCGAGTTCTGCCTGGAACGCGGCGAGCTGGTCCGCGGTCACCGTGAGCAGCGTGTCGCCGAACCCGAGCTGGTCGACCCACTCGGCGGGCCAGGCCGCCTCGGCGTCGAGCCACTGCTCGGTGCGCAGCGCGTACTGCCGCACGTAGTCTCGTCGCAGCCAGCCGAGCGCGGTCTGCGCGTCCTCGTCGTCGGAGAAATCGGAGTTGCTCCAGGAGTGGAAGTCGGTGCTGGCCCGCCAGACCCGCCTCTTCCCCGCTCCCGCGCCGGTGTCCGTCACGAGGCCGACGTCTTCGAGGGCGCGGAGGTGATAGCTCGTCGCTCCGGTGTTGGTGCTCAGTGCGGCGGCGAGCTCGGTCGCCGTCGCCGGGCCGTGCATGCGCAGCCAGCCGAGGATCCTCGAGCGCAGCGGATGCGCGAGGACGCGCACGGCGCGCTCGTCGAGCCGCATTCCGACGGGGTGTTCCGGGTTCTCCATGGCCTCATGATTGCATGCACAGAATCTATGCACAAGTATTCTGCACAGGATTCCCGGCCATGCCGGACGCGCCGATGAGCCTCAGTGCCGCCCCGTTCTGGCGGCGAGCGCACGAGCACCCAGCTCACGCAGCGCGCCGTCGTGGAGATCCAGGACCCGGTCTGCGCGCGTGAGCATCGCGGGGTCGTGCGTGGCGACGATCGCCGCCGTGCCGCGCTCGTGCACGAGACCGGCGATGAGATCCATGATCTGGACACCCGTCTCGCTGTCGAGCTGCGCCGTCGGCTCGTCGGCGATCAGCACGGCCGGATCCATCACCAGTGCACGGGCGATGCCGACCCGCTGCTGCTGGCCGCCGGAGAGCTCGGACGGACGCTGGCGAGCGTGCTCTGCCAGCCCCACGGCCGTCAGAGCCCGCGCCACGCGCTGCTCGCGCTCCGCGACCGGCGTGCGACGGATGCGCAGCGGCACCTCGACGTTCTCCGCCGCCGAGAGCACGGGAAGCAGACCCGAGGTCTGGAAGATCGACGCGATCCGCTCTCCGAGCACGTGGCCCGTATCGCCGTCGGCGAGATCCCGGCCGTCCAACAGGACGCGCCCCGAGGTCGGGCGATCGAGCCCGCCCAGCATCGTGAGCAGCGTGGTCTTTCCGGATCCCGACCTCCCGGTCACCACCACGAGCTCGCCGGCGGACAGGGCGAGATCGACGTCGCGGACCGCCGTGACGTCGCCTCCGGGCGCCGCGAACACCCGGGTCAGCGCGTCGGCGCGCAGCACTTCGGTCATGTTCGCTCCGTCCCCTCCGCGCCCTCCGCGTCCTCCGGCGGATCGGATGCCTCGGGGGTCGACGCACCGGACGCGACCCGCACATGATCCGTCTCGAGGGTGAGACGCACCCGGTCGCGCAGCTCGAGCGCGGTCACGAACTCCCCCGGCAGCTGCATGCGCCCCGCCCGGTCCAGCACCGCGAACTCCTGCGCGACCCGTACCTCCCGGCCCTCGTCATCCGTCCGTGTGCTGCGCAGGGTCTCGGTCGACGTGCGGCCGTCGCGGATCCGGACCGTGCGATCCACGTGCTCCGACACCATCGGGTCGTGCGTGACGATGAGCGTCGTCACACCGTGCTCGGTGTTGACGGCCTTCATCGCGTCCAGCACATCTGCCGTGGTCCGCTCGTCCAGCTCGCCGGTGGGCTCGTCGGCCAGCAGCACGCGGGGCTCGTTCGCGAGCGCGACCGCGATCGCGACGCGCTGCTTCTGCCCTCCGCTCAGCTGCCCGGGGCGCTGCTCCGCGACGTCCGCGACGTCGAGAAGCTCGAGCAGCTCCCGCGCACGGGCGGCTCGCGACCCCGCAGGGATCACCTGCGCGACGCCGTGCGCCAGGGCGATGTTCTCCCGCGCGGTGAGATACGGCAGCAGATTGCGCCCGGACTGCTGCCAGACGAAGCCGACGCTGCGGCGTCGGTAGCGCAGCCGCTCGGCCGCGCGCATCGTGGCGAGGTCGTGGCCGGCGACGCGCGCACTTCCCGCCGTCGGCGCGTCCAGCCCCGCCAGGATGCCCAGCAGCGTCGATTTCCCCGAGCCCGAGGCGCCGACCAGCGCAACCATCTCGCCCGCCTGCACCCGCAGATCGAGCCCCTGCAGCGCCTGCACCTCGATCCCCTTCGCGGTGAAGATGCGCACGAGTCCCTCGCAGGCGATGTCGATGTCGGCGCTCATCCCGTCCCTTCCTCTCCTGTCATCGTCTCCTCTTCCCCTACAGCCCGCACCCCGGTTTAGCTCTCATCGTCGGCGACCCGGATCGCGTCGGCGCTGTGCACCCTCGTCGCGGCCGCCGCCGCGAGCAGCACGGCGGTCCCCGTGACCAGCACGAAGCCGATCACGGCCACCGTGAGCCACCCGAGAGGCATGCTCAGCGCGGGCGCGATCGATCCGCCCGTGAAACCGCGCAGATCCAGGGAACCCAGCACCAGCCAGGACATCGCCAGCCCGCACCCCACGCCGATCGGCACGGCGACCAGGAGCGCGGGGCCGACCTCCCACGCCACGAGCGGCAGTTCTCGGCGGCGCGGATAGCCCACCGCGCGCAGCAGCGCGAGCAGTCGCGCACGGGCGGCGGAGCCCAGCAGCAGCGTCTGCATGATGGCGAGCGTCAGCAGCACCGCCACGAGGACGGACGCCGCCACCAGCGCGATGCGCAGCGCCGATGTCGCCGGGTCTGCCGCGGCCTGGGCGACGATGTCCTGCGTGGTCGTCACGGTCGCCGTGGTGCCGAGCCGCGCGCCGACCGCCCGGGCGACGGACGAAGGATCCCGCCCCGAGCCCACCGCGACGAAGAGCCTCGAGACGAGCGGTGCGGAGACCCCGATCCGGTCGAGGTTCGCACGATCGACGATCACCCACTTCTCTGCAGCGCCGAACGGCGTGGGCTGCGCGGTGCGCCCGATCACCCGCACCTCGTGTCCGTTCACCGAGAGCGCGTCACCGAACTGCGCGAGCAGCGCCTCGGACGCCACGACGGGAACCGCGTCGCCGGCCGTCGTCTTCAACGACGCGGGCAGCGGGAGAGCCCCGTCGGCTCCCTGCTGCACGCGGACGAACGCGTCGCGATCGACCGCGTAGACCCGCACCCGGTCCTGAGCCTTGGCGGAGGAGCCCTGTCCGATCTCGTCGGCGTCCAGCGTCGCGATCGCGGCGACCCCGGGCAGCGTCCGCACGGCGTCGACCTGCTCGTCCTCGATGACCGGCATCGACACGGCGACGTCGGCTCCGGTCATGTCACGAGCGGTGCGCGCGATGCCGTCCGACACGGTCGCCGAGAAGGACACCGAGAACACCGCCACCGCGACCCCGATCACGGCGGCGAGGGCCGGCGCCGTCCGCAGCGCCGCGTCGCGGAGCGCGCGTGCCGGGCCGAGCAGCGCGATCAGGCCCGTGCGCCGTGCCGCGGACCGGTGCAGCCTGTCCAGCAGCAGCGGGAGCAGTCGCCGCGCGAGCACGGTGCCCGCGCCGCACACCAGCACGGGGACTGCGAGCAGCACCGGATCCACGCGGAGCGAGGGGCCGCGCCCGAGCAGGATCGCGGCGACGACGATCGCGAGCGCGATCACCGCGACCTCCGGCAGCACCCGCCGCCACGGGCGTCGCGCCGTATCGCCGTCCCGGGTCTCGGCGCGGGACAGCCTGCGCACAACGGCGAGCGGCACGGTTCCCGCCGGGATCAGCGCGAGCGCGGTCATGACGAGCACCGCGGGCGGATCGGGAGTCCGGCCCGCGAGGACCGCCCCGATCGTGCCGCCGAGCACGGCGCCGAGTGCGCCGAGCACCAGCGCCTCGCCGCCGAGCACGAGGATCAGCATGAGCCGCGACGCTCCGCGCGCGCGGGCGAGCGCCGCGGCGCGGGAACGGCGCAGCGCGACCTGGCCCCCCGCCAGCGTCAGCATCACGGCCGCCACCGCCAGCGGCCCGACGGACGCGACCGCGACCGCGGCCACGAGCGCGTCGCCCCGTGCCCGTCCTGCGTCGATCGCATCCGGGACCGGCGTGCGGAACGACAGCCCGCGGTCGAAGAAGTCGCCGCCGGCCACGAGATGCATCGGATTCGCCAGGAACAGCCGCAGCTGGCTGCTCACCGTCGCGGCATCCCCGGCGTCGATCGACCCCGTCCGCACCGGGATCCAGGAGAAGGTCGTCGTCTCGATGGCCCGGCGGCCCAGCACTCCTGCCTCCTCGGGCGCGAGGAATGCGAAGGTCTGCAGGATGATGTCGCCCGCCGGGCTGTACCGGATCGCCGGCGTACGGGCGCCCACGAGGATGTCCCAATCGAGATCGGTCCTCGGCCGGGGCTCGACGAGCCCGACCAGCGTGACCCCCAGGTCCTGCCGATGGCGGACCTCCCCGACCCTCCAGTCCAGGCGGCGCGCGGAGTCGGCGGTAAGCACGACCTCGATCCCCTGGGCCGGATCCGTGACCCGGGGATACCTGCCGCTCACGAGGGTGCTGCGCTCCTCGATCCCCGGATCCATCGCGAGCTGCACGAAATGCAGGGGCACCGTGCGGTCGGTCGAGAGCGCGGATCCGCCCCACAGGCCGACCACCCGCGGCTCTGCCAGCACGTCCCGCAGCGGGGACGGCTGCCGCTCGCGGGTCTCCTCGGCCGCCGCCAGCAGGCCAGGCCAGACATCCGACCTCGGTCCGTCTTCCGCGCTCACGCCGGGGATGCCGGACTGCGTCGCGGTGAGCGTGCGCCCGACCGCGGGGGTCTCCTCGATCTGGTGCTGCACGGTCGCCGTGCGCGCCCGATCGATGAGCGGAGGCACGAGTGCGGCGACGAGGCTCAGCGCGGCGACCGCGAGCACCAGGAACGCCGACAGCAGCGGCGCGGTGAGGACCGTGCGCAGGACCACTGTCGCAGAGCGGGGGTGACGGGTCATGCGCCGATCCCCCACATCACCGGCAGCACCGCCGCGGTCACGAGCAGTCCCGCGGCGACGCCGCCGAGCACCCCGGCGAGGGCGATGCCGAGCACCTCGCCGACGCGCGCGGTGCGCTGTCTCGCCGCAGTCAGTCCGAGCGCCCGCAACGCGACGCGCTCCTCCGTACGCCGGCTGCGATCGACGGCGACCGCGACGGCGAAGCCGAGCGCCCCGAGCAGCGCGGCGCCGAGTGCGCCGACGACGAGCACGAGCACGGATGCGTCGGTGACGGGGGCGACGCTCACCGACCGCGCCGTCAGGATCGTGACGGGGTCCGTTGCTCGCGCCCGGATGGCTTCGGCGACCGCAGCCGGATCCGAGGCGGCGATCCACAGCCCGTTCGCGGTGATCCCGTCCGCCGCCCGGAGCGCAGAGGCACGCTCGGCGAGGATGCCGAAGCCGGATCCGATACCGGGGAGAGCGGCGACGACGGCGACGACGTCCATGTCGACGGGAACGCCCTCCGGGCGCAGCGTCGCCGTGAAGCGCGTTCCCGCCCGTGCTCCCAGTCGGTCCGCGAGCGTCTGCGTGACCGCGATCGGTAGTGCTCCGGTGTCGCGGTGGAGGGCGGCCGGAACACCGGCGGGCAACGTCAGGGCGGTCGAGTCCGCCGCCACGAACGCGACCGTGTCCGCGCCGACCTCGGCGTCCCTGCCGAGCACCTCGGTGGCGCGCGCGACCGACGGCAGCCGCGCGGCCTCGCCCGCGCTGAGCGGCGGTGCGCTCTGCACCCCGGCTGTCGCCCTCACATCCAGCCCGAGTCCCGCGCGCACTGCGGCGCGATCGGCCTGCGCAGCGAGCGGGCCGGCGCCGACGGCGAGCGTGACGGAGCCCGCGGCCAGCGCGGCGCAGAGGATCGCCACGGCCGTCGCCCCGGCCCGGCGGGCGATCTGGCGCAACGGAAGCACGGGAACGATCCCGCGCCCTCGTCGCGCCACCCGCTCCGCGAGTGTTGCGATCAGCACCGCGAGCACCGGCACGAGCAGCGCGAGCGCGAGCAGCGCCGCGGCGCCGGACGCCGAGGCCACCGGGTCCGCCCTGCCGCCGGCGTCGAGCACGCCGCCCTGAGCGAAGAGCTGCCAGAGGGCGAACCCCGCCACCAGCGCCGCGAGGAACGCAGGCAGCAGCAGGGCGACCGCCATTCCACGGCCGGCGTCCGCACGGGTCGCCGCGGCGGTCGCCGAATCGCGCGCCGCGGCGACCGCCGCGGCCACGACGGCGGTGAGCACGGTCGACACGGCCACCACAAGGGTCGTCGACGAGAACGGACCCCACGGCAGCAGCAGGAGCAGCGCGGCGACGACGCCGACGCCGGACGCGCCCCCGGCCTCGACGGCCGCGCCGCCGGCGAGGTCCCGCACCGCCGCGCCGCGCGCCCGCAGCAACCGCAGTTCGTCCCGTCGGCCGGACGCGAGCGCGGCGAGGATCACGATCAGCGCGATCGCACCGAGCAGCACGATGATCGCGGTCGGCACGGTCATCGTGCCGCGGGTGACGGTGACGGCCCGGGTCGCGCGATCGAGCAGCGCAGCGAGACCACCGGAGACCGTGGTGTTGGAGCGGTTGTCCGGGTCCACGGATGCGGCGAGTCCTTGCAGCCGGACGAGCCCTGCGCGATACGCGTCGAGGCGGCCGGCGGTGAGCACCGTGGGCCGGATGGTCCAGGTCACCGACGGCGTGGTGGAAAGCCGCCCCAGGGTGTCGTCGGTGACGAGCACGGGCCCGGCCGCCCCTCCGGAATCCCCCGAGGCCACCGCGGGATCGCCTGCCCACACGGGGTCGGCGGGGTCGTTCGCGGTCCAGATCCCCACGACGGAGACCTCCGCGGCCGCGCCCGCCGGGTCGGCGCCGAGTGCGATCCGATCCCCGACGCGCCAGCCGCGCCGCTCGGCGGCGGCCGCGAGCACCGCCGCCTCGCCCGCGCGCGACGGCCAGGCACCGTCGACGAGCGAACCCCGCTCCATCGCGTCGGAGCCGCTCATGGCCTGCATCGCATCCGGATTGCCGAGCGAGATGCCGCTCACCGCCAGCCGGGCCACGGCGACCGGAGCCGCGCCGAACGCCTCGGCGATCGCCGAGCGCACGGCGCGGTCCTGCGCGCCGGCGTCCTCCGACTGGAGCGCGGTGACGGTCGCGACCTGCGTTCCGGGCTCGGCGCGACCGGCCATCGTCCGCAGCCCGTCGTCCACGAGCCGTGCCGACAGCACCTCCATCCCGCCGACGCCGAGCACGACCAGGAGCGCGGAGAGCATGACGAGCAGGAGCCGCGCGGTCTGCTGCCGCGCCCGTCTCACCGCAAACGTCATCGTCCTCGCCCGTGTCACCGCTGTATCGCGCTCACCGCCGGATCGGCACCGATCCGAACAAACGCGCTCCTCCCATCCTGGAGGGGGCGCGCCGGAGCCGCAATGACGGCCTCGGGCGGGCGCTCAGCGCGTCTCCGCCTCGGCGACGTCCTCCTCGACCGCGACCCCGTTGGCCGATGCGGGCACCCGGCGCTCGAGAGCGAAGGCCAGCAGGCAGATGAGCACCGAGCCGACCACCATCGTCACGATGAACCAGGTCTGCCGGCCCTCGCCGAGGAGCAGACCCGCCGCGATCGGCCCGGCGATGGCGCCGCCCTGGAACGCGGCCGCGTTGATCGCGTTGTAGCGCCCCCGGCTGCGATCGGACGCGAGGTCGTTGTAGATCGCGGGGACCGTGGGCTGCAGCATCGTCTCGCCGAACGCGAACACCCCCATGAACAGCAGCACCCCGATGGCCGCCGCGAGCGACTTCGGCAGCAGCCCCGTGAGCCCCAGCAGCACCCACGAGAGCCCCCAGACCAGGGTCATGATCTGCATGACCCTGGTGCGCCGGTGTCCACGGATGAGCTTCAGCACGGCGAACTGCAGCAGCACGATGACGGCGGTGTTGACGGCGAAGGAGAACCCGATCACCTGCGTGGAGACGCCGGACACCTGTCGCGCGAAGGCCGGGAAGCCGCCCTCCATCTGCCCGTAGCCGATGAACACCGCCAGGAAGGTGAGCAGCGTCAGCCACAGCACCGCCGGTCGTCGCAGGATCTGCCGGTACCCCTCCGCCGGCTCCTCGTGCGGCTGGGCCGGATCCGCATGCGTGCGCACATGCCGCAGCGGTCCGAGCAGCAGGGCCATGGGGATGAGGGAGCTCGCGGCGTCGATGAGGAAGATCGCGGTGAAGGTCTCCGGGCGGTGGACGTCGATGAAGAAGCCGCCGACGATGCCGCCCACGCCGATGCCGAGGTTGACGAGCGCGAAGTTCACGCCGAAGTACTGCTGGCGGAGGTCTCCATCGACGATCGCCGCGATCACGGAGTTGAACCCGGGCCAGGAGACGCCGAAGTTCACGCCGATCAGCACGAGCGCGATCGCCGCGACCGCCGGTGTCGTCGCGAAGGCGAGCAGCGCGCACCCCGCGATCATCGCCATGAGCCCGGCCAGAAGCACCCGTCGTGCGCCGTAGCGGTCGATGAGGGTGCCTCCGGGGCCCGTCACGATCAGCCCGGTCACGGCGATGATGCTCATCAGCGCGCCCGAGACGCCCAGGTCGAAACCGCGCACCTCGTGCAGGTAGATGATCGTGAAGGGCAGGGTCAGCCCGCGACCGAGGGTCTGGATCGCGACGGTCGACAGCAGCCAGCGGCCCTCGGTGGGCAGGGCGGTCCAGAACGTTCGCATACCGGTCACCGCACAAGTCTGCCCGAGGCCGCCGACATCGCTCGTCCGCGGTCCGATCCCGCCCGGGATCCGGTCAGGAGACCACGACCGCGACGCGGGCCAGAGCCCGGGCGAGATCTCCGATGAGGTCCTCCGGATCCTCCAGCCCGATCGACAGCCGCACGATGTCCGCGCCGGGGCGCGCCTCGGCGGCCACAGGCCGGTGGGTCAGCGCCGCCGGGTGCTGCACGAGCGAGTCCACGCCGCCCAGCGACACCGCGTGCGTGAACAGCCGCACGGAACCGGTGAAGGCCTCGGCGGCCGCATACCCTCCGCGCAGCCGCACCGCGATCATCGCTCCCCCGCCGCGCATCTGGCGCGGGATGAGACCGCGCTCATCCCCGATCCCGGGGTACCGCACCTCCGCCACGGCGGGGTGCTCGGCAAGCCATGCGACGACCTGTTCGGCGGAGCGCTGCTGGCGCTCCATCCGCACCGGCAGCGTCGCGAGCCCGCGGTGCAGGAGGTAGGCGCCGAGCGGATGCAGCAGCGCTCCGGTGATCGCCCTGACGCGTCGCAGCGCCTGCGCGGTCTGCTCCGAGCAGGCGATGACCCCGGCGATCACGTCGCCGTGCCCGCCGAGGTACTTGGTGGCGCTGTGCAGCGACATCGCCGCGCCCAGGTCGAGAGGGTTCTGCAGCAGCGGCGTCGCGAAGGTGTTGTCGACGAGCACCGGCACCTCCCCCGCCTGAGCGACGACCGCCGCGATGTCGACCAGATCGAGGGTCGGATTGCCCGGGGTCTCCACCACGATCAGGCCGGTGTCGGGGCGCAGGTGCGCGTGCACCTCGCCCTCCGTGCAGAAGCTCGTCTCCGCGCCGAGCAGCCCGGAGTCGAGCAGATGGTCCGTGCCACCGTAGAGCGGGCGCACGGCGATGATGTGATGCTTGCCCGCCGCCGTCGTGTGCGAGAGGATCGCCGCTGTCATCGCCGCCATGCCGCTGGAGAAAGCGACCGCCGACTCGGCGTGCTCGAGCTCGGCGAGGCCCTCCTCGAACCGGGCGACCGTGGGGTTCCACAGCCGCGCGTACACGTTCCCTCCGTCCGGCAGCGGGTGCCCGCCGTTCGCCATCGACTCGTAGGAGTCGCCCCCGTGCTGGATGTCGGGGAGCGGGTTCGTGGTGGAGAGATCGATCGGCGCCGCATGCACGCCCAGAGCCGCCAGGTCGGCACGACCCGCGTGCACCGCGACGGTCGCAGGGTGCAGCGGGGTCTCGTTCAGGGAATCGTCATCGATCATGCTCCTCAGCATCCCTCCCCGCGCATCAGACTGCGACCCCCATTGCTGCAGACGCGTGTCTGGTCTGACATTCTTGCTGTCAGAGCAACGGTGCGCGCTCGGAAGGAGCGGATCTTGACCCCTGGACAGCAGACCGTCGATGCGCTCGACCTGCGCATCATCGCCGATCTGTCCGAACGCCCCGACACGCCGATCAAGGAGCTGGCGTCGAGGCTCGGCATCCCCGCCTCCACGTGCGCGTTCCGGCTGCGCTCCCTGCGGGCGCGCGGCGTGATCCTCGGACTGCGCCTCCTCCTGGATCCCGCGGCCCTGGGCCGGCCCGTGCAGGCCGTGATCCGGGTGCGGCTGGGCGCGCACAGCAAGGCGGGCGTCGAGACCCTGTTCGACGCGCTCGCCGCGACGGAAGGGGTGCTGCAGGTCTTCCACATCGCGGGCGCCGACGACTTCCTCGTGCACGTCGCGGTGGCCGACGCCGCCGCGCTCCGGGACATCGTGCTCGAGCGCATCACCGTGCACGCGGTCGTGCGCGCCACGGAGACGCAGCTCGTGTTCGAACGTCGCGAGGGCACCGGGCTCGTCGCGATGCCCTGAGGACCGACCCCGCCCTGGACCCGGCGACTGTACAACGCCCCGGACGTTCGGCACTCTGAGAAGTGGTCCCGGCTTCGGCCGCATCCCCGGGCCGCACGCTCACGCCAGAGAGGGCAACCGCATGACCGACGACGTCTCGGCCGGCACCGCCGTCCCGCCCACTTCGCCCCCGCGTCCGACTCCCCCCTGGCTCGGCGCCGTGCTCGCCTACCTGCGCCGCGCCCCGTTCGCCGCAGCGCTCGCCGTGCTGGTGATCGCGATGGGCTTCGTCACCGGCACGTTCCTCGGACGCTTCCCCGCAGAGCTCGCCGCCGGGGAGGGCACCACCGTCGATCAGGGACTGTGGTGGACCCCGTTCACCGCCCTGCTGTTCGGCGATTCGGTGGTCGGCGGGCTCCTGGCGATCGCGCTGATCCTCACGGCCGGTGCATACGCCGAGCGCACGCTCGGCTCCGTCCGGAGCGTGTGGGTGTTCTTCGTCACCGGCGTGCTCGGGATCCTGATCGGCGTCGGATCGCAGGCGCTCCTGGTCTCCTGGGGATCGCAGTGGGGCGTGCTGGCCAGCTTCGATCTCGTCGCCGATCCGACGATCGGGACCGTCGGCCTGCTCATGGCGGCGTCCGCCTTCGCTCCGACGCTGTGGCAGCGCCGGATCCGCGTCGTCGGGTTCACGCTCCTCCTCATGTTCGCGCTGTACGCCGCCGACAGCGACAGCGTGTTCCGGCTCCTCTCCGGCGTGCTGGGCCTCATCCTCGGCGCGGTGCTCGCGCGCGGGACCGTGCGCCCCTCCTGGCATCGCAGCTCGTACCGCGAGGTGCGCACCCTCGTCGCGGCCATCGTCGGCGCGACCGGTCTGGGGCCCATCATCGTGCTCGTCTCGGGATCGTGGTACGCCCCGCTCGGGCTCGTCGTCTCCGGCTTCTCCCCCGTCGAGGCGCAGCCGATGGACAAGTCCTGCGTCCAGGACTTCACCGCGGACTGCACGCGCCAGGCGGCCGCGATCCTGCAGTCCGGCCCTGGCCCGTTCCTGATCAGCCTGGTGCCGCTGGTGCTGACGCTGCTGGCGGCGTGGGGGCTGCGCACCGGACGCCGCGCGGCGTGGATCATGGCGCTGGTGGTCAACGCCGCAGTCGCCGTGCTGACCGCCACCGCCGTGGGGATCAATGATCTTCTCGACGACAAGGCCCGCGGCAATCTGCTCATCGAGGACGGCATCGCCATGATCCTCGCCGTCCTCGTGCCGATCGGGGTGATCGCGCTGCTGCTGCTCACCCGACGCCGGTTCCAGGTCACGGCTCCGCGCGCGGCCGCGCGCCGCTTCACGGCGACCGTGGTCGGAGCCTTCGTCGTGTGCGCGGGGATCTACGTCGTGATCGGCCTCATCGACGGCGACAACTATCTCGATGGACAGCCCTCGATCGGCGAGCTCCTCGCCGATCTCGTGCGTCCCTTCGTCTCCCCCGGGCTCCTTCCCGACATCGCCGATGCGGGGATCCCCGTCGACGGCGCGGCGCTCGTCGTCTACCAGTGGATCGGCGTGCCGTTCTGGATCGTCTTCGTGTTCGCCGCGATCCGCCTGTTCCGGGCGACGCACGTCTCCAGTCTCGCGATCGAGGAGGCCCGATTCCGTGCGCTCCTGCGGGACGGCGGCGGAGACACGCTCGGGTTCATGGGCACCTGGACGGGCAACACCCACTGGTTCACTCCGGACGGACGGGGCGCGATCGCCTACCGGGTCATCAACAAGGTCGCACTGACGATGTCGGATCCCGTGTGCCCCGAGGGTGCGGAGCGGGACACCATCGAGGGCTTCATCGGGTACTGCGAGGCGCAGGGCTGGTCCGCCTGCTTCTACAGCTTCCACGAGCGCTATCTGCCGATCTTCCAGTCCTTCGGCTGGCAGTACATGTCCGTCGGCGAGGAGACGGTCCTGGACCTCCCCGGCTTCGAGCTCACCGGCAAGGCCTGGCAGAAGGTGCGCCAGCCGCTCAACCGCGGCGAGCGCGAGGGGATGACCACTCTCTGGTCCACCTGGCACGACCTGCCCTCCCGCTACTCGCGCGAGATCACCGCGGTCAGCGAGGAGTGGGTGGCGCACAAGAAGCTCCCCGAGATGGGCTTCACGCTCGGCGGCATGGAAGAGCTCAAGGACTCGGACGTCGGGATCTTCCTCGCGATCAACAAGGACGGCGGGATCGAGGCGACCACGAGCTGGCTGCCGAGTTGGACCGACGGGAGGATCACCGGCTGGACCATCGACTTCATGCGCCGCAGCGACGGAGCCATGCCGGGCATCATGGAGTTCGTCATCGCGTCCGCCGCGCTGCACATGAAGGAGCAGGGAGCTCAGGTGATGAGCCTGTCCGGAGCACCGCTCGCGACCAAGCCGGGCGAAGAGGCCCCGGATCCGACGGTCATGTCGCGTCTGCTCGGCTGGCTGGGCGAGATGCTGGAGCCCGCCTACGGGTTCACCTCGCTGTTCCGCTTCAAGAGCAAGTTCAATCCGCGTTACGAGACCATCTACATGGCCTACGCCGACCCCGCGCAACTGCCGAGGATCGGAATGGCGATCGGCAGCGCCTACCTTCCGGAGGCGACGCCGAAGGAGTATCTGGCGCTCATGCAGACCATCACGAACCGCGGCGGGGAGCACTGAACGCACCCGGACGCGCCACGCCGAGACGCGCGTTCGGGGGTCAATGTATGGAACTCTCAGGAACCATCCGTATTATTACGGAGTTGTAACACCACTCCGTGCCCCCGAATGCGGAGTCGTCACACTCCCCCCTCCGCTGCCCGAGGAGCACATCATCAGTTCGCGAGCCCCCGAGACCGAACTCCCCTCTGCCCATTCCGCAGGATCCCCGTCCGCGACCGCCGGCTCCGCCGCGCCCCGCTCGCGCCGTGAGCTGCGCGAGCAGGCCGCCGCCCAGGTCGCCGCCAGCGCCCCCACCGCAGACGGAAGCGCGTTCTCCGCCCGCCGCACCGCAGACCCCACCGCGCCGCAGGCGCGCATCCCCGCACCGCCGCAGGCCACCACGCCGCCCGCGCGCTCGGCAGCCCCCGAGCAGCTGCCCGCACACGTCGTCCCGGCCGGCAAGCGCCCGCGCCGGAGCGTCAAGAACTTCAGCCGCAGCACCGGCGCCGCCCTGGCGATCTCCGCCCTCGTCGTCGGCACCGCGCTTCCGGCGCTCGGCATGGTCCGCGCGAACGACGCGAAGGCCGCGGGCAGCGCCTCCGCCGACATCCGCGCGCAGTCGTTCACCACGGCGGAGGGCGTACTGCCCGACGTCCAGGTGCACGGCACGTTCACCGCGACGACGCCGACCGAGCTCAGCGCGATGCAGGCCGCCACCGCAGCCGCCGCGCGCACCGGGGTCGCGTCCATCGCCAAGCCCGGCCAGGTCATCTACCCCATTGCCGCGGGCTCCTACACGCTGACCGACGGCTTCGGCGCTCCGCGCACCGGCCGCAGCCACATGGGCCAGGACTTCGCCGCCCCCATCGGCACCCCGATCTACGCGGCCGCCGACGGCTGTGTCACGCTGTCGTCGGAGAGCTACCAGGGGTACGGCGTCACCGTCGAGATCGCCCACCCGGCGCTCTCCGGAAGCAATGCCGTCTCGACCCTCTACGGGCACATGGACTACGGCACCCGCGCGGTGCAGACCGGTGAATGCGTCACCGCCGGCCAGTACCTCGGCCGCGTGGGCAACACCGGCTGGACCGTCGGTTCCTGCCTGCACTTCGAGGTGCACATCAACGACAGCGCGATCGACCCGCTCGCCTGGCTGGAGTCGAACGTCTTCTGACCCGACCCCGGATACGACGAAGCCCCCGCCACGGCGGGGGCTTCGTCGTATCCGTCCCTCCTCCGGGTCAATGCCCGCTGTGCGGATCGACGACGACCAGGTCCCCGCCGTGGTCGTGTCCTGCTCCGCGCCCGGCCGCGTCGGTCAGCGCGAGGGCGGGCGTCGCCAGCGCGGCGACGAGGACGACCCCCACGGCCATCCCCGCCGCCCGCAGACGCGGCGCCCTGGGCGGTTCCTCCCCCGAGGCCGCCGGCTGCTCCCCTCTTCGCGCTGCACGTGCCGCCATGGATCCCCCCACGACGGCGAGCGCCGACGAGATCGCGACGGCGCCGACCGGCGCGCCGCCCCCGAGCGACGCCGCGCCGAGCAGCACCGCCGCGATCGCGCCCGCCGCCGCCCCTCGCCCGCCGATGATCCGCCCGGCCCGCAGCACGGCGATTCCCCAGCCGAGCTCGGCCGCGCCGACCACCAGCATCGGCGCGCACAGCGCCGACGCCGCGCCACCCGACGGCGCGACGATCGAGGCGCCGATGGCGAGGTGGATCAGCCCCGCTCCCCACGCGAGCAGAGCGGGCCAGGTGCGCAGCACGACGACCTCAGGCCGTCGCCCCGCGCGGCGCGCTGCGCTCGACGCCCAGCCCGACCGCGAGCAGCAGCAGGGCGCTCGCGAGGTGCAGGAAGTGATCGAACGTGTTCAGCGCGAGGATGTTCGCCGCCGTGCCCACCAGGAAGAACCCGACGATGCCGAGCAGCAGATAGGCGGCTCCGACGACGGTGTTGGTGCCCTTCGCCGCCGGCGTGGACACGAGGCCCGCGACCAGCAGAGCCGCGCCGATCAGCAGATGCGCGACGTTGTGCAGCGGATTGACCATGAAGATCCCGAGCAGCATCCCTCCCTGAGTTGCCAGGAAGGAGACTCCTCCGGTGACGGCGAAGCCGAGTGCTCCGACGACGATGTAGACGGCGCCGAAGATGACGGCGATCAGACGGTTCGGTGACGAACGCATTGCTCCTCCTCGATTCGGCGGCGGGGTGCCGCTCACCTCTTCTTCGGAGTCCCTGAGAATTCGGATTGCGCACCTCGGGCGAGATCTCGAGAGCTCGCGGGGCTGCGGTGCAGATCGCTCCCTCCCGCGCAAGCCCGTTGCCGGCCCAGCCGTGGCGCGGCAGGATCGGCCGCGGGCCGGAGCGATCCCGCCCGGGCGATGGAAGGGGGCCGGGAATGGCGTTGCGGATCGTGGACGGACAGGAGCCGGGCATCCGCCGGATCCGGCGCGGACGGGGGTTCGAGTACCGCGACGCCCGAGGTCGCCACATCGGCGACGCCCGGACGATCGAGCGCATCCGCGCGCTCGCGATCCCGCCGGCGTGGGAGGACGTCTGGATCTGCGCGCACCAGGACGGCCACCTCCAGGCCACCGGCGTCGACGCCGCGGGCCGCACCCAGTACCGGTACCACCCCGAGTGGGCGCGCCGGGCGGCGGAGGCGAAGTTCGACCGCGCCCTGGATCTCGCCCGGGCGCTGCCCGCCGCGCGCCGTTCCGTCACGCGCGACCTCCGGTCCGGCGGGACGGCCCGGCCGACGGTCCTCGCCGCCGGCTTCCGCATGCTCGATGTCGCGCTGCTCCGGATCGGATCCGAGAAGTACGCCGAACGACACGGCAGCGTCGGCCTGTGCACCCTGCGCGCCCGGCACGTGACGGTCGACGGCGAGACCGTGCGGCTGCGCTTCCGCGGCAAGAGCCGGGTCGCCTGGGAGACCGAGCTCGAGGATCCCGACCTCGCCGCGGTGCTGGAGCGGCTCCGTCTCCGCGCGCCCCGTCCGCGGACCCGGCTGCTGGCCTGGCAGGAGGACGGCCGGTGGCATCGGGTGCGCCCTGCCGACATCAATGAAGACGTCCGCGCCCGCACCGGCGGCGATTTCACCGCCAAGGACTTCCGCACCATCCACGCGACCGTCATCGCCGCGCGCAGCCTTGCGCGCACCGGCGCCGCCCGGACCGAGCGCGCACGCCGTCGAGCCGAGCGGACGGCCGTCGAGGAGACGGCCGTCGCCCTCGGCAACACGCCGTCCGTGGCGCGCGGAAGCTACATCGATCCCCGGCTCTTCGAGCGCTATGAGCAGGGGCTGACCGTGCGGGCCGACGGCCGGAGCATCGAGCAGCAGCTGATCGACCTGCTGCCCTGAAGAGCCCGCGGGCGGGCGCCCGGGAGGCTCACGGGCTCTTCTCTCCCCGCGGAGCGATGTCCGCACCGGAAACGGCGGTCCGCTGCCGCTCCCCGGGCTCGCGGTCCGGGTCGCGTTCGGCCTCGCGGAGGATGCTCGCGACCATCCCGCTGAAGATGATCCCGTGGAACGGCAGCAGCACGGCCCAGTACAGCCGCCCGGCGAGTCCCTGGGGAAAGAACACCGCCCGCTGACGATACAGACTGCCCTCGTCGTCCGGGCGCACGCTCAGTTCGAGCCACCCTCGTCCGGGCATCCGCATCTCCGCCCGCAGTCGCAGATCCTGTCCTCGCACGATCGACTCGACCCGCCAGACGTCGACCACGTCACCGGTGTTCAGGCGGGAGGGGTGCCGACGCCCGCGGGTCATCCCCACACCCCCCGAGAGGCGATCGATCCACCCCCGCGCGGCCCAGGCGAGCGGCGCCGAATGCCACCCGTTCACCCCGCCGATCGACTCGATCACGCGCCACACCGCTTCGGGCGACGCCGTGCTGCGGCGCTCGCGCTCGTCCGTGAACACGACCTGTCCCGCCCACTCCGGATCGCTCGGGAGCGGATCGCTCGGAGCACCCGCGACCGTCGCGTTCTGCCAGCTGGTCTCGACCTCCCCGGCTCGCTCGCGCCGGAGGGCCAGCCTCACCGCCACCCGGTACGGGAGCAGCCCGCCCTCGGGCGGTGGCACGTAGCGGTCGATGTCGTGCTCCTGTGCCACGCAGTCGTTCTGCAGGGACGCGATGATCGGCACGGCGAGCGCCCGCGGCACGGGGGTGACCAGGTTCACCCACTGGGACGCGAGCCAGGGCGTGAGCACGGGCAGCGGCGCGATCGGCCGCTGCCGCAGCCCCGCCTCGACGGCGTACCCGTTCATCATCTGCCCGTAGCGGAGCACGTCGGGGCCGCCGATGTCGAAGGTGCGGTTGAGCCCCTCGGGAAGACTCGCGGCCCGCACGAGATAGCGCAGCACGTCGCGGACGGCGATCGGCTGGACCCGGTTGCGCACCCAGCGCGGTGCGGGCATGTACGGCAGAACCTCGGTGAGGTGACGGATCATCTCGAACGAGGCGGACCCGGATCCGATCACGATCCCGGCCTGGAAGACGATCGCGGGGACCGGCGAGTCCAGGAAGACGCGTCCGACGGCCGCTCGCGATGCGAGATGCGTCGAGAGCCGTCCCTCGGCGGGATGCAGTCCGCCGAGGTAGACGAGGCGCCGGACGCCGGCGTCGGCGGCCGCCGCTGCGAACGTCTCGGCCTGCGCGCGTTCGGCCTGGGCGAAGTGGCCCCCCCGAGCTCATCGAGTGCACGAGGTAGTACGCGATCTCCGCTCCCTCCATCGCGGCGCGCACCCCTTCCCCGGTCGAGAGGTCGGCGGGCACGATCCGCACCCGATCCCGCCAGGGGACGTCCGTGAGCTTCCACGCCGAGCGCACGAGACAGGTCACCTCGTAGCCGGCGTCGAGCAGCTGCGGGACCAGGCGCCCGCCGATGTATCCGGTTGCGCCGGTGACGACGACTCGCGTCATGCGGATCAGCTCCTTCACAGAGTGTCTAACCAGGTTAGCTAAAACTGCGCTGATGCGGATCATCCCACGAGCGAGCGCCACTCATCGACCGGAGTCGCTCCGCTCGATCGCGCACGCACGCAGCACGGTGCCGCTCATACGCGCGATCGTCGAGTGTTCACCCGCGCACTGTTGTCCCGGTTCTCCGGGCGTGATTGCATCGGACTTCATGACTGATGAAACACATCTGCACCGTCACGCCGCCGCCCCCGAACCCCGCTGGTGCTCCTGCGCGGTTCCGGACGAGGCCGCGCGGGAGCGCCGTTCCGGACTGAATCGACGAGGATTCCTCACGGGTGTCACGGCGGCGAGCGCCCTCGCCGCCGCCGGGTGGGTCGCGACCCCCGAGAAGGCCTCGGCCGCCGCCGGCGGCATCGGCAAGTCCGTCACGATCACCATCATGGGCACGTCCGACCTCCATTCGCATGCCCTGAACTGGGACTACTACACGGACGCGGCGTACAGCGACAAGGCCGGCAACGTCGTCGGCCTCTCGCGCGTGGCGAGCGTGGTGAAGCAGATCCGCGCCGACCGGGGGCGCGACCACACCCTGCTCTTCGATGCCGGCGACACCATCCAGGGCACTCCCCTGGGCTTCTACTACGCAACGGTGGAGCCCATCACGAAGACCGGTGCGACCCATCCCATGGCCGCGCAGATGAACGCTCTCGGCTACGACGCCGTCGCCCTCGGCAATCACGAGTTCAACTACGGCCTCGACTTCCTCGACACCTGGATCTCGCAGATGAAGGCGCCCGTGCTCGGCGCCAACGCCGTGCGCGCGGGGACCACGGTTCCGGCGTACACGCCGTACACGATCAAGACCCTGAACCTGAAGGGCGCCAAGCCGATCCGCGTCGGCGTGCTCGGACTCACCAACCCCGGGATCGTCATCTGGGACAAGGCCAACGTGAGCGGCAAGCTCGAGGTGCTGGACATCGTCGAGACCGCCAAGCGCTGGGTGCCGGTGATCCGCGACCAGGGCGTCGATCTGCTCGTCGTCAGCGTGCACTCCGGCGACAGCGGCACGTCGTCGTACGGCACCGATCTGCCGAACGAGAATGCGGCGGGGATCCTCGCCGAGCAGGTGCCGGGCATCGACGCGATCCTGTTCGGCCACGCGCACAAGGACATCCCGCAGCGCTTCGTGACGAACGCGCAGACCGGCCAGCAGGTCGTGCTCAGCGAGCCGATGTGCTGGGGGCAGCGCCTGAGCGTCTTCGACATCGAGCTCCAGCAGGTCAAGGGCAAGTGGACGGTCGTCTCGCGCAAGTCCACGAACCTCAACACCAACACCGTGCAGGACGATCCCGCGATGGTCGCGCTCGTCCAGAAGCAGCACGACGCTGTCGTCGCCTACGTCAACAAGCCGGTGGCGACCTCGACCGAGGAGCTCTCCGCCGCCGAGTCCTGCTGGAAGGACACGGCGATCCTCGACTACGTCAACACCGTGCAGGTCGACACGGTCTCGAAGGCGATCGCCGGCACTCCGGAAGCGGCCCTTCCGATCGTCTCGATCGCCGCGCCGTTCAACCGCCTGGCGACCTTCCCGGCGGGCGAGGTCACGATCCGCGACGTCGCGGGGCTGTACATCTACGACAACACGCTCATGGCGTCGGTGCTGACCGGTGCGCAGATCAAGGACTACCTCGAGTACTCGGCGAAGTACTTCCAGCAGGTGTCCCCTGCCGCTGCGGTCGACCCCGCGAGCTGGACCAACGCGCTGAGCACCCCGGACTACAACTACGACCAGTTCTCCGGGGTCACCTACGACGTGGACATCGCCCAGCCGCAGGGCTCCAGGATCGCGAACCTGTCCTGGCAGGGCTCACCGGTGGATCCCGCGCAGAAGTTCGTCGTCGCGGTGAACAACTACCGTCAGTCCGGCGGCGGCGGCTTCCCGCACATCGCCACCGCACCCGTCGTGTACAACGCGCAGGTCGCCATCCGCGAGGCGATCGTGGCCTACGCCTCGGCCGCCGGGGTCATCGACCCGGCCGAGTTCCACGTGGTGAACTGGCAGCTCACGCGCGCCGGCGTCCCGGTCTTCTGAGCCGCAGGCGACGCCCCTCCGCTTCGGAGGGGCGTCGTCGCGTCCGCTACTTCACCGTCGGCGGAGCGGGGATCGCGTACCCGGATGGCGCGATGTTCGCATCGAGCGACGCCTTCCAGGCTCCGGACGAGATGTACTCCTTCAGGGCGGACCGCACGGTACCGAGGCGACTGTCGCCCTGCGCCATGCCGATGCCGTAGTTCTCGTCGGTGAACCCCTTGCCGATCACGCGCAGCACGCCCTTGTACTCGGGAAGCGCCGCGAATCCGGCCAGGATCAGGTCGTCCGTCGACACCGCATCGACCGTCCCCGCTGCGAGGTCGCGCACGCACTCCGACCAGGAGGGCACCTTCACGACGGTGATCCTGCCCTCGTAGTGCGCGGTGAGGTAGTCGATCGAGGTGGTGCCCGCGGCCGCGCAGACCTTCTTGCCGTCCAGCGTCTGCGGGCCCGAGATCGTGTCGTCGTTGCGACGGATGAGCAGATCCTGATGCGCGACGAAGTACGGTCCTGCGAAGGCGATCTCCTTCTCCCGCTCCGCGGTGATCGAGAACGTCGAGACGACGAGGTCCACCTTGCCCGACGTCAGCGCACTCACCCGCTCCGACTGCTCGATGCGCTGCCAGGTGATGTTCTTCGTCGGCACCCCGAGCTTCCCCGCGACGTAGTTGGCGGTGTCGATGTCGAACCCCGCGTAGCCGGCGTCGGTCTTGAGGCTGACTCCGGGGAGGTCGTCTGCGATGCCGATCGTCACCGTGGCGGATCCGGTGGCGTTGTTGTCGCCGGTGCTCTTCGGCGGCGTCGACGAGCAGCCGGAGACGAGCACGGCCGATGCGACGAGGACGGCCGCGGCGATCGCGTGTCGGCGCATGTCACCGTCCCCCTTCGCTCTTGCCCGTGCCGTCAGGCGGATTCCTGTCCGGCTCGTCGAGGTTGTCCCACTCGTGCACGTCGATCTCCACGGGCCCGATCTCGATGCCCCCGTCGTCGGGGTCGTCATCCCGCTCGTGCACGTCGAACTGGACCGTGCCGATGGCCGCGATCGACTCCGTGCGCGGCCCGGCGGGCTGGGGCGGGTAGCGCAGACCGGTGTCGGTCCATTTGCTGAGCATCCGGCCGTCGGTATGCGCCGACACCCGGCCCTTCACGATGAGCCAGCCGATCTCGAAGATCACGAAGAGCACCGGGATCCCCACGACCACCACGACGAACCCGGTCTTGTGCCAGAAGTACGGCGAGGCCTGCCAGCCCGAGATCGCCATGCCCACGATCACGAACACGAGGAACGCCAGCCCCAGATAGCTCGTCCACGGCGTGCCCGGCGCACGGAACGTGCTGGCGGGGAGAACCCCTCGATCGCTGAGCCTGCGCAGACGCAGCTGGCAGACGAAGATCGTGCCCCAGGTGAACACGACGGCGATCGAGGCGGCTTCCAGCGCGATCTCGAACGCGTCCGGGCTGACGGCGTTGAGGATCGATCCGAACACGTAGACGACCGCGGTCATCACGATGCCGGCCCACGGCACCCCGGACTGGCTCATCTTCAGCGTGAATCCCGGAGCCTGCTTCGCCATGCCGAGGCTGCGCAGCACGCGGCCGGTCGTGTACAGCCCCGAGTTCAGCGAGGACATCGCGGCGACGATGAGGATCGCCTGGATCACGTTCGCCATCCACGGCATCCCCATCCGTCCGAACACGGTCACGAACGGGCTGATGCCGGGGGTGAACTCGCTCGTCGGCAGGATGCACACGAGCAGCAGCAGCGCGCCGCAGTAGAACACGGCGATGCGGACGATCACGGCGTTGACCGCCTTCGGCACCTCGCGCTTCGGGTCCTCCATCTCGCCGGCCGCGATGCCGACCATCTCGATCGCGGCATAGGCGAAGACCACGCCCGACATCACGATGATCGGGCCGTACCAGGCGAAACCGTCGCCGGTCGGCCAGAAGCCGCCGGGGTTCGACCAGAGGTTCTGCACGCCGGCGCGATGTCCGCCGACATCGAGGCTCAGCACGACCACGACGAGCCCCACCACGAGGAAGACGATGATCGCGGTGACCTTGAGCACCGAGGCCCAGAACTCGAACTCGCCGAAGGCCTTCGCCGACAGCAGATTGACCACGAGCACCACGGCGAGGGCGATGAGCACCGTCGCCCAGGTGGGCATCTGCGGCCACCAGTACTGGATGTAGAGGCCGACTGCACTGAGTTCGGCGATGCCGGTGAGCGCCCAGTTCGTCCAGTACATCCAGCCCGTGTAATAGGCGGCCTTCTCGCCGAAGAACTCGCGCATCCAGGACACGAACGCCCCGGAGGTCGTCCGGTACAGCACCAGCTCGCCGAGCGCCCGCATCAAGAAGTAGGCGATCACGCCGACGAAGGCGTAGCTGAGCACCAGCGCGGGTCCGTTGCTGTGCAGGCGGGATGCGGATCCGAGGAACAGGCCCGTTCCGATCGCGCCTCCGATCGCGATCATCTGCACCTGGCGCCGGTTCAGGCTCTTCTTGTAGCCCTCCTGCTCGGCGTCGTGCTCGGCCCCGTGATCCTGGTCGTGCGTGAGATTCGTGGCTTCCGTCCGTGACATGCGTTCCCCCTCATCACCGTGGATCGCCGGTGGGCGGGCCGCATCGCGACTCCGGGCATCGGCGCTGACGTGCAAACGAGAATGGCACGGTTTCTGGACCGAGGGCAACGGATCGGCGGCGAGCCGCCCCGTAGACTCACGGCAACGACGACCGCCGTCCTCTGAGGCAGTGGCGTGGAAGGAGGGGCCGGTGTTCGGACGGAAGAACGCGAAGAAGCAGCGGATGGACGACATGATGGAGCGGCTGCGCCCCGATCTCACACGGGAAGCGCTCGGCGTCGGTCCGGACTTCCCCGGTGTCGCGCCGAACCCGCTGCTGAGCCGCGACGCGCGCCGGCGCACCGCGGAGCTGCGCACGGGCGCGCTCGCGATCGGCGTCCTCGTCGGCTGGCGCGAGGTGAACAGCAATCCGCGTCTCGTGCTGATGCTGGATGTGCGGACCGCGGAGGGCGCCGCCTTCCGCGGCATCGCCGACGAGGACTTCACGATCACCGAGCTCGCCCGGCTCGCACCGGGGCAGACCTTCCCCGTGCGCTACCGTCCGGCGGTCATGGATCACTGCGTCGCCCTCGCACGGGATGCCGACCCGGCCGAGGTGAAGCGCGTGTCGGATCTCATCGACGCACGCACGCGCCCATGAGCGGCGACGAGCTGCGGCTGTGGGCGGCCGCGCGCGCCGACGAGCTCCCCGGCACGACCGTCGACCAGCCGTTCGGCCCCGAAGTCGACGTCTACCGGGTGCGCGAGCGGATGTTCATGGCGATGTCCTCCACCGGCCGCACCTCGGTGACGCTCAAGTCCGCGCCGGAGGACGCCAAGGCGCTGCGCGAGACGTTCGAGGCCATCGTCCCGGGGTATCACATGAACAAGCGGCACTGGATCACGCTGCAGGCGGACGGCACGCTCGAGCAGGATCTCGTGGAGGAGCTCGTCACCGAGGCGTACCGTCTCGTGGTCGCGAAGCTCCCCCGCGCGCAGCGTCCCGTGGATCCGGATCTCTTCCTGAGCGCCTCACGCGCGGATCCGGATCGTCCGTAGGCCCAGGTCCCTCGCGCACCGCGTCCGCAGTCCGGAGGATGGAGGCATGGAAAGACTGCGTGCCTTCTCCCCCGCCGACGATGCTCTGCACGGGCCGAGCGGGATCATCGGCACCTTCGGGGAGGTGTGGTTCACGAGCATCGCCGACCATCGCGTCGGACGGGTCCGGGCCGGCGGGTTCGTGCAGGTCTTCTCCGACCCGGGCGATCTCGTCCGGCTCCCCGCCAACATCTTCCCGGGCGCCGACGGTCGGGTCTGGTTCACCTCGCTCGGCTCGGACCGGCTCGGTGCGATCGATCCGGCTGCGGACGACCCCTCGACCACGATCGTCACCTACGCCCTCCCCGAGGGCAGCCGCCCCGTGGCGCTGAAGTCCGCCGCGGACGGTCTGCTCTGGAGTTCGCTGCGCGGGGCGGACGCGATCGTGTCGCTCGATCCGCGTGCCGACGACCCGCTGGCGACGCTCCAGTGGTTCCGCAGCACCTCGATCGACGCCCCCGCGGCGCTGTTCACCGCCGCGGACGGGCGGATCTGGTGGGTGAACTCGGGATCCGATGCTCTCGGCGTGCTGGATCCCGCGACGGGCGAGATCCGGGAGCTCACCCTGCGATCCGGATCCGGGGCGCCACGAGCCTGGGCCGAGACGGCCGACGGGCGGCTCTGGCTCACCGCCCGGTCGCCCGCGGGATTGCTCTCCTTCGATCCCTCCGATCCCGAAGGCTCGCTGGAGCGATGCGAGACGGCCTCGCTCCAAGAGCCCGACGGCGTCTGCCTCGGCCCCGACGGCGCCCTGTGGATCGCGGACACCGCCGCGAACACGATCGTACGATTCGATCCGGCGAACGGCTCATGGACGACGGCGGGCACGGCCCCGCAGGTCGACGGCCCCTTCGACATCAAGCCCGGGCCTGACGGAGCATCCGTCTGGTTCACGAACAAGACCGGGAACACGATCGGTCGGCTCTCCACTGGCGACGAGGCCCGCGCCGGCCGAGACTCAGTCGTGGACGAGGACCGTGGGTGAATTCTCTGAAGAGGGGTGCGGCCGGCAGCTGATCCGACCGCACCCCCGCGCACCCTGGGGGACGCGCACAGCGGCTCCGAAGGGACACCGACGCGAGATGGGACACGACGGCGAGGAATCTGGAACCCGCCGTCGAGGTGGTGCCCGGTGTCACGAGCCGTGCAGTGGAAGAGAGCCCGATCCCCCTCGATCATCACGCGACTTTCCCGCGGATCCCGCAAGACGTCGCGTCCTGCGACGCCCCTGTCGCGTTGTGCGCGTCCGGAGCGCGACCATCCCTCCGCACACAAGAAAACCCCCGACGGAGCGGGGGTTTCATCTTGCTGGGGTACCTGGACTCGAACCAGGAACAACTGAACCAGAATCAGCCGTGTTGCCAATTACACCATACCCCAAGGGCGAAACCAGGGCCTCGCACCGAGAGTCAAGCTTACCCGAGCCCGCGACGGGATCCAAACCGGCGCCGGATCCCGCGCGCGTCGCACTCAGATCTCGACCACTTCGCCGGACTGGGAGGTCTCGATCCAGTCGGACAGATCGAAGCCCTGTGCCCGTGCAGTCTCCAGGAAATCGCGCCGGACGGCCTCGTCGCCCCGGGGCTCACGTGCCAGCAGCCAGAGGTGCTTGCGATCCGGGGTTCCGACGAGAGCATGCCGGTACTCGGCGTCCACGCGCAGCACCCAGTAGTCGGCGTGGGTGAACGGGATCCAGCGCAGCCCCTCGGGGAGGAACGTGACGCGCAGCCGGCCCGCATGCTCGGTGTCGAGCTCCGCCTCCCCCACCGCCTGCGTCGGTTCGCCGTCGCCATCCAGACAGCGGTTGTCCACCCGCACCGTGCCGTCGTCGGCCAGCGCGTACTCGGCGGTCACGTCGGTCGCGTCGTCGTCCTCGTACCGCAACGGCAGCCGCCCCTGCTCGAACCAGAGCCCGAGATAGCGGTCGAGCTCCAGCCCGGGCACCGACCTCACTTCCTCCACGTCCATTGGATCCTCCTCCGTCGTCGACGCCCATTCCACCCGAGCGTCGCGAACAAGCCAAGGGGCTTGCCCCGATGCGCGGCGCATGGCAGGACGTCCGACGAGGGTCAGCCCAGGAAGTCCGCCAGGGCGTGCAGGCGGCGCAGGGTCTCGTCCCTGCCGAGCAGCTCCATCGACTCGAACAGCGGCGGCGACACCCGGCGGCCGGTGAGCGCGACGCGCGGCGGTCCGTAGGCGACGCGGGGCTTGAGCCCCAGTTCGTCGACGAGCGCGGCGGAGAGCGCCCCCTGGATCGCGTCCGGTGTGAAGGTCTCGAGGGGCTCGAGTGCGGCGGCGGATGCCGTCAGCACCTCGGCGGCGTTCGCAGGCAGCCCCTTGAGCGCGTCCTCGTCGTACGACACGGAGTCGGTGAAGAGGAAGCCGAGCATGCCGGGCACCTCGCCGAGGAGCTGCACCCGCTCCTGCACGAGCGGAGCGGCGCGGAACGCGAGCACGATCTGCTCGTGGGTCGGCTCGCCGTCGAACACGTCGGCGGCGGCCAGGTACGGCAGGATCCGCTCGGCGAAGTCCTTCGGCTCCAGCGTGCGGATGTGGTCGCCGTTGATCGACTCGGCCTTCTTCTGGTCGAAGCGGGCCGGGTTCGGGTTGACGTTGACGATGTCGAAGGCCGCGGTGAACTCCTCGAGCGAGAAGACGTCGCGGTCGGGGCCGATCGACCAGCCCAGCAGGGCCAGGTAGTTCAGCAGGCCCTCGTGGATGAAGCCGCGCTCGCGGTGCAGGAACAGGTCGGCCTGCGGATCGCGCTTGCTCAGCTTCTTGTTGCCGGTCTCCCCCAGCACGAGCGGCATGTGCGCGAAGCGCGGCACGAACGTCGTGACGCCGGCGTCGATGAGCGCGCCGTAGAGGGCGAGCTGGCGCGCGGTGGAGGGCATGAGGTCCTCGCCGCGGAGCACGTGCGTGATGCCCATCAGCGCATCGTCGACGGGGTTCACCAGCGTGTACAGCGGGGCGCCGTTCGGACGCACGACCACGAAGTCCGGGAAGGATCCGGCGGGGAAGGTCACCTCGCCGCGGATGAGGTCGACGTACGTGACGTCCTCATCCGGGACGCGCAGGCGCAGCGCGGGCTGACGCCCCTCGGTGCGGAACGCCGCCCGCTGCTCCTCGGTGAGGTCGCGGTCGAAGTTGTCGTACCCGAGCTGCTTGGCGCGGCCGTTCGCCTCGTTGCGGGCGTCGATCTCCTCGGCCGTCGAGTAGCTCTCGTACACCGCGCCCGACGCCTTGAGCTTCTCGATCACCTCCTGGTAGATCTCGCCGCGCTGCGACTGCCGGTACGGCGCGTGCGGGCCGCCGACCTCGACGCCCTCGTCCCAGTCGATCTTGAGCCAGGTCAGAGCGTCGACGAGCTGACGGAAGCTCTCCTCGCTGTCGCGGGCCGCGTCGGTGTCCTCGATGCGGAACACCAGCTTCCCGCCGGTGTGCCGGGCATAGGCCCAGTTGTAGAGCGCGGTGCGAACCATGCCGACGTGCGGCAGACCGGTCGGCGAGGGGCAGAAGCGGACGCGGACATCGGCACCGGACGCGGTCGTGGTGCGGGGATCGGGAGTAGCCATAGCCCTTCGATTCTAGTTGGCGGGCCGCACGCTCCCCGACGACCGCATTCGCCGCCCACCGCCTCACCGGGACGGATCGAGGTACGCCACGCCCACGGCGGCCACATGCTCCAGCGGCAGGACACCGTCGACCGAGCGTGCCGCGACCACCTCCTCGAAGCCGGCCCGGAATCGCTCGCGATCACGCGTGCCGAGCGCACGGTAGTAGGCGCCGGCGCCGGCGATCCCGCCCTCGACCGAGCTCCACAGCGCTTCCGGCGAGGCCCGCCAGATCCAGCGCAGCTCCCGCACCCGGGGATCGGGCCATCCGCCCTCGTCGAGCATCGCCGCGAACCCGTCGACGCTCCGCTCGAAGTCCAGCTCCGCCGGGAGCCGGCCGCCGGACGCGGCGACGAGGCCCGCCCGATCGCACACCTCGGCCCACAGCCACGACGGCGAAGAGGTCCAGATCGTGGCGACAGCCGCCCCGCGCGCGACCCGTCGCAGCTCCGCGGCTGCGGCCCGTGGATCGGGGACGTGATTGAGCACGAAGTTGGCGACCACCGCGTCATAGGCGCCGTCGCGCTCGGGAAGGGCAGGAAGGGCCCCTCCCTCCGCACGCAGCCCGGGATGACGGCGCGCGGCGACCTCCCGCATGCTCGGCTCGGGCTCCCGCGCCATGACGGCCCAGCCGTCGGCGGCGAACGCCGCCGCGAGCTCACCGGTCCCGGCCCCGACGTCGAGGAGGGTCCGCCCGTCCCCGGTACCGAGGAGTGCCTGCAGTGCGGGGAAGGTCCCCCGGCAGAGCTCCGCGTAGGAGGACGCGTAGGCCGCGCCGACGCCGCTCCAGGATCCGGGGCGTCCTCTCATCGCTTCCCGAGGGGCGACAGCACGACGATCGCGACGACCACGATCAGCGCGGCGATCGCGAGCCCCGCGTAGGAGAAGGTTTGCAGGATCACCCCGGCGAGCACCGCCCCGCCCGCTGCGCTCAGGCTCATCAGCGAGTCGCTGCGCCCCTGCCTGCGCGTGCGCAGCGCGGGCGCCGACGCCTCGGTGAGCAGGGCGGCCCCGGCGACGGTCGCCGCGCTCCAGCCGAGTCCCAGCAGGATCAGGGCGACCATGACGCCCCACGGGGTCTCCCCCGCGAACATCGCGAAGCACAGCGAGGCGACGAGCACGACCTGGCCGAGCAGCACGGTGCGCAGCCGCCCCCACCGGTCGGCGAGGATGCCGAACACGGGCGAGAGGCCGTACATCCCGGCGACGTGCAGGGCGATGGTCACGCCGACCAGCACGGTCACGTCCACCTCCGACATGCCGGCCGACCCGCTGCCGCTCATGGAGCCGGAGTGGTGCATGCCGGCCATCGTCATGTTCACGAGATGCACGGGAGTCATGGCCATGACCGAGGCCATCGTGACGTGGGATCCGGCGATCGCGAAGATCGCATAGCGCGCGGCCACGGGACGGTCCACCCGTTCCACCGCCCCGACGAAGGAACCCGTCTCGGGCAGATCCCGGGACAGGAGGAGCGGATCCGGCCGCAGCGCCACGAGATACAGCGTGAAGGCGGCGATCTGGGCGACGAGGGAGAAGAGATAGGAGCCGGTGTGCGGCGGCATCCCGATCGCTCGTCCCACCTGCTCGCCCGCGCCGAGGAGCAGCGGACCCGCCACCCCTCCGATCGTCGTCGCCCAGACCACGATCGAGAGGTCGCGACCGCGGTGCGCCGGGGCGGCGAGATCGGTCGCGGCGAAGCGGGACTGGAGGTTGCCCGCGTTTCCCATGCCGATGAGCACGATCCCCGTCAGCAGCAGCGGGAACGAGCGCACGGCGGCGGCCGTGATCACGATCGCGATGCCGACGAGGGCGAGCAGGTTTCCGGCGGTCAGGGCGAGACGCCGTCCGCGCGTTCCGGCGAGGCGGGCGAGCGGGATGGCCGCGATCGCAGCGCCCAGGGTGACCGACGCCGTGGCGAGCCCCGACAGGGCATCGCTGCCGGAGATGTCCTTCGCCAGGAGTGCTCCGAGCGAGACCGTCGCGCCGAACGCGACGCCGCCGAGCACCTGGCCGAGCGAAAGGATGCCGACCGTGCGCCGCTGGATCCGGTTCCGCTGGTCGGGCGTCAGGACCGCCGCGCTCACGAGGCGGGCAGAGCGTCGCGCACGGCGTTGCGCAGGGTTCCGATGCCGCTGATCTCCACCTCGACGGTGTCGCCGGCCTCGAAGGGGCCGACGCCCGCCGGCGTGCCGGTCATGATGACGTCGCCGGGAAGGAGCGTGAACACGGCGGACGCGTAGGCGATGATGTCCGCGACGGAATGGATCATGTCGGTCAGCGGCGCGTGCTGGCGCACCTCGCCGTTGACGCGGGTGGTGAGCTCCGCGCTGTCGAGATCCACGTCGGTCTCGATCCACGGACCCAGCGGGCAGAACGTGTCGAAGCCCTTGGCGCGCGCCCACTGGCCGTCCTTGCGCTGCAGATCGCGCGCCGTCACGTCGTTGCCGACGGTGTAGCCGAAGACGTACTGGCGTGCGTTCTCCGCGGCGACGTTCTTCGCGATGCGCCCGATCACGACGACGAGCTCGCCCTCGTACTCGGTCCGCTCCGAGAGCGCGGTCGGACGAACGATGGTGTCGCCCGGGCCGATCACCGCGGTGTTCGGCTTGAGGAACAGCAGCGGCTCCGCCGGCGCCTCGCCGCCCATCTCCGCGGCGTGATCGTGGTAGTTCTTGCCGACGCAGACCACCTTCGACCTCGGGATCACGGGCGCCAGCAGGGCGGCGTCCGCGAGCGGCACGCGCTCACCCGTCGTCTCGTAGCCCGCGAACATCGGGTCGCCGGCGAGCACGACCAGCTCACCCTCGTCGAGGATTCCGTACTTGATGCCGTCGTTGTGGCTGAACCGAGCGATCTTCACACGTTCAGCCTAGCCACGAGGATCCGATGTTTCGTCGCGGTCGCGACTCAGGCGTGGTCGGCCTTGTTGCCGCCGGCCTCGAGCACGTCGCCCGCGGGGAGCTCCTTGTGCCCGCCGAACTGCAGGCGCATCGCCGAGAGCACCTTGTTCGCGTACAGGTCCTCGTCACGCGACGCGAAACGCTCGAACAGCGAGGCGGCGAGCACCGGCACCGGCACGCCCACGTCGACCGCGGCCTTGACCGTCCAGCGGCCCTCGCCGGAGTCGGACACCCGGCCGGCGAGGCCGTCGAGCGTGGGGTTGCCCTGGAGCGCCGCCGCCGTGAGGTCGAGCAGCCACGACGAGATCACGGATCCGCGGCGCCACAGCTCGGCGACCTTCGGGGTGTCGATGTCGAACTGGTAGTACTCGGGCTCCTCGAGCGGGGCGACCTCGGCGGAGTGCTCGGCCTCGCGGATTCCCGCATCGGCGTTCTCGAGCAGGTTCAGCCCTTCGGCGAGGGCGGCCATGACGCCGTACTCGATGCCGTTGTGCACCATCTTCACGAAGTGCCCCGCCCCCGAAGGACCGCAGTGCAGGAAGCCGAGCTCCTCATCGGTGAGCTCCCCCGTCCGTCCCGGCGTGCGCTCGATGTCGCCGACGCCCGGAGCGATCGTCTTCAGGATCGGCGTGATCGTCGCGAACGCCTCATCGGGTCCGCCGACCATGAGGCAGTATCCGCGCTCGAGGCCGAAGACGCCGCCGCTCGTGCCCACGTCGACGTAGCTCAGGCCCTTCTCGCGCAGCGCCTTGGCGCGGCGCACGTCGTCGCGGTAGTTGGAGTTGCCGCCGTCGATGAGGATGTCGCCGGGCTGCAGCACCGTGCTGAGCTCCTCGACGACCCGTCCGGTGAGACCGGCCGGGATCATCAGCCAGACGACGCGCGGGCCATCGAGCTTCGCGGCGAGGTCGGCGTAGTCGGTCGCACCGATCGCCCCCTCCGCCACGAGGGCGTCGACGGCGTCCTTGTTGACGTCGTAGACGACGCACTCGTGGCCTCCGCGCATGAGGCGGCGCACGATGTTCGCCCCCATCCGTCCGAGTCCGACCATGGCCAGCTTCATAGGGGGGTCCTCTCCCTCAGGGATCGCGGTTCGTGCGCCGCCTCCGCGCCGGAGGCGGCGTTGCTCGTGCGGCGGGTCAGCCGTCCAGGCGGACGAGCCAGCCGTGGGTGTCCTCACGACGGCCGTACTGGATGTCGGTGAGCTCCTCACGCAGCGACATGGCCAGCTCGGTCGCCTGCGGGCCGTCGTGGACGATCTCGAAGTCGGCGGCCTGCAGCTTTCCGATCGGCACGACGACCGCAGCGGTGCCGCACGCGAACGCGCCGACGATCTCACCGGACGCGGCGCCGTCGCGCCACTCCTGGATCGACAGCTTGCGCTGCTCGACCTCGAGTCCGCGATCCTTCGCGAGCTGCAGGATCGACGCGAGGGTGATGCCCTCGAGGATCGAGTCGGACTCGGGGGTGATCAGCTTGTTGTCGCGGGTGACGAGCACGAGGTTCATGCCGCCGAGCTCCTCGATGTACTCGCCGTCGAGGAAGAGCACCTGCTGGCAGCCCTTCTTGTACGCCTCCTCCTGCGGGAGCAGGCTCGAGGCGTAGTTGCCGCCGGTCTTGGCCGCGCCGGTGCCGCCTCGTCCGGCGCGCGCGTAGTCGCGCGAGAGCCAGATGTTGACCGGCTGCACGCCTCCCGGGAAGTAGGCGCCGGCCGGGCTGGCGATCAGGTAATAGGCGACCTTCTTCGCCGCGCGCACGCCGAGGAACGCCTCCTTCGCGAACATGAAGGGGCGCAAGTACAGGCTCTCCTCCGGGTTGCTGGGCACCCAGGACGAGTCGACGGCGACCAGCTGCTTGAGCGACTCGATGAAGAGCTCGGTGGGCAGCGGAGGCAGTGCGAGCCGCGCCGCGGAGCGCTGCAGGCGGGCGGCGTTGCGGTCGGGACGGAAGGTCCAGACCGATCCGTCCGCGTGCCGATAGGCCTTGAGGCCTTCGAAGATCTCCTGCGAGTAGTGCAGCACGGCCGCAGCCGGGTCGAGCTCGATCGGGCCGTAGGGCGAGACGCGGGGGCGGTGCCACCCGCCCTTCTCCGACCAGCACAGGTCGACCATGTGGTCGGTGAAGTACTGCCCGAATCCGGGGTTCTGCAAGATCGTCTCGCGCTCGGCGTCCGAGCGCGGCTCCTCGTTGCGGGTGACCCGCCAGATGAGGCCGGCGGGAGACGGAGCCTGAAGAGGGAGTTCGATGGTCATGAGTGTGTCCTGACAGGTCGAAGGGGACGGCGTCGTGCGCGTGACTTCAGGTTACGCCTGGAGTCGCGCGATGATCGCCGCGCCGGTCTGTTCGGTGGTGCGGGTGCCTTCCCGCGATGCGACGTCCTCCTGGACCGCGCGCTGCACGCGTGCGGCCTCGTCGACGAGCCCCAGGTGGTCCAGGAGCAGGGCGACCGAGAGGATCGCTGCGGTGGGGTCGGCCTTCTGCTGACCCGCGATGTCGGGTGCCGAGCCGTGCACGGGCTCGAACATCGACGGGAACGCGCCGTCGGGGTTGATGTTGCCCGAGGCGGCGAGGCCGATGCCACCGGTGACGGCGCCGGCCAGATCCGTGAGGATGTCCCCGAAGAGGTTGTCGGTGACGATCACGTCGAAGCGCGAAGGGTGGGTGACCAGGAAGATCGTGGCCGCGTCGACGTGCAGGTAGTCTACGGCCACGTCGGGGTGCTCGAGCGCCACCTCGTCGACGATCCGCTTCCAGATCGCGCCGGCGTGCACGAGCACGTTGGTCTTGTGCACGAGCGTGAGCTTCTTGCGGCGCTTCTCGGCGAGGGCGAAGGCGTAGCGGACGACCCGTTCGACGCCGAACGCCGTGTTGACGCTGGTCTCGTTCGCGACCTCGTGCGGTGTGCCCTTGCGGATGGCGCCGCCGTTGCCGACGTAGGGGCCCTCGGTGCCCTCGCGGACCACGACGAAGTCGATCTCGCCCGGGTCCGCCAGCGGGCCGGTCGATCCGGGGTACAGCCGGGAGGGCCGCAGGTTCACGTAGTGGTCGAGCTCGAAGCGGAGCTTCAGCAGCAGGCCGCGCTCGATGTTCGCGTCCTTGAGGCGCGGATCCCCCGGCTGTCCGCCGACGGCGCCGAGCAGGATCGCGTCATGGGTGCGGATCGCGTCGAGGTCCGTGTCGGTGAGCGTGTCGCCGGTCTCCAGGAAGCGTGCGGCGCCGAGCGAGAAGGGCGTCTTCTCGAAGGTCACGCCGCTGTCCGCGGTCACCGCGTCGAGGACCTTCTCGGCCTCGGCGACGACCTCGGGACCGATGCCGTCCCCGGGGATGACGGCGAGCTTCACGACACGGGACGAGGCGACAGACACAGGCGCTCCTCAATTGTTGCGGGTGGAGGATCCCAGGCTATCGGCAGCCGGAGCCCCTCAAGACAACGAGTCGTCCCCCTCAGCACGACCCATAGACCGTGCTGAGGGGGACGACTCGAGAATGGCGGTCAGCGGAGGCGGCGGCCGAGAGTCAGCGCGGCGATCACGGCCGCGACGACGACGAGCCCGCCGCCGATGAGCGACGTCACCATCACACCGGTGCCGAAGGCGTCGGCGGCCGCCTGCTGCAGTGCGGTGCCCAGGGCGTCCGGGAGCTTCTCGGCCGCGGAGAACGCTCCGGCCAGCGTCTCCCTGGCGCGGTCGGCCACGGCATCCGGCACGCCCGCGGGCACGATCAGGGAGCTGCGGTAGAACGCGGTGATGATGCCGCCCAGGATCGTCGTGCCGAGCACGGCGCCCAGCTCGTACGCGGTCTCGGAGACGGCGCTCGCGGCACCGGCCTTCTCCGGTGGCGCAGCCGCGAGGATGAGCTCGTTCGAGACGGTCTCCGCGGCGCCGATGCCGATGCCGAGCAGCACGAACGCGACGATCAGCGGGGCGACGCCGTGCGCGTGCGTGGTGAACGCGACGACGAGATAGCCGGCGAGCGAGAACACCAGGGCCGACGGCACGAGGACCTCGGGGCGCACCCGACGCGCGATCGGCACGACGACGAGACCCGAGACGATCATCATGGCCATGCCCGGGATGAGCGCGAGGCCGGCGTCGACGGGCTTCAACCCGAGCACGAGCTGCAGATGCTGCGACACGTAGTACAGGAAGCCGACGAGCGCCACGACGCTGAGCAGGTTCACCAGGATCGCGCCGCTGAACATCCCGCGCCGGAACAACCCCATGTCGAGCATCGGGACCTCGGCACGCAACTGGCGGCGCACGAAGAGCACGCCCATGCCCACGCCGAGGACGATCAGGATCACGACGAGCGGCGAGACGCCGTCGACGGCGAACTCCTTGATCGCGTACACCACGGGCACCATGGTGGCCATCGACATCAGGATGCTGAGCAGGTCGATCCGCCCCGGGTTCGGATCCCGGCTCTCCGGCACCAGGATCGGCGCGAGGATCAGCAGCGGGATGAGCACCGGGACGGCGACGAGGAACACGGATCCCCACGCGAAGTGCTCGAGCAGCACTCCCCCGACGATCGGTCCGAGCGCGGATCCGGCGGAGAACGCCGCCGCCCACACCGCGATCGCGAGACGGCGCTGCTCGCGGTTCTGGAACACCGAGCGCAATAGCGAGAGCGTCGACGGCATCAGCATCGCGCCGAAGAACCCGAGCAGGGCACGAGCCGCGATCAGCAGGCCCGCGGTCGGGGCGAATGCGGCGAGCGCGGAGACGAGCGCGAAACCGGTGGCGCCGATGAGCAGCATCTTCCGCCGCCCGAAGCGGTCGCCGAGCGTGCCCATCGTCACCAGCAGGCCGGCGAGCACGAGCGGGTAGACGTCGATGATCCACAGCTGCTCGACGCCGCTGGGGCTCAGCGCCGTGGAGATCTCCGGCAGCGCGAACGACAGCACGGTGTTGTCGACGGAGACCAGCAGCACCGGCAGCATGAGCACGACCAGCGCCGCCCATCCGCGCGCGCCGACGCGGGGGCCGTCCTCGGTCCCCGGCAGGGAGATCGACGCTGTTGCGGACATGGTGCACCTCTCGGATCTGTCAATGAGGGACGAATTACTAAACCGTCCGGATGGTATAGTAACAGACATGGCCAGACCTCCGCATGCCCGTGAGCGCGTCCTCGACGCCTATGAGGCGCTGCTGATCTCCGACGGCGAGCGCGCCGCGACCCTCGACGCCGTCGCCCGGGCGGCGGGAGTCTCCAAAGGCGGACTGCTCTACCACTTCGCCTCGAAGGACGAGCTCGCGACCGCGATGATCGCACGTCTCGACGCCCTCGCGGCCGAGGACATCGAGCGGATCCGCTCCGCATCCGAGGGACCGGTCGAGTATTACCTGCGCACCTCGGTCATGATGGACGACGCCCTCGACCGGGCGATCATCGCGGCGTCCTGCCTGGCCCAGAGCGGCAGCAGGGCCGCCACGGACGTGCTGCACCGCATGCGCGAGGAGTCGGCCGAGGCGATCCGCCCGCACGTGCGCGATCAGGCGGCGCTCGACCTCGTCATGCTGCTCAGCGACGGGCTGTTCTTCAACAACGCCCTGGACTCGCACGGTCCCGCAGACGACGCGGACGGCGTCCTCCCCACCGGGGCGGACTTCGACGCGCTGGTCGCTCTCGTACTCCGCACCGTCGAGGGCTGAGACCGCGCCCGACGCACATCGGCGGCGAGGATGCGCAGGCGACCGTCCCCGGGGCCGCTGTGCGTAGGGCGCTGCAGGCACCCCTCGGGGTCGTTGAGCGAGGACGCCGCAGGCGACCGAGACGAAACGCGGCGCCCTCGCAAGGGCACCGCGTTTCGTCTCGCTGCGCTCGCTCAACGACCCCGAGGGAGTTCGCTGCGCTCGCTCAACGACCCTGAGGGGGTTCGCCCCGCTCGCTCAACGACCCCGAGGGGGTTCGCCCCGCTCGCTCAACGACCCCCGAGGGGGTTCGGCCGGCGCGCTCAGCGGCCCCGAAGGGCGAGGATCACGCCTCGACGAGCTCGATCTGACGGAACAGGTCGGCGTCGATCGCCTCGCGCACCTCGTCGAGCAGCACCTCGGGGATCGGCGAGTCGAGCGTGAGCACCGACAGGGCCTGGCCACCGGCGTTCTCGCGGGCGATCTGCATGCCGGCGATGTTGATCCCGGCCTCGCCGAAGCGCTGGCCGTAGACCGCGACGATGCCGGGACGGTCCGTGTACAGCATGACGACGTGGTGCTTCTCGATCGGCAGCTCGACGGCGTGGCCGTTGATCGCGACGAGCTTCTCGATCTGCTTGGGGCCCGTGAGGGTGCCCGACACGGAGACCTGGCTGCCGTCGGCGAGCGCCCCGCGCAGCGTGATGACGTTGCGGTACTCCTCGCTGATGTCGTCCTGAACCAGGCGCACGGCGACGCCGCGCTGTTCGGCGAGCAGCGGCGCGTTCACGTACGAGACCGTCTCGCTGACGATCGGGGTGAACACGCCCTTGAGCGCGGCGAGTCGCAGCACGCCGACCTCGTACCCGTTGAGCTCGCCGTGCACCTCGACGTCGAGGCTGGTCAGCGGCGACTGCGCAAGACCGGACAGGATCTGGCCGAGCTTCTCGGTGAGCGGGATGCCCGGACGCACGTACGGGTCGATCACGCCACCGGCGACGTTGACCGCGTCCGGGACCAGGTCGCCGCCGAGGGCGAGCCGCACGGAGCGCGCCACCGAGACGCCGGCCTTCTCCTGCGCCTCGTCCGTCGACGCGCCGAGGTGCGGAGTGACGACGACGTTCGGCTGCGCGGTGAGTGCGCGCGCCGCGCTTCCCTCGACCGGCGGCTCGGAGGTGAAGACGTCCAGGCCCGCACCCGCGATCTCGCCGTTCTGCAGGGCGACGAGCAGCGCCTCCTCGTCGATGAGACCGCCACGGGCGACGTTCACGACGTACGCGGTGGGCTTCATCGCACGGAACTGCTCCGCGCCGATCATGCCGGTCGTCTCCGGCGTCTTGGGCATGTGGATCGTGAGGAAGTCGCTCTCCGCGACGAGTTCGTCGAGGCTCAGCAGCTGCACGCCGAGCTGCTGGGCGCGGGCGCTCGTGACATAGGGGTCGTAGGCGACGACGCGCATGTCGAATGCGGCCAGACGTGCGGCCACCAGCGCGCCGATCCGGCCGAGGCCGACGATGCCGACCGTCTTCTCGAAGAGCTCGGCGCCGGTGTAGGAGCTGCGCTTCCACGCACCGCCCGAGAGCGAGGCGTGCGCCGCCGGGATGCGGCGGGCGAGGCTGAGGATGTGGCCGACCGTGAGCTCGGCGGCCGAGACGATGTTCGACGTGGGCGCGTTCACGACCATCACGCCGGCTGCGGTCGCCGCCTTGATGTCGACGTTGTCCAGGCCCACGCCGGCACGCGCGACGACCTTCAGCACGGGGGCGTGCGAGAGCGCCTCCGCGTCGATCTTCGTGGCCGAGCGGATGAGCACGGCGTCGGCGTCCGCGAGGGCGGCGAACAGCGCCTCCCGGTCGGTGCCGTCCACCGAGCGGACGTCGAAGTCGGGGCCGAGTGCGTCGACCGTGGCCGGAGACAGCGTCTCGGCGAGCAGGACGACGGGCTTGCGGGCGGACGTGTTCACGGCGTTCTCGGGCACAGAGAGATCCTTCGGGGCTGGGAAGGGGGATCCGGATGCGCCGCACCGTCGGGGCGCGATGGTGCGAACACTCTACCGGAGCGCGCCGTGCCCTCCGGACCGTGTGACGCCGCGGGTCAGTGCGCGCCGGACAGCGTGTAGCCGACCACGTCCAGCCAGAACACCGCGACCACCCCGAGCCCGGCGAAGAGCACGAGGGCGACCGTGCCGAGTCCGCGTCGGCGGGTGATCGCGATCGCGAGCACGTAGACCACCACGGGCAGGATGATCGCGAGGATCAGCGCCACCCACGTGGTCGCACCGATCGCGAGCCCGGCGAGCGGGATCGTGTAGGCGATCGCGTTCCACACCGCGTAGGCGTAGAGGAGCCCGAACAGGCCGAGCAGCGTGTACAGGATCCAGCGGGGGCGCCGCGGATCCAGGGTCGTCCTGGCTTCTGCGCTCATGCCCCCACCGTCCCGAACATCACGAAGGGCCACGGCACGAGCAGCACCGCACCGCCGATCAGCGCCACGATCCGGATCCAGGTCGCGGTGCCTCGGGTGAGCACCCAGGTCGCCGCGAACCACAGCACCGGCGCGAGCGCCGCGAGCCACATCCACGGGAAGTACGTCCAGTCCCCGAGCAGGAGCGAGGCCCGCGGCCGCAGACGGAAGCCGCCCACGATCCAGCCCACCGCGAAGAGCAGGTACACACCGCCGATGATCCCGTAGAACACCAGGGCGACGTTGCCGATCCCCTCAGGCTCGTCCTCGTCCTCGTCCTCGTCCTCGACTTCGGCCGGCGACGCCTCCGCCGCGGGGGCCGCGGCGGCGACGGGCGCCTCGATGCCGGCGGCAGCGGTGTGCACCGCCCCGGGATCCCCCTGCGGGGCCTGAGGCGGCGCGGCGTCGGTCGGGCGCTCCTGCTTCGCGGGGGCGTCCGGCGCGGCGGGCTCGTCGCCCTCCCAGCGCAGCGCGTCGTCCGGATCGGTCGTCATGCGTCCAGCGTAGCGACCGATTTCCCCGGATCAGCGGGCCCCCGCCGCTAGGCTCGGTCCTGCACCAGGCGGAAAGGACCACCGTGCCCGAGAACAACAGCAAGAAGCCCGCCCGCGCGGCGAGCAAGCCCGCACCCGCGTCGACCAGCGCCGCGGCTTCCACGGACGCGCCGGCGGATCCTCCCGCCGGCTGGACCCCCACCCCCGAGGCCAAGGCGAAGGCGACGCGGTTCCGCTGGATCGCCGTGGTGCTCTGGGTCGTCGCGATCGCCGCCGAGGCGTTCGGCATCTTCTGGCTGCTCCGGCAGCGCCAGGTCACCGGCGGCGACGGCGAGCTCGTCCGCAACCCCGACACCGGGCTCCTCGAGCAGCAGGGCGCGACCGCGACGTTCCCGCAGTGGGCGTTCATCACGCTCATCGTGCTGTTCGTCGTGATCGCGGCGCTGTCGATCACCGGATCGTTCCTCTGGAAGAAGGCGAACCGCCTGGATCCGGCCCGTCGCTCGGACACCGTGCGGTTCTTCGTGCAGAACCAGCTGGGCGCGATCATCGCGATCATCGCGTTCGTGCCGCTCATCATCCTCGTGTTCCTGAACAAGGACATGGACAAGGGGCAGAAGACGATCGCGGGCATCGTGGGCATCGCGCTCGCGGCTCTCGCCGTCGTGCTCGGGATCGACTTCAACCCGCCGTCCGTCGAGCAGTACACGGCGGACCAGTCCACCGTGATCCAGCTGCTCGGCAAGGACCAGGTCGTCTGGGTCGACGGCGGCACCGTCTACCACGTGTGCGAGGAGGTCTCGGCCATCCAGACCGGCAGCGACAAGCGCACCGGCACCACCGCACAGGCGGTCGAGGCGGGCAAGACCCGGCTGACGCTGGAGTTCGCGTCCGAGCTGCGCAAGTGCGGCCTCCCCGTGCCGGAGAACGCGCCCGCGATCGCCGATGCCCTGCGCGCCATCCGCGACGGCAACACCGACACCACGCTCCCCGCGCCGGTCTGGGGCGCCGGCGTCGAAGCACCGCTCACGGTTCCGGACGCCTCGTCGTCGGGCTCGACGCCCGCGCCGACCAGCACACCCTGACCCGCGCACCGGCGAAAAGACGAGCGCGACGTCCCTCTCGGGGCGTCGCGCTCGTTCGTCCTCCAGAGGCCCACTCTCTCCGCGAAGGAGAGCGCGGCCCGGGATCAGCCCCGCAGCGCGGCGGCGGCCCGCCGCACGATCTCTGCATCGGTCACGTCGAAACCGGGATCCCCGCCGCCGGGTCCGCTCGGCGTCGTGTCCCCGGAGGGCCGGCGCGCCGACAGATGGACCGCGTCGACCCCGGCCGCCAGGAGCCCGGCGACGTCTTCCACGCGCACTCCTCCCCCGGCCATGATCTCGAGTCCGCCGTCCGCCGCGGCGACGAGCCCGCGCAGAGTCTCGACCCCGTCGATGCTGCGCGCCGCGCGACCGCTGCTGAGCACGCGGCGCACCCCGCCCGCGATGAGGTCGTCAACGATCGCCGCAGGCTCCGGCACCGCGTCGATCGCGCGATGGAAGACGAGGTCCGCGGCGCCGGCCGCCTGCC
The DNA here is from genome assembly GCF_037148715.1 of Microbacterium sp. MMO-10. Lineage (NCBI taxonomy): Bacteria > Bacillati > Actinomycetota > Actinomycetes > Micrococcales > Microbacteriaceae > Microbacterium > Microbacterium sp. MMO-10. The sequence continues at coordinate 507,460 of NZ_JBBCSV010000002.1, read as the reverse complement.
GCCACGCGTCCAGCGCGCGTCGGTCGACCGCTCCCGCGGCGGTCAGGGCGCCGACCACGACCGCCCCGGCGCCCCGGCGGACGACATCGGCGATGTCGGCCGCCACGAGGTCGACCTCCTCGGCGCTGTAGACGAATCCGCCCCCGCGGGGCCGCACGAGCACGGCGACGCGCGCAGGATCGCCGGCGACGGCGAGCACCGCGTCGACCGTGGCGCCCGAGGGCGTCAGGCCTCCGGTCGCGGCGAGCGCCTGGCAGAGCTCCACCCGATCGGCGCCGCTCTCGAACGCGGTCCGCGCCCCCGCCGGCCCGTCAACCGCGATCTCGAGCGCGATCCGCGTCACGGTGCGACCGTGAGGGTGGCGACGGGCTCGTCGCTCAGCCCGGCGGGGATGCGCACGATCCGCGCACCGTCCGTCGCGGTCTCCGACTCCGCGGCGGAGCCGTCCGCCCAGCGCGCCGTGCCGTCGGTCAGCTCAGCCGGGAGACGGAGCTCCCCGGCGCTGGGGTCGAGCGCGTGCACGTGCACGCCGGCAGCCGACTCGGTATAGCGGCGCGGCTCGCCGGCCTCCTCGCCGAAGCGCAGCCAGGGGCGCGTGCCATGGATCGTCTCGCCGTTCGTGCGCATCCAGGCGCCGAGGTCGCGCATCGTCCGGCGCTGCAGCTCGGGGATCCGCCCGGCCGCATCGGGACCGACGTTGATGAGCAGGTTGCCGTTCTTGGAGACGACGTCGACGAGCATCCGGATCAGGTCCGGGCCGGACAGCGTCTGGCGCTCGTCCTCCGCCTGGTTGTACCCGAACGAGTAGCCGAGGCCGCGCGTGGACTCCCACGGAGCATCGAGGATCCCGGGGATGTGCGTGTACTCCCGCGTGAGGAAGCCGTGGTACGGCACACCCCAGCGGTCGTTCACGACGCCGTCCGGCACCCGTGCGAAGTAGCGGCGCAGGAGTGCCGCGACCGCGAAGTCGTCGTTCCCCTTGCCGCCGTCTGGCCACTCGATGTCGTTCCAGAGCACGTCGGGTGAGAAGCGCTCGACGAGCTCGTCGAGCTGCGCGGCGGCGTAGCGCGAGAAGTGCTCGTCGTTGCGGCGGTAGCGGAACAGGTCGGTGTCGGACTCGATCGCCGGGAAGTCGCTCGCATGCCAGTCCAGCGCGCCGGAGAAGTACACGCCGAACCGCGCGCCCGCACGGCGCGTGGCGTCGTGGAGCTCCGCGATCAGATCGCGCCGGGGTCCGCGGGCCACCGCGTTGAATCCGGTCGTACCGGTCCCCCACAGGCAGAAGCCCTCGTGGTGCTTGGTGGTGGGGATGACGTAGCGCGCCCCCGCATCCACGAGCTCGCCGACGAACGCGTCCGCGTCGAAGGACGATGCGTCCCAGAGGTCGGCGAGGTCCTCGTAGGACGTCCCGGGTCCGTAGAGCTCCTGATGCCGCTGCCAGGTCGGGCTTCCCGTGATCCGCACGGTGTTGCCGTACCACTCCGCGTACTGGTGCCAGGCGTAGGCGTCCTCGGTGGGGATGTTCACGCCCTCGCCGTGCTGCACGGCCCAGGCGGGCACGGAGTACAGGCCCCAGTGCACGAAGAAGCCGAGTTTGGCGTCACGGTACCAGTCCGGCACGGCGGCATCCGGGTAGGCGGGTGCGGCGGATCCGAAGTCGGGTCCGGTGCGCTTCTCGAAGTTCATCATGCGGGCAGCTCCTCTCCGCGACGGCTCACGTGCGCCGTCAGGGCCGGCTCACCGTCGGTGTCGAACGGGAAGACACCGGGTGCGAGCCGGTGGTGCCCCAGGCGGAGCAGATCCTGGTCCACGCCACCCGGCGTGAGCGCGAGCGTCCAGTCGGCGGCGAGGTCGTACAGCTCGGGCTCGAGGTAGCCGATCTTCACGATCACGATGTCGGCGGCCTCGGGATCCAGTCCCAGCATGCGGAAGTCGTCGAGGTGGTGGAAGGGCTTGCGGCGCTCGGTGACGATCGCGTGCACGCTGCCGGCGCCGATCACGACCTGCGTGCCCGCCTCGGGATCGCCCTCGGTGATCGAGAGGACCTCGCCCGAGATCGGCACGGGGCCGCGCGGACCCGGATCCACCCGGCCGCCCACCTCGAGGTCGACGGCGGCGCCGACGCCCGCGGCCACGGCCTGCGCGACCGCCGCGGGATCGAAGACGGAAGCGTGCACGACGACGCGCCCCGGTTCTGCGAGCTCCGGGCGCGCGAGCAGCTCGCCGAGCGTCCAGGACACGTCGCCGGCGCCGCCCGCCGTGGGGTTGTCGCCGGAGTCGGAGATCACGTACGGGCGAGCAGCTCCCGGCGCGAGCGCGCGATCGAGCGCCTCACCGAGGCCCGCGGTCGGGCCCACGAAGACGAAGTCGGCGCGGGCGTCCCAGTACTCCCGGGCCAGCCGCTCCGCCTCGCGGGCGATCACGGCGCGGTCGTCGCCGGTCACCATCACGATCGCCATGTTGCGCGGCTCGTCGGCCCACGCGTATCCGACCCAGATCGCCGCGTCCACGACGCCGTCGAGCTCCTCGACGTCCGGCACCTGCGCGTAGATGCCGCGCGCCGGCTCCAGTCGGGTGCTCGTCTTCTCCCCCGGCAGCAGCACGGGAACGGGGACCCATGCCTTGAAGGGGCGTCGGAGCAGCGGATCGGATCCGTGCGGACCGCGCAGGCGCGCGAGCAGGTTCCACACCGCGCGCTCCTTGGTGTTCATCCAGTCCTCGTGCGGCGCCATCCGATAGCAGGTGAGCAGATCCAGGGCGTCGCGCAGCACCTCCGACACGTTGCCGTGCAGGTCCATCGAGGTCGACACGAGCACGTCGTCGCCGAGCTCGGCGCGCACGGCGGCCGCGAGGTCCCCCTCCGCGTCCTGCATCCCGACGACGCTCATGGCGCCGTGGATGTCGAAGAAGAAGCCGTCGAACGGACCGCCCGCGGCGATCTCGGCGCGGATGCCGTGAACGATCGCCTCCTTCATCCGCAGGTAGGTGGCCAGCGCCACGGCACCTCCCGGAAGCGAGCGGCCGTGATGGATCGGGACCCACTCCGCCGCCGCTCGCAGCTCACGCTCCTCGTCGAGGAACGGGTAGTAGCCGACGAGCTCGGCGCCCTCGCGGATCGTGAAGGCCTCGTCGCCGGAGATGTGCGGCGAGAAGGTGCTGGACTCGATCGAGATCCCGGCGATGCCGATCCGCGGACGGACGAGCCCTCCGTCCTCGACGGGCGGGAGCGGCCCCATCCAGACCGTGTCGGCCTCGGGGCGGAGGTGCGGGGTGGGCGCTGTCATGACGGCGTGGGTTCCTTCTCAGGGGTGCGGACGGTTCAGACGGTGGCGGGGACGGAATCGGCGAGCCGCGCGGACGCGAGCGCCGCTGCTCCCCGGGCGACGGCGTCGGCCGAGATCTCGGCGGGCACGATGCGCAGCGGGAACCCGGAGACCGGGGCGTCGGTGCGCAGCGTCTCGAGGATGCCGGGTTCGAGCAGGTCCCAGGCCTCGCGGACTCCACCGCCGACCACGACCATGCCGAGGTCGAGCAGTGACGCCGTGATGGACGCGGCGAGCGCGGTCGCCCGCGCCGCGTCTGCGAAGACGGCGAGCGCAGCGGCCTCGCCGTCCCTGGCGCGATCGGCGATCTCCGGAGCGGAGGCGTCGGATCCCGTGGCCGCGCGATAGCGGCGCGTGATCGAGGTGCCGGAGGCGAGCGTCTCGAGATGCCCGGTCTGCCCGCAGGTGCAGACGAGCTCGCTGAATCCCGGCGTGTGCCCGATCTCCCCCGCCGCGCCGTGCACGCCGTGGTGCACGGCGCCGCCGAGGGCGATCGCGCCTCCCACTCCGGTGCCGAGCATGATGCCGAGCACGTCGCTCTCGCCGCGGGCCGCACCCCAGCGCAGCTCGCCGAGGAGGAACGCGTTCACGTCGTTCTCGACCCACACGGGTGCGCCGAGTCGGCCTTCGAGCTCCTCCGCCAGGGGGAAGCCGCTCCAGTCCGTGAACGTGGCGGAGGCGGCGACCACGACGCCGCGCTCCTGGTCGATCACACCGGCCGCACCGACGCCGGCGCCGGCCAGGGGCGCTCCGATCACGCCGCACAGCCGGAGCACGAGGCCCGCTGCGGCGTCCGCCATCGCGGGACCGCCCTCCGCGGCCGGCGCCGGTACGACGCCTCGGGCCAGGACGGATCCGGACTCGTCGGTCAGCACGGCGGAGATCTTCGTCCCGCCGATGTCGATGCCCGCGATCACGGGCGCGCTCGTGTGCCGGTGCGGCTCGGCACCGGAGTGTGCGTCGTGGGTCATCGTCCGCCGAGCCCCGCCATCGCGATGCCCTTGACCAGGTGCTTCTGCAGCACGATCACGAGGATCGTCGTGGGCACCATCGAGATGATCGCGGCCGCCATCTGCAGGTCCCAGCGCGTGCCGGTGAGACCGGAGAAGGTCGCGAGTCCCACGGGGAGCGTGCCGTGCGCGTTGTAGTCGACCGTGACGATGAGCGGCCAGAGGTAGCTGTTCCAGAACGACAGGAAGGTGAACACGGAGAGCACCGCGACCGCCGACTTCGCGAGCGGGAGGATGATCTGCAGGAACGAGCGCACGGGCCCCGCGCCGTCGACGCGCGCGGCCTCTTCGAGCTCGTAGGGGATCCCCCGGAAGAACTGCCGCATGAGGAACGTGCCGAAGGCGGTGAACGCGAACGGGAAGATCAGCGCCTGGTAGGTGTCCACCCAGTTCAGCCACTGCATGACCTGGAACATCGGGATGACGAGCACCTCGGCGGGGACCATGAGGGTCGCGAGGAAGAGCACGAACACGGCGTCGCGGCCCTTCCAGCGCAGACGCCCGAAGGCGTAGCCCGCGGTCGTGGAGACGATGAGGACGACGAGTGTTCCGGCGATCGCCACGAAGAACGAGTTGCCGATGTAGGTGAGGAACGGACCGTACGCGAACACGTCGGCGAAGTTGGACCAGCGCAGCTCGGAGCCGATGAGCTTCGGCGGCATCGAGAACATCTCGTTGTTCGGCTTGAGCGCCGAGAAGAACGAGTAGATCAGCGGCGACACGAAGATCAGCGCGGCGAGGTAGACGAAGACGTGGGCGATGATGAGGCGCGTCCGCTCGGCGCCGGAGAGCGGCGCCTTGGTGCGCTTGGTGCGGTCCTCGGCCGCGACCTCGATCGACTCGTCCGAGGCGATGAGGGCGCTCTGCTGCAGATCAGTGCTCATAGTGCACCCACTTCTTCTGCGCTCCGAACTGCAGCGCGGTGATGATGATGATGAGCGCGAACAGGATCCACGCGCCGGCGGCGGCGATGCCGAGATCCTGGAACTTGAAGCCCTGGTTGTAGATGAACTGCACGAGCGGCTGGGTCGCATTGCCCGGACCGCCGCCGGTGAGCAGCTGCGGCTGCGCGAAGACCTGCAGGGACGTGATCATGGTCATGATCGTCGCGAAGAAGATCGACGGCGAGATCATCGGGACCACGACGCTCCACTGCATCCGGAAACCGGAGGCCCCGTCGATCCGCGCCGCCTCGATGACCGATTCCGGCAGCTGCTCGAGGGCGGCCGAGAAGATGAGCATGTTGTAGCCGAGCCCCTGCCAGACGCTCATGATGATGACCATCGCCATCGCCCAGAACGGGTCGGCGAGGAAGTTGGGGAGCTTGATGCCGAACCAGCCCTGGGCGATCCCGTTGAAGAGGCCCTGCGGCTGCAGCATCATCTTCCACACCAGGACGCTCGCGACCATGGGCGTCACGACCGGGATGAAGAAGAGCACGCGCAGCGCGCCGCGTCCGCGGATCCGCGGCCCGAGGGACATCGCCAGGATCAGGGAGCAGACGATGCTGAGCGGCACGTAGACGACCGTGAAGACGGCGGTGTTGCGCATCGCGGGCCAGAAGTCCGGGCTCGACGTGAAGAGCTTGATGTAGTTCCCGACGCCGTTGAACGTCTTGTCGCCGAACGTGGGCCAGTTGTAGAAGCTCATCACGATCGAGAGCACGACCGGCACGACGGTGAACACGGCGAGGCCGATCAGGGCGGGGCTCGCGAAGCCGAGCGCCTGACGGCCCTCTGTCCGCGCGAGGGATCCGCGGCGGGCCGGGACGCCGCGGCGGTCCTGCGGCGCGCGACCGCGGGATGCGGCGATGGTCACCGTTCCTCCTTCTTCCAGGATGGTGTCCCGGCCCGGCGGACGGATCCGCCGGGCCGGGAGGGGATCACTTGCCGAACTGCTCCTGCGCGCTCTTGAGCACGTCGGCCATGGGGGTCTGGCCGTTATAGACGCTCACGAGCTGCGGCTGGATGTAGCTGCCGACCTTCGACCAGTTGTCGGTGACGTACTGACCCTGCACGTTCGCGAACGCGGCCTTGAAGACCTCCTCGACCTGTGCGCGGTACTTCTCGTCGATCGACTCGAAGTACAGCGGCTGGCTCTCGGTGCGCGCCGGGTAGCTGCGGCCCGAGGAGGCGATGTAGTCCTGCGAGTCCTTGCTGAGCAGGGATCCAAGCACCTTGAGCGCGGCGTCCTTGTTCTTGCAGGTCTTGGAGATGCCGTAGCCCGAGCCGAGGATGAGGCTCAGCGAGTCCTTGCCGTCGCCCGGCAGCGGCGCCATGCCCGCGGTGAAGCCCGCCTCGTTCTTCAGGTAGCTGACCGCGTTCCACGTGCCGTCGACGGCCATGGCCGCGTTGCCGTTGGAGTACTGGTCCTCGCCCCAGCCGCCGTCCGAGGCGCTGGCGACGGGGAGCGCCACCTTCTGGTCGGTGACCAGGCCCGCGTACCAGGTCGCGGCGTCGGAGAACTTCTTGTCGGTGAGCTGGAGCTTGCCGTCCTGCGTCGCCGGCTGCACGCCCGCCTTGGCGATCGGCAGCGCCTGCCACTGGAAGTCGCCCATACCGACGGCGAAGCCCTGCTTGCCGTCGCGGGTGGCCGCCTTCGCGGTCTTCTCGAAGTCGTCGAAGGTCCAGCCCGGCTTCGGGTCGGCCGCGCCCGCGGCCTTGAGCTGATCCGCGTTGTAGTAGACGAGCATGGTCGCGGTGTCGAACGGCAGGCCGTAGAGCTCGCCCTTGTTCTTCAGGATCTCGGTGGTGCCGGAGGCGAAGTCGCCCTCCTTGAGGCCCGCGGTCTTCAGATCGTCCGCGGTGAGCTTCTGGAAGCCTGCGGTGTAGCTGGAGAGCATGCCGCTGTTCATGCCCGTGACGCACGCCATGTTGCCCGAGGCCATGTTCGTGGTGAGCTTCGTGAAGAAGTCGTTCCACGGCGCGGTGCGCAGCTCGATCTTGAGGTCCGGGTTCTGCTTCTTGGCGACGTCGATCTGAGCCTGCAGCGCCTTGGTGTCGTCGGCGGATCCGGCCCACATGTCGACCACGACGGTCTTGTCGTCGCCACCGGCGCTGCTGCTGGAGCCTCCGCAGCCGGTGAGGACGAGGGCGGCGCCCACCGTGAACGCCGCCACGGGGACGAGGTGAGTCTTCTTCATTGAAATGCCTCCTCAGGCACGAACAGATCCAGGCTTCGTTTGAGTTCGAACGAAGTAATTCGGGGTTATGCCCTCACCCTGTCAGAGCGACACGCGAAACTCCAGTCGAACATCGGATGTCTGGCTCAGATCGTGAGAGTTCCGTGATTTATCCGAACTGGTTGGTCATTCGCCACTAGAGTGATCTTCATTTGACCTCGAAGGAAGTGTCATGGCACATCCCGCAGACCGGTCCCCGGACCGTCGCGAACCCCCGTCGTCCGGCGACCACGCCCGGCAGATCGTGGAGCTGGTGACGCGCGGTGAAGCGCTGTCGCGCTCCGACCTCGCCCGGCTGCTCGGCATCGCCCCATCCACCGTCTCCCTCCGCGTGCAGGAGCTCGTGGACGCCGGAATCCTGCGGGAGAACGGTCAGGCGCAGTCATCCGGCGGACGCCGCGCACGCCGCCTCTCCCTGGGCGGCACACCGCATCGCGTGCTGGCCGCGGAACTCGGCGGCGAGCACGCCCGGCTCGGGCTGCTCGATCTCGGCGGTCACCTCGACCGGACCGCGACGATCCCGATCACGATCGCGGACGGCCCCGAGGCGACGCTCGCCCTCGTCGAGGCGGGGCTCCGCGCCCTCGCCGCCGAGGCAGACATCCGAGCAGTGGGCATCGCGCTCCCGGGGCCGGTGGACTTCGAGTCCGGCAGCGTAGACCAGCCCTCCCGTATGCCGGGCTGGCCCGGATTCCGCGTCGGCGAGGCGCTGGCCGGGCGCTTCGGAGTTCCGGCCGTGGTCGACAACGACGCGAACCTCATGGCCCTGGGCGAGCATCACCGCAGCCTCACGCGCGACCAGCACAGCATCACGGTCAAGGCGGGGACCGCGATCGGAAGCGGCATCATCGTGGCGGGTTCCGTGCACCGCGGCGCCACGTCCGCGGCCGGGGACATCACGCACACGCGCGTCGCCGAGGCCGCGGACATCCCCTGCTCCTGCGGCAACCACGGCTGCCTGGAGACCATCGCGAGCGGTGCGGGCCTCGTCCGGCAGATGCGCGAGCGCGGCGTCGCCGTCGCGGGCGCCGCCGACGTGCTGGAGCTGGCGCGCAACGGCGATCCGATCGCCACGACGCTGGTGCGCACGGCCGGCACGCACCTCGGTCAGGTGCTGTCCGGCGTGGTCAACTTCTTCAACCCGCACGCCGTGTTCCTCACCGGGAGCATGAGCGCGAGCGAGCCCTTCCTCGCCGCGGTCCGCAGCCGCGTGTACGAGGCGTGCCATCCGCTCGCCGCCCAGACCCTGCGCATCGAGTCCGCCCGCACGGGCCCCGACGCGGCGCTCTACGGCGCGGCGCGCCTGGCCATGGAGCTGGTCGACCCCGTCGCCTGACCGCCGGCGCCGGCGGTCAGGCGACGGGCGCGAGGGTCAGCTCGATGACCGGGATGAGCACGTCGGGGCGCCGCACGGGCAGGTGCACCGTGAGCGTGCCCTCCTGCTCCCCCGCCGGAGTCATGAGCGACGCCTGCTGGTGCGGATCCGTCACCGAGGTCTTCAGCCAGGATCCGTCGTTCAGCAGACGCGCGTACGTGACGCGGTCCGCGAGCCCCTCGAGGTGCACGTAGCCGAGCGGCCAGGAGAACAGGTGCAGGTAGAGGCGGTCGCCCCGCCGCGTGTAGACGCCCTCGCGCGGCGCGGCGAAGGGCGCATGGCCCGCGCCGACGATCGCGTCGCGGTGCAGGCGCATCCACTCGCCCAGCTCGGCGAGCACGGCCTCGTCGCGCGGCGCGATGCTCCCCCGGCCGTCCGGGCCGACGTTGAGCAGCATGTTGCCGTCCATCGCCACGGAGTCCGCGAGCATCTGGGCCAGCAGAACGGCGGACTTCTGATCGTGGTTGTCGCGGTGATAGCCCCAGGATCCGTTGATCGTCTGGCACGCCTCCCACACCTGGGGGACGCCCTCCACGACGATCGGGGCGGTCGGCTGGTACTGCTCCGGCGTCACGACGTCGGCGGGGATCCCGAGCCGGTCGTTCACGAGCATCTGCGGCTGCAGCTCGCGGCAGAGCGCCAGGAGCGTCTCCGCGTCCCAATCCGCCGGCCCCTTCCCCGCCCAGCCGTCCTTCTCCTCGGGGTAGGTGAAGTCGAAGAACAGGTAGTCGATGTCGCCGTACCGGGTGAGCAGCTCGCGCACCTGCCCGTGCAGGTACGCGCGGTAGCGATCCATGTCCCGCGCGCGGTTGCGCTCGTGCTCGATCGCGTCGGCACGGCGAGGGTGGTTCCCATCCACCGTGAAGTCCGGGTGATGCCAGTCGATGAGCGAGTGGTACAGACCCACCCGCAGTCCCTCGGCGCGCAGGGCGTCGACGTACTCGCGCACCAGATCACGCCCGCACGCCGTCATCGACGTGTAGTCGGTGAGCGCCGAGTCCCAGAGGCAGAACCCGTCGTGGTGCTTCGTGGTGAGCACGACGTAGCCCATCCCCGTCGCCTTCGCACGACGCGCGAGCGCGGTCGCGTCGAACAGGTCGGGGTCGAAGTGGTCGAAGTAGGCGCGATACTCCTCCGCCGTCAGGCGCTCGTAGTTCTGCACCCATTCGTGCCGGGCGGCCCCGCTGTAGAGGCCGAAATGCACGAACATCCCGAACCGGGCCTCATCGAACCACTGCTGTCGCATCTCTGCCTCTTCCTCGATCCTCGGGTGGGTGCGGTTCAGGCGGAGGGGTGCCCGACGACGCCCTTGCGCAGCAGCGCGTTGCCGTACTTGCGGGTCTCCCCCGTGCGCACCATGAGGTAGGCCCCCTGCGCGACGTCGTAGTACGCGAAGCGCTCCACGAAGCGCGTGGTCTCCTCGTCCGTGCCGGCGGCCGCCATGAGCTCCCGCTGCACGTCGAGCACCGTCGCGTCGGCCGACTCCATGAGGTCCATGCCCGGGGCGTCGTCGAGGGGCAGCACCGAGCGGATCGCGGCGACCACGGCCGGCGTCGTGGTGCCGGGCAGATCGACCACGCGCGCGCCGAGCGCCCACGCCGGGAAGTGCGCGTCGGCCACGACGACCGCGTCGGAGTGTCCCATCCGGTCGAGGTGCAGCAGCAGCTCACCGGTGAGCAGGGGGTCGATTCCTTCGAGCATGAGGACTCCTGTTCAGGAAGGGATGAGAGCTTCGGCCGCGAGCTCGCGCCAGAGGTCCGCGGGGATGTCGAGGGCGGCGAGCTGCGCGTTCTGGCGCAGCTGCTCCGGACGGCTCCCGCCCACCACGACCGACGTCACGACCGGGGACTGCAGCGGGTACTGTATCGCGGCCGCGGGCAGCGGGACCCCGTGCGCGCGGCAGATGTCCGCGATCCGGGTGAGACGCTGCCAGAGCTCCTCCGGCAGCGCGCCGTACTCGTAGCGACCGTCGCGGCGCGGCTCGCTCTGCGCGAGCAGGCCCGAGTTGAAGACCGAGGCGGCGACGATGTCGGTCCCGCGCTCGGCGCAGGCCGGGATCACGTCCGCCGCCGCAGGCTGCTCGAGCAGGGTGTAGCGCCCGGCGACCATGATCGTGTCGAGGTCGGCGGAGCGCACCGCGGCGGTCAGGGCCGCGGCCGTCATGGATCCGATGCCGATCCGGCCGACCTCCCCCTGGGCACGCAGCGCCTCGAGCGCGGGGAACGCCTCGGAGAGCGCCAGATCCAGGTCGTGCCGTTCCGGGTCGTGCAGGTAGAGGATGTCGATGCGCTCGATCCCGAGGCGCTCGCGCGACTCGTCGAGGCTCGCGCGGATCCCCGCGTCCGAGAAGTCCCAGACGCGCTGCAGGTCGTCCGGCACGAAGAAGTCGTTGTCGGTGTCGAGACCGCCCGCGACGTGGCCGGGATTCGGGCGGAGCAGGCGGCCCGCCTTGGTGGAGAGCACGTACTCGTCACGCGGCTTGGTCTGCAGGAAGGCGCCGAGACGTCGCTCCGAGAGCCCGAGCCCGTAGTGCGGGGCCGTGTCGTAGAGGCGGATCCCGCTCTCCCAGGCCGCGTCCAGCACGGCCCAGGCCTCGTCGTCGGTCAGCGCGCGGAACAGGTTGCCGACGTTCGCGGCGCCGTATCCCAGAGCCGGGACGCCGGGCCGCGTCGTGGCGTCGACGGACTCAGACATGCGCGCCCGCCTCCCGGTGCTCGCCGTTCCAGGTGAACTCCGCGCGGCTCGCCGCCTTCATCTCCATGCCGTTGCCGGGCTCCGTCGGAGCCGTGTAGGAACCGCCGCGGATGTCGGTCGGCACCGCGAAGTGCTCGTGCAGGTGGTCCACGTACTCGATCATGCGCCCTTCGCGGCTTCCGGAGACGGCGACGAAGTCGAACATGGAGAGGTGCTGCACGGCCTCGCACAGGCCGACGCCGCCGGCGTGCGGGCACACCGGCACGCCGAACTTCGCGGCGAGCAGCAGGTTCGCGATGTTCTCGTTCACGCCGGCCACGCGCACCGCGTCGATCTGCATGACCTGGATGGCCTCGGCCTGCAGCAGCTGCTTGAAGATCATCCGGTTCTGCGCGTGCTCGCCGGTCGCGACGCGGATCGGCGCCACGCCACGGGCGATCTCGGCGTGCCCGAGCACGTCGTCGGGGCTCGTCGGCTCCTCGATCCACGCGGGACGGAACTCGGCGAGCGCGTTCACCCAGGCGATCGCCTCGGAGACCTCCCAGCGCTGGTTGGCGTCGATCGCGATCGGGAAGTCGGGCCCGCACACCTCGCGGGCCTTGCGGAACCGCCGGATGTCGTCGTCGAGGTCGGCGCCGACCTTGAGCTTGATCTGCGTGAACCCGTCGGCCATCGCCTCCCGGGCGAGGCGCTCGAGCTTCTCGTCCGAGTAGCCCAGCCAGCCGGGACTCGTCGTGTAGCCCGGGTACCCGGTCGCGAGCAGCTGCTGCTCCCGCTCGGCGCGGCCGGGCTCGGCGGCGCGCAGGATCGCCAGGGCGTCCTCGCGGGTGAGCGCGTTGGTGAGGTAGCGGAAGTCGACGAGATCGACGAGCTGCTCCGGCGTCATCCGGGAGAGGAGCTGCCAGAGCGGAAGCCCGGCGCGCTTGGCCTTGATGTCCCACAGCGCGTTGATCACGGCGCCGATCGCCATGTGCATGACGCCCTTCTCCGGGCCGAGCCAGCGCAGCTGCGAGTCGCCGATGATCTCCCGGAACGTGCCGCCCATGTCGTCGAGCAGCGGCTCCAGCTCGCGGCCCACGAGATGCCCGGCGAGCGCGTCGATGCCCGCGACCTGCACGTCGTTGCCGCGGCCGATCGTGAAAACGAACGCGTGCCCGTCGATGCCGTCGGCCGCGTCGGTGCGCACGATCACGTAGGCCGCGGAGTAGTCGGGGTCGGGGTTCATCGCGTCGGAGCCGTCGAGGCTGAGCGAGGTGGGGAATCGGATGTCGCTGGTCTCCAGCGCGACGATGCGGCTCACGGTTCTCCTGTTCTGGGCCGAAGTCGGGGCGGTGGCGCGGAAGGCCGTCATGGGCCCCGACAGTTGGAGTGTAAACATCGGATGTCTATACTGTCAACGCGGGATGCATCCGCTCACGTCGTTCCGGCGGCGGATCCACCCATCCCTCTGAGAAGGCAGGAGAATCATGAAGTTCGCGCGTCTGGGCGACCCCGGATCCGAGATCCCGGTCGTCATCGCCGAGGGCCGTACCTACGATCTTCGGCCCGTGACCTCCGATGTGAACGGCGACTTCCTCGCCGCCGACCCGGTGGGCCGCACGCGTGCCGCCCTGGATGCCGGAGCCCTCCCCGAACTGGCCGACGCCGCCGCGCAGCGCATCGGAGCGCCGATCGCGCGCCCCAGCGCCGTGATCTGCGTCGGGCAGAACTACGCCGCCCACGCCCGCGAGTCGGGCGCGGAGCCGCCCACCGTGCCGATCCTGTTCCTGAAGACGCCGAACACCGTCGTGGGTCCCGACGACGCGGTGACGATCCCGCGCGGCAGCGAGAAGACGGACTGGGAGGTGGAGCTCGGCGTCGTGATCGGATCCCGCGCCGCCTACCTCGACTCCCCCGCCGACTCCGCGGCGCACATCGCCGGATACGTGGTGTGCAACGACGTCTCGGAGCGGGCCTTCCAGATGGAGGTCTCCGGCGGGCAGTGGTCCAAGGGCAAGGCGGCCTTCGGGTTCAACCCGACCGGGCCGTGGCTCGTGACACCCGACGAGGTCGACGTGCAGAACCTGCGGCTGCGCAGCTTCGTGAACGGCGAGCCGCGGCAGGACTCGAACACGAACGACATGATCTTCCCCGTCGCGGAGATCGTGCACCACATCTCGCAGTACATGACCCTCGAGCCCGGGGACCTCATCCTCACGGGCACCCCGCAGGGCGTCGCGTTCGGCGGGAAGTTCCCGTACCTCCGCGCCGGGGACGTCGTCGAGATCGACATCGAGGGGCTGGGGAGCCAGCGTCAGGAATTCATCGCATGGGAGGCACAGGCATGACCGGTCAGGTGGAAGGGCTCGTCGCGATCGTCACGGGCGGCGCATCGGGGATCGGCGCGGCGATCGCCGCGCAGCTGCACGAGCAGGGCGCCGAGGTCGCGGTGCTCGACCGCGACGTGACCGGCGCGGATCCGCGCTTCGCCGCCTTCACGGCCGACGTGTCGGACCGGGCGAGCGTGGACGCGGCCGTCGCCGCCATCGGCGAGCGCTTCGGCCGCATCGACATCGTGGTGAACAACGCCGGGATCGGCGCACAGGGCGACGTCGCCGCGAACGGCGACGACGAGTGGGCGCGCGTGCTCTCGATCAACGTGACGGGCATCGCCCGCGTCTCCGCCGCGGCACTGCCCTGGCTGCGGAAGTCCCCGGCCGCCGCGATCTGCAACACCGCCTCGATCGCCTCGACCACGGGGCTGCCGCAGCGCGCGCTCTACTCCGCCTCGAAGGGCGCCGTGTCCGCGCTCACCCGGGCGATGGCGGCGGATCACCTCCGCGAGGGGATCCGCGTCAACGCGGTCAACCCTGGCACCGCCGACACCCCTTGGGTGGGACGGCTGCTCGACTCCGCCTCCGACCCCGCCGCGGAGCGCGCCGCGCTCAACGCCCGCCAGCCGCACGGTCGCCTGGTGTCACCGGACGAGGTCGCCGGCGCCGTGCTGTACCTCGTCAGCCCGACCTCCGGATCCACCACCGGCACCTCCATCGAGGTCGACGGCGGCATGGCCCAGCTCCGCCTGCGCGCCGAGTAGCCGGGCTCCGGGGCCGCTTCGACCGGCTCTCCCCCACCGGCTTCCGCTGTTCCCGTCGCAGAAGAGCTGCTCCCGTCGCAGAAGATGTCGCTGACCGGCGTTCAGAACGACATCTTCTGCGACGGGAGCGGTTCGAGCCGCCGCGAGCGGTGGGAACGGACTCAGGCCTGGGCAGCCTGGCGCAGCCAGCGCTCGACGTCCGCGATGTGCGCGGTGGCGAGCGAGGTCGCGAGGGCGGGGTCGTGCTGCGCGATCGCATCGGCGATGGCGCGGTGCTCGGACAGCGTGCGCTCGACCGCCCCCTGCTCGGTGAGCCCGCGCCAGACCCGGGCACGGATGGTCTGGCTCGACAGGCTGTCGATGAGGCTGGCGAGATAGCCGTTGCCGGTCATCTGCACGATCTCGCGATGGAAGCGGATGTCGTGAGCCACGAGGTCGTCGATCGAGACGGCGGCGTCGATCCCGTCGATCTCCGCCTGCAGCGTCGCGATCGCCTCATCATCGCCGTGGGTCGCAGCGAGGCCGGTCGCCTGGGACTCCAGCATGCGACGCACCGCGAACAGCTCGAGCAGGGAGTCGTCGTCGTGCATGTCGACGACGAAGCTGATCGCCTCGAGGAGGAGGTGCGGCTCGAGACTCGTCACATAGGTGCCGTCCCCGCGGCGCACGTCGAGGACGCGGATCACCTCGAGCGCCTTGACCGCCTCGCGCATCGAGTTGCGGCTCAGGCCGAGGCGCTCGGCGAGTTCCTTCTCCGGCGGCAGCCGATCGCCTGGGCCGAGCTCGCCCGACACGATCATCGCCTTGATCTTCTCGATCGCCTCGTCGGTGACTGCCATGGCGTCATCCTAGGCGCTGGAGCGAACATCGGATGTCTGCGCCACACGGGCCGCGATCTGCGAAAGGATGTCAGCATGCGTCTCCTCGACTCCCACCTGCACCTGTGGGATCCCTCCCGCCTCGACTACACCTGGCTCGACGGACCGCTGGCTCAGCGATACGCCGCCGAGGAGCTCGCCAAGGCGTCCGTCACCGGCGCCGAGCGGGCTGCGGCGATCTTCGTGCAGGCGGAGTGCGTCGAGGCGGAGTTCCTCGATGAGGTGCGCTGGGTCTCCGAGACCGCCGCGCGCACCGGCGTGATCGGCATCGTGGCGGGGGCACGGCTCGACCGGGGCGAGCAGACGACCGCGCATCTCGACGCGCTCGTCGGCCTCACCGGGGTCGTCGGCGTGCGGCACAACCTCCAGGACGAGCCCGACGGCACCGCCCGCCACGACGCCTTCCGTGCGGGTGCCGCCGCCGTGGCCGCGCGCGGGCTCCGCTTCGACGCCTGCGTGCGCGCCCACCAGCTCCCCGACGTCTCCGATCTCGCCGGGGCGGTGCCTGCGCTGCCGATCGTGCTGGACCATCTCGGGAAGCCGTCCGTCGGCACCGCCGCGGATCCGCTCCGCCCCGACGCCGACTGGCTGCGCGACCTGCGCGCACTGGCGGCGCATCCGCGGGTCGCCGTGAAGCTCTCCGGGCTGCCCGCGGAAGCCGGAGGCCTCTGGAGCCCGGCCCAGGTGATCCCCTTCCTCGATGCGGCCGCCGACGCGTTCGGATCCGACCGCCTGCTCTGGGGCAGCGACTGGCCCGTCTCGGCGATCACCGGCGAGGCGTGCGAGTACCGGCCGGAGAGCCGCGGGCTCTGGGCCGAGACGGTGGTGGAGTGGGCGGCGGCCCGAGGCCTCGACGCCGACGCCGTCCTCTGGGGCAACGCGGCGAGGTTCTACGGCGTGGGCTGATCGCCCTGTCGCCCGTTCAGGCAGACCTCGCACGGTTCTCAGGAATGTCATCAGGTTGGTGAGTGAGGCTTGCCTTACCTACGATGTGATTCGCGACCTCCGCATCACCCCCGCCACGAAGGACTCTCCGTGAACCGTTCCCTCCGCCTGCTCTCCGCTGCGGCAGCAGCCTCCGCCGTCGCCCTGGCCTTGACCGCCTGCAGCGGCGGCGGCTCCACGCCCGCCGCGAGCACCGGCGGCGATGACCTCGCCGGGCAGACCATCACGATCTACAACGCGCAGCACGAAGAGCTCACGAAGTCGTGGACCGATGCGTTCACGAAGGCGACCGGCATCAAGGTCCAGGTGCGCAACGGCGACGACACCGAGATGTCCCAGCAGCTCATCCAGGAGGGCGATCGCTCCCCCGCCGACGTGTTCCTCACCGAGAACTCGCCGTCGATGTCGGCCGTCGAGAAGGCGGGCCTGTTCACGTCGCCGGGCGACGAGGCGCTGAAGAACGTCCCGACGAAGTACCGCCCGTCCTCCGGCAAGTGGGTCGGCATCGCGGCCCGCTCGACTGTGTTCGCCTACAACACGTCGAAGCTCACCGAGGCGCAGCTGCCGAAGTCGCTGATGGATCTCGCCGACCCGTCCTGGAAGGGCCGCTGGGCCGCATCGCCCTCCGGCGCCGACTTCCAGGCCATCGTCTCGGCGCTCGTGCAGCTCAAGGGCGCCGACGCCGCCGAGGAGTGGCTGAAGGCCATGAAGACCAACTCGGTCGCCTACAAGGGCAACTCCACCGCGATGAAGGCGGTCAACGCCGGTGAGATCGACAGCGCGGTGATCTACCACTACTACTGGTTCGGCGATCAGGCGGCGACCGGAGAGAACTCGAAGAACGTGCAGCTGCACTACTTCAAGAACCAGGATCCGGGTGCGTTCGTCTCGGTGTCCGGGGGCGGCGTGCTGAAGTCGAGCAAGCACCAGGCCGCAGCGCAGAAGTTCCTCGCGTTCGTGACGGGCGCCGAGGGCCAGAAGATCCTGCAGACCGGAACCTCGTTCGAGTACCCGGTCGGATCCGGGGTCGCCGCGAACCCGAAGCTCGTTCCCCTCGAGGATCTGCAGGCGCCGACCATCGACCCGGCTACGCTGAACTCCAAGCAGGTCACCGATCTGATGACCCAGGCGGGCCTGCTCTAGGGCGCAGACATCACCACCACGACCACTTCCCGACGGGCGGTCGGAGCGCAACGGCTCCGGCCGCCCCGCGGCGTCTCCCGGGGAGCCGGATCCTGGGTCGTGATCACCGCCGGCGTCGTGGTCGCGGCGCTCTCGCTGCTTCCGCTGCTCTTCGTCGTCACGACCGCGGCCCAGATCGGCTGGGCCGAGTCGGCGGCGCTGATCTTCCGCCCACGGGTCGGCGAGCTGCTGACGAACACCGTGCTGCTCGTCGCGATCACCGTGCCGCTCTGCGCCGTGATCGGGGTCGGCGGCGCCTGGCTCGTCGAGCGGACGTCGCTCGCGGGCGCCGGGGCGTGGGGCGCGGTGCTCGCGATGCCGCTCGCGATCCCCGCGTTCGTGAACTCCTACGCCTGGGTCTCCGCGGTCCCCTCGCTCGCCGGACTCGGATCCGGCGTGCTGCTGGCGACGCTGTCCTACTTCCCGCTCGTGTACCTCCCGGTGCGCGCCGCGCTCGCGCGCCTGGATCCCTCCCTCGAGCAGGCCGCGGCGAGCCTCGGCCGCGGTCCGGTGCGCGTGTTCTTCGGGACCGTGCTGCCGCAGCTGCGACTCGCGCTGCTCGGCGGCGCGCTGCTCGTGGGGCTGCACCTGCTCAGCGAGTACGGCGCGTTCGCCCTGATCCGCTTCGACACGTTCACGACCGCGATCATGGATCAGTACCGTTCCACGTTCAACGGGTCGGCGGGGAGCATGCTGTCCGGCGTGCTCATGCTGCTCTGCTTCGCGCTGCTGCTGCTGGAGAGCCGCGCCCGCGGACGCGCCCGCTACGCACGGATCGGATCGGGTACGGCAGCGCCGCCCCGCCGGATCCGGCTGCGCGGATGGCAGCTCCCGGCCCAGGTCGCCCTGCTCGCTCTCGGCGTCGCCGCGCTCGGCGTGCCCGCGGTCGTCATCGGCGGCTGGCTGGCCTACGGCGGCACCGCGGTCTGGACGGCGCCCGATCTGGTGCCGACCCTGCTGCAGACGCTCGCTCTCGCGCTCGGCGGCGGTGTGGTCACCGTCGTCGCCGCGTTCCCGCTGTCCTGGCTCGCCGTGCGCCGTCCCGGCGCGCTCAGCCGGCTGCTGGAGCGCACGAACTACATCACCAGCTCCATGCCGGGCATCGTGCTCGCGCTCGCACTCGTCACGGTCTCGCTCTTCTTCGTGCCGGCGCTGTACCAGACGACGGCGCTGCTGCTCCTCGCCTATGCCCTCCTCTTCCTTCCCCGCGCGCTGGTGCCGCTCCAGGCGGGCATCGCACAGGCGCCGCAGAGCCTCGAGGAAGCGGCGCAGGCGCTCGGCCGCCGGCCGCTGCGGGCCTTCTTCGGGGTCACGCTGCGCCTGGTGGCGCCCGCGACGGCCGCCGCCCTGGCGATGGTGTTCCTCGCGGTGGCCGGGGAACTGACCGCGACCCTGCTGCTCTCGCCGATCGGCGTGCAGACGCTCGCCACGCGGTTCTGGAGCCTGTCCAGCGAGATCGACTTCGCGGGTGCCGCGCCCTACGCGACGCTCCTGATCCTGCTCTCCGCCCCCATGACCTATCTGCTCTTCCGGCAGTCCGCGGTGCTCTCCACCGCCGACGCCTCCCCCGGCACCTCGACGACGCCCGCCCCCTCGACCGCGGAGAACGCATGACCGCACGCAACCTCGGATCGCTCGGCGCCGTGCCCTCGCCCGGGACCGGCCCCCTGCCCACCGCGCACCTGCAGGTGGCCGGCGTCACTGCGTCGTACGGCGGGCATCGCGTGCTGCACGGCGTCGACCTCGCCGTGCAGAAGGGCGGGATCACCGCGATCGTCGGCGCCTCGGGGTCGGGCAAGACCACCCTGCTGCGCATCATCGCCGGTTTCGAGCGCCCGGAGCGGGGCGAGGTCGTGCTGGGATCCCGCTCCGTCGCGGGTCCCGATACCTGGGTTCCCGTCCATCGCCGCGACATCGGCTACGTGACGCAGGACGGCGGCCTGTTCCCGCATCTCTCGGTCGCGCGCAACATCTCCTTCGGCCTCGACGACCTCGGCCGCGCCGCCCGGGATCGGCGGGTGGCCGAGCTGCTGGCTCTCGTCGCCCTGCCGCAGGACGTGGCGGATCGCCGCCCGGACCAGCTCTCCGGCGGACAGCAGCAGCGCGTCGCGATCGCCCGGGCGCTCGCCCGCGAGCCCGAGCTGATGCTGCTGGACGAGCCGTTCTCCGCCCTCGACACCGGACTGCGCGCCGCGACGCGGGAGGCGGTGGCCCGGATCCTGACCGATGCCGGCACGACGACCATCCTCGTCACGCACGACCAGTCCGAGGCGCTGAGCTTCTCCGACCAGGTGGCCGTGATGCGCGACGGCCGCCTCGTGCAGACGGGGCACCCGTTCGTCGTGTATACGCGTCCGGCGGACCGCGGGGTGGCGGAGTTCCTCGGCGAGGCGATCGTGCTGGACGCCTGGCTGGACGGATCCCTCGCGTCCTGCGCGCTGGGCTACGTGCCGGTTCGGAATCCACCGGTCCAGGGGCATGTGCAGCTCATGCTGCGCCCGGAGCAGGTGCAGCTCGTCGCCGACTCTCCGATCCGGGCGACCGTCGAGTCGGGCGTCTACTTCGGGTCGGAGACGTCGGCGCGGATCCGGCTGGAGCCCCGCGCCGGCGCGGATCCCCGCCTCGATGCGGAGCCGCCGGTGATCGTCATCCGGCACGCCAACCCGGCCCTCACCCGCCCCGGCCAGCGCATCGCCCTGCGCGTGATCGGCGAGGGCGTGGTCTTCCCGGCGTAGCGCGCCCCGGGGTCGTCGAGCGAGGACGCGCGCAGCGCGACCGGGCTCGGCGTCCTCGGAACAGAAGACAGAACGGGCGCCCCCGAAGGGACGCCCGTTCTCTCGTCAGCCGTGGGTCAGCGCGCGGCGCTGCCCTCGACGTAGTCCTCGTCCTGCGACTTCCAGGCGAAGAGCGCACGCAGCTCCTTGCCGGTGGCCTCGATCGGGTGCCCCTGCTCCTTCTCGCGAAGGGCGAGGAACTCGGTCGCGCCGTTGTCCTGGTCCTCGATGAAGCGGGTCGCGAAGGCGCCGGACTGGATGTCCGCGAGGACCTCCTTCATGCGCTCCTTCACACCGGCGTCGATGATGCGCGGACCGGAGACGTAGTCGCCGAACTCGGCGGTGTCGGAGATCGACCAGCGCTGCTTGGCGATGCCGCCCTCCCACATCAGGTCGACGATGAGCTTGAGCTCGTGCAGCACCTCGAAGTAGGCGATCTGCGGCTGGTAGCCCGCCTCGGTGAGGGTCTCGAAGCCCGCCTGCACGAGGTGGCTCATGCCACCGCAGAGCACGGCCTGCTCGCCGAACAGGTCGGTCTCGGTCTCCTCGGTGAAGGTGGTCTTGATGACGCCGGCGCGGGTGCCGCCGATCGCCTTCGCGTACGAGAGGGCGGTCGCCCAGGCGTTGCCCGACGCGTCGCGCTCCACGGCGATGATGTCCGGGATGCCGCGGCCGGCGACGAACTCGCGGCGCACGGTGTGACCCGGGGCCTTCGGGGCGATGAGGATCACGTCGACGCCCTCGGGAGCGTCGATGTAGCCGAAGCGGATGTTGAACCCGTGCGCGAACGCGAGGGTCTTGCCCGCGGTGAGGTTCGGCGCGATCGACTCGCTGTAGATGCCGCGCTGGTGCTGGTCCGGCGCGAGGATCATGATGAGGTCGGCCCACTGGGTCGCCTCGGCGACGGTCTTGACGGGGAAGCCGGCCTCCTCGGCCTTGGCGATCGAGCGCGAGCCCTCCTTGAGGGCGATCGCGACCTCGACGCCGCTGTCGCGCAGGTTCATCGCGTGCGCGTGGCCCTGGGAGCCGTAGCCGACGATCGCGACCTTCTTGTTCTGGATGATCGACAGGTCCGCGTCTGCGTCGTAGAAGATCTCGGTGCTCACTGTGTGTTTCTCCTTGTTGGGGTTCTGGGAAGTTCTGCTGCCGGCCCCGTCGACGGGCTCAGGGGCCGGCGGGGGTCAGCTGCGCAGCACGCGCTCCGTGATGCTCTTGCCGCCGCGGCCGATCGCGAGCAGGCCCGACTGGGCGAGCTCCTTGATGCCGAACGGCTCGAGCGCGCGCAGCAGCGCGTCGACCTTGCCCTTGTCGCCCGTGACCTCGACCACGAGCGCCTCGGGCGCGTAGTCGACGACGGACGCGCGGAAGAGGTTCACGACCTCGAGCACGTTCGAACGGCTGTTGTTGTCCGTGCGCACCTTGATGAGCATGTGCTCACGCTGCACGGAGGCGCTCTGCTCCAGCTCGACGATCTTGATGACGTTGATCAGCTTGTTCAGCTGCTTGGTCACCTGCTCGAGCGGGAACTCCTCGACGTCGACGACGACCGTGATCCGGGAGATGCCCGGCACCTCCGTCACGCCCACGGCGAGCGACTCGATGTTGAAGCCGCGGCGCGCGAACAGTCCGGCGACGCGGGTCAGGATACCCGGGGTGTCCTCCACCAGGAGGCTCAGCACATGCGTGGACATGGATCAGTCCTCCTCGTCGAAAGCGGGCGCGTGGTCGCGCGCGTACTGGATGTAGCTGTTGCTGACGCCCTGCGGCACCATCGGCCACACCATGGCATCCGCGCTGACGACGAAGTCGATCACGACGGGGCGATCGTTCGTCCCGAGGGCGAGCTTGATGGCGGCGTCGATCTCCTCCTCCTTCTCCACCCGGATCGCGAGGCAGCCGTAGGCCTCGGCGAGCTTGACGAAGTCGGGGATCCGGATCGTCCCGTGCCCGGTGTTCAGGTCGGTGTTCGAGTGCCGGCCCTCGTAGAACAGGGTCTGCCACTGGCGGACCATGCCCAGGGAGGAGTTGTTGATGATCGCGACCTTGATCGGGATGTCGTTGATGACGCAGGTCGCGAGCTCCTGGTTGGTCATCTGGAAGCAGCCGTCGCCGTCGATCGCCCAGACCACGCGGTCGGGCTCGGCGACCTTGGCGCCCATGGCCGCCGGCACGGCGTAGCCCATGGTGCCGGCACCGCCGGAGTTCAGCCAGGAGTTGGGACGCTCGTACTTGATGAACTGCGCCGCCCACATCTGATGCTGGCCGACGCCTGCGGCGTAGACCGCCTCGGGGCCGGTGAGCTCGCCGATCCGCTGGATCACGTGCTGCGGGGACATCAGGCCGTCCTCGGGCGGCGTGTAGCCGAGCGGGAACTCGGCACGCAGCCCGTCGAGGTAGGCCCACCACTCCTCGATGTCGCCCTTGGCGCCACCGGTGAGCCCGCGGAACGCGGCCTCGAGATCCGTGATGACCTCGCGCACGCCGCCCACGATGGGCACGTCGGCGGTGCGGATCTTGGAGATCTCGGCCGGGTCGATGTCGACGTGGACGACCTTCGCGTTCGGGGCGAACAGCTCGGCCTTGCCCGTCACGCGGTCGTCGAACCGGGTGCCGAGGGCCACGAGCAGATCGGCCTCCTGCAGCGCGAGCACCGCCGGCACCGTGCCGTGCATGCCGGGCATGCCGACGTGCTGCGGGTGCGAGTCGGGGAACGCGCCACGCGCCATCAGCGTGGTCACGACAGGGGCGCCGGTGAGCTCGGCGAGGGTCAGCAGCTCCTCCGAGGCGTTGCCGCGGATGATGCCGCCGCCGACGTAGAGCACCGGCTTCTTGGCCTCTGCGAGCAGGGTCGCCGCGGCCTGGATCTGCTTGCCGTGCGCCTTCGTCACGGGACGATAGCCGGGCAGGTCGTACTTCGGCGGCCACACGAAGGGCGCCGTCGCCTGCTGCGCGTCCTTGGTGATGTCCACCAGGACGGGCCCGGGACGACCGGTCGCGGCGATCTCGAACGCCGCGGCGATGGCACCCGGGATGTCCTCCGGACGCTTGACGAGGATCGAGTGCTTGGTGATCGGCATGGTGATGCCGACGATGTCCGCCTCCTGGAACGCGTCCGTGCCCATCAGCCGGGAGAACACCTGTCCGGTGATCGCGACGATCGGGATGGAGTCCATGTAGGCGTCCGCGATCGCGGTGACGAGGTTGGTCGCCCCGGGACCGGAGGTCGCGATGGTGACGCCGACCTTCCCGGAGGCGGTGGCGTAGCCCTCGGCGGCGTGACCGCCGCCCTGCTCGTGACGCACGAGGATGTGGCGCAGCTCGGTCGACGCCATCAGCGGGTCGTAGACCTCCATGATCGCGCCGCCGGGGATGCCGAACACATCCGTGACCCCGAGGAGCTCGAGGGAGCGGACGACGGCCTGAGCGCCGGTGAGAACAGGGGCCGCCGCCGGGCGGGCAGGCGGACGAGGGACGGCTGGAGCGGTATCAGCGGTCATGAAGGTTCCTTGCGGTGATGAACGATCGGCGGAAGCGGCGGGACGATGCCCCGTCGCGGACGACTCTCCGACCCGGTCCGCCGGGGGCGGGCCGCAGGGGTCGGGAATGCTGGGCTGGAACGCCTCGGGTGCAGCGCGGGGAAGTCGGCTCGACGTCGCGACGAACATCGTCGCGGTAGGAGCCCGGCTCAGGCGTCCCGGCGAGTGGGCCGAGAGCACGAGCCGCGATATCGACCCGAATCAGATCACCATCGCGCCCGACGGACTGCGAGACCGCCGGAGCTCTGCGTCCGATCCGTGATCCGGTTGTGCCGATCACGCATCGAACGTGCGTCAAGCCTAACGCATGATCCTCGCGGTCCAGGACGCGGATGCGCACGACGAACGGACGACCGTGTTCGTCCTGCGCGCGCATGGAAGAAGTCTATTGCGCGCTCGCCCTGGCGTCGGCCAGGGCGTCGAGGAGACCCGCGAACGCGGCGGGATCGGCGACGCGCAGTCCCGCGGCCGTCTCGCCCGCGCCGATCCGCACGCCCAGGTCCTCACTGCCGAGCGTGCGCATCCCGTCCTCGTCGGTGACGTCGTCGCCGGCGAAGAGCACGCCGGTCGCCTGCACGTGCGTCCGAAGGCGCGCGAGCGCCGCGTCCTTGCCCTCGGCCCGCCAGGAGAACTCGCGCAGATGGTGCCCCGTGCGACGGCGCCACGAGGGGATGCGCTCGGAGGCCCACTTCTCCACGCGGAGGAACGCGATCTCCTCCTGCCCGGGCGCAGCCGTGCGCGTGTGCACGCCGAAGCCGAAGGTCTTCGGCTCGTGGACCACGCCGTCGAGATCGGCGATCAGCGCGCGCAGCTCGGCGACGACCTCCGCCTGATCGGCGGGCTCGGAGGAGAGGTCCGTCTCCTCCCCCGTGTCCGGGAACCAGAACTGCGCGCCGTGGGATCCGGCGAGCAGGATCGGCGAGCCGTCCTCGTGCTCGGTGATCTCGCGGAGGTCGTGCAGGCTGCGCCCGGACGCGTAGGCGACGAAGGTCTGCGGCAGTGCGGCGAGACGCCCCACGGCGGCGACGGCCGCCGGCAGCGCCCGCGCCGACATCGGGTCCGCGACGTGCGGCGAGACCGTGCCGTCGAAGTCGAGCGCGACCAGCAGGCGCGGCGTGCGCGCGATCGCCGCGAGGGCGGGATCGAGGTCTCCGGGGGTCCAGTGGCGGGTCATCGCGTGCTCCGTACGTCCTCGAGGGCGGTGAGGAACTCCTGCGACCAGGCGTTCACGTCGTTCTCCAGCACCCGCTTGCGCAGCGCCCGCATGCGGCGCGCCTGCTCGCGCGGAGGCATCTCGACGGCCTGCATGATCGCGTCCTTGAGCCCCTCGATGTCGTGCGGGTTGACCAGCACCGCCTGGCGCAGCTCGTCGGCGGCACCGGTGAACTCGCTGAGCACGAGCACCCCGCGGTGGTCGCCGCGGGTGGCGACGTACTCCTTGGCGACGAGGTTCATGCCGTCGCGGAGGGCGGTGACGAGCATCGCGTCGGCGGCGAGGTACAGCGCGACCATCTCCTCGCGCGGGAAGCCCTGGTGCAGGTAGCGGATCGCCGTGTGGTCGATCGTGTCGTGGTCGCCGTTGATCCGCGCGACGGCGAGCTCGATCTCGTCCCGCAGCTGCACATAGGCGTCGACCCGCTCCCGACTGGGGCTGGCGACCTGCACGAGAGTGACGTCCTCGACGGAGATGCGCCCCTGATCCAGCAGCTCGCCGAACGCCTTGATCCGGTGCCGGATCCCCTTGGTGTAGTCGAGGCGGTCCACCCCGAGCAGGATCTTCTTCGGGTTGCCGAGTCCCTCGCGGATCTCGGCGGCCCGAGCACGCACGTCCGGGCGCGCCGCGAGTTCGAGGTACGGCGTCGTGTCGATGGAGATCGGGAACGCCCGGGCGACGGACGTGCGCGCGCCGCCGTAGGGCACGGACACCGTGGATCCCTTGACGTCCAGCCTCAGCCTGCGGCGCACGGCCGTCAGGAAGTTCGTGGCGTCCTGCGCCCGCTGGAAGCCCACGACATCGGCGCCCAGCAGCCCCTGGAGCACCTGATCGCGCCAGGGCAGCTGCGCGTACAGGCCGTGCGCGGGGAACGGGATGTGATGGAAGTACCCGATGGTGAGATCGGGACGGCGCTCGCGCAGCATCGCGGGCACCAGCTGGAGCTGATAGTCGTGCACCCAGACCGTTCCGCCCTCGGACACGGCCTGGGCCGCCCGCTCGGCGAAGCGCCGGTTCACCCGGACGTAGGCGTCCCACCACTCCCGGTGGAACTGCGGCGGCGCGATGACGTCGTGATACAGCGGCCAGATCGTGTCGTTCGAGAAGCCCTCGTAGAACTCCTCGACCTCCTGGGCCGACAGCGACACGGGGAGCAGGCGGATCCCGTCCTCCGTGAACGGGTCGAGCTCCAGATCCGGTTGCCCGGCCCACCCCACCCACGCCCCGTCGACGGCCTGCATGACGGGCTCGAGCGCGGCCACGAGGCCGCCGGGCGAACGCCGCCAGACCTCGGAGCCGTCGGGACCGTGCACCCGGTCGACGGGAAGACGGTTGGCGACGATCACGAACGGCGCGGTCGGTGTGGACGAAGGCATGGAACGCTCCTCACGGCAGCGGGGGCTGCATCTCCAGGCTAGCCAACCGACGCCGACCGGCGGTGCGCGTCAGTCCGCGGCGCGGCGCGAGCGCGCCCGCAGCGCGTTCGCCACCCCGGCGACCAGCACCAGCGCAGCGGCGGCGACCGGCAGCACGAGGGCCGTCTGCGCACCGCCGGCATCGGCGACCTGGCCGGCGGTGACGGCGCCGATCGCCTGACCGACCACCATCGCCGAGCCGAGCATCGTCATCACGGTGGCGGATCGATCGGCGGGGCCGAACGCCGCGCCCAGGCTGAACTGGGTCACCAGGGTCGGGCCGATCCCGCAGCCCATCACCGTCAGGGCGATCAGCATCGCCCCCACGTCGTGCACCCAGGGCAGCATCAGGCTGCCGCCGAACAGCACGCCGGCGAAGACGAGCCAGCGCGCGGCGAGCGTGAACCGTGCCGGCAGGAACGCGACGCCGAGCGCGAGGATCGCGGACCCGACGCCCAGCGCGCCGTAGAGCAGGCCCGCCTCCTCGGCCCGGCCGTGCTCCGTCATGAACGCGGTGAGCGAGGTGAGCATGGCGCCGAAGAACACGCCGACCCCGAGCATGCCCACCACCACGATCATCAGGCGGGGGCGGAACAGCTCCGAGACACGCGAGGTCGCGTGCCCGTCGGCGCCGCGCTGCGCGGAGACGTGTGCGGCGGTCGGATGCAGGGCGAAAGCGCCCACGAACACGAGGATGAGGGCGGCGGCGATCACGAGGGGCATCCAGGGCGCGATGGCCGTGGCGAGCACGCCCACGAGGAACGGGCCGAACACGAACACCGTCTCGTCGGCGGCCGACTCGTACGACATCGTCGACGACGTGGTGCGGGCGCGACGCTCGGCAGGAACCCGCTCGGCGATGATCGTGACCAGGCGCGACCGCGACATCGGCGAGACCTGCGGTGCGGTGGCGCCGATCGCGAACGCGCTGAGCAGCACGAGCGGCTCGGGCGCCGGTGAGTAGACGACGAACGTGAACCCGATCAGCGCCGCGGCGTTGGCGACGGCGATGAGGCCGAGCACGATCCGCTGCCCGCGACGGTCGGCCGCGGCGCCCAGCAGCGGACCGAAGCAGGCGGTGCCGATGCCCACGGCCGCGGAGGTGAGTCCGCCGAGCGCCACCGACTCGCGGGCGGCGACGACGACGGTGAGCACCCCGACGACCATCATCGCGAAGGGAAGCCGGGCGATGAAGGCGATGAGGAAGTACGGCAGCCCGACCCGGCGGAAGAGGCTCGGGGGGACCGGAGTGGACGAGGTGTGCGAAGTCATGGCGGGAGAGGTCTCTGGCGTCGCCGCGGGAGGAGACGCAGTCAGGTGCCGCCGCTTTCCGCCGGAAGAGCCGGCGGCCGGTAATGCACAACGGTGATGTCACCAGGGTAGCGTGGTCGTATGCGCAACTACCTCTTCGCGAGCGGTCTCTTCGGGGCGATCACGAGCGGCATCGCGCTGCTGCGCGGAACGCGGGACGCGCCCATCACCTGGCGCGCGGTCCTCGCCTGGCTGAGCTGGGGCATCACGATCGCGCTCGCGATCGGCGCCATCGTCGACTTCCGTCGTGACGAGCGCGGCGAGATGGTGTCCGCCGACTCGCCCGTCGCGCCGGTGCAGTTCAAGCGGGCCAAGAAGGCGCTCAAGGCCGAGGAGAAGGCCGAGCGCAAGGCTCAGAAGTAGGGGCCCGGGTTCGATCAGACCAGGTCGATCTCGTAGTGGATGAACCCGCTGCGGGAGGCGACCCGGTCGTAGAGGCCCCGCGCCGTCGTGTTGGTCTCGGCGGTGAGCCAGTAGACCTTGTCGCTGCCGGCCGCCCGCGCCGCCTCGTTCACATGCGCGATCAGGGCGCGTCCCACGCCGCCGCCGCGGACCGAGGGGTCGACGAACAGGTCCTCGAGATACGTGTAGTGGCGCGTCGACCAGGTCGAGGGGTGCGCGAGCCAGTGCACGATGCCCACCGCGCGGCCGTCGTCGTCGCGCGCGATCGCCCCGTGGATGTCGCCGGCGGGATCCACGATCCGGGCGAAGGTCGACGCGGTGACGTCCTCCGCGAGCGGGGTCTCGTAGAACGTCAGGTACGCCTGCCACAAGGGCAGCCAGTCGTCCCGGTCGGCCGCCGTGAGCGCATGGATCGTCGTCATGCGCCGATCCTACGGGAGCGGTTCCTCAGCGGGTGAGGATCAGCGCCTCGCCCTGACCGCCTCCGCCGCAGAGCGCCACCACGGCGGTGCCCGATCCGCGACGCACCAGTTCGTGGGCCATGTGCACGGCGAGCCGGTTGCCGCTCGCGCCGATCGGATGGCCGATCGCGATGCCGCCGCCGTGGACGTTGACGATCTCCGGATCCAGGCCGAGCACCGCCTCCGAGCGGGCGACCACGGCCCCGAACGCCTCGTTGATCTCGACCAGGTCGACGTCCGCCGCCGTGATCCCCTGCTTGTCGAGGGCGCGCTGGATGGCGTGCGCCGGCTGCTCCTGCAGCGAGTTGTCGGGGCCCGCGGTCTGTCCGCTGGCGCCGACCGTTACGAGCACCGGCCAGCCGTGGGCCTCGGCCTCGGCGCGCGTGGT
Source organism: Microbacterium sp. MMO-10 (assembly GCF_037148715.1). Taxonomy (NCBI): domain Bacteria; kingdom Bacillati; phylum Actinomycetota; class Actinomycetes; order Micrococcales; family Microbacteriaceae; genus Microbacterium; species Microbacterium sp. MMO-10. The sequence goes on along the minus strand of NZ_JBBCSV010000002.1, from coordinate 478,296 downwards.
GACGACGACCGCCGAAGCGCCGTCGGAGATCTGCGAGGAGTTGCCCGCGGTGATCGACCCGCCTTCGGCGAACGCCGGACGGAGCCCGGCGAGCGTCTCGACGGTCGTCTCCGGCCTGATGCCCTCGTCCGCCGTCAGGACCAGGGGCTCGCCGCGGCGCTGGGGCACCGTGACCGGCACGATCTCCGCGTCGAACACCCCCGCCTCGCGTGCTGCAGCGGCCCGCTGGTGCGAGCGGGCCGCGACCTCGTCCTGCGCCTCGCGGGTGAGGCCGAAGCGCGGGTTGTGCCGCTCGGTCGACGCGCCCATGCTCTCGGCGTCGTAGGCATCGGTGAGGCCGTCGTAGGCCATGTGGTCGAGGACTTCGACGGACCCGTAAGTCCAGCCGTCGCGCGAGCCCATCAGCAGGTGCGGTGCGCGGGTCATCGACTCCATGCCGGCCGCGACCACGGTGCGCGCGTCGCCGGTGCGGATCATGCGGGCGGCGTCGATGATCGCGGTGAGCCCCGACAGGCACACCTTGTTCACCGAGTGCGCCGGCACGTCCCATCCGATGCCGGCTCCGATCGCGGCCTGCCGGGCGGCGTTCTGCCCCGACCCCGCGGCCAGGACCTGACCGACGATGACCGCGTCCACGTCCGCCGCGCCCACCCCGCCCTGCTCCAGCGCGCCCCGGATGGCCAGGGCTCCGAGCTGCGGCGCGGTGAACGACGCCAGCTGCCCCTTCAAGCGGCCCTGCGGCGTGCGCGCCGCAGCCACGATGACGATGTCCTCTGCACCCATGATCACTCCAGTCCCTCGGCGACGAGCAGCGGGGGCTGGGTCGCATCCTTCACATCCTGCACGCTCACCCCGGGCGCGAGCTCCACGAGGCGCAGCCCCTCGGGGGTGACGTCGATCACGGCCAGATCGGTGATGATCCGGTGCACGACCGCGCGGCCGGTGAGCGGGAGGGAGCACTCGTCGACGATCTTCGCCGACCCGTCCCTGGCGACGTGCTCCATCAGCACGATCACCCGTCCCGCACCGTGCACGAGATCCATCGCGCCGCCGGGGCCCTTGACCATCTTCCCGGGGATCATCCAGTTGGCCAGATCCCCGGTGGCGCTCACCTGCATCGCGCCGAGGATCGCGGCGTCGATCTTGCCGCCGCGGATCATGCCGAAGCTGAGCCCTGAGTCGAAGAACGCCGCACCGGGCAGGGTGGTGACGGTCTCCTTGCCCGCATTGATGAGGTCGGGGTCGACCGCCTGCTCCTCGGGATAGGGGCCGACGCCGAGGATGCCGTTCTCGGACTGCAGCACCACCGTCACCCCGTCGGGCACGTGGTTGGGCACGAGCGTGGGCAGCCCGATGCCGAGGTTCACGTACGAGCCGTCGGACAGCTCTCGGGCGGCGCGCGCCGCCATCTCGTCCCGTGTCAGAGCCATGTCAGGCCTCCCTGTTCCCGGAGTCGGATCCGGTCCCCGCGCCCGTCGAAGGGCGCACGGTGCGCCGCTCGATGCGCTTCTCGATGTCGGATCCGACCTCGACCACCCGGTGCACGAAGACGCCGGGCAGGTGCACGCGATCCGGATCCAGCTCCCCCGGCTCGACGAGCCGTTCGACCTGCGCGATGCAGACGCGGCCCGCCATCGCGGCGAGCGGGTTGAAGTTGCGGGCGGCCTTGTTGAAGATCAGGTTGCCGTGCCGGTCGCCGAGCGCCGCGTGCACGAGTGCGTAGTCCGTGGTGATCGCCTCCTCGAGCACGAACTCGCGGGGCTGCCCGTGCATCTCGAAGGTGCGCACGTCCTTGGCGGGCGACCCGACCTCCACCGAGCCGTCGGCGGCATAGCGCCGCGGCAGGCCGCCCTCGGCCACCTGGGTGCCGACGCCGGTCTGCGTGAAGAACGCGGCGATGCCGGATCCGCCGGCGCGCAGCTTCTCGGCGAGCGTGCCCTGCGGGGTCAGTTCGAGCTCGAGCTCCCCGGAGAGGAACTGGCGCTCGAACTCCTTGTTCTCCCCGACGTACGACGAGGTCATCTTGCGGATGCGGTGCGCACCCAGCAGCAGCCCGAGGCCCCAGTCGTCCACTCCGCAGTTGTTGCTGACCACGCTGAGACCGGAGGTGCCCTGTGCGAGCAGGGCCTCGATGAGCGCGCTCGGATTGCCGGACAGCCCGAACCCGCCGACGGCGAGCGACGCACCGTCGGGGATGTCGGCGACCGCCTCCGCGGCCGACGCCCATTGCTTGTCGATCACTCGCCACTCCTTCGTGTGTTCCTCCTCACACTCTGCGCTTCGGCGCGGAGCCGCTCAACCCGGCGCTTGCGATGTGGGCGCTGCGTTCGGTAGCGTCCACATCGTGGAACAGACGCCCTCGTCCCGCCGCACCGTGCCGGGCGCGCAGGCGATCGCGCGCGCCGCCGGACTGCTCCGCCTCGTCACCGCATCGCCGGACGGTGCGTCGCTGCAGCGACTCGCAGAGACCTCGGGCCTCAGCCGCTCGACCGCACATCGGCTGCTCTCCGCCCTGCGCGCCGAGGGGCTCGTGGACCAGGATCCGCACACCGCCCTGTGGATGCCCGGTCCCGAGCTGTACCTCATGGGAACAGTGGCGGCGGCGCGCTATGACATCACCGAGATCGCGCGCGACATCGTGCGCTCGCTCGCCGTGAAGACCGAGGAGAGCGCGTTCCTCTCGGTGCGCAGGGCGGACGAGACCGTCTGCCTGCTGCGCGAGGAGGGCGCCTTCCCCATTCGCTCCTTCGTGCTCAGCGAGGGCGTGCGGTTCCCCCTCGGCGTCGCCAGCGCCGGCCTCGCGATCCTCTCCTTCCTCCCCGACCACGATGTGGATGCCTATCTCGAACGCCACCCCGAGCTCGGCGAGCGCTGGGGCCGAACGCACGCCGCGACGCCGCTGCGCCGACGGCTTGCGGAGACCAAGGCGCGCGGGTATGCGGTCAATCCCGGCCTCATCGTCGAGGGCAGTTGGGGCATGGGCGCCGCGGTGTTCGACCGCGACGGGCGCCCGGAGTGGGCACTGAGCCTCACCGGCGTCGAGTTCCGCTTCGGTCCGGATCGCCTGCCGACGCTCGGCCGCACCCTTCTCGCGCACGCGCACCAGCTGTCCGCACGCATCGCCGGCCGCGCCTCCCGCTGAGCGACGCAGGTGCGTCGACGACGTGACGCTTGCCATTTACATACCATCGGATATATACTTCAGTTATGAATCACGGCGAGATCCTGCAGTCGATCGTCTTCTCGACGCACGCGCTCACCCGCATCGCGGCGCAGGAGGCCGGAAACGACGCTCCTGCCGCCCAGTGGCGGGCCCTCAGCCTGCTCGACGGCAGGGATGGACAGCGCGTGGGGGAGCTGGCGAAGGCCAGCCGCACCACGCAGCCAGGGATGACCCGCATGATCGGACAGCTGGAGCACGAGGGCCTCGTGCTCCGCTCCCCCGACCCCGAGGACTCCCGCGCCACCGTGGTCACGATCACGGCGGCGGGACGCAGCGCCCTGCACGCCTGGCGCGACGAGCTGCAGCGGATCCTCGCCCCGCGATTCAGCGATCTCGACGACACGGACTGGCAGCACCTGGCCCGCGCCGCGGAGATCCTGCACACCCACTCGCTTCTGGAAAGGACAGCACGTTGAGCACCACCGCTTCCCCGGCATCGATCTGGAGGCAGCCCGCACAAGTGTGGGCCGTCGCCTTCGCCTGCGTCGTCGCGTTCATGGGGATCGGTCTGGTCGACCCGATCCTGCCCGCGATCGCCGAGTCGCTGAAGGCGACGCCGGTGCAGACCGAGCTGCTGTTCACGAGCTACCTGCTCGTCACGGGCGTGGCGATGCTGTTCACCAGCTGGATCTCCAGTCGGATCGGCGCCAAGGCCACGCTCCTGGTCGGCCTCGCCCTCATCGTCGTCTTCGCGCTCTTCTGCGCGCTCAGCGGAAGCGTCGACGCCATCATCGGCTTCCGGGCCGGCTGGGGCCTGGGCAACGCGCTGTTCATCTCGACCGCGCTCGCCACGATCGTGGGAGCCGCGAGCGGCGGATCCAGCGCGGCGATCATCCTGTACGAGGCGGCCCTGGGCCTCGGCATCGCGATCGGCCCGCTCCTCGGCGGCCTGCTCGGCGAGGTCGCCTGGCAGGGTCCGTTCTTCGGCGTGGTCGTGCTCATGGCGATCGGCTTCATCGCGGTGCTCACGCTGCTGCGCGGCCCGTTCGAGAAGCGCCAGCCCGTGCCGTTCTCCGCACCGTTCAAGGCGCTCGGGCGGCCCGCGCTGGGCGTGCTCGCGGTCGCCGCCCTGTTCTACAACATCGGCTTCTTCGTGCTGCTGGCGTTCTCGCCGTTCCCGCTCGGCTTCAGCGCGATCGGCATCGGCCTCACCTTCTTCGGCTGGGGCATCGCGCTGGCGGTCACGAGCGTCTGGGTCGCGCCGATCCTGCTGCGGCGCATGCCGATCACCCGGATCATCCTGTTCGTGCTGCCGCTGCTGGCCCTCGACCTCATCGTCGCGGGGATCCTGGTCGCGATCCCGATGGCTCTGGTGATCTGCATCATCGTCGGCGGACTGCTCCTCGGCATCATGAACACGGTGCTCACCGAGGCCGTCATGGAGGCGACGGACCTGCCCCGCTCGGTCGCCTCCTCGGCCTACTCGGCGGTGCGCTTCATCGGCGGCGCCGTCGCTCCTCCCCTCGCCGCGCTCCTCTCGCACCTCTGGGGCGACACCGTCCCGTACCTGTTCGCCGGCGTGTCGGTGCTCATCGCGGCGCTCGTGGTGCTGCTCGGCCGTCGTGCGCTCGCGCACATCGACCGCGGTTCGCACGATGTCGCCGAGGATGCGGAAGCGATCCTCATCGGCGACGCCGCCTGAGGATCTGCGCCACCCGAAGGCGCCGCGAACCGCCCGCCCCGCACGATGGTGCGCGGGGCGGGCTTCGTCGTCCGCGCCGGGGCATACGCTGGAGTCATGCTCATCGGTGTCATCCGCCCCGTCGAATCCAAGACCCACACCGTGCAGGCCGAGGAGCTCGACGAGATCCAGGATCTGCTGGCCGCCGAGACCCCTGCGGGATGGCAGCTCGCCTCGGCCCCGGTCGCGATGGCGAAGAAGGACACGATCCTCACGGCCGAGGGCACGATCGTCCGTCGCGACGGCCTGCAGGAGATCGAGGCCGACAACATGACGGCACTCGAGGCCAAGGTGCCCGAGGGGTATCAGCTGCTCTCGGTGCGCGTGGTCTGATCGGATCCCGCCGATGACGACCGCGCAGGACGCCGCGCCCGAGGGCGGGCTGCGGCCGGGCCAGTCCGCTCGGATCCGGGTGTGGGATCGCGCGACGGGAACGACCCGCACGGTCCACGCGTCCACGACGCGGCGGTACGAGGCGCCGAACTGGACCGCCGACGGGCGGCTCCTCGTGAACGGCGACGGGCGGCTCTGGCTGCTCCCCGCCGACGGCACGGGCGAGCCGTCGCCCCTCGCGGCGATCGGGCTCCCCGAGGCCAACAACGACCACGTGCTCTCGCCGGATGGCAGCACCGTGTTCGCCTCCGCCCAGGACTGGCACATCTGGTCCGTCCCGATCGAAGGCGGACCGGCGCACCGGGTCACGCCCGACGACGGCGGGATGCACTTCCTGCACGGCGTCAGCCCCGACGGTGCACGCCTCGGCTACGTGCGGCTCGACCCCGACGGCGGGAACTGGTGGGCGTCGGCGGCGATCCACACGATCGGGGTCGACGGACGGGACGACGTCGCCGTCACCACGCATCCGGGGCCCGCGGACGGCTGCGCCTGGACGCCGGACGGCGAGTGGGTCGTCTTCAACACCGAGCAGTTCTCCCCCGCTCCGGGGCACGCGCAGCTGGCGCGGGTGCGCCCCGACGGCGCCGAGCTCGAACAGCTGACCTTCGACGAGCGCGTGAACTGGTTCCCGCACGTCGCGCCGTCGGGGGATGTCGCGGTCTACCTCAGCTACCCGCCCGGCACCACAGGGCACCCCGCAGACCTCAGGGTCGAGCTGCGCCTGGTCTCCGTCGACTCCTGGGCGGAGCCGACGACGATCGTCGAGCTCCTCGGCGGTCAGGGCACGATCAACGTGCCCTGCTGGGCGCCGGACGGATCCGCGTTCGCGTTCGTCGACTATCCCGCCGGCGAGGCCGACGGGATCTGAACCCGTCCCGACCGCGCGACGTGCTCAGAGCGCGCGCACGCGGTTGTTCCGCGCGTTGTGCTCCAGCTCGACCAGCCCGAGCCGCTCGAGCAGCGGCGGCAGGTACATCCCGAAGCGTCCGCGGTACCCCTTGCGCAGCCCGTACCAGCCGCCGACCGGGTTGTCCTCCGCCCGGCCGAACGCCTCCACGGTTCCCTCCGCAGCCGGCTTCTGCTCGTCTGCCGCCCCCAGCGGAACCCAGTCCCCCTGGGCCTGGAGCCAAGAATGCAGATCCTCGATGGAGCGCGCCTGATACCTCAGCGTCGTCGACCCGACCTGGCAGACGAGCTCGTCGCCGTCGCGGTGCATCGTGTACTCGCTCGAACCCGGCGCCGTGCGCAGCCGCCACGGGCTCGCCGCGGTCCCATCCCCATCCGTCATGGGCGCGAGTCTACTGAGCACCGCAGACACGCAGAAGGCCCGGTCGGAATCTCTTCCGATCGGGCCTTCCTCACTGGTGCACCCCCTGGGACTCGAACCCAGAACCCACTGATTAAGAGTCAGTTGCTCTGCCGATTGAGCTAGAGGTGCTCGGCGGACCGGTTCCCCGGCCGAGGAATCACATTACCAGCGGTTCGGACGGAAGCGAAATCGGCGGCGGCTCTCCGTGCATCCCTGGCGTGTCGTCGGCCCGGAGTGCGCTCTGGGCCGCGTGCGCCCAGGGTTCGGCCACCGCACGCCAGTATCCTGGAGGCGTGTCTGAGACCCGCGCCGCTGCCGACTTCCAGAGCGACCTCGACCTCGCTCTCCGCCTTGCCGACGCCGCCGACGGGCAGTCACTGCCCCGTTTCGACGCCGCCGATCTGAGCGTCTCGCTCAAGGCCGACCGCTCGCACGTGACCGATGCGGATCTGGCGACCGAGCGCGCGATCCGGGAGATCCTGCAGGCCGAGCGTCCGGAGGACGGGATCCTCGGCGAGGAGTTCGGCACCTCGGGCGATGCGCACCGGCAGTGGATCATCGACCCGATCGACGGCACAGCGAACTTCCTTCGCGGGGTGCCGATGTGGGGCACCATGATCAGCCTCGCCGTCGACGGCGTCGCCCGCGTCGGCGTGGTCAGCATGCCCGCCCTGGGCCGCCGCTGGTGGGCCGCGCCCGGCCTCGGCGCGTGGGCCTCCACGGATGCGGAGCCGCGCGCGATCCGCGTGTCGGACGTCGCGAGCCTCGACGACGCGAGCGTCAGCTTCCAGAGCATCGCCCAGTGGGACGAGGCGGGCCACCTCGACGAGCTCATCGCGCTGAGCCGCCGCGTGTGGCGCGATCGCGCCTACGGCGACGTGTTCTCCTACATGATGCTCGCCGAGGGCCGCATCGACATGGTCGCCGAGTTCGATGTCAAGGAGTACGACATCGCGGCGGCCTTCGCGATCGTCGCCGAGGCGGGCGGCGCCGCCACCGCCTACGACGGGACCGCGACGCTCTCCGGGCGCTCGGCGCTCGCCACGAACGGGGTGCTGCACGAGGCGTTCCTCGCGCAGCTGCACGGAGCCGCAGAGCCGCCTGCGGCGGCCGCTCGCTGATATGCGGTTCTCCACGCGCGCACTGGCCGTCGCGGCGGTGTCGCTCGGCGTGCTCGCCGCGACCACCGCCTGCACCGGGACTCCCTCCCCCGCCCCGTCAGACTCTTCCGCGTCGCGCGCGTCGGACGAGCCCACCCGTTCGGCATCGTCCCCGACGCCGGCTGCCACCGATGTCCCCGCCGCGTCGCCGCGCCCGTTGAGCTGCGAGACGCTCATCCCCGCCGACACCGTCGCCGCTCTGCATGCGCAGGGCTGGTCGGCGATGCAGCGCGACTTCGCGTTCGGCCCGGATCCGGTCCCGGGCGGCATCGCCTGCCTGTGGGCGGATCCGTCCACCGCATCGGATCACGGCCTGCTCTACGGCTGGGCGCCGATCTCGGGCGCCGATGCCGCCGCTCGGGAGGCCGCGCTGGTCTCGGAGGGATGGGTCCGCGAGGACAGCGACCGCGGCGTGTACGTCACGGCCGATCCGCGCACCACGCTCAGCAGGGACGCCGAGGGCTACGGTATGACCTATCTGTTCGGCCGCGGCTGGGTCTCCGTCTCCGACACGAAACAGGGGCTGATCCTGATCGACCCCCGGAGCTGATCACGATCGTCGTCGGATCCTTCGCCTGACGCTCGGCTCGCTCCCGGACGCCGAGCGAGTTGCCCGTCACCCCGCAGCCTTCTACTGTCGAGAGCGTGATGGCAGATGCGCTCCAGTCCGCGTGGTCCGACGTCTCCAGCCGCGACACGGTGCGCATCGCCCGGGCGCTCGACGCGTTCCGCGAACTGCTCCCGCAAGCACTGATGACCGAGGGGGAAGGCGGTGCCGCGCACCGCAGCGCGCTGCGCGGCCTGGCCCACGGCCTGGACGAACTCGGGCGTGAGGACGAGGCCAGAGAGCTCTACCGCACTCTTGCCGAGGTCTGCGAGGGTGCGCTCGCGGATCAGGGTCTTCGGGATGAGGATCGCGAAGGCCTCTTCGACGACCACCTGCACGCCCGCGCCGCGGAGCAGCTGGTCGGCGGGGTCCCCGCCTCCGCCGGCACCGTCGCCGCTCTCGACGCCCTCATCGCCGAGGGCGAGCACGAGCTGGGCGGCGCGCACGGACGCGTGCTCTGGCTGCTGGACCGGCGGGCACAGCTACTCTCCCGGATGAACGAGGCGGAGGGGCTGCTCGCCTACGACCTGCTCATCGCCCGCGCGGCCGCAGCGGACGAGCGCGGCGAGAATCATCTGACCGCGCTCGCGGCGAAGGCCGCCGAGCTGTCCCGGCGGGACGAGGACGAACAGTCCGCCCTGCTCTGGGGACAGGTGCTGGACGGACGCCGCGCCCTGCTCGGGATGGATGCTCCGGCGACGCTGGACGCCTGGTGGTGGCGAGCGAGGACCCGCTACTGGTCGGGCGACACGGCCGGGGCCGATGCCGACCTCGCCCTGCTGATCCCGGCGCTGCAGCGGCAGCGCGGCGAGGACGATGCGCTCACCCTGGACGCCATGAGGTTCCGCATCAACCCTCTGCGCGTGCTCGCCCGCGACGGCGCCCCCGCGGAGGACCCGCTGCCGCTGGTGCGCCGGATCGCCGTGCTCGAGACCGCGCGGTTCGGCCCCGGCTCCGATGAGGTGCTCACCTCCCGGATGATGGCCGTCGAGGTGCAGCTCGACCGCGCAGACGGCCTTCGTGGGTGGCCGGGGCTCATCGCCGAAGCCCGCGAGATCGTCGACGATACGGTCGATCGCCCGTCGCGCGCCTCGCTCGCGCTGCGCTCGCGAGACCTCCTGTCCCGGGTCCTGCGTGCGGCGACGGAGCGGGACGCGTCGTCCGCCCCTCCGGAGACCGCCCTCGCCGCAGCCGTCGCGCGGTGCGCGCATCTGGATCGTGCCGTCGAAGAGCTGCGCTCCGCCGATGTCGCGTCCGAGGCGGATTCGAGTCCCACCGCGGATCCGGATCCATCCCTGGCGACCCCGTACCAGCTCGCGAGCGAGCTCGCGCACGCCTGGACCGATCTGTCCCGGTGGCACGACGCGCACTCCCCCGAAGCCCTGGACGCGCTGCAGACCGGCGCGGAGCGCCTTCGCGGACTCGGCCCCGCCGGCCGCCGGAGCGAGATCGATCTGCGCGACCGCCTCGGCTCGGCGCTGCGCGATGCCGGCCGCGGCTCCGAGGCTCTCGCCCCCTTCGAACGGTCTCTCGAACTGGAGTCGAGCCTCGCGGCGGAGGCCTCGACGGCGGAGGATCTCCGCACCGCCGCCACCCGGCTCGCACAATCCCGATACGCACTCGGCGCGACGCTGCGCGGCATCGGACGCAATGCCGAGAGCGAAGAGCTGCTCGCCGACGCGATCGAGATCGCACAGCACGACGGCGCATCCCCGCAGGCCGTCTCCGAACTCCGCGACGTCCGCGCCCTCGCGCTGCAGGATCTGGGGCGCAGCGACGAGGCCGCCGCCGAGATGCGCGCACTCTATGACGCCTCAGGCGACGTCGGCCATGCGATCGACCTCGCCGCGGTGCATCTGCGCAACGATCGCCCCGCCGAGGCGGAGGCGCTGCTGCGACCCGTGCTCGCCCGGCTGGAGGCCGACGGATCCGCCGACACCGCACAAGCCGGCCGCGTCATCGGCAACCTCGCTCTCGCCGCCTGCCAACTCGACCGGGATGCCGAGGCGGCCGCGACCTACGATCGGCTGTACGCACTGCAGTCGCGCATCCTCGGCACGGAGCATCGGGACACCCTGATCACCTTGCACAACCGCGCCCTGGAGGAGAGGCATCTCGGTCGGTTCGCCGACGCGGTTCGCCGCTTCGAAGCCGTTCTCGCCCGGCGCACCGCTGCTCTCGGCGCTCGCGATCCGCACACGCTGAGCACACTGTCCGCGCTCGCCGGTGCCGTGGCCGATGCGGGAGACCTGCACCGTGCCAGGGAGCTGAGCGAACGCGTCGTCGCGGAGACGCGAGAGGTCCTCGGCGATACGGACCCGCAGACGCTGAGCCGGATCCGCGACCTGGACGGGATCCTTGCCCGTCTCGGCGACGCCCAGGAGGAGCGGGATGTCCTCGCCGCTCAGGTCAGCGCCGGGTTCGCCTCGACGAGTCGCGCTTCCGACGACGGCAGTGCGTCGCCCGGACTCGCCGCACTGCGCTATGCCGACCATCTCGCGCGGCAGAATCGCTACGGCGATGCCCTCGTCGAGTACAGCCGCGCCCGCGAGGCCCTGAGCGACACCGCCGGCATCGACTGGCTGCGGGCCGAGCGCGGCGCCGCCGAGTGCTCGAAGCGCCTCGGCGCGTACCGCGAGGCCGCCGAGGCCTACGCCCGGATCGTGCCGCAGCTCGAGCGTCTGCTGCCCGGCGATCCGTGGGCGCTCGCCGACGCCTTGAACGACCACAGTCTCGCTCTCTCGCACCTGGGCCGCGTCGATGAGATGGCCGTCGTGCAGCAGCGCGCGATCGAGGTCGCCGACGGCGCCGGATCGAACCCCGAGCGGGCCGTGCAGCTGCGCATCTGGCTCGGCCGGCGACTGGCCGAGGCCCGGCGCTTCCCCGAGGCGCTCGCGGCCTACGACGACGCCGCGAAGACGGGCGCCGGCACGCTCGGCGCCGAGCACGCGATCACGCTCGACGCCACGGACGATCGCGCGGAGACGCTGATCTCGCTCGGGCGGCATCGCGAGGCGCTGCGGATCTACCGCACCAACATCCCCGCCATGGAACGCGTCCTCGGCGCCGACTCCGCGGCCGTGCGGCGCGCCCGCGGCAAGCAGAAGACGTCCGCCCAGCAGGCCTCGAAGACCCGCTCGGCGATCATCGGCGGAGTGATCGTCGCCGCGATCCTCGTCTACGTCGTCGTGACGCGGATGACCTGAGGCGCCTGCTTCCTCGCAGGGATCCCGGGCAGAAACTACGATCGGCATCATGACGGTTCCGATCCTCGAGTACTCCGCCCTCACCCCGCGGGCGTGGAAGAACGGTCTCGGGATCACCCGGACGCTGTTCGACGACGCCGACGCCACGGACGCGTGGACCTGGCGGATCAGCATCGCGGAGATCACCGGCACGCAGCCGTACAGCGCCTGCCCCGGCGTGCGCCGGGGGCAGGTCGCGCTCGGCCCTGGTGCCGTGGACCTCGTGATCAACGGCCGGGCCGAGACGCTCGCGGTCGACGACATCATCGCCTTCGACGGCGAGGACGAGGTCTCCGCGACGCCGCGCGAGGCCGGATTCCTCGATCTGAACGTCATGACGCGGCGGGACACCTGGGACTCGACGGTGGAGGTCATCGATGCTGCGACCGTGAGCGCCGAGCCCGGCGGCCCGACGACGCTGATCGCTCTCGACGACGACGGCGCGATCGACGACCGCCCCCTCGCACGCCTCGATGCCGCCCTGCTCGAGCCCGGTATGACCTGCACGCTGCGCGGCCGCTTCGTGATCGCTCGGCTGCGCCGGATCTGAGGCGCGCACGAAGAAGCCTCCGGGATCCGTGCCGATGGCACGGATCCCGGAGGCTTCTCACGGCGACAGCGGTGTGGTTCTGACGAGCGGAGCCCGTGGTGGAGCTGGGGGGAATCGAACCCCCGTCCAACGCTGAGTCTCCACGCCTTCTCCGGGCGCAGTCTGTGCAGACGTTCTGCTCGGCTCCGACCTTTGTCACAGACACCTAAGTCGACAAGCCCAGCCTGGGAAGAGTCCCACGCGACGTCCAGACGCCGTCGCGCAGCAAGATTCCTAGATGACGCCAGGATCCGTATCGGAATCACATACGGCCTGACGGACTATCGGGCTCGCTTACGCAGCGAGGGCGAAGTCAGTGCGCTTTGCATTGGCACTTATTGTTTTGCAGGGAGCGTTCACGAGATAACCCTGCATCCTCGGCCCGCTTCTCGTGGATTCACAGGCGCTGTCGAAACCGATCAGCCCCGTGGACCTTCTTGCGAAGGAGCCGCTGTCGCACTGTGGAATTACCGGCGGACGCCGAAGCGCCCGAGCTACCCAGAGTACAACGGTTGCGGAGTCCGCGCCATTCCACGCCGCGGCGGCGACTTCGCGGCACCCGCCGCCGCGATCACGTGCCGTAGAGTCGCGGCATGAGCGAGGTCGTCATCACCGTCCGCGGCGAGCACGAGGTGCGGGTCGCACCCGAGCGCGCCATCGTCAGTCTGTCCGTCGCCTGGGACGGACCCGATCGCGAGACCGTCGTCAACCGCACGCTGGCCCTCGCCGAGCCTGTGCGCGAGGGCATCGCGGCGCAGAAGGATGCCGGCGCCGTCGAGGAGTGGTCGAGCCGTCGCCTGGCCGTGCGGTCGGAGCGACCGTGGAGCAACGACGGGACGCGGCTCGCCCTCGTGCACCACGCCTCCGTCGACTTCTCCGCGGTCTTCGTCGACTTCGCCGCCCTCTCCACCTGGGTCGCCGAAGTGTCGGCCGGCGACGGCATCGCCGTCAACGGCACCGAATGGATCCTCACGCCGCAGACGCGCGCCAGGGTGGAGCAGGAGGTGGCTGCGGAGGCGGCGCGAACGGCGGTCACACGCGCCGGCGCCTACGCGACGGCACTGGGACTTGCGAAGGTCGAACCGATCGAGATCGCCGATGCGGGTCTCATCACCGACCACGGTTCGGCGGACATGGCCCCGACGGCGATGCGCGCCTTCGCGGCTCCCCCGTCGGGCGGCGGCGGTCTCGAGCTGCAGGGCGATGACATCGCGGTCTCCGCGACCGTCGAGGCGCGGTTCGTCGCCGCCTGAGCCGGCCCCGCGCCGACCCCGGTCAGGCGACGAACGGTGCGAGCTCCGCGGCCAGGCGCTCGCCCACGTGAGCGTGGATCCGAGTGCCCTCCTCCTCGTGCGCGACCTCCAGCAGCAGACCGGTCTCGTGCACCGCGGCGACCAGGTCTCCCCGGTCGTACGGCACCACGGCACGGATCTCCACCGCGGGCTTCGGCAGCGCCTCGTCGATCGCGGCGCGCAGTTCGGCCACGCCCTCGCCACTGCGCGACGAGACGAAGTGCGCCCCGGGCACGAGCCCGCGCAGCACCATCCGCTCGTCGTCGTCCAGCAGATCCGCCTTGTTGAACACGATGATCTCGGGGATGCTCCGCGCACCGACGTCGCCCATCACGTCCCGGACGGTCTTGATCTGACCGGCCGGATCCGGGTGGGATCCGTCGACGACGTGGACGATGACGTCGGCGTCGGCGACCTCTTCGAGCGTCGAGCGGAACGCCTCGACGAGCTGGTGCGGGAGGTTGCGCACGAACCCGACGGTGTCGGTGAGCGTGTAGACACGCCCGTCCGCCGTCTCGGACCGACGCACTGTCGCGTCGAGGGTGGCGAACAGCGCGTTCTCGACGAGCACGCCCGCGCTCGTGAGCGCATTGAGCAGGCTCGACTTGCCGGCGTTGGTGTACCCGGCGATCGCCACGGACGGAATCGTGTGGCGCTTGCGCTCAGCGCGCTTGGCCTCGCGGGCCGGCGTGAAGTCGCGGATCTGCTTGCGCAGCATCGCCATCCGGGTGCGGATGCGGCGACGGTCGAGCTCGATCTTCGTCTCACCGGGTCCGCGCGATCCCATGCCTGCGCCACCGGCGCCGACCTGACCACCCGCCTGGCGGCTCATCGAGTCACCCCAGCCGCGCAGGCGCGGGAGCAGGTACTCGAGCTGCGCCAGTTCGACCTGAGCGCGTCCCTCGCGGCTCTTCGCGTGCTGGCTGAAGATGTCGAGGATCACCGTCGTCCGGTCGATGACCTTCACCTTGACGACGTCCTCCAGCGCGCGTCGCTGGGACGCGGCCAGCTCGGTGTCGGCGATCACCGTGTCTGCGCCGACCGCGGCCACGATGTCCTTGAGCTCCTGGGCCTTGCCGCGGCCGAGGTACGTCGCGGGATCCGGATGCGGTCGACGCTGCAGCAGCCCGTCGAGGACCACAGCACCGGCGGTCTCCGCCAGCGCGGCGAGCTCGCGCAGCGAGTTCTCCGCGTCATCCTGTGCACCCTGGGGGTACACGCCGACGAGCACCACGTTCTCCAGCCGGAGCTGGCGGTACTCGACCTCGGTGACGTCCTCGAGCTCGGTCGAGAGACCGGCCACGCGACGGAGCGCATGCCGTTCCTCCAGGTCCCACTGCTCGCCGTCCGCCGAGCCGTGACCGGCGGTGGCCGTGTCCTGCAGCGCCTGCGCGGAACCGAACACGTGCGATTCCGCCCGTCGTTCCGCGGCGGCCAGAACGCGATCGACCGCGTCGCCGTGCTCATCATGTGTCGTGGACTGCGTCATCCGCACCTTTCTCCTGCCCGCCGATTCGGACGGGCGCCTTAACTTTAGCTGCGAGTGTCCGCTACGCTCGCTCCATGGGCTCGGACCACTACTTCACTGCGGCCCCCGCCAGCCCCGAGAACCTCCGCAGGATCAAGGTGAACCTTGCGGGCCGAGAAGTCGAACTCACCACCGCGGCCGGAGTCTTCAGCCCCGACCACGTGGATGTCGGCACCTCAGTGCTCCTCGCCAACACCCCACCCCCGCCGCCCGGCGGGCATCTGCTCGATCTCGGGTGCGGCTGGGGTCCGATCTCGCTGTCGCTCGCCCTCGCCGCGCCGCATGCGACCGTCTGGGCCGTCGACGTGAACGAGCGCGCGCTGGATCTGGTCCGGCGCAACGCCGCGGAACTCGGTCTCGACAATGTCAACGCCGTGACGCCCGACGATGTTCCCGCCGACGTGACCTTCCGCACCATCCGCTCCAACCCGCCCATCCGCGTCGGCAAGAGCGAGCTGCACGACCTGCTGGAGCGCTGGATCCCCCGACTGGACGAGCGGGCGGACGGCTGGTTCGTGGTGAGCCGCAACCTCGGCGCCGACTCGCTGCAGCGCTGGCTGGCGGCGACGTTCGACGAAGGCTACAGCGTGTGGCGGGCGACGACCGGCCGCGGCTTCCGCGTCCTCAAGGTCCGACGGCACGGCATGCCCCGTACCGAGGGCATCGAGCTGCCTTAAGCCCCGGCCGACCCGATCAGGCGAGTTCGATCTCCCCCGAGAACGCGAGCTGCGCAGGCCCGGACAGGAGCACATGCTCGCCGTCTGCGCCCGGAGCCATGGTCACTCGGAGCGTTCCTCCGGGAACCTCGACCAGCCACTCGTCCGGGGCTCCCGCTCCGGCCCAGTGGCGCACGGCGAGCGCGGTCGCGGCGACGCCGGTGCCGCAGCTCAGGGTCTCCCCCACGCCCCGCTCGAACACCCGCATGCGCACCCGCCCGGCTCCGTCCTGCACCAGGGGCTCCGCCGGCACGACGAACTCGACGTTCGCACCGTGCTCGGGCATCGGCGCGAGCTCGGGTCCGTGGGTCAGTTCGAGGCCGTCGAGCTCCTCATCGGACGCGATCGCGACGACGACGTGCGGGTTGCCGACGTCGATGCCGAGGCCGGGACGCGGCACGCTCAGGCCGACGGCCCGGGCCAGGGGGTCATGCCCCGAGAGCCGCCAGGCGCCGATGTCCACGCGATACCCCTCGGCACTGCGGGTGACCTCGCGCACGCCGGCTCGTGTGCCGATCGCGAGGGTGCCGCCCTCCTCGAGCTCGGCGAGGCCGGTGCGCAGCAGGTAGTGGGCGAACACGCGGACGCCGTTGCCGCACATCTCGGCGATGGATCCATCGGCGTTGCGGTAGTCCATGAACCACTCGGCGGCCGGGTTCTCACTGAGGGCGCGGGCCCCCTCCGGAAGGGCCGCGGAGCGCACGACGCGCAGCAGCCCGTCGGCGCCGATCCCGAAGTGCCGGTCGCAGAGCGCGGCGACCTGCTCGGCCCGGAACTCGAGGGCGCCGTCGGGGTCGGCGATGATGACGAAGTCGTTGCCCGTGCCGTGCCCCTTGGTGAATGCGACCATGCGTCGATTCTAAGGCGGCGCGCACCGGCGCCCGTCCGCTCCCGCCCCTTGCGCGGAGCGCCCTCTCTGCTTCGGGCGGATCCGCTCGAGGCAGATCCGGTGGCGGCGCCCGCCCCAGGCGGGCGAGGCTTCCTGCATGACCGATGACATGCCCCGCAACCTCTTCGACGCCGACACGCGTCGGATGCTGTTCGCCCGACGGGTGCTCGTGCTCGACGGCGTGCTGGACGACGACAACGGCGTGCTGCTCATGACGCAGCTGCTCGCCCTCGCCGCCGAGGATCCGGATGCCGACATCACGCTGTGGATCCATTCCCCGGGCGGATCCGTCCCTGCGATGCTCGCGATCCGCGACCTGATGCGCACGGTGCCCTGCGACGTCGCCACCGTCGCCTTCGGGCTCGCCTGCAGTGCCGGCCAGTTCCTGCTCTCGGCCGGGACGAAGGGCAAGCGCCGCGCTCTCCCGCACAGCCGGATCCTGCTGCATCAGGGTTCGGCGGGGATCGGCGGCACCGCCGTCGACGTCGAGCTGCAGGCCGCCGATCTCCGGCACACCCGAGACACCGTGCTCGGCCTCATCGCCCAGGACACCGGACAGCCGCTGGACCGCGTCTTCGAGGACTCCCTGCACGACCGCTGGTACAGCGCCGAGGAGGCGCTCGCCTACGGCTTCATCGACGAGATCGCCACCGGATTCGCAGCGGTGCTGCCGCCGATCACCCGCCGCAGCGTCGGCCTGACCGCACAAGGAGCCTGAGATGGCATCGTTCCTCGTCCCGAACGTGATCGCCACGTCGCCGCGCGGAGACCGCGTGCTCGACGTCTACTCGCACCTGCTCGCCGAGCGGGTCATCTATCTCGGCACTCCGCTCGACGCCGACGTCGCGAACGTGCTCGTGGCCCAGCTGCTGCACCTCGACTCGACCGGGAGCGACCGCGACATCCAGCTCTACATCAACTGCGAGGGCGGCGATCCGAGCGCGATGCTCGCCGTGTACGACACCATGCGGTTCATCCGCTCGGATGTCGCGACGTTCTGCGTCGGACAGGCGGTGGCGGTCGGCGCGGTCCTGCTCGCCGCAGGAGCGGCCGGCAAACGCGCGGCTCTCCCGCACGCCCGAGTCATCCTGCATCAGCCGGCCGCCCAGGGGCGCGGCACCATCCCCGACCTCATCCTGCAGGCCGACGAGGTCGTCCGCGTGCGCGACAGCCTGGAGCAGATCCTCGTGGCGCACACCGGGCAGAGTCCGGAGCGCCTGCGTGCGGATACGGACCGGGATCTGGTGCTGACGGCGCCGGGAGCCCGCGCCTACGGTCTCGTGGACCAGGTGGTGGAGCAGGCCCCGCCCCCGCGGAGCGCGCTGCCCGGAGATGATCCGGGTCAGGCCGCCAGCGCGTAGCAGGCGCGCGCCGGCTGGGCGGTCGCGCGCACCGGCGCGGCCGTCTCCGGGGAGATCCGCTCGGCGACTCCGAGCGTGAGATCGAGCAGCGTCAGTTCGAGCGCACCGGACACGGCGGCGAGCATCTCGCTCGATGCCTCCTTGCGACCGCGCTCCATCT
Organism: Microbacterium sp. MMO-10; assembly: GCF_037148715.1. NCBI lineage: Bacteria > Bacillati > Actinomycetota > Actinomycetes > Micrococcales > Microbacteriaceae > Microbacterium > Microbacterium sp. MMO-10. The sequence goes on along the minus strand of NZ_JBBCSV010000002.1, from coordinate 460,140 downwards.
CCGACAGGTACTGCGGGGAGACACCCGCGCGCTGGGCGGTCTCGGCGAGGGTCTCGCCCCGGTCCGCCCTCGCATCGCGCAGCAGCTCGCCCACCACCGTGCGCCAGAGCCGCTCCGGCTCGGGACCGCGCTGCGGAGGCCCCTCGTGCTTGGGCGTGCGGTCGATGCGGGGGGACTCCGGCAGGGCGGTCATGGCGCCATGCTAGGCACGCGGGCTGCGGCGTCGCGAGCGGATCCGCTCTGAGCAGAATCCGCCGAACGGCCGCCCGCTCAGACGTCGTGGATGAGGCGCTTGCCGGTGTTGCCGACATCGAAGCGCTCATAGCCCAGCGCGTCGTAGAAGCCGAGCACCTGCTCGTTCCCCGGGCGGACCATGAGCTGGACCTTGGGGCACCCCATCCCGAGGAGGAGCCGTTCGGCTTCGACGACGAGAGCCCGGCCGATACCCGCGCCGCGACGGTCGGACGCACTCGCGAGGTAGTAGAGCCATCCTCGATGCCCGTCGTACCCCGCCATCACCGAACCGACGATCCGCGGCGCACCGCCGTGGTCCTCCCTCTCCTCCGCGACCAGGAACAGCTCCGGCTGCACCGCGAGCTTTCGCTCGATGTCGGCGCGGGGATCGTTCCACGGCCGAGTGAGCCCGGCGTCCTCCCAGAGCGCGACGACCGCGTCCGTGTCGGGTCGTCCGAAGGCCCTGATCTCGAAGCTCTCACTCATCCGTGCTCTCCTCCACGATCGCGTCCGCATCGATCCCGCCGAGCGCATCGAGCCACTCGGCCTCCGCGTACCGGCGGAACCACGAGACCTGACGTCGCGCATACCGCCGGGTGAGCGCCTGGGTCTCGGCGATCGCCTGGTCCTGGGTGAGTGCCCCCTCGAGCTGCGCCAGGGCCTGTGCGTATCCGATCGCCCGGCGTGCCGTCGTGCCGTTCTCGAGGCCCGCCTCACGCAGGCGCTCGACCTCGGCGAGCATGCCCTGCTCCCACATCCGCTCCACCCGGCGATCCAGCCGCGGCACCAGGGCGGCGCGTTCCACGCCCAGCGCCAGCACCCGGGATCCGGGAAGCCACAGCGCGGGCTGCTCGGGAAGCGCCGCACCGTGCGTGCGCTCCCCCTGGGCGAGCACCTCGAGAGCGCGCACGATGCGCCGGCCGTTGTGCGGGTCGATCCGGGCGGCCGTCTGCGGATCCTGCGCGTGCAGACGCGCCAGCAGCGGCCCCGTCCCGTGCTCCTCCAGCTCCGCCTCGAGACGGGCGCGGAGTCCGGCGTCGCGCGGCGGGAAACGGAAGTCGTAGATCACGCTGGAAACATAGAGACCGGATCCGCCGACGAGGATCGCCTCCGCACCCCGCGCGTGGATCTGCCGGATCGCCTCGCGTGCCCGAGGCTGGTACCACGCCACCGCCGCCTCGGCGGTGACGTCGAGCACGTCGAACAGGTGATGCGGAATGCCGCGCCGCTCGTCGACGGGGAGCTTGGCCGTGCCGACGTCCATGCCGCGGTACAGCTGCATCGCATCGGCGTTGACGATCTCGGCGCGACGACCGCGCGCGGCGAGGGCCTCGGCGAGGTCGAGCGAGAGGTCGCTCTTGCCCGTTCCGGTCGCCCCGACGACGGCCCAGAGCCGCGGTGCATGCGGACGGACGTCGTCCACCGGTTCCGACCGCGGCCCGGCTGCCGGCGCGGTCACACGCCGGCGCGGAGCGTCGGCAGGCCCAGCGACACCGCGCGGGGCTTCCCGTCTGCCGCGGGAGCCGCCGGCACCGCGCACGACTCCGACTGCGCACGGTCCCAGGCATCGCCCCCGCGAGTGCGCCGGATCCGCAGCGGGGCGCCGTCCGGCGCGTCCGCGAGCAGGTGGAACGGGGCGGCGTGCGTGACGGTGACGGTGACGACATCGCCCGGGCGGGGGCGGTCCGATCCCTCCGGGAGCTCGAAGTGCACGAGCCGGTTGTCCTGGGCGCGCCCCGTGAGGCGGTGCGTCTCCGCGTCCTTCTTGCCCTCGCCGACGGAGACGAGCACCTCGACCTCGCGGCCGAGCTGCTTCTGGTTCTCCTCGAGCGAGATGCGCTCCTGGAGGGCGATCAGGCGGTCGTAGCGCGCCTGCACGATCTCCTTGGGGATCTGGTCCTCCATCGTCGCGGCAGGCGTTCCCTCGCGGATCGAGTACTGGAAGGTGAACGCGCTCGCGAAGCGCGCCTGCTCCACCACGCGCATCGTGTCCTCGAAGTCCTCCTCGGTCTCGCCGGGGAAGCCGACGATGATGTCGGTCGAGATCGCCGCGTTCGGGATCTTCGCGCGCACGCGATCGAGGATCCCGAGGAAGCGGTCGCTGCGGTAGGAGCGACGCATCGCGCGCAGGATCCGGTCGCTGCCGGACTGCAGCGGCATGTGCAGCTGCGGCATCACGTTCGGCGTCTCGGCCATGGCGTCGATGACGTCGTCGGTGAAGGCCGCCGGGTGCGGGCTGGTGAACCGGATCCGCTCCAGTCCTTCGATCTCGCCCGCCGCACGGAGCAGCTTGCCGAAAGCCTGCCGGTCGCCGAACTCGACACCGTAGGAGTTCACGTTCTGTCCGAGCAGCGTGACCTCGATCGCGCCGTCCTCGACGAGCAGACGGATCTCGTTCAGGATGTCGCCCGGGCGGCGGTCCTTCTCCTTGCCGCGCAGGCTCGGCACGATGCAGAAGGTGCAGGTGTTGTTGCAGCCGACGGAGATCGAGACCCACCCGCTGTGCGCCGAATCACGCCGCGTCGGCAGCGTGGAGGGGAACACCTCGAGGGACTCGAGGATCTCCAGCTCCGCCTCGCCGTTGTGACGGGCCCGCTCGAGCAGTCCCGGCAGCGAGCCCATGTTGTGGGTGCCGAAGACCACATCGACCCACGGCGCCTTGTCGAGCACCGCCTGCTTGTCCATCTGGGCGAGGCAGCCGCCGACGGCGATCTGCATGCCGTCGTGCTTGTCCTTGCGGCTCTTGAGGTGCCCCAGCGTGCCGTACAGCTTGCCCGCGGCGTTGTCGCGCACCGCGCACGTGTTGATGATGACGATGTCGGCCTCGTCGTCCGCGCCGGCACGCACGTAGCCCGCGCTCTCCAGCGAGCCGGACAGCCGCTCGGAGTCGTGCACGTTCATCTGGCAGCCGAAGGTGCGCACCTCGTAAGTGCGCGCGCGCCCGGCCTCATCGAGCGCCGCATCGGAGGGCGCGATGATCGTGGGCTCTGAGAGGGGAATGGTCATAGTGCCTGCCATTCTACTTTCGCCAGGCGGGAATCGGACCCGCGCCTCGTCCGGGCCGAAGCCGCTCCGGCCCGCCGGACGCCACGGCCTCACGTCTCCTCGAAACGCACCCTGCCCACACCGCCACCGCGCTGGGTCTCTCGCCACGCCGTGCGCGCCGCCGTCAGTGCGATGCTCCCGCCATACCCCCGGCGGGACAGCTGCCCCACGAGCCGGCGCACCGCCGTGTCCTCGTCGTATCGGCGCAGGCTGGAGACCTTCGTCCGGGCGTAGTCGAGTGCCCGCTCGGCATCGTCGTCGTCCAAGACGGCCAGAGCTTCGTCGCCGATCTCTCGCGGAATCCCTCGCTGGTTCAGGGTTCGCGCGATCGCGACACGTCCCTGCCCCTTCCGCTGCGACCCCGAGGTCACGAGGAGCTCGGCGAGCGACGCATCGTCGAGATAGCCCCGCCGCTCGAAGTCGGCGACGATGTCGTCCCGGAGGTCGGCCGGCACCCCCTCCTCGCGGAGCACCTCCCGTGCCTCCCGGCTCGAAAGCTGCTTGGAACGGAGCTTGCGCACGAGGACCTCGCTCGCGTCAACCACCGGATCCTCCGACGCGTCGTCTGATCCGGTGCTGTGCCCGCCGATCGCACGCAGACCGCGGCGCGCCGACGATGCCGGCGCTTCCGACGACGCGGCAGGGGTCTCAGCAGAGGCGAGCGCCACGGCGGCCGGGTGGCGTGGACCGGGTCCGCGCCGTACCGCCGCGGACTCATCAGCCCAGGTCGAGCGCCATTCGTCCGTCGTGGGACGGCCCGCGGGGCGCCCATCCGCGGCTCTGCCGTCAGCCGGCGCTCCCCCGCTCCTCGCACCGAAGAGCGGGATGACGGGGGCGAGGCGCTCGTCCTCGGACGGCGCCCCGCCCCTCTCATCGCTCACGGCTCACCCCGGTCGCCGAGCTCCGTCGAAGCACGGTCGCTGAGCCCCGTCGACGCATGATCAGGCCGGACGACGCTGAGCCAGCTCGTCGGCGGCCGCGGCGGGAGCCGACGCGCCGCCGATGCCGAGCTTCTGCTTGATCTGCGTCTCGATCGTCTCGGCGATGTCGGGGTTCTTCAGCAGGAAGTTGCGGGCGTTCTCCTTGCCCTGGCCGAGCTGGTCGCCGTCGTAGGTGTACCAGGCGCCCGACTTCTTCACGATGCCGTGATCGACGCCGAAGTCGATGAGGCTTCCCTCGCGAGAGATGCCCACACCGTAGAGGATGTCGAACTCGGCCTGCTTGAACGGCGGAGCCATCTTGTTCTTCACGACCTTGACGCGCGTACGGTTTCCGACCGCCTCCGCGCCGTCCTTGAGCGTCTCGATGCGGCGGATGTCGAGGCGCACCGAGGCGTAGAACTTGAGCGCCTTGCCTCCCGCGGTGGTCTCCGGCGAGCCGAAGAACACGCCGATCTTCTCGCGCAGCTGGTTGATGAAGATCATCGTGGTGTTGGTCTGGTTCAGCCCACCGGTGAGCTTGCGCAGCGCCTGCGACATCAGTCGCGCCTGAAGGCCCACGTGCGAGTCGCCCATCTCGCCCTCGATCTCCGCACGCGGCACCAGGGCCGCCACCGAGTCGATGACGATGAGGTCGATGGCTCCCGAGCGCACGAGCATGTCGGCGATCTCGAGCGCCTGCTCGCCGGTGTCGGGCTGGGAGACGAGCAGCGCGTCGATGTCGACGCCGAGCTTCTTGGCGTACTCGGGGTCGAGGGCGTGCTCCGCGTCCACGAACGCGGCGATGCCGCCGGCGCGCTGCGCGTTGGCGATCGCGTGCAGCGTGAGCGTCGTCTTACCCGAGGACTCCGGACCGTAGATCTCCACGATCCGTCCCCGCGGCAGTCCACCGACACCGAGCGCGACGTCGAGCGCGATGGAGCCGGTGGGGATCACGGCGACAGGAGCGCGCTCGTCGCTTCCCAGCCGCATGACCGAGCCCTTTCCGAACTGCTTGTCGATCTGGGCGAGTGCGGTCTCGAGGGACTTCTCGCGGTCTGCGGGAGAGGGCATGTCGTGCTCCTTCGTGCTCGTGAACTGCCGCCTGTAGGCTGTCGCGGCCGCCCCGGCTGGGGCGAGCTCTCCGACAAGGCGTATGACCTCGTGGTCATGTCGAACACGTTAGGAGGGGCCACCGACATCGAGCCGAAGGTCCCGGGAATCGTGCAGATGCCGATCACGAGATCATCTGTGCAGGACGATACGCCCACCTCGAACATGTCTTCGACGACACGCCGACGGAACAGCGAAACCGATCGAACACCGGACGAACCGGCGGTCGATCAACGACGCTTCGGCTCGAGCCGGCCCACGCCGTGCCGTCGAGAGTCGGGAACATCGGTCTCGGCGCACAGCGCCAGCCACACCTCGCGCGGGGGCACACCCGCTTCCATGGCCTGCACGGCGGTCCGTCCGCCGACGGCCGTCAGCACCAGATCAGCCACGAGCGCAGCACCACGCGTCCCGAACTCCGCGTCGACCGCGCGGAGGAACTCGCTTCTCCGCATCCGGTCAGCGCAGCGAGAGCTCGGACTCGACCGAGGCCACCAGGTCGTCCGGGACCACGTCCGGGATGACCTGCAGCCCCTCGAGCACGGCGATGCGATCACCGACCTCGCGCATGATCGTCGAGATGGGGACGTCGAGCGCTTCGGCGACCGAAGCGAGGATCTCGCTGGAGGCCTCCTTCTGCCCACGCTCGACCTCGCTGAGGTACCCGAGCGCGACGGATGCCTTTCCTGCGACCTGGCGGAGGGTGCGGCCCTTCTGCAGACGGAAGTCCCGCAGCACGTCGCCGATCTCCTGTCGTACGAGAATCATCGGGACCTCCTCTCCCCCATCGCCCCGGCGGAACCGCCGGATCGGATGGTCAGTCTAACCCGACCTGACATGTTCGACACTACTGTTTCGTCCTGTGCATTGAATGTGAGCACACTCGACTCAACTTCATCCAGAAGCACTCTATTCCCGCTGCGGGACGCCGGGCGCGCCCTGGCCGGATCCGTCGTCCGTCACCGTCTCGAGAAGCAGTTCGAGCGCCGCCTCCACGGTCGCCGCCCGGATCGCGGCGCGGTCGCCCGCGAACAGGAACCGACGGCTCAGCACGCGCTCCCCCACGCTCACGCCGATGTGCACGGTGCCGACGGGCTGCCCGCCCTGCGCCGTGGGTCCGGCGACTCCCGTGGTGGCGAGACCGGCGTCCGCCGGCCGCCCGTCGACAGCGAGGGCCGCACGCGCCCCGATCGCCATCTGCCGGGCCACGTCCGGATCGACGGGCCCGCGGGCTTCGAGCAGCTCCGGATCGACGCCGAGCAGCGAGGACTTGACCGGCGTGGCGTAGGCGACCACCGCACCGTTGAGCACGTCGGACGCGCCGGGAACGGCGACGATCGCGGCGCACAGCGCCCCACCGGTGAGCGATTCCGCGACCGCCAGGGTCATGCCCCGCTCCCGCAGCGCGTCCAGTACGACCGCGGCCCGGGGCGCGACGTCGTCCATCAGACGCCGGTCTCGCGATCAGTCCGAGAACCGCGCACCTGAGCGACGACGTAGTCGATGCCGCTGAGGATCGTCAGGATCAGCGCGGCGATCATCAGTACCGTCGTCATGATCGTCCACGCCGGAAGACCGATCCACGCCTGCAGCGGCAGCAGCGCCCAGGACAGGGCGATTCCCTGCACGGTCGTCTTGATCTTGCCCATCCAGGCCGCCGCGACGACATGCTCCTTGACGATCGTGAAGCGGTGGATCGTGATCCCCCACTCCCGGATCAGGATGATCAGCACCAGCCACCACCACACCTCGCCGAGGATGGCGAGGCCGATGAACCCGGCTCCGGTGAGCAGCTTGTCGGCGATCGGATCCCAGAGCTTGCCGAAGTCGCTGACCAGGTCGTACCTGCGGGCGAGATAGCCGTCGACCCAGTCGGTCGAGATCGCGAGGATGAACAGACCGGCGGCCACCCAGCGCAACACCGGCTGGCTCGCCCCGTACGTGCCGCCGAGCAGGAGCAGCACGAAGAAGACGACGGCGAGCGGGATCCGGGCGACCGTGATCGCGTTCGGCAGCTGACGCGGGATCGCCATCAGTCGCGCCCCGTCAGGCCCCAGGCGTCCTCATCAGACTCCGCCTCGACCTCCGGGAGACCGCGGTACTGCGCCTCCAGCGGATCCTCGCCGTAGCGGTCGAAGCCGGGCCCCGACGACGCGGGGACCGGGTCCGCCGGACGCGGGGGCAGCGCCGCTGCGGGCGCGGCAGCAGGGACGGGAGCGGCCGGCGCGGGTGCGGCGGGTGCGTCGTCTCCCCGCAGCCGCGCCAGCACACCGGGCAGCTGCTCGGGGGTCACCAGCACGTCACGGGCCTTGGATCCCTCGGACGGGCCGACGATCTCCCGCGACTCGAGGAGGTCCATGAGGCGCCCCGCCTTGGCGAACCCGACCCGCAGCTTCCGCTGGAGCATCGAGGTAGACCCGAACTGCGACGACACGATGAGCTCGGCAGCGGCGAGCAGGAGCTCGAGGTCGTCGCCGATGTCCTCGTCGACCTCCTTCTTCTTGCCCTCGACCGCCTCGGCCACGTCCGGACGGTACTCCGGGCGTGCCTGGCCGGTGACGTGCTTGACGACCGCGTCGATCTCGCTCTCATCGACCCAGGCACCCTGCAGGCGGAAGGGCTTGGAGGATCCCATCGGGGAGAAGAGCGCGTCGCCCTGTCCGATCAGCTTGTCGGCTCCCGGGCTGTCCAGGATGACGCGGCTGTCGGTGACGCTCGTCACCGCGAACGCGAGACGGGACGGCACGTTGGCCTTGATCAGGCCCGTGACGACGTCGACGCTGGGTCGCTGGGTCGCGAGCACCAGGTGGATGCCGCTCGCCCGGGCGAGCTGGGTGATGCGCACGATCGAGTCCTCGACGTCGCGCGGGGCGACCATCATGAGGTCGGCGAGCTCGTCGACCACCACGAGAAGGTACGGGTAGGGCTTGAGCACGCGCTCGCTGCCCGGCGGGACCTCGACCTCGCCGGCGCGCACCGCGCGGTTGAAGTCGTCGATGTGGCGGAACCCGAACGACGCGAGGTCGTCGTACCGCATGTCCATCTCCTTCACGACCCACTGCAGCGCCTCGGCGGCCTTCTTCGGGTTCGTGATGATGGGCGTGATGAGGTGCGGGACGCCCGCATAGCTCGTGAGCTCGACGCGCTTCGGGTCGATGAGCACCATGCGCACGTCGGCCGGCCGCGCCCGCATGAGCAGGCTGGTGATCATCGAGTTCACGAAGCTCGATTTTCCGGATCCGGTGGATCCGGCCACGAGCAGGTGGGGCATCTTGGCGAGGTTCGCGACGACGAAGTTGCCGCCGACGTCCTTGCCGACGCCGATCGTCAGGGGGTGCGTGCTCTTCTGGGCGGCCGCGGAGCGCAGCACGTCACCGAGGGCCACGGTCTCGCGGTCGGCGTTGGGGATCTCGATGCCGATCGCGCTCTTGCCCGGGATGGGCGAGAGGATGCGGACATCGTTGGACGCGACGGCATAGGCGAAGTTGTTGCTCAGCTGCAGGATCTTCTCGACCTTGACGCCGTGCCCGACCTCGACCTCGTACTGCGTCACCGTCGGACCGCGCGAGAAGCCGGTGACCTTCGCATCGACGTTGAACTGCGTGAGCACGTTGGTGATCTGCTCGACGACGCGGTCGTTCGCCTCGGAGCGGGCCACCGACGGCGGACCCGCCTTGAGCGCCCCCGGCGACGGGAGGATGTACGGCGCCAGCGGGGCCTGCAGACCGTGATCCCCGGGTCCGTCCGTGCCGAAGCCGTCGAAGCCCGCCAGCTCGAGTTCACCGGTGTCCCCGTCGTCGAGCAGGGCCGTGCTCTGCTGCTCCGCGAGGGAGTCGGCGACGGCGCGCACGTCGGTGAGCACCTCGGTCGCGGCGTCGTACGGGTCGTCGTCCTTGATGACCGCCTGGTCATAGGCCGTCGCCTGGGCGACGGTGGGGGTGTCGTCCTGAGCCGTGAGCAGCTCGGTGAGATCCTGCGACCCGGCTCCGCCGTCCGGATCCTCTTCACGCCCCGTCTTGTTCCGCCGCCACCAGGGCAGCACGTCGGGGTCGTCGACCTTCTCCGCCTCGTCGACGACGGCGTCCTCGGCCGGTGCCGCCTTCGGCGCGCGCTCCGCGTCGAACATCCAGGCGTACAGGTCGCCGAGCCGCTGTCCGATCCGGTTCGGCGGGGTCTTGGTGAGGATCAGCACACTGAGCGCGGCCAGCAGCGACAGCACGATGTAGGCGGGGATCGTCGTCAGGTAGCTGAGCGGCTGCCCCAGGAGCCAGCCGAACAATCCCCCGGCGGCGCTCAGCGAGACCATGCCCTGGCGCGGCTGCGGCATGCCGCCGGCGATGTGGCAGAAGCCCGCGAGGGCCACGACGAACAGGCCGAAGCCGATCCCGATCCGTCCGTTGTCGTGCACGGACGACGGGTGGCGGAACAGCCAGCCGGCGAGCAGGAGAAGCAGCACGGGCATGATGAAGGCGGCGCGCCCGATCAGCGCCCCCACCGAGTAGGCGCTGATGTTGGACGCGACGGCGCTGCCGATGAAGAACCACTCGTTGACGGCTCCGGCGACGGCGAGGAGCACGAGCAGGAACGGGAACCCGTCCCGGCGCTGGTCCTTCTCCAGGGTCTCCAGCCCGAAGGCGCGGAACAGACCCCCGACGCCGTGCGCGAGCCCGGTCCAGGCGCGCACCGCCACCGGCGGCTTGTCCGGCTCGTCGACGTACTTCCTCGGGGCGGGCGCCGCCTTGGCCTGGGCACGCGGCTTCGCCCCGGACGTGGAGCGACTGCGCGTCGAGGGCTTGTCGGCCGCGCTCTTGGTCGCAGAGGAACTCCTGGGCATGCTTCCACGCTAGGCCCGCGGACCGACATCGGCCCGCAATGACGCGGCATTCCGCGGGATTGCGGGCCTACGGCCGCACCAGAGCCGCACAGACCCTGCGTGAGGGCCGGCGCTCGATCAGGCCTCGATGACGAGCGGCACGATCATGGGCCGGCGACGCAGCTTCTGGTTCACCCAGCGCCCGATCGTGCGCCGCACGATCTGCGACAGCGCGTGGTTGTCCCGCACGCCGTTGCCCGCCGCCTCCTTGAGGGCCGCGACGATCTTCGGGGCGACGTCGTCGAAGACCGAGTCGTCCTCCGCCACACCCCGGGCGTGGATCTCCGGACCCGAGATGATCCGCCCGGTCGTGGAGTCGACCACGACGATGACGGACACGAAGCCCTCCTCGCCGAGGATCCGCCGGTCCTTCAGATCCGCGTCGGTGATCTCGCCGACGGTGGAGCCGTCCACGTACACGAAGCCGATGTCGAGCTGTCCGGCGACGCGCGCGACGCCGTCCTTGAGGTCGATCACGGTTCCGTTGAATCCGACGATGGTGCGCTCGGCGTCGATGCCGGTGTCCTGCGCGAGCTTGGCGTTCGCGATCAGATGACGGTACTCGCCGTGCACGGGGAGCACGTTCTTCGGCTTCAGGATGTTGTAGCAGTAGATCAGCTCGCCGGCTGCGGCGTGGCCCGAGACGTGCACGCGGGCGTTGGCCTTGTGCACGACGTTCGCGCCGAGCTTGGTCAGGCCGTCGATGACGCGGTAGACGGCGTTCTCGTTGCCGGGGATGAGGCTCGAGGCGAGGATCACCGTGTCGCCGGGGCCCGGCTCGATCGCGTGATCGAGGTTGGCCATGCGGCTGAGCACCGCCATCGGCTCGCCCTGCGACCCCGTCGACATGTAGACGATCTGATCGTCGGGCAGGTCGCGCGCCTTCTTGTAGTCGATGAGCACGCCGTCGGGCACCTTGAGGTAGCCGAGCTGCTCCGCGATCGTCATGTTGCGCACCATCGAGCGCCCGAGGAAGGCCACCCGGCGGCCGTGCGCGTGCGCGGCGTCGATGACCTGCTGCACGCGGTGCACGTGGCTGGAGAAGCTCGCGACGATCACGCGGCGCGGAGCCTTGCCGATCACCTGGTCCAGCACCGGACCGATCGAGCGCTCCGTGGGCGTGAAGCCCGGCACGTCGGCGTTCGTGGAGTCGACGAGGAACAGATCCACGCCCTCCTCGCCCAGACGCGCGAAAGCCCGCAGATCCGTGATGCGGCCGTCCAGCGGCAGCTGGTCCATCTTGAAGTCGCCGGTGGCGAGCACCATTCCTGCCGGCGTGCGGATCGCGACGGCGAGCGCGTCGGGGATGGAGTGGTTGACCGCCACGAACTCGAGGTCGAACGGCCCGACCTGCTCGCGCTGGCCCTCCTTCACCGTGAGGGTGAAGGGCTTGATGCGGTGCTCCTTGAGCTTCGCCTCGACGAGGGCGAGGGTGAGCCCGGACCCGATCAGGGGGATGTCGGCCTTGAGACGCAGCAGGTAGGGGACGGCGCCGATGTGGTCCTCGTGACCGTGGGTGAGCACGACCCCGACGATGTCGTCCAGGCGGTCCTTGATCGGCTCGAAGTCGGGCAGGATCAGGTCGACGCCCGGCTGGTGCTCCTCGGGGAAGAGCACGCCGCAGTCGACCACGAGGATCTTGCCGTCGTACTCGAAGATCGTCATGTTGCGGCCGACCTCCCCGAGTCCGCCCAGGGGCGTGACGCGGAGCGTGCCGGGTGCGAGCGTCTCGGGCTCGGCGAGGGGAATGGTCATGTGGTGCCTCCTAGGCGGGGCGCGCGGCGCGCCCGATGTTCGTGGTCCCCCCGCCGAATAGGAGCGGATCCGAGTGCGCGTTCCGCGCGGATCCGTCCTGTCCGGGCCCGATGCCCGTCGGCCACGCCCTCATCGGGTCGTGCCGTGCACCTTGGGGAGGGCGCCGCCGGCGGCGGCATTGCGGTCGGGGCGGAAGTCGGAGAAGTCCGCGCCCGGGATGTCCTTGACGAGCGCGAGCTCGTCCTCGATGAGAGCGGCCTCCCACTCCTCCGGCCCCACGAGGGGCAGGCGGACGCGGGGGCTCGTGATGCGGCCGAGGCCGTGCAGGATGTACTTCGCCGACACCGTGCCGGGCACGTGCGTCATCGCGGCGCGCACGAGCGGCTCCAGGCGCTTGTGCTCGGCGGTGGCCGCGGCGAGATCGCCCCGGTTCACCGCGTCGACGATCGCGCGGTACGGCGCCGAGGTGATGTTCGCCGTCACGCCGATGAGGCCGGTCGCGCCGATCGACAGGTGCGGGAGCACGTTCGAGTCGTCGCCGGAGAAGTACATGAGGTCGGTCTGGTTGAGCACACGGCTGACCTCGGAGAAGTCGCCCTTGGCGTCCTTCACGGCGAGGATGTTGGGGTGCTTGGCGAGGCGCAGGATCGTCTCGTACTTGATCGGCACACCCGTGCGCCCGGGGATGTCGTAGAGGATCACCGGCAGATCGGTCGCGTCCGCGACGAGGCGGAAGTGGGTCAGGATGCCGGCCTGGGTGGGCTTGTTGTAGTACGGCGTGACGATCATGATGCCGTCCGCGCCGGCCTTCTCGCTGGCCTTGTAGAGCTCGATCGCGTGCGCGGTCTCGTTGGAGCCGCCGCCCGTGATGATCTTCGCGCGCCCGGCGGCGACGTCCTTGCCGACCTCCACCAGGCGCAGCTTCTCCGCGTCGGTGAGGGTCGAGGTCTCCCCCGTGGTACCGGTGACGACGATGCCGTCGGCACCGTCCGAGATGACGCGGTCGATGTGCTTCTCGACGGAAGGCCAGTCGACCTCGCCGTCGGCCGTCATCGGGGTGATGAGGGCGACGAGCACCTGTCCGAAGGGATTGCCCGTGTGCGTCATGCCTCCAGCGTATCTGCTCGGGGCGGCCTCACGCTGTCGGCGTCACCCGGATGACGTCTCCACGGGCGAGGTCGACGCTCGGCTTGAGGAGCAGTCCGGCGGCGACGCCCACCGGCGCCTCATCGGCCTTCTTCCGGAACATCTCGATCCCGGTGATGGTGCTGGCGCCCGTCTGCGCGGATCCGCGGAGGACCACCACCCGGTCGCCCGTGCGCATCGCGCCCGTCGTGGTCCTGCCTGTGGCGACCTGCCCGCGCCCCGTGATCGTGAAGACGTCCTCCACGACGAACTCGGAGCCCCCGCCGGTCGAGACCGTGCTCGCGACCGAGGCGATTCCCGCGCTCGGAGCGATCCCGGCCGCGGCGAGGCGCTCGGCCTCCTGCGCGTTGTACCGCCGGAGCATCTCGTTCGCGTCCAGCGGATCCTTCTTCTTCCCGAACCAGCCCATGCTCCGAGCCTAGGCGCGCTCGCGGTCCTGGACGCCCGGGCACGGCGGCTAGGCTCCCGCCATGGCCTGGCACACGCGGGAATCGCGCATCGTCTACGACAATCGCTGGATCTCCGTCCGCGAGGATCAGGTCTCGGGACCCGCGGGCGACGGGATCTACGGGGTCGTCGCGCTGAAGAATCCGGCCGTCTTCGTCGTCGCCCTCGACACGGAGGACCGGGTGTGCCTGGTCACGATCGACCGCTACACGACCGGACGCTCGATCGAGGTGCCCGCCGGGGGCACCGACGGCGAGGATCCGCTCGTCGCCGCACGCCGCGAACTGCTCGAGGAGACCGGACTCGAAGCGGACGAGTGGACGCCGATCGGCACGATGAACGCCCTCAACGGGGTGACCGTCGCGCCGGAGCACGTCTTCCTCGCCCGGGGCCTGCGCCAGGCCGAGGACAGCACGCTCACGCAGGCCGAAGAGGGCATCGACGAACTGGCGTGGGTGCCGTTCGCCGAGGCGCTCGCGATGGTGGCCGATGGACGCATCCGCGACGGCGAGACGATCGCCGCCCTCGCGTACGCGGGGATCCGTCTCGGCCGCTTCGCCTGAGCCGGGTGCAGGCCGCCACGCCGATGCGGGCCGCTGTGCAGGCGGCACGGGTGCCGCGCCGCGGACGCCGATGTGCAGGGCGGGTGGGGCGTTCTGCAGGGACGCCGCGTCGCGCTCCGCTGACGCCCCGCGGAATCTCGCCCGGGAGATCCACCGATCTGCTCAACGACCCTGCGCAACGACGGAGGCTCCCTGCACAACGGCCCCGAGCGCGGCGAGCCGCCCCTCGATGGCCGCGAGAACGGTCGGCCAGTCATGCACGATCATCGCGTAGTCGAACCGCAGGGTCTCATACCCCTGAGCGGCAGCCCTGGCGTCGCGCATCAGGTCCTTGTGCCGGTGTGACGCGCCATCGTGGTTGAGACGCCCGTCGACTTCGAGGATGATACGGCCGCCGAGCACGAAGTCGACACGACCGACACCGTCGATCTGCACCTGGGCCGCCAGGGTGATTCCGCAGCGTCGCAGGCCCAGCTTCAGCAGAGATTCCAATCCGCTCTCCGAACGGTCGTCAGCGAGGTCGAGGAGCTCGTGGAAGCGCGTCGGAAGACTCTCGCGCAGGCGTTGCACGCCGGCCAAGCCGATCAGGCCGAGATGCAGCGACGACTCGACAGCGACGAAGAACGCCTCGGGCGAGGCGCAGCACGCGAACTGCATCAGTGCGAGGAGCACATCCACGAAGCCGAACCCAACGCCGCGCTCCCCCGTCTCGTGATGCGTCCGGCACCGGCAAGCGGCATGTCGGTGCTGTCGACCGGATGGACCGATCCAGACGTGGGGTCGAGAGGACGGCGCCGCACTCCCCTCCTCGGCATCGTCCAGGATCCACACTCCCGCTGCCGGAGCGCCCCCGCACAGCCGACTTCACCTCCGTGCCTGGCCGCAGTCAGCACGTCCGCATCGACGTGCGCGAGTGCGTAGACGCCCTTGCGCACGAGGATGACCCCGCCGTCGGCGATCGCCCGGGCGATCGCCGCCCGGCGGATCCCGTGGCTCTCGAGCTGTGCGCGGCGCGCCACGCCGCCGTACCCGGCCAGAACTCGTTCGATCGACACCCGCTCGATGATGCCCGCCTGCACAGGCGCGCCGGTTGCCGATCACGCGATCGGTGGACAACTCGTCCGGAGGCCGATCTGTGGAGGACGAATGGAGGGACGGCGAGCAAGCCGTTGTGCAGGGAGGGTAGGTCAATGTGCAGGGTCTGGGGCCGCCCACCGTCGCCCTTTCCGCAGAAAGACGCGGCGTTGGTGGGCGGTTCGGGCTCACGGCCCTGCAGAACACGGAAGCTCCCTGCAGAACGGCCCGGATCCGCGCGCGAGGTTCGGCGGACTACATGCGGCCGCGGCGGGCGATGCGCGTCGTGAGCGAACGCGGGACCAGTCGCGAACCGAGGATGACCGCCTTGTAGCGCAGCGACGGGATCACGACGGATCTGCCCTGCGCGGCGGCGCGCAGTCCCTGGCGGACGACGAAGGGGGCATCCAGCCAGAGGAACCGCGGCACCCCTTCCTGTCCGGCGCCGAGGCCCATCCGGGAGTGGAAGGTCGTGTGCACGAACCCGGGGCAGAGCGCGGTGACCGTGACGCCGTCGCGCGCGTACTCGCCGTTCGCCCAGCGACTGAATCCGATGAGCCACGCCTTGCACGCGGAGTACGTCGACCGCGAGATGAATCCGGCCACCGAGGCGACGTTGATGATCCGTCCGCCGCGGCCGCGCATGACCCCCAGGGCCGCGTGCATGAGCCGCATCGGCGCCTCGACGTGGACGCGCAGGTGCCGCACCTCGTCCGCGATGTCGTTGTCGGCGAAGTGCAGCGGCAGCCCGAACCCTGCGTTGTTCACGAGCAGGTCGATCGGGCGTGCCGCGTCGGCGATCCGCTGCGCCACGCGATCGACGTCCGACTCCTCGGCGAGGTCGGCGAGGAACACCTCGACGGCGACGCCATGGCTCGCGCGCAGCTCGGCGGCGAGCGCCTGCAGCGCGTCATCCGACCGGGCGACCAGCACGAGGTCCGCACCGCGGTCGGCGAGCTGACGGGCGAACTCGGCACCGAGTCCTGCGCTGGCGCCGGTGATGAGGGCGACGGGCATACGGGTCCTCCTGTCGGAACGGGGATGCGGTCAGCGCTGGTAGCCGAGGAAACGGAAGCGGATCCCGGTCCGGCTGGTCTGCCACTCCCCCTCCGAGACGAGGCGGAACCCCTCGCGCGACGGAGCGAAGGCGTCGCCGGGCACATCGAGGTCGAGCTCGGTCACCTCGAGACGGTCGGCATGGCCGATCACCTCGCGGAAGATCTCGCCGCCCCCGATCACCCAGGCCTCGTCGAGACCGGCGAGGCCGTCGGCGACCGATCCTGCGGTGCGCGCGCCGTCGGAGCGCCATCCCGTCTGCCGCGTGATGACGACGTTCTCGCGTCCCGGTAGCGGACGGAACCGCTCGGGAAGGGACTCCCAGGTGCGCCGACCCATGACCACGGGGGCTCCGAGGGTGACCTCCTTGAAGTGGGCGAGGTCCTCCGGCACGTGCCAGGGCATGGTGCCGCCGGCGCCGATCACGCCGTCCTCCGCCTCCGCCCAGATCAGCCCGATGCGCGTTCCGGCGATCACACCGCCACCGCCGCCCGGATCGCCGGGTGGTGCTGGTAGTCCTCGACGGAGAAGTCCTCGTACGCGTAGTCGAAGATCGAGTCCGGCTTCCGGGTGATCCGCAGCGTCGGGTACGGGTAGGGGTCCCGGGTGAGCTGCTCGCGCACCTGCTCGAGGTGGTTGTCGTAGATGTGGCAGTCGCCGCCGGTCCACACGAAGTCGCCCGGCTCGAGGCCGGTCTGCTGCGCCACCATGAGGGTGAGCAGCGCGTAGGAGGCGATGTTGAACGGCACGCCGAGGAAGAGATCGGCGCTGCGCTGGTAGAGCTGGCAGGACAGCTTGCCGTCGGCCACGTAGAACTGGAACAGGGCGTGGCAGGGGGCGAGCGCCATGTCGGGGATGTCCGCCGGGTTCCAGGCCGAGACGATGATGCGGCGCGAATCCGGCGAGTTCCGGATCTGGTCGATCACCTGCTGCAGCTGGTCGATGTGCCCGCCGTCGGGCGTCGGCCAGGAACGCCACTGCACTCCGTACACCGGTCCGAGGTCGCCGACGGCGTTGGCCCACTCGTCCCAGATGGTGACGCCGTGCTCCTGCAGCCAGCGCACGTTCGAGTCGCCGCGCAGGAACCAGAGCAGCTCGTACGCGATCGACTTGAAGTGCACGCGCTTGGTGGTGATCAGCGGGAAGCCCTGTGAGAGATCGAAGCGGATCTGGCGCCCGAACACGCTGGTCGTTCCCGTGCCGGTGCGATCGTCCTTGTGCGTGCCCGTGGCCAGCACGTCGCGGAGCAGGTCTTCGTACGGCGTGGGGATCGTGGCGCTCATGGCTTTCAGCGTACCGGCGGGCGAGCGGCGGCGGGCGGGAGCACGCTGACTCGAACCGTCATATCCGCCCCTGCCCTGCCGACTCGGACGTAGCCTCGGAGCATGCCCCTGCCGATCGCCCTCCTCATCGGCGCCGCGCTGCTCGCGGCGACCGTCGTGGCCGGTCTGCTCCTGCGCCGGCGGGACGGCCGGGCCGTGGTCGTGCACGGCGACCGGCACGTGGATCCCGCCGACCTCATGCGACCGCTCGGGTCCCAGGCGACGCTGGTGCAGTTCAGCACCGAGTTCTGCGCACGCTGCCCGCAGGTGCGGCGCATGCTCGGCTCCGTCGCCGACGAGCGCGCCGGCGTCGTGCTGGCGGAGGTCGACCTCACCTCGCGCTCCGACCTCGCCGCGCGATACAAGGTGCTCTCGACGCCGACCACGCTCGTCGTCGATCCGGAGGGCAGGATCCGCTCCCGTTTCACCGGCGTGCCCGCGCGGGCCGACGTGCTCGCCGCGCTCGCCGCCACGACTCCTCAGGAGGCCCGTCCATGACCGCTCCCGCCGGCATCGATCCCCGCGGCCCGCGCTTCGCCGCGTGGATCACCTCCGCCCTGCTCCTCGTCGCGACCGTGCTGGGACTCGTCGCAGGATCGCCACCTGCCACGATCTCCTTCGGCTGGTTCGCGTATCAGCCGCTCGCGGACGCCACCTACGCCTCCGGTGACTTCGCTTTCATCGCCGGCCGCCCGTTCTGGCTTCAGATCCTGCTGCTGCGCGCCGCCCAGCCGGCGTTCCTGCTCACCCTCGTGATCGCGCTGCTCTTCCTCTGGGGCGTGCTCTCGCCGCGCACCCAGCCGTGGAGCCTGCTGTTCCGCACACTCGTCCGCCCGCGCCTGGATCCTCCGGCCGAGCTGGAGGACCCGCGCCCGCCGCGCTTCGCCCAGGGCGTGGGCCTGTTCGTCGTGACGGTCGGGCTGCTGCTGCATCTGCTCGGCGTGCCGTGGGCGCTGCCCATCGCCACCGCGATGGCGTTCGTGGCTGCCTTCCTGAACGCGGCCTTCGGCCTCTGCCTGGGCTGCCAGCTCTACCTGCTGCTCCAGCGCGCGGGCATCCTGGGCCGGGCGCCGCGACTTCCCTGAGAAGTACGGATCCCTCCGGGCCCGGTCGATAGGCTGGCAGCCTCACCCATTCCGATCGGAGGATCCCATGTCCGTCACGAGCGAAGCCGCTGCCACCTGGACCGGAAGTCTCATCGAAGGCGAGGGATCCGTCTCCTTCTCCTCCTCGCACCTGGGCACGTTCCCCCTGAACTGGAAGGCCCGTTCCGAGGGGTCCGAGACCACGACCACTCCCGAGGAGCTCATCGCCGCCGCGCACTCCTCCTGCTTCAGCATGGCGCTCTCGCACGCGCTGGCCGGAAACGGCACCCCCGCGGAGCGGGTCGACACGACCGCGTCCGTCACGTTCAAGCCCGGCGTCGGCATCACCGGCAGCCACCTCAACGTGAACGCGACGGTCCCCGGCCTCGACGCCGAGACCTTCCAGCGCCTCGCTCAGGAGGCGAAGGTGGGCTGCCCCGTCTCCGCCGCGCTGTCGGGCATCGAGATCACGCTCGAGGCGACCCTGGCCTGAACGCCTCGCGAACCTCGAAGGGCCGTGCCTCCTCGGAGGCGCGGCCCTTTCGCATCAGAGACCGGTCCTGCGCCGCGGTCCGCGAGACCGGTGGCCCGCCGTCGCCCGAAGACGGCGGAGCACCTACTTCGCGAGTCGGATCGCGGCGCGGATCGCGGCGCGCGCATCCTTCCGCCGACCGGCCGCATCCTGGACCACGCCCAGGCGGTACTGCGCGCGCCAGTCCTCCGGGCCCGCCTCGGCGGCTGCGCCGTACTCCGCCAGGAGACGGTCGGCGTCCTCGGGCAGCAGGCGCCCGTTCGAGCGCAGGTGCTCCGGCGCCTCCGGCATCCCGCCCTCGTCGTTCAGCGTGCGGCCGAGGCGGTCGGCCGCGAGGCCGAACTGCAGCTCGCGCACCAGCGCCCATGCTCCGATCAGCGGCATCACGAGCAGGGCTGCGCCCATGGTGATCCCGAGCGCCTGCCCCGACCCGAGCAGCACCACCGCGCGCCAGCCGACGAGTGCGATGTACAGCACGAGGAGCGCGGCCATGACGGCGACGCCGATCCGGGATCCCATCCCTCCATCCTAGGTCGGCGCGCCGTCGCGTCCGGCGCCGGCGACAGGCCCGCTCCCGGGGGGGCCGACGCTCGACGGCACCGCCGCGGACAGCGCCGGACAGCGTACGACAGCGACACGACAGCGGTCCGAAAGCGGCGGGCCGGATGCTCGGAACATGACGAACTCCACCACCGACTGGGCCCTCGAGGCCGACGGACTCGTGAAGGTGTTCGGTGCGAACCGCGCGGTCGACGGCGTCGACCTGCAGGTGCGCACCGGCGCCGTCTACGGCGTCCTCGGCCCGAACGGCGCCGGCAAGACGACCACCATCAACATGCTCGCGACGCTGCTGCGTCCGGACGGCGGCACCGGCCGCGTGTTCGGGCACGACGTCGTCCGAGAGCCGCACGTCGTGCGGCAGCTCATCGGCGTCACCGGGCAGTTCGCCTCGGTCGACGAGACGCTCTCCGCGACCGAGAACCTCATGATCTTCTCCCGTCTGCTGGGTCTGAGCCGCAGCGAGGCGAAGGCGAAGTCCGCGGATCTCCTCGATCGGTTCGGGTTGTCCGAGGCGGCGAAGCGTCCGCTGCAGAACTTCTCCGGCGGCATGCGGCGGCGCCTCGACCTCGCCGCCTCGCTCCTCGCGCAGCCGCCGCTGATCTTCCTCGATGAGCCGACCACCGGCCTCGATCCGCGCACGCGCGGGCAGATGTGGGACACGATCCGCGAGCTCGTGAGCACCGGATCCACCGTGCTGCTGACGACGCAGTACCTCGACGAGGCCGACCAGCTCGCCGACCGCATCGCCGTGATCGACCGGGGCAAGGTCGTGGCCGAGGGCACCCCGGACGACCTGAAGGCCTCCGTCGGCACCTCCTCGCTGCAGCTCCGCGTCCGCGACGCCGCCGACACGGCCGACGCGCTGCGCGCGATCGAGCAGACCCTCGGCGTCCGCGGCGTCCTCTCGCCCGAGGCGTCCCGCATCACCGCTCCGATGGCCGACCCCGACCGGATCGCCGATCTGCTGATCACGTTCCGCGAGGCCGGGATCGGTCTCGCGGAGGTGAGCGTGCAGAAGCCCACCCTCGACGAGGTGTTCCTCACCATCACCGGCCACCCGGCCGAGGAGGAGCCCGCCGGGGATCCCACCGCCGCACAGATCCAGGAGGTCCGCGCATGAGCACTCTCGCCCCTGTCGCCGGTCGTATCGTCCCCGCTTCCGAGCGCCGGCCGGACCCGCGCCCGAGCCTGTCCCTGACGCTGCGCAACACCGTCACCATGGCGGCCCGCGGCCTCATCAAGATCCGCAGGACCCCGGAGCAGCTGGTCGACGTGACCCTGCAGCCGATCCTGTTCACCCTGATGTTCACCTACATCTTCGGTGGAGCGATCTCCGGCGACGTCACGAACTACCTGCCCGTGATCATCCCCGGGATCCTCGTGCAGACCGTGATCACGACCTCGGTCGTGACCGGCGTGCAGCTGCGCGAGGACATGGACAAGGGCGTGTTCGACCGCTTCCGCTCGCTGCCGATCGCGCGTATCGCGCCGCTGTCCGGGGCGCTGCTGGCCGACACGATCCGTTACGGCATCGCCACCGTGCTGACGTTCACGATGGGTTTCATCATGGGCTTCCGTCCGGCGGGCGGTCTCGGCGCTGTCGTCGCCGCCGGCCTGCTGGTGATCGCGTGCTCCTGGGCGATCAGCTGGATCTTCGCCTTCGCCGGCGTCATCGCCCGGACCGCGTCGAGCGTGCAGGGCATCTCGATGCTCATCCTGTTCCCGCTCACGTTCCTCTCCAACGCGTTCGTCCCGGTCGACACGATGCCGAGCTGGCTGCAGTGGTTCGTGAACGTCAACCCGGTCTCGCATCTCGTGACCGCCGTGCGCGATCTGGTCAACACGGGCGCGTTCGGTGCCGACGCCTGGGTGTCACTCCTCGGCGCCGTGGTGATCGTCGCGATCTTCGCGCCGCTCACCGTGCGGGCGTACATGCGCAAGGCCTGAACAGGGCTCGTCATGGGGCGTCCTCCTCTCGGAGGGCGCCCCTCGGCGCTGGGCGGCCCCGCTCTCCGCGCGCCGTGCTCAGCGAGCGCGCCGTGCTCAGCGAGCGCCCAGCACGGCGAGGCCGCGCGCAACCCTCTCGTCAGGATCCAGTGCCGCCGCGTCCGCCCGGGCCTCGGCGACCTCCGCGGATCCGGTGATCCTCTCCGCATCCGCGAGATGCACGGCGAGGCTGAGACTCGGCATGTTCTGCCTCCCGCCGAGCACCTCGGCGAGCGCGACGGCCGCTGTCCCCCGCCCGATGAGCTCCGGCTGCCGGATCGCCCAGGCCGACCATCCGATCAGGGCCGTACCGAGCACCGGCCGGTCCACGCCCTCCCGGCGCAGCCGGCAGGCGGCGATGGTGCGCGTGCGCAGCCGCCGCTCCCACACGGCCAGCTCCGCCTCCGGCACCTCGAGCTCCCGCACGGCCGCCGAGACATACCCCGACAGCGCCATCAGGTACCAGGGCGAGCGACGGTGCACGGGATCGGCGAAAGCCGCCATCGCCCGGCGGAAGCCCTCGGTCGCGTCGGCCCTGCGCCCCTCCAGGAGGTCGGCCTCCGCGAGCCCGTACAGACCGATCGACCCCAGTTCCACGCCGTCCTGGCTGAGACCCCCTTCTTCGACGAGCCGGCTGAACAGCGCTCGGGCCTCGTCGCCGCGGCCCAGGCAGAGCAGCGCGCCTCCGCGCACCCACTCCTGGTGGTCGATCTGATCCTGCGCTTCGAACTCGGCGAACACGGCGCCCGCACGCTGGATCCAGGTCATCGCCTCGGCCGGACGGGCCGACTGCGCGGCCAGCTGGGCGGCGAGGTCGGCGGCCATGCCCTCCGCCCACCGCTCGTCGAGGCTGCGCGCCCGCTGCCAGGCGCTGCGGGCGGCTTCCATCGCCTCCTCCGCCTCGCCGTCGTTCTCCGCGCGGTGCGAGCGCAGCACGTCCGCGGCCAGCTGCGCGCGCGGATCCGACCTCTGCGGCCCCTCGGGCAACGACCCCATCGGCGCGCCCCGGCCCACGGAGAGCAGCGCGTCCGACAGCAGTTGCCAGGCCGGTGCGAGCGCGTCGCCGGCTGCGCGCACGGCACGGGCGACGAAGGCGAGTCCGCGCGCGGCGAGGGGGTCCCCGCTGATCATGCAGCCGAGCGAGGCCATCACGACGGCCATGACCTGCAGGTCGGGCTCGACGTCCCCGGCCGGCAGGGCGTCCACGATCTCGATCATCGGCCCCGCATAGCCGATGAACTCGGTGAAGGAGCCGCGGATGAACCAGGACTGCCCGAGGACGGTGAACAGACGCACCGCGTCGCCGCCGCGTCGCTCCGCGACCAAGTGCCGCAGCACATGCACGAGGTTGTCGTGCTCGCGCGTGATCGCGAGGTGCGCCCGCGCGGTCAGGCCCGCGGGGAACGCCCGCGTCCTCGCACCGTGCGCGGCGACGAAGGCGAGCGCCCAGGCGACCACGGCCTCCCACGCGTCCTGCTCGGCGCCGATCTCGACCAGCCGGTCGTGTCCGAACTCGCGCACGGTCTCCAGCATGCGGAAGCGCACGTCGCCGTCGCCGATCTCCACGACGTTCAGCAACGACTGCGAGACGAGTCCCTCCAGCACATCGTCGGACGCAGCGCTCAGGACGGCGTCGGCGGTCTCCGCCGAGAAGCCGCCGGGAAGCACGGACAGCAGCGCGAGCGCCTGCCGCGCCTCCGGCGAGAGCAGATCCCAGCTCCACTCGATCACAGCCTCCAGCGTGCGGTGGCGTTCGGGAGCCGAACGGTCACCGGTGGTCAGCAGCGCGAACCGGTTCTCCAGCCGCCGTTCGATCTGCTCGGGCGTCATCGTGCGCACCCGCGCCGCAGCGAGCTCGATCGCGAGCGGCAGCCCGTCCAGACGTGCGCACAGGCGCGCGACGACCTCGAGATCGAGCGTCGCGCCCGGACGTGCGACCTGCGCACGCTCCACGAAGAGGCGCACGGCCGGTGCATCCTGCGTCGCCTCGATCCCCAGCGGCTCCAGCGGAAGCACGCGCTCCGCGGCGATCGCGAGCGGGGTGCGGCTGGTGGTCAGGATCCGCAACGACGGCACCATGGCCAGCAGATCCGCCGACCAGCGCGCGACACCGTCGATCACCTGCTCGCAGTTGTCCAGGACCAGGAGCGTCGTCCGCTCACCGAGAGCGGCGATGATGCGGGCGCCGAGGTCGGGACGCGGACGCTGCTCCGAGAGCCTGCCGCCGGGGGCGTTCTCGCTGATTCCCAGGGCGGCGGCGACCGCCAGCGGCACGCCCCCGTCGGTGCGCACACCGGCGAGCGGGACGACGACCACGGCGGGCGCCGGCGACTCCGCCGCCAGTGCCTGCGCGAGCCGGGTCTTGCCCAGTCCGCCCGCGCCCATGATGGTCACGAGCCGTGCGGTGCGCAGCAGGACGCGCGCGCTCGCCAGCGCTCCGTCGCGGCCGATGAGCTCGTTCGGGGCGGACTGCACACCGATCCGCACCCGCGGCCCCTCGTCCCGCCCGCGCAGCAGCCGCGCGTTCAGCTCGACGAGCTCGGGGCCGGGCGAGCTGCCCAGCGCGTCGGCGAGGGCGGCGCGCAGCCGTGCGAAGACGCCGAGGGCCTCAGGGACCCTGCCGTCGTCGGCGAGTGCCGTCATCAGCGCGGCGTGCGCCGTCTCATCGAGCGGATGGGCCGCAGCGAGTTCCTCGAGGATCCCGATGCCCTCCGCCGCTTGCCCAGCGGCCACGAGCGAGGCGGCGAGGCAGCCGCGGAGTGCGGCCTGCAGCCCCTGCGTGTGCGCCGCGAGCTCCTCCGCGATCGGAGCCCCCGCGAGGTCCGCGCCGGGCTCGCCCCGCCACAGGGCGAGGGCCGCGCGCAGCAACCGGACGCGGTCGGGATCGCCGTCGTCGAGTGTCTCCGCCTCGGCGCGCAGACGGCGCGCGGACTGGAGGTCGGTGTCATCGGTGCCCAGGGCATAGCCTCCCGGAGCGCTCGCGATGGCGTCCGGCCCGGCGAGCGCCCTGGCCCGGGAGACGAGCGTCTGCAGGGCCGCCTTCGGGTTCTGCGGCTGGTCGTCCCCCCAGACCTCGTCGGCCAGCGCGGGCACGGATCGCGTGGTGCCGGTGCCCGCCAGGACGAGCGCCGCCAGCAGGGCGCGCATGGGCGTGCCTCCGGCGTCGCGATCCGCGATCCGCACCGGGCCGAGCACGCCGATGCGCGCGGTCATGCGCGCGGCCGGATCCCCAGATCGATCACGTTCTCCAGGCCCACGACCACACCGCGCAGATCACGGGCGTACGGCAGGGCGAGGCGGATCCCGGGGGCGTACGCCGCCGCCGACTGCACGGTGTCGTGCACGATCGTGAGCGACTCCCCCGGGCCCGAAAGGATGACCTCCTGCTTGGCGAGCACGCCGGGCCGGCGCAGCGAGTGCACCGGGACGCCGGCGACCTGCTGGCCGCGCGCGCGCTGGTCGACGTGCGGCGCATCGACGGGCCCCTGCTCGGAGCGGGCCGCCGCGATCAGTTCCGCAGTGCGCACCGCCGTGCCGCTGGGCGAGTCGATCTTCGTGTGCTGGTGCGCCTCGATGATCTCGACGGACCCGAAGAACGGAGCGGCGAGGGCGGCCAGCGCCGTGCCCAGCACGGATCCCAGCGAGAAGTTGGGCACGAACAGCGCTCCCGTGCCGGCGGCGTCGATGGCCGGCCGCACCTGGGCGATGCGGTCGGCAGACCACCCCGAGGTCGCGACGAGGAGGTTGATGCCGCGGTCGACCGCGGCGCGCACGATCTCGACGCTGGAGGCCGGCGTGGTCGCATCGACCACGAGGTCGGCGCCGTCGAGCTCGTCCATGGTGCTGTTCGACCCGAGCACCGCGCCGAGCTCGAACCCGTCCAGCTGCGCGATCACATCGCCGATGATGGTGCCGAGCTTGCCGGAGGCGCCCACCAGGGCCACGCGCGTCGTCATGTCCACAGTCTATTCAGGGCGGCGGACGCGGCTCCTCCGCGCGGCTGGTGCGGTCCGGGGCGCGTCGAGGGCATAACGTCGGAGCATGCCCACGTTCCGGATCGCATCCCCCGAGGATGCCGACGCGCACGCCGTGCTGGTCGCCTACTTCACCCTGCGGGCCGCGGAGTTCCCCGGTGGCACCTACTCCCCTACATATCCGAAGGCCGCGGCGTTCCAGGATCCTGACGGCGTCTTCCTGCTTCTCGAAGACGACGACGCGATCGTGGGCTGCGGCGGGATCCGCCGCGTCGCGATGCCCGACGGCGCGCCGGACGTGTTCGAGATCAAGCACGTGTTCCTGAGCCCGGAGGCGCGCGGTCGCGGTTGGGGGCGCCTGCTGCTCGAGGAGCTGGAACGCCGCGCTCGCGGATTCGGGGCCAGCGCCCTCGTGCTCGACACCCACCACACGCTCGAGGCGGCCGGCCACCTCTACCGCAACAGCGGCTTCGCCGAGATCCCCCGTTACAACGAGAATCCCAACGCGACCCGGTGGTATCGGAAGGATCTGGAGGCGCACGCGTGAGGCTGTGGTCTGTTCACCCCCGCTACTACGATCGGCAGGCGCTCACGGCGTGCTGGCGCGAGGGACTGCTCGCGCAGGCGGTGATCGCGGACCCGACGCGGCGCGGCTATGCGAACCACCCGCAGCTGCAGCGGTTCCGCGCCGTGCCGGATCCGCTCGCGGCGATCGGCGACTACCTCTCCGCAGTGGTGGACGAGGCCGACGCACGCGGCTACCGGTTCGCGCGGGAGAAGATCCTCAAGACCGGTCCCGTGGAGCGGATCCCCGTCGCCCACGGTCAGCTCGAGTACGAGTGGGGTCACCTGCTGCGCAAGCTCGAGGTCCGCAACCCGGACCTCTGGGAGCGGTGGCGCGGCAGTGCGCTCCCGGATCCGCATCCGCTCTTCATCGTCGAGCCGGGTCCGATCGCCGACTGGGAGCGCATCAGCTGATCCCGGCGCGCCGCGGCGGGCCGTCCTCGCCCGTCACGATCAGCACACGTGGTGACGATCAGCACACGGATCCGGCGAACTCGTGTGCTGATCGTGACAGGCCGTGCGGATCGTCACGAACATGCGCCGCGCAAGCGCCGCGTCCACGGTTGTGAGGTCAGACCGCGAGGGGATCCGGCAGGCCGGTGCGCAGCTCCACAGGCAGATGGCTCAGGTCGTTGTGCGCGAGCAGGGTCCACGGGCGGCCCTGCTTCTGCGAGATCACGGTGAGTCCGCAGTTCGCCTGGTTGAGCGTCATCCAGCGCCAGTCCGGCGCCTCGAGCACCTCGCGGACGAACCAGCCGATCACGAAGTTGTGCGTGATGAGCACCTCGTGGACGTCACCGGGCTTGCGGACCAGGTACTCGTTGACGGCGTCATCCATCTGCGCCCTGCCGGCCTCGATCTCCGCATCGGTGACGGATCCGAAGAAGGGCTCGAAGACGGCTGGTGTCTCCTCCGTCATGCCGGTGGGCACGCAGTCGAACAGCAGCGCGGACGGCTCAGCCTCGACCGAGGGGATCCGCTCGGAGATCGCCCTCGCCGTCTCGGCGGCGCGGAGCAGCGGAGAATGCCAGATCGCGTCGAGCGGGAGCCCGGACAGGCGGTCGGCGATCAGCTCGGCCTGACGGCGACCGCGCGGCGAGAGGGGGCCGTCGGCGAGACCGTGCTCGGCGTCCTGATGTTCGCCGTGCCGGACCAGATAGATGTAATGCGTCACAACCGCTCGCCTCGTCGCCGACTCCGTGGTCGGGCTGCTTCCAGCCTATGTCACGGATCGGACACGGACCGGATCAGCTCGCCGCCCGGGTGAGTTCGGCCAGCTGCGCCCGCCCCAGCGCGACACCCGCGCCCTGCATGAGCTCATCCACCTGGTCGGTCGCGAAGGCGTTGACGATGGGGGCGGTGACCGTGCGCTGCGCGAGCAGCCAGCCGATCGCCACCGCCGCAACGGGCACCTGCAGCTCGTCCGCCGCGATGTCGAGAGCCCGCAGCACCTTGATTCCGCGGCGGTTGATGTTGCCGCGCAACTGCATGCCGCGCACGCCCTGCAGGGCCTGCTTCGAACGGTGGCGCCCCGAGAGGAAGCCGTGCTCGAGGGCGTGCGAGGGCGTCACCGCGAGCCCCTGGGCCGCGGCGACCAGTCGCAGGTCGCCCTCGAAGCCCTGGCGGCGCAGCAGGTTGTACGGCTCGTCCAGCACCTCGATGCGCGGGTACCCCGCCGAGGCGAGGATCCGGGCCTCGACCAGACGCTCCGGGGTGAACCCGAAGGCTCCCAGCAGGCGCACCTTGCCGGTCTCGACCAGCCACTCCGCCGTGGCGAGGGTGTCCTCGAGGGCGCTGCCGTCGTCGACCGTGCCGTCGAGGTAGAGCACGTCGATGCACTCGACTCCGAGCCGGTTCAGCGAGGCCTCCACCGCGCGGACGAGGTTCACCGCGCCGATGCCGGGGTTGTCGGGGTGACCGCCCACGCGCACGCTCAGCACGATGTCGTCGCGGTTGCGGCGCGACGCGAGCCAGCGCCCGATGATGTGCTCGCTGCGCCCCGCGGCGAAGCTGTCGGCGGTGTGCACCGCGTTGCCGCCGAACTCGGCGTAGCGGTCGAGAATGCGCAGGGCGGTGTCGGCGTCGGTGTTCCAGCCGAACTCCGCGCCGCCCAGGATCAATGGGAAGGTGCGGATGCCTGTCTCGCCGATCGGCACGCGCAGGCTCGTGCCGATGCCGGGTCCGACCACGGGGATCGGGGCGGACGGATGCGGCGGGACCACGGCAGGCGGCGTCGTGACGGCGGGCGCGGTCGCGACGGCAGGCGCGGCACCGCCGGTCGCGGATCCGGGTCCGACACTGAAGAGACGCATGCGATCACCCCCGTGTCTGCTGCGCTGTGCTTCGAACGCACCCCCCCGGTGCGTTCCCTACGAGAGTAAGGGAGGCCTCGGACGCTTCCGTTCATTGAGACGGCCGGGAGGCGAACAATGGATAACGGTTCGGTCACGAAGACGCGAAAAGGCCCGCCATGTCCCCCCTTCGGCGGACATGACGGGCCTTTTCGTGAGGAATCAGGCCTCGGCGGTCTCGGCGACCGGCTCCGCAGCCTCGGCCGGAGCCTCGTCGATGACGGGCTCGAGCGAGAGCTTGCCGCGGTCGTCGATCTTCGTGATCTTCACGAGGATCTTCTGGCCGACGGAGAGCACGTCGTCGACGTTCTCCACGCGCTTGCCACCGGCGAGCTTGCGCACCTCGGTGACGTGCAGGAGGCCGTCCTTGCCCGGGAGCAGGGAGACGAACGCGCCGAAGGTCGCGATCTTGACGACCGTGCCGAGGAACTGCTCACCGACCTCGGGGTTGGTCGGGTTGGCGATCGCGTTCACCTGGGCACGGGCGGCCTCGGCCGACGGGCCGTCGGTCGCGCCGATGTAGACGGTGCCGTCCTCCTCGATGGAGATCTGCGCGCCGGTCTCGTCCTGGATCGCGTTGATCGTCTTGCCCTTCGGGCCGATCAGCTCGCCGATCTTGTCGACCGGGATCTGCACGCTGATCACGCGCGGCGCGGTCGGCGCCATCTCGTCCGGGCTGTCGATCGCGGCGTTGAGCACGTTGAGGATCGTCAGACGCGCGTCCTTGGCCTGGGTCAGCGCGCCGGCGAGCACCTCGGAGGGGATGCCGTCGAGCTTGGTGTCCAGCTGGATCGCGGTGACGAACTCGCTCGTGCCGGCGACCTTGAAGTCCATGTCGCCGAGCGCGTCCTCGGCGCCCAGGATGTCGGTGAGCGCCGCGTAGCGGGTCTCGCCGTCGACCTGGTCGGATACGAGGCCCATCGCGATGCCGGCGACGGGGGCGCGCAGCGGCACACCCGCGTTCAGCAGCGACAGGGTCGAGGCGCAGACGGATCCCATCGAGGTGGATCCGTTGGAGCTGAGCGCCTCGGAGACCTGACGGATCGCGTAGGGGAACTCTTCGCGGCTCGGCAGCACCGGCACGAGGGCGCGCTCGGCGAGGAAGCCGTGCCCGATCTCGCGACGCTTCGGCGAACCCACGCGGCCGGTCTCGCCGGTCGAGTAGGGCGGGAAGTTGTAGTGGTGCATGTAGCGCTTGCTCGTGGTGGGCGACAGCGAGTCGATCTGCTGCTCCATCTTGAGCATGTTGAGCGTGGTGACGCCCAGGATCTGGGTCTCGCCGCGCTGGAAGATCGCGGAGCCGTGCACGCGCGGGATGACCTGCACCTCGGCGTCGAGCGGGCGGATGTCCGCGAGGCCGCGACCGTCGATGCGGACGCCCTCGGTGAGGATCCGGCCGCGCACGATCTTCTTCGTGACGGACTTGTAGGCGGCGGAGAACTCGCTGAGGGCGATCTCCGGCTGCTCGCCGGCCTCGACGGCGGCGACCAGCTCGGCCTTGACACGGTCCTTGATCGCGTCGTCGGCGTTCTGGCGCTCCTGCTTGTCGGCGATCTGGTAGACGTCGACGAGCTCGGCGAAGGCGCGCGACGAGACGAAGTCGAACGTCTCCTCGCTGTACGGCAGGAAGACCGGGTACACGCCCGGCTCCTTCGACGCCGTGGCGGCGAGCTGCGCCTGCGCCTCGACGAGCTGCTTGAGGAACGGCTTGGCCGCCTCGAGACCCTGCGCGACGATGTCCTCGCTGGGCTTGGTGGCGCCGGCCTTGATCAGGTTCCAGCTGCCCTCGGTCGCCTCGGCCTCCACCATCATGATCGCGACGTCGGTGCTGCCGTCGCCCTTGGTGACCACGCGGCCCGCGACGACGAGGTCGAAGACGGCCTGCTCGACCTGCTCCGCGTTGGGGAACGCGACCCACTGGTCCGCGTGCTCGCCGTGGCCGGGGATGAACGCGAGGCGCACACCGGCCACGGGGCCGGAGAACGGCAGGCCCGAGATCTGGGTCGACGCGGACGCCGCGTTGATCGCGAGCGCGTCGTAGTACTCGCCCGGAGCGATGCTCAGGACGGTGATGACGATCTGCACCTCGTTGCGCAGGCCGTCGACGAACGACGGACGCAGCGGACGGTCGATCAGACGGCAGACGAGGATCGCCTCGGTGGACGGACGGCCCTCGCGACGGAAGAACGAGCCGGGGATCTTGCCCGCGGCGTACGAGCGCTCCTCGACGTCGACGGTCAGCGGGAAGAAGTCGAAGCCCTCGCGCGGCGACTTGCCCGCGCTCGTGGCCGAGAGGAGCATCGTCTCCTCGTCGAGGTAAGCGGCGACCGCGCCCTGCGCCTGCTGCGCGAGACGGCCCGTCTCGAAGCGGACGGTGCGGGTGCCGAAGCGGCCGTTGTCGAGAACGGCCTCGGTGGCAGTGATTTCAGGACCTTCCAAGAGGTCTCTCCTTCTTTGTTTAGGCTCGCTCTCCCGTGTGGAGCGCGAGCATGGACGGATGCGCACAGAGGCATCCTGTTCGATCCTATCAGCGCGCGGCGCAACAGCTGCCCCGGCCTCTCCCGCCGCGCAGCCGATCAGACCTCGCTCGGCTCCCGCACTCCCCGCTCGCGGCCGAGGCGCACGTAGTCGTGGTGCTTCGCGCTGCGTCCGTCGCCCGCGGCCCGTCCGTGCAGACGCCGCCACACCCAGGGGAGCGCATGCCGACGCCACCACACGCCGGCCCCGGTGCGCTCCGACGCGTGCAGGGCCTCGTCCAGCGCGCCGAGCTCGTCCGCGAGGGCCACGCCGAGCACGCCGCCGGCCCGATAGGCGAGGAAGCGGTGCCCTCGACTGGAGAGGTGCACGAGGTCCTCCCCCCAGTTCGGCCTCTCGGCGAGCTGCGGATGCAGGTCGGTGTCCAGCAGGATCGCGCCCTGGCGGCGGGCGATGCCCGCGAGCGCCGTGGCCCAGGCGGAGAACCGGCGGGCGTAGATCCGCGCCGCCGGGTTGCCCGGCAGGAACGCCGTGACGACCAGGACGTCGGCGCCCGCCTCGCGCAGCTGCCGCACGGCGTCCTCGAGACGCGCCGCGAGCCGCGGGATCGAGGCGCGCCGCTTCACCAGGTCGTTCGCGCCGACGAGGATCGACGCGAGATCCGGGCGCAGCTCGAGGGCGCGCTGCAGCTGCGTGCCGCAGACGTCCTCGACGCGCTTCGAGCGGATCGCGAGGTTCGCGTAGTCCAGCGGTTCCCGGGCAGCCAGCAGCAGAGCGAGCCGATCCGCCCAGCCGCGCAGTGCGCCGTCGGGCCCCGGATCGCACAGGCCCTCGGTCAGCGAGTCGCCGAGCGCGACATAGCGGCGCCAGTGCTTGCGCTCCCCCGCCGGCGCGGGCTCGGGTCGCACCGCCCGGGGAGCGCGGAGGCCCGCGTCGGCCCTGTGCAGCTCCTGCGCCTCGGCGAAGTGCCCGAGGAGCTGGTCGCACACGGCGCTCCAGCTGCGCCCCTCGACCGCCTCGCGACCCGCGCGGCCGAACGCCTGCCGTTTGCAGGCGTCACCGGCGAGATCCCGCACCCGCTCGCGCAGATCCTCGAGATCGCCCGGGCGGTAGAGCCAGCCGTCGATCCCCCTCCGCACGAGGTCGAGCGGGCCGCCCCGGCCCGTCGCGACCACCGGGATCCCGCTCGCGTGGGCCTCCTGCAGCGTCTGACCGAAGGTCTCGCTCTCCCCCGGATGCACGAAGACGTCGAAGGACGCCATCGCCCGGGCGAGCTCGGCCCCGCCGAGGTGCCCCAGGAAGAGCGCGCCGGGCAGCAGCGCCTCGAGACGGGGACGGGCGGGCCCGTCGCCCACGATCACGAGCCGCACCCCGGGGAGGTCGGCGAGCACGCGCAGATCCTCCACCTGCTTCTCCGGCGCCAGCCGCCCGACGTAGCCGACGACGACGTCCGACCCGCCCCGGTGCTCCCAGTCCGCCACCCGCCGATCGGGGTGGAAGCGCTCGGCGTCCACTCCTCTGCCCCAGCGACGCACCCGGTCGACGCCGAGACGGGCGAGCTGCTCCTCGGACTCCGACGACGGAGCGAGGGTCAGCGTCGCCCGACGGTGCAGACGCGCGATGTGCGCTTCGGCGAGCGCGGTGGTGAGGGCCACTCCGTAGCGTGCGGCGTAGGCGGCGACGTCGGTCTGGTACGCCGCGACCGACGGCACCGCGATGCGCTCCGCGGCGAGCGCACCGCGCCAGCCCAGCGCGAAGGGCGACGCGAGGTGCACGACGTCGGGCTCGAAGCGGGCCAGCGCGACGGACAGCCGGTGCGCGCTCGAGGTGCCCACCCGCACGGTGCGGTAACCGGGCAGGGCGACCGACGGGATCGGCTCGATCCGCGCGTGCCCGATCATGCGCGGCATGTCCGCGGCCGCGGGCGCGTACACACGGGCCTCATGTCCGTGACGCTCGAGATGGCGGAGGATCTGCAGGACGCTCCCGGTCACGCCGTTCATGTGCGGGAGGAAGGATTCCGTCACGATCGCTGCTCTCACGTGATCAGGATCCCGCCCCGCCGGCTCTGGAGGCGCCCGGATCGGCGATCATCGCGCAGTGTTCACCGGATGCACGGCCCCCGGTCACCGATCGTCTGCCGCCGCGTCCTCCGCCGACGATGCCGTCCTCGGGACCGGCACGCGACCGGCGACGAGCCGCGGCGACGATGGCCCTGTCGGGACGCACGCCCTAGGCTGGCGCGCATGAGTACCGACGACACCGCCGCTGCGGACATGAAGCGCAAGTTCAAGGAGGCGCTCGAGAAGAAGAACGCCCAGCAGCATCGGGGCGAGGCGCATCTGGACGGCGACTCCGCCGTGCACGGCACACACGCCGCGCAGACCAAGCGCGAGTTCCGCCGCAAGAGCGGCTGAAGCCCGGATCACCCGGTAAGGGGCGCCGACGCATCGCCGTCGGCGCCCCTGCGCATGCGGCCCCCGAGACCGGTCCGTGCCGTCGCAGTTCCGATCCACAGGCAACCGGGTTACGGTCGAAAGGTGAGCGATCCGTCCCGAACCGCCGCTCCCTCGCGAAGGGGCCGCGCCGCGCGCCTGCTCGCCGCGATCCTGGCGACCTCGACGCTCGTGGCGGGCCCGATGGTCGCGGCGCCGGCGTACGCGGACGACTACCCGTCCTGGCAGGACGTGCAGAACGCGCAGGGCGACGAACAGGCCACGCAGGACGAGATCGCCAAAGTGAACGACGCGCTCGCGGGAACGCAGCAGAAGGCGGCGGACGCCTCGACCGCCGCGATGAAGGCGGCCCAGGCCTCCGACGCCGCGCGAGCCGACGCCGATGCCGCCGCGAAGCGCGCCGATCAGCTGACCGCACAGGCGGCCGACGCCACTGCGGCGGCCGAGCGCACGCACGAACAGGTGGGCACGATCATCGCCGGCCGGGCCCGGACGGAGACCGCTGCGCCGCTCTCCGTACGCCTCCTGACCGCTTCGGATCCGGATCAGCTGCTCACCCGGCTCGGGGTCATGCAGCGCCTGGACGCGACGTGGAGCACTCTCGGCGCACGCGCTCTCGCGGAGCAGGGGGTTGCGGCCACGCTGCGGGATCAGGCGCAGACGGCGCGCACGGCACGCGATCAGCGGGCGACGGCGGCGGAGCAGGCCGCCCGGGAGGCGAAAGCGGCCGCGGATGCCGAGGCCGCCGCGGTCCAGGACCTGCAGGGCCACGTCACGACGCTCTATCAACAGCTCGCCGCGCTGAAGAACACCACGGCGGACGTCGAGCGCCGCTACCGGCTCGGCCAGCAGGTGGCCGAGCAGGAGCGCCAGGCCGAGCTGCAGCGCGAGGCGGCCGCCGCGGCCGCGGCCGCGGGTTCCGGCGGCGGCTCCTCGGGCGGCTCCGGAGGCGGATCCACCGACCTCGGCGGGGGCGGGGTGAACGTCGACCCGGCCGGCGCCCAGGCTTACGCCGCCGGGCAGCTCGGCAACTACGGCTGGGGCCAGGATCAGTTCCCCTGCCTGTACCGCCTGTGGATGCAGGAGTCCAGCTGGCGTGCGGACGCGCTCAACCCCGACAGCGATGCCTACGGGATCCCGCAGGCCCTGCCCGCCGAGAAGCTGGCGGCGGCCGGCCCCGACTGGCGCACCAACGGGAACACCCAGATCGACTGGGGGCTGAACTACATCCAGGACCGGTACGGGTCCCCCTGCGGCGCCTGGGCGCACGAGGTCTCGAACAACTGGTACTGAGCAGTCCTCAGGGACGAGCCCGCGCCGCGCGGGCGGCGTCGAGGACGGCCGGATCCGCACAGCCGCGCGCGAAACCGGCGATCCTGCGGCGGATCTCCCGTCCCAGGACGACGGTGCCGATGCGTTCCGCGACGGGGGCGAGCCACGCGGGTCGGCAGGTGAAGCTGTACTTCCAGACGGCGCGCGTGCCGCCGTCCACCGGTTCGAAGCGCCAGCCCGCGCCGAGCGTGCGGAGGAACCACGGCCCGCGCTCCATCACCATCCCCACGGTCGTCGGCGGCGCGTAGGAGACGTAGTGGGTGGTCATGGCGAGGCCGAACCTCTGCCGGGTGAAGGTGCGCACGCCCTTCGCCGGGGTCGTCGCACCGTCGAGGAAGTGCTGCGCGTGGATGAAGCCGTCCCAGCGGCGTCGTACCTCCCCCGTCGTCTGCGAGACCGCGAAGGCCAGGTCGGGGGAGATCGGGACGACGACGGCGGCCTGGACGACGGGCATGCTCCGACGCTAGCGCCTCGGCCGCGACGGCGAGGCACGCGACGGCCGGGGCGGGGCGTCGTCGGCGCCCCGGCCCGGCCTCAGCGGGCGATCCGGGTCAGCCGCGCCCGGCGCGAGCGCGTGCCCGCTCCTGCTTGGCGGCCATCTCGTCCACGGCGGCATGTCCGAGCGTCTCGGTGCTGACCGCCTCCGCCTCACCGCGGCCGAGCGCGGCAGAGGGCGCGTCGTGCCCGACGCCGTCCAGGGTCGACTCGTCGAACGGCCGCGCACCCGAGAGGACCGCGCGCACCTGCTCCGCATCGATCTGCTTCGTCCAGGTGCCGATGAGGATCGTGGCGACCGCGTTGCCGGTGAAGTTGGTCAGCGCGCGGCCCTCCGACATGAAGCGGTCGATGCCCACGATCACGCCCACGCCGTTCACGAGGTCGGGCCGGTACGCCTGCAGGCCGCCCGCCAGCGTCGCGAGCCCGGCGCCGGTGACGCCCGCGGCGCCCTTGCTCGCGATGATCATGAAGACGAGGAGGCCGATCTGCTCGGGGATCGACATCGGCTGGCCGAGGCCCGTCGCGATGAACAGGGACGCCATCGTGAGGTAGATCGCCGTGCCGTCGAGGTTGAACGAGTAGCCGGTCGGCACCGTGATGCCGACGACGGGCTTCGCGACCCCGAGGTGCTCCATCTTCGCGATCAGGCGAGGCAGCGCCGACTCGGAGGACGAGGTGCCGACGATCAGCAGGTACTCGCGCGCCAGGTACTTCATGAGCTGGAAGATGTTCACCCGCGCGACGAGCATCAGGATCCCGCCCAGCACCACGACGATGAACACGATGCAGGTCAGGTAGAACGCACCGAGGAGGATCCCGAGGCTCCAGATCGCCGCGACGCCCGTCTTTCCGACCACGGCGGCGATCGCGCCGAACGCGCCGAGCGGGGCGAGCCACAGGATCATCCCGAGCACGCGGAACACGAGCGTCTGCAGGTGCTTGATCGCCGTCATGATGGGCGCGCCGCGCTCCCCCAGCCCCTGCAGCGCGAACCCGACGAGCAGCGCGATGAAGAGCACCTGCAGCACGCTCTCGCCGGTGAAGGCGCCGAAGAACGTGGCGGGGATGATGCCGAGGATGAAGTCCTGCGTCGTCTTCGCCTCGGTCGTCGCGGCCTCATAGGTCGCGCCCGCCATGTGCAGCCCCTCGCCGGGATGGATGATGTTGCCGACGACCAGCCCGATCGCGAGGGCGAACGTCGACATCACCATGAAGTAGACGAGCGCGAGCCCGCCGATCTTGCCGACCGTCGCCGCCTTCGCGATGGATCCGACGCCGATCACGATCGTGCAGAAGATGATCGGCGCGATCATCATCTTGATGAGGCTCACGAATCCCTTGCCGATGGGTTCGAGACCCTGCGCGAACTGCGGGAACACGAGCCCCACGGCGATCCCGAGGGCCACCGCGATGAGCACGGACACATAGAGCCAGGTGTGCTTGTCCCAGGAGTTCTTGCCGCGGCGCCAGTCGTGCCGCGGGAGAGTGAAACCTTCGGTGAGAGCCATCATCGCCTCCGCTGAGTGAACCTGAAGCCCGCACCCCTGCGGGCGGGCTGTGCCGACCATCGTGCGGATCCGCGGCTCTGCCCGGCGAGTTCTGGTCGTATTGAAACCGGCTCGGATCCGCTCCGGGCCGCCGCTGGTCCGGGGAGCTCGCGCATACTGGCTGAGGAGGTCGGGATCGGCGATGGCGACGACAAGACGCGGCGGAGTGCGCAGTGCGGCATCACGCGTGTTCGCGCTCCTGATCGGATCCGTGCTGCTGATCGGCGCCGCGATCGGGGCGTTCCTCACCTGGGAGGCGCAGACCTCGGCGCGGCAGGAGGCCGAGCACGTCACCGCGGCGATCGCGCAGGCGCTCGCCGCGGCACCGGAGATCGAGGCCGCCGTGACCGCCGCCGACCGCCCCACGGCGGCGGGGGGTCTGCGCGCGTACGTCGAGTCCGCCCGCACCGGCGCCGGGCTCGACTTCATCACCGTGATGGACCGCGACGGCGTGCGCCTGACGCATCCGGATCCCGCCCGGATCGGCGAGAAGTACCTGGGCACGATCCCCGCCGACGGTCGTCCCCTCACCGAGCAGTACACGGGGACGCTCGGGCCGTCCGTGCGCACGATCGCCCCGGTCCACGACGCGGACGGCGCGATCGTCGGCTGGGTGTCGGCGGGCGTGACCGTGGAGTCGCTCGCCGGGGCGCTGCTGCGACGCCTGCCCGTGATCGTGCTGCTGACCCTCGCCGTCGTGGCCCTGGGCGCGATCGGGGCCGTGCTCGCCCGGCTCGCGACACGGCGCATCACGGGCGATCTGGATGCCCGCGATGTGCGCGAGGCCGTGGCCGGGTACGAGTCGGTGCGCACGCTCGGCGAGGCGCTGCGCGCGCAGACCCACGAACACGGCAACCGCCTGCACACGGCGCTGTCTCTGCTCGAGCTCGACCGCCGCGACGAGGCGATCGCGTTGCTGTCCGAATCCTCCCTGCAGAGCCAGTCGGTGATCGACCAGATGACGCTGCGGGACGGGGATCCGACGCTCGGCGCGCTGCTGCTCGGCAAGGCCTCCCAGGCGAAGGAACGCGGCGTGCGCTGGCAGGTCCAGGTGGATCCGGCCGCTCCCCGTGCGGATCTGCCCCCGGTCGACGCCGTCGCCGTGGTCGGCAACCTCATCGACAACGCCCTCGACGCCGCGCGTCAGGCTGGGACGGGCGCCGACCGCTGGGTGCGGGTGGACGTGACGGCGGCGGACGGCGGCGCCGTCGCGATCACCGTCGCGGACGGGGGCCCCGGAGTCCCCGCGGACGACCGGGAGCGCATCTTCGAGCACGGCTACTCCACCAAGCCGAGCGACCGCACGGGGCGCGGCGTCGGACTGGCCCTCGTCCGCGACATCGTGACCGCCGCCGGCGGGAGGGTCGAGCTGTCCGCAGACCCGACCGCGTTCCGTGTCACGCTGCCGGGTGCGCCGTCGGAGAGGAGATCCGGATGATCGGCGTCCTGCTCGTCGACGACGATCCGCTCACGCTCGAGCTGCACGCGGCGTACCTCGCACGGCTCGACGGCTTCGAGGTCGTCGGCGAGTGCACCGGCGTCCGCGCCGCGCTCAGCGCGCTGACCACGGAGGCGGAGCGGATCGACCTGGTGCTGCTGGACCTCACGATGCCGGACGGATCCGGCATCGACGTCCTGCGGCGCATCCGCGGAGCCGGGAGCGCGATCGACGTGATCGCGGTGACGAGTGTCCGCGATGTCGAGGCTGTGCGGCGGATGTCGGCGCTCGGCGTCGCCCAGTATCTGCTCAAGCCGTTCCCGTTCGCCGTCTTCCGCGAACGCCTGCTGCAGTACCGCGACCGGCACGAGCGCGCGATCGCCCTCGCCGGAGCCGCCAGCCAGGAGGAGATCGATGCCCTGATCGGCGGGCCGACGACCGGGACGATCGCCCTCCCGAAGGGACTCGCGGTCGAGACGCTGCAGACGGTGACCGCCGTGCTGCGCGCCCACGGCGACCTCTCGGCGGCGGAGGCCGCACCCCTCGTGGGCGTCTCGCGGGTCACCGCGCGACGCTACCTGGAGCACCTCGTCGCCCAGCAGATCGCGATCCGCGCCCCGCGCTACGGGGCGCCGGGACGTCCGGAGACCGCGTACCGCCTGGCCGGAACGGGAACGGCTTCACACTGACCGCCCCGCCCGTCGCCGTGGTCGGCGCGCCCTCACCGCGGTGATAGCGTCGTCCTGTCCTCAGGGCGGGGTGAGAGTCCCCACCGGCGGTGTCGCGGCATGGTCCGCGCGAGCCCGCGAACGGTCCCCATGGTGGGGACCGCCGATCCGGTGCGATTCCGGAGCCGACGGTCACAGTCCGGATGAGAGAGGACAGAAGGAGCAGTCCACCATGCCCAGAATCGCCATCGTCGCCGCGCAGTGGCACGCCGAGATCGTCGAACAGGCCGTTTCCGCCTTCATCGAGCGCCTCGCCGAGCTCGGCATCGACCAGGTCGACGTGTTCCGCGTTCCCGGGGCGTTCGAGATCCCGCTGCACGCGCAGCGCCTCGCCCGCACCGGTCGCTACGACGCCATCGCCACGAGCGCCCTCGTCGTGGACGGCGGCATCTACCGGCACGACTTCGTCGCCGGATCCGTCGTCGACGCGCTCATGCGCGTGCAGCTCAGCACCGACGTCCCGGTGTTCTCCGCGGTGCTCACCCCGCATCACTTCCACGAGCACGACGAGCACCAGGACTACTTCCGCTGGCACTTCTCCGTGAAGGGCCGGGAGCTCGCCGAGGCCGTGTCGGCCACCGTGCAGAGCCTCGCCGCGATCGGCTGACCGACTCACGAGGCCTGGCTCAGGCACGCCCGCCGTCGCCGAGGGCGGATCTCAGCGCGGCAGGCGTCCCTCGTGCAGGACGGCGTCGGGGTCGGCGCTCGCCCGCACCGCCCGGAGCCGATCGAGGTCGGACTCCGTGGCGCACCGCTCGAGCGTCTGCCCCGGCGTGAGGAACGTCGGCACCGTCCGATCGGCGACGGCCGGCGCGAGCAGGTCGACCAGCCCCACGATGCTCGCATCGCCGGGCCCGGTCGGCGCCCCGGGGAAGTCCGGCACGAGCGCGTGCAGGAGCCACGAGGCGGAGGCGAGCGAGGCGAACCCGGATCGTCGCGGTGCGTCGAGCGCTCCGCCCAGCATCCTCAGGTCGATCCCGACGATCGGCGCCTGCTCGGGCGCCTGACGGAACTCCGCCAGGGCCTCGATCGTCGCGTCGTCCAGGCGATCGAGCGCGACGGAGGCGCCCCGGCCCGCGGTCGGCTCGGTCGGCTCCCCCGAGGCCGCGGCGAGGGCGGCGAGCGAGGTCGGGCCTGTGGTCTCCCGCTGCACGGCGCCTGAACGACGGACGCCGTCGAGCAGCGCGTCGGCCGCGCCGTCGGCGGACAGCGCCTGGACGGTCAGGAAGCTCTTGCCGCGGATCGCCTCGGGCAGCATCGGGACGTCCGGCATCCGCATCGAGTTCACGAACACGTTGAGCGTCGCGGGCGCCACCGCGGCGAGATCCCGCACGGCGCGGATCACGGCGGCGGTGTCCGCCGCGTCGAAGGTCAGCGCGGCGCCCCACTGCGCCGGGGCGCGGACGAGGTCGATCTCGAGCGCGGTGACGATCCCGACGACGCCGCCCGCCCCGCGCAGCGCCCACATCGCCTCGGGGTCGCTGCCGTCGTCGATGCGCTCGTGCGTGCCGTCGGGCCGCAGCACCCACGCGGCGCGCAGGTTGTCGGATCCGAGACCCGCCGTGCGGCTGAACCAGGAGTGCCCGCCGCCGAGCGTGTAGCCCGCGACGGAGACGACGGGGCTCGTCCCCGCGGGCGCCGCCCATCCGCTGCCCTCGAGCGCGTCGACGACGGCGCCCCAGCGCACGCCGCTGCCGACCACCACGACTCCGGCGTCGTGATCGATCT
Source organism: Microbacterium sp. MMO-10 (assembly GCF_037148715.1). NCBI lineage: Bacteria > Bacillati > Actinomycetota > Actinomycetes > Micrococcales > Microbacteriaceae > Microbacterium > Microbacterium sp. MMO-10. Next base: position 419,340 of record NZ_JBBCSV010000002.1, on the reverse strand, counting down.
CGAGCCGGTCGAAGGCCGCCGTGCGCACGATCACCGCGCCGGACAGGTCCCCGGAGGCGCCGTGCCCGCTCGGCTGAACGGCGAGAGGCGTTCCCGCCTCGCGCGCGGCCGCGAGGATCAGGCGCAGGTCGTCGAGCCCCGCCGGGGCTGAGACGGCCGCCGGCAGCTGATCGATCGAGAGGTTCCACGGGCGGCGGGCGGCGTCGAACCCGTCGTCTCCGGCGCGGAGGAGGGATCCGTCGAGCCGACCGGGAAGGGAGTCGAACGCAGAGAGAAGGGGCATGACGCCACCCTAGGATGCCCCACGGACATTCCCTGCGGCGTCATGCCCCTGCGCGCTGCGCGGCCCTACTCCCCTGCGAGACCGCCGAGCAGGTGCCCGAACGAGCGCCCTTCGCCGAGGTAGTTGCCCGGATCGAAGGGATCCTTGTCGGCCGCGGGCTCCCGCCGGGCCATCGCCTCCGCGAGCTCCCGCGCGCCGCGCTCGACGCGCGTGCTGAGCGGCGCGACCTCGTCGGCATTCGCCCCCCAGTCGCTCGAGGCGGCGAAGACCCCCGTCGGCACGGGCTCCGCGTGCAGGTAGGTGAACAGCGGGCGGATCGCGTAGTCGATCGCGAGCGAGTGCCGCGCCGTGCCGGCGTTGGCCCCGATCAGCACGGGCTTGCCGGAGAGCGCATCCGGGTCGAGGACGTCGATGAAGGACTTGAACAGCCCGGAGTAGCTCGTCGAGAAGATCGGCGTGACGGCGATCAGGCCGTCGGCCGAGACGACCGTGTTGATGGCCGAGTCCAGCGCGGGCGGGGCGAATCCGGTGAGCAGGTTGTTCGTGATGTCGTGCGCGAGATCGCGCAGCTCGATCACGTCGACGCTGACCTCGGAGCCGAGCTCGGTGAGCCGGTGCGCGGTCTCGGCCGCGAGGCGGTCGGCCAGCATGCGCGTGGACGACGGGTTGCTGAGCCCTGCGGAGATCACCGCGATGCGACGGGCGCCCATCTCAGTTCGCCCCCTTCGTGGCCGCGGCTCCGAAGGACGAGCCCGCCGCGGCCGGGACCGCGCCGCCGTCCTGATAGGGCGAGCCCGCCGTGAGGTTGTCGCCGCGGTTCGCTCCGGGGCGCGCCTCGCGCGAGGGTCCGTCGCCGTAGACCGCCTTGACGCGCGCGGCGTGGGTCGGCGCGTCGGGCACCGTGGCGGGGCGGTTCTGCGCCAGCTCCTTGCGGAGCACCGGCACGACCTCGCCGCCGAGCAGGTCGAGCTGCTCGAGCACGATCTTCAGCGGCAGCCCCGCGTGGTCCATGAGGAAGAGCTGGCGCTGATAGTCGCCGTAGTGGTCGCGCATCGCGGCGTAGCGGTCGATGACCTGCTGCGGGGATCCGACGGTGAGCGGGGTCATCTCGGTGAAGTCCTCCATCGACGGGCCGTGGCCGTAGACCGGGGCGTTGTCGAAGTAGGGACGGAACTCGTTCACCGCGTCCTGGGAGTTCGGGCGGATGAACGCCTGCCCGCCGAGACCCACGATCGCCTGCTCTGGCGTGCCGTGGCCGTAGTGCGCGAAGCGCTGCCGGTACAGCTCGATGAGGCGCTGGTAGTGCTCCTTCGGCCAGAAGATGTTGTTCGCGAAGAACCCGTCGCCGTAGTAGGCGGCCTGCTCCGCGATCTCCGGCGTGCGGATGGAGCCGTGCCAGACGAACGGGGCGACGCCGTCGAGCGGCCGCGGCGTGGAGGTGAAGCCCTGCAGCGAGGTGCGGAACTTGCCCTCCCAGTCCACGACGTCCTTCGTCCACAGCTCGTGCAGCAGCGCGTAGTTCTCGATCGCGAGGGGCAGCCCCTGCCGGATGTCCTTACCGAACCACGGGTAGACCGGCCCCGTGTTGCCGCGGCCCATCATGAGGTCCATGCGGCCGCCGGAGACGTGCTGCAGCATCGCGTAGTCCTCCGCGATCTTCACCGGGTCATTCGTGGTGATGAGCGTGGTCGAGGTCGAGACGATGAGACGCTCGGTCTGCGCGGCGAGCGCGGCGAGGAACGTCGTGGGGCTCGACGACCAGAACGGCGGGTTGTGGTGCTCGCCGATCGCGAAGACGTCGAGACCGACCTCTTCGGCGTGCTTGGCGATCGTGAGGGTGTTCTGGATCCGCTCGCGCTCGCTCGGGGTCTCCCCCGTGACCGGGTTGCGGGTGATGTCGCTGACCGACATGAGGCCGAACTGCATGCCCGACCAGGTGCTCGACTCGCTCACTGTGTCTCCTTCAGATTTCTATTCACTTGAATATATCTGGTGAAACGCCGTCCTTCGAGAAGTATTCCCCGGATCCCGGACATCATCCATCCCGGGTTTCCCTCCCCTGTCCGTCATCCGCTCCCCGGACGCGCATCGCTCAGGGGACGGAGGGAAGCGGGCGGAGGGAGATGCGAGCTGCCGGACAGGCCTCAGGCGAAGAGGCCGGCGCCGACGTACGAGCCCTTCTCCGCACCGGGCGGGATCGCCCAGACACCCGAGCCGATGTGGCGGATGTACTCGCTCATGAGGTCGGTCGACAGGCGCTTCTGCAGGGTGACGAACTGCTCCGGCGAGCGCTGATAGGACAGGAAGAACAGCCCCGCGTCGAGGCGCCCGAGGTCGCTGTTGCCGTCGACGTAGTTGTAGCCCCGCCGCAGGATCCTGATTCCGTCGTTGACCGTGGGATGTGCGAGCCGGACGTGCGAGTTCTCGTCGATCGCATGCCCGGCGAACTTCGGCTCCGTCATCTCCCCGCCGCCGGAGAGCGGAGCGCCGCTGCCCTTGGCGCGGCCGATCGTGCGGTCCTGCTCGGCGAGGCGGAGCCGATCCCAGGTCTCGACGAGCATCGCGATCTTGCGGGCCACCAGGTAGGAGCCGCCGGCCATCCACGCGGGTTCGTCCTTCTCCGCCACCCACACGTGCTCGTCGAGGGCCGCCGCATCGTCGGAGAGGATGTTGGCGGTGCCGTCCTTGTAGCCGAACAGGTTGCGCGGCGTCTGCTGGTCGGCGGACGTGCGCGACGTGCGCCCGAAGCCGAGTTGCGACCAGCGCAGCCGTGCCCGCCCGAACGCGATCCGGCTCAGATTGCGCACCGCGTGCACGGCGACCTGCGGGTCGTCGGCGCAGGCCTGGATGCACAGATCCCCGCCCGTGTAGGCGGCGTCCAGCGCATCGCCGACGAAACCCGGCAGGTCGGTGAGCACCGGTGGCCGCCGCGCGGCGATCCCGAAGCGGTCCCCCTCCGCGAGGAACAGCGAGGGGCCGAGCCCGAACGTGATCGTGAGCCCCGCGGCGGTGAGCCCCTGGGCCTCCCCGGTGTCGTCCGGCGGCGCCTCCGGAGATCCCCCGACCGCCCCGGACGCGCTGACGTCCAGGCCCTTCGTGAGCCGCGAGGCCGCATAGCTCCAGTCCTGCAGCAGTGAGATCAGGTCGTCCCGGCTCGCCCGCGGCATCATGTCGAAGCTCGCGAAGTGCAGGTGCTCCTGCACGCGCGTCGTGATCCCCGCCTGGCGGGCGCCCTCGAACGCGTACTCGTCCGCGGGGGCCGATCCGCCCAGCACGCCGGTGGCGGCGACGGCGGCCGCACCGCCCGCACCGACGGCGATGCCGGCGACACCGCTGCCGAGCGCCCATCCGATCAGGCCGCGACGGCTGATGCCGCGACGATCCGACCCCTCGGCGGCAATCCCCTCCGCGGGCTCGGGCGAAGGGGTGCGCCCCTCCTCGGACTCAGGCGCGGTCATCTCAGCCCAGGATCGTGCTGGTGAGCTTGGAGAGCGGCTCGGCGAGCGCGTTCAGAAGGTCGGTGAGGTCGCGCTTCTGCGTCTCGGTCACGGTCGAGTACGGGGCGAAGCCGTCCTTCAGCGAGCCGTGCACGGCCAGCTCGGCCTCGAGCGCGGAGAAGCCGCGGTCGATCTGCGCGACCAGCTTGCGCCCCTCGTCGCCCTTGCCGTCCGCGAAGTCCCTGACCAGCGAGAACGCCATCTTCGAGCCCTCGACGTTCGCGGCGAAGTCGGACAGGTCGGTTCCCGACCACCAGTCCTCCTCGCCGGTGATCTTGCCGTTGGCGACCTCGTCCAGCAGCGAGATCGCGCCGTTCGAGATGCCGGCGATGCCCTGCGCGTCCAGATCCTTGAGGAAGGCGTCGGAGTGGACGTGGTCGTACAGCTCCTGCAGGTCCGCGACGAGCTTGTCGGCGAAGGCACCGCGCTGCTCGGGGGTGGAGGGCGCCCAGTCCAGGTTCGCAGGGGTGGTGCCGTCGGAGTTCATCGCGCCGGCGGCGGGAACCCACAGGTCCTTCTCGATGCGGTGGAAGCCGGTCCAGTCGATCCCGTCGGCCTTGGCGTCGAGCTCGCGGAAGTCGAGTCGCGGATCCAGCGTCCCGAGCTTGTCGGCGACCGGCTCGATCCGCTCGTAGTAGGAGCGCACGACGGAGAACTGGGCCTTCGCGGCCGCGTCGTCCCCCGTGCGATAGGCCTCTGCGAAGGCCTTCGCCGCCGGGAGAAGCTGGCCGACCTGGTCCTTGACGAAGGCCGCGTACAGGTCGACAGCCTTCTTCTTCTGCGCGGCGTCGCCACCGGCTTCGGAGACCTTCTCGCCGGTCACGGCGAACGCCGTCTTGCCGACCCCGGAGCCGATCATCCCGGGCTTGCAGACCGTGAAGTACTTGCCGGGCTGCGCGACGACGGTGAGGGTCCGGGATGCTCCCGGAGCGACGTTCTCCACCTCGCCGACGATCCGGACCCCGTCCTCGGCGAGCAGGTAGAACTCGGTGACCTCGTCGCCCTTGTTGCTCACGTCGAAGGCGAGCGTGCCGCTGGTCGCGGTGCCGGCCGAGACGGCGCACCCGTCGGCCGTCGACGAGACGGTGAGGCGTCCGGCGGCGGACACGTCCGCCTTGGCGACGCACCCGGTGAGGGCGAGACCGAGGGCGGCGGCGGCGCCGAGGACGGCGATCGATCGGCGGGCGAGGGTCATGAGGCTCCTTCGGGAGTGGCGGTCGGCGAGGCGACCCGGGCGGCGTGCTCCGCGGCGACGGGCGCGCCGGAAGCCGCTCCTGCGGCGGTGGACGGGGAATCGGAGGGCGCCGCGGCACGCGACGCAGGGCGGCGCAGGCCGCGCACGAACAGCGTGCCGACGACCAGGAGGTAGAGGGCCCAGGCGATGACCTGGATCCAGCTCATCCTCGGCATGAAGCCGACCGTGGCCTGCAGCAGGACGGCGAGCGCGCTGTCTGGGCGGATGGCGGAGGTGACGTCGAACGCCCAGCCGAACGGCAGCCCTGCCCAGCCCACGAGCACGGCGCCCGAGGCGTCGAGCGGCGCCGCCGACGTGAACGGCCCCGGCACGACGCCCGCCTCCTGCAGGTCGCTGATCGCGTAGGCGAGGACGCCCGCCGCGATGATGACGAGGAAGCCGCCGGTCCAGGTGAAGAAGCGGGACAGGTCCAGGCGCACCGCGCCGCGGGCCAGCAGCCAGCCGGCGAGCACGGCGACGACGAGGCCGAGTGCCGCCCCGAGGATGGCGGAAGGGGCGTCGCCGAAGGACTGCACCATCGACCAGAGCAGGAGGGTGGTCTCCACGCCCTCGCGTGCGACCGAGACGAAGCCGACCAGGACGAGCGCCCAGACGGTGCCCGCCTCGAGGGCGCGATCCACGCCCCCGTGCAGTGTCGCCTTCATCGTGCGGCCGGCCTTGCGCATCCAGAAGATCATCCAGGTGACCATGGCGACCGTGACCAGCGACAGCGTGCCGCCGATGATCTCCTGCCCCTGGAAGGTGAGCGCGTAGGCGCCGAACGTGAGCACCGCGCCGATGGCCAGGGCGAGGAGCACGGCGGCGCCGACGCCCGTCCAGAGCCGGGGAAGCACGTCCCTGCGGTCGAGGCGCTTCAGGTAGGCGACGAGGATGCCGACGACGAGCGCGGCTTCGAGGCCTTCACGAAGGCCGATGAGGAAGGTGGCGAACACGGGAGGGGCTGTTCCTGACGTTTCTGAGGTAAGGCATCCCTTACCTCAGAAAGCGTAGCACCCGTCCTCCGCGTTTCCGCATCGTGGGCGTCGCTCTGTGACGGACGACCCCGCGACGGCCGTGCCGCCCGGGCCCGGAGTAATCCTCGGCAACATTCGCGCCGGGGCCGGCCACCCGGACCTAGCCTCGCCTCATGGCCGAACTGAACCTCCCGATCCTCGATCTGTCCCAGCTCGACGCCGGAGAGGAGGCGGCGGCCCGATTCCGCGACGACCTGCGCGCGGCGACCCACGACGTCGGGTTCTTCTACCTGACCGGCACCGGGGTCACCGACGAGCTCGAGCGGCGCCTGCACCGGGCGGCGAAAGACTTCTTCGCGCTGCCGGAGGACGACAAGCTGGCGATCGAGAACGTGAAGAGCCCGCATTTCCGCGGCTACACGCGCATCGGCGGCGAGCGCACCCAGGGTGCGGTGGACTGGCGCGAGCAGATCGACATCGGTCCCGAGCGGACCGCGGTCCACGGAGGCCCCGGCTACAACCGGCTGATCGGCCCGAACCTGTGGCCCGAGGCGCAGCCCGAGCTGCGGGAGGTCGTCGCGGAGTGGCACGAGCACCTCTCCGGCGTCGCGCGCAAGCTGCTGCGGGCCTGGGCGCTCGCGCTCGGCGCGGCGGAGGACTACTTCGAGTCGAACTTCGGCGATCCGTCGACGCTCATCAAGATCGTCCGTTACCCGGGCTCCCACGAGCCGGAGCCGCAGCAGGGCGTCGGTGCGCACAAGGACTCCGGCGTGCTCACCCTGCTGTGGGTGGAGCCGGGCAAGGGCGGCCTCCAGGTCGAGCGCGACGGCACCTGGGTCGACGCTCCTCCGGTCGACGGCGCGTTCGTCGTCAACATCGGCGAGCTCCTGGAGTATGCCACCGACGGCTACCTCAAGGCGACGAACCATCGCGTGGTCTCGCCGAAGGCTCCCGACGAGCGGATCTCGATCCCCTTCTTCTTCAATCCCGCGCTCGACGCCCGCCTGCCGCTCATCGAGCTTCCCGCCGAGCTCGCCGCCCAGGCGCGCGGAGTCACCAAGGATCCCGCGAATCAGATCCACGCGCTGTACGGCGAGAACGCGCTGAAGTCGCGCCTGCGCGCGCACCCCGACGTCGCCGCGATCCACCACGCGGACCTGGTCGGCGCACCGGCCTGATCCACGGCGCGGAGGGGGTCAGCCGTCCAGGACTCCGTCCAGCTGAGCGAGCACGGGCTCCCTGCTCATCTCGATGTGCGCGTACATCAGCGCCGCCGCGAGCGAGCCGCGTCCGTGCGCGATCGCCTCGACGAGGTCGACGTGCTCATCGGTCTGCTCCCGGTCCCTGGCCTCCCTGGTCAGCCGGAACACCCACTCCATGCGCCCCGCGAGGGGACCGAGGCTGCGCAGCAGCAGGCGGCTGCCGCTGAGGCGGACGACCTCGGAATGGAAATCGATGCTCGCCGCCCGTGCGACCTGGGGATCCGCGACGGACGCCGCCTCGTGCAGCTCGTCCAGCCGGTCGATGCTCTCCGACCCGTCGCGCACGCGCTCCGCTGCGCGCTGCGCGGCGAACGGCTCGAAGCAGAGGCGGGTGTCGAAGAGGTCGTGCACGTCGGCGCGGGTGAGCGGCGTGACGTTCGCGCCCCTGTGTCGGGACGCGATGACGAACCCCTCGGCCTCGAGGCGCTGCAGCGCCTGGCGGACGGGGATGCGGGACACCTCGAAGCGCTCGGAGAGCTCGCGCTCCTTCAACCAGGCGCCGGGCGCCGTCTCGCCCTCGATGATGGAGCGCAGGACGTCGCGGTAGACGCGATCGGCGAGCGCGAGCGCCGCGTGCTCCGCCTCAGGACCGCTCTCCATCGCCCATCCTCTCCCCCATCCGCCGGAACACGGGCGGGAACAGTCCCCCGCCGCCGAGGTGATCGCGCTCGTCGTACCCGGCGCGCATCACATCGAACAGCGCCTGTGCGTCGTCGCGGACGGCGTGCAGGTCGACGCCGTCGATCGCTCCGTCGCGCATCACGACCCGGCCCGCGACCATCGTAAGGCACGCGTCCCGCGCGCTTCCGGCCAGCACGAGGTTGCGCAGCGGGTCCTCGATCGGCCCGAAGCGCACATCCGACAACCGGAAGGCCGTGAGGTCGGCGGACGCGCCCTCGGCGATGCGCCCGAGATCCGGGCGGTGCAGCGCCCTCGCGCCGCCGAGCGTCGCGGCCTCGATGTAGCCGGCGAGGTCCCCGGCGGCCAGCGAGCGGTTCTGCACCTTCGCGACGGACACGCCGGTGTCGATGCCGCGGATGAGGTCGGGCGGGAACGAGTCGGTGCCCAGCGAGATGTTCAGCCCCGCGTCACGGTAGCGCCCGAACGTCTCCAGCTCGGAGCCGTAGCGCGCGTTCGTGAGCGGACAGTGCACGATCGAGACGCCGGCGTCGACGAGCGTCGCGAGATCGCCGCGGTCCTCGCCCCACACCCGGGGATTGACGTCGAGGAAGACGCCGTGCGGGATGATCAGCCGGTCGTCCAGCAGCCCCTGCGCGCGGATCAGCTCGAGCGGGGTGCAGCCGTAGCGCTCGAGGATCCAGTCCCGTTCGAAATCGCCCTGGAGGGCGTGCAGGCGGACCAGTGCTCCGCGCTGCCGCGCCGCGTCCGCGGTCGCGGCGAGCAGCTCGGGGGTCAGCGTCTCGATGCGGCAGGGCAGGAACACGGGCGTGAGCAGCGGATCCCTCCAGGACCGGACCGTGTCGTGGAAGCGGATCGCCTCGGCGAGGCCCGCGACCCCCTCCGCCTCGTCGAACGCGATGTCGCGCTGTCCGTCCCGCACGACGTTGACGCCCGAGCGATAGGACGGCCCGAGGAATCCGCGCAGCCCGAGCGTGCGCGAGTACTCCGCCATCGCCAGGAAGTCGTCGGCGGTCTCCGCCCAGACCGAGTGCACCTCGGAGGCGATCGGCATGTAGCTGGTGATGCCGTGCAGGGCGAGCTGTACGAGCGCGATCTCGCGGATGCGCCGGCGCTGGGCCGTGTCGAAGACATGGCGCCGGCGCAGGAGGTAGTCCGCGGACCACTGCAGGCGCCGGGCGTGCTCCGCGGTGGACCACGAGTCGAGGATCAGGTGGTCGATGTCGGTGAGGGCGTCCAGGTCGATCAGCCCGGGCATGAGCAGGCTCTCGCCGAGCTCCATCGTGCGCTCGACGTCGCGCGGCGCCTCCGCCCGGGGGCCGACGAACGCGATCCGCTCCCCCTCGATGACGACCGCGCCGTCGCGCAGCTCGACGGGGGCTGTGCCGTCGAAGGCAAGGACATGATCGGCGGTGATCAGGGTGCGCACAGGTCTCATTCTCCCGAGAGTCGATTGGTATCCAAAAGCCGAGCTTTCTCCGCGAGATGCCCCCGAAACGACGGGGATTGGTCAGAGATGGCTTTCGTTTGGTATACATATCCTACTGGTTTGGTATACAATTCCAGCAACCCCCGTCCCCGAGCATCAAGGAAGATCGTGACGGACACCCTGCCGACGGCCCCGAAGACCGAGGCCGTCATCATGCCGAAGATCGCCACCGGCCGCTCCCTCCTCGGGACGGCCTGGCTGCGCATCAAGCGCAGCAAGATCGCGCTCGTGTCGCTCGGCGTCGTCGTCGCGATCATCCTGTTCGCGCTCCTCGCACCGGTCCTCACCGCGATCGAGGGCCAGGACCCGTTCATGACGCACACCGGCCCCGACATGCTGGACGACTTCAACACCCCGGGCCTGCCGCTGCCGCAGTTCATCTATCCGTCCGCCCAGCACTGGCTCGGCGTCGAACCGGGTCTCGGCCGCGACCTCTTCGCACGGCTCGCCTACGGCGCCCAGGTGTCACTGACGATCGCGCTGCTGGCGACGCTGGTCTCGGTCGTGCTGGGAACGATCCTGGGCGCGGCCGCCGGCTTCTTCGGCGGGAAGGTCGACATGGTCATCAGCCGCCTGATCGACCTGTTCCTCGCCTTCCCGCACCTGCTCCTGGTGCTCTCGCTCACGCCCATCCTGCAGTCCCGCCTGCGGGGCACCGCACTCGGGCAGGGCAGCTTCGTACCGATCGCCTCCCTCGTGATCATCCTGGGATTCTTCGGCTGGGCGTATCTCGCCCGCGTCGTCCGCGGCCAGGTGCTCAGCATCCGGGAGCAGGAGTACATCGAGGCCGCGCGCTCCTACGGCGCATCCAAGCGCACGATCCTGTTCACCCAGGTCATCCCGAACGTGTCCGGCGTCGTGCTCGTCTACGCGACCATGATGATCCCCACGAACATCTCGGCCGAGGCCGCGCTCTCCTTCCTCGGAGTCGGCGTCAAGGATCCGACGCCGTCCTGGGGACAGATGCTCAACGCCGCCCAGTCCGGCAACTGGTACCTCGTCGATCCCTGGTTCCTGTTCGTCCCCGGCATCGCGCTGGTCATCACGGTCCTCGCGTTCAACCTGCTCGGCGACGCCGTGCGCGATGCGCTGGATCCCAAGGCCTCGCGCAGCTGACCCCTAGTTCGCCCCACCACCCACCCCGAGAAAAGAAGCACCATGAGACACAGTCGTCCCCTGTTCGCCGCCTCCGTCGTGGCCGTCGCGCTCGCCGTGACCGGCTGCGCGGCCGGATCCGCGCCGAGCGGCTCCGCGTCCGGCTCCTCGAACGCGAACAACCCCTACGCCCCGCACGTCGTGAACGAGGGCTTCAGCACCAAGGGCGGAAACGTCAACGTGCTGATGTCGAGCGACTTCCAGACGCTCGACCCGGGCAACAGCAACTACGTCCAGACCGCCAACGTCGGTCAGCTCTACTACCGCACGCTGACCATGGCCAAGGAGACGGCCGGCCAGCCGCCGAAGATCGTCCCCGATCTCGCGACCGACCTCGGCAAGGTCTCCTCGGACGGCCTCACCTGGACGTACACGCTCAAGGACGGCCTCAAGTACGAGGACGGATCCCCGATCACCTCCGCCGACATCAAGTACGGCATCGAGCGCACCTTCGCCCGCGACGTCTACACCCAGGCCCCGCAGGAGCTGAACGCGGTCCTCGACGCGGACACCTACAAGGGCCCGTACACCGGCGGAGACCTCGCCGCCGTGGAGACCCCGGACGCGAAGACCGTGATCTTCCACCTGAAGCAGCCGTACCCCGACTTCCCCTCGCTCGCATCGCGCTCCAACAGCGCCCCGGTGCCGCAGGCGAAGGACACCAAGCTCGACTACACGAACCACCCGATCTCGTCGGGGCCGTACATGATCTCGAGCTACGACCGCGGCCGCGAGCTCAAGCTCGTGCGCAACCCGAACTGGGACGCGAAGACCGATGAGAACCGCACGGCCCTGCCCGACACGTTCTCCTTCTCGCTGTCCACGGCGCAGGCGACGATCAGCCAGCAGCTCCTGAGCGACTCCGACCCGACCGCGATCACGCTGGACTCGAACGGCGCCCTGCAGGCCTCGGATGCGGCGCGTCTCACCGATGCGACCATCAAGCCGCGTACCGCCGCCGGACTGCTCGGCTGCACCGACGTGCTGAACCTGAACACCACCACGATCACCGATCCGGACGTGCGCCACGCTCTCGCGCTCGCGATGGACCGCGCCGCGATCCAGGTGCAGTACGGCGGCAAGCGCTTCGGCCAGCTGACGAACTCGTACCTGAACGACGCGCAGGTGGGCTGGATCCCGCCGACGATCGACCTCGACCCGAACGGCAAGCCGAAGCTCGACGAGGCGAAGAAGCTCCTGCAGGGCAAGACCGTGCCGAAGACGCTCACCTACGGCTACTCGAACGCCACCGAGCGGTTCAAGAACCTCGGCACCGTGCTGCAGCAGAACTTCAAGGAGCTCGGCATCGACCTGCAGATGGTCGCGATCCCGGCGCCGAACTACTACACCACCCTCGCAGGCGACCAGATGCCGGACATCGCGCGCGCCGGCTGGTGCGGCGGCGCGGCCTCCGCATCGACCCGCACGACGGTCGACCCGAACCTCGGCCCGAGCCTGGACGGCACGACCTACGGGTTCAGCAACATCTCGCGCTACTTCGACCCCACCATCTCGGGCGAGATGTACAAGCTGCGCGACACCAACGGCTCGTCCGAGGAGCTCAACACCGAGTGGACGAAGCTCTACAACAAGGCCATGGAGACCTACCCGATCGTGCCGCTGTTCCGCACGTACACCTCGAGCGTCGTCGGATCCAAGATCCAGAACGCCCAGGTCGGGTACTTCTTCGGAAGCATCGACCTGTCCACCGTCGGCGTCAAGAACTGACGCCTCACCCCTGAAAGGACGGGGCCGGCCGGCAGCATCGGCCGGCCCCGCACGGGACAGCAATGTTCGGATTCCTCGTCCGCCGCGTGGCGGGCCTCGTCATCCTTCTCCTCGTCGTGAGCTTCGTCACGTTCGCGCTCTTCCAGATCGGCCCCTCCGACCCCGCGGCGGCCGCCTGCGGGCAGGAGTGCACGCCCGAGCGCATCGAGCAGGCGCGCATCGCGCTCGGCATGGACAAGCCCTTCTTCGTGCAGTACTTCGCCTACCTCTCCGGCTTCATCGGCCCGCGGATGATCGGCGCCCCCGGCGCGGAGCAGCTCTGCGCCTGGCCGTGCCTGGGCAAGTCTTTCCAGACCAACGAGAACGTCACCGACGTGCTCGCCCGCGCCCTCCCGTACACGCTGTCGATCGCGGTCGGCGCCGTCGTGCTGTGGACGATCGCCGGCGTGGGGCTCGGCCTGCTGGCTGCGCTGCGCAAGGGCAGGCCGACGGACAAGATCATCGTCGGCGCCGCCTCGGTGGGGGTCTCGCTGCCGATCCCCGTCACCGGTCTCCTGCTGCTGCTCGTCTTCGTCAGCACCCTGCACTGGCTGCCGTTCACCAGCAACCAGATCTTCAGCCCCGCCGGCCCCGAGGGTCCGGCCGCCTGGTTCACGAACTACCTGCTGCCCTGGATCGCGCTCGCGGTGCTGTTCAGCGCGCAGTACATCCGCATCACCCGCAACAACATGATCGAGACGTTCGGCGAGGACTTCATGCGCACCGCCCGCGCCAAGGGTCTCGGACGGCGCGCCATCGTGTTCCGGCACGGCGTCCGCGCCGGCATCACCCCGATCGTCACGATGCTCGGCCTCGACATCGGCGCGCTCCTCGGCGGCGCCGTGCTCACCGAGCAGATCTTCTCCGTCCCCGGCCTCGGATTCACCGCGGTGCACGCGGCCGTGGCCGGCGACCTGCCCGTGACGATGGCGATCACCATGCTCGCCGCGTTCTTCATCATCACCGCCAACGTCATCGTCGACCTGGTCTACGCCGGCATCGACCCCAGAGTGAGGATCAGCTGATGGCCTCCCCCTTCCTGGACATCCGCGACCTGCGGGTGGACTTCCCCACGGACGACGGGCTCGTGCACGCCGTCAACGGCATGGATCTCACCCTCGAGCGCGGCGACACGATCGGCATCGTGGGCGAATCCGGATCCGGCAAGACGGTCACCAGCCAGACCCTGATGGGACTGCTCAAGGGGACCAGCGCGCGGGTCAGCGGGCAGATCCTCTTCGAGGGGACCGACCTCGTGCCGCTCAGCGAGAACGAGATGCGCCCCTACCGGGGCCGCAAGATCGGCATGATCTTCCAGGATCCGCTGTCGGCCATGCACCCCTTCTACACGGTCGGCACGCAGATCGCCGAGGCGTACCGCGTGCACAACGCCGTGAGCGCGAAGGCGGCCAGGGCCCAGGCGATCGACATGCTCGCGCGGGTCGGGATCCCGGATCCGGTCTCCCGCTACGACTCCTACCCGCACGAGTTCTCGGGCGGCATGCGGCAGCGTGCGATGATCGCGATGGCCCTGATCTGCGAGCCGGAGCTCCTCATCGCCGACGAGCCCACCACGGCACTGGACGTGACCGTCCAGGCGCAGATCCTGGACCTCATCGCCTCGCTCCAGCAGGAGACCGGATCCGCGGTCGTCTACGTCACGCACGACCTCGGCGTCGTCGCCGAGGTCTGCCAGCGCGTCGTCGTCATGTACGGCGGTCAGTGCGTCGAGCACGCCACGGTGCAGGACGCGTTCGCGCACACCGCCCACCCGTACACGAAGGGGCTGCTCGCCTCGATGCCCTCGATGGCGGACGACGCCGGCAGGCTCACGCCGATCCCGGGGTTCCCGCCCTCTCTGCTGAACCTTCCGCAGGGCTGCCTGTTCGCCGAGCGCTGCCCGGTGCGGCACCTGGTGCCCGGGGATCGCTGCATCACCGAGCGGCCGGAGCTGCACGGGGCCGGATCGCACCGCTCCCGGTGCCACCTGTCCGAGAACCTCGGCGTCGCGGATGCCCCCGGCGCCCCCACGATGACGGAGGCCGCACGATGAGCGCACCGCTGCTGCAGGTCGAGTCCCTCACCAAGCACTTCTCCGTGTCGAAGGGCTTCCTCCGCCCGAAGAGCACCGTGCGCGCCGTCGACGGGGTCTCGTTCAGCCTCGAGCGCGGCCAGACGCTGGGCCTCGTCGGCGAGTCCGGGTGCGGCAAGTCGACGGCGGGCCGCCTGCTCATGCGCCTGCTGACGCCGACCGCCGGCAGTATCCGCCTCGACGGCGCCGACGTCGCGGGGCTCACCGGGTCCGAGCTGCAGGACTTCCGCCGGCGGGTGCAGATGGTGTTCCAGAATCCGGCATCGTCGCTGAACCCCCGACAGAGCGTGGGCGCCGCGATCGCCGCGCCGCTGCGCGCGCAGGGCATCGCCCCGAAGGAGGGCCTGAAGGCGCGCGTGCAGTCGCTCATGGATCGCGTCGGGCTGCGGCCGGAGCACTACAACCGCTTCCCTCATGAGTTCTCCGGCGGGCAGAAGCAGCGCGTCGGGATCGCCCGCGCGCTCGCGCTCGAACCCGACGTGGTGATCTGCGACGAGCCCGTCTCGGCGCTGGACGTGTCGGTGCAGGCGCAGGTGATCAACCTGCTCCAGGACATCCAGGACGACACCGGGATCTCCTACGTGTTCATCGCCCACGACCTCTCCGTCGTCAAGCACTTCGCGAACGATGTGGCCGTGATGTACCTCGGGAAGATCATGGAGATCGGCACCAGGGACGAGGTGTTCGACGCGCCCCGGCACCCCTACACGCAGTCGCTGCTGTCGTCGGTGCCCTCGCCGGACCCGAACGCCGACCGCAGCGGACGCATCCGCCTTTCCGGAGACCTGCCGCACCCGTCGAACCCGCCCAGCGGCTGCGTGTTCCGCACGCGCTGCCCCGTGTTCGCCCTCCTCGACGAGGAGAGGAAGAGGATGTGCGTGGAGCAGGTGCCCACCGGCGCCGTCGCCTGCCACCATCCCGCCGAGGCCGCCGCGTTCGCGGCGAGCTCCCCCGAAGAGAGGAAGATCCTTGCTGATTCGTGACGCCCGCCCCTGGGGCGGCCCCGCATCCGACGTCGTGATCGAGGACGGCCGCATCGCCGCCGTGCGCCCCCACGATGAGAGCGTCCCGCTTGGGGCAGGAGACGTCGACGGTCGCGGCCGGCTGCTGCTGCCCTCGTTCAGCGACGTGCACGTGCACCTGGACTCCTCGCGCATCGGGCTGCCGTTCCGGGAGCACACGGGCGCCCCCGGGGTGTGGGCGATGATGATGAACGACCGCCGCAACTGGCGCAACACTGACGTGCCCCATGCCGAGATCGTCGCCGGGACCCTGGAGACGATGATCGCGCGCGGCACCACCCGGGTCCGGTCGTACGCGCAGGTCGACGTGGACTGCAAGCTGGAGAAGTTCGACTCGGTGATGGCCGCCAAGGAGAAGTTCGCCGGAGTCGCCGAAGTGCAGGTCATGACGTTCCCGCAGGCCGGGATCCTGCTCGAGGAGGGCACCGTCGACTATCTCGAGGAGTCCCTCAAGCAGGGCGCCGACGTCATGGGCGGGATCGACCCCTCCCAGCTCGACCGCGACCCGGTGCGCCACCTCGACGTCGTGTTCGGTCTCGCCGAGAAGTACCAGGTCGAGGTGGACATCCACCTGCACGAACCCGGACACCTCGGCGTGTTCAGCACCGACCTCGTGCTCGAGCGGGTGCGGGCTCTGGGCATGCAGGGCAAGGTCACCCTGTCGCACGCGTACGAGCTCGGCGGCGTGGACGAGGCCACGAGTCGCCGCCTGATCGAGGAGTTCGCCGAACTCGACATCGCCATGGCGAGCGTCGCCCCGGCCGCACGCAACCAGCTCTCGCTCGTCGCCCTCACCGAGGCGGGCGTGCGCTTCGGGCTCGGCGAGGACGGCCAGCGCGACTACTGGAGCCCCTACGGCAACGGCGACATGCTGGACCGCACCTGGCAGCTCGCGTTCACCAACAACTTCCGCCGCGACGAGCACATCGAGATGTGCCTGGCCATCGCGACGATGGGCGGAGCCGCCATCATGTCGCACGACGTGCCGCGCCTGGCGGGAGTGAAGGACCGCCCCGGCACGGCGATCGGCGACCGGGCCGACCTGCTGCTCGTGGACGGGCAGACCCCCACCAGCGCCGTGATGGACCGCGGCACCGACCGGACCGTCCTGCACGACGGACGCGTCGTCGCCGATGGGCTCCGTGTCCTCGCGAGCTGATCGGGTCGACGGCCATGTCGTCCCGGCCGGGCGCGCGGGGGGCCGCGCCCGGCCGGCGCCGACGGGGACCGCCGCCCGAGCCCTCGCGCTCGGCGCCGCGCTCCTCGTCGGCGTCAATCTGAGACCGGCGATCACCTCGGTCTCCGCGCTGCTGGATCAGGCGACGAGCGAGTTCGGCCTGGGCGGCGTGGAGCGCAGCCTCCTCGCGACGCTTCCCGTGATCGCCTTCGGTCTCACCGCGTTGCTCGGGCCGCTGCTGGCGCGGCGGTTCGGGACGACCCGCGCGATCCTCGCCGCGATGTCGGCGCTCGCCGCGGGCCTCGTGCTGCGCGTCCTCAGCGGATGGATGCTGCTGCCGGGCACGTTCCTCGCGGGGGCGGCGATCATGGTCGCCGCGACGCTGCTGCCGCCGTACCTCAAGGCGCTCGGTGCGAGCGGGCTCTGGGTGGGCCTCAGCAGCATGTCCTTCGGCATCGGCGCGGCGCTCGGCGCCGGACTCGCGGTGCCCCTGGATGAGGCGTTCGGCCTGCGCCCGGCCCTCGCCGCCTGGAGCGTGCTCGCGGTGCTCGCCGCGCTGGCGATGCTCGCGGTGGGCCGCGGATCGGCAGCCACCGCGCCGATCCGGGAGCCGGTCTCGATCCCCGCCGACGCACGGGTGTCCGTCGCCGTGATGACCGCGGTCTTCTCGCTGCAGGCGCTGCTGTACTTCGCCGTCACCACCTGGCTTCCGTTGATGCTGTCCTCGCACGGCGAATCACGGGCGGCCGCCGGCGGGCTCCTGGGCTGGTTCAGCCTGATCGGGCTCGTGCCGACCCTGGTGGCGCCGGTGATCGCGCGCCGGCGTCGGATCCTCACGTGGTTCGGTCCCGGCCTCGGTCTCGTCATGGCAGCGGGCTTCGTGTGGTTCGCCCTGGACGGCGGTCATGATCCGGTGGTCGTGACGGTGCTCGGGATCGCGCAGAACGCCGGCTTCGGGCTCGCCATGGGGCTGCTCGTCAGCCTCGCCGCCGACGAGTCGTCCGCGGGGATCCTCTCGGCGATCGCCCAGGGCGCGGGCTACGCCGTCGCCGGCATCGGAAGCCTGCTGCTCGGCGTCGTCCACGACGCGACCGGCACCTGGACGCCGAGCCTGCTGATCATGGCGGTCTGCGCGCTGCTGCTCGCGGGATCCGTGGCGCTCGTGATCCGCCGCCGTCCGGTGTCGCTGATCCGGCGCTGACCACGCCGTCGCGTCCGCTGCGCCGCGAGAACCACCTCCTGCACGAGAGACGACGTCTGATGTGATGTCTCGCGCAGGACGTGGTTTCTCGCGCGGATGCCGATCGCGAGCGGGATCAGATGTCGGGTCCGCCACCGGCGACGATGTCCCTCAGCGCCTGCACGTGCGCCTCGAACGCCCGCTCACCGGACGCTGTGGCGCGCACCCAGGTGCGCGGCCGGGTGCCGACCTGCCCCTTCCTGCTGACGACGTAGCCGGCGTCCGACAGCGCGGCGATCGCCTTGCTCACCGCGGAGTCGTTCGCCTGCAGCACGTGCGCGAGCGTCGCGAAGTCCATCTCCACGCCATCGCGCAGGGCAGCCATCATCGAGAAGCGGATCGCGCCGGCGAAGGTGTCATCGAGGCGCATTCGCGGATGCGGCTCAGTCATCGCGACCGGCCGGCCAGAGCGCCGCGACGACGAAGAGCGCCAGGATCGCGCCCGCGGCGATGCCACCGATCGTGCCGCCGTGCAACGGGGTCGCGAATGCCGGAATCGGCGCGACGCAGGTGATCGCGGCGGAGATCGCGAACGCCGTCGATTGCGGGGGACGCCATGCCGCACCGATCGCGGGCACCGCGTCGAGCGCGGCCTGCGCGGCGAGCCGCTCGTGCATGCCGTCCGTGTCGTCGATGCGGCGCTCCTCAGTCATCGCCGCGTCCCGGGAGCCGACTGACGATCGCCGCCAGGACCAGGACCACGGCCCCGAGGGCGAAGCCGAGCGCCGGCGCGAGCGCTGGACGCGTGCTGGTGAGGAGCACCATCGCCGCCGCGGCGGATGCGCCGAACCCGAACATGGTCCACTGCGGCGCCCGCCAGGTGCCGCCCAGATCCGCGCATCACCGTGTCAGCACCGCGATCAGGGAGAGGATCACGACGGCGCACACCCCCAAGGAGCTGACGCCGGGGCCCCATCCCGGGACCGCCGCCACCCCGCTGAGGGCGACGCTGATCGCGAGGCAGGCACCCACCGCCAGCGTGCCGACCCGTGCCGTGCGGGTGAACGGCGCCCGCGCGGGCGCAGTGCGGGAAGGGTCGTACCGCCCGTCATGGCGCAGAGACAGACCGGCCGAAAGTCCTCCGGCGAGGAAGAGCAGTGAGGGCAGGGGAAGCCAGAACCACGAGAAGGCGCCGAGGAACCCATCGATGAGAACGAGCGCGAGCCCGAGCACGGCACCGGTGATGGCGAGGCCGTAGTAGGCGACCGCACGCGCACCCCGAAGCACGCGGCGGGCGCCGTATCCTTCCCTGACTTCGCGCGCGAGAAACGACCAGATGAGGAGGACGGCGAGGAGGCTCATCGGTGCGATGGGCAGGTCGGGATTCTGCCGATGCAGCCCCCAGGCGATGAAATAGACGCCGACGTACAGGGCGGATGCGATGCCTTCCACGATGTACAGACGCCCGAGCCGCCGCAGATCGAGCACGCCGTCGGCACGCTGCCGGACGTCGGGCAACACGTCCAGATAGGCCTGCGCGGTGACCGCATCCGGCTGTTCCAGGGGCTCCGCACCCCGCATGGCCCGCTGCTCCATCGATCCCCCCGAATCGCCGATCTCGCTTTCCTGAGGGAAAGCTTCTTCTGCTTTCCTACAGGAAAGTTGCGTCGGGATCAATGGCCGCGACGGGCCGGGTCCGACGACGGCACGGGATGCTGCCGAGCGGACGGGCTGTCGACGCGATCAGGCCGTGCGCTCGACGGGGTCCCGTCCACTCGACGCCGGAGCGCGAGCCCGTCCGACCGCGGGGACAGGGCGCGACAAAGGTCGAGGCCCGCCCCACACCGTGGGACGGGCCTCGCAAGAATGTTTTGCGCGATTGTACGCTGGCTGCCTTAGCGGCGGAGCCCCAGACGCTCGATCAGCGAGCGGTAGCGCTCGATGTCGACATCCTGGAGGTAGCCGAGCAGACGACGACGCTGACCGACGAGCAGGAACAGACCACGACGCGAGTGGTGGTCGTGCTTGTGCTCCTTGAGGTGCTCGGTGAGGTCCTTGATGCGCTGCGTCAGCATCGCAACCTGCACCTCGGGGGATCCGGTGTCACCGGGGTGCGTCGCGTACTCTTCGATGATCGCCTTCTTGACGTCTGCATCCAGTGCCATAGGTGATCCCCTTCCTCTTTGCTGCGCGGTGCCCGACGCCGAATGCGTGGGCTCTCTTTATCCGCGGCCGATCGAACGGCAACCGCACAAGTCTATCAGCACGGAGAGGTCCCGTGCGCCGAGCCGGATCCCCGGCCTCCGCAGCGCCGCTACGCTCGACGGGTGAGCCATCTGATCGACCTGAGCCCGTTCCGGCAGAGCCCGGCGTTCGCCCGGATGTGGATCGGATCCACCCTCAGCGGCATCGGCGGGCAGCTCACGGTCGTGACCGTCATGCTGCACGTGTTCGAGCTCACGCAGAGCACCTTCGCCGTCTCCATGATCGCCGTCGCAGGACTCGTCCCGATGATCCTCGCCGGCCTGTACGGCGGCATGCTCGCCGACGCGTTCGACCGCCGGCGGGTCGCACTCATCGCCGCCGTGATCACCTTCGCCGCGACCGCGCTGCTGGCGACCCTCACCTGGACGCACCGCGAGACCATCTGGTGGCTCTACGCGCTGAGCATGATCATCGCCGCGGCCAACTCGGTCGGAATGGCCACGCGCACCGCGATCGTGCCCCGCCTGCTCCCCCGTGAGCTGCTCGCGCCGGCCTCGGCGCTCAACGGCGTGGCCTTCGGCATGACCGTCATGGCGGGCCCCGCGCTCGCCGGCGTGCTCGTGGCGCTCACCGGCTACGGCTGGACCTACACGATCGACGTGATCCTGATGCTGTCCATGTTCCTCGGGCTGTGGACCCTCCCCGCTCTCAAGCCGGAGGGCGAGATCGTGCGCCCCGGCCTCGCCTCGCTCGTCGACGGCTGGCGCTTCCTCCGGCGCGCCGGCAACATCCGGATGCAGTACATCCTCGACATCTGCGCGATGACCTTCGGCCAGCCGCTGGCCCTCTTCCCCGCGCTCGGCACCGTGATCCTGGGCGGAGGAGCGGTCACCACGGGCCTGCTCACGGCAGCCGTCGCGGTCGGGACGTTCCTCTCGAGCCTGTTCTCGGGGCGGATCGTGCACTACCGCTGGCACGGCCGCGGCATCGCCCGGGCGGTGCAGGCCTACGGCGCGGCGATCGCGCTGTTCGGTGCCGTCCTGCTGATCGGCGCGCTCCTCCCGGCGGGACACGCCACTGCCTCCGCGCCCAACGTGCTGCTGATCGCGCTCGGCTGCCTCGCCCTGGCGTTCTCGGGCGCCGCGGACAACGTCAGCTCGATCTACCGCAACACGATGATGCAGGCGGCTGTCCCCGACACGATGCGCGGCCGCCTGCAGGGCGTCTTCATCATCGTCGTCGCCGGGGGCCCGCGCCTCGGCGCCCTCTACGCCGGAGCGCTGGCCTCGCTCACCGCACTGTGGTTCCCGCCGCTGCTCGGCGGGCTGCTCGTGATCGGTCTCGTCGCGCTGTTCGTGCGGCTCAGCCCGCGCTTCCGTGCGTACGACGCCGAGGATCCGCAGCCTTGAACGCCGATGGACGGAGGCTGCGGATCCCCTGTGCTCATCAGCGCTGACCGGCAGGCTGACGGATCGCGACGTTGATGCGGTTCCACACGTTGATCGCACTGATCGCCACGATCAGGGCGGACAGCTGGCGCTTGTCGAACTGCGCGGACACCTCGGCCCACAACTCGTCGGGCACTGGATCGGCCTTGTCCGCGATCCGGGTGAGCGCCTCGGTGAGCGCCAGCGCGGCCCGCTCCCGCGCGGTGAACAGCGGCGCCTCACGCCAGGCCGCGACGCCGAAGACGCGCTCCTCGCTCGCTCCGTCCGCACGCATCTCCTTGGAATGCTCGATCGTGCACCAGCTGCAGCCGTTGATCTGACTGGCCCGCAGGTGCACCAGGTGCAGCAGCTCCTCCGGTAGATCGGTCGAACCGGCCACCCTGCTGAGCGCGGTGAGTGCGTCGAACCCGCCCTCCAGCAGGAACGCGGGGTGCGGCATCCGCGCCTTGATCGCGACGGCGGCCGTGGTGTCGATGGTCTGGTCGATGGTCATGTCAGACTCTTCCCGTTCTTCTCGTCAGATGCCGCCGATCCGGGCGGTCACTCTGATGACACGCGAGCCGGAGGAGATGTGACATGACGGACCAACTTTCTCTCGCCGCGAGCTTCGAGGAGCATCGACCACGGCTGCGCCGGCTCGCGCAACGCATGCTCGGATCCACGGCGGAGGTCGATGACATCGTGCAGGACGTCTGGCTGCGGGCGTCCGCAGCCGGCGCGGACGACGTACAGAACCTCGGCGGCTGGTTGACCACGATCGCATCCCGCGCCTGTCTGAATGTGCTGCGTTCTCGCGCCTCACGAGGTGAGATCCCGCTCGATGACGATACGACGGGTCCCGTCATCGAGACAGATGAGCGGGAGCCCGGCCCGCAGGAGGAGGCGCTGCAGGCCGAGGCCGTCGGCGCCGCGCTGGCACTGGTGCACGAGCGTCTCTCCCCGGCCGAACGCGTGGCGTTCGTGCTGCACGACTCGTTCGACGTGCCCTTCGAGCAGATCGCGAGCCTGCTCCAACGCTCGCCCGATGCGGTGCGGCAGCTGGCCAGCCGTGCACGCCGCCGGGTGCGCTCGGCGGATGTCGCCACCCCGCGCCCCGCCCGGGAACGACGCCCCATCGTCGAGGCGTTCTTCGCGGCCGCCCGCGCGGGGGACTTCGACCGCTTGGTGTCGCTGCTCTCCCCCGACGTCGAGCTGCGGGTCGAGCAGGGGCTCTCCGCCACGGCGATCGTACGCGGGGACGCCGCTGTCGCAGGCCGCGCGCTCATGTTCGCGGTCCCGGATGCCGTGCTCCGTCCCGTGCTCGTGGACGGCCTGCCGGGTGTCGTGGTCACGGTCGGCGCGCGCACGGTATCGGTCATGGCGTTCGACGTCGTTGGAGAAAGGATCGCGGCGATCGACGCATTCGCCGGTCCGGCGCGCGTCGCCGAGCTGTCGCTCCCGCACTGACGCGCGGGGCCGCCGCGACGCCGCCCTCGCCGGATTGTCCGACCCCCGGCGCAGACTGGCGGCATGAGCACGACGACTCGCACGACGACGCTGCCCCTCCGCGGGCCCTACGACCTCCGCGAGGTCGCTCTCATGGGATTCGGGCATCGCGACGAATCCGCCTTCGACGGCATCATGCGGCTCGCGTTCTGCACTGACGGGCTCGATGCCCAGGTCGGCGTCGCGGTGCGGCAGCAGGGCGACGCCCTCCACCTGACCGTGCACGGAGAGGGCGACCTCGACGCGATCGCGGCCCAGGTGGCGCGCGTGGTCTCGGCGGACCACGACGGCGATGCCTGGGCCGCCGTGTGCGCGGCGGATCCGGTGCTCGCGCGGGTGCACGCCGCCTCGCCGGGATTCCGCCCGTCCAACTTCTACAGTCCGTACGAGGCGGCGGTGTGGGCCGTGCTGTCGGCGCGCCGGGCACGACGACAGGGGATCGCGCTGCGCCGGCGCCTGTCCGAGCAGCACGGCGCCGTCTTCGAGCTCGCGGGGCGGGACGAGGCCGCACTCCCGCTGCCCGAGCAGCTGCTCGCGCTCACCGCCTTCCCGGGGCTCCCCGCCGACCGGATCCCCCGGCTCCATGCCATCGCCCGCGCCGCCCTGGACGGACAGCTCGACGCGCGGCGCCTCGCCGCGATGCCGCCGGAGGAGGCGATGCTCGACGTCCAGCGCCTTCCCGGCATCGGACCGTTCTACAGCGCGCTCATCCTCATCCGCGCCTGCGGGCTCACCGACGTGCTGTCGACCCAGGAGGATCACACACGGGCCGCGGTGCAGGCGCTGTACGGGCTCGATCACACCCCCGGCGACGACGAGCTGGGGCGGATCGCCGAGGCGTGGCGCCCCTTCCGCGCCTGGGCCGCCGTGGCTCTGCGCGCGGTGGGGTCGCGACTGATCGACGAGCCTGCGGCCTGACGGGGTCGATGGCGACGCGCAGGGCGACGCGCCCCCGGGGCCGGCGCCGGCTTCACCCCGCACACAGCACGAAGGGCGGCCACCGCGTGCTGCGGCGCCGCCCTCTGCCCTGCTGCGGTTACGCCGCCAGGGCGCCCTGCAGGTCGAGCGTGATGGTGACGTCCTTGCCGACGAGAACGCCCCCGGTCTCCAGCGCGGCGTTCCACGTGAGGCCGAAGTCCTCGCGGTTGATGACGGTCTTCGCCGATGCGCCGGCCTTGTAGTTGCCGTACGGGTCGGAGCCGAAGCCGCCGAAGTCCAGCTCGAAGGTGACCGGCTTGGTCACGCCGTGGATCGTCAGGTCGCCGTCGACGAACAGCTCGCCGTTCTCGGCGCGCGCACCCGTCGAGACGAAGTCCATCGTCGGGTACTTCTCGGCGTCGAAGAAGTCGCCGGACATCAGGTGGCCGTCGCGCCCGGCGTCGCCGGTGCTCAGCGAGGTCACGTCGACGCTCGCCTCGACCCGCGCCTCGAGCGGGTTCTCGGGGGCGACCAGGGTCGCGCTCTTGACGCCGAACGTGCCGCGCACCTTCGAGATCATCATGTGGCGGACGCTGAAGGTGACCTCACTGTGGGCGGGGTCGAGGTTCCAGGTGCCGCTGCGGTAGCCGGGGATGTCGATGGTCATGAGTGCTCCTCGTCGGAAGTGTTCGTCGGGCCGCGTTTCGGCGACATCAGGGCACAACCTCCATTCATGTGAATGCATTCCCGACTCGTCGGATTTTTCTGAGATTCCCTCCCGACACGACGAAGGCCCCGTCGATGACGGGGCCTTCGATCGGGATCGGTCAGCCGACGGCGACGAGATCGATGATGAAGATGAGGGTCTTCCCGCCGAGGAAGTGACCGGATCCGGCGGGTCCGTAGGCGAGGTGCGGCGGGATGATCAGCTCACGACGTCCGCCGACCTTCATCCCGGGGATCCCCTCCTGCCAGCCCTGGATCAGACCGCGGAGGGGGAACTGGATGGTCTCGCCGCGGCCCCACGACGAGTCGAACTCCTCGCCGGTGTCGTGCTCGACTCCGGCGTAGTGCACGGTCACGGTGTCGCCGGGCTTGGCCTCGTCACCGGTTCCCTCGATGAGGTCGCGGATCACGAGCTCCGTGGGGGCGGGACCGGTGGGGGCGTCGAACTCGGGCTTGGTGCGCTCAGTCATGCTTCCATCCAACCGGAGCGTGCCGGGCGGGGTCAACGCGAGGCACTGTGCCGACGGCGAACAACCCCGCGATGGGGCCGGAGTCCGCAACGGATCCTTGACATCGCGGCACGGCGGGTGCACTCTGAGTGCAGATCAACTCAGCGCCCGGAGGACTTGCAGGCATCGCCGCAGCACCGGGCGCTGAGTCTTGCTCAGACCGCGAGCAGGGCGTCCCGCGCGGCGTGCGTGCGCAGCAGCAAGGTCTGCTCGTCCTGGGCGGCCAGCGGATCCCGGCCGGTGATGATGCGCTGGCGCACCGAGGCGAGCGTCGTCGCGTCCTTGATGAACCCGCGCATGATCGGGCGCCGATCGCCGCGCAGACCGGATGCCCACTGCATGCCGGCACGCCGTCCCGCGGGGGTCGCGAGCATCGACACCTCCTGCGGGGTGAACCAGCCGGCCGTCGCGTAGTCCCCGAGGCGGGCGTAGGTGAGCCGGGCCTCCTCCTTGCGCAACAGGATGATCGCGACGATGAATCCGACGAACAGCGGAACCTGCAGCACGATGTAGAGCACGAAGAAGTTGCCGATCATCGACGATCCGTTCCACAGCGCGTGCAGCGCGATGGCCCCGAGCAGCCCCATCGCGCCGAAGCCGAGGGCGCGCCCGGCGGACGCGCCGCGCCGCGCCGCCAGCCCGATCGCGAAACCCGTCACCGAGGTGAACATGGCGTGGGCGAACGGCGACATGAGCCCGCGCAGCACGAACGTGACGGTGAGGTCGGGCGCACCGCCCTCGATCAGGCTGATCGCGAAGTACTGGATGTTCTCGGTGAACGCGAACCCTGCTCCGACGAGCGCCCCGTAGACGATGCCGTCGATGGGGCCGTCGAACGACCGCCGCGCCATCAGGAAGACGAGGAAGACGCCGAGCCCCTTGGCGGTCTCCTCGACGATCGGCGCCTGCATCACGGCGGTCAGGTCGTCGCCGCGCTGGCCGAGCAGGAGCGTCAGCAGCAGATCGACGAGGAGCGCGAGGCCCACGGAGGCGATCGCCCCCCACGCGATCGCGAACGCCACGAGAGACCGGGGCTCCGGTTCCCAGCGATCGATGAAGAACACTCCGAAGAACACGATCGTCAGCGGGACGAGCGCGAGCACCATGCCGATCATCGAGGCCGCCGGCCCGAGCGCCCACACGAAGTAGGCGATGAGTCCCAGCAGCACGAAGCCCAGCGCGCCGAACGCCCAGACCGAGGCATGGCGCCCCTTCGCCGAGGGCACCGGCAGCGCCGGAACGGCCTGCACGGGTGCGGGCGGGGCGTACGCGCTGTAGGCGACGACGCCGTGATGCTCCGGCCGCTGCGCGAGCACGGACCCGTACACCGGGGAGACCGGCGTGGACGCGGTCTGCGGATAGAGCTGCGGCTGCACATACTGCGGCTGCGGCGCGTACGCCGACTGCTGCGGATACGGCGCGGCGGCCGGCGTGGCCTGCTGCGGATCGACATGCGGCGCCGCGGCTGCGGGGTGCGGGGCCGGGCGCTGCGCGGCGGGGTCGCCGTGTCCTCCAAAGCTCATGCCCAAAGCCTAGAGGCTCGCCCCGGCGGGGTCGTGGCCGCGCCCGGTAGCGTGGAACCATGCGGTTCGCTCATCTGCGCCGTCCCGAGTCCGACGTCCCCGCCCTCGCCGTCCTCGACGGCGACGGTGCGACCCTCGTCTCCGACCTCGTGGATCCGGCCCCTGCCACACTCCAGCAGCTCATCGAAGGCGGCGACGACCTCCTCGCCCGGGTGCGTGAGGCCCACGCCCGGGGCGGCGCCCCGGTGCACCCCCTCGACGGCTTCGCCTTCAGCACCGCGGTGCTCGCACCCCCGGTGGTGCTCGCCGTCGGGCTGAACTACGCGGCGCACTCCAGCGAGCTCGGCCTCAAGACGGACACCGCGCCGACCGTGTTCACGCTGTGGCCGAACTCCCTCACCGGCCACGGACAGACCACCTCCTGGCCGCGCGCACTGTCGGAGTCGGTCGACTACGAGGCCGAGCTCGGCGTCGTGATCGGCACCGCAGCCAAGGACGTCCCCGCCGAGGACGCCCTCGACCATGTCTGGGGATACACGGTCGTCAACGACATCACGGCGCGCGACATCCAGTTCGCCGAGGCGCAGTGGTCGCGCTGTAAGTCGTTCGACGGCTTCTCTCCCACCGGCCCCGTCGTGGTGACCGCCGACGAGATCCCGGATCCGCAGGATCTGCACATCTGGACCGTGGTCGACGGGCACACCGTTCAGGATGCGTCGACCGCCCAGATGGTGCGACCGGTGTCGGCGCTCATCGCGCACCTGTCGCGCTCGCTCACCCTGCAGCCCGGCACCCTGATCTCCACGGGCAGCCCGGGCGGGGCCGGATACTCCCGCGATCCGCAGATCTTCCTGCGCGACCGCTCGACCGTGACGGTCGGCATCGACGGGATCGGCGAGCTCACCACGCACTGCCGGATCCTGGACTGACCCCGCGGCGCCGGGGGCCGCTCAGCAGCCGCAGCTGCCCCCGATGCGCAGCTCCGTCGCGAGCCGCACGGTGCGCGCGGGCGCGCTTCCGTCGCCGGGATCCGTCAGCAGCAGCCGGGCCGCGATCCGGCCCATCAGCTCCATCGGCTGACGCACCGTCGTGAGGGCCGGCGACGACAGCCGGCTCGCCAGGATGCCGTCGAAGCCCGTCACGAGCACGTCCCGCGGCACGCCGATCCCCTCGCCGCGGAGCACGTCCATCACGCGAAGCGCCGTCTGGTCGCTGCCGCAGACCAGCGCATCCGGCAGTGCTCCAGCGCCGGCGCGCTCGCGCAGCACCGGATAGGCGGGGATCCTCTCCAGATCGGTGTCGTCGAGAGTCTCCGCTTCGGCGCCGCCGATGCCCTGCACCGCCGCGAGGAACCCCTCGCGGCGCTCGTCCAGGTCGTCTTCGCCGATCGCCCCGATCCAGCCGAAGGTCCGGGCGCCGTGCTGCTCGTGCAGGTGCGCGACGAGCATCCGCATTCCTCCGGCGTTGTCGACGGTGACCCGGTGGCCGATGCCGGCGCTCTTGCTCAGCTGCACGACCGGGACGCGCGCCGCCACGGCCTCGATGGCCGCCGCCGTCGATCGGCCGGGCAGGATGGCGAGGCCGTCCACCCGCCCCGCGGTGTCCGCCAGGTCGGACACCCCCACCCCGCCGCTGGAGAGCAGCACCGCCGTGCCGTGGCGCTTGCACTCGAGCACGAAGCCCCGCTGCACCTCGTCGACGTACAGCGGGAAGGTGCGCGGGTCGCTCTCGCGCTCGTCCGCGGAGGCGTCCCAGACCACCGGGTCGGCATCCAGGTCGATCTCGTCCCCGTCGATCCGCGCGGCTCCGCGCGTGGAGGGCGTCACCCCGGGCTCCTCGTCGAGCAGCATGTCGAAGAGGTGCAGCCCGAGCACGCCGGTGCGCCCCCGCGCCAGGCTGCGCGCCGATCCGCTCGGCACGTAGCCGATCTCGCGGGCCGCTTCGAGCACGACCCGGCGGGTGTCCTCGCGCACCTTGTCGGGGCGGCGGAACGCGAACGAGACCGTGGCGATCGACACCCCGGCACGCTGCGCCACGTCATAGACGGTGGGCCGGCTCGACGCCATGAGCACCTCGCTTTCGGAGCGATTCTACTGAGCGCGCGGTCAGCAGATCGTCAGGCCGGCGCCGCGGCGGAAGACCGGATCCTCCGTGCCCCCGGGGACGTCCGCGAACGCGGCCCGCACCGCGTCCATCGACCGCGGGATGTCGACGGGGAGGGCGCCGCGCGGCGGAGTACGCCCGGAGAGCGCTGCGAGCACGGCGGCGTCCGAGCTGCCGAACTCCACCGCGATCGCGGCGGCGAACGGGATCAGCGGTGTCAGGATCGCGGGCCGATCGAGGTTCACGACGACCACGAGCGGGCAGTGCTCCGCGATCCGGCGCAGCCGCACGATCAGCCCCGGCGGGAACTCGAGCGAGCCCTGATGGAACCAGGCCTCCAGGAAGAGGTCGTCGCGCGGCTCGAACGGCGCCCCGATCCGCACCAGCGCGAGGTCGGCGTCCTCCGGGGCCGCAACCCGGTCGGCGTATTCGGCGAGCGCCGGGGTCGAGAGGCCCTCGGCGTAGACCCTCTGTCGCCCGGTCCGGAACAGCGGGAGGGCGCCGTCCCGGTTCTGCAGCACCGTGAGGGATTCGGCCTGGGCGCGCTCCCCCTCGGCGCGGAACTCTGCAGCGCCCACGATGCGCTCCGCCTCATCCTCGTCCACATAGGGGTCGTCGAAGAGCCCGAGACGGAACTTCACGAGCAGGATGCGCCGCGCGGATCGGTCGATCCGCTCCGTGCTGACCGCTCCCTCGGCCACGAGCTCCAGGAGCAGTTCGACGCACTCCTCGCCGCCGAACTGATCGACTCCCGCGTCCAGCAGCCGCAGCAGCCGCTCCCGCGGGCTCAGCCCCTCCACCCCCCACGCCCGTGCGGGCAGCACCTGATCGCCGACGTGGTTGTCGTTGATCAGCTCCCAGTCGCTGAGCACGACGCCGTCGTAGCCCAGCTCCTCCCGCAGCAGGTCGGTGACGATCTGCCGACTGTAGCTGAAGCCCACCTCTTCGATCGGCTCGCCGTTGCGCTCCAGCCCCACCGGCATCCCGTAGTACGGCATGATGCCCGCCGTGCCCCGACGGATCGCCTCGACGAACGGCCGCAGGTGCTCCTCGAAGCGCCCACCGGGATACACCTGCTCCCGCCCGTAGGGGAAGTGCGCATCCTCGCCGTCGAGCTGCGGCCCGCCGCCCGGGAAGTGCTTCGTGACGCAGGCGACGCTCTCCGGACCGAGCACGGCGCCCTGGAACCCCTCGAGGTACGCGCCGGTCATCTCGGCCACGCGCTCGGCGTCGTAGCCGAACGTCTGCGCCTGGCGTCCCCAGCGCGCCTCGGTCGGCAGATCCACCTGCGGGTGCAGCGCCATCCGGATGCCCACCGCGCGGTACTCCCGGCCGGCGATCTCCGCGAAGCGCCGCACCAGCTCGACATCGTCCAGGGCCGCGAGCCCCAGCGGCTCCGGCCACTGCGAGAACGGACCGGCGGCGAACCCGACGCCCGAGTTCTCCACGAACGCATGCCGGGGATCCGTGCTGATGGTCACCGGGATGCCGTGCGGGGAGCCGGCGGCCAGGGCCTGGAGCCGGTTGTTCCAGCGGGCCCCTTCGCGCGCGCTCCGCATCCCGTGCACGTTGAAATGCGTGAGGTGCTTGCGGAGCACGACCTCCGTCGTCGGAGACTTCGAGATCGCGCCGGGCTCCTCGCGCAGCTCGCCGTCGTCGCCGATCTCGATGACGGTGTGGAACAGGAGCCCCACCTTCTCCTCGATCGACAGGCGGCCGAGCAGGTCCTCGACCCGCTCCTCGGCGCTCAGCCGCGGATCCTCGTACGGATCCCTCACTCCGTTGCCGTTGAGGTCGCGGAAGCGCACGCCCTCCTCCGTCGTCCGAAACTCATCCCTCATGGATGTCCCTCTCCCTCGTCGCGTCATTTCAGGCCCGTCGTCGCGACGCCCCGGATGAACCACCGCTGCAGGAAGACGAAGAGCAGCAGGATCGGGGCGATCACGAGCACCGAGCCCGCGAGCAGCAGCCCGTAGTCGGTGGCGTTCTGGCCGGTGGAGTACAACGACAGCGCGACGGGCAGCGTGTACATGTCCTCGGTCTGGGCCGCCACGAGCGGCCACAGGAAGTTGTTCCAGGAGCCCAGGAACGTGAGGATCCCGAGCGTCGCCAGGGGCGGCCCGCACAGCGGCATCACGACACCGCGGAAGATCCTCCACTCCCCCGCGCCGTCCAGGCGCGCCGCCTCGAGCAGCGCGTCCGGGATCCCCGCCATGAACTGGCGCATGAGGAACACTCCCAGGGGCGCCGTGATGAACGGCAGGATCAGTGCGGGATAGCTGTTCACGAGCCCGAGCTTGGAGACCATCACGAAGAGCGGCACGAAGGTCACGACGCCGGGCACCATGAGCGTGATCATCACCGCGGCGAACAGGATGCGCTTGCCCGGGAACTCCATCTTGGCCAGCGCGTAGCCGACCATCGAGCAGAAGACGAGGTTGCCGAGCACGGTCACGAGCGCGACGATCAGGCTGTTCCCGAAGAAGTGCCAGAAGTCGAGGGGGCCGAACCACTGCGCGTAGTTCGCGCCGGTCGGCGCCTGCGGCCACCATGTGGGCGGCCGGCGCAGGATCTCCCCCTGCGTCTTGACGGATCCGAGCACCATCCACAGGAACGGGATGAGCCAGATCGCCAGGCCGACGGTGAGCACGCCGTACGACGTCGCCCTGCCGCTCAGGCGGCGCGCCCGGCGTCTGCGGGTCGGGGGTGCGGTCTGCGCGAGAGCCATGGGTCAGTCCTTCGATCGCAGCAGGCGGAACTGCAGCAGGCTCACGAGCGCGATCACGAGGAACAGCACGTAGCTGGCCGCGGACGCGAGGCCGTACTCGCCGAACCCGAACTGCTGGTAGGTGTAGAACGCCACGGAGAGCGTCGAGTCCAGGGGCCCGCCCTTGGTCATCACGAAGGACTCCTCGAAGAACTGCAGGTAGCCGACGGAGATGAGCACGGCCCCGAGCAGGAGCGTGGGCCGCAGCAGCGGCAGGGTGACCGAGATCAGTCGTCGCCACGGCGAGGCCCCGTCCATGATCGCCGCCTCCGTGACGTCCTCGGGCACCGCCTGGAGTCCCGCGAGGAAGATCACCATGAGGGTGCCCACGTTGCGCCACACCGCCATGAGGATGAGCGACGGGAGCGCGAAGGCGGGATCGTTCAGCCAGTTGGGCCCGTGGATGCCGATCGCGGCGAGTGCGGTGTTCAGCAGTCCGTCCGGCTGCAGGATGTACCGCCAGACGACGGCGACGGCCACGATGCTCGTGACCACCGGCGCGTAGAAGCCGACTCGGAAGAAGGCGACCAGCCTCCCCTTGCCGCTGTTCAGCGCCAGGGCGAGGGCCAGGGCGACGATCATCGTCACCGGGATGCCCACGACCACGAACACCCCCGTCACCCCCAGCGAGGTGAGGAACCGCGGATCCCGGAAGAGCGTGACGTACTGCTCCAGGCCGACGGCGTCGACGGCGAAGGGCGAGCCGATGTCCCGGGCCGTGAAGTCGGTGAACGACATCGCGAGCGAGCCGACGATCGGCACGATCATGAAGACCGCGAAGACGAGCACGAACGGCAGGGCGAAGCCCCACGCGATGAGGTCTCGGCGGCGACGGGCCGCGGCGAACATGCCGCCGCCGCGCCGCCCGTTCCCGCCGCCGGAGCCCGCGCGGGCTCCGGCGGCGGAGAGGACGGTGGCCGTCATCTCACTTCAGTCCGATCGTGTCGGCGTCCGACTGCAGCTTCTCGAGGGCGTCGGCGACCGAGACGCCGCCGCGGCGGATCGACTCGAGCGCCTGATCGCCCTTGGCCGCCACCTGCACCCAGGAGGTCGACACGGGCGGAGCCTTCGCCGTCTCCAGCTGGGTCCCGAAGGTCGCGAGGCTCGCGTCGGAGGAGACGGCCTTCTCCTCCCAGGCGGCCTTCGCCGCGGGCAGATCTCCCGTCGCCGCGTAGAACTCCACCTGGATCTTCGGCTCGGCGAGCCAGCGCGCGAGCTTCCATGCCGAGGACGCGTTCTTGCTGCCGTCGAACACCACGAGGTTCGCGCCGCCGCTGAACGACACCGACGCCTTGTCCGCGGGGAGCACGGCCGTGGCGTACTTGTCCGCGAAGTCCGCTCCGCCGACCGAGGCGAGCTGACCCCGCAGGAACGGGCCCTCGACGACCATCGGCGTCGTGCCGGCGACGAACTCCGACTCGACGGCGCCGGCCGAGGTGTCGGCGTTCGGATCCGCGAGCTTCTTGTCGAAGAAGCTCTTGTAGTACTCGATGCCCTTGGTCATCTCCGGAGTGTCGAGCGTCCACTTCTTGCCGTCGGAGACCTCGGCGCCCGCCGACCACGGCATCCACAACGCACCCTGGAACGAGTCGTTGCCCGCGGGCATGCGGATGCCCCACTTCGTCCCGGCCTTGGCCTGCATGTCCCCCGCCATCTGCTGCAGCTCGTCCCAGGAGGTCGGAGCCTTGGTCCAGCCGGCCTTCGCGGCGAGGTCGGTGCGGTAGTACAGCACGCGGGTGTCGACGTACCAGGGGATCCCGGCGGCACGGTCGCCGATCTTGGTCGAGCTCACCGCGCCGTCGAAGAACCCGGACGTGTCGATCCCGTCCGGAACGGTTCCGAAGGCGTCGCCGAAGTCGGCCATCCAGGTCGTGCCCATCATCGCGATGTCGGGGGTGTTGCCGCCGGCGATCGCGGTCTGGATCTTGTTGTGCGCGGCGTCCCACGGGATCGCGGTCACCTTGACCGTGACTCCGGGGTTCGCCTTCTCGAAGGTCTTGACGAAGTCGGGCAGGGCCTCCCCCTCCGCGCCCATCGCCCACATCGTGATCGTCCCGGTGGCCGGCGCATCGTCGAGCTTCACCGCTGTCGCGCTCGGCCCGGACGAGCCGCCCTCCGCACGCCCGCACCCCGTGAGTGCGAGGCCGATCGCTGCGAGAGCCGCGATCCCGGCCAGAGCTGTCCTGCTTTTCACGTCTTCCTCCTTGAAGCGTCCATCGATCTGAATCTAAGCGCATAGATTCTCGCTCTTCCTCGATCTAAGCGCATAGATCTCAGGAAGGCAAGGATCGGAGACGACGAACGGCCCGCCACTCGCAGAACTGGCGGGCCGTTCAGGCTTCCGGGCGGATCAGACCGCGGCGTCGAGGTCCTTCACGGGGATCACCG
Organism: Microbacterium sp. MMO-10; assembly: GCF_037148715.1. Taxonomy (NCBI): domain Bacteria; kingdom Bacillati; phylum Actinomycetota; class Actinomycetes; order Micrococcales; family Microbacteriaceae; genus Microbacterium; species Microbacterium sp. MMO-10. The sequence goes on along the minus strand of NZ_JBBCSV010000002.1, from coordinate 385,497 downwards.
GGATCGCCGCCGTGATCGTCTCGAGGCCCGACAGGCGCGCGGGCGACAGCTGCTTGGTGACCTCTTCGCGCGACATCAGGCCCGCCTCGACCACGAGGTCGGCGACGTTGCGGTTCGTCAGCAGCGCGGTCTTGGCGAGCGCGGCCGACGCGGCGTAGCCGATGAACGGCGTGAGCGCGGTGATCACGCCGACCGAGGAGCCCACCATCGCACCCAGGCGGTCCCGGTTGGCGGTGATGCCGTCGACGCAGTTCACGCGCAGGGTCCACATGGCCTGGCGCATCCAGGTGATCGACTGGAAGATCGAGTGCGCGATGACGGGCTCGAAGGCGTTGAGCTGCAGCTGGCCGGCCTCGGACGCCATCGTGACCGTCACGTCCGCGCCCGCGACGGCGAAGGCCACCTGGTTCACGACCTCGGGGATCACCGGGTTCACCTTGCCCGGCATGATGCTGGATCCGGCCTGCATGGCGGGCAGGTTGATCTCGCCGAGACCGGCCTGGGGACCCGAGGAGAGCAGACGCAGGTCGTTGCAGATCTTGGAGAGCTTCATCGCGTTGCGCTTGAGCGAGGAGGAGAACGACATGAAGGATCCGGTGTCGCTCGTCGCCTCGACGAGGTCGCTCGCCGTGGCGAGGTCGAGGCCCGAGATCTCGCGCAGGTGCTTCAGCACGGCCGGGGCGTAGCTCGGGTGGGTCGTGATGCCCGTGCCGATCGCCGTCGCGCCCATGTTGATCTCGTACATGAGCCAGGCGTTCTCGGTGAGACGCGTGTGGTCGTAGCCCAGGGTCGAGGCGAAGCCGTGGAACTCCTGACCGAGCGTCATCGGCACGGCGTCCTGCAGCTGGGTGCGGCCGACCTTGAGCACGTCGTGGAACTCGCGCGCCTTGTTCAGGAAGGAAAGGCGCAGCAGGTCGAGCTCGTCCAGCAGGGAGCGCAGGTTGAGCGACAGGCCGATCTTGACGGCCGTGGGGTAGACGTCGTTGGTGGACTGGCTGCGGTTGGTGTGGTCGATCGGCGAGAGGAACGCGTAGTCGCCCTTCTCCCGGCCGGCGAGCTCGAGGGCGATGTTGGTGATGACCTCGTTCGCGTTCATGTTGGTCGAGGTGCCGGCCCCGCCCTGGATGACGCCCACGATGAACTGGTCGTGGAACTCGCCGTCGATCACCTTCTGCGCGGCGGCGTCGATGAGGTCGGCCTTGGCCGGGTCGAGGGCGCCGATCTCCTTGTTCGCACGCGCGCTGGCCTGCTTGACCATGGCGAGCGCCTCGATCAGCTCCGGGTAGACGGAGATCGGGCGCTTCGTGATCGGGAAGTTCTCAGCAGCGCGGAGCGTATGGATCCCCCAGTACGCGTCGGCAGGGATCTCCTTGCTTCCCAGGGAGTCGGTTTCGGTTCGGGTGGCAGGCGCAACGGCGGCCATGGACACATCCTCGTGGGTGATGGCGAACAGGGAAGGGGGATGCCTCCATCCTACCCATGGCGGCTCACCGTCCCGGCTTGCGCGAGAACGCCTCCAGGCGCTGCTCAGGAGTCAGCTGCGCCATCCGCTCCACCCATTCGGGGCCGAAAGTGTCGACGGGTGTCGCCTCCACCACCGGCACCACGGTGTGCGTGATCGTCTCCGGGCGCACGTGCACGAGCTGGAACGACTGCGCCGCATCCATGCCGTTCACCCGGTCCGCAGGACTCGCGACATCCATCGTGTAGCAGGTGGCGCCGGCGACGCTCACCGGGATGTCCGCGAACGTCGCGTGCAGGGAGTAGTGCAGATGCCCGGCGAGGATCCCGCGGACATCGGATCCGCGCAGGATGTCGGCCAGTTCGTCCTGGTGGCGGAGTTCGAGGATGTCGAAGAACGGGATGTGGCTCGGCACGGGCGGGTGGTGCATCGCGAGCAGCGTGCCGTGCGGGGCCGGTGTGCGCAGGAGGTCGGCGAGCCAGTCGCGCTGCCCCGCGTCGATGTCGCCGTGGTGCCACCCCGGGACGGTGGAGTCGAGGGCGATCACGCGCAGCCCGTGCAGATCCCACACGCCCGTCACCGGGTCCTCGCTGGGCGGGCCGTCGAGCAGGTGCTCGCGCAGCACGGGGCGCTCGTCATGGTTGCCCGCGACCCAGATCACGGGAGCGTCCAGGCGCTCCGAGACCGGTTCCACCGCGGCCCGGAGCCGCCGGTACGCGTCGGGCTCGCCGAGATCGGCGAGGTCCCCGGTCACGACGATCGCATCGGGACGCTCGACGGCGCTCTCGATCGCGGCGAGCGTGCGATCCAGGGTGCGATCGACGTCGAATCGTCCGCCGAGCGCCGCGCCCCCGGCGAGGAGGTGCGGGTCGCTCAGGTGCACGAGGGTGTGCGTGGGCGGCGCATAGCGGCCGAACTGCACTGTCATGCCCTCAGGCTAGCGGCGCGGCGCTCCTTCACGACCGCGGCGCTCCTTCACGACCGCGGCGCTCCTTCACGACCGCGGCGCTACTTCACGACGATGAGCAGGATGCCGCCGAGCACGGCCGCCGCGCAGACGGCGAAGCACGCGTACGCCGCGATCTGGGCGAGCGTCTTCTGCCCTTCGCTGAGCGGGCTCTTGCGCGCGGCCTTCGCCGCCGCCTTGGCTGCGCGCTTGGCCTCCTTCTCGCTGATCACCGTGATCGCGTCGGTGAACTCCGCGGGCGTGACCACGGGCACGCGACCGGCGCGGACCAGCATCCGCAGCCCCAGGGCGTAGAACCCCACGACGAGCAGCGTGCCGACCAGTGCGGCGCCGAGGACCTGGAAGAACGCCTCCCAGTGAATCGCGACGGTCATCGTCCCGCCCCCTTCTCACGCGCCTTGGCCCGCTCGCGCGCTCGCTGCGCCCTCGCCTGACGCGGGGTGAGCGGCGGCTCCTCGGGCACCTCGACGGCGAGACCGGAGTCGGCGACCTCGCTGAACGCGTTGTTGGCGGTGACCGCGTTGCGACGCGAGCGCAGGAACAGTCCGATGATCACGGCGAGCGCGAGGATCGCATCGATGAGCACGCCCCAGCCGCCCCCGATCACCACGATGAGCGCCGCGACCGCGCCGACGGCTCCGGCCGCCGGGAGCGTGAGCACCCAGCCGATGGCGATGCGGCCCGCCGTGCGCCAGCGCACGGCGGAACCCCGCCTGCCGAGTCCGGATCCGATCACGGATCCGGAGGCGACCTGCGTGGTGGACAGAGCGAAGCCGAGCGCGCTGGAGGCGAGGATCGTGGCGGCCGTGGACGTCTCCGCCGCGAAGCCCTGCGCGGGCTTGACGTCGGTGAGGCCCTTGCCGAGCGTGCGGATGATGCGCCATCCGCCGAGGTAGGTGCCGAGCGCGATCGTGCAGGCGCAGGCGATGATGACCCACAGCTGCGGCTCATGGTGCGCCCCCGACTGCCATCCGACCGTGATGAGGGCGAGGGTGATGACGCCCATCGTCTTCTGCGCGTCGTTCGTGCCGTGCGCGAGCGCGACCAGCGACGACGTGAAGATCTGGCCCCAGCGGAAGCCGCTGCGCCCGTCCGGCCTGCCGTCGTAGCGGCGGGTGACGAGGTACGCGAGCTTGGTGGCGAGGAACGCGATCAGCCCTGCGGTGACCGGGGCGATGAGGGCCGGCAGCACGACCTTCGACAGCACCGCGCCGAAGTCGATCCCGTTCATGCCGATGCCGACGAGCGTCGCACCGATCAGGCCGCCGAACAGCGCGTGCGAGGAGCTGGAGGGGAGACCGAGCAGCCAGGTGAGCATGTTCCAGGTGATCGCGCCGATGAGTCCGGCGAAGATCAGCGCCGGGAAGAGATCCCCGTGGATCTGGTCCTCCCGGACGATCCCGCCGGAGATGGTCTTGGAGACCTCCGTGGACAGGAACGCGCCGACCAGGTTCAGACCGGCCGCGAGCATGACCGCCGTGCGGGGCTTGAGGGCTCCCGTCGCGATGGGGGTCGCCATGGCGTTCGCCGTGTCGTGAAACCCGTTGGTGAAGTCGAAGAAGAGTGCCAGCAGGATCACCAGCACGACGATGAGGGCTGCGGTTTCCACCGTTCGCTTTCGTGAAGTGGAGGGACGTGACGAACGAAGAGTTCACCGGGGATTCAGCATCCGTTAACGGGCCGAGTGAATCCTCCCACCCCGACCTATGCCGGTCAACTCGAAGGCCGCTCCCCCGCATCCGGAGATCGGCCGCCCCGCCTCGGCTAGCGTGGTGACGTGACCTCCGTCTCCGCACCTTCCTCCCCCTCCCCGATCGCCCCGCCGCGCGCCGCGCGCCGGTCCCATCCGCGCACCCACCACGGCGACGTCTTCGACGACCCCTACGACTGGCTGCGGGCGAAGGAGGATCCCGAGGTGATCGCCCACCTCGAGGCGGAGAACGCGTACACCGACGCCCGCCTGGCTCACCTCGAGCCGCTGCGCGAGACGCTGTTCCAGGAGATCAAGAGCCGCGTGCAGGAGACCGACCTCTCCGTGCCGACCCGCCGCGGCGACTGGTGGTACTACGGCCGCACCGTCGAGGGGCAGCAGTACGGCCTGCAGTGCCGCGCGGCGGTCTCCGCCCCGGACGACTGGACGCCTCCGGTGCTGGACGCCGCCGCGCCCGTGCCCGGCGAGCAGATCCTGCTCGACGGCAACGCCGAGGCGGAGGGGCACGAGTTCTTCGCGATGGGCGCCTTCGACGTGTCGGACGACGCCACGAGGCTGCTCTGGTCCACCGACTTCGAGGGCGACGAGCGCTACACCGTGCGGGTGCGCGAACTCGGCACCGGCGAGACGCTGCCCGACGAGATCCCCGGCACGTCGGGGGCGTTCTTCACCCCCGACGGCACCGCCGTGCTCTACACGACCGTCGACGACTCGTGGCGGCCGGACACCCTCTGGCTGCACCGGATCGGCACGCCGGTCTCCGAGGACGTGCAGCTGTTCCACGAGCCCGACGAGCGGTTCTGGCTCGGCGCCGGGATCACCCGCAGCCGCAAGTACCTGGTGATCGGCGTCGGCTCCTCGATCACGAGCGAGGAGCTGCTCGTCGACCTGGACGATCTCACCGCCCCGCCTCGCGTCGTGTGGCCTCGCCGCGAAGGCGTGGAGTACTCGGTCGAGCATGCGGTCGTGGCGGGGCGCGACGAGCTGCTCGTGCTGCACAACGACGACGCGCTCGACTTCGAGCTGGTCGCCGTTTCCGCCGACGACCCGCAGGGACCGCGCCGCGTCGTGCTCCCGCACACGCCCGGACGCCGCCTGCTGGACGTGGACGCCTTCCGGGACGTCACCGTCGTCGCGTACCGGTTCGAGGGACTCGAGCGGATCGCGCTGATGGATCCGGCGACCGGCGACCTCGAGGAGCTCGGCTTCGACGAGCCGCTGTTCTCGGCGGGCTTCGGCGGCAATCCGGAATGGGCTCCGCCGTTCCTGCGCCTCGGCTACGGCTCCTTCGTGACGCCGTCGACCGTGTACGACCTCGAGCTGGCGACGCGGACCCTGCATCTGCGCAAGCGCCAGCCGGTGCTCGGCGGCTACGATCCGTCCGCGTACGGGCAACGCCGCGACTGGGCCGTCGCGGAGGACGGCACGCTCGTGCCGATCTCGCTGGTGTGGAAGCGCTCGTTCGGCGAGCCGGGCGCCGCACCGCGCCCGGTGCACCTGTACGGCTACGGCTCCTATGAGCACTCGATCGACCCCGGCTTCTCGGTCATGCGCCTGAGCGCACTCGACCGCGGCGTGGTGTTCGCGGTGGCGCACGTGCGCGGCGGCGGCGAGATGGGCCGGCAGTGGTACGAGGACGGCAAGCTCGGGCAGAAGGTCAACTCCTTCACCGACTTCGTCGCCGCGGCCCGCCACCTCGTCTCCTCGGGCGTGACCGAGCCCGCCCGGTTGGTGGCCGAGGGCGGCAGCGCCGGCGGACTGCTCATGGGCGCTGTCGTGAACCTGGCGCCCGAGCTGTTCGGCGGCGTGCTCGCCTCGGTCCCCTTCGTCGACGCCCTCACCACGATCCTGGATCCCTCGCTCCCGCTCACCGTCATCGAATGGGACGAGTGGGGCGACCCGCTGCACGACGCCGAGGTGTACGCCTACATGAAGTCGTACACGCCCTACGAGAACGTGCGGGACGGCGTCGCCTACCCCTCGATCCTCGCCGTCACCTCGCTCAACGACACGCGCGTGCTCTACGTCGAGCCCGCGAAGTGGGTGGCCCGCCTGCGTGACGCGGGGGCCGAGGACGTGCTGCTGAAATGCGAGATGGTCGCGGGACACGGCGGCGTCAGCGGACGCTACAACTCCTGGCGCGAGCGCGCGTTCGAGCTCGCCTGGATCCTGGACCGGCTGGGAGCGACCGCGGCCTGACCACGCGACGTGCGCGTCGGGCTGCTCCGCCCCGGGCGAGGCGCTTCGACCGAGATCAGGCGGATCCGATTCGGATCTGCCTGATCTCGGTCGATCCACCTGTCCTCGGGAGGCGACACGTTCGTCCTCCACAATCGGAATCCCTCGATTCGCCTGTGGACAACCCCGAATCCGGGCGTCCGAGGGTCACGCTGTCCCCATGGACCTGCTCTCCTGGCTCGCCGCGCACGACGGCGTCGCACACACCTCGGACCTGTACCGCGCCGGGTTCAGCAAGCACCTCATCGGCGCCGCGGCCGCCCAGGGGCTCGTCACCCGCGTCCGGCGATCGTGGATCCTGGGCCCGGGCGTCGATCAGGCGTCTGCGCACGCGGTCCGCTTCAGCGGACGGGTGACCTGCGTCACGCAGGCGAAGGCGCTGCAGCTCTGGGTGCCCGACGCGCCGGAGTCCCACATCGCCGTGCCTCCGAAGACCGCCGGCGCTCAGGATCCGGCCGTGCGGCTGCACTGGGCGAAAGGTCCCGCACCCTTCGCGCCGCGCGCGATCGCCGACCCTCTGATCAACGTGCTCTTCCAGGTGGCGCGCTGCCAGCCGACGGCGGATGCCCTGGCCATCTGGGAATCCGCGGTACGCAAGAACCTCATCAGCGCGGAGGTGCTCCAGCGCGTCGGGTGGCATTCCACACGCGCACACCTGCTCGCCCGATCGGTTGGCGCCCTCTCCGACTCCGGGCTGGAGACGCACTTCGTCGAGCTCATGCGTCAGATCGGCGTCCGGGTGCGCCAGCAGGTGTGGATCGACGGCCATCCCGTGGACATCCTCATCGGCGATCGCCTCATCGTGCAGCTCGACGGCTTCGAGCACCACCGCACGGCCGCGGATCGGAGGCGCGACATCCGCGCCGACGCGCGTCTCGCCGTGCGCGGATACACCGTGCTGCGGTTCGACTACGCGCAGGTCCTGTTCGAGAAGGCGTTCGTCCAGGAGAGCGTGCGGGCGGCCATGGCACAGGGCCTCCACCTCGCACGCTGACGGCCCGCCGTGACTCCCGAACCATGGCGGATCGACTGAGATCAGGCGGATCCGAGCGGATCCGCCTGATCTCGGGACATCGACCTGTTCTCGGGAGAAGCGCCGTTCGGCTCAGCCGAAGAGGGTCGCCGCCGCGTCGTAGCGGTTGCGGGGAACGGTGTTCAGCTCGCCGAGCGCATCGGCGAACGGCACGCGGACGATCTCGGTGCCGTGCAGCGCCACCATCTGGCCCCACGCCCCGTCGACGACCGCATCGGCGGCGTGCATGCCGAGGCGTGTCGCGAGGACGCGGTCGAAGGCCGACGGTGCGCCGCCCCGCTGGATGTGCCCCAGGATGGTCGCGCGGGTCTCGATGCCCGTGAGCCGCTCGATCTCCGGGGCGAGCAGATCGCCGATGCCGCCGAGGCGCGGACGGTTGAACGCGTCCAGCCCCTTGTCGCTGTACGCCTCCTCCATGTCCTTGAGCTTGAACCCCTCGGAGACGACGACGAGAGGCGCACGTCCGCGATCGTTCGCGCTGGTCACGAGGGCGGCGATCTCGTCGAGCGACATCGGCACCTCGGGAATGCAGATGACGTGCGCCCCGGCCGCCATGCCCGCGTGCAGAGCGATCCAGCCGACGTGACGGCCCATCACCTCGGCGACCATGCAGCGCCGGTGCGAATCGCCGGTGGTGCGCAGACGGTCCATCGCCTCGGTGGCGATGTTGACGGCCGTGTCGAAGCCGAACGAGTAGTCCGTGGCCCGCAGATCGTTGTCGATGGTCTTGGGCACCCCGACGACGTTGATCCCCTCCTTGAACAGGCGGTCCGCCGCCGCGAGCGTGCCCTCGCCGCCGATCGCGATGATGCCGTCGATCCGGTGCCCGAACAGGGTCTTGGCGATGTTCTCGGCACCGCCGCGCGCCCCCTCGTAGGGGTTGGTGCGGCTCGTGCCGAGGATCGTTCCGCCGACCTTCGACAGGCCCTTGACCTCATGCCGGGTGAGCGGGAAGAAGTCGCCGTCGACGACGCCGCGCCAGCCGTCGCGGATGCCGACGAACTCGAGGTCGTACGCCTCGGTGCCCTTGAGCACGATGGCGCGGATGACCGCGTTCAGGCCGGGGCAGTCGCCGCCGCTGGTCAGGATGCCGATCTTCATAGGACGTCCTCGGGAGGGAAGGGAGAGGGAAGCGCGGCGCCGTTGCCACGTTCGACCCTAGTGCCGATTCCCGCTCCGACGCCATTCGACACCGCCGAAAACCCGGCTTCTTACACACCCACTCACCGAGTTCTCGCGTTCTTGACGAAGAACGGCACTCCATCGCCGAAAACCAGGCGAAGAAGTGCCGTTCTTTTCAGTTCCGGCGGGACTCGTGTCAGTTGCCGCCGAGCGCTTCCCGGAGCAGATGCATGAGCGCCGCCAGCTGCACCGACTCGCTCGCCCCCTCCTCCACGGCCTCGCCGTCGAGCGCCCGGGCCGCGAGGCCCTGCTTCTGGTCGATGAGCTCCGCGATCTTCGTGTCGAGGGTGTGCGCCGCGATGATCCGCCATGCGGTGACCGGCTCGTCCTGGCCGATGCGGTGGACGCGGTCGATCGCCTGGGTCTGCTCCGCGGCCGTCCAGCTGAGCTCGGCGAGCACCACGTTGGAGGCGGTCTGCAGGTTGACGCCGACTCCGGCGGCGGTCAGCGAGCAGACGGCGATGCCGACCTCGGGATCGCCGTTGAAGGCGTCGACCGCCTGCTGCCGGGCCACGGCGGTCTGGTCCCCGCGGAGCGACACCGAGCGGATCCCGGCCGCCGCGAAGTGCGCCTCGGCCTGATCCATCACGTCGACGTGCTTCGCGAAGAACACGACCTTGCCCACCGAACGCTGCAGCTGTGCCGCGTAGTCCGCCGCGAGCAGCGCCTTGGCCTGCCCGATCTTGCGCACCATCGTGAAGACGTTGTCGCCCCCGGTTCCGGCCGCCTTCGACTCCTCCAGCTCGCCGTGCGCGACGAGCCGGACGATGTCCTCGTCGATCTCGCCGTGCGCGAGGCCGCGCTCACCGCGTGCCTCGATGATCCGGCGGTACTTCGCCGCCATCCTCGCGCCCAGCTCGGCCTCCGCCTGCCTGATGCTGCGGCCGAACTCGTCGTCGAGCTGCACGGGCAGGTCGGCGATGAGCTTGTCCGGCAGATCGGCCGCGACGTCCTTCTTCTTGCGGCGCACGATGCCCATCGAGATGACCGCGTCCCTGGCCTCACCGTAGAAGGCCTTGTCGGCCGGAGTGAGCCCGGTGGCGTCGAGCTTGTCCGCCAGCGCCGGAGAAGGCCGCTCGCCGTTCGTCCAGCCGAGGAAGCGCCAGATCGCGTCGAAGTCCTCGACGTCGTTGATCAGCGGCGTACCGGTCAGCGCCATGAGCAGCGGGCGCCCGTTCGGCGACTGCTCCCGGATCCGCGTCGCGAGGGCCAGGACGTTCTGCGAGCGCTGCGAGGACAGGTTCTTGATGAAGTGCGCCTCGTCGACGACCATGCCGCGCAGGCCGATCTCGCCGAGCCAGGACAGGTGACGGTCCAGGATCTCGTAGTTCACGATGAAGACGTCGGCGAAGGCGTCGACGTCCTGCCCGTCGCCCTGGATCACCGCGGCGCGGCGCTGCGGCGTCCACCGCTCCACCTCGCGCGCCCAGTTCATCTTCACGACGTTCGGCACCACGACGAGCAGCGGATACGCGTCCGCCACCGAGGCGGCGAGCACCGACTGCGCGGTCTTTCCGAGGCCCGGCTCGTCGGCGAGCAGGAAGGAGCGGTGGCCTGCCCGCACGGATTCGAGGAACCGGGACTGGTGCACCATCACCTCCAGGCCCTTCGGCGAGATGTGGTCGTGCTCGGGCAGCGGGGGCAGCTCCATCGACGCGGCGGATCCGCCCGCTCCCGACTCGAACGCCTTGTACAGCGGCCCCATCAGCTCCCAGCCGTCCAGGCGGCGGCGCGGGGTCACCGCAGGGCGGGGCGTGAGGTCGGGCGCCAGGAACGGGTTCGCCAGCATCCGCGACTCCACCGACGGCGGAGCGACCTGGCGCTCGGCCAGCGCGGCCGGGACGACCGGCGCCTGCTGCACGCGGGCGACGTCGGCGATCACGAGCTCCTCGGGCGCCAGCTCGGCGCCGGACTCCAGCAGCCAATCGCGGCGCATGCGCTTCGCGACGGGGCTGGTCGCCTGATCCGCCTCGAGCAGCTGGATCAGCGAGGTGTCGCGGGCCGCGGTCTTCGCCAGGATCGTGGCCACGCCGTCCAGCCGCTTGAGCTGCTCGGCGCGCGCGGAGTCGCCGAGCTCCGCATCGCCCTTCACCCTGGCGCGCTCCTCGCGCACCAGGAAGGCGATCACCTGGAACTTGACGCGGTTGGTGGGCCCCAGCTTCCCGTGCTGGGCCTTGGCCTCGATCTCGCGGACCTTGCGCGCGAGAATCGGGATCAGCGGCGCGTCCTCGTCTCGGCGCGACGTCTTCTTCCGCCGGGTGGCGGTCGCCGTGGTCGGCATGCTCCTCCTGAGCGTGGATGCCGTCCCCTTGCGGACGGCGACTGATCCGAACAATGACCGTCCGGACGGCAGGACCTGCGGACGATGCGGTGTCCGCGGACGGCGACTGTCGGTCGGCAGCGCGCGGACCGGGCGGACGGCGAACCCCGTAGGCGTGCATCGCGCACGTCGATCACAACGGGTTCGCGCTCAGCTTACGCCACTCCCGCCGTGGTGCGGTCACTCGGTGCGCGAGTCCGGGACGTCGGACGTGCCGAGCACCCCGGGCTTCGCCGGGACGCCCAGCAGCAGGCGCGCCTGCACGACGTCCGCGTCGATGCCCGCGATGAGCGACTCCAGGCTGTCGAACGCGGTCATGCCGCGCAGCCGATGGGTGAACTCCACCGTCACGTCGTGACCGTACAGGTCGAGTCCCGGGCTGTCGATCGCGTGCGCCTCCACCTGACGCTGCGCGACGTCGTCGAACGTGGGATTCGTCCCGACGGAAATGGCCGCAGGATGCACGATCCCCGTGGTGTGGTCCACGAGCCGCCCCGCGTAGACGCCGTCCGCCGGGACCATCTCGTCGAGAAGCGCCGGAAGGTTCGCCGTCGGGAAGCCCAGCTCACGGCCTCGCTTGAGCCCGTGCACCACTTCCCCGCGCACCGAGACAGGGCGCCCCAGCACCGCACCGGCCAGGGCGACGTCGCCGACCGACAGCAGCTCGCGCACCCATGACGAGGAGACGCGGCGGTCGGTGCCCTCGAGGAAGACATCCTCGATCTCGTCGACCGTGAAGTCGTGCTGCGCGCCGAGCTCGGCGAGCAGCGCGGGCGTTCCGCTGCCGCCGCGGCCGAAGCGAAAGTCCCGGCCGACGAGCACGGTGGCCACGTGCAGCGCGTCGACGAGGATCGACGTGACGAAGTCCGAGGCTTCGCGCGCCGCCAGCTGCTCGTCGAAGGTGAGCACCAGCACCGCATCCAGCCCGCAGTCGGCGAGCAGTTCGATCTTGCGCTGCACCGACACCAGGTCGTCGGGGCAGCGGTCGGGCCGCAGCACGCTGAGCGGATTGCGGTCGAACGTCACCGCGACGGTCTTCGCGCCGAGGCGCGCCGCATCCAGCTGCGCCCGTCGGAACACCGCGCGGTGGCCGGAGTGCACGCCGTCGAACTTGCCGATCGCGGCGACCGTGCGCCCGAAGTCTGCGGGGATCTCGGCCGGATCACGGAACACGATCATGCCGCGGCCTCCTCGGGTGCAGCCGCCGGCACGCGGCCCGACGGACGATGCACGACCAGCCACCACAATCCCGCCATGGGCAGGAACAGCGGGATCAGCACATACCCGAGGCCGAACTGCGACCACACGGTCTGATGCTGGAAGAGCGCGGGGTGCGTGAGGCTCAGGGTGCCGACGATCAGCACGCCGGCCAGCTCGAAGACGATGGCGACCCAGGCGACGCGGTACCAGCCGGGTCGGCCGGACCAGATCAGCGCGAGCGTCGCGACGATGTAGACCACGGCCGACACGGCGGACAGCGTGTAGGCGAGCGGAGCCTGGTCGAAGGCACGGGCGATCTGCACGAACGAGCGCCCGGTGGCGCCGAGCGCCATCACCGCGTACACGATCACGAGCACGCGGCCGATGCCCCGCATCCGGGGTCGGGTCGGTGCGGCGGACGATCCCTCGGGCTGAGAGGAGTCGGACGGGGTCGTGGGTCGCGCGGTGCTCATGGCGCTCCCCATTCTACGGACCCGGACGGACACGGCGTCCGCGCCTCGGCGCGGTGCTCAGCCGCCGACGGGCGTGGTCCAGATGACCTGCATCCGCCAGATCATCACGGCGAGCGAGAGCGCGACCACGCCCAGGATCACGGTGCTCCACCGCGACCGCTCGAGCAGCGCCCAGACCACCCCGCCGATCGGCAGCAGCACGGCGGACACGAGATACACCCCGTACTCCAGCGGATCGCCCAGCGCGGGGTTCCCGGCGAACGGCGACACGATCGCCATGACCACCTGCACGACGAGGAGCAGTTCGACGAGCGCCAGGGATCCGACCGTCCAGTCGTTCGGACGCTTCCCCGCGAAGCCCATGATGAGGCAGAAGAGCCCGGCCGCGACCGCGACCGCGAGCTGGACGACGGTGAACCACAGGATCATGACGCTCCCTCCGGCATGTTCATGGCGCTCTTCAGGTCGTCGCCGCGTCGCTCCACGATCCCGATCAGCACGCCGTCCGGATCGATCGCAGCGGCGCGCGCGCCTTCGAGCCGAGCCCGCTGGCCGACCAGGCGCTTGCCGTGCCGCAGATCGACGGCCTCCTGCGCGGAGACGGGGAGGACGGGGAGGATCCGCGCCGCCGCAGCGGCCGCTGTCAGCGGCTGCGCCCCGGCGAGATCGTCGAGCGCCACCGCCTCGGCCACGTCGAACGCACCGACCCTCGTGCGACGCAGCGCGGTGAGGTGCGCGCCGACGCCGAGAGCCGCGCCGAGGTCGCGGGCGAGGGCGCGGATATAGGTGCCGGAGGAGCAGTCGACGATCACGTCGAGATCGCGGGTCCCCCCATCGGCCGGGGAGTCGGAGAGCACGTCGAACCGTGAGACGAGCACGTCTCTGGCCGCGAGCACGACCTCCTCGCCCGCACGCACCCGGTCGTACGCCCTGCGCCCGTCGACCTTGATCGCCGAGACGGCGCTGGGCACCTGCGAGAGCTCTCCGGTCAGGGCGGCCACACCCTCGGCGATCTCAGCCGAGGTGATCGCGGCCACGCGCTCCGGGTCGGCGGTCGCGACGATCTCGCCGTCCGCGTCGTCCGTGCCGGTGCTCTGTCCGAGGCGGATGGTCGCCCGATACGTCTTGTCGGCGCCGACCACGAAGGTCAGCAGCCGCGTGGCCGCCTCGATGCCCACGACGAGCAGGCCGGTGGCCATCGGGTCGAGGGTGCCCGCGTGTCCGACCTTCCGGGTGCCGAACGCCCGGCGGGTGCGGGCGACGACGTCGTGACTCGTCATCCCGCCCGGCTTGTCGACGAGCAGGATGCCGCTGGTTGCCATCCTCCCAGCCTAGGGCGTGCGCGAGCCAGGCCCGGAACGGGGAGGTAGCGTGGAGTCCCGTGCCCGACTCCCCCGCCGCAGCATCCGTCGCGTCCGCGCTGATCCCGTGGTTCCGCGCGCACGCCAGGGATCTGCCCTGGCGCAGGGCCGACTACCTCGAGCGCTACGGCGCCTGGGGCGTGCTGGTGAGCGAGTTCATGCTCCAGCAGACCCCGGTGACGCGGGTGATCCCGCACCTGGAGGCCTGGCTCGCACGCTGGCCGGATCCGTCCTCGCTCGCATCCGCGACCGGCGCCGAGGTGCTCCAGCAGTGGGCGAACCTGGGGTACCCGCGGCGTGCGCTCTGGTTGCACGGCGCGTCGATCGCGATCCGCGATCAGCACGGCGGATTCACGCCGCGCGAGGTGACGGAGCTGCTCGCACTGCCCGGCATCGGCGACTACACGGCGCGTGCCGTCGCGGCGTTCGCCTTCGGGGATCGCCATCCGGTCGTCGACACGAACACGCGCCGGGTGATCGCCCGCGCCGTGCACGGCAGGGCCCAGCCCGACGCGCCCGCACGGCGCGACCTGGACGACATGCTCGCGCTGCTCCCGTCCGAGCGCGACGGGGCGGCCGTCGTGAACGCCGCGACGATGGAGCTCGGCGCGACGGTGTGCACGGCCCGGAGTCCGGGCTGCGAACGCTGCCCTCTTGCAGCGCTCTGCGCCTGGCGTGCGGCCGGCTATCCCCCGAGTGAGGACCGGCGGCGCAAGCAGGCCCGCTACGAGGGCTCGGATCGGCAGGCGCGCGGCGGAGTGCTGCGCGCGCTCCGGCACGCCGACGATCATCGTCTGCCTGCGGAGGCGGTGCTCTCCGACTGGCCGGATCCGGCTCAGCGCGACCGTGCGATCGACTCGCTCATCGCGGACGGCCTGCTCGAGGCGGCCGACGGCATGCTCCTGCTCCCGCGCTGACCCCCGCGCCGGACGCCCTGATGCGCCGCCGGGCGACCGGGATCGACGCGCCGCAGATCGGCGCCGCGGCGGGAGGGCGCCGGAGGATCAGAGGTGCTGGTCGGTGCGATGCGCGAGCACCGTCAGCTCATGCCGCGTGCGGACGTCGAGCTTGGCGAAGATCCGTCCGCCGTGCACTTCCACGGTCCGCACCGAGACGTGGAGCGTGTGGGCGATCTCCCGGTTGGGGCGCCCGTCCGCCATCAGCAGCGCGACCTCCATCTCCCGGGCGGTGAGGATCGGATCCCAGACGGCACGGCACACCTCCAGCGCCGGCTGCGCGCTGGAGTCCGCAGCGCCCCCGCCGATCGGGGCCCTCTCCCCCATCGCCCGCAGCCGCCGCTCGACCAGTCCACGCCAGGCGCGCGCGCCGGCCTCCTCGAAGAGGCTCTGCGCCGCCCGCAGGTGCCGTACGCCGCGGCCGAGGTCACCGCGCGCGGCGCACGTCGATCCCAGCAGCGCCTCGACCCTCGCGCGTTCGAACGGCGAGCGGACCCCGCGACTCTCTTCGGCGACGGTCTCGAGGTCGGCGCGCCAGGACGCCTCCCGTGCCGCCCGCACGCGCGCGCGCAGGCGGCGCGCCGTCGTGGTCTCCGGGGGCTCCAGGCCGCCCGAGGCGCTCAGCGGACCGACCTCGTCGAGACCAGGCAGACCGAACCGCTCGGCGGGACGACCCCGGTCGTCCCAGAGCCGGAGGTGCACGGCGGCCTCGTCGCTGCGTCCCTGCAGATAGGCGCCGATGGCACGGTCCACGAAGCCGCCCGGCTCGCGTGCCCAGGGCGCTGCGGCCTCGAGGCTCTTCGACCACGCTCCGATCCGACCGTCGACCGCCAGATCGAGTCGGCGCGACAGCGACACCGCGAGACCGCCGAACGGGAACGCGACCGGCAGCCGATCGGCGGCGGAGCGCAGCAGGTCGCGCGCGATGCCGATCCTTCCGGCCCAGACGTGCAGCAGCGCCTCGGCGACGGCCCGGCGGGCACGGAGCAGCGGCCCCCGCACCGGAAGCCCCACGGCGACCTCCGGCGCGTCGCGGGGCTCCGGCTCGGCGAGAGCGCGCAGCCCGGCATCGGGGTCGCCCTGCAGCCCGGCGCACAGGGCGCGCGCGACCCGTCGGATCTCGTCGCCGTCGCCGATGGCCGTCGCCCCCGTGCCCTCGCCCGCCAGGAGTTCGCACCAGGCCCGCAGCGCGATCCGGTCCTGAGAGGCGTGCTCGGCGCGGGCGCCCGCCGCGAGCCAGGCGATGGTGCGCTCATGGTCGCCGCGCTCGGCGCTGAGGGACGCCCCCAGCACCGCCGCATGGTGGAAGCCCGGCACGGCCGGGTCGCCGGGGAGCAGCCTCTCGGGACCGGGAACGGTCCCGTGCCGCAGCGCATGCGCGAGCACGAACGTCGCCCGTGCCGCATCGCGATGCGCGCCGTCGAGTCGCAGCGCTCCCTCCGCGCACTCCAGGGCGTCGACGACGCAGCCTCCGGCCAGCGCCGCGTGCGCCGCGCAGAGCAGCGCCTCGGGGAGCGCGTCCGTGCCGGACTGCGCATGCTCCACGGCCTCCGTCGCGAACGCCCAGGCGCAATCCGCCGAACCGGCTCGCAGGGCGGCGCCGGCGCGGTCCAGGAGGGGCTCGACGAGCCGCGGGTCACCGCACACCGCGCCGCGGGCACGATGCCACAGCGCGGCGAGCGGGTCGCCGGTCTCCTCGAACGCGGACGCGAGCAGCCGGTGGGCGCCGATCCGTTCGCCCGTGGTCGATGCGGCGAGCACCGAAGCCCGCAGCGCCGGATCGGAGAGACGGAACGCGCCGCCGCGCAGGCGCACGAGACGACCGAGCGGGGACGCCGCGATCCGATCCGACGATGATCCGGTGAGCAGCCCCAGCACCGGCAGCCCTCCGACGCCGCACAGCGCGAGGGCGAGCAGCAGTCCCGCGTCGATGTCCTGCGGGACCGCCTGTCGGCGATAGGCGTCGAACGCGGGCACGTGCGGCAACGGGTCGGGCAGTGCGCGCCACCCTCGGCGCTGCTCAGGACTCAGCGCGGCCAGCACCTCCGCGGTCAGCGCAGGCTCGCCTCCGCACGCGGCGCGGACGGCGCTGTGCACATGCGGTGCGGTCTCGGCGCCGCCCCAATCGGACCCGCGCGGAGCCGGCTCCGGCGGCGGCACGGCAGGATCGGGTGCGACGCCCATCGGCGATCTCGACGGGTGAAGCGCCCCCAGGCGCGCTCGCGCCGTGCCATCCATCTCGTACAGCCCCCCGCTGTCGTCGATCGCGCGCGACACCGCGCGCGTCGTCGGATGCTAGCAAGGCGCGTTCCCCGCGCCAAAGTTCTTGAACCCTGTTGAGAATGCGGGTGCGGGTGCGTGAGATGGAACCGGGGCGCAACGCTGAAGGCCCCGGAAGCCATGCTCCCGGGGCCTTCAGCGAATGCGGTGCGCCGCACGGCGACCGGAGTCGCGGATGACGCGGCCTAGTCCTGAGGCTCTTCCTCCTCGACCCGGTACGGGTCGGCATCGCCGGCGTAGCTGCCTGAGGCCGCGAGCTTCGCGACCTCCTCATCGCGTTCCCGCGCCTGGCGGAGCAGATCGCTGATGTGGTCGGCGTTCTCGGGCAGCGCGTCCGGGATGAACTCGAGCGTGGGCACGAGCCGCACGCCGAGCTGAGCGCCGACCTCCTTGCGCAGGAGTCCGGTCGCGGAGGTCAGCGCAGCGCCCGAGGCCACGCGCTCCTCCTCCGAGCCGAGCACGGTGTAGAACACGGAGGCGTGCTGCAGATCGCCCGTCACGCGCACGTCCGTGATCGTCACGAAGCCGAGGCGCGGATCCCGCAGCCCCTTCTCCAGCCGCTCGGCGAGGATGACGCGGATCCGGTCCGCGAGTCGTGCCTGTCGTTCTCCGGCCATGTCCCTACCCTCTCACTTCTGTTCGTCCGACGCTGATCGACGGGCGGAGCAGGATGGCATCGTGTGGCGCCTGCCGGGGCGCCCGCGAAGCGGGCCGGGCCCCCGGCCAAGGCGACACACGATGCCATCCTGCGAAACCACGAGCCGATCAGGCGCGCGGCTTCTCCACCATCTCGGTCGTCTCGATCTCGTCGCCGACCTGGATGTCGTTGTACTTGCCGAGGCCGATACCGGCCTCGAAGTCCGTGCGGACCTCGGTGACGTCGTCCTTGAAGCGGCGCAGCGACTCGATGGCGAGGCCATCGGCGATGACCACGCCGTCGCGGATGACGCGCGCCTTGGCGTTGCGCGTGATCGTGCCGGAGCGGACGATGACACCCGCGATGTTGCCGAACTTGGAGGAGCGGAACACCTCGCGGATCTCGGCGACACCCGACTGGACCTCTTCGAACTCCGGCTTGAGCATGCCCTTGAGGGAGTTCTCGATCTCGTCGATCGCGTTGTAGATGACCGAGTAGAACCGCACGTCCACGCCCTCGCGGGACGCGGCCTCGCGGGCCTTGGTGTCGGGACGGACGTTGAAGCCCACGATGATCGCGTTGTCGATCGTCGCGAGGTTCACATCGGACTCGGTGATCGCGCCCACGCCGCGGTGGATGATGCGCAGCTGCACCGAGTCGTCGACCTCGATCTTGAGCAGCGACTCCTCCAGCGCCTCGACGGCACCGGACACGTCGCCCTTGATGATGAGGTTGAGCGTCTCGACCTTGCCCTCTTCGAGTGCACGGGTGAAGTCCTCGAGCGAGATGCGCTTGCGGGCCTTGGCCAGCTGTGCGTTGCGCTCGACGGCCTCGCGCTTCTCCGCGATCTGGCGCGCCATGCGGTCTTCCTCGGTGACGATGAAGACGTCGCCGGCACGCGGGACCGAGTTCAGACCCTGCACCTGGACCGGACGGGACGGAGCCGCGGCCTCGACCGCATCGCCGTTCTCGTCGATCATGGCGCGGACGCGTCCGTACGCGGTGCCCGCGACGATCGCGTCGCCGACGCGGAGCGTTCCGGACTGGATCAGCACCGTGGCGACCGAACCGCGGCCCTTGTCGAGCTTCGCCTCGATGGCGATGCCTCGTGCGGCCTTGTTCGGGTTGGCGGTGAGGTCCAGGCCGGCGTCCGCGGTGAGCAGCACGGCGTCCAGGAGCTCCTGGATGCCCGTGTTGGCCCGCGCCGAGACGTCGACGAACATGACGTCGCCGCCGTACTCCTCGGCGACCAGACCGTACTCGGTGAGCTGCTGGCGCACCTTGGCCGGGTTGGCCTCGGGCTTGTCGACCTTGTTGACCGCGACCACGATCGGCACGTTCGCCGCCTGGGCGTGGTTGAGGGCCTCCACCGTCTGCGGCATGATGCCGTCGTCTGCGGCGACCACGAGGATGGCGATGTCGGTCACCTGGGCGCCACGGGCACGCATGGCGGTGAACGCCTCGTGACCCGGGGTGTCGATGAAGGTGATCGCACGCTCGATGCCCTCGTGCTCGGTCCACACCTGGTACGCACCGATGTGCTGCGTGATGCCGCCGGCCTCGCCCTCGATGACGTTGGTCTGGCGGATCGCGTCGAGCAGTCGGGTCTTACCGTGGTCGACGTGGCCCATGACGGTGACCACCGGAGGACGGATCTCGAGGTCGTCCTCGCTCTCCGCCTCCAGCTCGGCCTCGAGGTCGAGACCGAAGCCCTCGAGGAGCTCTTTGTCCTCGTCCTCGGGCGAGACCATCTGGATCGTGTAGCCGAGCTCGGCGCCGAGCACCTCGAACGTCGCCTCGTCCAGCGACTCGGTGGCCGTGGCCATCTCGCCGAGGTTGAAGAGGATCGTCACGAGCGTGCCGGGCTGCACGGTGTAGCCGCGCAGGGCCTCGAGCTTGTCCGCGAAGTCGGCGATCGATGCGCCACGACGCAGGCGGATGATCTCGCCGTTGCCCTTGGAGACGTTGACGCCGCCGACGACCGGCGCCGACCGCATCTCGAACTCCTGCCGCTTCGCCCGCCGCGACTTGCGCTGCTTGCTCTTGCCGCCGCCCTTGCCGAACGCGCCGGCGGTACCCCCACCGGGGCCGCGGCCGCGACCGCCACCGCCGCCGGGACGACCGGCGAAGCCGCCGGCCGGAGCGCCGCCGGGGCGCTGGAAGCCGCCTGCACCGGCACCGGCGCCGCCGGGACGGCCGGGACCGCCGGTGCGCTGCTGGAACGGAGCGCCGGGACGACCGGCACCGCCCTGACCGGGGCGGCCGGGACGGCCCGCACCCTGACCGGGACGAGGCGCGCCGACGCGCGGCGAACCGGGACGCGGAGCCTGCGGACGCGGAATGTTGCCCGGGGTCGGACGCTGACCCATCCCCTGCTGGGAGGCGAACGGGTTGTTGCCCGGTCGCGGACCGGCGGGACGCTGCCCCATGCCCTGCGACGAGGCGAACGGGTTGTTGCCGGGGCGCGGGGCGCCGGGCTTGGGCGCGGCGGATCCGCCGGGCTTGGGCGCGGACGGCTTCTCGGCCGCCGGAGCCGCCGGTGCGGCGGGAGCCGCGGGCTTCTCCGCAGCCGGCGCCGGAGCAGCCTCGGCGGGCTTGGCGGGACCCGGCTTGGGACCGGGGGTCGGCGCCTTCGGACCGGGCTTGGGCGCGCCGGCGGTCGCCGGAGTCGCCGACGCGGAGCCGCCGGGCTTGGCCGCCGGAGACGGCGCGGGTGCGCCGCCGGCGGGCTTGTCGGCCTCGATCGCAGCACGCAGCTTGCGCGCCACCGGAGGCTCGATGGTCGATGAGGGGGACTTCACGAACTCTCCGAGCTCCTTGAGCTTCGCGAGAGCGAACTTGCTGTCGACGCCGAGTTCAGCGGCGATCTCGTGCACGCGTGGTTTACCAGCCACAATTCTCCTGTCAGGGTCGGTCCGCCCTGACAGGGCAGACCACTAGTCGCGGACGGGTCTCATTTCGAGCCGTTCACTTTGTTTCCATAGCCGTTCAGCCGTTTCTCGAGGGTCTGCATGTTCTCTGCTTCCGGGAATTCCAGCACAGGGGACACACGGAGCGCACGGGCGAAGGCGCGGCGCCGCTGAGCGACCTCCACGCACTCCGGAGTCGGATGCACCCACGCACCCCGCCCCGGCAGCACGGCCTGCTCGTCGAAGACGAGCTGACCATTCCGGATGACCACCCTGAGCAGAGCGGCGCGAGATGCACGAGCGCGGCAACCGACACACGTTCGTACGGGTTCCATCTTACACCTCGGATCTGGACCGCCGGTGCGCGACCCGGCCGGGAGCGCTCAGGAATCGAGCAGCGAGTCCGGCTGGATGTCGATCTTGGCGCCGGTGAGCTTCGCGGCCAGGCGGGCGTTCTGCCCTTCCTTGCCGATGGCGAGCGACAGCTGATAGTCGGGGACCAGGGCGCGGACGGCCTTCGTCCCCGCGTCCAGCACGAACGCGCTCGTGACCTTGGCCGGCGACAGCGCATGGGCGACGAAGGTCGCCAGATCCTGGTGGTAGTCGACGATGTCGATCTTCTCCCCCGCCAGCTCCTCGGTGACCGCACGGACACGCCGGCCCATCTCGCCGATGCAGGCGCCCTTGGCGTTGATCGCGGGATCGTTCGCCTTCACCGCGATCTTGCTGCGGTGCCCCGCCTCGCGCGCGAGCGCGACGATCTCCACCAGACCCGCGGCGATCTCCGGCACCTCGAGCGCGAAGAGCTTGCGGACGAGCCCGGGGTGCGTGCGGGAGACGGTGATCGCCGGGCCCTTCAGCCCCTTGGCGACCGACGTCACGTAGACGCGGATGCGGGTTCCGTGCGTGTACTCCTCACCGGGCACCTGCTCCTCGGGAGGGAGGATCGCCTCGACGGATCCGAGGTCCACGTGGATCATGCGCGGGTTCGGGCCCTGCTGGATGACGCCGGCGACGATGTCGCCCTCCTTGCCGCGGAACTCGCCGAGCACGGCGTCGTCGGCGATGTCGCGCAGGCGCTGGCCGATGACCTGCTTCGCGGCGAAGGCGGCGATGCGACCGAAGTCGTCGGGCGTCGAGTCCTCCTCGCCGATCACTGCCCCGTCGTCGTCGAGGACGGGCACCATCACGGCGACGTGGCCGGTCTTGCGGTCGAGCTCGACGCGCGTTCCGTCCGTGAGGGAGCCGTCGTGGGAGTCGTGCTTCGCGTACGCGGTCAGGACGGCCTGTTCGATGATCGCGATCAGCTCGTCGAAGGGGATCTCCTTCTCCCGCTCGATCGTGCGCAGCAATCCGAGATCGATATCCATGGCGGCCTCCCTGTTCAGCTCTCGTCGGCGCACATCCGCACGCACGACATCCGTACAACGATACCCTGGCCCGGCTCCCGGCGCGATCGACGGCCGCCCGCGCGCGCCTTCGCCGCGGGGATCCACCCCCGGGCGCCGAGGTGCGCTCGCGGAGAGAAGCGCAGGACTCAGCCGCGCGACGCGGAGCCGAGCCCGTTGATGGCGTCGATGAGCCGGAACAGCCCTCCGACGGCTCGCTGGTCGAGGTGCAGCGTGAGCCGAGGGAGTTCGAGCGCATCCTTGTCCGCCAGCTCCACCGGCAGCGGCCCGCTCGCCTCGATCCGCCCTGCCGCGAGCATCCATCCGAACTGCTCGTCGAGTCGAGCGATCTCCTCGGCCGTGGGGGCGTTCCGCAGCCGCAGCACGAGGACGTCGCCGACCCAGCGCAGCGAGTCGTAGTTGTGCCAGAAACCGGTGATCGCCGCGGTCGCCTCGGCGATGGAGTCGGTGATCCGCACCCGGTCGAAGTCGCCCGGCGAGATCACGCCGGTCGGCGCCAGATCCTCCTGCACGAAGCGCTCCAGACCGCGCCAGAACGTGCCGCCGGTCGCGTCCAGCAGCACGATCGGCATCGGCTCCGCCTTGCCGGTCTGCTGCAGCGTGAGCAGCTCGAACATCTCGTCCAGGGTGCCGAAGCCGCCGGGCAGGCAGATGAACCCGCGCGACTCCTTCATGAGCATCAGCTTGCGCGTGAAGAAGTACTTCATCGCGACGACGTGCTCCTGGTCGGCGACGATCGCGTTCGCCTTCTCCTCGAACGGGAGGCGGATGGACACCCCGAGCGAGCGCTCGGGGCCGGCGCCCTCCGCGGCGGCCTGCATGATCCCGGGGCCGGCGCCGGTGACGACCATCCAGCCCTCTGCGGCGAGCGCGGCCGCGACGTCCCGCGCCTGCCGGTAGAGCGGATCGTCCTGCGCCGTGCGGGCCGATCCGAACACGGTCACCTTCGGCACGCCGCGGAACGGGGCGAACAGCCGGAACGCCTCGCGCATCTCGCTGAGCGCGGCGGACGCGATCTTCAGATCGAGCCGATCCGTGCGATCCTCGCCGAGCAGCACCGCGGTCTGCAGCAGCCGCAGCACGAGGCGGCGGTCGGCATGCACCCCGGCGTCGTCGAGGACGGCGTTGATCTCGGCGCGCAGCGCCGGCGGGAGGATCTCCTCAGTCATGCCCCCAGCGTGTCACGGACGCGTGAACGCCCGGTGCTGCCGCGCCCTTCGATCGGATCCGGATCCGGATCCGCATCCGCATCAGGCCCAGGGCATCGGCCGTTCCGGCAGGCGCGCGCTGTCGTCGGGCAGGTGCGGCAGCGCCTCGCCGCCGGCACGGATGCACAGCCAGCGCAGCTCGCCGGGGCTGTCCGGACGCGCACGCCAGGTCCGCGGCACGCCCTGGCCGACACGCACCACGGTGCCGGGCCCGACCTCGACGAGCTCGTCGCCGACGCCCATCTGGCCCTGTCCGGAGAGGAACACGTAGAGCTCCTCGATCCGCGAATGGGTGTGCCAGTACCCCGCCTCCTCACCGGGGAGCAGGGCGTTGGCGGTCATCCCGATGTACTGCATCGTGAGTTCGTGGTCGACGACCCGCCGGCCGTCGCGCGACCGAGTCTCGTCGAACCCGCCGTGGAAGGCCCGCCACTCGTCCGGCCCCCCGATGCTCGTGATCTCGTAGTCGCTCATGCGCCCTCCCCCTCGTCCGCGCCGTCACGACCGCCCTCGCCGTCGCTCCAGGTTCGCAGCCAGCCGTTCCCGTGGCGGGTGTACACGATGCGGGTGTGCCGGCGATCCACCGCCCCCTGCCAGAACTCGATCCGGCTCGGCACGATCCGCCAGAGCACCCACTCCCCCTCCGCCACTCCGGCCCGTGCGGAAGCGGGACGCGCGGCGAGGTCCGCCGCGCTCTCGCCCGCGGGGGCCTCCTGCACCGGGCCGCGCACGCGGACGGCGCGCATCACGGGCTGCCACCAGAAGTTCAGCGCGGCCGCGGGAGTCGCCTCGAGCTGGCGGCCCTTTGCCGAGGAGCGGGTTCCCGCGAACGCCCAGCCGCGCTCGTCGACGTCCTTGAGGATGAGCGTGCGCGCGTCGGGGACGCCGTCGGCATCGACCGTCGCCAGGGTCGCCGCGTGCGGCTCGGCGACACCCGCCTCGGCAGCCCCGGTGATCCAGTTCAGGAACAGGGCGAGCGGATCGCCCGTCACCGATTCGGGATGGAGCGCGGGCGGGGAGCCGGTCAGCGACGGGCGCGACCGCAACCAGGCGGCGGGCGTGGTGTGCATGCCCCCATCCTGCAGGATCCGCGCCCCGGGGCGCCTCAGCGCGCCGCGATCCGCGCCGCCGCCGCCCGGATCTCGTCGTGCGGGAGCGCGAAGCTCTCGTGGCCGTCCCGCCCCGTCATGTCCTCGGCGGCGACGAGGGAGTTCCAGACCGCCTCGTCGACGGCCTGCACCGCGGCCGTGAGGAACGGATCCATCCGCCCCCAGGGCACGAAGCGCAGCTCCTCGTACCCGGCCGGCTCGTCCGCGGGGAACGCCGAGCTCAGCGCACCGGAGTTGGCCGTCGACAGCGCCAGCACGATGTCGCCGGAGAAATGGCTGCCCGCGGTTCCGCTGCGACCGAGTCCCAGTGCGCCGCGGCGGGCGAGCGCCGCGCACTGCCCCGGCAGCAGCGGTGCATTCGTGACGATCACGACGATCGCGGACCCGGCTCCGCTCACGGCCCGCCCGCGGGCGCGGTCCTCGGCGAACCAGTCGGTGTCGTCCATCGGGTTCGGTGCCGCGGTCCGCTGCCCGAGCGGGATGCCACCCAAGCGCAGTTCCGATCGGGAGCCGAAGTTCGCCTGGACCAGCGCGGCGACGACGTACTCGTCCTCCCCGTGCCGGACGACGCGGGAGGCCGTGCCCGTGCCGCCCTTGAAGCCGTAGCAGTTCATCCCGGTTCCGCCGCCGACGCTCCCCTCCTGGACCGGTCCGGCCTTCGCCGCATCCAGCGCCTCGGCCGCGTGCTCGGGACGCACGTGACCGCCGTTGATGTCGTTGAGGTACCCGTCCCAGGTCTCCCCCACGACCGGCAGCAGCCACTGCGCCGCGAGGTCGGGACGGGTCGCGGCGAGCCAGGCGTCGACGCCGGCGTGCACGGCTCCCACCGCGTGCGAGTTGGTGATCGCGATCGGCAGGGCGAGGGATCCGGATTCGTCGATCCAGCTGCGCCCCGTGAGCTCCCCGTTGCCGTTGAACGAGTGCACCGCGGCCGCGCACGCGTCGCCCACGCCGGCGCGTCCGCGCGGCAGGATCGCGGTCACCCCGGAGCGCGCGGCGTGGGCCCCCTCCCCCGTCACGAGCGTCGTGAAGCCGACCTCGAGGCCGGGGACATCGGTGATCGCGTCGAGCGCACCGGGTTCGCCGTCGAAGACGATGCCGAGGTCGCGGGCGCGCGGGCGCCGTTCCCGCTGCTGCGAGGAGGGACGTGACGTCATCATGGTTCCGATCTACTCTGAACGATTGTTCAGAAGTTTACGACAGATCCTTCTCATTTGCTTGACAGGATCGAGTTAACCCTCTTGAATCACTGTTCAAGCGCCGCGGCTGTCCCGATGCCACGGCGGATCCCACCAGGAGCCGATGATGTCTCGACCGTCCCCCGCCGATTCTTCGACCGCCGCCCCGCCGGACCCCGCGCTGACCGGCGGCACCGCACTCGCCCGCCGCCGCCTCGGCGTCTGGGCGATCGTCTTCTTCGTGATCTCCGCCGCGGCTCCGCTCACGGTGGTCGCCAGTGCCGCCCCCACCGACTTCCGCCTCGCCGGGATCGGCGGCCCCGGCGCGATGCTCGCCTCGGGCGTCGTCCTGATGCTGTTCGCGGTCGGCTTCACCGCGATGTCCCGGTACGTGCGCAACGCGGGAGCGTTCTACATCTACGGGACGAAGGGTCTCGGCAAGCCGGTGGGGATCGGGATCGTGTTCGTCACGATCTTCTCCTATGCCGCCCTCTGCATCTGCTTCTACGGCTTCGTCGGGTTCTTCGGCGAGATGACCTTCGACGCGCTTTTCGGGATCAAGCTGCCCTGGACCGTATACGCGCTCATCGCCTTCCTCGCCGTCGGCATCCTCGGCTACCGCAAGATCGACGTGGGGGCGAAGGTGCTCGCCGTGCTGCTCACCGCCGAGGTCGCGATCCTGCTGGTCCTCGCCATCGGCGTGCTCGCCCAGGGCGGGCCCGAGCCGATCTCGTTCGCCGCCTTCGCCCCGCAGAACGTGTTCTTCGCCGCGGGCAGCGGCGCGCTGTTCGTGTTCGGATTCGGCGCCTACCTGGGCTTCGAGAGCACGGCGATCTACACGGAGGAGGCGATCCGGCCGGCCCGCACGGTGCCGATGGCGACCTACATCGCGATCGCGTTCCTGGGCGTCTTCTACGCCTTCACGTTCTGGATCCTCACGGTCGCCTTCGGCGTCGACGGCGTGCTCAAGCTCGCTCAGCAGGACACCTTCCAGGACATGGTCTTCGATGCGGGCGAGCAGTACCTGGGTCTCTGGGCGTCGATCACGATGCGGATCCTCATCGTGACGAGCTTCTTCGCCTGCCTGCTCGCATTCCACAACGCCTGCACGCGCTATCTGTTCTCGATCGGACGCGAGCGCCTGCTGCCCGGCTGGCTCGCCCGCACCCAGATCAAGACCCAGGCGCCGCACCATGCCAGCCTCGTGATGAGCATCATCTCGCTCGCCGCGATCGTCATCACGCTCGCCACCGGCGCCGACCCGTTCCTCGGCTTCGCCCTGCCCGTCTACTCCGTCGGCGTGGCCGGCCTCGTGTTCGCGCAGGCGGTCGCCGCGATCGCCGTCGTGGGCTTCTTCCTGCGCGACCGTCGAGGGCACAGCGTCTGGCGCGTGCTCGTCGCCCCGGCCCTCGGCGCGCTCGGCCTCATCGTCGGATGGATCCTCATCGCGACGAACTTCAGCCTCGTCTCCGGGGTGGAAGGGCCGATCAACCTGGCACTGCTCGCCCCGACACCCGTCCTGTTCCTCGCGGGGATCGTGATCGGGTTCGTGCTCAGGGTCCGCAACCCCCGGCACTATGCTGAGCTGACCACCGTGGTCGTCGACGACGAGGGCTGAGCCCACGGCCGCCGCATCCGGACACGGCGACCCGGTCACCACGCAGGAAGGGGTCGCCGTGCCGGCACCGCACAAGCACAGCGCACGGCGCGCCGAGCTGATCTCCGCGACCCGCCGCGTCGCGGGACGCAGCGGGTTGAACGCCACCAATGTGCGCGCCGTTGCCGCCGAGGCCTCGGTGAGCGCCGGCAGCGTGCTCTACTACTTCCCGAGCTTCGACGACCTCATGTATGCGACCGTCGAGGGCGTGCTCGAGGAGATGTACGAGCATCGCCGCACGATCGCCGAGCAGGAACCGGATCCGATCCGGCGGCTCGCGAAGCTCGTCGAGGCCGGCGTTCCCGACGAGATCAGCGACCACCTGCGCATGGCCTACGAGAGCATCCCGCTGCTGCGGGAGCAGCCGCAGTACCGACCGCTGCATCGCTCGATCGTGGAGCGCCAGGTGGGCCTGTACCGGTCCACGATCGAGATCGGGGCGGCGCTCGGCGTCTTCCGGCCCGCCGCGGACCTCACGGTGATCGCACGCAACATCGTCGCGCTCGAGGACGCCTACGATCTGTATCCGCTGATCGGGCTCGACCTCGGCGCCCCGACCTACCGCGCGAACATCCTGTCCTACGCCTCCCTCGCGCTCGGCTGCGCCTTCGACGCGCAGGAGTGACCCGCACGGACGCCGAAGGCCCCGCGACCTTGGCGGGTCCCGGGGCCTTCGCGGTGCCGGTGCGTGGGTCAGCGCGCGGTGAGCGTCTGCAGTGCGTCGGCGAGGGAGATCGTGTCGCGATCGCCGCTGCGGCGGTCCCACAGCTCCACTTGGCCCTCGGCGGCACCGCGGCCGACGACGAGCACGCGCGGGACGCCCACGAGCTCGGCGTCGCCGAACTTGACCCCGGGCGAGACCTTGGGGCGGTCGTCGTAGAGCACGTCGAGCCCCGCGGCCTCGAGCTGGGCCGCGGCGTCCGCGGCGACGTCGAAGGCGACCTGGTCGCGACCCGCGGCCACCACGTGCACGTCGAACGGCGCCACGGAGGCGGGCCAGATGAGCCCCTTCTCGTCGTTGTTGAGCTCGGCGATGATCGCGAGGATGCGCGTCACGCCGATGCCGTAGGAGCCCATGGTGACGGTCACGAGCTTGCCGTTCTCGTCGAGCACCTTGAGGCCCAGCGCTTCGGCGTACTTGCGGCCGAGCTGGAAGACGTGGCCGATCTCCATGCCCCGGGCGAGATGCACGGGACCGGATCCGTCCGGCGCGGGGTCGCCCTCGCGCACGTTCGCGATCTCCACCACGCCGTCGGAGGCGAAGTCGCGCCCGGCGACCACGGAGTGGGCGTGCTTCTGATCGATGTTCGCGCCGGTGATCCAGCTCGTGCCCTCGACGACGCGGGGGTCGAGGAGGTACCGGATCCCGGTCGCGGACTCCTCGCCCAGGATCGCGCCGGTGGGCGACCACGGGCCGATGTAGCCCTTGACCAGCAGCGGGTGCTTCTCGAAGTCATCCGCCGTCGCCGGCTCCACTTCGGCCGGAGCGAAGGCCACCTCGGCGCGCTTCTCGTCGACCTCGCGGTCGCCGGGGAGGCCGACCACGACGAGCTCGCGAGTGCCGTCGAGGTGGGTGAGCGCGAGCACGACGTTCTTCAGCGTGTCCGCCGCGGTGTATTCGCCGTCCAGCGCCGCATTCGCGTGCGCCACCAGGGTCTCGATGGTGGGAGTGTTCGGCGAATCGAAGATCACCGGGGTGCCGTCCACGTCGAACGGCACGGGGGCGGGGACCGCCGTCGTGTACGCCTCCACGTTGGCCGCGTAACCGCCCGCGGACCGCACGAACGTGTCCTCGCCGACGGGCGTCGGGTGCAGGAACTCCTCGCTGCGGGACCCGCCCATCGCGCCGGCGTCGGCCTGCACGATGACATATTCGAGTCCGAGGCGCTGGAAGATGCGCTCATAGGCGTCCCGCTGCGCCTGATAGCTCGCGTCGAGTCCGGCGTCGGACGAGTCGAAGGAGTAGGCGTCCTTCATCGTGAACTCGCGACCGCGCAGCAGGCCGGCGCGGGGGCGCGCCTCGTCACGGTACTTGTCCTGGATCTGGTAGATCGTCAGCGGCAGGTCCTTGTACGAGGAGTACAGGTCCTTCACGAGCAGGGTGAACGCCTCCTCGTGCGTCGGCGCGAGCAGATAGTCGCCGCCCTTGCGGTCGTTCAGGCGGAACAGCAGGTCGCCATACTCCTCCCAGCGGCCGGTCGCCTCGTATGCCTCGCGGGGCATGAGAGCCGGGAAGTGCACCTCCTGTGCGCCCGCGGCGGACATCTCCTCGCGGACGATGGTCTCGATCCTCGCCTTCACCCGCAACCCGAGCGGCAGCCAGGCGAAGATGCCTGCGGCCTGCGGTCGGATGTACCCGGCGCGGATCAGCAGCTTGTGGCTCGCGACCTCGGCGCCGGCCGGGTCTTCGCGGAGCGTGCGGAGGAAGAAGTTCGAGAGACGAGTCACCACGCCCACAAGTCTAGTGACGGCGATCGCCCCGCCCGTGCGGGGTGCGCGGGCGGGGCGATCGGAGGGGACGCGCTGTCGAGCGGCGCGCGCTGGTCAGTTCAGGGCGCGGGTGCTCGCCGGGATGACGCCTCCGGCGTAGATCTCGGCGGCGTTGTCCTGCAGCGCCGTCAGAGCCACGCGCTGCGGCAGCGGCCCGTAGGAGATGCGCGCGGCGCCCAGTGCCTCGTACTCGGTCGAGGTGAGCGCTCCGGGCAGGCCGATCACGCTGACCTTCCCGTGCCCGATCCCCTCGACGAGCGCGCGAGTGGTGTCGGCATCGAGGATGCCCGGCACGAAGACCGCGGTCGCGCCGGCGTCGAGGAAGGCCCGGCCGCGCTCGATCGCGTCGGCGAGGGACTCCTCCACCGGACGACCGCCGCCGCGGACGAAGGCGTCGGTGCGCGCGTTGAGCACGAACGGCACGCCCTCCGCCTCACCGGCGCGGATCATCGCCTCGACGTTCGCAGCAGCCTCGGCGAGGGGACGCAGCCGGTCCTCGACGTTGGCGCCGACGACGCCCGCGCCGATCGCGAGGCGCACGGTCTCCCCCGCGTCGCCGTAACCGTCGTCAAGGTCGGCGGTCACGGGGAGCTCGACGGCGGCGGCGATGCGACCGACCATGTCGAGCATGAGCTCGCGCGGGATCGCGCCGTCGGCGTAGCCGTAGGACGAGGCGATGGAATGGCCGGCCGTGGCGATGGCCGTGGTCTCGGGCAGGGCGGCGATCGCCTGCGCGGACACGACGTCCCATACGTTCACGACGCGGAGGATCTCGGGTGCCGCATAGAGCGCGGCGAGGGTGCGGGCCTTGTCAGCGGTGCTGGTCATGGACACCACGCTAACGCCCGTCTCGGACGCACAGGGCGGCTTAGGCTGAACCCATGCCTCAGCGCCGATCGCACGTCGCCCCCTCCGCCGCGCAGTCGGAGCTCGCCACGGCGCTCGCGGCCCTGCGCACCGAGATCGACGCGCCGGCCGAGTTCTCGCCCGAGGCGCTTGCGGAGGCCGCCTCTGCGACGGCACCGACGCCCGACCTGGATCTGCGCGACATCGCCTTCGCGACGCTGGATCCGGCGGGATCCATGGACCTCGACCAGGCGTTCCAGCTGGAGCGGAACGGGTCCGGATACACCGTGCGCTACGCGATCGCCGACGTGCCGTCGTTCGTCGCGCCCGGCGGCGCCCTCGATCTCGCCGCGCGTGCCCGCGGCGAGACCCTGTACGCGGCGGACGGCACGATCCCGCTGCACCCGCCCGTGCTCAGCGAAGACCATGCCTCGTTGCTGCCCGACCAGGACCGGCCGGCGCTGGTGTGGACCTTCACTCTGGACGCGGACGGATCCGCCACCGGCACGCGCCTCGAGCGTGCTCTCATCCGCTCGCGGGCAAAGCTCGACTACGCTTCGGTGCAGTCCGACCTCGACGCCGGACGGGACTCTCCGGCGGCGCTGCTGCCGGAGATCGGGCGCCTGCGCCTGGAGCAGGAGGCGCAGCGGGGAGGCGCGAGCCTGAATCTGCCCGACGAGGAGGTCGTGCGCCACGACGACGGCTCCTACGCGATCGAGCGCCGCACGCCGCTGCCCGTGGAGGACTGGAACGCGCAGCTCTCGCTCCTGACCGGGATGGCCGCGGCGCAGCTCATGCTCGAGGCGAAGGTCGGGATCCTGCGCACGATGCCGCAGCCCGATGACGCCGCCTTCGAGACCTTCCGCCGGCAGACGACGGTGCTCGGCACGCCGTGGACGACGGGCCGCTACGGCGACTATCTGCGCGGCCTCGACCGGGACGATCCGCGCACCCTGCCGATCCTGGAGGCGGCTTCCGCCCTCTTCCGCGGCGCCGGGTACGTCGCCTTCGACGGAGCGGCCCCCGCGGAGACCGTGCAGGCGGCCATCGGCGCCCCTTACGCGCATGCCACCGCCCCGCTGCGGCGACTCGTCGACCGGTGGTCGCTGACGATCTCGCTCGCCGTGAGCCGCGGCGAGGAGATTCCGGGGTGGGTGCGGGAGAGCCTCCCACTCGTGCCGGATCTCATGAGGGCCTCGGCGCAGCGCTCGTCGACGCTGAACGCGCGCACCCTCGACCTCGTGGAGGCGGCGCTGCTCGCCTCCCACGTCGGGGAGACGTTCGACGCGGTGGTGATCCGCCGCAACGGCGCACGCGGGACGGTGCAGATCGAGGAGCCGCCCGTCACGGCCTCGGTGGCGCTGCCCGAGACGGCCGCTGCGGGGTCGACCGTCCGGCTCTCGCTCGGTGCGGTCGATGTCGCGAAGGGGCAGGTCTCCTTTGCCGTCGTCTGACCGCCCCGCCGACGCCCTCTCCGCGTGGATCCGCGACCGCGCGCGCCCGCTGCGCACGCTCGATCCGGACGACGTCGACGATTCCGACCTCGAACCGCTGCTCGAGATCGTCGGGGATGCGCGCGTCGTCGCGCTCGGCGAGTCGATGCACCGCGTGCACGAGTTCTTCGCTCTGCGCGACCGGATGTTCCGCTTCCTGCACCGGCGCGCCGGCTTCACGGCGTTCGTGACGGAGAGCGGGCTCCCGGAAGGGCGTCACGTCGACGACTGGATCCGCACAGGTCGCGGCGGCCTTCGGGACGCGCTGCGGGACGGGGTCTCCTACCGCTTCGGCGCCTGTCAGGAGATGCTGGATCAGCTCACCTGGATGCGCGAGCGCGCCGCGACCGCGCGTTCGATCCCGCGCTGGTACGGCATGGACCTGCCCGACTCCTCGGCGAGCGCGCTGCCCGGCGTGCAGGCCGCGCTGGAGCTGCTCGACGTCGTCGATGCGCACTATGCGGCGCATGTGCGGGCGACTCTGCTCCCCCGGTTCGGATATCTCCCCGCCGACCGCACCGGGCTGGCGCAGGCGGCGCCGACGATCCAGGCGTATCTGGCGCTGCCCGCAGCCGAGCGCGCCGCCCTCACCGTCGGCATCGCCGATCTCGCGGCTCGGATCCGCGCTCGCCGTCGTGAGCAGGTCGCCGCGCTGGGCGGCGGTGCCGAGGCCGAGGCGCGGGTGGACTTCCCGATCCACGCGGCGGAGAGCGCCCGCGCGGCCGATGCGTTCCTGCAGGCCATGACCGCCGGCCCCACCCGCACCTGGCCCGCCGCGAACATCCGCGACGCATGGATGGCCGACGCCGTGGAGGGGATCCTGCAGCGCGAGCCCCGCATCCTCGTCACTGCCGCCAACGGGCACGTTCAGCGCACGGCGTTCTCCGCTCCCCCGTTCGTCCCGGACCCGATGACGACGATGGGCGGGCACCTCGCCGACCGGCTCGGCGGCGACCTCGTCGTGATCGGCACCCTGTTCGGCGGCGGAGAGCAGTGGCTGCACCGCCCCGCTCCCGCCGACCCACCGGGCCACTCCCGCCCGTTCGTGTCCGCGCTCGCTCCCCTGGATCCTGCGAGTCTCGACGCCGCCGTCGAGCGCTCCGGGATCGGCGACGCGATCGTGGACCTGCGAAGTGCGCCGCCGACGGTGTCCGCGGCGCTCGATGCCACGACGGGGTGGCACAACGGCGACGTGGTCCAGCCGGGCCGAGCCCGCGACGCCTTCGACGCGGTGGCCTTCGTCCGCTCGGTATCGCCGTGGCAGACCTGGATCGACGAGCGGGGTCTGGATCGGCGGTGAGGACGTCTCACCCTGTCGTTCCGCGCGGAGCGGGGGGCGGAGAGGTTCTGCACAGATTCCGCAGCTCTCGTTCGACCGGCCGGTGCCGCTGCGAGGATCAGGCATGGAGATTTTCACCGAGGTCGACGCGCAGGTTCAGAACCTGCGCGCGCTCCTCGGCGATGCGCTCGAATCGGCCGATCTCGTCGCCGTCATCGAGAGGCTCGACGACATGCATGCCGTCGACACGATCACCGCGGCGACGGCGCTGATCCACTGCGGCGAGAGGATCCGCGCCGCGGCCACCGGAGTGATCGCGGCACGTTCCGCCCGGGACGCGGGGCAGGCCGGGCTCGCGCAGTCCCTCGGGCACAGGAATGTCGCCTCCCTCGTGCAGGAGATCACGGGATCGACGAGAGCAGAGGCGAACCGGCAGGTGCGGATCGGTGAATCGCTCCGCGCCTCGGCGACCACGACCGCTTCCCGGACACGGCGGCGGACGGCGGATCGGCTGACGAGTCGGAGCCGGTCGCGCTCTGGCACGCCGGACTCGATCGCGCCCTGCTGGAGGGTCGACTCACGACCGCGCAGCACGACGCGATCCGCCAGGGACTCGCCGACCCTCCCCTGTCCGACGAGACGACGGAACGGCACGAAGAGAACGACGCGCTCATGCGAGACCTCTGGGAGATCGCCGCCGATCAGCTCATCGCCGCGGCGGCGCACGATACCCCGGAGACGCTGAGCGCCGCTGCGCGCTCCATCCGCGATCGGCTCGATTCCGAGGGCGCCGCGCGACGCTTCGAAGAACGGTACGCACGGCGCTCCTTCCGCGTCTGGACGACCCTCGACGGTCACAAGCGCGGTGCGATCGACTTCGACGACGAGGGCTACGCCTGGGCGGCGACGATCATCGCCAACGCCCTGCGCCCGCGCACCGGCGGCCCTCGGTTCGTCGACGCCGAGGAGAAGGCTCGCGCGAGATCGCTGGCAGATGACCCGCGCACGAACGATCAGCTCACCTACGACCTCCTCCTCGACCTCCTCCGGGCCGGATCCCTCGCCGATGCCCCGGCCGTCTTCGGGACGCGGCGCGCCGGCGTCCGCGTCGTCCGGGTCGTGGGCGCCGACGACATCGCGGATCCGATCGCGCACACGGAGGATCACCTCCACACCTTCCCGGCCGCGGTCGCCGAGCAGCAGTCATGCGATGCCGGATCCGTATCCGTCACCGTCGACTCCCGAGGGAACCCGCTCGACGTCGGTCGGGAGCACCGGCTGTTCACCGCGAAGCAACGCGTCGCACTCGCGGTCCGAGACGGCGGATGCCGATGGGTCAGCTGCGACCGCCCCGCGTCCTTCTGCGAGGCTCACCACATCGACGAATGGGCTCGCGACGACGGGCACACCGACATCGACCGCGGAGTCCTGCTCTGCCGCTTCCATCACATGCAGCTGCATCACGGCGGCTGGCGCATCACACGCCACGGCAAGGACGACTTCGTCCTCCATCATCCGCGCGGCCAGACGTCTGCGCTCCCGCCCCGGCCAGCCCTCAAGTACGCCTGGACGGGGTTCGAACCGCCACCGAAGAGGTTCCGTCCGGTGGCGTGAGCCCCGGCCGCCCCGCCCCTGATCGGGAGGGGCCGACTACGCCGGAACCGAAGTCGTCGTCATCACGAGCAGCTGTGGATCCGACAGATCCAGCGACACCCGGATCGAAGCGAACTCCGCGAGCGACGACACGTGCGTGCCGCCGCACAGGATCGACGCCGTGCCCTCGGGCAGTCCGCACACCCAGCGACGACGGTCCACGATCGTCTCACCGTCGACCTCGATCCGGCTCGACGCTGCGGAGGCCACCCAGGCCGCGAGCTGCGTGTTGATGCGCTCCTCGCGTTCGGCCAGAGTTGCCGCGAAGCCCTCGGTGTCGAATCCCGCCTTGCGCAGGCTTTTGCCGAGACGGTACTCGTCCACCGAACCGCCCTCGTCGATGAAGCTCGTCTGGTTCGCACGCCCCTCGAAGTCGGGCGAGCCGAGCGCGTCGGATCCGGGATCCTTGCGCCAGAGGTCGGCGACCGCGAGATCCAGAGCCAGCGATGCCAGGTGGCAGGCCGTGTGCCCACGGCTCAGCCCCGCGCGACGCTCCGCATCCACCGTCGCCTCGGCGGAAGCTCCTGCGGCGAGCGCCGAGGGAACGGCCTCGACCCGGTGCCCGACGAGCCAGGTCCAGCCCGCGGCTCCCCGCTTGACAGGGATGTCCGAGCCGACCGCGACCACGCCCTCGTCGCTCACCGCCGCCATGACCGCCTCGGACACGGCGACCTCGACGTCGTCCACGCGCAGCGACCCCCGGTCTCCCGGCTGATCCGGCCAGGTGTGGTCGACGGGATGGAAAGGAGTCCGGTCCAGCACGACGACCGCACCGGTGTCCGACGGATGCACGCCCACGACGCGGGCGGACTCGACGAGGGATCCCGAAGGGAAGGTGACGACGGTGCTGGACGACACGGAGGCTCCTGACAGGGTGACGAGGGAAGGATCCCGACGTCAGTGCGACGGCGGGATGGTGAAGCTCGCGAGGCGATCGCCGGAGACCACGAAGATCCCGTCCGACTCGCCGGTGAAGACGCTGCTGCGCCAGTCGAAGCGGATCCTGGTCGTGTCGCCCTCGGTCTCCGCGGTCAGGACCGTCATGCGTGCGCCGGCGCCGATCGCGTCGGATGCGGCCCATGCCCGCACTCCCTCGGGACCCTTCTTGACGGTGCCCCAGTCGCTGACGAAGCCCTCCGGCGTGAAGGCGGCGACGAACGCCTCGGTGTCGGCCGCGTTGATGGCGTCGACCATGCGCTGCACGGCAGCGGGAAGCGCGAAGCCGCTCATCAGCTGGTGACGACCTGTGCGGTGCCGAGGGGGGCGTTCGGCCCCATCTCGTCGGCGATGCGGTTCGCCTCCTCGATGAGCGTCGCCACGATGTCCTCCTCGGGCACGGTCTTGATGACCTCGCCCTTGACGAAGATCTGACCCTTGCCGTTTCCGGAGGCGACGCCGAGGTCGGCCTCGCGGGCCTCCCCCGGGCCGTTCACGACACAGCCCATGACGGCCACGCGCAGCGGAACCGTCATGTCCTTGAGCCCTTCGGTGACGTTCTCCGCGAGGGTGTAGACGTCGACCTGGGCCCGACCGCACGAGGGGCAGGACACGATCTCGAGCTTGCGCTCGCGCAGGTTCAGCGACTGCAGGATCTGATGCCCGACCTTGACCTCCTCGGCCGGCGGGGCCGAGAGGGAGACGCGGATCGTGTCTCCGATGCCCTCGCCGAGCAGGATCCCGAAGGCCGTGGCGGACTTGATCGTGCCCTGGAACGCGGGGCCCGCCTCGGTCACGCCGAGGTGCAGCGGCCAGTCGCCCATCGCGGCGAGGAGGCGGTACGCCTTCACCATCACGACCGGGTCGTTGTGCTTGACGGAGATCTTGAAGTCGTGGAAGTCGTGCTCCTCGAACAGCGACGCCTCCCAGCGTGCGCTCTCGGCGAGTGCTTCCGGAGTGGCCTTGCCGTACTTCTCGAGCAGCCGGGGGTCGAGGGACCCGGCGTTCACGCCGATGCGCAGCGACACTCCGGCATCCTTCGCCGCCTTCGCGATGGCGCCGACCTGGTCGTCGAACTTGCGGATGTTGCCCGGATTCACGCGCACCGCGGCGCAGCCCGCGTCGATCGCCTGGAACACGTACTTCGGCTGGAAGTGGATGTCGGCGATGACCGGGATCTGGCTCTTCTTCGCGATGATGTGCAGCACGTCGGCGTCGTCCTGCGACGGCACGGCGACGCGCACGATCTCGCATCCCGAGGCGGTGAGCTCGGCGATCTGCTGCAGCGTCCCGTTGATGTCGGTGGTCTTGGTCGTCGTCATCGACTGGACGCTGACGGGGGCTCCTCCACCGACGAGCACCTTGCCGACCTTGATCTGGCGGCTCTTGCGACGCGGGGCGAGGACATCGGGGATCTTGGGCATCCCCAGGTTCACGGCTGGCACAGATCCAGGTTACCGGTGCGGGGCTGGACGGGATCCGCGTGCCGCCTGAGCAGACGCCGTGTCCGCGCCGTCACGAGGCGCACCCCTGCCGCGACGGTGTGATAGTTTCGGCGCATGTCCGCGAACCGCACCTGGTGCCCCGCCTCCTAGGCGGTGAGTTCGCGTACCACGATCCAGACCGCCTTCCGGGGCGGTCTTGTCGTTTCTGCCGCGTCGGATCCCCTGCTCAGGAGCCCCTTTGATGACCACCGCCGACCGGATCCATTCGCTCGATTCGTCCTTCGTGCTGCTCGCCCGTGAGGGCTCGGACAGCGTCGAGCTGCTCACCGGCACGATCGTCGACGTCGATCTCCTCGCCGACATCCCGCTCGACGCCGACGGAGCGCGCCGGGAGGTGTTCGCCCTGGTGCCGTTCCGCCAGGTGCGCGAGCGCGGCTTCGAGGCGCAGGACGACGGAGCGCCCCTGCGCTGCCTGCTGGTCGACGAGCATCTGCATCTGCCCGCGGCCGAGGTGCTCGCGGCTCTCCCGGCGACGCCCGTCCCGCTCCACGACGGCGGCTTCGACCTCAGCGACGACGAGTACGCCGCGATCGTGGAGCGGGTGATCGCCGACGAGATCGGCCGGGGCGAGGGTGCGAACTTCGTGATCCGACGCGACTACACGGCACGGATCGACGCCACGGACTCCGCCGCGGAGCGCACCGCGGCCCTCACCTGGTTCCGCGCGCTCCTCGAGCACGAGCGCGGTGCGTACTGGACTTTCGCGGTCGTCACCCCGGGGGTCATCGCGGTCGGCGCGAGCCCGGAGGCGCACGTCGTCGCGCAGGGCGGCGTGGTGACCATGAACCCCATCTCCGGCACCTTCCGCCACCCGGCGGGCGGCTCCACCACCGCGGCTCTCGGCGAGTTCCTCTCGTCCACGAAGGAGACCGAGGAGCTGTTCATGGTGGTGGACGAGGAGCTCAAGATGATGAGCGCGGTCTGCTCCGACGGCGGGCGGATCACCGGACCCCACCTCAAGCAGATGTCGCGGCTCACTCACACCGAGTACATGCTGCGCGGCAGCAGCCGGCTCGATCCACGCGACATCCTGCGCGAGACGATGTTCGCCCCCACCGTCACCGGGTCCCCGATGCAGAACGCCTGCACGGTGATCCGCCGGCACGAGCGCAAGCCGCGCGGCTACTACTCCGGTGTGGCGGCGCTCTTCACGCCCAACGACGCCGGGGGGCACGACCTCGACGCGCCGATCCTCATCCGGACCGTGTACCTCGACGACGGCGAGGTGAGCGTCCCGGTCGGCGCCACTCTCGTGCGCCACTCCGACCCCGCCGGCGAGGTCGGCGAGACGCACGGCAAGGCCGCGGGCGTGCTGGGTGCGATCGGCGCCGTGGCGCGGGACACCGCCGCCGAAGCCCGCGAGGATGCGGACGAGCCCGGAACGGGGACGACCCCGGCAGAGGATCCGGAGATCCAGGCGCTGCTCGCCTCCCGCAACGCCCGGCTCGCCGAGTTCTGGATCAACCCGCAGGACGGTGCCACCGAGACCACGGCGGCGGCGCCCTTCGCAGGACGCACGGCCGTGGTCGTCGATGCGGAGGACCGGTTCACGACGATGCTCGCGCACCAGCTGCGCCACCTCGGGCTCGACGTGCGGATCCTGCCGTGGGCCGAAGCCGACGACGCGGAGATCGACGCCGCCGACCTGCTCGTCGCGGGCCCCGGGCCCGGCGACCCGCGGGACGGATCCTCGCCGCGCATCGCCCGGATGCGCGCACTCGTCGCGCGGCGTCTCGCCGGTGGGCGCCCGCTGCTCGCCGTATGCCTCAGCCACCAGATCCTCGCGGACTCCCTCGGGATCGCGCTCGCACCGCTCGCCAGCCCGCATCAGGGACTGCAGAAGTCCGTGCCGGTGTTCGGCGAGAGCGCCTCGATCGGCTTCTACAACACGTTCACCGCGCGCGTCACGCCTGGCACGAGCGCCGTCGGCCTCGCCGAGGTCTCCGCGGATCCGACGTCGGGCGACGTCTACGCGCTGCGCGGACCGGGTTTCGCCTCGGTGCAGGGGCACCTCGAGTCGATCCTGTCCCGCGACGGGATGACGACGCTGCAGAGGCTGGTGGCGCACGCCCTCGACGGGCACTGAGCGCCGTCAGCCGATCGTCACCGGCCGGACGAGGTCGGCGACGATCAGCAGCGCCCCCATCGCGATGAGCAGACCGGCGACGACGATCGTCAGCGGCACGAGCCTCGTGGCGTCCACCGGCGCCGGCGGCGGCCGGCGGAACAGCTTCGCCCACGCCCGCTTCAGGCCGTCCCAGAGCGCGACCACGATGTGCCCCCCGTCCAAGGGCAGGAGCGGGATGAGGTTGAAGACGAAGAGCGCGATGTTCAGCGAGCCCATGAGGCTCAGCAGCACGGCGAAGCGGTTCAGCACCGGCGCATCGGCCGCGGCG
This sequence comes from Microbacterium sp. MMO-10, assembly GCF_037148715.1. NCBI lineage: Bacteria > Bacillati > Actinomycetota > Actinomycetes > Micrococcales > Microbacteriaceae > Microbacterium > Microbacterium sp. MMO-10. The sequence goes on along the minus strand of NZ_JBBCSV010000002.1, from coordinate 345,609 downwards.
ACCTCGCCGGCGATCCGGCCCACCCCGACCACGCTCAGCGGGCCGTTGGGGTCACGCGGCGTACCGGTGACCAGCGAGACTCCGACGTCCCAGAGGCGCACCGGAAGAGTGCCGATGAGCTGCACCACGGATCCGGCGTTGGTCATGGCCTGCTCGAAACCGGCGCCCATGGGCTGCTGCACATAGGCGAGCTGCGCGGAGATCCCGGCATAGCCGACGGTGCGCACGACGGTGTGGCCCTTGTCGTCGACCACCGGCCGGCCGTTGCCGTCCACCTGCTGGCGCTGCGCAGCCACCGGGGTCAGCTGGAGCGTCACGTCGGCACCGCCACGCTCGACGACCAGCGGAAGGGTCTTCCCCGGCGAGGCCTGGATGATCGCGCTCGCCTCAGCGAAGGTCGACACGGCGGTGCCGCCGACCGAGACGATCCGGTCGCCCGGCTTGACGCCTGCCTCGGCCGCGGGCGCGACCGGATCCGAGGAGGTGCAGGAGGTCTGGGTGGATCCGGCCGGCAGCACGCACTCCGACAGCGAGGCGATCGTCGTGGTGCCCTGCTGCACCCCGATGCCGCTGAGGAGGATCGTGAACACGACGATGGCGAGCACCAGGTTCATGAACGGACCGCCGAACATGACGATGATCCGCTTCCATACGGGCAGCAGGTAGAAGACGCGACCCGCACGCTGCGGATCGATGGTCTCGTCGTTGGCGGCCCTCGCATCCTGGATCAGCGAGCGGAACGCACCGCGCGATCGACTCTCCGAGGCGGCGCCGTCCGTGTCTTCGGCCGACGGCGGGTACATGCCCGACATCGAGATGAAGCCGCCGATCGGCAGCGCCTTCACGCCGTACTCCGTCTCGCCGATCTTCTTCGAGAACAGTCGCGGGCCGAAGCCGATCATGTACTGGCCGACGTGCACGCCGAACAGCTTCGCGGGCACCAGGTGTCCGAGCTCGTGCAAGGCGATCGAGACGCCGAGCCCGACCAGCACGAACAGCAGGCCGCCGACGTATAGCAGGATCTCCACCCCGCCACGCTACCGGTGCGGGGCTAGGAAACGGCCGTGCCGCGGCTGTGCGCGCCCGGTGCGCGCGGGCCTCAGGACGCCGCGGCGATCAACCGGTCGGCCGTTGCCCGCGCCCACGCCTCCGCGTCGGCGAGCGACGCGACCGTGAGGTCGTCCGGAGGCTCGTGCGCATCGACCACGCGCTGGATGATCTCGACGATCCCGAGGAACGAGAGGCGCCCCTCGTGGAACGCATCGACGGCCTGCTCGTTCGCGGCGTTGTAGACGGCGGGGAACGTGCGTCCCGCGCGTCCGACCTGCTTCGCCAGCGCCACCGACGGGAAGGCGGCGTTGTCGAGCGGCTCGAACGTCCAGCTCGCGGCCTTCGTCCAGTCGAGCGGGCGTCCGACCCCGCCGACCCGGTTCGGCCAGTCCAAGCCCAGCGAGATCGGGAGCCGCATGTCCGGCGGGGAGGCCTGCGCGATCGTCGAGCCGTCGACGAACTCGACCATGGAGTGGACGATCGACTGCGGATGAACGACCACGTCGATCCGTTCGTAGTCGACGTCGAACAGCAGGTGGGCCTCGATGACCTCGAGTCCCTTGTTCACAAGCGTGGCCGAGTTCGTCGTCACCATCCGTCCCATGTCCCAGGTCGGGTGGGCGAGCGCCTCGGCCGGCGTGACCGACGTCATCTGGTCGCGCGACCGGCCTCGGAACGGGCCGCCCGAAGCCGTGACGACCAGGCGGCGCACCTCCTGCGGGGTTCCGGAGCGGAGCGCCTGCGCCAGCGCCGAATGCTCGGAGTCCACCGGGACGATCTGCCCCGGTGCGGCGAGCGCCGTGACGAGGGCACCGCCCACGATCAGCGATTCCTTGTTCGCGAGCGCGAGCGTGCGACCGGCCCGGAGCGCGGCGAGCGTGGAGCCGAGGCCGATGGATCCCGTGATCGCGTTCAGCACCACGTCTGCCTCGACGTCGCGGACGAGCTGCTCCGCCTCGGCGGCGCCCAGCGCGGTGTCGTCGACGCCGAACTCCTCCGCCTGCTGCTCGAGAAGTTCTGCCTGCGTGCCCGCGGCGAGTCCCACGAGCTCGAATCGTTCGGGGTTCGCCCGGATGACGTCGAGGGCTTGGGTGCCGATCGAGCCGGTGGATCCGAGGATGAGGACGCGACGCATGACCTCAGCCTAGGGTCACTGCGCCGGCGCCGCCGAAGGAACCGTGCCGAGGATGTCGATCACGAACACCAGCGTCGAGTTGGCGGGGATCCCGGACTGGGCCTGCGCGCCGTACCCCTCGGCGGGCGGGATCACGGCGAGCACCTGGGAGCCCACCTTCTGCCCCTCGAGCGCCTTCTTGAAACCCGTCACCACGCCGGTGGTCTGGAACTGCGCGGGCGTCCCGCGCTTCCAGCTGGAGTCGAACTCCTTGCCGTCGGCCCAGGTCACCCCGCGGTACTGCACGATCACGTAATCGCCGCTGGCCACGGTCGCGCCGTCGCCCTGCTTCAGCACGGAGATCTTCGTCTCGGTGGGCGGGTCGGTCTTGGGAATGGTGATCTCGGGCGCGCCGTCCTTGGCGAGCTTCACCGTCGGCATGCCCTCGACCGGGGCGACCGCGGTGCCGTCGGCGACCGTGGGGAGCTTCTTCGTCGCCTCGGCGTAGACGACGACAGACTTCCCGCCCTCGCCGAACATCTTCCCGGGGATCGCGGCGACGACCGCCGAGCCGAGCGGCTTGCACTCCAGAGCCGCCACGAACAGCGACTGCTGCTGCGGATCCAGCAGCACGGGGATCTGGTCGTCGGAGCCGCGCGAGCTGGAATCGAGGACGGCGCTGTCGGCGGCGTTCACGATCCGGTAGCGGACGGAGACGAGGTCTCCGGCCTTGACGTCCTTGCCGTCGCCCTTCTTCACGACCGTCCGCTCCACCGCGGTGGCCTTGTCGATGTCCGCACCGGAGGGCACGGTGACCTTCAGATCCTTGCCCTCACCTTCGACCTTGATCGCGTCCGATGCCTTGCCCGGCTTCGCATCGAGCAGGCACGACGAGGACGCGGAAGGGCTCGGCGACGCCGAAGGGCTCCCGGCGCCGGCGCAGCCGGAGAGCAGGAGAGCCGTCGCTGCGACGGCGGACAGGGCAGCGGCAATGCGGATGCGCACGAAGGACCTCGAGACGTAGAGACGAACCCGCCCATCCTGCCCTATCGGGCTTTGCCGCCGCTGGGAAGCACCGTCGCGCCACGCATTCCGATCGCGGAATGGATCCTGATCTAGCCTTGTCTGGTGACTCCGGAACACGAACCCGCGGCGTCTGCGGACCGCAACGATGCCGTCGCCGTGCAGCATCATCCCGAGGACGAGGTGCGACGCGCGGGCGCGACGTACCTGCTCGGCCGGATGATCCTGATCCCGCTCACGCGGCTCATCTACCGCCCCCGCATCGAGGGGCGCGCGAACGTGCCGAAGGACGGACCGATCATCGTCGCGTCCAACCATCTCTCGTTCATCGACTCGATCGCGATCCCGGTGGCCGCTCCCCGGCGCGTCCACTTCCTCGCGAAGTCCAGCTACTTCGAGGGCACGAGTCTCAAGGGCCGGTTCGTCGCGAACTTCATGCGGGCCGTAGGCGCGATCCCGGTGCGCCGGGGTGCGGGCCAGGCGGCGCTCGACGCCCTGGACGAGCAGCGGAAGCTGCTGGATCAGGGCCTCGCCGTCGCGCTCTACCCCGAGGGCACGCGATCGACCGACGGTCGTCTCTACAAGGGCCGCACCGGCGTCGCCTTCCTCGCCCTCCAGACCGGCGCGAAGGTCGTGCCGGTGGGCGTGATCGGCACGGACAAGGCGATGCCCGTCGGCGCGAGCATGCCCAAGATCGGATCGAAGGTCACGATCCGCTTCGGCGAGCCCCTCGACCTCGCGCACCACGGCCCTGCGACCTCCGGACGGGCCCGCCGCGGCGCCACGGACGAGATCATGGCGGCGATCCACGCCCTCAGCGAGCAGGAGCTCGCCGGCGTCTACAACGAGGTGCCCGCGCAGGGGGCGATCGAGAAGATCAAGCAGGCGCTGCCGCACGAACGGCGCTGATCCTTCGAGGATTCCTGCGGCGACCGCTCAGCGGGCAGGTGAGGCGACGAGGATCGTCGCCTCGTGGTGCACCGGGAAGGCGACGGAGTTGGCGATGAAGCACCAGACGTTCGCCTGGGCGTGAGCCGCCTCGGCTGCCGCGCGCATCGACTCGTCGGCGATCGTGACGACCGGGCGCAGCGTCACCTCGGTGAACGCTCCCCCGCCGCGTCCGTCCTCCTCCATCGTGCCGGTCGCCTCGTCGCGATAGTCGAGCACCACGACGCCCGCGGTCACGCAGGCGTGCAGGTAGCTCAGCAGGTGGCATTCGCTCAGCGCCGCGAGCAGCATGTCCTCCGGGTTCCACCGCGTCGGATCCCCGCGGAACGGCTTGTCGGACGAGGCGAGCAGATCCGGTTTGCCCGCGATGCCGATCGTGCTCGCCCGGTCGTAGTCGCGGTACCCCGAGGTGCCGGTGCCGCGGTTGCCGGTCCAGGTCGTGGTGAGTGCGTAGTGGTGCGTGCCGAGGCCCATGGGTCCATCGTGCCAGGCCGGCGCGGCATGCGGCCAAGACGCGGCACCCCCAGGACCGACGCACACCCACGACGTCGCCGGATCAGCTACTAGGCTTGCCCTCGTGGTGCAGACTCTGACCGTCCAGGATGCCGTGGAACTCGCCGTCGTCGAACGGAATGGATTCATCGAATCCCGCCACATCGGAGCAGCCGTCGTGCTCTCCCCGGACGGCGACGTCGTCGTTCGTCACGGCAATCCCGAGGCCCTCGTGCTGCCCCGCTCGAGTCTCAAGCCGCTGCAGGCCGTCGCGTGCCTCACCGCCGGCGCGCCCCTCGAGGGCGAGCAGCTGGGGCTCGCCACGGCGAGCCATGTCGGCACCGACCGGCACGTGGCCGTGGTGCGCGAGGTGCTCACCGCCGGCGGGCTCACCGAGGACGACCTGGGGTGCCCCGCGGACTGGCCGGGCGACTCGGCGACGCGCGACGAGCTCGTGCGCGACCATGCCGGCAAGGCGCGCATCCGGATGAACTGCTCGGGCAAGCACGCGACGATGCTGCGCGCCTGCGTCGCGAACGGCTGGCCGACCGCCGGCTACCTGGACGTGGACCATCCGCTCCAGGTGCACATCAAGGAGACGGTCGAGCGGCTCAGCGGCGAACGCGTGGCGGCCACCGCGATCGACGGCTGCGGCGCGCCGGTGCACGCCATCACCCTGCTGGGTCTCGCGCGCGCCCTGCATCGCATCGGGAGCGCGTCGGAGCGCTCCCCGTTCGCCCTGCATCGGGTCGCGGGCGCTCTGGTGCGCACGGTGCGGGAGAACCCGTGGACCATCGAGGGGCCCGGGCGCCCCGACACCGTCGCGATCGAGAAGCTGGGCGTGTTCGCCAAGCATGGCGCCGAGGGCGTGATGGTGATGATCGCCCCGAACGGCACCACGGTCGCCCTGAAGATGCTCGACGGATCCGGCCGTGCGGCCACGATCGTCGCGGCGACGCTGCTCGCCCGTGCGGGCGCTCTGACCGACGCGCAGGTGGACAGCCTCGCCTCGGCCCTCCCTCTTGCCGTCCTCGGTGGCGGCAGCGGCGTGGGGGCCATCCGCCCCGGCGCCGGAATCTGAACGCCCCCAGAAAGGGCCAGGACCCCGAGCCGGAAGGCTCGTCAGGGAAAGAAAGGAGCCACGATGAGGATCTCGGTCCCCAGCGAGGTGAAGAACAACGAGTTCCGCGTCGCGCTCACCCCCGCGGGGGTGCATGACCTCGTGCTCGCCGGCCATGACGTCTTCGTGCAGTCCGGCGCCGGTGCCGGCTCCTCGATGTCGGACGACGACTACCGCGAAGCCGGCGCGACGCTGATCGACGACGCCGACGAGGTGTGGGCCCGCGCCGAGCTCGTCCTGAAGGTCAAGGAGCCGATCGCCAGCGAGTACCACCGCTTCCGCAGCGATCTGGTGCTGTTCACGTACCTGCATCTCGCGGCCGATCGCGCACTGACCGACCGGCTGGCCGAGTCCGGCATGACCGCGATCGCCTACGAGACCGTGCAGCTGGCCTCGGGAGCCCTCCCGCTGCTCGCCCCGATGAGCGAGGTCGCGGGACGTCTCGCCCCTCTCGTCGGAGCGAACACGCTGATGCGTTCGCACGGCGGCCTCGGCCTGCTGATGTCGGGCGTGCCTGGCACGCGTCCCGCGACCGTCACGGTGATCGGCGGCGGCGTCGCCGGCGCGAACGCCGCGGTGATCGCGGCCGGCATGGGCGCGGACGTGACGATCTTCGACACGAACATCGCCCGTCTGCGCTATCTGGACGACTTCTTCGGCGGACGCGTCAAGACCGCGGCGTCGAACCCGCTGGACCTGCGCCGCGCCGTGGTCGGGTCGGACCTCGTCATCGGATCGGTGCTGATCCCGGGCGCGAAGGCTCCGAAGCTCGTCACGAACGACATGGTCGCCGAGATGCGTCCGGGCAGCGTGCTGGTCGACATCGCGGTGGATCAGGGCGGCTGCTTCGCGGACACGCACCCGACGACGCACGACGACCCGACGTTCCGCGTGCACGACACGGTGTTCTACTGCGTGGCCAACATGCCGGGCGCCGTGCCGAACACGTCGACCTCTGCGCTGACGAACGCGACGCTGCCCTACGTGCGGCAGATCGCGGCGCGCGGCTGGCAGGCGGCCCTGCGCGCCGACGCCGCCCTTGCCGGCGGCCTCAACGTCACCGGCGGGAAGATCGCCAACGCCGGCGTGGCCACCGCGCACGAGCTGCCGCTCACGCCGCTCGAGGAGCTGCTGGGCTGACCCCGCTCCGCGGGGCGGGCAGGATCACCCTGGACGGCCTTCCGTCCTCGTCCACGGTCCATGCCCGCCCCGCGAACGGGAGCGCGTACGGAGGGAGCTCGCGCACGCCGGCGAGCGTGCGCAGTTCCCGGGCCGCCTCCGCGAGCACCACGATCTCCCCCGTCCGTGCGATGCGCTGCCACAGCGTGAACTGGCGCTGCCAGGAGTCCGCATCGCCCACGAGCAGCTGAAGCTCCGCGCGATCCCTCACCCCCTCGTCGAGGACCGTCGGCGTCCCCTCCGAGATCACCTGGACAGCACCGCGTCCGAACCGGTCGGCGAGCATCTCGGCGGTGCGCACCGGCGCGGTGCTCACCAGACCGACCAGGCTCGTCCTCGGCTGCCAGACCGGGTGGGGAGCCTCATCGCCGGCGCCCGTACGCCCCTCGGGCAGCACGAACTGCACCTCGGTTCCGTCGAGCAGGCCTCGCCCCGGCGGTCGCGACGGATCAAAAGTGCGGGGATCCCCGCCTGCTGCCAGGTGCTCGGTGCGGCTCGCCGATCGCAGCAGCGCCCGCGCGGGCAGCAGATCGGCGAGCAGCGCGAGCTGCGCCGTGCACCGCGACGCGCTGAGCAGCACCGTCGCCCCGCGCTCTCCGGCGTCGCGTATGACGCGCTGCAGCCGCTCCGCCCAGGCCGAGGCGTATTCCAGCGGCAGCGCGGCCAGCTGACGGTCCGCGTCGTCGACGGCCAGCAGACGAGGCAGCCTGCGGCGTCCGTCGGCCAGCTCGTCGATCACCTCCCAGGAGCGTTCGGGATCTGCCGGGAGCAGCAGCGCCCCGCTCGTCTGCTCGACGGCGTTCCGCAGCAGCGCGGTCTTGCCGGATTCCGGCCCTCCGAACACCACGAGCCCGCGGTCCTCCCCCGCACGCAGCGTGCGAGGCACCTGACGCTGACGTTCGGGCTCGTCCGCGAGGCCGAGCACGATCTCACCCGGCATCGACGGAGGCAGATCGGCGCGATGCAGCCGCGGGGGCAGCACCGGCAGCCAGGGGCTGCGAGCTCGCTCCTCACCCCGCCGCCGCGCGGCGATGACTCCGAGGTCGCTCTCGCCCGTCCGCGCCACGCGGAACGCCGCGGGCGCTGCATCCTGCGCGCGCCGGACAAAGGCCAGTCCGCGTCCGGCGACGTCCCCGGGCAGCAGCGCTGCGTCGTCGGTGCCGATCATGGCCCGGCTGTCGGCGGCGTCGGTGACGCGCAGCGCGATCCGCAGCGGGCAGTTGGCGGCCAGAGCGTCACGGATCACGCCGGTCGCCCGTTGGGTGCCGAGGATGAGATGCATGCCCAGCGCACGGCCACGCGCGGCGATGTCGGTGAACACGAGCGCGAGGTCGGGGTGCTGCTGCACGAGCGCCGCGAACTCGTCGACCACGATCACGAGGCGGCCGAGCGCCCCGTCGGCCTCCGCGATGCTGCGCGCCCCGTGCTCGGAGAGCACCCCCTCCCGGCGCCGCAGTTCGGCGCGGAGACTGCGCACACCGCGCTCGGCACCGTCCGCGTCGAGATCGGTGATCACCGCTGCGACGTGGGGCAGGATCCGCAGCGGCTCGAACGCGGTGCCGCCCTTGAAGTCGGCGAGCACGAACGCGACCTCCGTCGCCGAGTGCGCCGCGGCCAGCGCGGAGACCCAGCTCACCAGCAGTTCGCTCTTGCCCGCGCCGGTGACGCCCGTCACGAGCGCGTGGGGGCCGTCGGCCACGAGATCGACGGCGACCGGCCCCTCGGCGTCCCGGCCCAGCGCGGCGATCAGTCGACCGAGAGACGCGCCGCGCTCGTGACTGTCGGACGATACCGTCGCCAGGACCTCCGCGATCCCGACCGCTGCGGGGATGACCGCCGCCTTATCGTGCTCGAGCATCTGTGCGCGCACGATCTCCTCCGCCTGCTCCCGGGAGATCCCCTCCACGGAGCACGCCCGGTCCCCCTCCGGCGTACGCAGGCGTGCGGCCGAGGGCTCCGTCACATCGAGGACTGCGCGATATCCCGCCGGGGGTGCGGCTCCCTGCCTCCGCACGCACAGACGAGGGCCCGTGAGCGCCGTTCGCCCCACGCCGACATGCACCGGGACTCCGGGGTGGTCCCTGCGCGCCTGCGGGAGGGCATCCAGTCCCACGACCGCGACGCCGTCGCCCTCGAAGCGGATCGCGCCGCTCGCGTGCCGTACGCAGAGCTGCAGCAGCAGGGCGCGCGTCACGGCCGCCGCCACGGGAAGAGGACCGCGTATGCAGAGGCCGTCCGCAAGCGACGTCGTCACGGGCACGGCGGGCAGAGTGCGGTGCCGCGCACGGAACGCCTCGGCTGCCGGTCCCGTGCCGGTGAATCGCAGCGGCGACGCGCCGTCGCCGCTGCCGACGGCGAGCTCGACGCCTTCCTCGAACGCGAGCGACCGCGTCGGGGGTTCCCCGAGGCATGCGGCGAGATCGGGAACGGCCCGCCGCCGGCGCGCCTGTTCCTCCGCCTCTCGCGCCGCCACGGTCTGCTCCACGCGCGCCCAGGCCTGCGTCTCCTCCGCCTTCGCGATGCGCAGGGCGCGACGACGCTGCCGCAGACCGTCCAGGAACGCCGCGAGGATCATCACCGGTCCCAGCGCGGCGAAGCAGAGCGAGAGCGCGGAGCCCGTCACGGCGAAGAGCACCGCCCCCGATACGAGCGGGACGATCGCGGCGACGAGCGGGAGAGACCCGCGTGCGGGCGTCACGGGAGCAGAGGGCAGGGAGATCGTCTCGACGGCGTGCATGCCGTCATCCCATCGCAGTCCGCACGCCTGCGGGCCGGCGTGCGCGGGATCGGTGCGCTAGACGACGGGAAGCGGGGCTGTGGAGGACGAGGCGTCGGCGGAAGGGATGCGCCGCACGTCCACCACGATGATCGTGACGTTGTCCCGTCCGCCGTTCTCCAGGGCTGCGCCGAGCATCGCGTCGACCGCAGCGTCCGGAGTCGGATTGAGACCGAGGAAGTGCTGGATGCCGTAGTCGGTGAGCTCCTTCGTGAGCCCGTCCGAGCAGATCACGAAGCGGTCGCCGTCGCGCACGGAGAACTCGCGGTAATCCGGCGGCAGCGCCTCGCTCACGCCGACGGCACGGGTGATCACGTTGCTGTAGGGATGCCCCTCGGCCTCCTCGGGGCTCAGACGTCCCGCCGTGATGAGCTCCTGCACGACGGAGTGATCCGTCGTCACCTGGCTGAGCGCTCCGTCGCGGAGCAGATACACCCGGGAATCGCCGATGTTGAGCGACACCCAGTGCGCGTCCCCGTCGATCAGCGCGAAGAACACGCCTGTGAGCGTGGTTCCGGTTCCCTCGTCCGTGGTGTCGGGATGGGCGGTGATGTCCTGCACCGCCGCAGTGAGCGCGGTCTCGATGGTGGCCGGGGAGATCTCACCCGCCCCGACCGCTTCCTGCAGACGGGCGACCGTGCGCTGGCTCGCGATCTCACCGCCCGCGTGACCGCCCATGCCGTCGGCGACGACGAAGAGCGGGTACTCGGTCAGCAGCGAATCCTGGTTGCTCTCGCGCCGACGACCGGTGTCGGTCGCCCCCGCCCAGCTCAGGATGACCGTGTCGCCGGACGCCAGCGCGACCTCGCGCGTGTGGGCCGTAGAACCCTGGCTCATCGCGATCCTCCCTCTCCTCGGGCGGTCGGAACGACCGCTGAAATCTCACACATCGTAATGGATCCGCACCGTCGACACGCGGCTCAGGCCGCCGGATCCGCCGGGAGCGGAAGCAGCGCGTCGATCGCGGCGACGTCCTCCGCTGTCGGAGTCCACGCCGCGCCGGCGCGGGCGTTCGCCTCGATCTGCGCCGCCGAGGTCGCTCCGGCGATCACCGACGCCACGCCGGGCTGCGCCAGCAGCCACCCGAAGGTCGCCTCGAGCATCGTCACACCCCGCTCGTCGCAGAACGCCCGGTAGGCCTCGAGCGCATCCCACGGCGCGTCTTCCCAGAGGTGCGCCCTGGTCCGCATGATGCGGCTCTGCGCGGGCCCTCCCTCCCGGGTGAACTTCCCGGTGAGCAGGCCGTTGTGCAGCGGGAAGAACGGGAAGAAGCCGAGCCCGAAGCGGTTCACCGCCGGGAGGACCTCGCGCTCCGCGGCACGGGACAGCAGCGAGTACTGGTTCTGCGAGGAGATGAAGCGCGCGCTGCGGGAGGCGCTCAGCTGCGCCTCCGCGATCTGCCAGCCGGCGAAGTTCGAATGTCCGAAGTAGCGGATCTTGCCTTCGCGGACGAGCTCGTCGAGCGCGTCGAGCGTCTCCTCGATGGGCGTCTGCGGATCCGGCCAGTGCAGCTGGTAGAGGTCGATCCAGTCCGTGCGCAGGCGACGCAGCGACTCCGTGACCGCCCTGCGGATGTAGCGACGCGACCCACGCGCGGCGGGGAAGTCGTAGCCCATGTCGAATCCGGCATAGCCGAACTTGGTCGCCAGCACGACGCTATCGCGGCGCCCCTCGAGCGCCTCGCCCATGAGGGTCTCGCTGAGGCCCGGATCCTTGCCGTAGATGTCCGCCGTGTCGAGGAAGGTGACCCCGTGGTCGATCGCGGCGTCGAGGACCTCGCGCGTACCCTGCAGGGTCTCGGTCGCGGTGCCCGCCCGTCCGAAGTTGTTGCATCCGAGTCCCACGGCGGAGACCAGGAGCCCGGACGATCCGACACGTCGTTCAGCGCTCATGCCTTCCAAACTACAGGGCGTGATCGCGCCCCGCGCCCGCACCCGGGAACGCCGGAGGCCCCGGTCCGAGGACCGGGGCCTCCGTGAGGAGCGTCAGGCGGGGGGCTGCTCACCCGTCTGCGGAGCGTCCGGGTTCGCCGCCGGCGGGGCCGGAGGAGCCGGAGGGGCGGGCGGGGTCACTGGCGGCTGCGGCGCGGCCGGAGCCGGCGGAGCTGCCGGCGGCTGGAACGTCGGAGCCTGCGGCGCGGCGGGGGCCTGCGGCGCAGCCGGCTGGCCGTAGCCCGGCTGCTGCGGCGCTGCGTAGCCCTGGGCGGCCGGCGGCTGGTATCCCTGCGGGGCACCGTAGCCGGGAGCCGGAGCCTGTGCCGACGGCTGCACGGGAATGCCCTGCCAGACCGTGCGGTCGGCGAGGAAGCCGTTGCCGGCCCAGGAGGCGGGGACGATGTTCGGGTTCCAGCGCGACTTGTCGAACGCGTTGATGCCGAGCCACACGATGCTGAGGAAGATGTAGAGCACGACCCAGGCGCCGCTCTTCTGCAGCTTGAGGCCGACGCGCCAGGCAGCCAGCACCATCAGCACGGCCATCGCGATACCCACGAGCCATCCGAGGAAGGGCACCCAGGTGAGCAGGAAGCCGAACGCGAGCCACGGGCTCAGGTCACCGAGCTTCAGGAAGATCATCACGTTGTAGAACGGCACCCACGCGCGCCACTTGCCTTCGACGCCGGCCTTCTCGAAGATCTTCATGAGGAAGAGCGAGCCGAGCACGTAGAAGACGACGGCGAAGATGAACCAGGTCAGGGCCGCGATCAGATAGGCAGCCGCGAGCGCGGTGCTGTCTCCGTAAGAGTCCATGTTTCCCTCCGGGATCGGTTGATGATGCATTTCGCATCGAGGAGCCCCAACTGAGAATTAGCTGGGTGCTTCGACGCGAAACACCCTACCGTGTCCGGACGTCGCACTCACGAACTATTTGCGGGCCGTCGGCTGATCCGTCACCAGTTCCACGACGCGGGTCTCGTCCGCGAGCCGGAGTTCGACCCCCGCGCGCGACGCCCAGTTCCGCAGGGTGCGCAGGGAGGTGATGTTCGGCCGCTCCTGCGCAAGGCGACGGACCAGCTCGCCCTTCGCGTGTTTGTTGAAGTGATTCAGCGCCTTGCCCTGCGCTGTCACGACCCTGACGTACGCCGATGGCAGCGCCTCCGGCACCGGTCCCAGCCCGACGTACGCCTCGGAGCGCAGGTCCAGCACGAAGCGGGGATCCGCCGCCACGAGCTCCGCCGACACGGCGTCCGCCCACAGCCGCCGCAGAGCCGGGATCCCCGGCACGGATGCTCCGGCGCCGAGCCGATAGGACGGGATCGGATCCAGGGCTCCCACAGGCCCGAACGGAGCCGAGTGGATCCGGACATGAGCGCCGAGCCAGCGGCGTGCATACCCGTCCAGCGACCCGGCGTCGAGAGCATCGAACAGCACCCCGGTGTAGCGGTCCACGGCCGGCAGGATCGGGCCGTCAGCGAGGGCGGCGTTGTCCCGCACCGCCTCGGCGAGCTGGGCGTCGCTGAGCTTGAGCACGCGGCGCGTCGTCTCCGCATCCGCGGCCAGTGCCGTGAGCGCATCGCGCACCTGTTGGCGCTGCGGAAGGAGGCCCGGCAGCGCCCAGGCCGACGGATCCGCGGGCCCGCGCTTCCCGCCCGGGCGCTTGGTCTCGCTCGGCGGCAGCAGGATCATCATCGGCAGGACTCCTCGGACGACGGATGGGGACGCGCAAGCGCCGGACCCCCGCGGGGATCCGGCGCTTGCGTGAACGGTTCGATCAGGCGACGAGCGCCGCGTTGCCCGCGACGATGGTCAGGGCGTCGCCCTCCATCGACACGAAGCCGTCGCGCGCGCTGGCCAGCACCTTGGTGCCGTCGAGCTGGGTGATGCGGACCTGACCCTCGGCGAGGATCGCCAGCACGGGCTCGTGCCCGGCCATGAAGCCCAGCTCGCCCTCGACGGTCTTCGCGACCACGAGGCTGGCCTCGCCGGTCCAGACCTCCGCGTCCGCGGAGACGAGGCTGACGTGCAGCGCCATGATCAGGCGTTCTCCTTCTGGATGCGCGCCCAGTTCTCCTCGACGTCCGAGATCGGGCCGACGTTGAAGAAGGCCTGCTCGGCGACGTGGTCGAAGTCACCGCGGCAGATCGCGTCGAACGACTCGATCGTGTCCTTGAGCGGAACCGTGGAGCCCTCGACACCGGTGAACTTCTTCGCCATGTAGGTGTTCTGGGAGAGGAACTGTTGGATGCGGCGGGCGCGGGCGACGACGATCTTGTCCTCTTCCGAGAGCTCGTCGACACCGAGGATCGCGATGATCTCCTGCAGTTCCTTGTTCTTCTGGAGGATCTGCTTGACCGTCGTGGCCACGCGGTAGTGGTCCTCGCCCAGGTAGCGGGGGTCCATGATCCGCGAGGTCGAGGTCAGCGGGTCGATCGCGGGGTACAGACCCTTCGAGGCGATCTCGCGCGAGAGCTCGGTCGTCGCATCGAGGTGCGCGAAGGTCGTCGCCGGGGCCGGGTCGGTGTAGTCGTCGGCCGGGACGTAGATCGCCTGCAGCGAGGTGATCGAGTGACCACGGGTCGAGGTGATGCGCTCCTGGAGCACACCCATCTCGTCGGCGAGGTTCGGCTGGTAGCCCACCGCGGACGGCATGCGGCCGAGAAGCGTGGAGACCTCGGAACCGGCCTGCGTGAAGCGGAAGATGTTGTCGATGAAGAGCAGCACGTCCTGCTTCTGCACATCGCGGAAGTACTCCGCCATGGTCAGGGCCGACAGGGCGACGCGCAGACGCGTCCCCGGCGGCTCGTCCATCTGGCCGAAGACGAGCGCGGTCTTGTCGAAGACGCCCGCCTCCTCCATCTCGCCGATGAGGTCGTTGCCCTCACGGGTGCGCTCGCCGACGCCCGCGAACACCGACACACCGCCGTGGTCCTGCGCGACGCGCTGGATCATCTCCTGGATGAGGACGGTCTTGCCGACGCCCGCGCCGCCGAACAGGCCGATCTTGCCACCCTGCACGTACGGGGTGAGCAGGTCGATCGACTTGATGCCGGTTTCGAACATGCTGGTCTTCGACTCGAGCTGGTCGAAGTTCGGGGCCTTGCGGTGGATCGGCCAGCGCTCGGTGATCTCGATCTGCTCGCCGGGCTCGGCGTTGAGGACCTCGCCGATGACGTTGAAGACCTTGCCCTTGGTGACGTCGCCGACCGGGACCGAGATGGCCTCACCGGTGTCACGCACCTCCTGGCCGCGGACCACGCCGTCGGTGGACTTCAGCGCGATGGCGCGCACCAGGTCGTCGCCGAGGTGCTGGGCGACCTCGAGGGTGATCTCGGTCGACTCTTCGCCGATCACGATCGTGGTCTTCAGGGCGTTGTAGATCTCGGGGATCGCGTCGTGCGGGAACTCGATGTCGACGACCGGGCCGTTGACGCGAGCAACGCGCCCGACGACCGTCGTAGCGGTGGCAGTCATAATTGGTCTCTCTCCTGAGGGGCTTATTTGCTCGACGCCAGAGCGTCGGCGCCGCCGACGATCTCGGCGATCTGCTGCGTGATCTCGGCCTGGCGCGCGTTGTTGCGCAGGCGGGTGTAGTCGGTGATGAGCTTGTCGGCGTTGTCGCTGGCCGACTTCATCGCCTTCTGCGTCGCGGCCTGCTTGGCGGCGGACGACTGCAGGAGGGCGTTGAAGACCCGGCTCTGGATGTACACCGGCAGGATCGCGTCGAGCACCGTCTCCGCATCCGGCTCGAACTCGTACAGCGGGTAGACCGCGGTCGAGGTGTCGGCCTCGTCGGCCTCGGCGATCTCCAGCGGAAGCAGCCGGACCGTCTCCGGCGACTGCGTCATCATGCTGACGAAGCGGTTGAAGACGAGGTGGATCTCGTCCACGCCGCCCTGGTCCCCGCCCCGATCGAACGCCTCGAGCAGCGTCGCCGAGATGGCCTCCGCCGTGTGGAACGACGGGGTGTCCGTGTCGCCGGTCCACTCCGCCGCCGCGTCGAGGCCGCGGAACTGGAAGTAGCCCACCGCCTTGCGTCCCACGAGGTAGAACACCGGCTCGCGGCCCTCGGAGCGCAGGAGCTCTGCGAGCTCCATGCCCTCACGGAGGATCTGCGAGTTGAAGGCGCCCGCGAGACCGCGATCCGACGAGAAGATCACGACCGCGGAGCGGCGGATGTTCTCGGGCTCACGGGTGAGCGGGTGGTCGACGTTGGAGTGCGTGGCCACGGCGGAGACGGCCCTCGTCACGGCCCGCGCGAAGGGCGAGGACGCGTTGACGCGCGCCATCGCCTTCTGGATGCGCGAAGCCGCGATGAGTTCCATCGCCTTCGTGATCTTCTTGGTCGTCTGAGCAGAAGAGATCTTCTGCTTGTAGACCCGGAGTTGTGCGCCCATAGCTCAGACTCCCCCGCGCTTACGCGCGACGGCCCTTGACGATCTTCTCCTGGTTCACGTCGTCGACGTCCGCGGCGCTGTGCTCCTCGTGGCCGGGAGCGCCGATGCCGTGACCGGTGCCGCCCTGGAACTCGAGGATGAAGGCGTCGGTGGCCTTGTCGAGCTCGGCGACCGTGTCGTCGTCGAGGACGTTGGTCTCACGCAGGCGATCGAGCACCGTGGTGTGACGACGGAGGTGGTCGAGCAGCTCCCGCTCGAAGCGCAGCACGTCCTCGACCTCGATGGTGTCGAGCTTGCCGTTGGTGCCGGCCCAGATCGACACGACCTGGTCCTCCACCGGGTACGGCGAGTACTGCGGCTGCTTGAGCAGCTCGGTCAGACGCGCGCCGCGCGCCAGCTGGCGCCGCGAGGCCTGGTCGAGGTCGGACGCGAACATCGCGAAGGCCTCGAGCGAGCGGTACTGCGCGAGCTCGAGCTTCAGCGTTCCCGAGACCTTCTTGATCGACTTCACCTGGGCGTCACCACCGACGCGGGACACCGAGATGCCCACGTCGACAGCCGGACGCTGGTTCGCGTTGAACAGGTCGGACTGCAGGAAGATCTGGCCGTCGGTGATCGAGATCACGTTGGTCGGGATGTACGCCGAGACGTCGTTGGCCTTGGTCTCGATGATGGGCAGACCCGTCATCGAACCGGCGCCGAGCTCGTCGGACAGCTTCGCGCAGCGCTCCAGCAGGCGGGAGTGCAGGTAGAAGACGTCGCCGGGGTACGCCTCGCGGCCCGGCGGACGGCGCAGCAGCAGCGACACGGCGCGGTAGGCCTCGGCCTGCTTCGACAGGTCGTCGAAGATGATCAGGACGTGCTTGCCGCCGTACATCCAGTGCTGGCCGATGGCCGAACCGGTGTAGGGGGCGAGGTACTTGAAGCCGGCCGGGTCGGAGGCCGGGGCCGCGACGATGGTCGTGTACTCCAGGGCGCCGGCCTCTTCCAGCGCACCCTTGACGGAGGCGATGGTCGAGCCCTTCTGGCCGATGGCGACGTAGATGCAGCGGACCTGCTTGTTGACGTCGCCTGACTCCCAGTTGGCCTTCTGGTTGATGATCGTGTCGATCGCGATCGCCGTCTTGCCGGTCTGGCGGTCGCCGATGATGAGCTGGCGCTGGCCGCGGCCGACGGGGATCATCGCGTCGATGGCCTTGATGCCGGTCTGCATCGGCTCGTGCACGCTCTTGCGCTGCATGACGCCGGGCGCCTGCAGCTCGAGGGCGCGGACGCCGTCCGTCGCGATCTCGCCGAGACCGTCGATCGGGTTGCCGAGCGGGTCCACGACGCGGCCGAGGTAGCCGTCGCCGACCGGCACGGAGAGGACCTCACCGGTGCGGGTGACCTCCTGGCCGGCCTCGATGCCGGCGAAGTCGCCGAGGACGACGACGCCGATCTCGTGCTCGTCCAGGTTCAGCGCGAGTCCCTTGGTGCCGTCGGCGAAGGTCACGAGCTCGTTCGCCATGACGCCGGGCAGTCCCTCGACGTGCGCGATGCCGTCCGCTGCGTCGATGACGGTGCCGACCTCGGTCGCCGTGCCGGACGTCGGCTCGTACGCGGCGACGAAGTCCTTCAGCGCGTCACGGATGACGTCGGGGCTGATCGAAAGTTCTGCCATTGTCTTCCCTTTGTATCTGGTAGCGCGGCCTTACCGCGCGAAGTTCGTTTGTCAGCCCGCGAGCTTCTGCCGGAGGTCGGCGAGGCGGGCGGCGATGCTGCCGTCGATGACGTCGTCCGCGACCTGCACGCGCAGGCCTCCGACGACGGCGGAGTCGAGCACTTCGTTCAGCGCGATCTGACGGCCGTAACGGCCCGTCAGCACGGCGCGGAGACGGTCGCGCTGCGGCGCGCTGAGCGGAGCAGCCGTGTGCACGGTCGCGACGATCCGGTCGCGCTGCGCCGAGACGATCCGCATGGCGCGGCTCAGCAGACGGCGCACGCGGCGGCCGCGCGGCTCGCGCACCAGCGACGTGACGATGAGCGATGTCGCGGGGTGCAGGCTCGATCCGACCAGCTTCTGCACGAGCGCGGCCTTGCCCTCGCCGCCACCGAGGCGACCGCCCAGGGCCAGCTCGAGATCGGCGTTGTCCGCGACGAGACGCGAGACCGAGAACAGCTCGCCCTCGATGTCGGCGTCCGGCGAGGAGATCGCCGCCGCGCGCACCGCGAGCTCCTCCACACCGTCGACGAGGTCGGCGGCGGAGGACCAGCGCTGGGAGACGGCCGTGGTGAGCAGGCTCACCGTGATCGGAGACGCTCCGGCGAACACGCGCGACACCAGGGCGGCGCGGGCCTCGACGGGGGCGGACGGATCGGCGAGCGCGCCGCTCAGCGCGGTGGACTCACCGATCAGGCGCGTGGCGGAGAACAGCTCTCCGGCGACGTCGAGGGTGATCCCCTGCGCGGCGGTCAGAGCACTGCTCGACGCCGTGAGGGCCTGAGCGGTCGCGCTGCCCATTACTTCGCCGCCTCGGAGGCCTCGAGGTCCGCCAGGAAGCGGTCCACGACGGCCGTCGCGCGTGCGTCGTCGGAGAGGGTCTCGCCGACCACGCCACCGGCGAGGTCGAGGGCGAGGCCGCCGACCTCGTTGCGCAGCGAGACGAACGCCGTCTGGCGCTCCGCCTCGATCTGCGAGTGGGCGGCGGCGGTCAGACGCGCAGCCTCGGCGGCAGCGGTCTCCTTGGCCTCGGCGACGATCTTCTTGCCGTCCTCACGGGCGGTCTCGCGGATCGTGCCGGCCTCGGTGCGCGCCTCGGCGAGCTGACGGGTGTACTCCTCCAGCGCGGCCTCGGCCTGCTTCTGGGCCTCGTCCGCCTTGGCGATGTTGCCCTCGATGGCAGCGGAGCGCTCGTCGAGCATCTTCGTGAACCGCGGAAGGGCGTAGAACCACACCACGGCGAGGATCACGACGAACCACAGCGCCGACCAGACCAGGTCGTACCACGCCGGCAGGAGCGGGTTGTGAGCCGCCTCGCCCTCTGCCGCGAGGTTCGTGACAAGAGCGTTCAGCATCCTGTCTCCTTCGGGATTCGGGTGCGGATTACGGGAAGGGGATGAAGCCGACGGCGATGCCGACGAACGCGAGCGCCTCGGTGAAGGCGATGCCGATCCACATCAGAACCTGCAGGCGACCGGCCAGCTCGGGCTGACGGGCGACACCCTCGATCGTCTTGCCGACGACGATGCCCACGCCGATGGCCGGGCCGATGGCGGCGAGGCCGTAGCCGATCGCCGCGAGGTTGCCGTTGACTGCTGCGAGAACCGTAGTAGCGTCCACGGGTTTTTCCTTTCGTTGTGGGCGGCAGGTTCGCCGCCCGCAGGGGTTGTCAGTGCTCTTCTGCGACCGCGAGCTGGATGTAGACCGCGGTGAGGACGGTGAAGACGTAGGCCTGGAGGACGGCGACGAGGATCTCGAAGACCGAGAAGGCGCCGCCGAAGGCGAGGGTACCGACGCCGAGCGCAGCCCAGCCGCCGCCCGCCGTGAAGAAGAAGAACGCAGTGGCCGAGTAGCACAGCACGAGCAGCATGTGGCCGACGACCATGTTCATCAGAAGACGAAGGGTCAGGGTCACCGGGCGGATGATGAAGGTCGAGATGAACTCGATCGGCGTCACGATGATGTAGACCGGCCACGGCACACCGGCCGGGAAGAGCGCGTTCTTGAAGAAGTTCTTCGGGCTCTTCTTGATACCGGCGTAGATGAAGGTGATGTAGCTGATGACCGCGAGCAGCAGGGGAACGCCGATGATGCTCGTACCGGCGATGTTCAGGCCGGGGATGATGCCCGTGATGTTCATGAACAGCGTCATGAAGAAGATCGTGGTGAGGATCGGCAGGAACCGGTCGCCGTCCTTACGGCCGAGCAGGTCGTGCGCGATGCCGCCGCGGACGAAGCCGAGGCCCATCTCGACGACGCTCTGGAAGCGGCCGGGGACGATCTTCATCCGGCGGGTTCCGAGCACCAGGATCAGCACCACGGCCACGACCGAGACGAACTGAACGAGGTGGATCCTGTGGATCGGGACGCCGAAGACGTTGAACAGGATCTCGGGGAAGAACTCGTCCATCGACGGGCCGTGGAAACCGCTGTCGTCGGCCAGTCGAGGAATCATGGTCGCAGCAAGATTAAACAGCGCGGGCTCCAACTTCGGGGCACCGGGGGCTACCGGGGCGTCGGTCGATGTGCTTCACAGCGCAGCGCTCGCGGGACGAGCGGGCTCGGGTTCCAGCCTATCAGACGTGTGAGTTCCCTGAATCCGCGTCATGATCCCGCCCAGAGGGACTACGCTCCCCTGCCGACGGCGCCACGTCCTCGGGGGCGACGGTCGGCAGCGAGGTGTCGCTGACGACGGGCAGTCGCATCTTCAGGAACACGACGGCATCGATGGCGAGCGAGACCAGCACCCCCGCGAGCAGCGCCCAGAAGAAGACGACCGGCTCCAGCCAGGGCTGCCCGCGCAGCACGAGGATCAGCACGAAGAAGAGCGCGAGCTTCAGGAACCAGCCGCCCATCACGATCGCGAAGAAGAGCTGCACGTAGAGCTCCTGACCGAACCAGCGGTTCGCGATGAGGATGCTGCCGGCCGTGATCGCGCCGAACACCACCGCGATGAGGGCGCCGATCAGACCGCTCCACACGCCGGGGGCGCCCTTGACCGCTCCCCCGACGACTGCGGCGACCACGCCGAGCACGACGGCGGCGACGCCGGACGCGATCAGCGCGGTGCGCAGGATCGGGGTGCTGGTGACGGGGTGGGGGCTCGCGGAGCTCATTTCGATTCCTTCTGCGGGGCGCGCGGGCGCGACGGGATGAGGGTGACGACGAGGCAGGCTCCCGCGCCGACGATGCCGAAGACCACGCCGGCGGCGTACTCGCCGAACCAGCCCTCCCGCGAGCCGATGTACATCAGCAGCACGGCGATCGAGATGACCGCGGTCCAGGCGTAGAAGATGAGCACCGCGTCGCGGCCCCGATGACCGAGGTCGAGCATGCGGTGGTGCAGGTGCTTGCGGTCGGGCGAGAACGGCGACTTGCCCGCGCGCATGCGGCGCAGCACCGCCAGCCCGAAGTCGAGCAGCGGCAGCAGCACCACGACGACCGGGAGCAGGATCGGGATGAACGCGCCGAGCAGCTGCGAACGGCCGATCTGCGCGTTGGTCAGCACCGCCGGGTTCAGCTGCCCCGTGATGGCGACGGCGCTGGTCGCCATGAGCAGACCGATCACGAGGGCCCCGGAGTCGCCCATGAACAGCTTCGCCGGGCTCCAGTTCAAGGGCAGGAAGCCGATGCAGGCGCCGATCAGCACGGCGGCGATGAACGGCGCGAGGCTGAAGTAGCTGGACTGCCCGATGTCCCGGGCGATGATGTACGAGTACGCGAAGAACACGCCGTTCGCGATGAGGCAGACGCCCGCGACGAGGCCGTCCAGGCCGTCGATGAAGTTGACCGCGTTCATCACGATGACGATCGCGAACATCGTGATGACGATGCTCAGCGCATTCGAGGCGATCACCGGCTCGGGCAGCGGGAGCGAGGCGATCTGCAGTCCGCCGACGATCGTGACCAGGCCCGCGGCGAGGAACTGGGCGCCGAGCTTGATCATCCAGTCCAGATCCCACAGGTCGTCGATGACGCCCACGACCGCGATGAGCAGCACGGCGCCGAGCACCGACCACATCGTCTGCGGCTGCGCCCAGATGATGTGGAAGAACGGGCTCGCGGCGCTTGCGGCGAACGCCGCGAGGATGCCGCAGAGCATCGCCACCCCGCCGAGCCGCGGCGTCGGAGTCGTGTGCACGTCGCGCTCGCGGATGCCGGGGTACAGCTTGAAGCGCAGGCTCAGCTGCCACACCGCCCAGGAGCAGGCGAGGGTGACGGCGGCCGTGAGGATCACGGTGAACAGGTACTGCTTCACGTCGTCGCTCTCATCCGAAGACCGTCAGGACGGCTCTTCGAGCAGATCCCCGAGCACGCGGGCGAGGTCGTCGCGGGACACGGCGCCTTCGCGGAGCACGCGGACCTTCGCATCGTCGCCGCCCGGGCGCACGAGGGAGGTGGCGTCGACGATCGTCGATGCGACGCCGCCGGTCGCGGGCCCCGCATCGAGGTAGACCGCGACGCTGTCGCCGAGCATGTCCTGCGCGCCCTGCGCCTCGACCGCGGCGGGCCGGCCGGTGAGGTTCGCGCTGGAGACGGCGAGCGGCCCGGTCTCCTCGAGCAGCGCCAGCGCGACCTTGTGGTCGGGCATCCGCACGGCGACCGTGCCGTGGGTCTCGCCGAGGTCCCAGACGAGCGAGGGCTGCGAGGGCAGCACGATCGTCAGGCCGCCCGGCCAGAACGCGTCCACGAGACGCTGCACCGGCTCCGGCACGCTCTCGACGAGAGCGGCGAGGGTGGCGGTGCTGCCGACGAGCACGGGAGGCGGCTGCTGGCGACCTCTCCCCTTCGCGTCGAGCAGGCGCTGGACGGCGGCGGGGCTGAACGCATCGGCGCCCACGCCGTAGACGGTGTCGGTGGGGAGCACGACCAGCTCGCCGCGGCCGATCGCCAGACGGGCCTGGCGCATGCCGGTGAGGATCTGATCCGCGTCGCGGCTATCGAAGAGGGAGGACATGACCGACCCAGTCTACGGGGCGGAGCGTCCCGCCCTGCTGTGGGCGCGATGCGAGCCGGCCCGAGGCGGCGCGGAAGGGGTTACGGACGGATCGCCGTCGTGGCCCGGTCGCGCCGGGTGAGGTCCTGATGCGTCGCGGTCGCGCGCCAGCCGTCCGCCGCGAGCAGCTCCCGGATCGCGGCTCCCTGCACCTCGGCATGCTCGAGCACCAGCGTGCCCCCGGGATGCAGCAGCGCCCAGGCTCGGCGACTGATCGCCCGCACCACATCGAGTCCGTCCGGGCCGCCGTAGAGCGCGAGCGCCGGGTCGAACAGGCGCACCTCGGGGTCGCGCGGGATCGCGTCGTCCGGGACGTACGGCGGATTGGAGATGACGACGTCCACCGTGCCGTCCAGCTCGCCCAGAGCCTCGCGGAGGTCCCCGAGCACGAGAGCGAGGTTGCCCTGCCCCGCGGTGTTGCGCTGCGCCCACGCGTGCGCCTCGGGCGACAGCTCCACCGCGTGCACCCGCGCATGCGGCACCTCGGTCGCGAGTGCGAGCGCGATCGCGCCGGATCCCGTGCACAGGTCGACTCCGACCGGCTCGGGCGATGCGGAGGCCAGCAGCGCGTCGATCGCGAACTGCGCGACGATCTCGGTCTCCGGCCGTGGCACGAAGACGCCAGGACCGACGGCGAGCTCGAGGTGGCGGAACGGAGCCGTTCCGGTGAGGTGCTGGAGCGGCTCGCGCGCCGCCCGCCGGGCGACCAGCGCCTCCAGCGCATCGGTCTGGGTCTCGTCGAGCGCATCACCGCGGATCGTCGCCGCCTGCACCGCCCCGCGCCCCATTCCCAGGACGTGTCCCGCGAGCAGCTCGGCGTCGACGACGGGGTCGGGCACGCCGGCCTCGCCGAGGACGGTCGCGGCACGGCGGAGGGCTTCGGCGAGGGGTGCGGACATAGACCTCCAGCGTAATGCGGCCGTCACATTCACCGTGCGCACACGACCCCGGCCTAGGCTGTGCACGATCGTGTCCTCGTCGACTAGCGGGACGGGACCCGTCGCTCCACCCGACGCAGTGCGCCCATCGAAAGGTCCGTCATGGCAGGCATCCACTCCGACATCACCAGCACGTTCGGCAACACCCCGCTCGTCCGGCTGAACCACGTCACCGAGGGCCTCGACGCCACGGTTCTCGTCAAGCTCGAGTCGTTCAACCCGGCGTCCAGCGTCAAGGACCGCATCGGCATCGCCATCGTCGACGCCGCCGAGGCGTCGGGCGAGCTGAAGCCGGGCGGCACCATCGTCGAGGCCACCAGCGGCAACACCGGCATCGCGCTGGCGATGGTCGGCGCGGCCCGCGGCTACCGCGTGATCCTCACCATGCCCGCGTCCATGTCGAAGGAGCGGCGCGTGCTGCTCAAGGCGTTCGGCGCCGAGCTCGTGCTCACCGACCCCACGCTCGGCATGAAGGGCGCGATCGAGGAGCTCCAGAAGATCATCGCCGAGACCCCGGGCGCCGTGTGGGCCCGCCAGTTCGAGAACGCCGCGAACCCCCAGATCCACCGGGAGACCACCGCGCAGGAGATCCTGCGCGACACCGAGGGCAAGGTCGACGTCTTCGTCGCCGGCATCGGCACCGGTGGCACGATCACGGGCACGGGTCAGGCGCTCAAGGCGGTCAACCCCGAGGTGACCGTGATCGCCGTCGAGCCGACCGACTCCCCGCTGCTCAGCCAGGGCCACCCCGGACCGGCGAAGATCCAGGGCATCGGCCCCAACTTCGTCCCCGCGATCCTGGACCGCGACGTCATCGACGAGATCATCACGGCCGGCTTCGAGGAGTCCCTCGCCACCGCGCGCGACCTCGCCGCGAAGGAGGGACTGCTCGTCGGGATCTCCGCCGGCGCCGCCGTCGCCCAGGCGCTGAAGGTCGCGGCGCGCCCCGAGAGCGCCGGCAAGACCATCGTCGTGATCGCCCCGGACACCGGCGAGCGCTACCTGTCGACCGCCCTCTTCGAGGACCTGCGCGAAGACTGATGACCGTCTCCGAGACTCCCCGGGGGTCCGACATGTCGTGGGCCGGGCGGATGCGCGAGGACGTCGCGTCCGCCCGGCTGCGCGACCCCGCGGCGCGCGGCGGGCTCGAGATCGCGCTGCTCTATCCCGGCCTGCACGCCATCTGGGCGCACCGGCTCAACCACGCGCTGTGGAAGCGCGGACTGCGCTTCCCGGCACGGATGGGCTCGCAGGTCGCGCGCTGGCTCACCGGCATCGAGATCCACCCGGGCGCGCAGATCGGGCGGCGCTTCTTCATCGACCACGGCATGGGCGTCGTGATCGGAGAGACGGCCGAGGTCGGCGACGACGTGATGCTCTACCACGGGGTCACGCTCGGCGGCCGCACGCGCGACGCCGGCAAGCGCCACCCCACCCTCGAGGACGGCGTCGTCGTCGGCGCCGGCGCGAAGATCCTGGGACCCGTCGTGATCGGGGCGCGATCCGCGATCGGCGCCAATGCGGTCGTGACGAAGGACGCCCCCGCCGACTCCGTGCTCACCGGCGTCCCCGCGCGTGCACGGCCCCGCATCGAGGGCGAGAGCACGGCACGGATCCTCTCCGTGCCGGACTACTCGATCTGACGCGCGCTCGCGGATCTCGCAAACGGGATCCGCGAGCGGGTTCAGCGCTTCTTCGCCGCGGCCTTCAGCGCCGCGGCCTCGCGCACCTCGCGCTTGATGAGCAGCAGCGGCAGCACGACCGTGCACAGCGCCGTGATGATCCAGACGACCACGGGACCGAGGATCCAGGCCAGCGCGTCGGTGATCCGCAGGCCTCCGATCGGCAGCAGGACGACGATGAGCAGCGCGACGAAGGTGGAGATGATCCCGATGCCGCCCAGGAGCGCGGGCGCGTAGCGGTTCGCCATCGAGGCGATCCATGGGGCGAGCAGGCTCTGCAGCACCGTGAAGATCAGCACGCACAGCACGAACCCCCACCACTTGCTCCATTCGATCGTGAAGCCCGGGAGCAGCAGGTCGGCCACGATGAGGCCGACGGCCGAGGAAGCCAGGAAGATCAGGGTGCGCGTGAAGAAGAGGCCCATGGCCGGAGCATAGCGCGGGACAGGTGCCGCCCTGCATGCGCCCCGCGTAGTGTCGAGGGCATGCACTGGGTGCTCCATGTGGACCTCGACCAGTTCATCGCGGCCGTCGAGGTGCTGCGTCGTCCCGAACTCGCCGGACTGCCGGTCATCGTGGGCGGCCGCGGGGATCCGGGCGAGCGCGCCGTCGCGTCCACGGCGTCCTACGAGGCGCGCGCGTTCGGCGTGGGCTCCGGCATGCCGCTGCGCATCGCGGCGCGCAAGGCGCCCGAGGCGGTGATCCTGCCGGTCGACGCGCCGGCGTACCTGGAGGCGTCGGCCGAGGTGATGGCGGAGCTGCGCGCCCAGCCCGGGGCCGTGGTGCAGGTGCTGGGCTGGGACGAGGCCTTCGTCGGCGTGGACACGGACTCCCCCGAGGCGTATGCGCGCCGTCTGCAGCAGGCGGTCCTGGCCCGCACGCGGCTGCACTGCAGCGTCGGCATCGGCGACACGCTCGTCCGCGCGAAGATCGCGACGGGGTTCGGCAAGCCGCGGGGCGTGTTCCGCCTCACCGCGGCGAACTGGGACGCGGTGATGGGCGAGCACGCGGTCATCGACCTGTGGGGCGTCGGCCCGAAGGTCTCGAAGCGGCTGCTCGCCCTGGGCATCCGCACGGTGGCGGAGCTCGCCGCCGCGCCCGCGGATGCGCTCACCGCCGAGTTCGGTCCGCGGATGGGTCTCTGGTATCGCGAGCTCGGACAGGGCGGGAGCTCCGCGGTCGTCGACGATACGCCCTGGGTTCCGCGCGGACACAGCCGCGAGACCACGTATCAGACCGATCTCGCCGACCCCGCGGAGATCGAGCGGGCCGCTCTGGCGCTGCTGGACCAGGTGCTCGATGATGTGGCCGAAGACGGACGCGGCGTGATCGGCCTCGGCCTGAAGGTCCGCTACGCGCCCTTCACGACGAAGACGTTCACCAAGCGGATCCCGGAGACCGCCGATCGCGCCGTGATCGTCGAGAGGGCGCGGGAGCTCATCGCGCGGATCGCGCCGGACCGCGCCGTGCGGCTGCTCGGCGTGCGGGCGGAGATGACGCTGCCCGAGGACGCCCGGGACGGACGCACGCCGACCCGCGGGGCGTGGTGATCAGTCCGCGTTCGCGTCGGCGGTCTCCTGCGGATGCAGCACGAGGTTGCCCACCTTCCGGCCCGCGTCGACGCGCGCATGCGCCTCGGCGAGACGATCCAGCGCGAGCGCGCCGTCCCGGACGACGCGGAGCGCCCCGGAGCCGACCAGCTCGAGCAGGGTGGTGAAGTCCTCGGTGCGCTGCGGGGCCGTGCCCGTCTTGACCGGGCCGCGGGCGGTGACGATCTCGCCGAGGGTCGCGGCCGCGAGCAGCAGCCTGCCGCCCTCGGCGAGAAGCGGTCGTCCGGTCGCGGGACTCAGCGCGCCGACCGTGTCGAAGACGACGTCGAAGCGCTCACCGCGGTCCGCGAGGGCAGCGATCGGATCGACCCGGTAATCGATGACCCGGTCGGCCCCCAGCGCCCTGGCGAGCTCGGCGTTGCCCGCGCTGGTCACGGCGGTCACCGTGGCTCCGAGGTGCTTCGCGAGCTGCACCGCGTTCGTGCCCACCGCGCCAGAGGCGCCCACGACGAGCACCCGTTCGCCGGAGCGCACCGCGGCTCTGTCCCGCAGGAAGTACAGGGCCGTCGTGCCGCCGAAGAGCACCCCCGCGGCATCATCGAAGGAGACCTCGTCGGCGATGCGCACGAGCCGCGAGGCGGACACCGCGACGAGCTCGGCGTGCGCGCCCATGCGCGCCCCGGTCATCCCGCAGACGCGGTCGCCCACGGCGACGCCGTCCGCTTCCGCACCCGTCGCCTCGACGACACCGGCGAAGACCACCCCGAGCACCGACGCCCGCGGGCCCCGCAGCCCGAGGGCGAGCCTTCCCGGCAGTGCGAACCCGCGCGGAAAGCGGGCGCCCCGGATGCGCGCGTCGCCCGAGTTGACGGTCGACGCCATCACGCGCACGAGCACTTCGCCGCGTCCCGCGACCGGATCGGCCACCGTCTCGATCCGCACGACGGACGGAGGTCCGTATCGCTCGACCACACCTGCACGCATCCTGTCCCCTTACGCCCGTAAGTCTCTGTGCCGCTACGATAGCCTTACACCGGTAAGGGCGCAACCCGCGCCCGGAAGGGAGGCCGCGTGGCCCGGAGGATCCCGCTCAGCCGCGAGCGCATCGTCACCGCGGCGATGCAGGTCGCCGATGACGGCGGTCTGGGCGCGGTGAGCATGCGCAACGTCGGCAAGGAGCTCGGCGCCGAGGCGATGTCGCTCTACCACCACGTCTCCGGCAAGGAGGAGCTGCTCGACCTGCTCGCCGACGCGGCTTTCACGCAGATCCCGCTGCCCGAGATCGGCGCACCGTGGCGCGCCGCGATGACCTCGCGCGCCCACGCCATGCGTGCCGTGCTCAAGAGGCACTCCTGGGCTCTGACCCTGCTCGAGTCACGCGCGAACCCCGGCGAGGCCGTGATGCGGCACCACGACCGCGTGCTCGGGCTGCTCCGCGGGGACGGGTTCGACCTCGTGCTCGCCGCCCACGCGTACTCCGCGCTCGATGCGTACATCTACGGCTTCGTGCTCACGGAGCTGAGCCTCCCGTTCACCCCCGACACGGGTCCGGAGGAGTTCGCCGAGGGGCTGGAGCTCACCGCCTCCGAGTACCCGCATCTCGCCGAGATGCTCGAGCAGATGGTCGTCGGGCACGACTACGACTACGGGGACGAGTTCGGCTACGGCCTCGATCTCGTGCTCGATCAGCTCGAGCAGCGCAGAGCCGCCCTGGCCTGAGCCGCCGGCGCCTCCGGGAGTGCGCTCAGCCCTCGGAGCCGAGAGCCGCCAGCCGCGCCTCCTCGTCCGCATGGATCGCGGACTCGATGAGCGGCTCGAGGGCGCCGTCCAT
Source organism: Microbacterium sp. MMO-10 (assembly GCF_037148715.1). Lineage (NCBI taxonomy): Bacteria > Bacillati > Actinomycetota > Actinomycetes > Micrococcales > Microbacteriaceae > Microbacterium > Microbacterium sp. MMO-10. The sequence goes on along the minus strand of NZ_JBBCSV010000002.1, from coordinate 316,880 downwards.
CACGGCGTCGAGGTTGTAAGCCTTGAACCCGGTGCGGTGATCCGCGATGCGGTTCTCCGGGAAGTTGTAGGTGCGGATCCGCTCCGAGCGGTCCATGCCGCGGATCTGCGAGCGCCGGGCGTCGGAAGCCGCCGCATCGAGCTCCTCCTGCTGCTTCGCGAGCAGCCGGGCCCGCAGCACGCGCATGGCGGCCTCGCGGTTCTGCAGCTGCGACTTCTCGTTCTGCATCGACACGACGATCCCGCTCGGCAGGTGCGTGATGCGCACGGCCGAGTCGGTCGTGTTCACGGACTGCCCGCCCGGGCCGGAGGAGCGGAACACGTCGATCTTGAGGTCGTTCTGGTTGATCGCGATCTCATCGGGCTCGTCGACCTCGGGGAACACCAGGACCCCGGTCGTGGACGTGTGGATGCGCCCCTGCGACTCGGTCGCGGGGACCCGCTGCACCCGGTGCACGCCGCCCTCGTACTTGAGGTGGGCCCAGACGCCCTGCGAGGGATCCGTGGAGGATCCCTTGATCGCGACCTGCACGTCCTTGTACCCGCCGAGATCCGACTCGGTGCGCTCCAGGAGCTCGGTCTTCCAGCCCTTCGACGCGGCGTACTGCACGTACATGCGCAGCAGATCGGCGGCGAAGAGGGCGGATTCGGCTCCGCCCTCCCCCGCCTTGATCTCCATGATCACGTCGCGCGCGTCGTCGGGGTCCCGAGGGATCAACAGGCGCCGGAGCTTCTCCTGCGCGGCCTGCAGACCCTCCTCCATGCCGGGGATCTCGGCCGCGATCGACTCGTCCTCGCGGGCGAACTCGCGCGCGGTCTCGAGATCCTCCCCGGCGGCGATCCAGTCGTCATGCGCCTTCACGATGCGGCTCAGCTCGGCGTAGCGGCGGTTGACCCGCTTCGCGCGCGCGGCGTCGGCGTGCACCTCGGGGTCGGAGAGCTCCTTCTCCACCCTGCGATGCTCGTCGCGCAGCGCCTCGACCTGTTCGAACATGACGACCGGATCCCGGAGCAGTGGCTGTCCCGCAGAAGCGGGTCAGCGGATGCTGTTCTCGGAGGCGTGGCTGTGACCCGTGCCCGCGGTCGGCTTGCCCAGCTGCGCGTTCTGCATCTGCAGCAGGAACTCGACGTTGGAGTCGGTCTCCTTGAGCTTGCCCAGCACGACCTCGAGGGCCTGCTGCGGGTCGAGCCCGGCGAGGGCGCGGCGCAGCTTCCAGGTGATCTTGACCTCGTCGGGGCTCAGCAGCATCTCCTCGCGGCGGGTCGAGGACGCGTTGACGTCGACCGCCGGGAAGATCCGCTTGTCGGCCAGCGCACGGCTCAGGCGCAGCTCGCTGTTGCCGGTGCCCTTGAACTCCTCGAAGATGACCTCGTCCATCTTGGATCCGGTCTCGACCAGCGCGGTCGCGAGGATCGTGAGGGATCCGCCGTTCTCGATGTTGCGCGCGGCGCCGAAGAAGCGCTTCGGCGGGTAGAGCGCCGACGCGTCGACGCCACCCGTGAGCACGCGGCCCGAGGCGGGAGCGGCGATGTTGTACGCGCGGCCGAGGCGGGTGATCGAGTCGAGCAGCACGACGACGTCGCGGCCCAGCTCGACGAGGCGCTTGGCGCGCTCGATCGCGAGCTCGGCGACCGTGGTGTGGTCCTCCGCCGGACGGTCGAAGGTCGAGGCGATGACCTCGCCCTTGACCGTGCGCTGCATGTCGGTGACCTCTTCGGGGCGCTCGTCGACGAGCACGACCATGAGGTGCACCTCGGGGTTGTTCTGCGCGATCGCGTTGGCGATCTGCTGCAGGACGATGGTCTTGCCGGCCTTCGGAGGCGCGACGATGAGGCCGCGCTGGCCCTTGCCGATCGGTGCGACCAGGTCGATGATGCGCTGCGTCAGCTTCTCGGGAGCCGTCTCGAGGCGCAGGCGCTCCTGCGGGTACAGCGGGGTCAGCGCGGAGAACTCGACGCGAGCGGCGGCGTCCTCGGTGCTCAGGCCGTTGATGGAGTCGACCTTGACCAGCGCGTTGTACTTCTGGCGCCCCTGCTGCTCGCCCTCGCGAGGCTGCTTGATCGCGCCGACGACGGCGTCGCCCTTGCGCAGGTTGTACTTCTTGACCTGACCGAGCGAGACGTAGACGTCGCTCGGGCCGGAGAGGTAACCGGTGGTGCGCACGAAGGCGTAGTTGTCGAGCACGTCGAGGATGCCCGCGATCGGGATGAGGACGTCGTCCTCGCCGATCTCGGTCTCGAACTCGTCGACGTTCTGGTTGCCGCCACCGCGGCGCTTGTTGCGCTGACGGCTGCGGCTGCTGCCGCCGTCCTCGTCGGCGTCCGGCGCGGCACCGCCGCGGCCGGCCTGGCCGCCATTGCCGTTCTGACCGTTGCTCTGGTTGCCGCCGTTGTTCTGGTTGCCGGCCTGGCCGTCCTGGCCGTTGCGGTTGCGGCTGCGCGAGCGGGAACGGCTGCGGCTGCGGCCGGTCGGCTCCTCGCCGCCCTCCGCGGGTGCCTCGGCGGGCTGCTCGGAGGGAGCCGCGTCGGCCGGAGCCTCCTTGGCCGCCGGCTCCACGGGCGCCGCGGCAGGCTGCTCGGAGGGAGCCGCGTCGGCCGGAGCCTCCTCGGTCTTCTTGGCGCGGCTGCGCCGGGGCGCCTTCGCCTTCGGCGCCTCCTCGGCCGGGGCGTCCGCCGCAGGTGCGGCATCGGCCGGAGCCGCCGCCTCCGCGGGGGCCGCGGCCTCGACGGGGGCCTCCTCGGTCTTCTTGGCACGGCTGCGCCGGGGCGCCTTCGCCTTCGGCGCCTCCTCCGCGGGAGCGTCGGCCGGAGCCGCCTCTGCGGGAGCCGCGACAGCAGCGCCCGCCTCGGCGGCCTGGGCGGCGCTCGCGGTGGTCGCGCGACGCGGGGCGCGCTTGCGCGGCGCCTTCGGGGCGTCCGCTGCGGACGCGGTCTCGGCCGGGGCCGAGGTCTCGATCTGGGTCTCGGAGATGGTCTCCACGAGTACTCCTCTTGTAAGTCGTGGGTGTTTCGACGCGCACACGGCAGATGCCGGGGCGCGACCGCACGATCATGCCGAGAACAGGCTGTCCCCTGCATGCCACCCGGAGAACACGCTCTCGACGAGCTCGATGACCGGCTCGCGGTGCGGTTTCGGATGCTGTGCGGCTGACGCAGGAAGTGCGTCGCGGGCCGGGATCACGATTGTGACGAAGAACCCTCCGCTCGTTCCCTCACTGTACCACCTCGCACATCGACGGCGACCATCTGCGGGATCCACGGAGTGTCCGTCGCGGCCTCGGCGATCCGGACCGCGTCGAGACGGCTGCCGGGCCCATCGCAGAGCACGAGCACGCTGGGGCCCGCCCCCGAGACGACCGCCGCGAAGCCCTCGGCCCGCAGGGCGCGCACCAGCCGGTTCGTCTCCGGCATCGCCGGTGCGCGGTAGTCCTGGTGCAGCCGGTCGTCGGTCGCGTCCAGCAGCACATCGGGGCTCTGGGTGAGGGCGGCGATGAGCAGGGCGGAGCGGGAGACGTTGAAGACCGCGTCCTCGCTGGGCACCTGATCCGGCTGCAGGCTGCGCGCCGCCTTCGTCGACATCGTGTACCCGGGCACGAGCACGAGCGGCGACACGCCGCGGTGCACGAGCAGCTTCTTGTGCTGCGGACCGCGCTCCCCGGTCCAGGCGATCGTGAGGCCGCCGAACAGGGCCGGAGCCACGTTGTCGGGGTGTCCCTCCAGCTCGGTGGCCAGGCGCAGGAGCGCGGCGTCGTCGAGCTCGACGATGCCCTCGAGCAGTCCCTGCGCGGCGAGGACGCCCGCCGCCACCGCGGCCCCGGACGACCCGAGTCCGCGTCCGTGGGGCACGCCGTTGCGCGCCACGAGCCGGATGCCGGGCATCGCGACCCCTGCATCGGCGAACACGTGCGCGATCGACCGGACGACGAGGTTCGACGCGTCGCGGGCGATCTCCTCCGCGCCGGATCCGCTGACCTCGATCACGTAGACCCCCGGCTCCAGGGCCGTCACCTCGAGCTCGTCGTACATGCTCAGCGCGAGCCCGAGGGTGTCGAACCCGGGACCGAGATTGGCGCTGGTGGCCGGGACGCGCACCTCGACGGTGCGCCCTTCGAGTGCCTCAGGGCCCGGCATCGGGCCTGCCGCAGCGCTCACGTCACTCCCCCTCGACGCGCAGCACCGACACCACGCGGGTGACGGCCTCGCTGTCGGCGAGCCGGGCGACGGTGTCGCTGAGCGCCTGCTCGGTCGCGCGATGCGTGCCGATCACGATGCGCGCGGTCGTGCTGTCCTCGCCGCGCTCGATCGTCTGCAACGCGGTGGCGATGGAGACGCCGTGGTCGCTCAGCGTCCCCGCCACGGTCGCGAGAACGCCCGTGACGTCGGCGACCTCGATGGTGATCTGGTAGCGCGTGGTGATGTGACCGAACGGCGCGATCGGCAGGCTCTGCCGGGCCGACTCGCCCACGCCCACGCCGCCCGCGATGTGCCGGCGCGCCGCGGAGACGACGTCCCCGAGCACGGCGGACGCGGTCTGCACGCCGCCGGCGCCCGCCCCGTAGAACATGAGCGGCCCCGCCGCCTCCGCCTCGACGAACACGGCGTTGTTGCCGCCGTGCACGCTGGCCAGCGGATGCTCGCGATCGATCAGCGCCGGGTAGACGCGCACCGAGACCGCGTCGCCCTCCGGCTCCGACAGGCGCTCGCACACGGCGAGCAGCTTGATCACGTACCCGGCGCGCCGGGCGTCATCGATCATGTCGGCGGTCACCGACGAGATGCCCTCGCGGTGCACGTCGTCGATCGAGACCTGGGTGTGGAACGCGAGGCTCGCGAGGATCGCGGCCTTCTGCGCGGCGTCGTAGCCCTCGAGGTCCAGCGTCGGGTCGGCCTCGAGGTATCCGAGCTCGGTCGCGATCCGCTGCGCCTCCTCGGCGCTCAGGCCCTGGCGGTCCATCGAGTCGAGGATGAAGTTCGTGCTGCCGTTGACGATGCCGAAGATCCGCTCGATGCGATCGCCGGCGAGGGAGTCGCGCAGCGGCCGGATGATCGGGATCGCGGCGGCGACGGCCGCCTCGTACGAGACGGAAGCACCCACCTGGTCGGCGGCCTCGAAGATCTCGGCGCCGTGCGTCGCGAGCAGCGCCTTGTTGCCGGTCACGACGTCGGCGCCGCTCTGCAGCGCCTGGAGGACATAGCCGCGTGCCGGCTCGATCCCGCCCATGAGCTCGATCACGATGTCGGCGCCGAGGATCAGCGCATCGGCGTCGGTGGTGAGCAGCTCGCGGGGCAGCTCCGCGTCGCGCGGCGCGTCCACGTCGCGGACGAGGATCCCGGCGAGCTCGAGCGTCGCCCCGCTGCGCTCGGCGAGTTCGGCCTGGTGCTCGAGCAGCAGGCGCGCGACCTGGGATCCCACGGATCCGGCGCCGAGCAGGGCGACGCGGAGGGTGCGGCGGTGGCCGGCGAGTTCCGTCATGCTTCTCCTTCTCCGGTGCGGGCACCGGTGCGCTCCGCCCCCGACGCGGCGATGCCGGCGTCCCGGGACAGGAGGTCGGCGAGGGTCTCCCCCCGCACGATCACCCGCGCCTGGCCGTCGCGCACGGCGACGACCGCGGGGCGCGGGGTGTGGTTGTAGTTGCTGGACAGCGCGTAGCAGTATGCGCCGGTCGCCGGCACCGCGAGCAGGTCGCCCGGGGTGACGTCGGAGGGGAGGTACTCGTGATCGACGACGATGTCCCCCGATTCGCAGTGCGAGCCCACGACGCGGGCGAGCACGGGAGCGCCCGTGCCCTCGCGCGAGGCGATGCGTGCCGAGTACTGGGATCCATAGAGGGCCGGCCGTGCGTTGTCGCTCATGCCGCCGTCCACGCTCACGTAGAGCCGCTCGCCGCGGTCGCCGAGCGAGACCTCCTTGGTCGTGCCGACCTCGTATACCGTCACTCCGGCCTGGCCCACCACGGCACGGCCGGGCTCGAAGGCCAGCGTCGGGACCGGGATGCCGCGCACTTCGCACTCGCGCGCGACCGCGTCGACGATCGCGCCCGCGAGCTCTTCGATCGGGGTCGGGTCGTCGGCCGACGTATAGGCGATGCCGAAGCCTCCGCCGAGGTTGAGCAGGGGCAGCTCGCCGCCCTCGCGCAACGCCGCGTGCAGCTCGATCATCCGGGAGGCCGACTCGGCGAAGCCGCGGGATCCGAAGATCTGGGATCCGATGTGGCAGTGCAGGCCGCGCAGCTTGAGGCTGGGGATCTCGCGGATCCGCTCGACGAGCGCGGGCGCCGCCTCCAGCGGCGTCCCGAACTTCTGGTCCTCGTGCGCCGTGGCGAGGAAGTCGTGCGTCTCCGCGTGCACGCCGCTGTTGACGCGCAGCAGCACGCGCTGCACGGCGCCGCGGCGCTCCGCGATCGCTCCGAGGCGCTCGATCTCGATCGCGGAGTCGAGGATGATCGTGCCGACGCCCACCTCGACCGCGCGCTCCAGCTCGGACACGCTCTTGTTGTTGCCGTGGAAGCCGATCCGCGAAGGCTTGACGCCCGCGGCGAGGGCCGTCTCCAGCTCGCCGCGGCTGCAGACGTCGACCCGGAGCCCTTCCTGCGTCACCCAGCGCGCGACCTCGGTGCTGAGGAACGCCTTGCCCGCGTAGTACACGCGAGCCTTCGTCCCATGGGCGACCGCCGCGGCGTCGAACGCGCTCCTGATCCGGATGGCGTGCGCGCGGACCTCGGCTTCGTCCAGCACGTAGAGGGGGGTGCCGAAACGGGCCCGGAGCTCTGCGACGCCGACGCCGCCGAGCTCCAGCTCTCCGTCGGCGTCCCGCCGGGCGGAAGCCGGCCACACCCCCGGGGCGAGATCGTTCGGATCGGCTGGTTCCTGCAGCCAGTCCGGGGCGAGCGCGTCGTCGGGCGATGCGGGAAGCACAGGGCACCAATCGTCGTGGGGGACTCGGGTTTCGAGCCCGACCCAGAGCGGGCCGGGTTCTGAGAATTCTAAGGCACCGCACCGCCTCGCCCCGACGGGTGTGACGGTGCGGTGCGCGCCTGCGGGTCGTCTGATTGGATGACGGGATGCGCGGCTTCCATCATGTCGAACTCTGGGTCGTCGACCTGGTACGCGCCGGCGCCGAGTGGGGCTGGCTGCTCGAGCAGATCGGGTTCGAGGCCGACGACGCCTGGGCCGACGGCTGTTCCTGGCGGGCGGGCGATGCGTACCTCACGATCTGCTCCGCCCCCGCGCTGCATGGCGCGAGTCACGACCGGCGGCTCCCCGGCCTGAACCACCTGGCGTTCCACGGAGGCTCCCGCACCCAGGTCGATGCGCTGATGGCCGCCGCCGAGGCGCATGGATGGCGGACGTTGTACGGCGACCGCTACCCGCACGCCGGCGGGCCTGACCACTACGCCGGATGGCTCGAGAACAGCGACGGCTTCAAGGCGGAAGTCGTCGCGGGCCCTTGAGGTCCGTCGGCGCGCGCGGTGCGCTTCCGCCGGAGATGTGCACCTTCGACGGAGGGATCCGGCGATTTCCTCCGAAGCAGATGCACGACTCCGTGCGAAGCGCACGCCTCTCCGCGCGGGCCGGTGGTGCGCCCCGCCCTGCACCGCGCTTCTGGGCCGAGCTGACACGGAGCGGCCCCCGCGTCAAGCGCCTCCGTCCCCCCACTCTCCTCTCGCTACGCTCGAAGCATGGCTACCCGCACCGACTCCGAGCACGCACCGGCCGAGAAGACGCGGATCCAGAAGGGGTTCGAGGCCGTGCTCGGCCGCGTGCTGAGCTGGCGTGTCGCACGCGCCTGGCTGCTCTACTCCGAGAAGCACGGCCCCGCCCTGGCGGACGGGATCACCTACCGGGCCCTCTTCAGCGTGTTCGCCGCGGTGCTGCTCGGCTTCTCGGCCGCGGGACTGTGGCTGGCCGGGAACCCCGAGGCTCTCGCCGCGCTCGCCCGAGCGGTCGACGCCGCGGTGCCGGGGCTCGTCGGATCCGGCGGACTCATCGACCCCGCGAAGATCACCGCACCCACCGGTCTCTCGATCGCGGGTGTCGTGTCGCTCGCCGGGCTCATCGGCGCGGCGCTCGGCGCGATCGGGTCGCTGCGCATCGCCCTGCGCACGCTCGCCGGCGCCCTCGCCGACGACGTGCAGTGGTACTGGGTGATCGCACGCAACCTCGGACTCGCGCTCGGAATCGGGATCGGCTTCGCGCTGAGCGCCGCGGCCACCGTGATCGGATCTGTGGGGCTGGACCAGATCGCCGACCTGCTCGGCTTCCGGCACTCCCCCGCGACGGCCTGGATCGAGCGGCTGCTGTCGCTGCTCATCGTGTTCGCGCTGGACACCGCGCTCATCGCGGGACTCTTCTCCGTGCTCTCCGGAGTGCGCGCCCGAGCGCGCGCCCTTTGGGCGGGATCCCTCCTCGGCGGCCTCGGCCTGCTCGTGCTGCAGCAGCTGTCGACCCTGTTCGTCGGAGGCGCTGCGTCGAATCCCCTGCTCGCGTCGTTCGCCGCGCTCATCGCGCTGCTGCTGTGGCTGAACCTGTCCGCGCAGGTCGTGCTGCTGGCCGGCGCCTGGATCATCACGGGGGTGGAGGACGACGAGGACCGCACGTCCGGGCGACCGCGAACGTTCGAGGAGCGGCGGCTGGATCGGGCGGAGCGACTGCTCGCGGCGACCACCGCCGAACGCGATGCCGCGCGCGAGGCGGTCTCCGCGCAGCAGCGCCCGTCGCACTGAGTCAGTTCGCCGGGCAGGTGCCGTTCTCGAGCAGCTTCGGGTCGGTCGTGATCGCGCTGTCCGCAGAGAACGTCGCGACCAGGGCGTCGCCGTCCACCCGGAGTCCGCTGAGGTGCACGCCCGCCGGCAGCCGGTCGGCGATGCACAGCTTCTGCGTGGCGAACAGCGGCTTGAGGGCGCTCGCGAAGGGCGAAGAGGTGTCGGAGGCATCGAGCGTCATGGCGCCGATCGTCGCCGAGGTGGGCGTGAAGGTGAGCTCGCCGTCCACCGCCCCCGGAGTGAGCGCGAGGGAGAGCGGGACGCTCGCACCGAACAGCGTCACGGATCCGGTCGCCTTCACGTCGGCGCCGACGAGTGTCACGGACTCGATCGGGGTGGATCCGGCGGCGGCCGTGATCGCCTTCTCGAGCTGATCCGCGGTGATCCGGAAGGTGCCCTTCGCGCTGCCCAGCTCGCCTCCGCGGATGGGCACGCCCGTCGCGTCGACCTGCACGGCGCTCGTGATCGGCCCGAGCGCGACGCTCTTCGAGGAGAGCCGGACGTCGTCCAGCCGCCCTGCCACCAGCTGCGGCAGCACGATCCCGCCCACGTTGACGTCCAGCTGCTGATCGGCGGGCAGCTTCAGCGCCGTGATCACCTGCGAGCGGATCTGCTGCGCGACGACCGCGCGCGCCACGAACTCCCCGCCGACGGCGAGCGCCGCGAGCACGACCACGACGATCCCCACCGCCCACGGCCAGCGAGCCCGTCGTCGCGGCGGCGGAACGGCGATGGGCGCGGACGGCAGCGGCCCGCCGGCGCGAGCCGGCGGAACGACGACGGGGTGCTCGGACCCGAGGTTCCGCGGATACGGCTCGGTCGGGTGCATGCCCTCCTCCGCGCCGCTCACGTCACATCCGCTCCGGAGCGGACACCCCGAGCAGGCCGAGCCCGTTGCGCAGCACCTGGCCGGTCGCGTCGTTCAGCCACAGGCGGGTGCGGTGCACGTCCTCGATCGGCTCGTCGCCCTGCGGGATCACCCGGCAGGTGTCGTACCAGCGGTGGTAGAGCCCGGCGAGCTCCTCCAGGTAGCGCGCGACGCGGTGCGGCTCGCGCACCTCGGCGGCGAAGGCCACGATCCGCGGGAACTCCTGCAGCGCGCCGAGCAGCGCGGACTCGGTCTCGTGGGTGAGCAGCTCCGGGGCGAACGCCGAGCGGTCCACGCCGGAGTCGGCCGCGTTGCGCGCCACGTTGTGCGTGCGGGCGTGCGCGTACTGCACGTAGAACACCGGGTTGTCGTTCGTCCGCTTCTGCAGGAGCTCGGGGTCCAGCGACAGCGGCGAGTCGGCCGGGAAGCGCCCGAGCGAGTACCGCAGCGCATCGGTGCCGAGCCACTCGCGCAGGTCGTCCATCTCGATGATGTTGCCCGCGCGCTTGCTGAGCCGCGCGCCGCCCACGGAGACGAGCTGGCCGATCAGCACCTCGACGTCCTTGTCCGGGTCGTCGCCGGCCGCGCCGGCGAGCGCCTTCAGGCGATGGACGTAGCCGTGGTGATCGGCGCCGAGCAGGTAGATCTTGTGCTCGAAGCCGCGATCGCCCTTGTTCAGGTAGTAGGCGGCATCCGCGGCGAAGTAGGTGTACTCGCCGTTGGAACGGCGGATGACGCGGTCCTTGTCGTCCCCGAAGTCCGTGGTGCGCACCCACACCGCGTCCTCCTGGTCGAAGACGTGCCCCTGCGCGCGCAGGCGGTCGACGGCCTGATCGACGAGGCTCGGCCCGCCGTCCTCGCCCTTGGCGTGCAGGATCCGCTCCGAGAACCACACGTCGAAGACGACGTTGAACTTCGCGAGCGACTCCTTCTGCTCCGCGAGCTGGTACCGGTAGCCGAGCTCGCGGGCGACGAGCTGCTGCTCGGCGTCATCGAGGGAGAGGAAGTCCGGTCGGTCCGCGAGCACGCGCTGCGCGATGTCGGCGATGTAACTGCCGGCGTAGCCGCCCTCCGGGGTCGGCTCCCCCTTCGCCGAGGCGACGATCGACCCGGCGAAGCGCTCCATCTGCGCGCCGGCGTCGTTGATGTAGAACTCGCGGGCGACGTTCGCGCCGCTCGCGTCCAGGAGCCGCGCGATGGCGTCGCCGAGGGCCGCCCAGCGGGTGTGCCCGATGTGCAGCGGCCCGGTGGGGTTCGCCGACACGAACTCGACGTTGATCGAGCGCCCGGCCTGCGAGTCGTTGCGCCCGTACGCCTCTCCCGCGTCGACGATGACCTTCGCCAGGGCGCCGGCGGCGCCGGCCTCGAGACGCACGTTCAGGAAACCGGGGCCGGCCACCTCGGCGGAGGCGATGCCGTCCACCGCGACGAGACCGTCGGCGATCTGCTGTGCGAGCTCACGCGGGTTCGCGCCGAGCTGCTTGGCCAGTCGCATGGCGACGTTGGTCGCCCAGTCGCCGTGATCCCGGTTGCGGGGGCGCTCGAGCACGATGTCGGTGGCGTCGAGCGCCAGCGGCTCCCCCGGTCGTCGCTCGTCCGCGATCGGGGCGAGGACGGACAGGATCGCTGCGGCGAGGGCTTCGGGGTTCATAGGACTCCGATTCTACGGCGTGCGCCTCGCTGCCACCGCCGTCCCCGCGCCCGGCGGGCCGACCGTCCGGTGCCCGATCCGGATGCGCCGCCGGGCTCCCGCCGTCAGGCGGGGATCCCGGCCCTGACCCGGCGCAGCGTCTCCTCGTCGACCTCGACGCCCGCGTGGCGCAGCGCGAGCATCGTCGCCCCGGCCGCGCCACTGTCGACGAGCACGAACGACTGCCTGCCGAAAGCCGCGTCGAGGTGCGCGCGCAGCCGGTCCTGCGGGATCCCGCCGCGGGAGACGATGCTGCCGCCGGCGACGATCGGTCCCGGCGTCCCGCTCACGAGCTCGAGCGTCCGCACCAGCTGGTCTCCGGCTTCGGTGAGGATCCGCCTGGCCACGGGATCCTCCGCATCGGCCGCGTCGAACACGAGCGGGGCGAAGGCCGCGAGCTGCACCGGGCGCCGGGCGTAGAGCGCGCGGACGAGCTGCTCGAGGGCGACGGATCGTCCGTCCTCGCCGCCGCCCGCGTCGCGCGCCCCGGTCGCGCCGGTCGCCTGCAGCACGAGCGGCGTCAGCGCGGTCGCCGGTCCGAGCCCGTCGAGCTCGTCGACCGCCGCCGCGGCCGCGGCGCGTCCGATCCAGAAGCCGCTGCCGCGGTCGCCGAGCAGCCAGCCCAGGCCGTCCGCCGTGGCCACGATCCGGCCGCCCTCCACGCGCACCGCGCTCGCCCCGGTGCCGCACACCAGTCCATAGCCCACGGGGGCGACGGCGCCGCTCGCGTACATCGCGAGCAGATCGGACTCGAAGGTCAGCGTTCCCGCGAAGCCGTCCTGCGTGAGCGGATCCAGGATCCAGTCCGACGCGCCGCCGCGCGCATCGTGACCCGCCATGGCGACGACGATCCACGACACGTCGGCGAGAGTGGCTCCTGCCTCGTCCAGCGCGCCGGCGATCGCACGGCGGACCTCGGCGAGCGCCACGGGAATTCCCGATGACGTCGGATTTCCGCTGGCTCCGCGACCGAACCCGACGCACTCACCCCGGTCCGTCGCGAGCACCGCCCTGGTCGACGTCCCACCCGCGTCCACACCCATCACGAGCATGTTGAACCCCAATTTGTTATCTGTCCTACTTGATTTTTCATCCGCGACCTGATGAGAATGTTTTTCACCCGAACCATGTCGATCCACGACGCGTTTTCACCGGAGGCAATGGTGCCACTCATGCAGGACGTCGGCAACGAGTTGTCGATCACGCAGCGCATCTCGCTGCGGCGTCGGGCGATGCCCAGGGCCATGGCCAAGATCGCCGACGTGATCTCCGCCCACCCCACCGCCCCCGTCGAGCTCACCATCACCGAGCTGGCCGACCAGGCCGGCACCTCCGCCGCGACCGTCACCCGGTTCTGCCGGGCGATCGGCTTCGAGGGCTACACGCAGTTCCGCGTCGGAGTGGCCGCCGAGTCGGGGCGCGGCGACGCGGGCACCACCTGGCGCACCGACATCGCCGAGGACATCGGCCAGGATGACCCGGCGGACCGGGTGCTGCTGACGCTGCTCGGCCTGCACACGCGCAGCATGGAGGTCACCACCAGCCTGCTGGACCTCGACGACGTCCAGCTCGTGGCCGGCGCGATCGCCGAGGCCCGGCACGTCGACATCTACGGCGTCGGCGGCAGCGGCGTGATCGCCGACGAGTTCCGGGGCAGGCTCTACCGCATCGGCGTGAACGCGCACTCCTGGTCGGACGTGCACGACGGCCTCACCAGCGCGGTCCTGCAGGACGCCTCCTCCGTCGCCGTCGGCATCTCGAACACCGGCCGCACCGAGGAGACCATCGAGATGCTGTCCCACGCGCGGGCGGCGGGCGCACTCACGGTCGCGATCACCACCGACGCGGATTCCTGGCTCGCCTCCAGCGCCGACGTCGCCCTGATCACGGCCTCGGAGAACCCCGCCCAGCGCCCCGACGACCTCTCGATCAAGCACGCCCAGCTGCTCGTCATCGACCTGCTCTACGTGCTCGTCGCGCAGCGCACGCTCGGCGAGGCCGCCACCCGACTCGCGGCCAGCGCCATGGCCGTGTCCGCCCACCGCCGCGGACTGTCCGCCCAGGACAAGCACGGCACGAACCGTCAGAAGGAGTCACACCGATGAGCGCCTCCCCCCAGGATCTGCTCCGCGAAGCCGAGACCCGCCTCGAGCGACTCGCCGCCGACGCGCAAGACGGACGGCTGGATCCCGCGATCGAGCTGCTCGTCGCCGCGCTCCGCGACGGAGGCGTGATCCAGGCGTTCGGCACCGGGCACTCCGAGGCCTTCGCGATGGAGATCGCCGGCCGCGCCGGCGGGCTCATCCCCACCAACCGCATCGCCCTGCGGGACATCGTGCTGCACGGCGAGCGCAGCGCCGACGTGCTGACGGGCTCGCTCGAGCGCGAGCCGTGGGTCGTCGACGAGCTCATGGCCGTCTCCCCGGTGACGGAGAACGACGTGTTCGTGATCGCCTCCAACTCCGGCGTGAACGGATCCATCGTCGGCGTCGCCCTGTGGGCGAAGGAGCACGGCCACAAGGTCATCGCCGTCACCAGCCTCGAGCACACCGCACGGGTCGAGCCGAAGCACCCGAGCGGCAAGCGCCTCAGCGAGATCGCCGACGTCGTGATCGACAACCTGGCTCCCTACGGAGACTCCACGCTGCAGGTCACCGACACGATCTCGGCCGGGGCCATCTCGTCGATCACCGCCGCGTTCATCGCGCAGCTGCTCACGCTCGGCGTCGCCCGCACCCTCGCGGAGGCCGGCGAGGTTCCGCCGATGTACATCTCCGCCAACATCCCCGGCGGCGACGAGCACAACTCCGCGCTCGAAGCGCGCTACCTCGACCGGCTCCGCCGCGGCGCCTGAGCGCCCACAGACTCATCCTCACCCTCACCACCCACTAGGAAGGCAACAATCACATGGAAACCAAGGACGCTTCCATCATCAGCCGGCGTTCGCTGCTTCGCGGTGCGGCGCTCGCGGCGGTCATGGTGCCGCTCGGCGTCAGCCTGGCATCCTGCGCCGGTCCGAGCGGCGGCTCCGGCAGCGGCAGCGCCGGAGGCACGAAGTCGGCGGACAACCCGTTCGGCGTCGCGGCGAACTCCAAGGTCGACGCGGTGATCTTCGACGGCGGCTACGGCGTGGACTACGTCGAGAACGCGGCGAAGATCATGGGCGGCAACAAGAAGCTGGACGGCGCGACCGCCAAGATCTCCCCCTCCACCAAGATCGCCCAGGAGCTGCAGCCGCGGTTCGTCGGCGGCAACCCGCCGGACCTCATCGACAACTCCGGTGCGAACTCGATCGGCTGGAACACGATCCTCGACCAGCTCGAGGACCTGACCGACGTGCTCGAGTCGAACAACCTCGAGGGCACCAAGATCAGCGACACGCTCTACGGCGGCGTCAAGGATCCGGGCACCTTCGGCGGCAAGTTCGTGGCGATCAACTACTTCATGACCGTGTTCGGACTGTGGTACTCGTCGAGCCTGTTCGAGAAGGACGGCTACAAGGTCCCGACCAGCTGGCAGGACCTCAAGGACCTGGGCGCAGCGGCCAAGGCGAAGGGCAAGTACCTCTTCGTCTGGGGCAAGGAGGCGGCGACGTACTACCAGACGCTCGTCATCGACTCCGCGGTGATCCAGTCCGGCGACGACGTGCGCCTGCCGCTGGAGAACCTGAAGGAGAACTGCTGGTCGCACCCGACCCTGCAGTCGATCCTGACGATCCTGTACGACCTGATCCAGGCGGGCTACATGAAGCCCGGCGGATCCGGCACGCAGTTCACGCAGGCGCAGTCGCAGTGGAGCCTCGACGAGGCCGCCCTGCTCTACCCCTCGGGCTCGTGGATCGAGAACGAGATGAAGAAGCAGACCGCGGACGGCTTCAAGATGATGGGCATCCCGGAGCTCCCCCTCGACGACAAGCAGACCACGCCGAAGGGCACCATGCGCGCCGAGGCCGGCGAGCCGTTCGTCGTCCCGACCAAGGCGAAGAACGCCGCCGGCGGCAAGGAGCTGCTGCGCACGATGCTGTCGAAGGAGGCCGCGACCTGGACCGCCAAGTCGAAGTTCGCGCCGACCATCGTCAAGGGCACCGTCCCGGACGACGCCTTCGGCTCGACGGCGCTGGCCTCGCAGATCAAGATGCTGGACGCTGCGGGTGAGAACGTCTTCACCATCAAGTCGACCAACCTCTACGGCATGAACTCCGACCAGCTGCCGATCTGGAACTCGTTCCTGGACGGCAAGATGACGGTGGCCGAGATCACCAAGGCGCTGCAGGACCTGGTCGACAAGGTCCGTAACGACAGCTCTGTCACGAAGATCGAGATCAAGTAATGACCATAAGCGGTCCGGGAGTGTCCGGCGCGGAGTTGGACACCGCAGCCGTGACCGCTCCCCGCACGGGGCGCCGCAAGGCGCCCCGTGCGGGGCTTCCCCGGAAGCTCACCCCCGATTACATCTCGTTCCTCGCGGTCTTCTTCGTCCTCCCGGTCGCGCTCTTCCTGGTGTTCGTCATCTGGCCGTTCATCCAGGCGGTCTATGTCTCGCTCACGAACTGGACCGGCTTCTCGCCCAACATGTCTTTCGTGGGGCTCGACAACTTCGTCCGGCTGTTCCAGGACTCGGCGTTCATGCAGGCCATGGCGAACAACGCGCTGCTCGCCGTCGTCGTCCCGCTCGTCACGATCGTGATCGCGCTCCTGTTCGCCAGCCTGATCACCGTCGGCGGCCCGAGCCACGGCCAGGTCCGGGGGCTGAGAGGCTCGACCTTCTACCGCGTGGTGTCGTTCTTCCCGTACGTCATCCCCGCGATCGTCATCGCGATCCTGTGGAACATGATCTACGCCCCCAGTGGACTGCTCAACGGCGTCCTGGGCGTCCTCGGCATCGACACGAACCAGTTCGCGTGGCTGGGCGATCAGCGCACGGCGATGGCCGCCTCGATCTTCGTCATGGTCTGGGGAATGGTCGGCTTCTACATGGTGCTCTTCATCGCGGCCATCAAGGGGATCCCCGCGGAGACCCTCGAGGCCGCGCGCATCGACGGCGCCGGACGGTTCCGTACGGTGACGTCGATCATGCTGCCGCAGATCCGCGACAACGTGCAGACCTCGTACATCTACCTGGGCATCGCCGCACTGGATGCCTTCGTCTACATGGCCGGCCTGAACTCGACAGGCGGTCCCAACAACTCGACCCTGGTGATGAGCCAGTACCTGTTCCGCACGGCCTTCGAGAAGGGCCAGTTCGGTCTGGCGACCGCGATGGGCGTCGTGCTCGCCGTGCTCTCGCTGGCCTTCGCCGGAATCGTCATGCTGGTGTTCCGCCTCATCGGCGGCAAGGATGAAGGGGGACGCTCATGAGCCTCGACACGCGCGCCGCGGTCACGGTCGGACGCAAGACCAACGACGTCCACATCACGAAGTCGACGACGAGCGACAAGGTGGTCGGCGGCGTCTCGCACGTGGTGCTGGCGCTCTGGTCGCTGGTCGTGATCCTTCCCCTGGTGTGGACGATCATCGGCTCGTTCAAGACCACGAAAGAGATCTTCAAGTCGCCGTTCGGCCTGCCTGCGCAGTGGAACTTCGACAACTACGTCACCGCCTGGGTCGGGAACAACTTCGGCGGGATGTTCCTGAACACGGTCATCGTCGTCGGCTTCTCGCTCTTCTTCGTGATGCTGCTGGGCGCGATGTGCGCCTACGTGCTCGCGAGGTTCGAGGTGCCGGGCAGCCGGGTCGTCTACTACCTGATGCTCGCGGGGCTCACCTTCCCGGTGTTCCTCGCGATCGTGCCCCTGTTCGGGATCCTGCAGAACATCGGGCTGCTCGGGACCCTGCCCGGCCTGATCGTCGTGTACGTGGCCTACGCGCTGCCGTTCACCGTGTTCTTCCTGTACTCGTTCTTCAAGTCGCTGTCGTACGAGATCCAGGAGGCGGCCTACCTGGACGGCGCCAGCGAGTGGCGCACGTTCTTCCAGGTGATGCTGCCGATGGCCAAGCCCGGCCTCGCCGCGATCGCGATCATGAACTTCCTCGGCCTGTGGAACCAGTTCCTGCTCCCGATCGCGTTGAACCCGAACAAGGACAACTACGTGCTCAGCCAGGGCATGGCGTCGTTCGCCTCGTCGGCGGGCTACTCGCTCGACTTCGGCGCGATGTTCGCCGCGGTGATCATCACCATCATCCCGGTGCTGATCATCTACATCCTGTTCCAGCGCCAGCTGCAGGGATCCGTCTCGCAGGGCACCTCGAAGTAGTCGGTGGGACGGATGGCCTGGAGCCATCCGTCCCACCCCCTCGTCCGCAGCGCCGAGCGCTCGCACCCGCCGCGCCGCCGCCGGCGCACCCCCTGGAGAACGATGTCGATTTCCGCAGACACCGCTGCACACCGCCCGACCCCCGCACAGCTGCGCTGGCAGCGCGGCGGCATCGGGGTCTTCCTGCATTTCGGGCTGAACACCTTCGCCGGTGTGGAGTGGAGCGACGGAACGCTGTCCCCGGCGAGTTTCGACCCGCGACGGCTCGACGCCCGGCAGTGGGTCGCGGCAGCGCGGGTGGCGGGCGCGACCTACGTCGTGCTGACGGCCAAGCATCACGACGGCTTCTGCCTGTGGCCCACGTCCACGACCGACTACTCCGTGGCTTCGAGCCCCTGGCGCGACGGGGCGGGCGACGTCGTCCGGGAGCTCGCCGATGCGTGCGCCGAGGCGGGGATGGGCCTCGGGCTCTATCTCTCGCCGTGGGACCGTCACGAGCCCCGCTACTCCGACGCCGCGGCCTATGACGACTTCTACTGCGCGCAGCTCACCGAGCTGTGCACGCAGTACGGAGATCTCGTCGAGATCTGGTTCGACGGCGCAGGCTCCGCCGGCCGGAGCTACGACTGGAAGACGATCATCGAGGTGGTCCGCACCCACCAGCCCGGCGCCGTGGTCTTCAACATGGGCGATCCCGACATCCGATGGGTCGGCAACGAAGACGGCCTCGCCGCGGATCCCGTCGAGTACGTCGTCGACGTGACGCGCAACGATGTCCACACCGACGAGGTCCTCGACTTCGGCGAGCGCTATCTGCCTCCCGAGTGCGACGTCTCGCTGCGCCACGGCTGGTTCTGGCACCCCGACGACGCCCCCAAGACCCTGGAGCACCTGCTGGCGATCCACTACCGGTCCGTGGGGCTGGGCGCCAACCTGCTGCTGAACGTTCCCCCGAACCGGGACGGACTTATCGACGATGCGGACCTGACCCGCCTGCAGGAGTATTCGGACGAGCTCGAACGCCGCTTCGCGGCACCGCGCACGGCCGCTCTCACGGCTGTCGCGCCCGGTCGGTGGCGGGCGGACTTCGGCTCCGAGGTCACGCTCGATCACCTCGAGCTCGTCGAGGATCTCGAGGGCGGTCAACGCGTCGCCGCGCACCGCATCGTGGCGTCCGGCGCGGAGATCGCCGCGGGTCAGACCATCGGCGCCGGACGACTGCACGCGTTCCCCGCGCTCACGCTGTCCGAGGTCGAGATCGAGCTGACCGGGCCCGATCCCGTCCTCACCTCGGTACGCGGTTTCCGCACCGGGAGCGAGAGCATCCCCGTTCCGCCCTCCGTCGAGGAGTACCGCGCGGCCGACGGGGACATGATCCTCATGTGACCCTCGTCACGAAAGCTCCCGCAGGGCGTTCGAAGCAGCGCTCTCCGACGAAGGAGGGCCGTCCCCTGGGGACGGCCCTCCTGCGTCGTCTCGGCCCGGAGCCCGCTCAGCGGCGCGCGGGCTGGTGCGCCGCGAAGTAGGCGAGCACCTCGTCGGGCAGCGCAGGGATCTCCTGCGGACGGGATCCGGATCGGATCGAGATCGCGCCGGCGATCCCCGCGGCGACCGCGTCGCGCGCGGCCACCGGGCTGGTGTCGGTCGGGCTGCCGTGGCGCACGAAGGCGACGAACTCGGCGACCGTGAGCGGATCCGCTCCCCCGTGCCCTCCCTCGCCGCCGTCCTCGATCGGATAGCGCACGTGCCCCTTCTCGAGGTAGTCGCTGCGGGCGTTCCAGAGGCGGATCTCGCCGCCCGTGCCGTCGTCGAAGTTCTCGATGCGCCCCTCGGTGCCGATCACCGTGTAGTTGCGCCAATAGTCCGGCGTGAAGTGGCACTGCTGGTAGCTCAGGAGGACACCGGAGTCCGTCCGCATCATGATCATCGAGATGTCCTCGACGTCGATGACCGGATTCAGATCCTGCTGCGCACGCGGTGGCCAGCTGTCCATCGAGAACCAGTCCCCCATGCGCCGGTCGGAGTTGTCCCGCCGGGACTCGACATCCCCGTACACCGCGAGGTCGCCGACTCCGACCACCGTGCGGGACGACGTCCCCGCGAGCCAGTGCATGACGTCGATGTCGTGGGCGCCCTTCTGCAGCAGCAGGCTCATGGCCTTGTCCCGCTCGGCGTGCCAGTCCTTGAAGTAGTAATCGCCCCCGTGACCGACGAAGTGGCGGCACCAGATCGCCTTGACCTCGCCGACCTCGCCCCGGTCGACGATGTCCTTCATCATGCGCACCACTCGCATGTGCCGCATGTTGTGCCCCACGTAGAGCTTGGATCCCGTCCGATACGCGGTCTGCAGGATCCGATCGGCGTCCTCGATCGAGATCGCGAGGGGCTTCTCCAGGTAGACGGGGACGCCGCCCTCCAGAAGCTCGACAGAGATGTCGGCATGCGTGAAGTCGGGCGTCGTGACGAAGGCTCCGTCGAGCACGACGCCGGAGGCGAGCAGCTCGGTCACGGAGGCGAACACCGGCACGTCGCCGAACAGCTGCGCCGCCCGCGCACCGGACTGCGGTGCGGGGTCGACCGCAGCGACCACACGGCCGTCCACGGCCTCGACGTGCCGGGCGACCCCGGCCCGGGCCCCCACGCCGACCACCGCCGCGCGGAACGGCTCGGCCGACGGGGTCTGGTCGGGTTCTGTCATGTCTTTCCTTTCGGATCTGGTTCGGAGAGGCCGGACCGGCGGTCCCGGTCCGGCCTCCCGCGAGGGGACTATCGCACGGTCAGCGTCACGTACTGCGTCGTGTCACCCTGTGCCTGCTGCTCCAGCCGCATCCGCTCGTTGACGTACTGCAGAGCGAGGCCGCTGTTGCGGTTGACCAGGCGATAGGTGGTGGAGCCGTCGAGCGAGGTGCCGTCGGTCGCCACCCGCTGCAGGTACCACTGGTCGCTGCCGCCCGGGGTGCCGAGGCCCGCCGAGGTCAGCGGCTGGGCGTCGGCCTCCCGCGCCCCCACGGTGACGACGGCGTCGACCGCGCGCTTCGCGGCCGGGGTGCTGCCGGCGACCTGCAGGGTGCGGCCGGTGGACGAGTCGACGAGCCGGTAGAACCCGCTGTTCCCGCCGTCGCCCCTGGTGTCCTCGACCGGCTGGAGCTTCCAGGTGGAGACACCCGTCGCCGCACCGTTTCCGCCGTCCAGACCGGGCCCGCGGTTCGCGGTCACCGCCTTGCCTCCGACGCGCAGCACGTAGGCCGAGTCCGCGGTCACGGCATCGCCGGCAGTGTCCTGCGGCGCGTACTCCGTGCTCACGGCGGCGCTCCCGTCACCGGCCGTCTGCGCGATGTCCACGACCTTGCCGTTCAGATCCGAGATCGTCAGGAAGGAGCGCCCCGTGACGTTCTGGTTCGTCAGGCTGCCGTTGTCGAGAGAGGTGAGATAGCCGCCGTTGGAGCCGGCGGGCATGAGCCCGACGACCTTCCAGGAGTTCGGATCGCCCAGATCCGCCGTCTCGTACACGTTTCCGTCGTACCCCACGATCCGGTAGAGCCCCGAGAACGCGTTGTAGGAGATCGCCGACTCGTTGTTCGCCGACGGCAGGTACAGATGCTTCGAGATCGGATCCTTGTAGTACGCGCTGTTCGTGATGAGGTCGACGGTCTGCGCGGCGCCGGAGGACGGGTCCGTCTGGGTGACGTAGATGCCGCCCGTGACGACCTTGACGCCGTTCTCGTACTTGTCGTCGACGGCCTTGAGGGTCATGTCCTGCCCCGTCACCGGGTCGCGGTAGGAGACCGTGCGATCCGGGGCGGACTGCCCCGTCGCGTCGTTCACGATCGTGTGCGCCAGGGTGTTCGCCGTGTACGTCGCGCCGGAGGCGTCGGCGAACGCGATCAGATGGTCGGCGCCGACCTTCGCCGCCTGGTACGAGGCGTCGGCGTGCTCCCCCGAGCCGCGCCAGGCGATGACGTCGGTCGTGGGATCGTACGACACGTTCAGGCCGCCGATGGAGTTGACGTTCCCGTCGATGCCGCCGATCCCCGGCTGCGACCACGACCCGTCGTGCCACTTCTGCCAGGTGCCGCTGGCCATTCCGCCGCTGATCGGCGCGCGCGCCATCTCGGTCCAGCTGGCCAGGGTCGACGACGCCGGCTTCTTGTAGATCTTCACGTTGTAGGTGATGTAGAAGTAGCCGGTGGAGTAGTCGATGAACAGCCGGCACCCGGAGTTCCCGAACGGGTAGGACTGGCCCGGTGAGGCGGTGGCGTCGATGACCTGGTCGTCATCCCATGCCGACGTGAGCGCCGGCCCGGCGTACTGCCAGGTGCCGCCCTCGTCCTTCGAGGTCGCGAGCAGGATCCGGTTGTTGTGGTGGCCGGTGGAGACCTTGTCGGCGATCGTGGCGTTCGCGCCCTTGGTCTGCCAGGGGTCGAACTGGTACTCGTCGTTGAGCAGCGCATGCCAGGTGCCCTGGGGATCCACCCACACGCCGATGACGTCGCAGTGGTCGTCCTGCTGCGGCGACGGGATGGGGAACACCGGGTCCTTGTCGAGCTGGTAGCAGATCGTGCCCGCGTCGGCGTAGTACGCGGGCGCCTCCGCCTTCTGCGTCGTGGTGCCCATGCCGGCGGACACCGCGCTCATGTCGGTGTTCGTGAAGGTGCGGGCCCACGCACTGGCGGGGTTCGTGCTGTACGCCGTGAGCGCGTTGGTCCAGTGGAACCGTCCGTCTCTGCCGAGGTAGGCGGATCCGGCGATGTCGCTGGTCAGGCCGCCCTTCATCGTCGTGCTGCCCGCAGCGACGTACTGCGGCGGGGACGGGACGGTGTCGGCCTGCGCGGCGGCGGGCAGAGCGAGCGCGAGGACGGCGCCGGCGGCGAGAGCCGGGGTCATCCGCCACCAGCGGGCTTTGCGATGTGCGGTGCGGTGCGGTTTCATGGTGATGCCCTTTCCTTTTCCTCTTCGAAGCGGAGGGTTGGGGTGTGTCCTTCCCGTTCCCCACGTCGCAAGCGCGGAACGGGAAGGCGCCCGCTCATGCGTTCACACGAGCGCGACGTCGGGGTTGGGCTCGATCGGGCCGCTCGCCGGGGCCGCAGGCGCCGTCTCGAGCACGAGCACGGACGGCATGCCGGTCGATGCCGGTGCCGGGAGCTGGACGGTGTGGCCGTCCAGCGGGGTGAAGGGCAGCTCTGCGCCGTCGGCCAGGGCGCGCACGGCGCGGAGGGCGATGCCGGCGGGCAGCGCGATGGTGAGCAGACCGGACACCGGGATGCGGACGACGATCGCATGCACGACGCCCGCCGGTCCTCGTTCCGGGGTCCCCGTCCCGAGGGGCGCCGTGTAGAAGCCCCATCCGGGGTAGGCCCACCCGTCCGCGGGGCCGCTGTCGTGGACGGCCGCCCCGTTCGCCGCCATCCACGCGCCGACCTCGTCGGCCAGGGCGACCTCGACGGGGGCGAGGGAGCCGTCGCCGCGCGGCCCGAAGTTCAGCAGCAGGTTCCCGCCGAGGCTCACGGTCTGCGCGAGCTGCTCCACGACCTGCGCCGGGGTCTTGCGCCCGTGCTCGGCCCAGGCGGAGTCGTGGAAGCCCCAGCTCGCCTGCGTGAGCGTGGCGCAGGCCTCCCAGTCGTGCGCGGTCACGGACAGGTCCCAGGGTGCGGGGAGGCGCCGCTCGTAGCCGCTCTCGTAGTCGCCCATGAGGACGCCGTTCGAGTCGAAGTGCCGCGCTCCGCGATCGTCGGCGCGCAGGCGGCTGTTCACGATCGCCCCCGGGATCCGCTCCTTGAGCAGCCGCTCGATCTCGTGCGTCCAGCCGCCGCTCGCCTTGACCGACTCGTCCCAGGTGCCGTCGAACCAGAAGCCGCGCACGTGGGGATACCTCTCTGCGAGCTCGAGGAGCTGATCGGTCGCGAAGCGGAGGTAGCGCTCGAAGGCCTCGCGGTCCTCGTCGGACTCGAGGGCGGAGCGCCAGTCGGGGTGATGCCAGTCCAGCACCGAGTAGTAGAGGTGCGTGGAGAGTCCCTCGGCGCGATAGGCGTCGAGGATCTCGCCGAGCACATCCCGACCGGAGGGCGTGGCGGCGACGGAGAAGTCGGTGTAGGCGCTCGGCCACAGGCAGAAGCCGTCGTGGTGCTTGGTCGTGACGGTCACGTAGCGCGCGCCCATCCGCTTCGCCGTGCGCGCCCACTCACCGGGATCGAACCCCTCGAGGGTGAAGTCCGCGGTGAGCACCGCCCAGTCCTCGCGGCTCACGTCGGCGGACTGCATGAGGAACTCGGAGGCGAACTCGATCGTGCGCCCCCGCCAGGTGCCGGCGGGGAGCGCGTAGAGGCCCCAGTGCACGAACTGACCGAGCCGATCGGCGCGGAAGGCCCGCATCGTCGGATCCTCGCGGCGCCCGAGGCCGTCCGCGCCGTATTGCAGCGGGATCACCGCGCCTCCCCTCTCGGACCGGTGAGCCCGGGATGACCGTCCCAGGGGACGAAGGTCGCGAGGTCGAACTCCGCGCGGCGGCCCGAGGCCCAGTCGACGCGGACGTGCGTGCGGTCGACATGGACGCGGACCCGGTCGCGCCAGCTCTGCGGATCGACGGCGCCGCCCCGCTCCAGCACGTGAAGCGTCACGACGACGGTGTCGCCGGTGCCGGTCCGGCCCCGCAGCGAGGGGGTCGCGGAGTGCGATCCCATCGCGTTCGCGTCGCGGTAGGCGAACACCTGAGCGCGTTCCGGAGCCTCTCCCCCGGCAGCACCCGGTTCGGGGGCGTCCCAGCCGTGCAGCCCGATGACCGCGGCGAGCAGACCGTCGCGGCCCTGGGCCCATGCCCCGTCCTCGAAGACGCCGGCCGGGAGTCCGCGGTCGTCCGCGACCATCCAGCCCCCCTCGCGCATGGGCCACGGCCGATCGGTCTGCACGAGATGCGCGCGCACCTCCGCCGTGCCGTCGCCCGCGGTCACCGTCGTCACGGCCGTCCCCGGCAGGGCGCGGCGGTGCAGCTGGGGCACGTGGACGGATCCGGCGAGCTCTCCCTCGACCCGCATGGCGCGCAGCGCACTGCGCCGGCTGCCGGCTCCCTCGTCGTCGAGGAGCGCGAGATGGGAGTCGATCGCGTCCTCCCAGGCCGCTCCCGTCCCCGGCGCCGTGTGCGTCGAGTAAGCGAACTTCGCGTAGTGCGGGTCGTCGCGGTCCTCGTCCTCGCCGACGGGCAGCGTGGCGTGGTCCGACCCGTGGTTCGCCATCCGCACGATGCCGTCGTCCGCGGCGCGGAGCACCCAGCCGACGGGCTCGACGGGCACGGTGAACGCGCCGCGATCGGCGGGCAGCGCCTCCTCCACCGCGGTCCAGACGGATGCGGTCGCGGGCTGCGCGAGCCCGAGGAACCCGATTCCCGCCAGGTACGGGGATCCGAAGCCGCTGTAGTCCTGGCACATCGGCTCGAACGCGTCGTACCATCCGAGGGTCAGCGGCGCGTCGACGCCGACCCCGTGGGCGGTGAAGCGCGCGAGCGCGCCGGAGGCGAGCCGACGGGTCTGCCCGGGGGTGAGCGCGCTCGCCCCCGACGCGTCCGCGCACCAGAAGGCGGCGAGCGCGGCCGTGCGGTAGGTCAGCGACCGGCCCTGATGAAGGAGCGAGCCGTCGGCGGCGACCATGTGCGCCTGGGACGCGGTGAAGTCGTGCAGCCGCTCGAGGTGCCGCTGCCCCTCGGGCGTGTGCACGGCATCGGTCATGCGGTACCAGGCCCACAGGTAGGGATGGATCGCCCAGGCGTTGTAGTAGTCGACCGCGTGCTCGGGGCCGTCGGTGTACCAGCCGTCGCCGAGGTACCAGCTCTCCACCCGGGCCACGTTGCGGTGCGTCTGCACACCGCGCACGTCCTCGCCGACCGAGCGCAGGAACCCCTCGGCCATCGCGGGGAACAGCTGCCAGTTGTTCTGCCACACCTCGCAGCGGGCGTGATGACGCAGCCACTCCGCGATCTGGAGCTGCTCAGGACGCGTGAGCCCCGCCCACAGCCGTTCCCGGCTGACGTGCAGGGAGAACGCGATGTTCGCGGCCTCGACGATCGAGTTCGTGATCCCGGTCAGCGGCAGCCGGCAGCTGACGCCCCGGGGCCACTCCTCCGCACCGCCGGGCCTGGTGCCGGCGAGGAGCGCCCGGGAGTAGTACTCCAGGTGCTCCTGGACCGCGGGTTCCGCGGGGTCGGCGGCGCCGGCGATCCGCGGGGCGGCGAGCAGGAACGACCGGCCGACGGCCTCCATCCCCTCGCGGCGCACCCCGTCGCCCGTGATGCGTCCCGGCAGGCGCGGGAGGGCGCCCTCCGCACTGGCGTGCCGGCGCACCTGGCCCAGCCAGTCGTCCGCCACCGCCTCCCAGCGCGCCCTGCCCCAGCCCGTGAACGGGGAGAGGACCGGATCCATCGCGATCGTCGTCGAGATGTCTTCCCTCACGGTTCCCACTCCTCTGTCGCCCTCTCCCGCGTCCACGGATCCTCTGCGTCTCAGGCGCTCGGGGACGGGCTGGCCGTCGCGCCGCTCAGCGCCTTCTGGAACTCGGAGCGGATGGTGTCGCCGCCCGCGCTCTTCCACGTGGAGATCGCGCTCTTCACATCGTTCAGCGAACCACGCCCGGCGATGAAGTTGGTCACCGCGTCCGAGACGGGCTTCGCGATCGTGAGGCCCTGCTTCGCGTTCGTCGGGCTGAACAGGCCCAGGGTCGGATCCGCGACGCCGATCGGCACGAGCTTCGCATACGCGTCGTGGAGCACCTTGATGGCGTCCGGGAACTGCGGCGAGTACAGCGTGTTCGGGCCCGCCGCGAGGTACTTCCACGGCACGGCGGTGTTCAGGGCCGCCGCGGGAGTCGGGATCGGGTTGCCCTTGTCGTCGCGGGTGTAGTCGGTGCCCTCGGCGCCGTAGTTCATGAGGAGATACTCCTCGCTGCCGAACGGCGCCGCGAGGAAGTTCGCGACCTGCAGCACCTGCCTGATGTGGTCGGCGCTGCCCTTCTTCACCATCGTCCAGGCGAAGTCGATGTTGTCGAGCCAGACCGTGGCCTTGCCGCCCGTGGCGCTGAACGGGATGAACGGGACGACCTTGTTCGCGGGGTTCGCCGCGGGCACGGTCTGCTGATAGCCGCCCGGCTTTCCGAACGCCGGCAGCCCGTCGTAGATCTGCGCGACCTGGCCGGAGATGAACGCGTTCGACATCTGCGACTTCGTCCAGCCCTCGCTGCCGGGGGCGAAGCAGCCGGCAGCGTAGAGCTTCTGCACGAAGGACACCATCTCCAGGTACTCCGGCGTCTCGATGTCCTTCACCAGCTTGCCGTTCTTCATCGTCCAGTTGAACGGGACGTGGAAGATGTGCTCGAACGGGACGAGCCCGAACTTCGTGCTGCCGAGCGCCCAGCGGTTGGCGCCGGTGAGCTGCTTCGCGAGGGAGAGGTAGTCGTCCGCGTTCTTGATGGCCGACGTGTCCGTGACGCCCGCGGCCTCGAAGAACGTCTGGTTGATGAAACCGGATCCGCCGGTCATTCCGCGCGGGATCGGGATGCCGTAGAGCTTTCCGTTCTGCACCGCCGGCTTCCAGAACGCCTGCGGGATGTTGGCGAGGTTCGGGTAGTCCTTGGACTTGTCGCCTGCGAGGAACGGGGTGAGGTCCTGACAGGCCGACTCCAGGAAGCCGATGATGTCGGCGATCGCGGCGCCGTCGTTGAGCATGAGATCGGGCATGTCGCCACCCGCGATCACGGTGTTGAGCTTGGTGTCGTAGTCGTCGCTCGACACCGCGGTGATGTCGACCGTCCCGCCGAGGCGCTTGTCGATCTCCTGCCAGGCCGGGTTCGACGCCATCGGGGTCGGCGGCGGCCCGAAGATGTTCGTGATCGCGGTGATCTTCTGCCCCTTCAGGAACGGCGCCGGCACCGAGCGGAAGGGCTTCGCCGGGTAGTTGAAGAAGGCCGCGGGGACGCCCTCCGCGGTCCCGGCGAGGTCGGGCGTGGCGCCGTTCAGCGGGATGTACTTCGGCAGCACGGAGGCCGAGGCGGCGGACGCGTTCAGTGCGCCCTTCGTGCCGCAGCCGGCGAGCGAGCCCGCGGTGGCGACGCCGAGGACGCTGAGGGCGGCGAAGGACAGGAAGGTCCGCCGGTTCGTTTCGAGAGCCACGAGGGGCTCCTTTCTGTACAGGGTGGATCGATCGGGTGGAGCGGGCCTCAGCCCTTGACGGCGCCGGTGAGGACGCCCTTGGTGAAGTACTTCTGCAGGAACGGGTAGACGAGCAGGATCGGGATGACGCTGATCACGACGACGGCCATCTGGATCGCCTGGGACGGCGCGGAGATCTCGCCGACCGAGGCGGTGTCGAGCGGGGATCCCAGCAGCACGTACTGGCGCAGGATCATCGACAGCGGCCACATGTCGCTGTCGAGGTAGAGCATCGCGTTGAAGAACGCGTTCCAGTAGGCGACCGCGTAGAACAGGCCGACGACCGCGAGGACGCCCTTCGACAGCGGCAGCACGATCCTCACGAGGATGCGGAAGTCGCCGGCGCCGTCGATCCTCGCCGCTTCGAAGAGCTCCTGCGGAAGCCCCATGAAGAACGAGCGGACGACGACGAGGTTGAACGCCGAGATCAGCGTCGGCAGCACGAGCGCCGCATAGCTGCCGAGCAGTCCGAGCTGCTTGACCATGAGGAAGCTCGGGATGATGCCCGGCGTGAAGAGCATCGTGAACAGCGCCGTCAGCAGGATGAACCGGCCGAAGGCGAGATCGCGGCGGGAGAGCCCGTAGGCCATGCCGACCGTCGCGGCGAGCGAGCACAGCGTGCCGATCACGGTGATGAGCATGCTGCGCACGAGCGCGGCGGTGACGATGCCGCCCGAGAAGATCGTCTCGTAGGCCGCGAGCGTCGGGTGCAGCGGGAAGAGCACCAGGCCGTTGGCGTTCGCGATGTCGGTGCTGTCCGAGAGGCTCGTCGAGATCACCGTGAGGAACGGGTAGATGGTCGCGATGCAGATGAGCACGACGACGAGTGCTTTGCCCGCGGCCCCGAGGCGGCTGGGCTTCTCCATCCAGGCGGGCCGCGCGGACTCGGTCCTGCGCCGCCCGCGTCGCGTGCGGGGCATGACGACCGCCCTGGTCGTGAGCTGAGCGTCACTTGCCACGGGAGTACACCCCTTCCTGGCCGAACAGATGCGCGACCTTGTTGGCGCCGAGCACGAGCGCGAGGCCCACGACGCCCTTCACGAGACCGACGGCGGCCGCCGGGCCCCACTGCCCGTTCTGGATGCCGTGGTAGTAGACCCAGGTGTCGAGCACCTCGCCCGCGCCCGCGCCGACGTTGTCGCGCTGCAGGACGATCTGCTCGAAGCCGACGGAGAGGATGCTGCCCAGGTTCAGGATGAGCAGCAGGATGATGACCGGCATGATCCCGGGGATCGTGATCGTCTTCATGCGCTGCCAGGGACCCGCGCCGTCCACGGCGGCCGCCTCGTACAGCTCCTGGTCGATGTTCATGAGGGCGGCGAGGAAGATGATCGTGCCCCAGCCGGCGTCCTTCCAGGCGGACTGGATCGACACCAGGAACGGGAAGAACCAGGGCGTGGTCATCGCCTCGAACGGCTGCAGGCCCATCGCCTGCATGAGATGCGGCACGACCCCGGTCGCACCGAGCACCTGTCCGAAGATCGACACGATGATGACCCAGCCGAGGAAGTGCGGCAGGTAGACGACGCTCTGCACGAACTTGCGGATCCGGTTCGACATGATGCTGTTCAGCAGTAGCGCCAGCACGATCGGGATCGGGAAGAACAGCACGAGCTGGAGACCGGTGATCACCAGCGTGTTGCGCAGCGCCTGCCAGAACGTGGGATCCCCGAAGATCTTCACGAAGTTGTCGAATCCGACCCATGCGCTGTCGATGAAGCCGAGGTAGGGCTGGTAGTCCTCGAACGCGATGATGTTGCCCGGCAGCGGCAGCCAGTGGAACACGACGAAGTACAGGAATCCCGGGGCGATGAGCAGGAGCATCACCCGGTCGCGCTTGATCCGTTCCCAGAGGCTGCGCTTGCGGTGCGCCGGCACGCCGGCCGTCGCGGCGGTGCGGCGGCGGCCCTTCGACGCGGGACGTGCGGGGTGCGCGGGGCGCATGTCCGCGGCGCCTTCGCCCGGAGTCGTCGTGCTCTGCACGAGCGGCTCGCTGTAACTGCTCATCTTCGACCTCGACCTGCGACGGGAAACTTCATCGTTGTCCGCAAGAGCTAGAAAGCGCTTGCTGTGCTGCGAACGTACCCGACGGGATCCGGGCTGTCAACGGTCACGCGAGATTTCGTCGAAACGTTGATTTTCAGAGCATCGGATCCGCAAGTTCCGCAACTGTGGGTGGACGCACGGCATAGTATGCGCTTACTATCTGGATGCAGAAAGAAAGGATCGCCGTGGATCACACCGCCCCGTCCTCCCGTCCTTCCGCCGTGATCGTCATGGCGGAGCAGTCGTTCCGGGAGGTCTTCTCCGAGACCGCGCTCGCCCGGCTGAGCGCGGTCGTCGAGCTCGTGGGACCCCTGCCGATCACCGACCTCGACTCCCCCGCGAGCAGGGACGCCCTGCGCGCCGCGCGGGTCATGCTGACGGGCTGGGGAGCCCCCCGCATCGACGCCGCCGTGCTCGACGCCGCCCCGCGCCTGGAGACCGTCGTGCACACCGCCGGCACGGTCAAGACCTTCCTCGACGCGGAGGCGTTCCGCCGCGGCATCCGGGTGAGCACGGCCGCGGCGGCGAACGCCACGCCCGTCGCGGAGTTCACGCTCGCCGCCATCGTGTTCGGCCTCAAGCGCGCGAGCCGGTTCGCCCACCAGCTGCGCACCACGCGACGTCATCGCTCCGTGGACGGCATGCCGCAGGTCGGCGCGAACGGCGTCACGATCGGCATCCTCGGCGCCTCCCGGGTGGGACGCGAGGTGATCCGGCTCGTCTCGCGCCTCGACGCCCGCATCCTCGTCTGCGATCCGTACCTGTCCGCCGCGGATGCCGCGCGGCTCGGCGTCGAAGCCGTCCCGCTCGACGAACTGTGCCGGCGCAGCGACGTCCTCACCCTCCACGCCCCGAGCACGCCGGACACGCGGCACATCATCGGAGCGGCGGAGCTGGCGCTGCTGCACGACGGCGCCGTCGTGGTGAACACCGCCCGCGGCGCCCTCATCGACACCGAGGCGCTCACCGCCGAGCTCGTCCGCGGCCGTCTGGACGCTTACCTGGATGTGACGGATCCCGAGCCGCTGCCGGGGGGCTCCCCCCTCTATGCGCTGCCGAACGTCGTGCTCACGCCGCACATCGCGGGCGCGCTGGGCAACGAGATCCACCGGCTGGGCGACTCGGCCGTGCGCGAGGTCGAGCAGTACGTTGGTCGAGGGATCCTCGCGCACGAACTCCGTGCCGACGAGCTGGCGTACACCGCCTGACCGGTGGAACGCGCGATGAGACGGAGCGGACCTCGGGTCCACGAACGGAGGCTGGGATGAGGGCGCAGGAGGACCGCTCGGGAGCGGGCTCGGGGCACACCGTGACGATGTCCGACGTCGCCGAACGGGCCGGCGTCTCCTCGGCGACGGTCTCCCGGGTGCTCAACGGCAACTACCCCGTGGCGCAGGCCACGCGGGACGCGGTGAACCGGGCGATCGACGACCTCGGCTACACCGCGAACGCGCACGCGCGGGCGCTCGCCAGCTCGGCCACGCACAGCGTCGGCATCATCGTCAACGACCTCGTCGACCCGTTCTTCTCCTACATCGTGCGCGGTGTGGAGCAGGAGGCATCGACCACCGGCCGGCTGTGCATCGTGGCGGCATCGCAGGGCGACGTCGATCGTGAGATCGAGCTCATCGATCGCATGATCAGCCAGCGCACCGACGCGGTGATCGTGGTGGGCGGCGGCTACGACGATCCGCGCGCCCGCCGCCGCATGGCGGAGCGCGCCCGCACGCTCGCCGGCATCGGCTCCACCCTCGTGCTCTGCGGCCGCCCCTCCGTCGGGGAGCAGGCGCCGACGAAGATCGTGGGCTACGACAACGAGGGCGGCGCCTTCGCGGTCACCCAGCACCTCATCGCCCAGGGGCATCGCCGGATCCTCTATCTCGGCGGCCCGGTCGGCCTGTCCACGAGCGTCGCGCGGCTCGCCGGCTTCCGTCATGCGATGCAGTCCCACGGCTTCGAGGTGCCGCCGGAGCTCGTGCACCAGGGCGCCTTCGGACGCCGGTTCGGGCACGCGGCGATGAGCGAGATCCTGGACGGGCAGCCCGACTTCACGGCCGTGTTCGCCGCGAACGACCTCGTCGCCGCCGGCGCCCTCGACGCGATGACCGCGCGCGGGATCCGCGTGCCCGAGGACATGTCCCTCGTGGGCTACGACGACATCCCGCAGTCCAGCGAGCTCACGCCGAAGCTCACCACCGTGCACGTCCCGCTGGAGGACATGGGGCGGGAGAGCGTCCGCCTGGCGCTCAGCCGCACCGACGACGCCTTCGGACGTCACGCCGAGGGCGAGATCATCGTCGGCACCCGGCTCATCGTGCGGGACTCGGTCGCCGCTCCCCCCGCGACGCCGTGGCGTCCGGAGCGTTGAGGGAACGCGACTTGCCGGCAGGGCCAAGAGACGAAGAAGGCCGCCCGGATGGGCGGCCTTCTCTCTTCGTGCCCCCGACAGGAATCGAACCTGCGACCTACGGTACCGGAAACCGGCGCTCTATCCGCTGAGCTACGGAGGCGTACCGGACGAGCCTAGCATCGGATCCGCCTCCTCTCCGACCGTGGCGGATCCCGGTAGTGTCGCGAGGAGCCGACCGATCGATGAGGACCCGATGAGCGCTTCCGTTCCCCCTTCTCCCTGGCCTCCCGCCGTCGCCGCGGAGCCCCGTGTCCCCCACGGAACGCCGGTCTACACCGCTTGGGGACGGGTGACCGCCTGGACAACGGTGGCGGCGGTCGTCGCCTCGGCCCTCATGATGTGGCTGATGTCCGGGCCGACGCTCGACTACGTGCGACGCATCGTCGAGCTGAGCACCCTGTCTGCCACGGGAACGAGGGTGCCACCCGGCGTGGTCCTCTCGATCATGTCCGATGTGATGCCGGGTCTCGTGATGGCGTCGCTGGTCGGCACTCTCCTGAGCTGGGCCCTCTATGCGCTCGCCATCGTCGCCGGGTACCGTGACTACGTCGAACTCGGCCGTCTCGGCTATCCGAAGCGCTTCCACTGGGCGTGGAGCTTCCTCTCCCCGGTGTATCCGATCGGCCGCGCCGTCGTCGTGCGCCGGCAGGCGGGGGCGGGCTCGGCCACGATGTGGATCGCTCTCGCGGCGACCGCGGCGAGCCTCCTGGTCAGCTTCGGCTGGACGTTCTGGCTCATGTTCGCGATGTTCGACATCATGCGCGCCGGACTGGGCACGATCGCCTGACCGCCGAGCGCCCTCCGTCCCGCCGCGCGCCGGTCAGACGAGCGCGAGGACCAGCAGCACCACCGCGATCAGGGGGAACAGTCCCTGCACGGCCGCCGCGCGCGCCTTGGACCGATCGGAGAGGATCAGCACGAGGGCGGCCGCGAGCATCGACCCCGTGGCGGCCAGCATCAGCACGAGGCCGGCGGTGGCGGAGCCGGCCGCGGCGAGCACGATGCCGATCACCGCGATGACGGCGAGGAACAGGTTGTAGAAGCCCTGGTTGAACGCCAGCGGCCGGGTGATCTCCGCGTCCTCGGCGGAGGTGCCGAAGACGCGCCGCGTGGAGGGATGCGTCCAGCGCACCGACTCCAGCACGAAGATGTAGACGTGGACCAGGGCGGCGAGCCCCGCGAAGACGGATCCGATCAGCAGGAACATGGTGCGATTGTCCCGCACCCGGCGCCTCAGGCCCGCGCGACGCGGCGGTACGCGAGGTCCCGGATGTCGCGTCCCTTCGCGATGCCCTTGCGCTCGAACGCGGTCATCATCCGCCCGTCGAAGCGCTCGGCCCACTCCCCCTCGAAGGCGCGCTCGAACTCGGGCGCCTCGTCGAGCACCTCGCGCATCTGCAGGGCGTAGTCCTCCCAGTCG
This sequence comes from Microbacterium sp. MMO-10, assembly GCF_037148715.1. Taxonomy (NCBI): domain Bacteria; kingdom Bacillati; phylum Actinomycetota; class Actinomycetes; order Micrococcales; family Microbacteriaceae; genus Microbacterium; species Microbacterium sp. MMO-10. The sequence continues at coordinate 283,246 of NZ_JBBCSV010000002.1, read as the reverse complement.
GTCGCGAGGCGCAGCAGCCCGCCGTCGCGGAGCGCGGCGCCCGCGGTGGCGCCGAAGCCGGGGCGCACGAGGCGGCGCTTCGTGTGCCGCTTCTTGTGCCACGGGTCGGGGAAGAAGATCCACGCCTCGTCGGCCGCGCCCGCGGGAAGGTACGTCGCGAGCACCTCCGGGGCGTTGGCCTCGATCAGCCGGAGGTTGCGCACACCGTCGCGATCCGCATCGAGCATCGTCCGGGCGAGGCCGGCGCGGAACACCTCGACCGCGAGGAAGTCCCGCTCCGGATGCGCTGCGGCGGCGGAGACGATCGCGTGCCCCTGCCCCGAGCCGATCTCCACGGTCAACGGAGCCTCGCGTCCATACGCGGCGGCCGGATCGAGCCGCGCCTCCGGGTGCACCGAGGTCCAGGCGACGTCGCGGGGCACGTCCAGCACGTAGAACTCCGCGAGCTCGGCGAAGGCCCGCTCCTGTGCCTCGGACATGCGGCCGCTGCGGCGCACGAAGGAGACGGGCTCGTCGCGGAAGGTACGGGGTTCGGGCATCCCTCCAGGATATCCGCCGTCCCTCGCGTTCCCGGCTCTCCCGGCGCCCCGGGCCGACCGGCCGCTCATCGTCCTGCCCCCGGGGCGGCGGCGATCGGTTCCGTCACGAAGTCGATGAGCTCCTCCACGCGGCCCAGCAGCGACGGCTCCAGGTCGCGGTAGCTCGACACGCGGGACAGGATGCGCTTCCAGGCGTGCGCGATGTCGGCCTGCGAGTCCGCGGGCCAGCCGAACGCGCGGCAGATCCCGGTCTTCCAGTCGGTGCCGCGCGGGATCTGCGGCCACGCGCGGATGCCCATCGCCGCCGGCGTGACGCACTGCCACACGTCGATATAGGGGTGACCGACGATGCGCAGGTGCGCCCCGTGCGGTCCGCGCAGGATCTGCTCCACGATCCGGGTCTCCTTCGATCCCGGGACGAGGTGGTCCACGAGCACGCCGTACCGGCGATCGCGCCGCGGCGGAGCCTCGGCGAGGAGTTCCTCGAGCAGGTCGACGCCCTGCAGGTACTCGACGACCACGCCTTCGACCCGCAGGTCGTCCCCCCACACCTTCTCGACGAGCTCGGCGTCGTGCCGCCCCTCGACGAGGATCCGGCTCGGCAGCGCCGTCCGCGCGCGGGAGTCCGCGACGGCGAACGACCCCGAGGCGGTCCGCCGGGAGCCGCCACCCGAGGCCTTGGACGGATGCACGAGCCGCACCGGCTCGCCGTCGATCATGAAACCCGCGCCGAGAGGGAAGAGCCGCCGACGGCCCTTGTAGTCCTCGAGCTCGACCTGGCCCGATTCGATGCGCGTCACCGCCCCGCAGAACCCGTCGACGGCGACCTCGACCACGAGATCTCGTTCGGCGGGGACGTCCACGGCGACCTTGGCGCCGCGCTCCCGCCATCCGGCTGCGAGCACATCGGATCCGTACCTGTCGTCCATCGGCTTCAGCCTACCGAGCGGACGCCCCGGCCCCGGTGAGCGCCGGTCCGCGGCAGGGGAAACACAGGAAGACACGCCCTAGACTCGCTCCCAGGGGCTTTCCGGGCCCCGGGAGGAGCGAAGATGCGGGCGCGCTGGGCTGTCGTCGTGGGTGTGATCCTGGGTGTGCTGGGCCTGTCGCTCGCCGTCTCCCCCGCATCCGCCGCCCCTCGTGCGCCGCTGACGGCCTCCGTCCCCGCCACCGCTCCGGTGACCCTGGGCTCGGACTTCGTCACGGACCTCGTGGGCGCGCTCGGATCCTCGGAGACCGAGGAGCTGAACGGCCGGCTCGAAGAGCTGAGCCGCACGCAGAACATCCAGCTCTTCGTCGTCTTCGTCGACACGTTCACGACCCCCGCCAACAGCCAGGAGTGGACCAACCAGGTCGCGATCGACAACGGCCTCGGCCAGCAGCAGTACCTCCTGGCCGTCGCGACGCAGTCGCGGCAGTTCTATCTTTCCGCCGACAAGGCCGGCCCGGTCCCGCTGTCGCGCGTCGACCAGATCTCGCAGTCGCTCGTGAACGACCTGCGCACGAAAGACTGGGCGGGCGCCGTCCGCACCGCCGCCGACGGGTTCTCCGGATCCGGCTCCTCGGACATCGGCGGCATCCTGCTCATCGTCCTCTGCGTGCTCGCGGTGATCGGGGCGATCATCGTCCTGGTCGTGATGCGCCGCCGGGCGGCCGCCCGCGTCAGGCGGGCGACACCGACCCCGACGGGCGATCCCCTCGACGCCATCAGCGATGAGGAGCTGACCCGCCGGGCCGGTCTGGCCCTCGTGCACACCGACGACGCCATCACCTCGTCGACCGAGGACCTCGGCTTCGCGACGGCCCAGTTCGGCGAGACCGCGACGAGCTCGTTCACCGAGGTGGTGAACAAGGCGAAGGCCAAGCTCGACGAGGCGTTCTCGCTCAAGCAGAAGCTCGACGACGAGATCCCCGACACCGATCAGCAGCGCCGCGACTGGCTTCTCCAGATCATCCGGCTGTGCGAGAGCGCCGACACCGCGCTGGACGCGAACGTCACCGCCTTCGACGAGCTCCGCAAGCTGGAGCAGGACGCCGAGCACGCCCTGACGCAGCTGAAGGCCCATCGGGAGGCCGCGGCCACCGCCGTCGCCGCCGCCCCCGCGGCCCTCCAGACGCTGTCGGCGGTTTACGACCCCACCGCCCTGCAGACCGTCGCGGGCAACCCCGCCGAAGCCGCGAGCCGGCTCGAGCTCGCCGACGCGAACATCGCCTCCGCCGGCGACCTCATCGCTCAGGGGAAGCGCGGCGAGGCGGCCTTCGCGATCCGCACCGGAGAGGAGGGCGTGCTGCAGGCCGCCCAGCTGGCCGGCGCCATCACGACGCTGCAGGCCGACCTCGCGGCGGCCGAGGCGCAGTCTCAGGCGCTCATCGCGAACCTGGAACAGGATCTCGCAGGCGCCGCGGCGCTGCCGGCCTCCCCCGAGCTGAACGCCGCGGTCGCCGCGACGCGCACCGCCCTCAACCAGGCCCGCACCGACGCGACCGGCACCGGCCGTCGCCCGCAGGCGGTGCTGGAGTCGCTCACGGCGGCGAACTCGCGCATCGACAGCACGGTGGATGCGATCCGCAACGCCCGGCAGCAGGCCGAGCGCGCGCAGCAGGTGCTGGAGCAGACGCTCACCCAGGCCCGCGCCGAGATCTCGACGGCGAACAGCTACATCACGACCCACCGAGGCGCGATCGGCCCCGACGCCCGTACCAGGGCCGCGCAGGCGTCCGCCGAGTACGACCAGGCCGAGGCAGCCCGCGTCGCGGATCCGAACGCGGCGCTGCAGCACGCGCAGCGCGCGATCGCGCTCGCCCGCGAGGCCACGCAGCTCGCCGCGGGCTCCATCGACTCGTGGGGCTCGGGCGGCGGCTGGGGCGGCGGAGGCGGCTGGAGCGGCGGAAACCGCAGCGGCATGGGCGACGCGATCCTCGGCGGCATCATCGGCGGCATCCTGTCCGGCGGAGGCGGAGGCAGGAGCAGCGGAGGCTGGGGCGGTGGAGGCGGCGGCTGGCGCTCCAGCGGCGGAGGCGGCGGATTCCGTCCCTCCAGCTTCGGAGGCGGCAGCCGCGGCGGATCGGGCGGTCGCTTCTGACAGCCGGATCCTGATCCCTTACACGTGCACGACCCATCGACCGGACATCTGGAAAGGACATCCCATGACCAAGCAGTCCATCTTCGGCCGCATCTCCACCCTGGTGAAGGCCAACGTCAACGCGCTCATCGATTCCGCGGAGGACCCGCAGAAGATGATCGATCAGCTGGTTCGCGACTACACCAACAACGTCGCGGACGCCGAGTCGGCCATCGCCGAGACCATCGGAAACCTGCGCCTCCTCGAGCGCGACCACCAGGAGGACGTGCAGTCCGCCGCGGAGTGGGGCAACAAGGCCCTCGCCGCCAGCCGCAAGGCCGACGAGCTGCGCGGGGCCGGCAACACCGCCGACGCCGACAAGTTCGACAACCTCGCCAAGGTCGCACTGCAGCGTCAGATCAGCTCCGAGCAGGAGGCGCGGACGGCCGAGCCGCAGATCGCGGCCCAGACCGAGATCGTCGACAAGCTCAAGACCGGCCTGAACGGCATGAAGGACAAGCTCGGCGAGCTCAAGAACAAGCGCAGCGAGCTGCTCGCCCGCGCCAAGGTCGCCGAGGCGCAGACCAAGGTGCAGGACGCGGTCTCGTCGATCAACGTGCTCGACCCGACCAGCGAGCTGGGGCGTTTCGAGGACAAGGTGCGCCGCCAGGAGGCCCTCGCCCAGGGCAAGGCGGAGCTTGCGGCGTCGAGCCTGGACGCGCAGTTCGAGAGCCTCGAGGACATCGGCCAGCTGACCGAGGTCGAAGCCCGCCTGGCGGAGCTGAAGGCCGGATCCACGAAGCCCCAGGAAGCCCTCGAGGGCTGAGATGACCCGCTTCCTCGTCGTCCCGCAGTGGCAGGGCTCCCCTGCCCCGCGGGCGATGCTGCTCACCGAGGGGGCCGCCGCCATCGCCGGCGACCTCCCCAGCGCGCGGACCACCGTGCTGGAGGTCCCGCTCGAGGCCGGAGACGCGGAGGGCACCGGCGTGCACAGGCTCAGCAGCCTGCGGCGCACCCGGGAGCTCATCGAGGAAGCGATCACGGCGCATGCCGAGCCCACGCTCGTGGTGGGCGGTGACTGCGGAGTCAGCGTGGCCGCGGTCGCCGCCCTCCCGGGCGCCCTGCACGACGTCGCGATCGTCTGGTTCGACGCGCACCCGGATCTGCACACCCCGGAGTCGTCGGTCTCCGGCGCCTATGCGGGCATGGCCCTGCGCGCCCTGCTCGGCCACGACTCGTTCCCGCTCGAGGGGCCGCCGGGCCTCAGCGCCGAGCGCACGGTGCTCGTCGGCGCGCGTTCGGAGGACGACGCGGAGACCGAGTACCTCGGCTCGTCGGAGATCGTGCGCATCGACGGGCTCGACGACGTCGAAGCGCTCGCCGAGGCGGTCGCCGCGACCGGCGCCGCGCGGGTGTACGTGCACATCGACGTCGACGTGCTGGATCCGTCGGAGCTCGCCGGCGTCTCCTCCGCCCTGCCCTTCGGCCTGCGCACGGCCGACGTCGTCGGCGCGGTGACGGCGCTGCGCGAGCGGCTGCCGCTCGCCGGAGCGACCATCGCGGGCTTCGCCCCGCGCTCCCCCGGCGATGCCGTGCAGGACCTGGGCGCCATCCTGCGCCTGATCGGCGCCCTCGCGTGACGGCGGGCGACGCCGCCCGCATCGCCGCGATCGAGGCCGAGGCCGCCGAGATCCTGGAGCGCGGACGTCGGCAGGACCTGCGCCTGCCGACGGTGCTGCTGCGCTCGCCGGTCAGCCGGATCGGCTACGCCTGGGGAATGGCCGTGGGCTGGATCTGGGGCGGCCTGTGGAGCACCGGTCCCGTGGAACGACGCGAGGGCCTGTGGATCTTCCGGGGCATGCCCGCGTGGACCTTCGCCCGGGGCGGCGTCTGCGTGGCGGGCTGCTACCTGACCGGCGACCACGTGCCGGACGACCGGGTGCTGCGGCACGAAGCCGTGCACAAGCGGCAATGGCTGCGCTACGGCTTCCTCATGCCGTTCCTGTACCTGTTCGCGGGGCGGGATCCGCTGCGCAACCGCTTCGAGATCGAAGCCGGCCTGGAGGACGGGCACTACCTGCCGCGCCGGTGACCCGCGCCCCGGACGCGGACCGCGGAGTCTTCCGACGCGCGCCGGGACGGGTGGACTCAGAGCAGGCCGACGCGCGCCGGGACGGATGGACTCAGAGCAGGCCGAAGCGCTCCGGGGCGGTGATGCGCTCGGGAGCCATGCCGAGGCGCTCGGTGAGGTGCTCGGCGATGTCGGCCGTGCCGAGGAAGCCGCCGAGCAGCGTGACCGTGGTGTGATCCTCGGCCCCGTCGCAGAGCATCTCGTCGGCCCAGGCGATCGCGGCGCGCGATGCCGCCGCCCCCGGGGTGCAGCGGCGTCCGGTCCCGGGCGCACCGCTGCGCGTCGCACGCGGCAGCCAGGTGACCGTCATCCGGGGCGGGACCGAGACCGCGGAGATCGAGGCGGCATCGGGCACCTCGATGAACACGCGGCCGGTCGCGCACAGCGGCAGGGTGGCCAGCACCGCCTCCAGCTCGGCGAAGGAGGCCTCGTCGGCGACGACGAGGTGCTGGGCCTTCGACGAGCGGCGCTGGGCGCGGCGTCCTGCGCGCGCTGTGGTGCGGATCGCGGTGGTCATGATGCCTCCAGGATACCACCGGATGAAGGGTTGCCTAACCTACCCCCGCACGGCCCGAGGGCCGCTCACCGTGATCATCCGACGAGCGCGGTCCCCAGCGCCTCGAGCTCCGCCCTCGTCAGGCCGGATGCCAGCAGGTAGTCGGCGGCGGATCCGTGCTCGGCGTCGATGGTCTCGAGCAGCTCGCGCATGACCGGCGCCGGAGACTGGGTCGCCACGGCGATGGCGTCGTGCGCGATCGGCAGGCGCTCCTCCAGCCACTTGGCGATCGCCCGATTGCGCGACTCCGGCAGCTGCGACGCGGTCAGCGCGTAGTCCTCCACGATCGCATCGCGATCGGCGCCGACCGCGGCGAGCGCGAGTGCGACGCTCACGCCGGTGCGGTCCTTGCCGAGCGTGCAGTGGACGAGCGTGGACTCCCCCTCGGAGAGGATCCGGACGACCTGCACGATGCGATCCGCGCCGCCGGTGACGATGTGGCGGTACAGCCCGGTCAGGCTCACGTCGCCGAGGAGGAAGGAGGCCACCGAACCCGAGAAGAGCGGCACGCGGTCGATCCGCAGTCCCGGCAGCGCACACGGCTCGGCGCCGACCTCGCTGTCGTCGCGGAGGTCGATGACCCGCGCGACCCGGGCGGCGAGGAACTCCTCCGCCTCCGCGCCGGCGTGCGCGAGGTTGCCGGAGCGGAACAGCACGCCCTCCCGGACGCGCGAGGAGCCGACGGGGATGCCTCCGACGTCGCGCAGGTTCGTGATCCCCGGCACCGTCAGGACCGTCATCCGCGCACCTCGGCTCCTTGCATCCGGATCATGGCTCCAGCCTAGGGTGTGCCCACCGGCGCCTGGGTCGCCCGCGGGACGCGTGCACGGGCGGGTGCGGAATCCTCTCGGGATCGATATGTCCACTCATCAATGTCAGATCATCGGGAAAGCGTCAGCTCTGGATGGCAACAGTTGGTCATATTGATCTCGCGAGTCGCGTCGGCAGCGCGACGGGAGCACAATGAAGGCGTGTCCCCCCTCGCATCAGAAGAGACCTCCGAGTTCTCCTTCCTCGCCGGTCAGGCCCGCGCCCTGCACGTCGAGGTGCCGCCCGTGCGCCGCGTGTCGCTGCCCCTCCCGGACGGCCGCACGCTGAGCGCGCTGCGCTACGGCGACGACCCCGTCGAGGTCACCCTGCTGCACGGCGCGGGACTGAACGCGCACACCTGGGACACCACCGTGCTCGCGCTCGGCCGTCCTGCCCTCTCGATCGACCTCGCCGGGCACGGCGACTCCTCGTGGCGCGAGGACGCCGACTACACCGGGCGGACGCTCGCCGCCGATGTCATCGAGGCGCTGCGCATCTGGACCGACCGACCGCAGGTGCTCGTCGGTCAGTCGCTCGGCGGCCTCACGGCCGCAGCCGTCGCCGCACACGCTCCGGAGCTCGTACGGGATCTCATCGTCGTCGACATCACGCCGGGTGTCGATCAGAGCGTCGGCCCCGCCGCGCTCCGGGAGTTCTACCGTGTGGTCGACGGCGCCTCCCGCGACGAGCTCGTCGACCGCGCCCAGCAGTTCGGGTTCGGCGGCTCCCGGGACGACACCGCCCGCGGCGTGTTCCTGAACACTCGGGTGCGCCCCGACGGCCGCGTGGAGTGGAAGCACCACTTCGCGCACATCGCCGCGCGACTGCTGACGGCGGCTCCCTCCGACGTCGCCTCGCCCGCCGCCACGACGGGCATCCTCGGCGAGCACGGCTGGTCGGATCTCGGGGCGGCCGCCGCTCCGATCGCCCTGGTGCGCGCTTCGCACGGCTTCGTCTCGGAGGATGCCGAGGCCGAGTTCCGCACCCGGGTGCCCTCCGCGCAGGTACTGCACCTCGACGGCAGCCACAACCTGCAGGAGACCGCCCCCACAGCTCTCGCCGAGATCATCCGCACCGCCGTCGACGCCCGTCCCTGAACGGTTTGTGACGCCGCGTTCCGCACCCGCGTCGACGAGGCACAGGCCCCGCCTAGGCTCGACCGCACAGCACCCACCGCACCACACAGCCCCCGCCCGAGAGGATCCCCTCATGCACCGCACCCGCGCTGCTCTCACCCCGCGCCGCCGCACCGTCGGCGCCGTGCTCGCCGGCCTCACCGCGGCCGCCCTGCTGCTCACCGCCTGCTCCGGATCCGCCTCGCCCTCGAAGAGCGGCGCGACCGGCGCCGCGGACGAGAACGCCACCCTCACCGTGGGTCTCGTGCTCGAGCCGTCGAGCCTCGACCTTCGGCACACCGCCGGGGCGGCGCTCGAGCAGGTGCTCGTCGACAACATCTACGAAGGCCTGGTCACCCGCACGCAGGACAACAAGATCGTCGACCGCCTCGCGAAGAGCCACGAGATCTCCGCGGACGGACTCACCTACACGTTCGTGCTGAACGACGGCATCACCTTCCACGACGGCGCGAAGCTCACTTCCGCAGACGTCGTCTCGTCGCTGCAGACGGCGAAGGACGACCCGACTGTGCAGGGTCACGCCGACCTCGCCGGCGTCGCATCGATCACCGCGACCGATGACAAGACCGTCACCATCACGCTCACCCAGCCGAGCCAGAACTTCCTGTTCAGCCTCACGGGCACCGCGGGTCTGGTGTTCCAGAAGGGTGACACCACCGACCTGCAGGCCGCGGAGAACGGCACCGGGCCGTTCACGCTCACCCAGTGGAAGAAGGGCGACTCGCTCACCTTCGCCCGCAACGACCAGTACTGGGGCACGAAGGCGGGTGTGAAGAGCATCGTGTTCGACTACATCCCCGACTTCACCGCGGGGGTCAACGCCGCGCAGAGCGGCACCCTGGACGTGCTCACCGCCGTCGACGCGAACCTCGCCCCGCAGCTGGAGAAGAAGTTCACCCTCACCAAGGGACGCACCACCGACAAGGGGACGCTCGCGTTCAACAACGCGAAGGCGCCGCTCGACGATCAGCGCGTGCGCGAGGCGCTGCGCCTCGCGATCGACCACAAGGCGATCATCGAGGCCCGCGGCATCGGCACGACGCTGTACGGCCCGATCCCCCAGCTCGACCCCGGCTACCAGGATCTCTCCGGCACCGCGCCGTACGACCCGGACAAGGCGAAGGCGCTGCTGAAGGAGGCCGGCCAGGAGAACCTCGCCCTCACCCTCACGATCCCGTCGTTCTACGGATCCACCGTCCCGCAGCTGCTCACCAGCGACTTCAAGAAGGTCGGCGTCAAGCTCACGGTGAACTCGGTCGAGTTCCCCGCCTGGCTCGACTCGGTGTACACGAAGCACGACTACGACCTCAGTTTCGTGCTGCACGTCGAGCCGCGCGACTTCGGCAACTTCGCCAACCCCGACTACTACTTCGGCTACGACAACCCCGAGGTGCAGAAGCTGTACGCGCAGTCGCAGACCGAGCTCGACGCGAAGAAGTCGGCGCAGCTGCTCTCCCAGGCGGCCGAGATCGTCGCGAAGGACGCCGCCGCCGACTGGCTGTACGAGGACGAGACCCTGACCGCGGTGCGCCCCGGGGTGCACGGCTTCCCGAAGGAGTCGATCAACTCGCGGCTGGATCTGCGCGGCGTGACCGTCACGAAGTAACCTCGGCCCTGTGCTCCGCTACGCGCTCACCCGGGGAGCCCTGCTCATCGTGGGGCTCCTCGTCGCGAGCGTGCTGATCTTCCTCGCACTGCGGGTGTTCCCCGGCGACGTGGCGCAGCTGCTCGCCGGGGACAAGGCCACGCCGGCGCAGGTCGAGGCGATCCGTCAGGGACTCGGTCTGGATCAGCCCCTGGCGCTGCAGTACCTGGGCTGGATCGGCGGGGTGCTGCGCGGCGATCTCGGCACGTCGCAGCTCAACGGCGCCTCCGTCGCCGCCGAGCTCGCGCAGAAGGCGCAGGTGACCGTGCCGCTCGCCGCGCTCGCGCTGATCATCGCCCTGCTCATCGCGGTGCCTTCGGGCATCGGATCCGCGATGCTGCGCGGCCGGGCCGCCGGCACCGCGCTGAACGTCGCGGCGCAGGCCGTCGCGGCGGTGCCGGTCGTCTGGGCCGGCATGATGCTCGTCGTGGTGTTCGCGGTCTGGCTGGGCTGGCTGCCCGCCCAGGGCTTCCCGCGGGACGGCTGGGCGGATCCCGGCGCGGCGTTCCAGGCGCTCCTCCTGCCGGCGCTCACCATCGGCGTCGTCGAGGGCGCCCTGCTGCTGCGCTTCGTGCGCAGCGCGACCCTACAGGCCGCCTCGCAGGACTTCGTGCGCACCGCGGCGGCGAAGGGCCTCACCCGCAACCGTGCCCTGCTGCTGCACGGGCTGCCCGCCGTCGGGCTCTCCGTTATCACCGTGCTCGGCATCCAGGTCGCGGGCATCATCGTCGGCTCGGTCGTCGTGGAGCAGCTGTTCACCCTTCCGGGCATCGGGCGCATGCTCGTCGCGGACGTCGGCACGCGCGACCTCGTGAAGGTGCAGGGCGAGCTGCTGGTGCTGACCGGCATGGTGCTGATCATCGGCTTCGTGGTCGACCTGGTGCACCGCGCCCTCGACCCGAGGCAGCGGGAGGCCGACGAATGACCGCGCTGCGACGGCTCTGCTCCTCTGCCGCGGGACTGTTCGGTCTGATCGTGGTGGTGCTCATCCTCGTCACGGCCCTGGTCTCGCTGTTCTGGACGCCGTTCGACCCCCGCGCGACGGATGTCACGTCCCGCTGGCTGCCGCCCGGCTGGCCGCATCTGCTCGGCACGGATCTGACCGGGCGCGACATCCTGAGCCTGCTCATGGCGGGCGCGCGCACGACCGTGCTCGTCTCGGCCGGGGCGGGCCTGGTGGCCACCCTGATCGGCATCGCGCTCGGCGCGCTGGGCGCCCTCACGGCGCGCTGGGTGCGCGAAACGATCGCCGTGTTCGTCGACATCCTCATCGCCTTCCCCGTGCTGATCATCGCGATGCTCATCTCCACGGTGCAGGGAGGCTCCCTGTGGGTCGTCGTGTGGGCGGTGGGGATCGGCTTCGGCGTCAACGTCGCCCGGGTGACCCGTCCGGAGCTGCGTCGCGTGCAGCACAGCGATTTCGTCGTCGCCGGACGGGCCTCCGGGCTGACCCCCGCGCAGAACCTCGTGCAGCACCTGCTGCCCAACGTCGCACCGGTGTTCATCGTGCAGCTGAGCTGGGCGATGGCGACCGCCGTGCTCGCCGAGGCCGGGCTCTCGTACCTCGGATTCGGCGCCTCCGTCGTGGATCCGTCCTGGGGGATCCTGCTGGCCGACCTGCAGCGCTACATCCAGGTGCATCCGCTCTCGGTCGTGTGGCCCGGTCTCACGATCACGGTCACGGTGCTCGCCTTCAACCTGCTCGGCGACGCCCTGCGCGACGCCACGGATCCGACCCTGCGCACAGGGAAGCGGTCGGCCCGGCAGGGACGTCGCGGCCCCGCACCGCTCCCGGAGGTGACCGCATGAGCCTGGAGGTGACCGACCTGGTCGTCGAGATCGACGGCCGCCGGGTCGTCGACGGGGTGTCCTTCGCCGTTCCCGACGGCGCCCGCGTGGGGCTCATCGGCGAGTCCGGGTCGGGCAAGTCGCTCACCGCCCTCGCCGTCATGGGACTGCTTCCCGACGGCGCCACCGCATCCGGCAGCGTGCGCTGGAACGGCCGCGAGATCCTGGGGATGCCGGACCGCGAGCTCGCGGGCATCCGCGGCGACGAGATCGGGATGGTGTTCCAGGAGCCGCGCACCGCCCTCAACCCGATCCGCACGATCGGCCGTCAGATCGCGGAGACGATCCGGATCCACGAGCGGGTCGACCGGCGCGCGGCCCGCGCCCGCGCCGTCGCCGAGGCCGCGCGCGTCGCGCTGCCCGACCCCGAGCGGATCGTCGACCGCTACCCGCACCAGCTCAGCGGCGGTCAGCGCCAGCGGGCGGCGATCGCGATCGCGCTCGCGGCCCGTCCGCGGCTGCTCATCGCCGACGAGCCCACCACCGCCCTGGACGTCACGATCCAGGCGGGGGTGCTGCGGCTGCTGCTGTCGCTCGTGGAGTCGGACGGCATGTCGCTGGTGTTCATCACGCACGATCTCGCGGTGCTGGCCCAGGTCGCGACGCACGCGGTCGTGCTCGCACACGGCCGCGTGGTCGAGTCCGGGCCCCTCGAGGCGCTGCTCACTGCGCCGACCTCGCCGATCACGCAAGGGCTGCTGCGCGACGCCACCGCCACGCTGTGGCGCGGCGAGGAGGAGGCATGAGCGACGTGACGACGAACCCCGACGAGGCCTCCGCCCCGCCGCTGATCCGCGCCCGCGGGCTGCGCCGGGAGTATCTGGCCGCACGGAAGGAGCCGTTCGCCCGGCGCACACGCACGGTCGCGCTCGACGATGTCGACCTCGACGTCGCCGCGGGCCGCGCGCTCGGCATCATCGGCGAGTCCGGATCCGGCAAGTCCACGCTGATCCGGCTGCTGCTCGGCCTCGACCGGCCCACCGCGGGCACCGTGAGCGTCGGCGGCCGCCCGGTCGAGGCCTCGGCCTCGGCGCGGGCGCTGCACTGGCTGCGCCGCGAGACCGGGCTGGTGTTCCAGGATCCCTATGCATCGCTGGATCCGCGGCAGTCGGTGGGCCGCATCGTGTCCGAGCCGCTGCGCGCGCTCGGCATCGCGGGCGATCATCGCGCGCGCGTCGCCGAGGTGCTCGGGCGCGTGGGGCTGGACCCGGCGATGGCCGACCGCTACCCGCACGAGTTCTCCGGCGGCCAGCGTCAGCGCGTCGCCCTGGCCCGCGCGATCGCGCACCGGCCGCGCATCCTCGTCGGCGACGAGCCCATGTCGGCGCTCGACGTCACCGTGCGCGCGCAGATCCTCGATCTGCTCCGTGAGCTGAGCGCGGACGGCATGACGCTGGTGCTCGTCTCCCACGACATCGGCGTGGTGCAGAACCTCTGCGACGACGTCGCCGTGATGACCGAGGGCCGCATCGTCGAGCACGGGCCGACCGCGCGGGTGCTGCACCACCCCGCGCATGAGTACACCCAGCGGCTGCTCGCGGCGATCCCGGTCATCCCCGGGCGCTGAGCCGGGCGGACCGGAGCGCGGTCATCCCGCCGCGGCCCGCAGCGCCGCGGCGACGTGCAGGGCCGTGCTGGGGAACACACGCACCGAGACGTCCGTAGCCTTCACGAGCAGTTCGATCTCGGTGCAGCCCAGGACGATCCCCTCAGCACCCCGGCCCACGAGGTCCGCGATGACCTCCCGATAGCGATGCCGCGACTGCTCGAGGACCACGCCCTGAACGAGTTCGTCGTAGATGATCCGGTGCACGTCGCGACGGCCCTCCGCATCGGGGACGAGCACGTCGAGGCCGTGCTGGGCCAGCCGGTCACGATAGAACGGCTGCTCCATCGTGAAGGCGGTGCCGAGCAGGCCGATCGTACGGATGCCGCCGGCTCCCGCGATCGCCGTGGCCACGACGTCGGCGATGTGCAGGAAGGGCACGCCGAGCGCCGCCTCGATCTCGTCGGCGACGATGTGCATCGTGTTCGTGCAGAGCACGACGAGCTCCGCCCCTGCCTGTTCCAGTCGGACGGCGTGCGCTGCGAGGATTCGTCCCGCCGCTTCCCAGTCCCCTTCGGCCTGGAGCGCTTCGATCTCGGCGAAGTCGAGGGAGTCGAGCAGAATCGGAGCGGAGTGATATCCCCCGTGCTCCGCCCTCACCTGCTCGTTGGCCAGGCGGTACCACTCCAGGGAAGACTCCCAGCTCATGCCGCCGAGAACGCCGATCGTCTTCACTCCGGGTTCCCTGCGGCGTCGTCCCCCGTGCGCGGCAGCGATTTCTGCAGGAACAGCACGTCGAGCGAGCGCCCGAACTTGACGCCGACGTTCTTCAGGTGCCCGGCGTCCACGAAGCCGTAGCGGCGGTGCAGGGCGATGGACGCTCCGGCCGCCGTGGGCTCGATCATCGCGATGAGCTCGCGGAGCCCGGCCGCGGCGCTCGCGTCCAGCAGCGCCTCGAGCAGGGCCTTGCCGAGCCCGCGCCCCGCCGCCTCGGGGCTCAGGTAGATCGTGTTCTCGGCGCTGAACCGATAGGCCGACTTCGCACGCCAGTGCTGCGCGTACGCGAAGCCGAGCACGGCGCCGTCCGCGTCCTCGGCGGTGAGGAACGGCAGCCCGGTTTCCGCGAGCAGCTCGTGCTTGTGCTCCCAGACCGCCTGCTCCGTCTCCTCCTCGTCGAAGGTCACGGTGCTGGTGCGCACGTAGTGGTTGTAGATGTCGCGGATCGCGGCGAGATCGTCGGATCGGGTGGGCCGGATCCGGACCCCCTGACCCCCCTCGGCGGACGGCGCGGTCCCGGTGTCGCTCATGCGATCCTCCAGTCGACGGGCGCGGCGCCCTGCTCCTCGAGCAGCGCGTTCGCACAGGAGAACGGACGGGATCCGAAGAAGCCCCGGCTCGCCGACAGCGGCGACGGGTGGGCCGAGGAAATCACCGGCGTGTCGCCGAGCATCGGGCGCAGCCCCTCGGCGTCCCTCCCCCAGAGCACCGCGACGAGCGGCGCGTCCCGGGCGACGAGCGCGCGGATCGCGAGCTCGGTGACCTTCTCCCACCCCCAGCCGCGGTGCGAGGCGGGCGCGCCCGGTCGCACCGTGAGCACCCGGTTCAGCAGCAGCACGCCCTGATCGCTCCAGCTCGACAGGTCCCCGTGCGCGGCGGGCGGGATCCCGAGATCGCTCTCCAGCTCGCGGTAGATGTTGCCGAGACTGCGCGGCAGCGGCCGCACCTCGCGATCGACGGCGAAGGACAGGCCGATCGGATGCCCCGGCGTCGGATAGGGATCCTGGCCGACGATGAGCACCTTCACGTCGGCGAGCGGCCGGGAGAAGGCGCGCAGCACGTTCGCTCCGGCGGGGAGATAGCCGCGGCCCGCGGCGGTCTCGGCGCGCAGCCGGTCGCCGAGCTCCGCCACCAGCGGGGCGACCGGATCCAGTGCCTCCGCCCAGCCCGGATCGAGCTGTCCCTCGGCCGCGAGCGCGGCCAGCGACTTCGGCATCAGCGTGCGGCCCGGTCGCTCGAGACGGTCACGCCGTCGGATCCGGCGAAGACCCGCCACACGCTGCCCGCACCGGCGATGCGCAGCCCCTCGGCGTCCGCGATGAGGGCGGTGCTCTCATCGATGCCGACGCCGCCGTCCACGGCCGCGGACTCGGTCGCCGCGATGAGGCGGGTGAGCGTGCCCCACTGGGCGACGTGCACGTCGACCGAGACGTCGACGAGGCCGATGCCGGGCACAACGGTGATCTCGTCGAGGTCCTCCGCGGTCTCCTCGGGCGCGACGGCGACGCCGCCGATCCGCCAGCCGCCGAGGATCGCATGCTCGGCGGCGATCATCGCGCCCGCCGAGAAGCCGAGGTACGGGACTCCGCCCTGCACCGCGGCGCGGATGACGTCGTAGCCGCCCTCCAGCGCCGCATGGTAGGCCGGGGTGAGTCCGCCGCCGATGACGATGCCGTCGGCGCCGGCGAAGACGCCCGGATCGACGAAGTCGCTCTCCCCCACGGCGACGACCTTCGCGTCGACGGGGATCGCGCCGTCGTCGGTCAGCGCGTCGACGAGATCGCCGGCGTGCTTCGCCGACGCGTCCTCGCGCACCGTCACCACCACGACCGACGGCCGCTGCCGCCCGTCCGCGGCGGCGAGGGCGACGACCTCCGCCGTGAACGCGGCGAAAGCGGCACGGCCGAACCCGCCGCCGACCAGGTGCACCCCCACGGTCAGTCCTCCCCGCGCGGACGCAGCGGACCGCGCGCGAGCAGGTGCGCCGCGGCCTGCGCCACGGGACGGATCACGACGAGATCGAGATTCACGTGGCCCGGCGCGTTGAGCGCGTACGCGATCACATCGGCCACGTCCTCGGCCAGGAGCGGAGCCTCGACGCCCGCGTAGACGGCCTCGGCGGCGACCGCATCGCCGCCGAGGCGGCGCAGCGCGAACTCCTCGGTGCGCACGAGACCCGGCGCGATCTCGGTCACCCGGATCGGCTCGCCGCTGAGCTCCTGGCGCAGCACCTGCGGGATCATCGCCTCGGCGGCCTTCGCGGCGTTGTAGCCCGCTCCGCCGGGGTACGCCTGACGCGCCGCAGTCGAAGTCAGGAACAGCAGATCGGCATGACCGCCGCCGCCCGCCGCCGCCCGCAGCTGCGGCAGCAGGGCCGCGGTGAGCTGCTGCACCGCGAGCACGTTCGCCTCGAACATCCAGCGCCAGGTCGAGGCGGAGCCGTCCTCCACGCGGTCCGTGCCGCGGGCGCCGCCGGCGACGTGCACGACGGCGTGCACGGGTCCCGTCTCGGCCAGGTGCGCGGCAAGTCCGGCGATCTGCTCCGGGTCGGTGAGGTCGGCGGCGTAGGCGGTGGATCCGGTCTCCGCGGCCAGCGCCTGCAGGCGGTCCTCGCGACGGGCGACGCCGACGACGTCCCAGCCACCGGCCCGAAGGGCCCGCACCGTCGCCTCGCCGATCCCGGTGCTCGCCCCGGTCACGACTGCTCGTCGGCGTTCTCCTGCCGCAGGAATGCTGGTGGTCATGCGACCACGCTACGGGATCCCCCTGTTACGTCACATTTCCCGCGCCTTGTTGACAGGTGCCCGCGGTTCGTACTCTCGATGCAATGCCGCGGCCCCCGAGCCCGTCGACGGGAGCGGCCCACCTACCCTGCGACGCGGTTCGGTGTCGCTCACCCCCAAGGAGACATCATGACCGCTGCCGAGAACTGGCGCTTCGAGACCAAGCAGATCCACTCGGGCGCCGCGCCCGACCCGGTCACCAAGGCCCGGGCGACGCCGATCTACCAGACCACGTCGTACGTCTTCGACAACGCCGACCACGCGGCGAACCTCTTCGCGCTCGCCGAGTTCGGCAACATCTACACCCGGATCCAGAACCCCACCCAGGACGTGCTCGAGCAGCGCCTCGCCGCGCTCGAGGGCGGCACCGGTGCGCTCGTGCTCTCCAGCGGGCAGGCGGCCTCGACGTTCGCGATCCTCAACATCGCCCAGGCCGGCGACCACTTCGTGTCGAGCTCGTCGATCTACGGCGGCACCTACAACCTCTTCAAGTACACGCTCGCCAAGCTCGGCATCGAGGTCACGTTCGTCGAGAACCAGGACGACATCGACGAGTGGCGCCGCGCCGTCCGCCCGAACACGAAGCTGTTCTTCGCGGAGACCATCGGCAACCCGCAGATCAACGTGCTCGACATCCGCGGCGTGGCCGACGCCGCGCACGAGGCCGGCGTGCCCCTCATCGTCGACAACACGATCGCGACCCCGTACCTGATCCGCCCGTTCGAGCACGGCGCCGACATCGTCGTGCACTCCGTCACCAAGTTCCTCGGCGGCCACGGCACCACGATCGGCGGCGCGATCATCGACGGCGGGAAGTTCGCCTGGTCGCAGAACGTGGAGAAGTTCCCGGGCCTCACCGAGCCCGACCCCTCCTACCACGGCGCCAGCTACACCACCGCGGTCGGCGACGCCCTCGCCTACGTGATCAAGGCGCGCGTGCAGCTGCTCCGCGACCTCGGCTCCGCGATCGCGCCGCAGAGCGCCTGGAACCTCATCCAGGGCATCGAGACGCTGTCCCTGCGCATCGAGCGCCACGTGCAGAACGCCCAGGAGATCGCCGAGTGGCTCGACGCCCGCGACGACGTCGCCAGCGTCAACTACTCGGGCCTGCCCACCTCGCCCTGGTACGCCGCGGCGAACACCTACGCGCCGAAGGGCGTGGGCGCCGTGCTCTCGTTCGAGCTGAAGGGCGGCGTGGACGCCGGCCGCGAGTTCGTGAACAGCCTCACCCTGTTCAGCCACCTCGCCAACATCGGCGACGTGCGCTCGCTGGTCATCCACCCCGCGTCCACCACGCACGCCCAGCTCACCCCGGAGCAGCAGCTCACCACGGGCGTGACGCCGGGCCTGGTGCGCCTGTCGGTCGGCCTCGAGAACATCGAGGACCTCAAGGCGGACCTCGACCAGGCCCTCGCCGCCGCGCGCAAGGTCTCCGAG
Source organism: Microbacterium sp. MMO-10 (assembly GCF_037148715.1). Lineage (NCBI taxonomy): Bacteria > Bacillati > Actinomycetota > Actinomycetes > Micrococcales > Microbacteriaceae > Microbacterium > Microbacterium sp. MMO-10. The sequence continues at coordinate 264,976 of NZ_JBBCSV010000002.1, read as the reverse complement.
GCCGCGCGCGCCTGACGACTCCTCCTCAGAGACGGGAGCGCCCCGGGTCTTCGGATCCGGGGCGCTCCCGTGTTCGCGAGTGTGCGCCTGGCGTCGACGCCCCCTCCATCTCCGCGTTTCCCTCCCCCGGTCGCCTTTCCCTCCCCTGGTTCGCGTCGCTGAGGGGAGGGAAAGAAGCTGCGGGGAGGGAAACAGGGGCTCGGGGGCAAGGGGCGGGGACGGACGGGTGTCGCTCCGCACACGGCTGCAGCCGGGCCGGCTCTCCACCGGGTTCGTGAACGACGTCCCCTGAGCTGTGCCGCCCACGCACGATCGCGTGATGACGAACCCTCTCGGGATCTCCGACGCCCGCGCGCTCCTGCGCACTCGTGCGCAGCTGCGTTCGGCCGGGACGAGCGAACGCGCGATCGACGCGGCCCTCGCGGCGGGCGAGCTGCTGCGGCTGCGACGCGATCGCTATGTCGATGCAGCCGCGTACGAGGCGCTGTGGAGCGAAGGCCGCCACCTCGTCCAGACCGTCGCCGCTGCGAAGAACCTGGACGATCACGGCGCAGTATTCTGGGGTCCGTCCGCCGCCGTGCTGCACGGCTTGCCGCTCTACCGCCTCCGCCCGGCGAGCGTGCACACGGTGATCCTCGGCGGCCACCACGGCCGCGTACGGGCCGGCGTCCGGCAGCACGAGGTGTCTCTCGGCGTCGGAGACGTGATCGACATCGACGGGATCCTGTGCACCTCGCTGGACCGCACGATCCTGGACCTCGCCTGCACGGTCCCGGCCGAGGCGGCCGTGTGCGCCGCCGACGCCGCGCAGCGCCGCGAGACGGTAGTGGGGAACGAGTTCCGCGCGGATCGCGCCGCACTCTGGCACGCGCGCCTGGCCGACCGCGCCGCAGCGAGCCGGGCGTGGGGCATCCGGGGCGCTCGCGAACTGCTCGCGTTCGCCGACGGCCGCGCGCAGCTGCCCGGAGAGAGCGTCAGCAGGCTGCAGCTGCATCGTCTCGGGTTTCGCGGTCTGCTCCTCCAGGTGCCGGTCACCGGTGCGGACGGCGATCGATACTGGCTGGATTTCGGATTTCCGCGTGCGAAGGTGTTCGGAGAGTTCGACGGCCGGGGCAAGTACCTCGACGATGATCTTCGCGAGGGGCGTGCCGCGGACGAGGTCGTCCTCGATGAGAAGCGGCGTGAAGATGACGTGCGCGGCGTGACCGGCTGGCGCTTCGCGCGCTGGGACAGCACGCACATCGGCACTGCGGAGATCCTGGGCCGACGCCTCGCCCGCTTCGGCGTGCGCCCGCCGGGATGAGTCGCGCTCACTCTCCCGCTCCTGCGCCACGCCTGGGTTCGCATGTGCCGCGCTCGGGCACTTATTCTGCCGGGTGCAGGATCGTGTTTCCCTCCCTCGGCCGCCTTTCCCTCGCCTGATTTGCGCTGCTCCGGGGAGGGAAAGGCGACGGAGGGAGGGAAACACGAATGAGGCGAGGACACGGGGCAGGCGCCGACGCAACAAGCCCGCACCGCGATCCCCGCATCGCGATCCCCGCACCGCGATCCCCGCGACGCACGAGGATCCGTAACCTTCCGCGCTCTGCCGCCCGCACCCGCGAGAATGGATCCATGGACTGGCAGACGACCTCGGAGGACACGGTGCCCTCGGCGCGCGTCTCGGAGGCGGATGCCCGCCTGCTGCGTGCGCGTCCGCCGGCCACGGGCGCCTGGCGCGACGGCGATCCCGCCGGAGACCGCCGGTTCGAGGCATTCGGGCCGTTCCGCACCGAGGGCGGCGAGCAGCTGCCGCTCATCCGGCTCGCCTACGAGTCCTGGGGCGAGCTGAACGAGGCGCGGGACAACGCGATCCTGATCCTGCACGCGCTCACGGGCGACAGCCACGTGGTGGGCGAGGCCGGCCGCGGTCACGCGACGAGCGGCTGGTGGGGCGAGATCGTCGGACCCGGCTGCGCGATCGACACCGACGAGTGGTTCGTGATCGCGCCGAACATGCTCGGCGGATGCCAGGGGTCCACGGGCCCCTCCAGCATCGCGCCCGACGGCTACGAGTGGGCCTCGCGCTTCCCCTACCTCACGATCCGCGACCAGGTCGCCGCGCAGGTGCTGCTGGCCGACGCCCTCGGCATCGACCGCTGGGGGGCCGTGATCGGCGGATCCATGGGCGGCATGCACGCCCTGGAGTGGGCGGTCGGGCACCCCGACCGCGTCGAGCGTCTCGCCATCCTGTCCTCTCCCCCGGTGACGACGGCCGACCAGCTCGCACTGAACTTCGTACAGCTCGAGACGGTGCGGATGGATCCGCGCTTCGCCGGCGGCGAGTACTACGACGCGCCCGTCGGCGAGGGGCCCCACCGCGGCCTCGCGCTGGCGCGCCGCATGGCGCTGCTGAACTACCGCAGCCCGATCGAGCTGAACCAGCGGTTCCAGCGATCGTGGCAGTCCGACGTGTCGCCCCTCGGACAGGGCGGCCGGTTCGCCGTGGAGAGCTATCTCGACTTCCACGGCAACAAGTTCACCCGCCGCTTCGACGCGAACAGCTACCTGACGCTCGTGGAGGCGATGAACTCGCACGACATCGGGCGCGACCGCGGCGGTGTCGAGGACGCCCTGAAGCGGGTCAGCGCGACGACGCTCGTGCTCGGCATCGACACCGACCGGTTGTTCCCCGTGGACGGCCAGCACCGCATCGCCCGGGGCATCCCGCGGACGCTCGACGGAGCCGAGGCCGTGGTGCTCGCGAGCGACTTCGGCCACGACGGCTTCCTCATCGAGACCGACGAGGTCGGCCGGCACCTCACGAGGCTGCTCTCGTCCTGACGCCCTGGCGCGATCAGGGGCCTTCGAACCGCCAGACCGGATCCTCGGCGATCAACCGCTCGCGGGCGCCCTGCGGCGCTCCGGCGAGCTCGTCGCCGTCCCAGAAGAGCAGCATGCCCGCCTTCGTGGGCGTGGCCCGCGTGCGGAACAGGACTGCGTCGCCGACCCGTGCCAGGGCATGCTCCACCCGGGTCGTCCCCTGCAACGCGTGCAGGGTGCGCCAGGTCGGCGGCATGAGGGCGATCTCCCCCGCGTCCCGGGCGGCGAGCGCCGCCTCCGGAGTCAGCCAGCGGGTCTCGACGACCTCGTCCAGGGCCGGACGGATCGCCCCGCCGGGATCCGCGGCGACGAAGAACCAGGTGCGCACGCGCTTCGGGATGCCGGACGGCGGCACCCAGCACGACAGCAGCGCCAGGCGCTCCAGGGCGAGCCCGACCTCCTCGACGGTCTCGCGCACCGCGGCGCGTCCGGCGTCCTCGCTCTCGTCGGCGCCCGCGATCCGGTCCTCGGGCTCCACCATGCCCCCGGGGAACACCCATGCGCCCGCGAACGACCCTCTGTCCGGTCGCCGCAGCAGCAGCGCCTCGATGCCGTCCGCTGCGTCGCGCAGGATCACCGCGGTGCCCGCGACGGGCAGGTCGTCGTCCTCGGCGGAGCTCATCCGCCCATGCTAGGACGCACCCACGACGCGGTGCGCGACGACGGACCGATCCGGCCGGCTCAGGCCAGGTCGCGAACCCGCACGGATCCGGTCTCGGTGTGGTACCGGCGCTGCACCGCGTAGGACGCGATCGCGATTCCGAGACCGAGCACCGCAAGGCCGGCGCCCACCCAGGACGGCGCGGCGAAACCCCAGCCCCAGGCGATCACGAGCCCGCCGAGGAAGGCGCCCAGGCTGTTGCCGATGTTCAGCGCCGAGTGGTTCAGCGCCGCCGCGATGGACTGGTTGTCCCCCGCGACCTCCATGAGCCGCGTCTGGATCGCCGGGCTCAGGATCGAGGACAGCAGGGCCATGATGAACGAGAGCGGCACGAGCAGCCAGATCGAGAACGACAGGATCGCGAGCAGCACGAGCACGACGGCCATCGCCCCGAGGCCGACCAGCAGCGTGAGCCGGAGATTGCGGTCGCCGAAGACGCCGCCCAGCAGGTTGCCGACGGTCATCCCCAGCCCGAACACCACGAGCGTGATCGGCACCATCCATTCGGGAGCCCCCGCCCGCTCCGTGACGACGGGGGCGATGTAGCTGTAGACGGCGAAGAACCCGCCGAAGCCGATGGCGCCGGTCGCGAGCGCGAACCAGACCTGGGGACGCCGGAACACGCGCAGCTCCGCGCGGAACGTGCGTCCGGGATCCCCCTCGTGCTGCGGCACGAAGAAGGCGATGAACACCGTGGCGAGCGCGAACACGATCGTGACGACGAGGAACGCGCTGCGCCAGCCGACGTGCTGCCCGAGGTAGGTTCCCGCCGGCACGCCCACCACGTTCGCGATGGTGAGACCGGTGAGGATGAACGCCACGCCCTTGGCGCGCTTGCCCGGGCCGAGCACGTCGGAGGCCACGAGGGCGCCGATCCCGAAGTAGGCTCCGTGCGGCAGACCCGCGATGAAGCGCGCGAGGCCCACGGTCTCGAACGTGGGCAGCACCACGGCCAGGCCGTTGCCGAGGGTGAGCGCGATCGCGAGCCCGACCATCACCCGGTGGCGCGGGAAGCGCGCGACGAGGCCGGCGATGGTGGGAGCGCCGAGCACCACGCCCAGCGCGTAGAGCGACACCAGCAGGCCGGCGCGGCCGATCGCCTCGTCGGGGTTCTGCGCCCACAGCTCGGGCAGCAGGTCCTGCGCGATGTTGGGGAGCAGGCCCATGGCGACGAACTCGGTCATGCCGATGCCGAAGCTGCCGATGGCGAGGGAGAGGAGCGCCCGCATCGCCGCACCCCTCGAGAGGCTCGAGGGTTTCATCCGTCCAGCTTAGAGGCTGCCGGAGTCGTCGATCGCCCGCTCGAGGCGCGCGATCTTGCCGTCGATCTCGCCGGTGTAGCCCGGGCGGATGTCGGCCTTGAGCACGAGCGAGACGCGGGATCCGAACGGCATCACGGCCTCGGTGGCGCGCTTGACGACGTCCATGACCGTGTCCCAGTCGGGACCCTCGATCTCGGTGAACATGCTCGTGGTGCGGTGCGCGAGCCCGGAGGCGCGGACCACGGCCACCGCGGCGGCGACCGCGTCGTGCACCGAGGCATCGGCGCTCTCGGGGCGATCGGGGGCGGATCCGCTGGGGGCGACGGAGAAGGCGACGAGCATCAGGACCTCCTGGTTTCGGGGAGCTCGGGGGTGGGGGACGAGGGGCGGCGCACCGGCGTGCGCACGATCGCGCGGATCGCGACCACGCAGATGACCACGACGAGGATGTTGCGCGCGCTCAGCAGAGCGATCGGAAGCGCCTGCGCCGCCAGCAGCTGGTCGTACACGACCGGGTAGACCGCCTGGGTCAGCGCGTAGTCGACGAGGAGGAGGATCGCGGGGATCCGCACGCGAGGGCCGTCGAGCAGACACCACAGCACGACGGGGGCGAGCATCCACACCTGGAACTGCGGCGAGCCGACCTTGTTGCACGCGATCAGCACGGCGACCAGGGCGAGCATGGTCGCCGGCAGCAGGCGCCGCGCGGAGGCTCCGGCCCGGAGCTTCCACAGCGCCAGCGCGGCGATGACGACGACGCCGAGCGCCATCAGCGGGGTGAGCACGGCGGCGACGAGATCCACTCCGGGCCCGGTGAGCTGGAAGGTGAGGATGTCGCGGCTGTACTCGATCCGCGTCACGCCGATCTGGGTGAGCCACAGCAGCGGCGTCGCGCCGACCGCCTCGATCTGCAGGCCGCGGCCGCTCATCTGGCTGAGGAAGCCGAGGAGGTTCTTGGATCCGCCCAGCAGCACGAGGCCCAGCACGACGACGAAGGTCACGATCGCGGCGGAGGCGATCATCCGGATCCGCCCGCGCAGGAGCGCGAGACCGGCCACGAACAAGGCGCCAGGCCAGATCTTGATCCAGGCGCCGATCGTGAACAGGGCGCTCGCCACCGCCGGCCGGGAGAACAGCCACAGTCCGCCGATGATCGCGAGCGGCACGGTGATCGCGTCGATCCGGAACATCGCGATGGGACCGAGCAGCAGGAGCGCGAGCATCCAGAGCAGGGCCGCGGTCCTGCGGCCCCGGCTGCGGCGAGCCCGCGTGCCGCGCAGCAGGAACGCGAAGCCGATCGCGTCGAGCGCCGTCACCAGGATCGACCAGGCGACGACGTAGCTCGCGGATCCGACCGCGTACGCGCCCGGGAACAGCGGATGGATCAGCTGCGAGATCCCCTGTGCGATCAGCATGGGCACGAGCGCGAGCTGCGGGTAGACCCAGCTCTCGGTGACGCCGACGATCGCTCCCCCGCCGAGCGCGTTCCTCGCCCACGGCTCGTACACGAACACGGTGTCGCCCATCGGCAGCGCGGGCATCCACCACCCGATCATCGCGACGTACAGGTGCGCGACGACGAAGGCCAGCCAGAGCACCGAGAGCGGCAGGCCCGCCCGGCGCAGAGCCGCGGATGCGCGACGCTCGCCGCCTCGGGTCGGTTCGGCACGGGTCGCGCCCGTCGGCTCGGCACCGCTCACGCGCGGCCCTCCTCGGTCTCTTCGTGGTGTTCGTTCTCGTCGGGGTCGCCGTCGCCGGCGAGCACCCCCGCGATGGCGGCGGGCAGCGCCTCCGCGACGTCCAGGGCGACGAGGGGGTGCCCCGGGGATCCGTCCGCCGGGTCGGCCTCGGCGGCGATCCGTCCGGCCGCTCCGTGCAGCCACGCCGCACTCGCGGCGAGATCGGCCAGCGGAGTCCCACGCCCGGCGGCCCGATCGGCGGCGACGAGTGCGCCGAGCACACCCGCGAGCACGTCTCCGGTGCCCGCCGCGGCGAGCCAGGCGGTGCCGGCGTCCACCGCGATCGCATACCCGGCCCCGGACTCGGCGACGAGGGTCGTCGCGCCCTTGAGCAGCACGGTGCCGCCGAGCGCGCCCGCCGTCTCGACCACGGCCGCCGCGCGCCGGACGGGGTCGTCCAGGATCTCCGGCCCGGCGGAGGCCAGGCCCAGCGTCTCGCGCAGCCGGGCGAACTCCCCGGCGTGCGGGGTGGCGACCACCGGGGCGGAGGACGGGAGCAGCCCCAGCGCGCCGGCGTCGACGACGACCGCTGCAGTACCGGAGAGCACGCGGCGCAGCGCGTCCGTCTCCTCGGCGGAGCGCAGCGCGGGGTCGGTGCCGGATCCGATCACCCAGGCGTCGGCCCGTGCCTCCTCCCCCGCTGCCGGCTCGGAGACGACGGTCTCAGGGCGGCGTGCGAGCACCAGATCCACGGCACGGCGCGGTCCGACGTAGCGCACATAGCCCGATCCGGCGCGCCATGCCGCCTCGACGCCGAGCACGGCGGCACCGGGATACGCATCGGATCCGGTGCGCAGCGCGACGACGCCGCGACTGCGCTTGTCGTCGGTCCGGCCGGGCACGCGCAGCAGGTGGCGGACGTCCCGGCGCGTCCACACGAGGCGGCCGTGCGCGTCGAGGACGCCGGCGGACGGAGAAGGCATGGGATCCACGGTACTGGGCCGCGGCTGTGCGCGCCGTCGCATCGCCTCGAGGCACGGAAACGACGACGACGGATCCGCACCCCCTCCACGGCGGGTAGCGTCGTCGCGTGAGCCTTCTGTTCTCCCCGATGACCATCCGCTCCCTCACCCTGCGCAACCGCCTGTGGGTCTCCCCCATGTGCATGTACAGCGCCGTCGACGGCCTGCCGCAGGAGTGGCACCACACGCACCTCGCGCAGTTCGCCTCGGGCGGCGCCGGCCTCATCGTCGCCGAAGCCACCACGGTGCTGCCCGAGGGCCGGATCAGCCCGCGCGACACGGGTCTGTGGAACGACGCCCAGCGCGACGCCTGGGCGCCGATCGTGGCGGCCGCGCACGCCCGGGGCGCGCACATCGGCGTGCAGCTCGCCCACGCCGGACGCAAGGCGTCGACGTGGTGGCCGTGGGCCGGGGAGTCCGGATCCGTGCCCGCGACCGAGGGCGGATGGCCGACGGTCGCCCCGTCCGCGATCGCCTTCGAGGGCTTCGCGGAGCCTGCGGCACTCGACGACGCCGGGATCGCCGCCGTCGTCGCGGGTTTCGCCGACGCTGCGCGCCGCGCGCTGGACGCGGGCTTCGACGTGCTGGAGATCCACGGCGCGCACGGCTACCTGCTGCACCAGTTCCTGTCGCCGCTGAGCAACCACCGCGAGGACGCCTACGGCGGGACCCTGGAGAATCGCGCACGGCTGCTGCTCGAGGTCACCGCGGCCGTGCGCGCGGTCGCGGGCGAGGAGGTCCCCGTCTTCGTGCGGATCTCGGCCACCGACCACGCTCCCGGCGGCTTCACCCCCGACGAGGCGGCGATCGTGGCCGACTGGGCGGTGGCCCGCGGGGCCGATCTCATCGACGTGTCCAGCGGCGGGCTCGTCGCCCATCAGCGGATCGACGTGCACCCCGGGTATCAGGTCCCGCTCGCCGCCACGGTGCGCCAGGGCGGCCGCATCCCGTCCTCCGCGGTCGGACTGCTGACCGACGGCGCCCAGGCCGAGGCCGTGCTCCAGAGCGGCGCCGCCGACGCGGTCTTCGCGGGCCGGGAGTGGCTGCGCGACCCGCATTTCGGCCTGCGGGCCGCGCACGAGCTCGGCGACGCCGTCGCCTGGCCCGATCAGTACCTCCGCGCGCGCTGGCGCTGATCAGCGGCCGAAGCCGCGCCGCGTGATGTCGCGCACCTCGCCGACGAGCTCCTCGATGATGTCCTCCAGGAACAGGATCGCGGTGGTCTCGCCGGAGGCGTCGCGCACCTGCGCGAGGTGACGCCCCGCGCGCCGCATGATCGCGAGCGCGTCCTCCAGGTCGGTGTCCTCCTGCATCGGCACCATCTGATGGATCCGCTTCGCGGGGATCGGCAGCCCGGCCCGTGCCGCGGCCTCCGGCCCCTCGGCGGAGCGGATGACGTCCTTCAGGTGCACGTAGCCGACCGGCACCCCTTCGGCGTCGACCATCACATAGCGGGAGAAGCCGTGCTTGGCGACCGCGCGCTCCACGTCGTCCGGGGTCGCGCCGAGCGGCAGCGTCACCAGGTCCGCCAGCGGCACCGCGACGTCGCGCGCGTCCTTGTCGGTGAACTCCACCACCGCGCTCACCGTGCCCGCCGAGTCGGCGAGCACGCCCTCGCGCCGGGACTGGTCCACGATCGTCGCGACCTCGTCGAGCGTGAAGGTCGAGGCGGCCTCGTCCTTCGGCTCCACGCGGAACAGCCGCACGACGCCGTTGGCCGTCGCGTTCAGCCCGCGGATCACCGGGTAGAACACCTTCGAGATCCACACCAGCGGGGTCGCGAGGATGAGCACGGCGCGGTCCGGCACCGAGAAGGCGAGGTTCTTCGGCACCATCTCGCCGAAGACCACGTGCAGGAACGACACGATCACCAGGGTGATGATGAACGCGATCGCGTCCACCGCCGCCTCGGCGAGTCCGATGGCCCCCAGGGGCGCGGCGAGCAGGTGGTGCATCGCCGGTTCCGAGACGTTCAGGATCAGCAGCGAGCACACCGTGATGCCCAGCTGCGAGGTCGCGAGCATGAGCGTCGCATGCTCCATCGCGTACAGGGCGGTGCGCGCGGATCGGGATCCGCGTTCGGCGAGCGGCTCGATCTGCGAACGGCGCGCCGAGATCACCGCGAACTCCGCGGCGACGAAGAAGGCGTTGAAGGCGAGCAGCACGAACAGCCATGCGATTCCGGCCCAGTCGTTCATCGCTCATCCCCTTCCTCGACGGCCGGATCCGCGACGAAGCGGATCCGATCCACGCGGCGGCCCTGCATGCGCACGACGTGCAGCGTCCCGCCGGCCACGGGCACCTCGTCCCCGGCCTTGGGCAGGCGCTCGAGCACGCTCATCACGTACCCGCCGACGGTGTCGTAGACGTCGCCCTCCGGCACCTCGATGCCGGTGCTGGCCCGCAGCTCGTCGGGGCGCAGCTCGGCGGGGAAGGTGATGCCGTCACGGCCCCGGACCACGCCGGCGCGGGTGCGGTCGTGCTCGTCGGAGACCTCGCCGACGATCTCCTCGACCAGATCCTCGAGCGTGACGATCCCGGCGGTGCCGCCGTACTCGTCCACGACGATCGCGAGCTGGTAGCCGCCGCCGCGCAGCTCGGCCACGAGCGCGTCCAGGTGCACCGTCTCGGGCACCCGCAGCGGCTCGGAGGAGAGCGCGCCGACCGGCACCTCCGTGCGCCGGTCGCGCGGCACCGACACCGCGGCCTTGAGGTGCACGACGCCGGTGATGTCGTCGAGGTCCTCGTCGTACACGGGGAAGCGGCTGTGGCCGGTGCGCCGGGCCAGGCCGATCACGTCATCGGCGGACTCGGCGGCGGCGATCGCGTGCATGCTGGGGCGCGGGGTCATCACGTCGCCGGCGGTGAGGCGCGCGAACCCGAGGCTGCGGTCCAGCAGGGTCGCGGTGTCCTCCTCGAGAACGCCGGCGCTGGCGGAGCGTCGTACGAGCGAACTGAGCTCCTCGGCCGAGCGGGCGCCGCTGAGCTCCTCCTTGGGCTCGATGCCCATCGCCCGCAGCACCCCGTTCGCGCTGCCGTTGAGCAGCGCCACGATCGGCCGGAAGACCGTGGTGAAGGCGGTCTGGAACGGGATCACGACCTTCGCGGTCGCGACCGGCAGCGCCATCGCGAAGTTCTTCGGCACGAGCTCCCCGAGGATCATCGAGAGCATCGTGGCGACGGTCATGGCCACGATCACCGCGATGGTCACCGTGACCGGCTCGGGCAGGCCCCAGGACGACAGCACGGGGCGCAGCAGGTTCGACAGCGCCGGCTCCATGGTGAAACCGGTGAGCAGCGTCGTCAGGGTGATGCCCAGCTGCGCCGACGACAGATGCGTCGAGGTGATCTTGAGAGCGGCGATGGTCATGCCCAGCCGGCTCTCGCCGCGATCCCGCCGCGCCTCCAGATCGGCGCGGTCCAGGTTCACCAGCGCGAACTCGCTGGCGACGAACAGGCCCGTCCCGACGATGAGCAGAAGCCCCACGCCCAACCAGATGTAGTCCATCACGGTGTCACCTCCGACGAAGCGGAGAGCGGGCAGTGGGGCGAGGTACTACACGAGGGAGGGTCGTCCATGGTGGCACCGATTCTACTGTCCCTCGGCGGCGGCGAAGCTGAACGGATGCCCGATCGCTCCCGTGCTCACCAGCTGACCGGCAGCGCCTTGCCCTCTTCATACCCCGCGGCCGACTGCAGTCCGACCAGCGCCCGCTCGTGGAACTCCGGGACGGACGAGGCGCCCGCGTAGGTGAACGAGGACCGCACCCCCGAGGTGATCATGTCGACCAGGTCCTCGACGCCGGGCCGGAGCGGATCCAGGTAGATCCTCGACGACGAGATGCCCTCGGCGAACAGCTCCTTGCGCGCCCGCTCGTAGGCGTCGAGGCGTCCGAAGCGCGCCTGCACGGCCTTGGTCGACGCCATCCCCCAGGACTCCTTGTAGATCCGCCCCTCGGCGTCCGTCTGCAGCTCGCCCGGAGCCTCGATCGTGCCCGCGAACCAGGAGCCGATCATCACCGACGCGGCGCCCGCGGCGAGCGCCAGGGCGACGTCGCGCGGATAGCGCACCCCGCCGTCCGCCCACACGTGCGCGCCCAGCTCCGCTGCGGCCTGCGCCGTCTCCAGCACGGCCGAGAACTGCGGGCGGCCGACCGCCGTCATCATGCGGGTGGTGCACATCGCACCGGGTCCCACGCCGACCTTGAGGATCGACGCGCCGGCATCGACGAGATCGCGCACGCCGTCCGCGGTGACGATGTTGCCCGCCACGATCGGGATGCCCAGCTCGAGCGCCGCCACCGTGCGCAGGGCGCGCAGCATGCCCTCCTGGTGGCCGTGCGCGGTGTCCACCACGAGCACGTCGACACCGGCGGCAGCCAGCGCCCTCGCCTTGGCCGCGACGTCGCCGTTGATGCCGACCGCCGCGGCGACCGCGAGGCGCCCCGACGCGTCGACCGCCGGGCGGTACAGAGTGGAGCGCAGCGCGCAGCGCGCGGTCTGCGTGCCGACGAGGTGACCGTGCTGCAGCACCGTCACCATCTCGGCGTCCACGGCCGTGATCGCGTCGAATGCGGCACGCGGGTCCGCCACGTCCTCGGCGTCCAGGGACGGGGTGTCCGCGCGGGTCAGGTCGCCCAGCTGCGCGTCGCGCAGCGCGGTCGCGAGCCGGGCGGCCGGGAGGATTCCGTGGATCGCGTCGATGTGCAGGCCGTCCGGACCGCCGGGCGCCTCCGCGACGACGATGCCGTGCCCGTCGGTCGCCGGCATCAGCCGCAGCGCGTCCTCCACGGTCGCGAGCGGCGAGAGCACGATCGGGGTGTCCCAGGCGACCGGCTGGCGCTTGACCCAGCGGATCGCCTCGTCCAGCTCCTGCAGCGGCATGTCCTGCGGGAGCACGCCGATGCCCCCGCGGCGGGCCAGGGTGGCGGCGAGCCGGGGGCCGGTCACGGAGTTCATGTTCGAGGACACCAGCGGGATGGTCGCGGGGGTCCCGTCCTGCGGCGCCAGATCCACCTGCAGGCGGCTCGTCACATCGGAGCGACGCGGCACCAGGAACACGTCGGAGTAGGTGAGATCGACCATCGGGAGTTCGCCGGAGAACTGCATGCTCTCAGGGTAGCCGTCCCCCGCCGGAACGCCTCGGGTTCCGGCGGGTGCCGGCTCGCCCGCCCTGCGGATCCGGAATGCCGTGATCCGGATCCGGAATGCCTCCCGTGACCGGGCCGTCGCGCGCCCATGTCGGCGACCGCGGAGCCCCGCAGACCCGTTAGGCTTGATACCCGGATGAGTGGCCATACCCGGAGATCACCGGGGACGGATCCCACCGCTTCAGCGACGAAAGAGGGCGATCGAGCGTGTCGAGCCAGGTGACCGGCGTCGGGACTTCTGGAGATGGAGAGTTCGGAGCCAATTCCTGGCTCGTCGACGAGCTGTACGAGCAGTTCAAGGTCGACCGCAACTCCGTCGACAAGGAGTGGTGGCCGGTTCTCGAGAACTACCGTCCGTCGGAAGCCGGATCCCCCGCCCCCGCCGCGTCGCCCGCACCGGCCGCGGCCGCCGAGGTCACGCACCCGGTGACGGCGCCGATCCCGGTGATCGGCCAGCAGCCGGTCGCCCGCACCACGACGAAGCCGGCCCGGCAGGCGCCGATCCCGGCACAGGCCCAGGACCGCACGGCCGCCGAGCCCGGCGCCGAGCAGCACGAGGACCTCGTGACGCCGCTGCGCGGCATGCCCAAGACCCTCGCCGCCAACATGGACGAGTCTCTGACCGTGCCCACCGCGACGAGCGTGCGCACCGTGCCGGCGAAGCTGATGATCGACAACCGGATCGTCATCAACAACCACATGTCCCGCACCCGCGGCGGCAAGGTCTCCTTCACGCACCTCATCGGCTGGGCGCTGATCCAGGCACTGAAGGAGTTCCCGAGCCAGAACGTGTACTACGCGGAGGTCGACGGCAAGCCGAGCGTGGTCGCACCCGCGCACGTCAACCTGGGCATCGCGATCGACATCCCCAAGCCCGACGGCACCCGCGCCCTCCTCGTCCCCTCGATCAAGCGCGCCGAGACGCTCACCTTCAGCGAGTACCTCTCCGCCTACGAGGACCTCATCGGGCGCGCCCGCGGCAACAAGCTGACGGCCGCCGACTTCCAGGGCACCACGCTCTCGCTCACCAACCCGGGCGGCATCGGCACCGTGCACTCGGTGCCGCGTCTGATGAAGGGCCAGGGCTGCATCATCGGCGCCGGCGCCCTCGAGTACCCGGCCGAGTTCCAGGGATCCAGCCAGAAGACGATCGACGTCCTCGGCATCGGCAAGACGATCACGCTCACCAGCACCTACGACCACCGGGTCATCCAGGGCGCCGGATCCGGCGAGTTCCTGAAGAAGGTGCACGAGCTCCTCATCGGCGAGCGCGGCTTCTACGAGGGCGTCTTCCGCGCGCTGCGCATCCCCTACGCTCCGATCCACTGGAGCAAGGACATCGCGGTCGACCTCGCCGAGCGCATCGACAAGACCGCACGCGTGCAGGAGCTCATCAACTCCTACCGGGTGCGCGGACATCTCATGGCCGACATCGACCCGCTCGAGTACGTGCAGCGCACGCACCCCGACCTCGAGATCGAGACCCACGGCCTGACGTTCTGGGACCTCGACCGAGAGTTCGTCACGAACGGCTTCGGCGGCCAGCGCCAGCTCAAGCTCCGCGAGATCCTCGGTGTCCTGCGCGACTCCTACTGCCGCACGATCGGCATCGAGTACATGCACATCCAGGATCCGGAGCAGCGCCGCTGGTTCCAGGACAAGGTCGAGGTCAAGTACGTCAAGCCCGGCCACGACGAGCAGCTGCGCGTGCTCAGCAAGCTCAACGAGGCCGAGGCCTTCGAGACCTTCCTGCAGACCAAGTACGTCGGCCAGAAGCGCTTCTCGCTCGAGGGCGCGGAGTCGCTCGTGCCGCTGCTCGACGAGATCCTGCAGGGCGCGGCCGGGGCGGGCCTCGACGGCGCCGCGATCGGCATGGCGCACCGAGGCCGGCTGAACGTGCTCGCGAACATCGCGGGCAAGACCTACGGTCAGGTCTTCCGCGAGTTCGAGGGCTCCATGCAGCCGGGCAACCAGCGCGGATCCGGCGACGTGAAGTACCACCTGGGCAAGGAGGGCACCTTCGTCGCCGACGACGGCGCCGAGCTGCCGATCCTCCTCGCGGCCAACCCGTCGCACCTGGAGACCGTGGACGGGGTGCTCGAGGGCATCACGCGGGCCAAGCAGGACCGCAAGCCGATCGGGACCTTCACCTGGCTGCCGATCCTCGTGCACGGCGACGCGGCCTTCGCCGGCCAGGGCGTCGTCGTGGAGACCCTGCAGATGTCGCAGCTGCGCGGCTACCGCACCGGCGGGACCGTGCACGTCGTGGTCAACAACCAGGTCGGCTTCACCACGCTGCCGAACGACTCGCGCACCTCCGTGTACGCGACCGACGTCGCCAAGACCATCCAGGCGCCCGTGCTGCACGTGAACGGCGACGACCCCGAGGCCGTGGTGCACGTCGCCCAGCTCGCCTTCGAGTACCGCGAGCGCTTCCACCGCGACATCGTGATCGACCTCGTCTGCTACCGCCGCCGCGGGCACAACGAGGGCGACGACCCGTCGATGACGCAGCCGCTGATGACCGACCTGATCCAGGCGAAGCGCTCCGTCCGCAGTCTGTACACGGACGCGCTCGTCGGCCGCGGCGACATCACCCAGGAAGAGTACGACCAGGCCAAGGCCGACTTCCAGAACCGCCTGGAGATCGCGTTCGCCGAGACGCACGCGGCGGAGACCGGCGCCACGCCGATCATGCCCGACCTTCCCCCGGTCGACGCGCAGACGGGATCCCTGGAGTTCTCCGGCGTGCCCGTCGAGGTCGTCCACCTCATCGGCGACGCGCACGCGAACAAGCCCGAGGGCTTCACCGTGCACCCGAAGCTGCAGCAGGCGATGGACAAGCGCGTCGACATGAGCCGCAACGGCGGGATCGACTGGGGCTTCGGCGAGCTGCTCGCCTTCGGGTCCCTGCTGGTCGAGGGCATCCCGGTGCGCCTCGCCGGCCAGGACTCCCGTCGCGGCACCTTCGTGCAGCGCCACGCCGTGCTGCACGACCGCGCGAACGGCCAGGAGTGGCTGCCGCTGGCGAACCTCTCCGACAACCAGGCCCGCTTCTTCGTGTACGACTCGCTGCTCAGCGAGTACGCCGCGCTCGGCTTCGAGTACGGCTACTCGGTGGAGCGTCCCGAGGCGCTGGTGCTCTGGGAGGCGCAGTTCGGCGACTTCGTCAACGGCGCGCAGTCAGTCATCGACGAGTACATCTCCGCGGCCGAGCAGAAGTGGGGCCAGCAGTCGAGCGTCGTGCTGCTGCTGCCGCACGGCTACGAGGGTCAGGGACCGGACCACTCCTCGGCGCGCATGGAGCGCTTCCTGCAGCTGTGCGCGCAGGACAACATGACGGTCGCGCGCCCGTCCACCCCGGCGAGCTACTTCCACCTGCTCCGCCGGCAGGCCTACGCGCGTCCGCGCCGACCGCTGATCGTCTTCACGCCGAAGGCCATGCTGCGTCTGCGCGGCGCGACCAGCCCGGTGGAGGACTTCACGCAGGGCCGGTTCGAGACGGTGATCGACGACAGCCGCGAGCTGGACCGGAACGCCGTCAAGCGCGTGATCTTCCACTCCGGCAAGGTGCACTGGGACCTGGTGTCGGAGCTCGAGAAGAACCCCAACCCCGAGGTCGCCCTGGTGCGGGTCGAGCAGCTCTACCCGGTGCCGCTGCGCGCCCTGAAGACCGTAGCCGACACGTACCCGAACGCCGAGATCGTCTGGGTCCAGGAGGAGCCGGAGAACCAGGGCGCCTGGCCGTTCCTCGCGCTGCACTTCCAGACCGTGCCGGGCCCGCGCGTCGTGCGCCCGATCACGCGCCCGGCCTCGGCCGCGCCGTCGACGGGTTCCTCGAAGGTGCACGCCGCGGAGCAGGCCGATCTGATCGCGCGGGCACTGACCCTCTGAGCCGCCCGCTCAGCCGTCCGACGCGGCGTCCCGGTTCTCCGGGGCGCCGCGTCGCCGTTTCCGGCCGCGGCGCACGAGGGTCACCGCGACGGCGATGACGGCGACCACGGCGGGCACCAGGAGCGCGGCGCCCGCGAGCAGGAGCAGCCCGATCGTGCACACCGAGGCGACCACGGCCATCCACCATCCGGGGGTGCGCCGCGGGAGGATCCTGATCGCGGCGATCATGCCGACCGTGTACACGGCGACCATGCTCGCCGTGTGGATGAGGATGAACGGCTGCAGGTCGAACCCCGTCGCCCAGGACACCGCGAAGTACGCGAGCACGAGCGTCATCGACAGCAGCAGCGCACGCCGGGGAACCGCGCCGGACTCGGCGCCGCGGGCGAACCACCGCGGCAGGTCGCCGTTCACGGCGAGCGACGCGCCGAGCTTGCCGAACGCCGCGAGGTAGACGTTGAGCACGCCGAGCGCCACGACCGCCGACACGACGCCGATGAGGGCCGGCGCCGCGCGCACACCGCCCGCCTCGGCGAGGTCCAGCAGCACGACGTCGCCGCGCCCCGATCGCTCCCCCAGCGCTCCGACCGTGACGATCTGCAGCGCCAGATAGCTCCCGCCCGCGAGCACCAGCGTGATCGCGGTCGCCAGCGGGATGGTGCGCCTCGGGCGGGCGAACTCGCCGGAGATGTGCGTGCCCACCTCCCAGCCCGCGAAGGCCCACACGAACATCACGATCGCCGTGCCGACGCCGCCCCAGCCGTGCGGCAGGAACGGCGTGAAGCTCTCCGGGCGCACGGCGGGCGCGGCGACCGCGACGACGATGACGACGATCGCGAGCAGCAGGCCGGTGAGCACGAGCTGGAGCCAGCCGGTGAGCCGCACCCCGAACAGGTTCGCGACGAACGGCACAACGAGGAATCCCAGGGCGAGCCACGGGATCGCCGCGCGGTCGATCCCGACGACGGTCGCGATGTACCGGGCGCCGAGGACGGCCACGACCGGGCCGCCCGCGGCCACGCCGAAGAGGAACCAGTAGCCCGTGGCCCGCGCCGCGGTGGGTCCGAGCGCGGTGCGCGCGTAGCTGGCGACGCCTCCGGGGTCGGGATGGCGCGCCGCGAGGGCGGCGAACGCGCCGGCGAGCGGCACGGCGAGCAGGGTGATGACCCCGACCGCGACGAGGCTGGCGGGGCCGGCGGTCGCGCTCGCGAGCCCGGGCAGCACCAGGAGCCCGGTGCCGAGCACGGACGCGAGATACAGGGCGATGCCCTGCGCGAGACCGAGCCCGGACGGCGCACCCGGCTGCGCGAGGCCGCCGAGATCGGTGCCGTCCGATCCCTCGGCGGGACGGAGTGCGGTCATGCCCTCACCCTAGGGAGGGGGCCGGACATTCAGTACCAGATGGTGAGCGCAGGCGCCGCGGCCGTGCCGAACGCGTCCTGGATCGACGCCGCCGCCTCCGCCGATGCGGAGATCCGCCCGGCGGCCCACAGCGCGATCGCGCTCACGCCGCCCAGGTACAGCGACGACAGCGCGTCGACCCCCAGCTCCACGTCCGGGGCGTCCCACGTCGCCTCCACGACCGCGTCGCCCTCCGCATCGACCCGCAGCCGCCAGGATCCCTCGGCGAGCCCGAGCGGATCCGTCACCCGCAGCACGAGATCGACCGGGGTGCGGTAGGCGCGCGCGGCGAGCGCCGCGGGGACGTCCAGGATCCGGAGCCAGCCGTGGTCGTGGACGGTCGTCTGCACGGCGCGCTGGTCGGCGACGAGCCAGGGCAGCGGATCGTCCAGCGGACGCAGGTCGGCGTGCACCGTGCGGATCAGATCGTGGTTCAGCGCGAAGGCCCAGAGGGCGCGCAGCGCCTCCGGGGTCTCTGCGTCGAGGTGGCGGATCGCGAGATCGGCGCCGAACTCGTCGGGGAGCATGTCGAGCGTGTAGGCCAGCACACCCCGGGTCACCCCGTCGGCGTCGACGGCCCTCACTCCGCGGACTGCCCGGGACCGCTCGTCCCCCGGCGTGAGCCCCGCCATGCGCAGCCAGCGCAGCGGCCACCCCGGGACATCGCCGGCCCGGCTGAGACGGGCGCGCTCGTGCACCTCGTCGAGGGCCGTCCTGAGGGCCTCCGGCTCGAGGTACTCGACCGTCGGGAGTGCGTCTGTCACCGGCAGCCGGATGCCGCCGGCGCGCCGGGCGTCGACGCGCAGGTGCGCGACCGGGATCGCGGGGCCGAAGCCGTAGCGCCCGTAGATCGTCGCCTCGGTGGCCGTGAGCCCCGCGATGGGAACGCCCGCGGCGGCCGCGGCGCGCAGCTCGCCCTCCAGGAGGTTGCGCGCGATGCCGCGCCGACGGTGGGTGGCCGCGACCGTGACGATGCTGATCGCCCACATGTCCACGTGCGCGCCGGGAGCGCCCGGCACCGTCATGGGCGTCACCCAGGAGTCGACGGTCGCGACCGGGAGCTCGATCCCCGGGGCGTAGACGCCGATGTTGCGCCGGCGCGCCATCATCTCGCCCATCAGGCGGATCGCGTCGTCGTCGGGCTCCTTGTCCAGGAAGCCCCTCGCGTCGGCACGGGCGAACCCGCGCAGCTGCGCCGGATCCGCCACATCGACCACGCGGTAGTCGAGCTGGGACGCGCTCAGCCGCTCCCGCGAGAGCGGGTCGACGGGGATGTCACGGGCGTCGAGGTCTGCCATGACCTCAGCCTAACCACGGCCGACGACGCGGCGCCGGCCTCCCGGCGCGGTGGGATGCGTCAGTGCGCGGCGGCCTGCACGGCCCGCAGGCGGGCGAGCACCTGATCGCGCAGCTCCTCGGGCGCGGTCTCCTTGCACGCTCGCGACACGACCTCGGTCAGCGTGGTGGCGACCAGCGCCTCCTCGGCGCAGGACGGGCAGTTGTCGAGATGCTCGCGGATGTCGGAATGCTCCGTCTTGCACATCTCGTTGCGGAGGTACTCCTCCAGTTCCTGCCGCGCCTTGGCGCATCCGCAGTCCGTCATTTCGTGCTCCTCGTGCCGGCCGCGGCGATGCCTCGCTCCGCGGCGTAGTCCGCCAGCAGCTCCCGCAGCATGCGTCGCCCGCGGTGCAGGCGGCTCATGACGGTGCCGATGGGGGTCTTCATGATGTCGGCGATCTCCTGGTAGGCGAAGCCCTCGACGTCCGCGAGGTACACCGCCAGCCGGAAGTCCTCCGGGACCGCCTGCAGCGCCTCCTTGACCACGGACGCGGGCATGCGGTCGATCGCCTCGGCCTCGGCCGAGCGGCTGTGCGAGGCCGTGGTCGACTCGGCGCCGCCGAGCTGCCAGTCCTCGAGCTCGTCGATCGTGCCCTGATAGGGCTCGCGCTGCCGTTTGCGATAGATGTTGATATAGGTGTTCGTCAGGATCCGGTAGAGCCACGCCTTCAGGTTGGTGCCCTGAGTGAAGCTCGACCACGAGGCGAACGCCTTCACGAAGGTCTCCTGCACGAGGTCCGCGGCATCGGCCGGATTGCGCGTCATGCGCATGGCGGCGGCGTAGAGCTGATCCATGAAGGGGATCGCCTGCTCCTCGAATTCCCGGCGCGCGGAAGACTCCGCGTCCGGCTGCGCGTCCAGCGGTGCCTGATCGTTCATCGCCAGCCAGTCTAGGCCGAAGACCTCCCGGGGCACCCGCTCGAGCGTCGCCAGCATGAACCCGTCCTTCTCCGTCTTCCCGCGGCCTCCGATCGGAGCCCTTCAGTAGGGTAGGAACCGATGAGCGCTTCGACGTATTCCCCCGCACCCCGCGGCCGCTGGATCGCGCCCCAGGCCACCGGCGCCGTGGACGCCCGGCTGCACGTGCCGGGATCCAAGTCGCTCACGAACAGGGAGCTCGTCCTGGCGGCGATCGCCGACGGCCCGGGGCTCGTCACCGCTCCCCTGCACTCCGACGACTCCGCACGCATGATCGACGCCCTGCGCGGCCTCGGGGTCGGCGTCGAGGAGCAGCCGGGATCGGGCGGGTTCGGGCCCGACCTGAGGATCTCCCCCGCGCGTCTGCGCGGCGGCGCGACGATCGACTGCGGCCAGGCCGGCACCGTCATGCGCTTCATCGCCCCGCTCGCCGGGCTCGCGGACGGCGACGTGCTGATCACCGCGCACGAGACCGCGCTGCACCGTCCGATGGGTGCGATGATCCACGCACTGCGCGACCTCGGTGTCGACGTCGAGGACCACGGCAGCTGGTCGCTGCCGTTCACGATCCGCGGGCGGGGCCACATCCGCGGGGGCCGCGTGGAGATCGACGCCTCCGCGTCCAGCCAGTTCGTCTCGGGCCTGCTGCTCGCCGCGCCCCGCTTCGACGTGGGCCTGCACCTGGTGCACACCGGCGCCCGGCTGCCCAGCATGCCGCACATCGACATGACGGTCGAGACGCTGACCCGACGCGGCATCAAGGTCTCCCGGCCGGCCCCGGGCGAATGGATGGTCGAGGCCGGCGTGCCGCGCGCCCGCGAGATCGCGATCGAGCCCGATCTCTCCAACGCGGCCCCCTTCCTGGCCGCGGCTCTCGTCCTCGGCGGCGAGGTCTCGATCTCGGGCTGGCCCGCCCGGTCCACGCAGCCCGGGGCACTGCTGCCGGAGCTGCTCACCCCCCTCGGTGCCGAGATCCACCGCGCGGGCGACGTGCTCACGGTGCGCGGCACCGGCGCGATCCGCGGTGGCGAGTTCGACCTGTCCGAGGCAGGCGAGCTCGCCCCCACCTTCGTCGGGCTGGCCGCCCTGGCCGACGGGCCGACCACGATCACCGGGATCGGGCACATCCGGCTGCACGAGACCGACCGGATCGCCGCGCTCGCCGGCAACCTGCGCGCCCTGGGCGGCGAGGCGGAGGAGCTCGAGGACGGCATCCGGATCCTTCCCCGCGCCCTCCGCGGCGGCACCTGGCCGGCCCATCACGACCACCGCATGGCGACGACCGGAGCGCTCATCGGCCTGCGCGTGCCCGGCGTCGAGATCGACGAGATCGGCACCACCGCGAAGACCCTGCCCGAGTTCACCCAGCTGTGGACCCGCCTGCTGGCCGCTCCCGCGACGAGGAGCGAGACCGCGTGAGCTGGCTGGACGACGACGGCGACGACGAGCTCGACGACTTCGACGAGTCGCAGATCCGGACGCGTCCGAATCCGAAGGCCAACCGGCCGCGCACCAAGCGCCGTCCCGCGCACGCGGACGCCGAGGTCGGACGCGTGCTGGGCGTGGACCGCGGACGCTACGCCGTGCTCCTCGGCGAGGGGACCGACGACGAGCGCACCATCACCGCGGCACGCGCGCGCGAGCTGCGCCGCACCCCGATCGTCACGGGCGACGCCGCGCGCGTGGTCGGAGACCTCACCGGCGAGGAGGGCACGCTCGGCAGGATCGTCGGAATACTCGACCGCTCCTCGCTGCTGCGTCGCAGCGCGGACGACACCGATCAGGTGGAGCGCGTCATCGTCGCGAACGCTGACCAGATGCTCATCGTGGTCGCCGCGGCGGATCCTGAGCCGCGTGAGCGGCTCGTGGACCGCTACCTCGTCGCGGCGCTCGACGCCGGGATCCGCCCGCTGCTCGTCGTCACCAAGACGGACCTGGCCGATCCTTCCGAGTTCCTGAAGCACTTCGACGGCCTCGATCTGCAGGTCTTCACGAGCGCTCAGGGCGAGATGCCCGTCGACGAGATCGGGGCGGCGCTCATCGGGCACTCCACGGTGTTCGTCGGGCACTCCGGAGTCGGCAAGTCCACGCTCGTCAACGCCCTCGTCCCGGGCGCCGGGCGTGCGACGGGCCCCGTGAACGAGGTGACCGGGCGAGGCAGGCACACCTCCTCCTCGACGGTGTCGCTGCGCTACATCGCCCCGGAGCTCAGCCCCGGCACGCCCCTCGGCTCGGGCTGGGTCATCGACACCCCCGGCGTGCGGTCGTTCGGGCTCGGTCACGTGGATCCGCAGAACATCCTGGCGGCGTTCACCGAGCTCGCGATGATCGCCGAGAACTGCCCGCGCGGCTGCACGCACCGTGCGGACGCCGAGGACTGCGCGCTGAACGAGGCGGCCGCCGACGGCGCCCTCGGGGACGCGGGGCTGGCGCGGCTGGAGTCGCTGCAGCGGCTGCTCGCGACCTTCGCCGACAAGCTCTGACGGCCGACGCCCGGCGCCCGGGCCCCGTGCCCTGTGTCCCGTGCCCCGTCGACCCGACAACTGACCGCGAGACCGAACCTGCGTCGCGAGACCGCGTGATTCCGCCTCGGTCTCGCGACGCAGGTTCGGTCTCGCGGTTGGTGGATCCGGGTAGCCTGGACGGGTGACTGAGCAGCGCCTCGAACCCGGAAACACCGCCCCCGACTTCACCCTGCAGGATCAGGACGGCGCGTCCGTCTCCCTGCACGACCTGCGCGGCAGGAAGGTGATCCTGTACTTCTACCCGGCGGCGATGACGCCGGGCTGCACGACCGAGGCCTGCGACTTCCGCGACAGCCTGTCGTCGCTGCAGAGCGCGGGGTACGCCGTCCTCGGCGTCTCCCGCGACGAGGTCGCGAAGCTGAAGAAGTTCGCCGAGCGCGACGGGCTGTCCTTCCCCCTGCTCAGCGACGCCGACCTCGCCGTGCACCGCGCCTACGGGGTGTGGGGCGAGAAGAAGAACTACGGCAAGGTCGTCCAGGGCGTCATCCGCTCGACCTTCGTCATCGACGAGGACGGGGTCGTCGAGCACGCGCTGTACAACGTCAAGGCCACGGGCCACGTGGCCCGGATCCGCAAGCTGGTCGGGCTCGCCGCCTGACCGCGCCGCTCAGTCCTGCGCGGCGTCGCCATGCCCGCGGGCCTCGGCCCCGGCGCGGCGCGTCAGCAGGAACAGCATCACGACGCCGAGCGCGGCGGGGATCAGCAGGGCCAGCACGAACGTCGTCGGGAACGGCCGGATGCCCACGGCGCTGAGCGCGACCGCGATCGCGAGGATCTGCACCACCATGCCCCCGCTGCGCCCGAAGGAGCGCTCCCGCAGCACGCCGTAGGCGAGCGCGCCCAGCCCGACGGCCCCGACCGCGCTGAGCCCGATGAGACCGAGCGCCGACGGCAGCGAGGTCGCAGTGCCGGAGCTCAGGCCGAACACCTCGACGAGCGTGACGACGAGCAGGGCGAGCGCCTCCAGGGCGAGCAGAGTCGCGGCGGCGATGGTCAGTCTCGACGGGCGCATACGGACTCCTGGGGATCATCGGGGGCGACAGCGGTTCGCTCGCGGTTCCCCTGCCGTTCACACCCGGTCCAGAAAAACCTTGATCGTTCGCCTTTCATGTAAGAGAATAGATCACAGCCATGTGCTCCCACAGCGGCGTGGGGCGAGCAACTGCTCGCATCACCAATGGGCGTCGGCCCCCGAACGCCGCCTACGAATTCCGGGCACGCGAACCTCGCGCACCCACGACATTTCCACACTGAGGAGCCCCCATGGATTGGCGCGACAAGGCCGCCTGTCTCACCGTCGACCCCGAGCTGTTCTTCCCCGTCGGGAACACCGGTCCGGCCGTCGATCAGATCGAGAAGGCGAAGGCCGTGTGCGCCCGGTGCACCGTCACCGAGGTCTGCCTGCAGTACGCCCTCGAGTCCAGCCAGGACTCGGGCGTCTGGGGAGGACTCAGCGAGGACGAGCGCCGCGCTCTCAAGCGCCGCGCCGCCCGCGCCCGCCGCGCCGGCTGATCCGCCGCGCCCGCGGACCGAGCCACAGGGCAGCCGAGGGCCTCGGCTCGTTCCGCCGTCGCGGGCCCGCTGCGCCCGTGAGCCCCGTCTCGACTCAGCCGTTCACCCAGCGCATCGGGATGTCGATCGTCACGGTCGTGCCCTCGCCGTCGGAGCCCTCCCACACGATCGTGCCGCCGAGCTCGCCCTGGATCAGCGTGCGGATGATCTGCGTGCCGAGCCCCTGACCGATCCGACCCTCCGGCAGGCCGTGCCCGGTGTCGCGGACGATCACCCTCAGGTTCTCGTCGGTGCGCTGCGCCTCGATCGTGACGAGGCCCTCCTGACCGGCCAGCCCGTGCTCGACCGCATTCGTGACGACCTCGGTGAGGGCGAGCGCGAGCGGCGTCGCGTACTCGCTCGGCAACACGCCGAAGCGCCCGGTCGACTGGGTGCGCGCCCGCGTGTTGGGCGCCGACGCCACCTCGGCCACGAGCTTGAGCACGCGCGCGAAGACCTCGTCGAAGTCGACCTTCTGCGCCAGCCCCCCGGCGAGCGTGTCGTGGACGACCGCGATCGACTCCACCCGGCGCATGGCCTGGGTGAGCGCGTCCCGCGCCTCCTCCGAGTGGGTGCGCCGGGCCTGGATCCGCAGCAGCGACGCGACGGTCTGCAGGTTGTTCTTGACGCGATGGTGGATCTCGCGGATCGTCGCGTCCTTCGTGATGAGCTCCTGCTCCTGGTGGCGCAGCTCCGACACGTCGCGGCAGAGCACGATCGCGCCGATCCGCGTGCCGTGGTCCTTGAGCGGGATCGCCCGCAGGGACACGGTGACCCCCCGCGCCTCCACGTCGGTGCGCCACGGCGCGCGTCCCGTCACCACCACGGGCAGGGACTCGTCGACCTGACGGGACGGCGGGATGATCCGCGTCGTGACCTCGACGAGCGACTCCCCCTCGAGCTCCTCGTCGAAGCCCATCCGGTTGAACGCGCTCAGGGCGTTCGGGCTCGCGAAGGTCACGACGCCGTCCACGTCGATGCGGATGAGACCGTCCGACGCTCTCGGGGCGCCGCGGCGCGGTGAGGTCGGCGCGGAGAGGTCGGGGAACTCGCCCACCGAGATCATGCCGAACAGGTCGTCGGCGGCCTCGTTGAAGGTGATCTGCTGACGGGAGGGCGTGCGCGCCTCGCCGAGGTTCGTGTGCCGGGTGAGCACGCCGATCGGCCGCGCCCCCTCGCCGTCCCTGCCGCGGACGCGCACGATCGGCACGGCGCGCACCCGGGTCGGCGTCTCCTCGAACCAGTCCGGGTTGGCGGAGTCGACGATCTCCGCGGTGTCGAAGGCGCCCTGCACCTGGGTGCGCCACTGCGGCCGCACCCGCTCCCCCACGATGTCCCGGTAGAACAGCGTCGCCGCGCCGCTCGGGCGCGTGTGCGCGACGGCGATGAAGGAGCCCTCGGCCGTCGCGATCCAGATCACGATGTCGGCGGAGGCGAGGTCGGCCAGCAGCTGTCCGTCGCCGGCGAGACGATGCAGCCACTCGACGTCTTCGTCGTCGAGGCAGCCCTGGGCCTGGGCGAGATCACTGAGAGTCGACACCCTGACAGCCTAAGGTGTGGACGAACGCGCTCCCTCCGCGCGACGCCCCGCGCGCGGAGGGCGGTCAGAGGATCGCCAGCGACGTGGCCCGCCAGCGCCGGTCCAGCCCCTCCAGGCGCACGGCCACCGCGCGCGTGCGCCCCGGCGTCTGCACGATCAGCGTCGCCTCGACGACGCCGTCGGCGGGCTCGGACACGTGCGTGGAGAGGATCCGGAAGACGGGACGAGCCGGAGCGACGCCGCGCGCACTGCGCGCCCGGGCGGAGAGGTTCGCTCGCGCCGTCAACGCCACGAAGGCCTCCTCCGTGAGCCAGCGCGCGAGCTGGTCGGTCTCCCGCACACCCGCGAGGACCTCGAGCACGCCGCGCGTCAGGCTCTGCAGCAGCGGGGTCGGATCCGGCAGGTCCGCGGTCGGCGTCGGCTGCCGCGCGAAGTCCTCGAACGTCACCATCGGCGTCCCCCCTCGGCACTCGAACATGGCGTGTCTGGCATTCGAGCACATCGGCGCACGGCTCGGGCGACGGCCGGCGAGGAATGTGGATAACCCGTACGCGGCGCGCGGCAGCCGCCTACGCTCGTCGCTATGGAATGGGATCGGCTCTTCGAGGATCTCGAGGATCAGATCGCCTCGGGGTGGGAGGCCGAGCGCGCGGCGCTCGACGCCGAGGCGGAGCGGCTGCGGATCGCGCGGCTCGATCTGCGCACCCGGCTCGGGGCGCTCGCCGACGAGGGGACCACGGTGACCGCGGTGCTCGCCGATGCGACGCGCGTGCACGGACGGCTGCGCGCGGTCGGTGCGGACTGGATCGCCGTGCAGCCGCAGGAAGGGGCCGGGCTGGCCCTGCTGCCCGCGCACGCCGTGGAACTGTGGTCGCTCGATCACGGGGCGCTCCTGTCCAGCGTCGGCGCCGCGCCGCTCTCCCCGCTCCGGGAGCGCATGACCTTCGGCTTCGTCGTGCGCGACCTCGCCCGACGCCGCGGCGGCGTCACCCTGCGCACACGCTCCGGGACGCTGCTGACGGGGACGATCGACCGGGCGGGAGCCGACCACCTCGACCTGGCGCTGCACGACGCCGGCGCCCCTCGCCGGGCACGCGCGGTCACGGGTTTCCGCATGGTGCCGTTCGCGTCCGTGCTCATGATCGGCGCCGACGCACCGGCGAGCGGGCCGGCCTGAGCACGACGCCCCGGGCTACTCCCCCCGGCGGAGCGGCGGACCCCACAGCTCGGGGAAGCTCGCCGCGTTCGCCTGCCGCCACAGCGCCCGGCGCCGGGCGTCCTCGGCCTGCTCCGCGAGGTAGTCGGAGATCGAGTCCTCCTCGACCCTCCAGGCGCCGGGGTCGCCGAGCCTGGCACCGCGGAGCCGCCCCTGCAGGATCAGCTCGACGACCTCGTCCGCCTGCACGCCGAGCAGCTCGGCGACCTGGGCGGGAGCGAGATGGCGCGGTGCAGCAGCGGATGCGTCGGGCATGCACCCATTGTGCTCCGCGCACGCCCGTGGATGATGCACCACCCGGGGCTGTGGACAACTTCTCCGGCGCGGATCCGGAATCTGTGACCATGTCCCCATGCGCACCCCACGAACAGGCCGACGCCCTTGGACCGATCTGCGATTCTTCATCGGCCTCCTGCTGATCGTGCTCTCCGTCGCCGGGGTGTGGCTGGCCGTCGGCGCGGCGCGGCAGACCAGCCCTGTCCTGCAGGCGGCGCGCACGATCGTGCCCGGCGAGCCGCTCACCTCCGCCGACGTGCGCGTGGTCGAGGTGATGCTGGGGACCGCGCGGACCGGCTATCTCACGCCGGCCACGCTCCAACCGGGTCTCATCGCGACCCGCACGATCGCCGAGGGCGAGCTCGTGCCGTCCTCCGCCGCGGCCGACGCGGATCAGGGGCGCACGACGTCGGTGGTCGTGCGCAGCACCGTGCCGGTCCCGGCGTCCGTCGAGACCGGCACGGTCGTGGAGGTGTGGGCAGCCGACCCGCGAGACGACGGGAAGGGCTTCGCGGAGCCCCGCGTGCTGCTCTCCGACGCCGTCGTCGCCTCCGTCGGCCGCGACGACGGGCCGCTCTCGGCGAATGCGACCACGCTCGAGCTCGTCGTCAGCCGGAGCACGGTCGGCGAGGTCCTCACCGCGCTCACCGGCGGAGCCTCGCTCTCGGTGGTCCCGGTCGGAGCCCGCTCGTGACCGCGGTGGTGCTGGCGGTCGCCCGCGAGAGAGCCGATGCGCTCGCCGACGAGCTGGAGCTCGCAGGCATCGAGGTGGTCTCGCGGCTCACGCCCGAGCGGGCGGCCGGACTCGCGCCGCACGCGGAGGAGCTGCGCGCCGCGGACGCGCTGCTGATCCCCGCGGACCGCGCCTGGCTCAGCGGAGCGCTGCGCGACGCCTGCGATCGCGCGGGTGTGCGGATCCTGACGCTCGGCGACGGCCCGACCGCCGCACGGATCGCCCGACGGCACGGCCTCGGCGCACCGCTGCCCGCCTCCGCGAGCGGCTGGGATGTCGCCGATGCGCTGCTGCCGCGCGACGACGGCGGCTCCCTCCGGGATGCGGCGGATGCCGCGGATCCGCCCGCGAGCCGTCTCATCGCCGTCTGGGGCCCGCACGGCGCGCCGGGACGCAGCACGGTGGCCGTGCAGCTGGCGGCGCTCCTCGCGGCGCCCGACCGCGGTGTCTCCCTCGTCGACGCCGACACGCACGCGCCCGCGATCGCCCTTCTGCTGGGTCTCACCGACGACGGCCCGGGGATCGCCGCGGCCTGCCGTCGCGCAGAGCTCGGGCTCCTCGACGCGGCGGAGCTCAGCCGCCTCGCGACTCCGGTCGAGACCGCGGCAGGCGCCGTCGACGTGCTGGTCGGGATCAACCGTCCCGCGCGCTGGCCCGAGCTCACCGCACCCCGGCTGCACGGCGCTCTCGAGGCGTGCCGGCAGTGGAGCGCGGTCACCGTGGTCGACGTCGCCGCCTCGCTCGAGGCCGACGAGGAGATCGTCAGCGACCTCGAGGGTCTGCGACGCAACACCGCGACGCTGACGGCGCTGCGCTGCGCCGACCGCATCGTCGCCGTCGCCTCGGCCGACCCGCTCGGCATCGCCCGCTTCGTCCGCGGCTACGCCGAGCTGCGGGCCGAGATCGGCGAGGCGCCGGTCACGGTCGCCGTCAACAAGGTGCGCCCCGGCCCGCTCGGCATCGATGCGCGCGGTCAGATCCGGCGGGCGCTGGACCGGTTCTCCGGGATCCGCGACGTGCACTTCCTGCCCTTCGACCCGCGCGCTCTCGACGCGGCCGCGCTGCACGCCCGCCCCGTCGCCGATGTGTCGGGGCGGGCGGCCTTCACGGTCTCGATGCGATCGCTGGCGGCGGCGCTGCTGCGCGACGAGCAGCCCCCCGCCGTGACGCGCAGAGCGCGACGCCGCGGGGCCGCCACTGCGTGATCCGCAACGGGATCACTGCCGATAGCTCGCGAGGAAGTTGCCCAGACGCTCGATCGCCTCGGTGATCACCCGGGGCTCCGGCAGCGTGACGACGCGCAGATGGTCCGGCGTCGGCCAGTTGAACCCGGTGCCCTGCACGAGCAGGATCCGCTCCGCGACGAGCAGGTCGTAGATGAGCTTCGCGTCGTCGTGGATCTCGTGCACCTCGGGGTCGAGGCGGGGGAACGCGTACAGCGCGCCGGCGGGCCGCACGCAGCTCACTCCGGGGATGGCGGACAGCCCTTCCCAGGCGGCATCGCGCTGCAGATGCAGCCGGCCGCTGGGGGCGATCAGCGACTCGATCGACTGCACCCCGCCGAGCGCCGCCTGCACCGCGTGCTGCGCCGGCACATTCGGGCAGAGCCGGGTCGAGGCGAGCAGCGTGATGCCCTCGATGAACCCCTTCGCATGCTGCTGCGGGCCGGTGATGACGAGCCAGCCCGAGCGGTAGCCGGCCACGCGGTAGGTCTTGGAGAGCCCGTTGAAGGTCAGGCAGAGCAGGTCGGGGGCAAGGGTCGCGGTGGGGATGTGCTGCGCGTCGTCGAAGAGGATCCGGTCGTAGATCTCATCCGAGAGCAGCAGCAGGTCGTTCTCGCGCGCCACCTGCACGATGCCCTGGAGCACCTCGCGCGAGTACACGGCGCCCGTGGGGTTGTTCGGGTTGATGATGACGATGGCCTTGGTGCGCGGGGTCACCTTGGAACGCAGATCCTCCAGATCCGGGTTCCACCCGTTCTCCTCGTCGCAGAGGTAGTGCACCGGGGTGCCGCCGGCGAGGCTGGTCATCGCGGTCCACAGCGGATAGTCCGGGGCGGGGATGAGCACCTCGTCGCCCTCGTCCAGCAGCGCCTGCATGGTCATGGTGATGAGTTCCGAGACGCCGTTGCCGAGGTAGACGTCCTCGGGATCGACGAGCGGGAATCCCTCGACCTGCTCGTAGCGGCTGACCACCGCCCGGCGGGCCGAGACGATGCCCTTGCTCTCGCTGTAGCCGTGGGCGCCGGGCAGCGTCGCGAGCATGTCGCGCACGATCTGCTGGGGAGCCTCGAAGCCGAAGATGGCGGGGTTGCCCGTGTTCAGCTTGAGCACCGAGTGACCTGCCGCCTCCAGCCGCGCCGCCTCGACCAGCGCGTTGCCGCGGATCTCGTAGAGGACGTTCTTCAGCTTGGACGACTGGTCGAAGGTACGTGGCATCTCGAAAGCCTATCCGCCGATCGATGCCCTGCCGTGCACACCGGGGCGCCGAAAGGGCCACGCACCGTCGATTGGACCGCGCCGGAGCGACCGGCCTTCACGCCCTGGCGCGGCGCGCTTCGACATGAGCGATGCGTGCCCGTCGGCTGCTCTCCACGTGGGCGGCGGCGAGGGCCGCCGCGCGCTCGCCGTCGCGCGCCTTGATCGCCTCGAAGAGCTCGCCGTGCTCCTCGCTGAAGTGCTGCAGATCGTCGTGCTGCGAGAGCGCCCAGCGCAACCGGCTGCGGATGCCCTTCATCATGTCGCTCAGCAGCTGGTTCTCCGCGAGGTCCGTGACGATCTCGTGGAAGTCGGCCGCGGCCCGACGGGATCCGATCCCGTCGCCGACGCGCGCACCGCTCTGCTCGGTCTCGATCGACTGCTGCAGGCGCGCCAGCCCGTCCCGCCGGTACCGTTCGGCGGCCAGCCGGAACGCCAGGGGCTCGAGCACGGCGCGCACCTCGTCGAGATCGGCGAGATCCGCGTCCGTGAACTCGCGCACCACCGCCCAGGTGTGCGGACGCAGTTCGACGAGTCCCTCCGCCACGAGCACCTTGAGCGCATCGCGCACCGGCACCCGGCTCACGCCGAACTCGGTCGCGAGGTCGCGCTCGATCAATCGGCTGCCGGGGGCCCGCACCCCGTCGAGGATCGCGTCGCGCAGCCACACCGCGATCCTCGTGGATTCGAGCTGACGTTCTTCCGTGCTGGTCACGGGCCTATTCTTCCATCGAGAGTCGCGCCCTCCGCGACCATGGTGCGGCGACGGCGCGCCGGTCAGCCCGCCGGGGACTCGACCCAGCGGATCCCCTCCTTGAGCGAGGGCACGATCTCGGTGCCGATCGTGCGGGCGAGAAGGTCGTCCAGTCGGTCGAGGGGTCCGATGAGCGCGCGGCCGCCGGCCCGCGCGACACGGATCGCGGCGTCGATCTTCGGCTGCATCGACCCTTCGGCGAAGGCCATCGCCGCCACGGCGTCCGCCGACGCGGTGTGGATGTCGCGCTGCTCCGGCGTGCCCCAGTTCTCGCTGACGTAGTCCCCGTCGGTCAGCATGATCAGGGTGTCGGCCTGGATGTCCTCGGCGAGCGCGGCGCTGGCCAGGTCCTTGTCCACGACCGCCTGCACGCCGATGTGGCGCCCCCGGGAGTCGATGCGCACGGGCACCCCTCCGCCGCCGACGCAGACCGCGAGGCTGCCGGCTTCGAGCAGGCGGCGGATCAGCGGAGCCTGCACGATCGAGAGCGGCTGAGGCGAGGGCACGACCCGACGGAAGGCGTTCCCGTCCTTGGCGATCGTCCAGCGGTACTCCGCGGCGGCCTCGGCGGCGTCGTGCGCGGAGTACTGCGGGCCGATCAGCTTCGTGGGTCGCACGAAGGCGGGGTCGCTCTCGTCGACGACGGTCGTCGTGATGATGCCGGCGACCTCGCGCTCGCCGGCGAGCGCGTTGGAGAGCTCCTGCTGCACGACGTACCCGATCATGCCCTGGGTCTCGGCCCCGAGGATGTCCAGCGGATAGGCGGCGACGTCCTGATAGGCGAGGTTCTGCAGCGCGAGCAGGCCGACCTGCGGTCCGTTGCCGTGCGTGATGACGACCTCGTTGTCACGGGCGAAGGGCGCCAGCGCCTCGCACGCCGCCTTCACGTTGGCGCGCAGGTATTCGGCCGTCATCGGCTCGCCCCGACGGGCGAGGGCGTTGCCCCCGAGTGCGACTACGACACGCATCTGGTTTCTCCCTCATGCTGAGGCCGCGGACGCGACCGGTAGGTGATTCAGGAATGGTACTCCATTTCAAACAATGGTATACACGAGAGAGAACATGTGACCATCCTCCGACGCCGTGGACCACGGCCCGCGGAGATCCCGGAGAGAACACGATGCCCCCCGTCGCCACCCCCGTCGCCGTGCGCGCGCTCAGCTGGGACGCTGCACTCGAGGACACGCTCCCGAGCGGCGAGGACGGAGCATCGCTCCGTTCGGTGCTCACCCGCGTCCGCCCGGTGCCGCAGGCGGCGTCCGCTCCGCTCCACCGGGTGCACTCCGTGCACCGCCGAGCCGTGAACCTGCACATCGCCGATGAGCTCGTGGCGCTCGTCTCCCCCGAGCTCGACGACGCGCCGGCCACGGTGCGGGTCCCCGTCCACGACTGGACGACGCTGCCGGTGCAGCCCGGGGACGAGGTGTGGATCGGATCCGACGGACTGCGGATCGAGACGGCGCTCGGTCCGATCGCGGTCCTCACCGCTCCCGCCCACCCCTGGCGCCCCGACGACGTCTGCCTCTGCAGCCTGTCGCCCGCGCAGCTGCGACGCGCGGACGAGATCATCGGCCGCACCCCGGCGCCCTCTGCGCTGACCGCGTTCGGCCGGATCGCGGCCCCGCTGCTGGCCGAGCACGCCGACGCCCTCGAGACGGCCCTGCGGCACGGCGATCCCTCCGGGATCACGCAGGCGGCGATCCCTCTCCTCGGCCTCGGCGAAGGCCTCACGCCGTCCGGGGACGACGTCCTCACGGGCGTCGCGTTCCTGAGCGCTCAGCGCGGGATGCGACTGCACGCCGCCCGGGCCTCCCTCGCCGCCGCCGTCGACCGTGCGGGCGCTGCGCGGACGACGCCGCTGAGCACGGCGACCATCCGGCACGCCCTGCGCGCCCGCGCCCCGCAGCGACTGCACGCCCTCGTCCAGGCGCTGCGCGACGACGACGCCGTGCGCCTCGGCAGCGCCGCCGCGCACGTCGCGGCGATCGGACACACCTCCGGGTCGGACATGCTCACGGGCGTTCGCCTGGCTCTGCGCACCGAGGCGGCCCTGCGCACCGCACCCCTCCCCGCGACGCCGGCGTCCGGGAACGTCCCCAAGGAGCACGTGTGATGACCAAGACAGCACCCGCGGAGAGCAGCACCTCGGAGTTCGAGCACGAACCCGTGCCGCAGAGTCACCGGAAGTCGCTCTTCACGGTCTCGGCCGTGTGGTTCGGCTTCCCCATGATCCTCACGAACGCCGTCCCCGGCGGTCTCGTCGTCGCGATGCTGGGATTCTGGCCGGGCGTCGGCGCGATCCTCACCGCGAACGCGATCATGTTCGTCTACGTGAGCCTGCTCAGCTGGCGTGCCGGCCGCACCGGCAAGAGCTTCTCGCTGCAGGCGACGGAGACCTTCGGCACCGCCGGCTATGCGATCGCCTCCGGGTTCCTGTCCACCGTCGTCGTGGGATGGTTCGCCTTCAATACCGGCGCCACCGGAGACAGCCTGAGCACCGCGTTCGGCTGGAACGAGACCCTGATCGCGGGGCTCGCCGGCCTCGTCTTCATCGCGGTGACCTACCTCGGCATCCGTGCCCTGTCCGTGCTCGGATCCATCGCCGCGCCGCTGTTCATCGCGGCCGTCATCATCGCGATCACCATCGCGGCGCAGAACCACGACTTCTCGGCCGTGTTCGGCTACCACGGCGTCGGCGGCGGGTCGATGTCGTTCGGCGTCGCGGTCACCGCGATCATGGCCACCTTCGCCGACTCCGGCACGATGACCGCCGACTTCACGCGCTGGGCGCGCAACGGCAAGGAGGCCGTGATCGCCACGGTCACCGCGTTCCCCGTGGCGAGCCTGGTCGCGCAGCTCAGCGGTGCACTGTTCGTCGCCGCCGGCGCGATCGCCGAGCCCGCCGTCAACGGCGGCAACTTCGCACCGATCCTCACGAGCACCCGCAACCCGCTGCTCGATGTGTTCCTGCTCCTGTTCGTCGTGATCAACCTCGGATCCGTCTGCACGCACTGCCTCTACAACGGCGCCCTGGGCTGGTCGCATCTGACGCGTTCGAAGATGCGGGTGCTGACGCTGATCCTCGGGGTCATCGGCACTCTCGTCGCCGTGCTCGGCGCGTGGCACTACTTCGTGAACTGGCTCGTCCTGCTGGGCGTGCTGGTGCCTCCGCTGGGCGCCGTGCTCATCGCCGATCAGATCATCCTCGCGAAGCGCAACGCGGGTCGCGCGCCGCAGCGGTTCCGCCTCACCGCGCTGCTGGCCTGGGCCATCGGTGCCGGCGCGGCGCTGCTCTCGCACTTCTTCGCGCCTGTGCTGAGCGACGCCGTCGTCGGTCTGGTCGTGGGCTGCCTCGCCTATCTCGCCCTCGAGCAGATCCCCCGCTCGCAGGCCCCTCTCGCAAAGGAGACGAACCGATGACCGCTTCGATCGGCGCCGATGAGCGCTACCTCGCGGCAGCGGCGTCCGGCGACCTGGACGGCGTCCGCGCCGCCCTCGCCGACGGCGCGGACAAGGACGCGCAGGACCGCGAGGAGGCCTCGGCCATCCTGCACGCGGCACGCGGCGGTCACCTGGCCGTCGTGCGCGCTCTCATCGCAGAGGGAGTCGACATCGATGCGCAGGATCAGACCTGCTCCAACCCGTTCCTGTACGGATGCATCAACGACGACCTCGAGCTCGTGCGGACCATGGCCGAAGCGGGCGCCGACCTCAAGCGGCTGACCCGGATGGGCGGGAACGGGCTCACCCCCTCGGCGGAGAAGGGCCATCTCGAGGTGGTCCGCTTTCTGCTCGAGAACACCCGCATCAACGTCAACCTCACCAACAACCTGGGCTGGACGGCCCTGATCGAGACGATCATCCTCGGCGACGGCGGATCCGTGCGCCAGCAGATCGTCGAGCTGCTGCTCGCGCACGGCGCCAAGCCCGGGATGCCCGATCCGTGGGGCGTCTCTCCCGCCGACCTGGCCCGCGAACGCGGATACGACGAGATCGTCGCGATCCTCGAGCGTCCCCGCGCCTGAGACCCCCGAAAGGAACACGATGACCAGACACATCGAAATCAGGAAGAACACCTACCTCGACTCGGTCTCGCTCATGTCCATGAGCACCAAGGCGAACGCCGTCGACGGCGTGACCCAGGCGCTGCTCGGCATGGCCACACCGATGAACAAGGAAGTGCTGCGCAACGTCGGCGTCCAGGATCCGGCGATCGACGAGGCCCGTCCGAGCGACCTCATGATCGTCGTCGACGCCTCGGACGACACCATCGCGGCGGCGATCCAGGCGGTCGACGACATCCTCGCGCGCAAGGACAAGAGCGCCGCCGGCACGGCCGAAGTGCGCTACCGCACCCTCGACGGCGCGTTCGCCGAGGTCCCCGACAGCAACCTCGTGCTCATCTCGGTGAACGGCGCCTTCGCCGCCCGCGAGGCGCGCAAGGCGCTGAACGCCGGGAAGCACGTGATGATCTTCTCCGACAACGTGTCGGTGGACGACGAGCGGGCCCTCAAGACCCTCGCGCACGAGAAGGGGCTGCTGGTCATGGGCCCCGACTGCGGCACCGCGATCATCAACGGCACCGGCCTCGCCTTCGCGAACGCCGTGCGCCGCGGATCCATCGGCATCGTGGGCGCCTCCGGCACCGGCAGCCAGGAGCTGAGCGTGCGGATCCACGACTTCGGCGGCGGCGTCTCGCAGCTGATCGGCACGGGCGGACGCGACCTCAGCACCGAGATCGGCGGCATCTCCATGATCGACGGCATCGCCGCCCTCGACGCGGATCCGGAGACCGCGGTGATCGTCGTCGTCTCCAAGCCCCCGGCCGAAGAGGTCGCGGACAAGGTGCTCGCCGCCGCCGGCGCCGCGTCCAAGCCCGTCGTGGTGACCTTCCTCGGGTCCACCCGCACCTCCAGCGGCTACGACAACGTGACGCTCGTCGCCGGCACCAAGCCGACCGCGATCGCGGCCGTCGTCGCGAGTGGCGTCGACGAGTCCACGCTCGACACCCATCCGCTCAACCTCGCCCTCATCGCGGAGGTGCGCGCCAAGCTCGCACCGGAGCAGACCTACGTGCGCGGACTGTTCTGCGGCGGCACGCTGTGCGACGAGGCGATGTTCGCGGCCCTTGCGACCTACGACGACGTGTACTCCAACATCCAGAAGGATCCGGCCCGCGTGATCGGCGCGACGGACGCCTCCCGTGCCCACACCTACCTCGACATGGGCGACGACGATTTCACCAACGGGCGCCCGCACCCGATGATCGACCCGACGCTGCGGCTGCAGCGCCTCGTCCAGGAGGCCGACGACCCCACCGTGGGCGTGATCGCGATGGACTTCATCCTCGGCTTCGGCGCGCATGAGGATCCCGTGGGCGTCACGATCCCGGCCATCCAGGAGGCGAAGGCGAAGGCCGCCGCGCGCGGACAGCACCTCGAGATCCTCGGCTACGTGCTCGGCACCGACCGGGACACCCCGGCGATCGCCGACCAGATCGCGAAGCTCCAGGCGGCCGGCGTCACGATCGCCTCCTCCTCCACCAACCTCGGGCTGCTGGCCCGCGAATTCGTCGCGAAGGTTGACCACTGATGAGCGTCAACGACCTGTTCGGATCCGCACTGAAGCCGGTCAACCTCGGCCTCGACATGTTCGCCGAGGACCTCGCGGCGCAGGGCGTCAGCCCGGTGCTCATGGACTGGACTCCCCCGGGCGGCGGCGACCCCGAGGTCATCGCCGCGCTCAGCCGGCTCGAGGACCCGGCCGTCGCGGCGAGGATCGATGCCGCCAACCAGGAGGCGCTGAGCCGCATCCTCGCCGCCCAGCCCTTCCTGGAGGGCTTCGGACAGGCGATCGACGTCGTTCCCGGGATGACCGCGAAGACGATCCTGCACGCGGGCCCCCCGATCGAGTTCCCGCGCATGTCGGGGCCGATGAAGGGCGCCGTCACCGGAGCGCTCGTCTTCGAGGGGCTCGCCGCGGATCTCGACGAGGCGTTCGAGCTCGCCGCCTCCGGCGAGATCACGTTCTCGCCCTGCCACGAGCACCAGTCGGTCGGCTCGATGGCCGGCGTCACGAGTGCGAGCATGTGGGTGCACCAGGTGCGCAACCGCACGCACGGCAACCTCGCCTTCACCAACCTGTCCGAGCAGCTGTCGAAGATCCTCCGCTTCGGCGCCAACGACCAGTCGGTGATCGACCGCCTGAACTGGATGCGCGACGTGTTCGGCCCCGTGCTGTCGGGCGCCATGACGCTGAACCAGGACGGCATCGATCTGCGGCTGATGCTCTCCCAGGCGCTGCACATGGGCGACGAGGCGCACAACCGCAACGTGGCCGGCACGACGCTGCTCATCCAGGCGCTGGCGCCCTACATCCTGGAGACCGACTTCACCACCCGGGAGAAGCGCGAGGTCTTCGACTTCGTCGCCTCGTCGGACTACTTCTCCGGACCGACCTGGATGGTCACGGCGAAGGCGTCGCTCGACGCGGTGAACGGGATCGAGGACTCCACGGTCGTGACCACGATGGCGCGCAACGGCGTCGACTTCGGCATCCGCGTCTCGGGCACCGGCGGACAGTGGTTCACCGGCCCCGCCCAGCAGGTCGTCGGTCCGATGTTCGCCGGGTACACGCCCGCCGACTCCGGGCTCGACATGGGCGACTCCGCGATCACCGAGACCTTCGGCATCGGCGGGTTCGCGATGGCCGCCGCCCCCGCGATCGTCGCCCTCGTCGGCGGCACCGTCGACGAGGCCATGGGCTACTCGCGCACGATGAACGACATCACGACCGGGAACAACCCGAACATCACCATCCCCGCACTCGACTTCATGGGCGTGCCCACCGGCATCGACGTGCGCAAGGTGATGGAGACCGGGATCCTGCCGATCATCAACACCGCGATCGCGCACAAGGATCCGGGCATCGGCATGATCGGCGCCGGCATCACCCACCCGCCCGTCGAGGCGTTCCAGCAGGCGCTCGTCGCGCTCGCCGACCGCATCGTCTGACCCCGGAACGAAGAGGCCGGAACCCCAACGGGGTGCCGGCCTCTTCGTCGTCTTACGACGCCTACTTCTTCTTGCCCTGGGCGCGGCGCTCGGCGCGATTCGCCGGAGCCGCGTCGCCGGCATCCACGCGCTGACCGAAGGCGCCGCGCGCCGCTGGCTGCGCCGGCTGCTCGTCGTCGCCGGCCTGAGCCTGAGCAGCCGCCTGGCGGAGGCGATCCGTGGCCGCCTGCTGCACCTGGCCGCGGTCGTTGCGCACCTCGACGTCGCCGGCGTCGTTGGGCGCCGAGTACTCGAGGCGCTGGTCGCCCGCGGATTCGGTGAGCCCCTTGGCCTCGACCTCGGTGATGCCCTCGTCGCCGGCCTGACGCACCTCGACCTCGAGGTTGTAGAGGTAGCCGACCGACTCCTCCTTGATCTGGCCCATCATCGCCTGGAACATCGAGTAGCCCTCGCGCTGGTACTCGACCAGAGGATCGCGCTGCGCCATCGCGCGCAGGCCGATGCCGTCCTTCAGGTAGTCCATCTCGTAGAGGTGGTCGCGCCAGCGGCGGTCTAGCACCTGCAGCACCACCCGGCGCTCCAGCTCACGGGTGGCGGCCTCGCCGAGCGACGCCTCGCGCTTCTCGTAGGCGACCATCGCGTCGGAGACGAGCTCGCGCTTGAGCCCCTCGGCGGTGATCCCGCCCTTGCGGCCGCCGGCTTCGGCGACGACCTCGTCGATCGTGACGTCGACCGGGTAGAGCGTCTTGAGCTCGGTCCACAGGCTGTCGAAGTCCCAGCTCTCGGTGTGGCCCTCGGCGGTGTGGTCGTCGACGACCGCGCCGATCGCGTCCTCCACGAAGTGCTTGACCCGGTCGGCGATGTCGTCGCCCTCCAGGATGTGCCGGCGGTCGGTGTAGATCGCCTCGCGCTGACGGTTGAGCACGTCGTCGTACTTGAGGACGTTCTTGCGCATCTCGGCGTTGCGCGCCTCGACCTGGCTCTGCGCGCTGCGGATCGCGCGGGTCACCAGACCCGACTCGATCGGCATGTCCTCCGGGAAGTTCGTGCGCGCGAGGATCGCCTCGGCGGCGCCCTGCTGGAAGAGCCGCATGAGGTCGTCGGTGAGGCTGAGGTAGAACCGGCTCTCGCCCGGGTCGCCCTGACGGCCCGAGCGGCCGCGCAGCTGGTTGTCGATGCGGCGCGATTCGTGGCGCTCGGTGCCGAGCACGTACAGTCCGCCGGCCTCGACGACCTTGGCGCCCTCGGTCTCGACCTTGGACTTCATCGCCTCGTAGGCCTCGTCCCAGGCCTGCTCGTACTCCTCCGGCGTCTCGACCGGATCCAGGCCCTTCGACTTCAGCTCCTGCACCGCCAGGAACTCGGCGTTGCCGCCGAGCATGATGTCGGTGCCTCGACCGGCCATGTTGGTGGCGACGGTGACCGCACCCAGGCGTCCGGCGCGGGCGACGATCTCGGCCTCGCGGGCGTGGTTCTTCGCGTTCAGGACCTCGTGCTTGATGCCCTTCTTGCTCAGCAGCCGGGAGAGGTACTCGCTCTTCTCGACGCTGACGGTTCCCACGAGCACGGGCTGGCCGTTCTCGTGCCGCGCAGCGATGTCCTCGACCACCTGGGCGAACTTGGCTGTCTCGTTCTTGTAGACGAGGTCGGCCTTGTCCTGGCGGATCATCGGCTTGTTGGTCGGGATCGGCACGACGCCGAGCTTGTACGTGGACATGAACTCGGCGGCCTCGGTGTCGGCCGTTCCGGTCATGCCGGCGAGCTTGTCGTACAGGCGGAAGTAGTTCTGCAGCGTGACGGTGGCGAGGGTCTGGTTCTCGGCCTTGACCGGCACGCCCTCCTTCGCCTCGATGGCCTGGTGGATGCCCTCGTTGTAGCGGCGCCCGACGAGGATGCGGCCGGTGTGCTCGTCGACGATCATGACCTCGTCGTTCATGACGACGTAGTCGGTGTCGCGCTTGAACAGGGCGAGCGCCTTGATCGAGTTGTTCAGGAACGAGATCAGCGGGGTGTTCGCCGACTCGTAGAGGTTGTCGATGCCGAGGTAGTCCTCGACCTTCTCGATGCCGGGCTCGAGCACGCCGACGGTGCGCTTCTTCTCGTCGACCTCGTAGTCCTCGCCCGCCTCGAGCGTGCGCGCGATCTTCGCGAACTCGGCGAACCAGCGGTTCGCCTCCCCGGACGACGGACCCGAGATGATCAGCGGCGTGCGCGCCTCGTCGATGAGGATCGAGTCGACCTCGTCGACGATGGCGAAGAAGTGGCCGCGCTGGACGAGGTCCTCCTTGCGCCACGCCATGTTGTCGCGCAGGTAGTCGAAGCCGAACTCGTTGTTCGTGCCATAGGTGATGTCGGCGTTGTACTGCTCGCGCCGCACCTCGGGCGTCTGCCCGGAGACGATCACTCCGGTGGTCATGCCGAGCGCGCGGTAGACACGGCCCATGAGCTCGGACTGGTAGGTCGCGAGGAAGTCGTTCACGGTGATGACGTGCACGCCCTGGCCGGCGATGGCGTTGAGGTACGACGGGAAGGTCGCCACGAGGGTCTTGCCCTCACCGGTCTTCATCTCGGCGATGTTGCCCTCGTGCAGGGCCGCGCCGCCCATGATCTGCACGTCGTAGGCGCGCATGCCCAGCGTGCGCTTGGCGGCCTCGCGCACCGCCGCGAAGGCCTCCGGCATGAGCTGGTCGAGGGTCTCGCCCTTCTCGAACCGCGCGCGCAGCTCGGCGGTCTCGTTGCGCAGGTCCTCGTCGCTGAGCTTCGCGAAGTCGTCCTCGAGCGCGTTCACGGCCTTGACGACGCCGTTCAGGCGGCGCAGGATCCGTCCCTCGCCCGCGCGCAGCAGCTTCTCAAGAGGATTCGCCACGGATTCCATCTCCCTCAGGGTGTCTCGTGCCGCGCGTCACGCGCACGGCA
Source organism: Microbacterium sp. MMO-10 (assembly GCF_037148715.1). Classification (NCBI taxonomy): domain Bacteria; kingdom Bacillati; phylum Actinomycetota; class Actinomycetes; order Micrococcales; family Microbacteriaceae; genus Microbacterium; species Microbacterium sp. MMO-10. The sequence continues at coordinate 223,788 of NZ_JBBCSV010000002.1, read as the reverse complement.
TACGGGTTCATGTTACCGGGCCGTGACCTGTCGATCCTCTGGGCGGTCCGGCGCATGATCATCGACCGCGAGCCGCCGGTCCCGGCCGAGCCGATCCCGGACCGACGGCGGGCGGATCCGCCTCCGGTGATGCGCTCGGATCCGGACTCTCCCTCGCTTTCCCGGTATGCATATACTGCGAAAGCGATTCCGGGAAAGGAAAGACGATGTCGGTGCGTCAGAGTCTCCTCGCCATCCTCGACCAGGGCCCCTGCTACGGCTACCAGCTGCGGGCGGAGTTCGACCGCCGCACCGGATCCACCTGGCCGCTCAACGTCGGACAGATCTACAACACCCTGGAGCGCCTGGAACGGGACGGACTCGTCGAACGCGGCGACGCCGACGAGCAGGGGCACGTGTACTGGGTCATCACCGACGCCGGATCCGCCGAGGTCGCCGGCTGGCTCTCCTCCCCCGTCGAGCGCGGAGCGGGAACCAGGGACGAGCTCGCGATCAAGCTCGCCGTCGCCGCGACGCTTCCCGGCGTCGACGTCACGAGCGTGATCCAGGCGCAGCGCCGGGCCTCGCTGAGCCGGATGCAGGAGCTTCAGCGCGCGACGTACGCGGGCGCCCACCCCGACGGCCCCGAGGAGCTGGCCTGGACGCTCGTGATCGACTCCCTGATCTTCGCTGCGGAGGCCGAGCTCCGCTGGCTCGACCACACCGAGCGGCGGCTCGCCACCCGCCCCCGGCATGCGCGGGAGCTGGGGCTGTCCGCCGATCGTCCGAAGCGGGGGCGGCCGACGAAGAGCGCGGCGACGACCGGAGCGCCGCCCGCGGTCTGATCGCCGAGGGCGTAGCGGATGCACAGCCGCCGCAGGGTCGCGGCCCATAGGATCGGCCCATGGCCGGTTTTTGGGGCAGACGCAAACGTGAACAGGACGAGCTGCAGGCGCAGGACGCGGATCTCGCGCGCCGCGCCGAGCAGGCGATCGTCGCCGCCGACGAGCGGATCCGCACCTCGGCCGACGAACTCGCCTTCGCGGCCGCAGAGCTCGGCGACGACATGACGGCGGATTTCCGCGCCGCGGTGGACGCCGTGCGCACGCACATGGGCGAGGCGTTCCAGCTGCACCAGCTGAACCACGACGAGATCCCGGATACGCCGGAGGAGCTGCGCACCCGCAACGCGCGCATCGTGCAGCTCTGCCAGTGGGCCGAGGATCTGATCGACGAGAAGTCGGCCGCGATCGCCGACGCGGTGAACCGGGTGCGCAACGCCCCGCAGGTCGTCGCCCGCGTGCGCGCCGATGCCGCCGCTCTCGAGACCCGGGTGCCGCAGGCGCAGTCGTCCGTCGACCGCCTCGCCACCCGCTACTCCGACGCCGCCATGCAGCGCATCGCGCGCAGTGCGGAGGAGGCGGCGCAGCTCATCGTGTTCGCGTCGCACGGCGCGGACGTGTTCGAGCGTCGCCGCGACGCCGGGCGCAACCAGGAGGCCGTGCTGGCGCTCGAGACGGCGACCGAGGCCACCCGCCGCGCCGCGGCCCTGCTCGACGCGGTCGACGACTTCGAGATCGAGGCGCTGCGGGCCGAGTCCACGCTCGCCGAGGTCGTCGCCGATTCCCGTGGCGACCTGGCCGCCCTGTCCCAGGCGCCGGCCACTCCGGCGGTCTCCGCCGCGGCGGTCGCCCTGCAGCAGGCGCTGAACGAGCTCGCGCCGGCGGGGAGCCGCACGGATCCGTTCGGCGAGCTGACCCGGCTGCGCGCCGCGAACACCGCGCTGGACGCGGCCGTCGCCGACGCCCGCTACCGCGCGGAGCACCCGCTCCCGACGATCGCCGCCGTGCAGCACGCCCTGGACGACGCCGATCGCCAGCTGGGGATCGCACGCGGTCTGATCGAGGGGCACCGCGGCTGGATCGGCGCCGACGCCCGCACCCGTCTTGCCGAGGCCGAGCGCCTGCGCGTGGACGCGCCCTCGCTGCTGCCCGCGGAGGAGACGCGCGAGCAGGCGCTCAGCACCGCCCGGCGCGTCGCGCAGCTGGCGGCCGAGGCCCTGCAGCTCGCCCAGCACGACATCGACCGTTCCCGCCCCGATCAGGGCTGGGGCGGTGGCGGCGGCTGGGGCGGGGGCGGCGGCCGCGGCGGAGGCGGCGGCGATGTCGTCACCGGCGTGCTCGGCGGACTCGTGATCGGCGGCCTGCTCGGCGACATCTTCGACTGACCCCCGCACACGAAGCGGCCCGGGACCGAGGTCCCGGGCCGCTTCTGCGTCTAGGGGTGCGGTTCAGCCCACCAGTTCCTCGGCGGGAGCCGCCTGGGTGGTGAGCGAGATCACGCCGTAGTCCCAGCCCTTGCGGCGGTACACGACGCTCGGGTGGTCGCTGCGGGCGTCCACGAACAGGAAGAAGTCATGGCCGACGAGCTCCATGCGGTCCACGGCCTCCTCCACGGTCATCCACTCCGCATCGAAGTTCTTCGTGCGGATCACGACCGGGGAGTACTCCTCCTCGCTCTCCAGCGTCGGGATCGCGCCGGTGGACACGGCGTGCAGCGTGTCGACGGAGACCGGTTGCACGTCGATGCCCGAGAGCTCGCCGGTGCCCTTCTCGAAGTGCGCGCCGCGCGGATGGTGCCGGCCGTCGATGCGGCGCTCCTTGGCCCGCCGCACCTGCTCGATGAGCTTGTCGACGGCGAGGTCCAGCGCGGCGAACTTGTCCGCGTCACGCGCCTCGGCCCGGACCAGCGGGCCCTTGCCGTTGAGAGTGAGTTCGACGGTCTCATCCTCCACATGACCGCCGCGATAGGAACGATGGGTGACCTTCACGTCCAGGCTCGTCGCCTTCGTCGCGATAGTCGCGATCCGAGCGGTCTTCTCCTCGACCACCGCTCGGAATCGATCGCTGATGCCGACTCCGACACCGACGATGTTCGTTTCCATCCTGACCTCCTTTTTCCGGTCCGACCGGTAGGGGGCGGACCGTGGTCGCCTTTGTGAGTCCCCACCGTAGTCGCCGGATCCCGTGATGTCATCCACAATTCATCTGCGTGTCGTGGGGATCCGCTGCGAGCTCGGCCAGGATCTGCGGCGACGCCCGCCACGGCCCGTCCGGCAGGCTCACCGACGTCGCGGCGTCGCCGCCACGGCGACCGCGCCGACGACCGAGAAACCCGCGGCGCGCAGCGCCCGCGCGGCCTCTCCGCAGGTCGACCCGGTGGTGATCACGTCGTCCACGAGGACGGCCGAAGCACCGCCTCCGTCCCGGTTCGCGACGAAGGCGCCGGCCAGGTTCGTGCGCCGTGCCTGCACCCCGAGGAGGCGCTGGTCGGCCAAACGGCGGGCGGGCAGCAGCGCACGCTGCATCGGGACGCCGATCCCGCGTGCGAGGAGCTCGGGCAGCCGGAAGCCCCGGTGGCGGAACGCCGCCCGCGAGGTCGGCACGGGCACGACCACGTCGACCGGGAGCACCCGGCCGGATCCGGAGCACAGCGCCGTCACGGCCGCGGCGAGCGCCGGTCGCAGCGGCCGGATCAGCGACGTCTGCCCGTCCTCCTTGATCGCCCGCAGCACCGCGGCGGCGACGCCGTCGAAGGCGAGCCCCGCGCATCCCGGCACGTCGCCGGTGCGCACCGGCACGACCCGCGGTGCGAGCGTCGCCTCGCACTCCGCGCACAGTGCCGTGCCGGGCGCACCGCATCCGGCGCACACGGAGGCGAGGGCGAAGTCGACGACCTCGCGGATCAGCCGGGCGCTGCCCTGAGGGAGGATCGGGAGGAGACGGTTCGCCGAGGACATCCCCCGAGTCTCGGACGCTCCCGAACCCCCGAAACGCCGCTCGCCGGAACCGGTGCACTGCGGAGCCCGGGACTCCCCGGTGCGGAACGACCCGGATCCGCCCCGCGAGCGCGGCAGTACGCCAGGGGCCGCGTCCAGGGCGGCTCCCCGGATTCAGCCGCCGACGCCGAGCTGCACCGCGAGCACCTTGACTCCCGTGCTCTCCTGCTGCCAGTTGGGGCCGCTGCGCTGGTACAGCACTCCGCCCCCGAGCACCCGGACGTTCGAGACCGGCGACGCCGGCGCGAAGCTCTGCGCGGCATCGGGCGCGTCGATCGTCTTGGCGGGCCCGCCCACAGGCTGCTCGTGCAGCACGAGGTTCGACCCATCGGTGCCGAGGATCCCCACCGTCGAATCGTCCAGCCACGCCACGTCCACGGCGCTGGTGGGCCAGGCGATCACATTGGCCGGGCCGAGCGCCGAAGGCGCTCCCCGGTCGTCACGGGTGATCGCGAAGACCTCGACCCGGGACTGCCCCCCGGCCACCACGGCCATCACGAGCCGCGCACCGTCCCTGCTCACCGCGAACGAGGTGACCCGGCCCGCGTCCGCCGGACCGGCGATCACGCGTGCGGTCGTCGACGACGCCGGCCACGCCGAGATCGACGCCGGGCTCTGCGCGGGCACGGTCCAGATGTACCCGAAGGGATCCAGTGTCGGGGCGATGAGATCGGGCCGCGCGTCGATCTGGTCGGTCTTGCCCCCGGCGACCGCGTACACCGCTCCGTCCCCGCCCTGCACGGCGACCCGCTGCGCGCCGCTGGCGGCGCTCATCGCCGTGATCGCCTGAGGGAAGTCCTCGATCTGCGTCGACACCCCGGGGACGGGCACGATCTCTCCGTTCGAGAGGAAACCGAAGCCCTTCTCCGTGAGCGCGAGAGGACGGGTGTCGACCGTCGTCGGCGCGACGGAGGCGGTCCCCGCGACCGTGTCGCGGCCGGCGATCGTGATCTTCACCTGCAGCACGCCGAGACCGCTCAGACTGTGCTCCAGCTGCGTGCGCATCCGCGACAGGGTGACCGAGTTCGCGACGAGCGCGGCGTCGTTGAGAGCGACCTCCGCGACCTGCGACTCCGGCGTCACCGTGTTCCGCGCGAGCGCGACATCGCCCGTGAACGCGGTGCGCACGCCGTTCGCGAGCCACGGGCTGGGCTTGCCGCCGATGAGCGACTGCACGATGCGGCTGGCCGTGTTCTCCCGCTTCGGGAACCACCGCACATCGGGCACGAGGTACGTCCAGGAGGGGTCGAAGTACTGCAGGGCATACGGCGCGAAGACGTCGGCTGCGGCGAACGAGTCGGCATCCAGCACGATCCCGTCGGGGGCCTGCGAGATCCGCCACTGGCCGTTCTTCGTCTTGGTGAGCGTGAAGGGAAGGTCGGCGGCGCGGTTGACGGGCTGGCCCGCATACGCGCCCGTCTCGTCGACGCTCGCCGTCTGCTGCAGACCGAGGCGCACCGTGGTGGAGGTCGTCTCCTTCGTCACGTCGGCGGCGTCGTAGTGCCGATCGGCGGAGCCGGTGTCGATCGTAACCCCCACGTCCGGCTTCCACTTCTGCGCCTCATCGGAGGTGAGGAACAGGCGGGCGATGCTCCAGCTGTCCTTCGGGCTGGAAGCCGCATCGATGAACCCGCGCACGATCTGCTTCGGATCCATGCCGTCGGAAGGTCCCTGCGGCACGAACGCCAGATCGGATCCGCTGTCGTTCTGACGCGCGGCGAGACCGGGGCGCACATCGCCCGTGACCGGCAGCGACGCGCAGGCGGTGAGCCCCAGCAGGGCGAGCGCGACGACCGCGCCGCGGATGATGCGTCCGATTCTCATGACTCCCCCTGATCCTCGTCCGTCTGGCGGAGGGCGGCGCCCGCCTCGGCGACGGCGAGCGGGGCCGTGCTCACGCCGAGCTCGGCGATCGGCTCGACCGCCTCCAGCGGGACCGGCGAAGCGCCGTCCAGGGGCCGCGACCCGCGCGGGAGCGTGAGCACGAAGTTGGTGCCCTCCCCCGGACGCGACCACACCGCCAGGGTTCCGCGATGCAGCCGCGCGTCACCCAGGGCGATCGAGAGCCCCAGCCCGGTGCCGCCGATCGTGCGCTGGCGGGACGGGTCCGCCCGCCAGAACCGGTCGAACACCCGCTCGGCGTCCTCCGCGGTCATCCCCATCCCCTGATCGCGCACGCCGACCGCCACCGCGTTCTGATTGCTGTCCACGGTGACCACGATCGGATGCCCCTCGCCGTGCTCGATGGCGTTGCCGATGAGGTTGCGCAGGATCCGGCGCACCCGGCGCGGATCGAGGTCGACGGGCGTGTGCCCGCCCGGGGCGACGAAGCGCAGCTCGGTGTCGTGGGTCTGCGCGAGCGGGCGCATCTCGTCGACCAGGTCCTCCGCCAGATGGGCGAGACTCGTGGCCTCGGTCTCCAGCTGCACGGAGCCGGCGTCGTAGCGGCTGATCTCCAGCAGGTCGGCGAGCAGCGTGTCGAACCGGTGCACCTGGGTCTGCAGCAGCTCCGCAGTGCGCGCCGTGGTCGGATCGAACTCCTCACGACGGTCGTTGAGCATCTCCGCCGCGAGCCGGATCGTGGTCAGCGGCGTGCGCAGCTCGTGCGAGACGTCGGAGACGAACCGCTGCTGCACGAGCGACAGCTCGCCGAGCTCTTTGATCTGCGCCTCGATGCTGTCGGCCATCGCGTTGAAGGAGCGGCCCAGCGTCGCGAGCTCGTCCTGGCCGTGCACCGGCAGGCGCACGTCGAGATCGCCTCCGGCGAAGCGCGCGCTCGTCTCGGCCGCCGCCGTGATCGGCTCGACGACGGTGCGCAGGGAGAACCACGCGATCGCGCCGATCAGCGCGACCAGCACGAGACCCGCGATCCACAGGCTCCCCTGCACGAGCGCGAGCGTCTGCTCGGTGTCGGCGAGATCGTAGGCGACGTAGAGGGCGTACGAGCCCGAGCCCGGCACCGTCAGCTGCTGCCCCACGAGGATTCCGGCGTGCTCGGATCCGTCCGCGTCGCGCAGCGCGACCGGCTGCCACCACTGCGTGCTGGCGTCCTTGGCCACCCGCTGCTGCAGCTGATCGCTGACGAGCTCGTCCCGGTTGAAGCCGCCCACCGCGATGCCCGGCACCAGCTGGTTCGGATCGAGCGGGAAGACGCCGAGCACGCGCGAGGCGGAGACCCCCTGCACGGTGTCCCGGACGTCGCGCATGAGTCCGAGCCCTGCCGTCTGCGACCCCTGGGTGTTCGCCGAGTACAGGACGGACTGAGCGGAGTTGGCGGCCCGCCAGGCATCGCGCAGCGCCTGGTCCTTGCGTGCGTCCCACAGCTGGTTCTGCACGGCGAGCGCCATCAGCACGCACGTGACGAGCACCGCGACGCTGGTGAGCGCCAGCGCGATCACCATCGTGCGGAACCGCAGCGACTGACGCCACAGTCGGGCCAGACGGCGCCCGTTGCGGCGAACGCCACGGGCGGCCGAGTTCGCCAGCGCCACGGTGTTCGTCATCGGCGGATCCTCATCGACGGGAGGGCTCTGCAGCGGCAGGGGCGCGGACGCCACCCGACCGGGTCAGACCACGCTCCCCGCGCGGTAGCCGACGCCGCGCACCGTGGTCACGATCCGCGGGTTGTCGGGGTCGAGCTCGACCTTGGCGCGCAGCCGCTGCACGTGCACGTTCACCAGACGGGTGTCGGCCTTGTAGTGGTAGCCCCAGACCTGCTCCAGCAGCATCTCCCGGGAGAAGACCTGCTGGGGCTTCGAGGCGAGGGCGACGAGCAGCTGGAACTCGAGCGGGGTCAGCGCGATCGGCGCACTCCCGCGGCGTACCTCGTGCGCGTCCACATCGATCGTGAGGTCGCCGATCCTCAGCACCTCGCTGGTCGCCTGCGGCGTCGGGCGCAGCCGCGTGCGGATGCGGGCGACGAGCTCCTTCGGGTTGAACGGCTTGACCATGTAGTCGTCGGCGCCGACCTCGAGTCCGCGCACGACGTCGGCCGTGTCCCCGCGGGCGGTGAGCATGATCACCGGGACGCCGGACTCGGCACGGATGCGCGTGCAGATCTCGATGCCGTCCATGCCGGGCAGCATGAGATCCAGCAGCACCAGGTCGGGGCGCTGGGTCCGCCATTCGTCCACGGCCTTCGCGCCGTCCGCGCAGAACACGGGCTCGAAGCCCTCCGTGCGCAGCACGATGCCGATCATCTCGGCCAGAGCCGTGTCGTCATCGACCACGAGGATGCGTGAGGTCATGGGCGGCCAGTCGTCTTTCGGATCTCGCGGTGTTCGGATCTGTGTCGGACGTGCGGGCGCGTACCAGCGCCCCCACGTCGGTCCAGCGTACTTCACCACCCGCTGGAGTTCGCGGATCCCGGTGAGACCGCTCCTCCGCGCCGTCGCGGCCGTGGCCCCGTCGTCCTCCCCGGGGCGATGACGGTGTGACACGATGGACCCACACGCGAACCGGAGGACTCGTGAGCCAGCAGAGTGTCACCGCGCAGGGCTGGACCCCCGCGCCGAAGCCCGGCCTGATCCCGCTGCGGCCGCTCGGCTTCGGCACGATCCTCGGCAAGTCGTTCGCCGCGCTGCGGCACAACCCCAAGGTGCTGTTCGGCTTCGCCGTCGTGGTGCAGCTGGTCGTGATGGTCGCGGTCTTCTCCGTCGTCGGGGTGGTTTCGTTCGCCACCCTGAGCAGGCTCGACACGGTGCAGCCGGGCAGCGACGAGTGGCTCACGCTCTATCTGGGCTCGTTCGCCTTCATCGGCGGCGCCGGCCTGCTGATGGGACTGTTCTCCGTGGCCTTCACCGCGATCGTGCAGGGCATCGTCGCGGCCGACGTGCGCGCGGCCGTGCTGCGGGAGACGGCCACGCTCGGCGCCCTCTGGAAGCGCGTGCGGCCCGCGGCGTGGCGCCTGATCGGCTACACCCTGTTGTACGGCCTGGCCGGCGCGCTGGCCGCCGTGGTGATCCTGGGCGTCCCGTTCCTCGCGATCGGGCTGCCCACCGGCTTCGACAGCGCCGGCGTGGTCTTCACCGTGCTCGCCGTGCTGCTCGGGATCGGATGCCTCGTCGCCCTGTCGATCTGGATCGGGACGAAGCTCATGCTGGTCCCGTCGCTCCTGGTGATCGAGGGAGCCGGGCTCCGCGAGGCCCTCGTGCGGTCCTGGCGACTGACCCGCGGCCGGTTCTGGTTCGCGTTCGGGATCGTGTTCGTGATCGGCGCGATCATGTACATCGGCGCCCAGGCCGTCGGCATGATCGGCAGCATCGTCACGTCGCTGTTCGGCCCGGTCTTCAACCCCACCGGCATGACCGAGTTCTCCGCGAGCGCCGGCGCCCTCATCGGACTCATCATCACCGAGATCATCGTCGTCGTGCTGCAGTCGATCAGCTCGGTCGTGCAGTCCACCGCGGGAGCGCTCGTCTACATCGACTGCCGGATGCGGTACGAGGGCCTCGACCAGGATCTGATGGCGGCCATGGAGCGCCGGGCCGCCGGTTTCGATGACGGGTCGGATCCGTTCCGTCCCGACGCGGCCAGAGCAGTCCGTGCGGGTTTCCGCCCGGCACGCCCCTCCGTGCCGTATCCCCTTCCTCCGGGCCCGGTTCCCGGTTACCCGACGCCGCAGGGCTACCCCGGGACGCAGGGCTACCCCGGGACGCAGGGCCAGCCCGGGACGCAGGGCTACCCGGTGCCGCAGGGCTACCCGGCCGCCCCCGTGCCGGCCCCGGCGCCGGCGCCCGACGCGGCGACCCCGCCGCCCGCCTTCGCCCCGCCGCCGCCCGCCGCCCCGATCCCGCCCGCGCAGCAGAGCCCGTGGGCGACGCCGGACGAGGGCTGGGCCGCTCCCGGGTCCGATCGTCGATGACCGGATCCCCTCGTCGTCTCGCGCGTGCCGTCGGACCGGCGGCGCTGTGGTTCGGACTCGCGGCGATCCCGCTCATCCCCGACGGCGACGGCGCCAGGGAACTCGCCGAGAAGGAGCTCGCCAAGCCCGAGTACCAGGCGGCGAAGCCGACGCTCATCGACCAGTGGGCGCGCGCCGTCGTCGACTTCCTGATCCAGTTGTTCACCCCGCAGCGTGCGGTGGACCTGGGCCCCTGGGCGGCGATCGTCATCGGGGCCGTCCTCGTCGCGGCGCTGATCGCCGTGCTCCTGATCTGGGGGCGGCCCCGGCGCTCGCGCTCCCGCGCGTCGGGCGCCGTGCTGCTCGGCGCCGCGGACGACCGCTCCGCGGCGGAGCTGCGTGCGGACGCCGAGCGCGCCGCCCGCGCGGAGGACTGGGCCGAGGCCATCGTGCTGCGCTATCGCGCCGTCGCCCGCTCTCTCATCGAGCGCGACCTCATCTCGCCCGCGCCCGGGGCGACCGCGCAGACCATCGCGCGCGAGGCGGTGGTGCCGTTCCCCGGCGAAGGCGAGGCGCTGCACGACGCCGCGGTGGCGTTCGACGACGTCCGCTACCTCGGTCATGCGGGCTCCGCCGGGCTGTACCGCGCGCTCGCGCAGACCGACGATCGGCTCCGTGCGCTGAGGCCCGCCCTCCTGCCGGAGACGGTCTCCGCATGACCGCCGCGCCTCCGTCGTCTCCGGCCCGCGCCGAGACGGATCCCCCAGCGGCACCTCAGCCGCGCGACACCCTGGTGCGCGTCCCCGGCCGGCTGCGGCGCGCCCTGGGCTGGGTGCTCGTCGTCGCCCTGGTGCTCATCGTCGGCGCCGCGGGGCTGCTGCTCGCCGTCCCCTCGTCCGCACAGCGCGACGGTCTCGACCCCGAACGCCCCGGCCCCGGAGGCATGCAGGCGCTCGCGCAGATCCTCCGGCAGCAGGGCGTGACGGTCGACGTCGTGCGCACCCGCGCCGAGGCCGAACGTCGCCTCGACGAGGACACGACGCTCGTGATGAGCGATCCGTACACGCTCAGCGACGCCGCCGTGGCCGAGCTGACCGACGCCGCGCACGACGTGGTGCTGACCTCCCCCAGCGCCCGCATGCTGCGCACGCTCGACCTCGGGAGCTACGCCTTCCCGTCCGCGCCGCCGACCGTCGGCGCCGACTGCGACGTACCGGCTTTCGCGCACGTCGGCACGATCGAGCCGGGACAGCTCTTCCTCCCGGCCTCCGGGGTCACCGCCTGCTTCGGGGACGCCGACGGCGCGGCCGTGCTGATCTCGGACGACGCCGGGCGACGCCGGGCGATCGTCGACGGCGCCGCCCTGTTCACCAACGAGCGGCTCGCCGAGAACGGCAACGCCGCCCTCGGCCTCGCCCTGCTCGGCGCCCGTGCGCACGTGGTCTGGTACGTGCCGTCCTTCGAGGACTCGGACCGCACGGACGTCGACGTGCCGAAGAGCCTCGCCGACCTCACGCCCGGCTGGGTGAGCCCGGTCGTCGCGCTCGGCATGATCACCGCCCTGCTCGCCGCCGTGTGGCGCGGGCGCCGGTTCGGCCCGCTCGTCGCCGAGACCCTCCCGGTGACCGTGCGCGCGTCGGAGACGATGCTCGGCCGCGCCCGGCTCACCGCGAAGGCGGCCGACGCGACGCATGCGGCCGAAGCGCTGCGCGCCGGCACGCTCGCCCGGCTCGCGCTGCGCCTCGGCCTCGCCGCCCGCGCCGACCCCGGTGCCGTCGCCGACGCCGCGGCGGACCGCATCAGGGTCGATCGGGCCGACTGCCGCGCCCTGCTCGTCGGCCCCCTCCCCGGCGCCGACGCCGAACTCGTGCCCTACGCCCGCCGACTCGCCGAGCTCGAGACCGCGGTCGAGAACGCCGTCCGCATCGAAAGGAGCAGCCCGTGACCGATCATCCCGGCTACGACCCCGCAGGATCCGCCGCCCCGGGGCGTCCTCCGTCCCCGCCCGCTCCCGCGGCGGCGCCGGCTCCGGCGCCCCACGCCGGTGCCGCACCGACGACGACCGCTGCACCGGCGCCCACGGCGCCGAGCGCCCCCGCGTCCGAGGATGCCGCGCTGCGCCAGGCCATGCAGCGGGTGCGCGCCGAGGTGGACAAGGCCGTGGTGGGCCAGGCCGGCACCGTCACCGGGCTCCTCGTCGCGCTGCTCGCGCGCGGGCACGTGCTGCTGGAGGGCGTGCCCGGTGTCGCGAAGACCCTCGTGGTGCGCTCGTTCTCCCGGGCGCTCGGGCTCGACACGAAGCGCGTCCAGTTCACGCCCGACCTGATGCCCGGCGATGTCACGGGCTCGCTCGTCTACGACGCGCGCACCGGGGAGTTCGAGTTCCGCCGCGGTCCCGTGTTCACGAACATCCTGCTCGCCGACGAGATCAACCGCACCCCTCCGAAGACGCAGGCCGCACTGCTGGAGGCCATGGAGGAGCGTCAGGTCTCCTCCGACGGCGCCAGCCTGCCGCTTCCGGATCCGTTCCTCGTCGCCGCGACGCAGAACCCGATCGAGCACGAGGGCACCTACTCGCTGCCGGAGGCGCAGCTGGACCGGTTCCTCATGAAGCTCGTGGTCGGCATGCCCGAACGCGATGCCGAGGTGTCGGTGCTGCGCCGCCACGCCGACGGCTTCTCGCCGCGCGAGCTCACGGATCTGCACCCCGTCGTGACGGCCGAGGAGATCCTCGCCGCGCAGCAGGCCGCGGGGCGCGTGCAGGTGACCGACGACGTGCTCGGCTACGTGGTCGACCTCGCACGCGCCACCCGCCAGTCCCCCTCGGTGCAGCTGGGCGCGAGCCCCCGCGCCTCGACCGCCCTGCTCGCGGCGGCGAAGGCCTGGGCGTGGCTGAACGGATCGAGCGCGGTCACCCCCGACCACGTGCAGACCATGCTGATCCCGGTGTGGCGCCACCGCCTGCAGCTGCGGCCCGACGCCGAGATGGAGGGCGTCTCCGCCGATGCCGTGCTCACGAGCGTCGTGCAGCAGACCCGCGTCCCGATCTGAGCCCGGAGACCACCCCCGTCATGTTCCTCACCGGCCGCCTCGTGATCGTCGCCGCGCTCGGCGTCGTCCCGCTCGTGCTGCTCGACGCCCTCGGGATCCCGCCGTGGTTCGTGCTGATCGGCTGGCTCGCGCTGTGCGCGGCGCTCGTCGGCGTCGACGTGCTGCTGGCGGCGCCGGTGGGCGCGCTGCGGATCACCCGCGAGGTGCCGAGCCGCGGCCGCCAGCTCGAGCCGGTGACGGCGACCGTGATCGTGCAGAACCTCGGCACGCGCCGGTTGCGCGGCCGGATCCGCGACGGCTGGCAGCCGACCGCCGACGCCGCGGAGCACGGAAGGGCACGGCTGGATCTTCCCGCCGGCGAGCGGCGACGACTGCCCATCGCGCTGCTGCCCCGGCGCCGGGGCGAACTCTCCAGCGAGTTCGTCGCCGTGCGCTCGACCGGGCCGCTGGGCGTCGCCGGTCGTCAGGGACGCCACCGCGTGCGCGGGGCGATCCGGATCCTGCCCCCGTTCACCTCCCGTCGCCACCTGCCGTCGCGGCTGGCGCGCCTGCGCGAGCTCGACGGCAACACGAGCGTGCAGGTGCGCGGCCAGGGCACCGAGTTCGACTCGCTGCGCGAGTACGTGCGCGGCGACGACGTGCGCTCGATCGACTGGCGTGCCACGGCACGCGCCGGCACGACCATGCTGCGCACCTGGCGCCCGGAGCGCGACCGGCACGTGGTGATCCTCATCGACACCGGGCGCACCTCGGCCGCCCGTGTCGGAGACGGCACGCGGCTCGACGCCGCCTATGAGTCCGCGCTGCTGCTGGCCGCGCTCGCGCAGCGCGCCGGCGACCACGTGCACCTGCTGCTGTTCGACCGCGCCGTGCGCGGACGGGTCAGCGGCGTCGAGGGCACCGCCCTGCTGCCCGCGCTCTCGGACGCGATGGCCCCGGTGCACGCGCGACTCGTCGACACCGACTGGGGCTCCGCGTTCGCCGCGATCCGCACGGTGACCACGCGCCCGTCGCTCGTCGTCGTGCTCACCGCACAGGATGCGGTCGAGAGCGCACGCTCCTTCCTCGGGGCGTTCCCGAACGTCTCCCGCGCGACCACGGTGCTGGTCGGGTCCGCCACCGACGTCTCGATCGACGCCCTCGCCCGCGCGCGCGACTCCCGGGAGGACGTGTACCTCGCCGCGGCGGCCGAGCGCACCCTGGCCGATGCGGCCCGCGTCGCTGACGCGATCCGGAGGGCGGGTGCCGAGCCGCTCGCCGCGGACCCGGACGACCTCCCGCCGCGCACCGCGGATCGCTACCTCGAGCTCAAAGCGGCCGGCCGGCTCTGAGCGTGCGGCAGGGGTGCGACACGCCTAGCCGCCAGACGTTTTCCTGAATCATTCAGAAAAAGCTAGAGTGGCCTCATGGACACCTCGGCGATCCTCCGCGCGGCAGGGCTGCGCGTCACGGTGCAGCGCATCGCGGTGCTTCAGGCCCTGGCCCTCGCCCCGCACAGCCCCGCGGACCGGATCCACACGGCCGTCGAAGGCTCCGGCATCGCGCTGCCGACCGTGCACGCGATCCTCGGCGACCTGGCCACGGCGGGCATCATCCGCCGGGTGAGCCTGCCCGACGCCGATCGCGCACTGTTCGAGGTCGAGCCCGACGACAACCACCATCACATGCAGTGCGTGCGCTGCGGCCGGCTGGAGGTCGTCGCATGTGCCGTCGGCGCCTCCCCCTGCCTGCATCCCTCCGAGGATCACGGCATGCGCCTGCTCGAGGCCTCCGTCACCTACCGGGCGATCTGCGCCGCCTGCGACGAGGTGCACACGGCCGCCTGACCCCGACCCGCGCCGACCGCCCCGGGATCCGACCGCCTGGGACCGGTGTTCGGCGCGCCATCGACCGACCCCAGAAGAGAAAGGATCTGCCATGTCTGAGATCAGCACTGCATCTGAGAACACCGCGGAATGCCCCATCGACCACGCCGGACGCTCCTCGCGCCCCACCGGCGGACGCACCGGGAACACGGACTGGTGGCCCGAGCGCCTGAACCTCCGCCAGCTCGCGAAGAACCCCGCCGTGGGAGACCCGCACGGCGCGGACTTCGACTACCGCGCCGCCTTCGAGGCACTCGACCTCGATGCCGTGAAGCGCGACATCGCCGCCCTGCTCACCGAGTCGCAGCCGTGGTGGCCCGCCGACTTCGGCAACTACGGTCCGCTCATGATCCGCATGGCCTGGCACTCCGCCGGCACGTACCGGGTCTTCGACGGCCGCGGGGGCGGCGGCACCGGGCAGCAGCGGTTCGCCCCGCTGAACAGCTGGCCGGACAACGTGGGCCTGGACAAGGCCCGACGTCTGCTCTGGCCCGTCAAGAAGACCTACGGCAAGGCGCTCAGCTGGGGCGACCTGATGATCCTCGCCGGCAACGTCGCGCATGAGCAGATGGGCATGCCCACCTTCGGCTTCGCCGGCGGACGCGCCGACGTCTGGGAGCCGGACGACGACGTGTACTGGGGGTCCGAGAAGATCTGGCTCGACTCGAGCGCCCGCATCTCGACCGACGAGGCCGGCGAGCGCTCGCTCGAGAAGCCGCTCGCGGCCACCATGATGGGCCTCATCTACGTCAACCCGGAGGGCCCGGAGGGCAACCCGGATCCGCTTCTCGCCGCGAAGGACATCCGGGAGACCTTCGGCCGCATGGCGATGAACGACGAGGAGACCGTCGCGCTCATCGCCGGCGGGCACACCTTCGGCAAGACGCACGGCGCCGCTCCTGAGGCGGGCAACGTCGGCGAGTCGCCCGAGGGCTCCCCGATGGAGCAGATGGGCCTCGGCTGGAAGAGCAGCCACGGCGCCGGTCACGGCAACGACACCATCGGATCCGGTCTCGAGGTCACCTGGACCTATCACCCCACCCGCTGGGACAACGAGTTCTTCCACATCCTCTTCGCCTACGACTGGGAGCTCACGACGGGCCCCGGCGGCGGCAAGCACTGGAAGCCGGTCGACGGCGCCGGCTCCGACATGGTCCCCGAGGCGCAGGGCGAGGGGCGTCGCGAACCGCGCATGCTCACTACCGACCTGTCGCTGCGCGAGGATCCGATCTACCGCGAGATCTCGCTGCGCTTCAAGGACGACCAGGCCGCGTTCACCGACGCCTACAGCCGCGCCTGGTTCAAGCTCACCCACCGCGACCTGGGCCCGAAGGCGCGCTACCTCGGCGCCGAGGTGCCGGCGGAGGACCTGCTCTGGCAGGATCCGCTGCCCGCGCGCACCGGCGCGCTCATCGGAGCCGCGGAGATCGCCGAGCTCGAACGGCGCATCGCCGAGACCGGGCTCAGCGTGTCCGACCTCGTGTCGACCGCGTGGGCCGCGGCGGCCTCGTTCCGCGGCAGCGACAAGCGCGGCGGCGCGAACGGCGGCCGGATCCGCCTCGAGCCGCAGCGCAGCTGGGAGGTCAACCGCCCCGCCGAGCTCGCCCGGGTGATCGCCGCGCTCGAGGGCGTGCGGGAGGCGTTCAACGCCGCCGGAGGCGCGCAGGTGTCGTTCGCCGACCTCGTGGTGCTCGCCGGCAACGTCGGCGTGAAGCAGGCCGCGGCCGCCGGAGGGCGGGCCGTCGAGATCCCGTTCACGCCGGGACGCACCGACGCCACTCAGGAGCAGACCGACGTCGAGTCCTTCCAGTACCTGAACCCGCAGGCCGACGGCTTCCGCAACTACGTCAGCGACGTGGCGCGCGGCATCCCCGCGGAGCACCTGCTCGTCGACCGGGCGGGACTGCTGACGCTGTCCGCGCCCGAGATGACGGTGCTGGTCGGCGGGCTGCGCGTGCTGGGCGCGAACTGGGACGGATCCGCCTACGGCGCCTTCACCCGCACGCCGGGCGTGCTCACGAACGACTTCTTCGTGAACGTGCTGGATCTGAACACGACGTGGAAGCCCCTGGATCCCGGATCCCACGCGTTCCAGGCCACCGACGACGCGACCGGCGAGAAGACCTGGGTAGGTACTCGCACCGACCTCGTCTTCGGCTCCAACTCCGAGCTGCGGGCCCTCGCCGAGGTGTACGCCAGCGACGACGCGAGCGCGACGTTCGTGGACGACTTCGTGAAGGCGTGGGTCAAGGTCGCCGAGCTCGACCGCTACGACGTGCGCTGAGCGGATCCGCATGACCGACGGCCCGTCCCGATCCCGGGGCGGGCCGTCGGCGTTGCCGCGCCGTTCCGGGCATCGCGGGTAGTCTCGCTCACGGACAGCGGCGCCCGCACGGCGCCCGAGAGCAAGGAGCCCCATGTCCTCCTCCCCCATCGACGCGCCGGAGCTCCCCGCCCCGGCATCGCCCCTCGCCGCGCGCCTCGTCGCCGAGGGACTCGGCACGTTCCTGCTCGTCGTCGCGGCCATGGGCACCGCGCTGTTCGCGTCGAGCCACTTCACCGATCCCGGTGCGCAGGGCTCCGTCTATCTGGCGGTGGCCCTGGCGGTCGGGCTGTCCGTGCTGGTGGGCGTCTATGCCTTCGGCCCCATCTCCGGCGGCCACTTCAATCCCGCGGTCACTCTCGGCGCGGCGGCGGCGGGACGGATCGCCTGGAAGGACACCGGCCCGTATGTCGTCGCGCAGTGCGTCGGCGGCGTCGTGGCCTCGACCGTGTTGACGCTGATCGGAACGTTCGGCCCGGACGGCTGGCTGCCCCGCGCGCAGGACGCGGGTTTCGCGAGCAACGGCTGGGGCGCGCTCTCCCCCGGAGGGTTCGGAATCTGGGCGGCCATCATCGTCGAAGTGGTGTTCACCGCGCTGTTCCTGTTCGTGATCCTCGGAGTCACCCATCCGCTGCGCGGCACACCGTTCGCCGGTATCGCGATCGGTCTGACCCTCACGCTCGGAGTGCTCGCGACCCTGCCCGTCGACAACGCCTCGCTGAACCCCGCACGTTCGCTGTCCACGGCGATCTACGGCGGAGTCGCACCGCTCACCCAGCTGTGGGTCTTCCTCGTCTTCCCGGTCCTCGGCGCCCTCATCGCCGGCTTCACCTATCGCGCGCTGTTCGACGGTCGAGGCGCGACGGCCGCGCAGGGCTAAGACTTCCGACGTAGAACGCATCGTCGCGCATCAGGCAAGGCAGCAGACGTCCTCACGTGGAGATGGACCGCAGCCATCACCACTACCCGCGCAGCTCCAAGAATCGGCTCGGGATGCTTCCCGCCAACCAGACGAGGTCGTTGCCCTTGTAGAACGCGATACCTGCCGAAGCAGCCGCTTCCGCATCGACCTCGATGATCACCGGTTGTTCGCTCTTGCGCCGGCCCACCGAGAGTGCGACAGCTCGATCCACGGACAGGTGCACGAACTGGCGCGCCATCGGCAGCAGACCGCTGGATTCGATCTCGGGCCAGGCCTCCGGGGCCGTTCCGCGGAACAACACAGCAGGGGGCGTCGACGGCAGCTTGTGAACTCCACCTGGCACCGAGTGACCGTAGAGAGCGCGAATGCGGTCGCCATCGAGTTCGTGCCGACGCTTGGTCGCATTCGTCAACATCCTTTCGAGCGCGTCACGATCAACCTCTTGCCAATCACGACCCTTCTCGTTCAACGCTGCGAGCAACTGACCAACCGGCACCCAGCCCTCTTCATCTAGCTCGAGCTCGTACACCCATGGCTCATGTCGAAGCGCATGGGAGACAGCTCGACTCAGCTCTTGATCGCGCTCACCGCCATCGCCTTACCTTCCTCGACCAAAAGCCCTCGAAAATGGTCCGAAACAATAGGGACCTTCGCATCCCGCCAACATGGCTGCGGAAATCGTGACCCAAGTCAACAGAATCGTTAATCGTTGTGCGTAAGAAATGGTTCTACCAGCATGATCCGCAGCCCCCTCCGGGCGTGGCAGTGAGATCGAGATCTATCAAGATTCGCGGAGCACAGATCGAATACGTTCAGCCATCCGACGAATGTCACGCCCATGGACGGAACCACCGTCGTGTCCACCGTGCCGCCCAGGCCCGAGAACAGCCATGTCACCGTCGTGCGCGCCTACCCGCCTTCGCAGACACTGATTCCCCGCATCTACACCCGCCGCGACCCGCAACGCGCCCGCGCACGGGCCATTCGAGACCTCGAAAACCTCGGCTACCAGGTAGTCGTCACCCCAGCTGCCGCCAGAACCCCACGTCCAACTCTCGTACTAGCCAGTGTCGCGACCGGAAGAGACTACACTCCCGTTCGAATCACATCAAAATCGCTCACACCACTTCCTCCGTGCCACCTCTTCGACGATCCGCCATTCGCGCAAATGTCACGACACAGAATGTCATGCTTGCAGCACCAAAGAGCGCGAGGGTGGCCGACACAGGAAGAGAGAGCCAAATCGGCATCATACCCCAGGAAAAGACGAGCACGACAGGAACTGCGCATGCGCCGTTTGATGCGATCGCGTACCGGAACATCTTCCGTCGATCGCGAATCTTTCGCCCATCTAGTGAGCCCGCAAAAATAGCCAGGGGCACAAGTCCCGCAATCGAGAAGACTAGCGCCGTAAACATTGTGTCAGAGAATGATTGCTGCAACGTAGGTTGATTCATCAAAGGAAAAGACCTAGGGTACAAGAATTGGTACAGGAAGCTCCACGTTGTTGCCGCGAACAACGTTCCAGGTAACGCGATGAGGAACACTTGGAAGAACCCCCACTCACTTGACCGGTCTGCAGTTTGCATCGCGCCCCGCTCTTGAGCTCTTTGCAGCCGTCGATGACGAATGGACGATCAACACGCCCCTGCCATTCCTTGACTAGATCTCCCAGCTCGAACTGGGCATGCTCGGGCGCGTTCGTATCAGACTCCGAAGCCGCTGGGCCACAGGACGCTCGGATCGAAGAACTCGCCTTCATCTTCATTGTGGACAAAGGCGCTCGCAACGATATGCCCGAAGTAGCTTCCCGACTGTATTTGATAGCAGATCGCCTTGCCAGACGAATACGATCCAAGGCTCTTCATCACCCCCAGATCACCTACGGCCTCCGACATTACAAGCCCAGGCAGCGAAGCAGCAAGAGATATCGCACGGACGTCCTGGAAAAGGATGTCTATGCGTGTCGAAAAAACTTCGTTCTTTGTGCTTCGCAACAGAAGCCGCCCCATACTTACCGAGTACGCCCAGATCTGAAAATCTCGATCAGGAAGATCAATCAAATATTCGCTCATGGTATGAATGGATTCACTACTAGAAGGCCGTCACGCAAGAAGGCGACATCTGGAAGCCTTCCCATCTGGTACAAGACACTCATTTCCCAGTCGGTTGCTGACCCTGCGCCGGATGCGCCGCGTTGAGCTGCGCCCATTATCTGATTGTACGTCCCAGTCCCTGTCATACCGTCGAGATTCACAGTGAATCTTGTGGACGAGTCCGCAGCGGCCTTTTGCAGCGACTCCATCCACTTCGCGTCCGCCAAGAGAGTACGACCGCCAACGGATCCGGCTACGTCATCCAGCCCCTCACGGAGCCCCAGGACAATATGATCTCCAGGTTTCGAATGCGCCGCCCATGGGTCGGCCCTCTCTTCGAGACACTTAAGGATTGGCGGGCACTTGGGATCCGCGGGGGTCGATACGGCGGGTTGGTTCGCGCGTGCTTGTGCGTCGGCGCGGGCGGTGGACGAGTCCCCACTGAGGGAGAGCAACATGCCAAGGATTGCCAAGACCGCGACTGCTGTACCAGCGGCTGCCGCAGCCTCAGCGGCACCAGCGCCGGCTGCGGCCCAGTCGATCACAGGGATCGCGGGTAACGCGACGGTCGTTATGACTACCGCGGCCACTGGCGTTGGCGCGCGGAGCAACGGAGGCGCCTGCACATTCTGGTTGGGAAGGCTGAAGACCAGTCCGGGTGAGCCGCATCCGCCCGCGTAGGCGCCACAATCATCCAACCTCAGCCCGGTCGGGTCGCTAAAGGTGATCGGGTTGTTGTTGGCGTACGAGTACCCATTCACCTGTTGAGGGCTGTCGGGGTCGCCCACCGGGTCCACCGAGGTGAACTTCCCCAGCACGGGGTCATACGTGCGCGCCCCCACCGTGGTGAGCTTGCTCGATGCGGTCACGGGTTTGCCGAGGAACCCGGTCCCGTCACCCCAGACCCCGCTCGCACCACCGAGAGGGACACCGAACGGATCACGGAAGGTACGCTGCACCACACCCGACGACGGAACCACAGTCGTATCGACAGTGCCGTCCAGGCCCGTGAACACCCACGTCACCGTCGTGCCTGCGGTGCCCGTCTTCGCGGACCGCTGCGCCACTGGCTTCCCATCGAACCCAGAGTATGTGCGTACCCCCGAGGTGACGGTGCTGCCCGCCGACTGCTGAAGCGTCGTATCCCCCACGAACAACGCCGCACCCTCCACCGACGACACCCGCAACAACAAAGACCCATCCGGGCTATACACATTCGACTGCGACGCCGAACCCGTGACGACCTTCGAGACCTTCCCGACCTCGTTGTACGTCAGCGTCTGACCCGGCCGGGTGATCTGATTCCCCGCAGCGTCATACCCATACGACCCCGCACCCAAATCCACCGGCCCCGACACCGAACCCACCCCATGCGGACGCGCCGCCGTCGCAGCCGGATACGTGTACGCCACCGACGAAGCGACCCCCGTCGAAGAGTGATAGCTCAGCCCGGTCCGGTTGCCGGTCTTCGTGTCATAGGTGTAGTCGTTCCACATCGGAGCGATCCCGCCCATCGCCCCCGCCGACGGAACCGTCGCACACGTCGACGACGCATTCGGAGTCCACGCCCGCGTCAACTCCCGCAACCCGTCATACGAATAGCAGGTCTTCTGCGTGCCCGCGGTCGGCAACTCCGACACCACCGTCGACGACGTCACGTTCCCCACCGGGTCCCTCGTGAACGCACGCGACGCGACCGCATGCCCCGCACCGGAGAACTGCGCCACGTCATCGATCGACAGCACTGCCCCCGTCGCCGGGTCATACCCATATGTCGAGTATCCGCCATTCGATCCCGAGAGCCGATTGAACTGCGACAGCTGCCCGATCGGGGTGAACACCGTCCCGCCCAGCACGATGCTCGACCCACGCACCCCGGACAAGCGCCCCCATGCGTCATACGAGTACTTCACCGTCTCCGCAGGCAACCCGCCCATCGACGGCACAGACTTGGCCTGCAAGGATGAATCGTCGTTGTAGTAGAGGTCCGTGGTGTAGCTAGTACCCGCGAACGCCGGAGCCCCCGCCGGAATCGAAAGAGTCGTCTTCGTCGGATTACCCGCGACGTCATACGACCCCACCGTCGTCGAATATGCCTTCCCCGGGGTACCAGGGATCCCCAGCGCCCCCGACCCGGAATCCGTGTACGCCGTCGTCGTGGTCACCAGACCCTTCTTGACCGTGTCATACGTCCACGACGCCAACAGCGGCCCCAGCGTGTCACCCGAGAACATCTTCGTCTTGCGATTCAGCTCGTCATACGTGGTCGTGACCAGCTGTCCGCGCGCATCCGTCGTCGAGGTCATGTTCCCGAGCACGTCATACGTCGCCGACGACACCCCCGAATCGGGATCCTTCTGCCCCACACGATGCCCGAGCAGGTCATACGTCCACGACCAGGCGTTGCCCGCCGGATCCGACATCCCAGTCATCCGCCCGGCGCCGTCGTACCCGTACGTGGTCGCCTGCCCCGTGCCGCTGATCGCCCCGGCCAGATATTGCACCAGCTTCGTCTTCTGCCCGAGCGTATTCGTGAACGTGCTCGTGGCCGTGCCCCCAGAAGGCGGTACCAGATCCACCCGATCCGCACCCGGGTACGCGGTCGTGGTTACCGACCGCACAGCGCCCAGAGTCTTCAACGTGGAGCTCGTCGCGCGGCCGACCGCGTCGTATCCGGTCACCACCTGGGACGGAATGCTGCTCTCGCTCGTCGGCACGAAGTAGCCCGAACCCGGTGCGACCGACGACGTCCAGTAGTCGTTGTCCACGAAATACGCACGCCCGTGATCGTCATAGCTCGTGGACTTCACCACGGTGCCACCGCCGCCGGCGAGGGACTGCGACTGCACGCTGCGCCCAAGACCATCGAAGAGCTCGAAGCTCTCCACCGCCGCGTTCCCGGTGAGCTTCACCGTGCGCACCGTGTTCGGCGCAGTCTGCGACAGCGTGTAGGTGAACCCGAGCGATGCCTGCGACGGGAACGCGGCCTTGGTGTGCAGCGGCAGCCAGACGTTGCTCGTGCGACCCAGCGCATCGACCGTGATCGTCGTCAACGCGCCGTTCGGATCAGTGATCGAGGCTGTCGTGCCCGTCGTCGGCTCGAACGTGGTGGTCGTCGCCCACGAGAACGGCGCGGTGTTCGTCTGCACCGTGCTCAGCAACGGGAAGGTCGCGGCCGGGGTGTACGCCGTCGAGGTCGTGCGTCCGAGCGCATCGGTGGTCACCAGCGCGCGACCCAACGCGTCATAAGTCGTCGAGCCGGTGCCGACCCAGTGCGGTGTCGAACCGGTGTACCGGTCCACGGCCTGCGTCGACGTCGCAAGACCCCGCGTGGCTGCCGCGCCCCACGCGCCCCCGTCGTACGTCGTCTTCACGTCGCTGACCAGATCCTGCGGGAACACCGCCCCGCCCGCATCGGCGCAGGTCTTCGCGACCGTGCGCACCTCGCTCGGCAGCCCGATCACCCAGGCGCTCGTGTTCGGCGCCGCATAGGTCGTGGTCGTGCACCGGCCCGCCGCGTCGGACGGGATGGTCGACACCGTCAACGGATGCCCGTAGGTGCCGTCGAAAGTCGTCCGCGTCTCCAGGGTCCGGTTGCCGCCCGTCGAGAGCGGCTCGGTCAGCACCGTCTTCTTCACACCCGTCAGCCGGGCATCTCTGGTGCCGTCATCGGCCGTCACCGCCGACGCCCATGGCGTGTTCACCTGATCGGACAGGATCGCTCCGCCGACGCCGTTGCGCGTCTTCTGCCGGTGGATCTGCCCGGCGAACCACCGCTCATCTGCGATCGACGTGCCGGTCACATCGACGGACTTCTCCCCGCCGCTGTCGGACGCCCGATCACCGTTCATGCCCTGGTAGTACGTGTACTCGGTCACCTTCTGGGCGGCAGGAGCCGCCGGATCGCCCGAATACACCTCGACCGTGTCGACCCCGGCGAAGACGTTCCACGTGCGCACGTTCGCAACTGTCAACGGAGAGTCGTTGTAGCGCCACTGGGGGGTGCCGTACTCGTAGTCGGTCCTCTGCACCTTGCTGAGCGGACCTCCCGTGCGCGGATCCACCAGCACACTTCTCGCCGGATACTTCTGGAACAGGTCCATCCGGCCGGCCAGGGGGATGTCCGAGTCCGGCACCCACCACTCGGGGAAGCACCAATCCGCATTGTTCGGCAGATCCGCGAGGATCCCCGGCGCCATCGCAGCGGAGCACTGCGGCTCCTGATAGTTCACGCTCACCACCGCGCCCAGGCTCGTCTGGATCGACGAGAGCCGCCACTTGTCCAAGGGGGCAAGACCATCGGCCACCTTCACCCGGTTCTGCATCGTCACCCCCTGGAAGATCGTCGCCGGTTCGGTGACCGCCGACTGCCCCACCGCCGTGCCGGTACGCTGCACATCGGTCAGCCACAACGCCGCCGATGTGCCGTCGCCGGGATCCGGGAACGACTGCGACAGCGCCCACGAGTTGACCGTCGAGTACGAACTCGAGACCAGAGCCTGCGTCGCCACCGTGGTCAGGCGCGCGTTCGTGAAGAAGCTCGGTGCGATCTGCGACGCGGAGCACGAGACACCCGTGCACAGCCGATCCCACGGCACGTCCGGATACGCCCCCGGATCCTCCGGCTCGGCCACGTCGTCGAGGCTTCCCGTGGAGCAGGTCTCCCCCGTGTCGTCGTTGCAGCGGCCCCAAGGGTCGTACGAGAACAGGACTCGATAGCCGGCGGCCTTCGTGCCGTAGACGTTGCTCGCCCGCAGCCCGTAGTCGATCCGCACCAGCGCGCCGCCGCGCTGATACTCCGTCGCGCCCGATCCGCCCTGCGCGTACTGGTTCGACTCGGCGGAGTAGTACAGCGCCTCGGCGTTGCCATGCACATCGACGATGTAGTCGAGATTCCACCGCCACGCCTGCATGCAGGAGGATGCGGCGAACGTCGCCTCGTGACAAGGCTCTCCCGGATCATTGCCGTACACCGGGACCGTGAACACCGAGTCCGTCATCGTCTTCCCCGGTGACCAGCCCGGGAGTCGGTTCAGCCCGAAGAAGTACTGTGTGCCGTCTGTCGTCGTCATCTTCCAGCAGTCCGTGGCATCAGTGCCGTTCTCTGCGCACCCGTCTCCGGTGCCGCTCAGATGCTCGAACCGGGTCCCATCGTCGCGCTCCAGGCGCCAGACGCCGGCCTCCTCGTCCTCGACCAGAGGTCCAGCGTGTCCGGCGAAAGACACCGTCGCGTTCTCCGAGGTCCAGCAGAGATCTCCGGACGTGGCCACCGCGCCGGTCTCCCCGTCGTCCTTCGCACAGGGCACATACCGGCGCTCGATGAACCCCGACCCCATCAGATCCCACCCCTCGCCGACCGCGGATGGCTGGTTGTTGGTCGATCCGGTCTCGCCATCCACCGACTGCGAGTTGTACGACAGGCCCACCTTCGGCGCCGGGCCCGCACCGGGCACGGGAACCGGCATATCGTAGGTCCACGTGAACGCGCCGGTCTGACCGCTCACGTCCCAGGCCGACGATGACTTCAACGGCGTCGCGCTGAAGTCCCCCGTCCCCGCCGTCGAGGTCGTCGTCGTCATCGCAGCGAGCAGCATCGGCTGGGCTCCGACGACGGGAGTCAGTACCGTCGCCTCCCCGCTGTGCGCGCTCGCAACGGGAATCGGGTTGCTCTTGCGGCTTTTCACGTCAGTCGTGCGCTTCCCCGTGTCGTCCGGGACCTGGACCCACCGGATACGGGAGGCGTAGTCGGCTCCGAAGCGCGACACCAGATCATCAGGGATCGACACGGCGACCGGCTGCGCAGTCTGGGCACCCGCACGCACGAGCGAGACGACCACGCCGTCGAACCCTGCGGCCGTGGCCTGCTTCTCGCTCAGCACGCCTGCCTCGACCACGTCCGCTGCACCTTCCGCCCCATCGACAGGCGCCGTCGGTGTCGTGGACGGAACCGGTGTCTCCGTCGGGGACGGACTGAGCTCCGGAGACGGCGACGGGGACGGCGCGGGAGTCGAGGACGGCATCTCGGTCGGCGCCGGCGACGGCGCTGTCTTCGCGCCAACTGTCGCGTCGCCCGACATCTCGGCATCGGGCGACGCCGCCGAGATGCGGATCCCCGAGCCGCCCAGCGACTGCCATTCCCCGACCACCGCCGCCGGCGTACTCCCGTCCTTCCCGACCGTGACGAGAGACACGCTCCGCTTCCGCGACAGCCCTCCCTCGTCGGTTTTCAAAAGCGGCAACGAGACGGGCTCCGCCGCCACGGCCTCCACCGGCTTCACCTCGGGCACCGGCACGCTCGACGACGACGACGCGCCCGCTGTGCCCGGCACCTCGACCGCCACCGAGCCGGGCACCGGGTCTCCGAAGTCGGGGACCGGTGCGGACAGCTCCTTCGCCTGTACGGTTCCGGGGAAGGCGAGCAGCAGTCCAGCGATCAGCGAGACCACGGTCGCCCCGACCGGCCACCCCCGCCGGCGCATCGTCATCGTCCGCGAAGACTTCTTCGTCATCATCGTCCTGTCCTTCGACTCACTCCGTGAACGGCAGCGAGAACGCCGCCAACTGCGCCAACTGGCCCTGGGCGATCACCGCGGGCAGCATGGCCGGGTTCGCCACGAGACCCGAGAATCGGTTCGCCGCGGGCGGCGGCCCCAGCACCAGCGGCCCGTTCGCGCTCCAGTCGCCCGAGCCCACCACATGCCCGACCGCCCCCACGGGAACCATCGAGGTGCCGATCAGCAGCCGCAGCTGCTGGTTGGCCGCGTCCCAGACGCCCGTGACCAGCTGCCACGTCCCCGCCTTGACCGTGCCACCCGCAGCGCAGTTGCTGACCGGCCGCCCGTTGTCATCCGCAGCGGGCGCACCCGTGAGGCAGAACGAGTAGTTCCCCGTGCTGAGAACCTTCAGCTGCACCGAACCCCGTCCCGTACCTGCCTGCTGCGCGATGATCTGGTCCGCTGAGGGGACCGCAGTCATCTTCACCCACATGCTGAGCGAGAAGCTGTTCGTCGCGTTCACCGGGGCCGCGCTCGTGGCGATCGCATCGCTGTTGGACGTCAACGGCCCGGTCTTGAGCACCGGCGACGACCCCGGGGGATCGATCGGATCCGTGGTGGTCGTATCGGCCGCCGCGGGGATCAGCAGGTCGACTGCTCCCGCTCCGATCCACGGGTTCGCGTCGGGCACGGTGCTCGGCAGCGGAGAGGTCATCGCCGTGACCTGCCATTCATGCCCGGCGTCCACGTTCGCAGCCATCGCGGGGTTCGACACCGATGAGTACAGCGCCAGCCCCGTCGCCGCCGACTGATTGCCCGCCTTGTCATAGGCGGAGACCCACAGTGTAGACAGGCCGTCCAGCGGCGCCGGCATCACCGTCACCGCGGTGGCGCCGGCACTGCACGCCCATCGCACGTTCGCCCTGACCCGCCCGTTGCAGTCCGGCCGCGCGACTGTCGTCGATACCGTCCCATCGACCGGCACCGCGGGTGCGGGGCTCGTCAACTTCGACGGTGCAACCCAGTACACGTACCCGGCGACGTCCGACGCACCGGACAACGACACGTTCACCGGGGCGCCCACCGTGAACGACGACGCCGTGGTCGACACCGTCGGCACCGGCGGACTCGTGGTGTCGACCGTGAAGTAGCACCACGGCGTGTACCCCACCCCGTCCGCCATCCAATCACTGCCGATCGCGCGCCATGCGTAGGTCACGCCCTCCGTCAGCCCGGTGAACGTCGCCGAGCGCGGCCCCTGGGCCAGCAGACCCGACGCGTGCTCCTGGACGACCTTGTTCAACTTGGATGCTTTGACGAGGTCGAAGTTCGTGTCGACGTTGCCCGGATCCGGATCGGTCTGATCGACCTGCACCGTCACGCTCGTCGCGCTGACCGCCGCCGGCACGGCCGCCGTCCCGCACACCGCCGCCGGGGAGATCATCCGCGGGTCCGTCGGCACGTCGGGCGGGTTGTTGTACTCGACGATCAGCGTCGCGTCACGGCTGAAGTGCTTGCGCGACATGCCGTCCTCGCCCGTGAAGCCGAAATGCACCCATTCCGCACCGGTGTCCACGATCGCCGCGACCTCGTCGGTCATCGTCCACCCGAGCGGTGTCGGCCCTGCCCCGCAGCCCGCGCCCTGCTTCGACTCGATCGTCCCCGACCACCACATGTCGCCGGACTGCTTCCACGCCTGCTCCTGGTTCCAGGTGTAACCCGGCGTGAAGATCGTCACGTAGTGACTGCTGATCCATCCCGGCGGGCAGGCGGCGGTCGCCACCTGCGTCGTGTTCAGCACCGCGTCCAGCACATCCGAACCCTCGAGGTCCAGCGGGAACTCGAAGAACATGTCCGACCGATACGGTGCGTAGTTGCCCACCCGCAGCACATCCGAGGCGCCCGCCGTCAGGTACGACGCGTTCGGATACGCCGCGTCCGTGTACCAGGAGTCCGACATGCCGGTGCTCCAGTCCGGATCCACGAAGAGCGGATACACCAGATCCTTCGCGCTGCCGGTCTCCGCCTGGGCGACCGACGAGCCGACGTCCATCGTCAGCTGGTCCTCCGCGAGACGGTGCGACACCGGCGCCGGCGGTGCCTCCTCCCCCGGCTCGCGATAGGTCCCCCCGCCGGACGAGTCCCACCACAGCGGCTGCGCGGCGATCAACGACGACCCGTCGTCCGCGGTCGCCGCGACACGGCCCTGGTCGGGACTCGTGAGCTCTGCGCCGTCGACGGCGATCTGCAGGGACGCCAGGCCGCTGCTCTTCGCCGCCTCAGCCGACTTCACGACGTAGATCGACGCCATGCCGGTCTTGGTGGCGACGAGCTTCAGGTCCACACCCGGCATGACCTCCGGATACGTCGCCGTGTCGCCCTGGACCACCGGCGCGGGCAGCGTCCCGAACTTCGACGACTCCGACACCCACTCGCCCGATGCCGTGCGCGTCTGCGCCATCAGCTCCGAGCCGCCCGGCGAGAACCGCACCTGCGCCGCCGACGCTGTCGGAACCCACCAGTCGCCCTCTGCGACGAGATCGGTGTCCACCGGAACCCACTGATCACCCTGCTGCACCCGCACCGGACGCGTCGAAAGCTCTCGGCGCATCCGGCCGTCGGGCAGGGCCGTGGTCAGCTCCGTCGGCGTCGTCAGCTCATCCACCACCACCGGCGATCCCGACGCCACGGCCCGCTGCAGTGCGGCAGCCTGGGGCGCCCGCTGGGGTGCCGCGCTCTGCGAGGCCGCCCCGCCGCCACCGCTGTGACCCGCCACCTGGCTCGCCGACACGCTCGTCACCGCCCCCGCGCCCGGTGCGACACCCGCCCCCAGACCGAAAACGACCGCGACGATAGAAAGACCCCGAACAAGACGCATGCGTCCCCCCAGTTCCGCCTCACGCGGAATCACGCTCACGACCGGCGCCATCGCCGACCGACTGCGCATCAAGCTAGCCCATCAGCCAACTCAAAGGGAACACCCAGTCAAAAGATAGTCACGCAAACGGTCGAAACGCCGCTCGCGCGTGGCCAGTCAGCCTGCGACGAGCGTCGGCGTCCCGGCTTCGAACTCGGTGAGGTCTCCGGTCTCGCCCAGGCGGTGCGCACGCCGTCCGACGACGAGCATGTACGCGAGGAACACGGCCAGCGCGAGCGCGCCGATGCCGATCTTCACGGGCCAGGGCAGGCCCCAGCCGGTCACGAACCCTTCGACGAGCCCGGAGAGACCGAGCGCGAAGACGAGACCGATCGCGACCGTCGCCAGGGAGCGCCCGGCGGCCGCGAGCGCCGCGCCTCTGCTGCGCGCGCCCGGCACCATCCAGGCCCAGAAGATGTGCAGACCGCCGGCGGCCGCGACGAAGATGCAGGTCAGCTCGAGCATGCCGTGCGGCAGCAGGTAGAGCACCACGACGTCGCCGCGACCGTAGGCGAACATGATCCCGACGGCGAGGCCGACGTTCACGGCGTTCTGCATGAGCACCATGATCGGCCAGATGCCGGTGATCCCCAGAAGGACGCACTGCGCGGCGATCCACGCGTTGTTCGTCCACACCATGCCGGCGAACTCCGCCGCCGGGTTCTCCGTGTAGTAGTCGGTGAACGCGTGCTCCGTGTAGTACCGCAGGTCGGCCTGGGATCCGAGCGCTGCGACGAGCGCCGGATCCGAGCCGATCCAGATCGCCACGCCGACGATCACGGCGAGGCTGGCGAGCGCGATGACCAGGGTGGTCCACCGCAGGCCGTACAGGGCCGCGGGGAGCTGCCGGGTGAAGAAGCGCCCGGTCTGGCGCAGCACGTTGTCGCTCTGCCCGGTGAGCCGCAGCCGCGCACGGGCGAGGATCGTGGAGACGTGTGCGCTCTGCGGGGAGGACCCGACCGAGCTGCGCAGGTCGGCGAGATCCGCGGAGGCCGCGCGGTAGCGCGTGATCAGCTCGTCGATGCCCGCACCGTCGAGGCGCTGCCGGCTGAGTTCGTCCAGGCGCGCCCACTCTCGGCTCCTGGCATCGGCGAGTGCGTCGGCGTCCACCTGCTTTACTGTACTCATGTCGGATGCCAGCGCCCCGAACCCGGGGGCGAACGCGCATTCAGCGGCCATCGACCACGATGACGAGGTGCTGTCCGGCGAGGCCGTCGCGATCGAGGTGCAGCCGGTCGGGCTCTTCTTCCGGGCCCTGGGCGCGCTGATCGACGGCGCGCTGTGCTGGGCGATCTACATCGGCTACATCGTCGTGCGGTTCTGGCTGCTCGCCGCGCTCGCGGATCCCGCCCTCGACCGGATCCTGGGCGTGCTGGCACTGGTCACCGCGTTCGTCATCGTGCCGTGCGCCGTCGAGACTCTCAGTCACGGGCGCAGCCTCGGCAAGCTCGCGGTCGGCGGCCGGATCGTGCGCGTGGACGGGGGCGCCTCCGGATTCCGGCACGCGCTCATCCGGGCGCTCCTCGGCGTCTTCGAGCTCTATCTGACCTTCGGAGCCGTGGCGTTCCTCACCGCGGCGTTCACGGCGCGGTCCCAGCGCCTCGGCGACCTCGTCGCCGGCACCTACAGCCAGAAGGTGCGCACCCCGAGACTCGCCCCGCGGCCGATCCTCATGCCCGCCGGGCTCGAAGCCTGGGCGGCGATCGCCGATGTCGCCCGGATGCCCGATCGACTCGCCCGACGCATCTCGCAGTTCCTCGACAGCGCACCGCAGCTGCTGCCCGCCGCACGCGCCAGGATCGCGCACGAGCTGCTGACCGAGGCATCGGCCTACATCTCCCCGATCCCCGCCGCACCGCCCGAGATCGTCCTCATCGCCGCCACCGTGCTGCGCCGGGACCGCGAGACCCGCGCCCTGCGGATCGCCGACGAGCGCGTGCAGAAGCTCAGCGGAGTGCGCGTCGGCGTCTGAGGCGATCGAGGATCCAGATCCTTCGTTCCGGGATCTCAGCGCCCGTCGCCCTGGACCGGCCCGTCAGGCCTGCAGCGTCTCGTGACGCACGACGATCCATCCGGACGGGACCGAGAGACGTTCGGCATGGATCGCGCACAGGTCGTGCGCATGCGGGTCGTTCTCGACGCCGAGCGGGCCGACGGCCGCCATCTGGTCGCCGTAGTCGTAGGTGAGGGTCGCCACGGCCTCGCGTGCGCAGCCCACCTTGGAGCAGAGTCGTCCGTACATCCCCTTCAGAGTAGCCGTGGGGCTCCCCGGCGCCGCTTAGACTTGCCGCATGCGCCGTCTCCGTGGATCCCGCCGCACCGCGGCCGTCCCGCGTCGCGGCGACCGGCACGGCAGGCACGGCCGCCTCGGACGCAGCTCCGTGGTGCGCCCGCCCCTGCCGCCCCTGGACGGACGCCTCGACACCTTCGACCTGCACGTCGGCTCGGCCGTGGAGCTGCTGCGTTCGATGTGGCCCGATCTGCGTCCGGTGCGCATCGAGATCGCCGCGATGCCCGCGCACTCCGACCCCGACGGCCTCCCGCGCTGGCTGGTCGACACCGCGGCGCAGCGCATCGTGCTCTTCCGCGTACCCATCGAGCGGCTGCTCGAACCCGGCCACGACGACGCGGCCCACCGCCGCCTCGCGATCGAGGGCGCGGTCTTCCGCGCCGCGGCCCAGTACATCGGCCGCGAGCCCTGGGAGATGGACCAGCGCGGCTTCGACGCGGACGAGTGACGGCGCGTTCCCGGAATCCGGGTCCGCGCTTCCGTGCCTGCGACGCCTACCGCTGATACACGGTGATCGGCGCCGCCGCGGCGTCTGACGCCCACACCGGGTATCCCGCAAGCAGCCCGATCCCCGAGTAGACGACCGCCGCGCGCACGGCCGTCGGAGACGACAGCGTGTACACCGCCGAGGCGCCGAGCGACACCGTGGCCGCACCGCCCGCCTTCAGCGCGACGCGCTGCGATGCACCGCCGTCGATGGGCGCGACCTCGACGGTCGCCGGCTGGTCGGACGCGTTCTGCAGGTGCAGCTGCGGCGAGGGGCCGTCGGCCACGGCGAACGCCGTCTCCCCGGTGATCACCGGGGCCGGCGTCATCCAGGCGAAGTCCGAGCCCTTGACGAAGCCCGTGCTCTGCCACGCCGCCGCGACGACCGGCGAGGTCGCCTTGACGTCGATCGCGTACAGCCCGGGCTTCAGCGCCGAGAAGTTCACGGATCCCACCTGGCCCGCTGTGAGCTTCACCGTCTTCGGTTCCCCCACCTTGGATCCGTCCGCGGCGCTGCGCGGCTGCAGGGTCACGGTGGCGTCGGCATCCGGGGCAAGCAGGCGCACGGCCGTGGACGCGTTGTCGTCGTCATCGGATCCGACGACGGCGCGCACGCCCAGGAGCGAGAACTGCGGGAGCGGCTGGGCGATCGCATCCTGCACATCGATGCCGACCGGATCCAGCGTGCGGATCAGGCTCGACTGCAGGGCCGCGCGCACCGCCGCACCGCTCGAGGTCACCTTCACGACGGGGCTGCTCTCGCCCGCCGATCCGGCGACCAGCGGCACGGTCGCCTGCGTTCCCGGCGCCACCACGAGCTCGGAGGAATGCGTGCCCCCCTGGGACCCGTACTCGGTGAAGACCACGTTCGCCGTCACGGTGCCCGGGTTCGCGATCATCAGGATGTCGCTCGAGCCGGTCGTGCCGGCTCCGCCGACGATCCACGACTCCATGCTCGGCGGGCGGCACGCGGAGGCGGCGAACCCCGAGAGGTCATCGGCGCTCACGGTCAGCGACTGGGCCGCCGCGGCCAGGGCGGGCTTGCGGCCGTCCGGCGGCGCGCTGAACCCCGGGGCGGAGCCGCCGTTCAGCACCTCGGGCATGCCGAGCTGCATCGTCGTGAGTGCGGAGCCCGCCGTGCCGCTGACGAGCCGCGGCGTCGCCGCGACGCTCAACTGCGACGCCTGGGTCGCGTCGCGGCCCAGCGCGAGGAAGGATCCGGTGCAGCTGAGCAGCGTGTCGCCGGCGACCGGAGTGATCGTCGCGTGCGCGGGGGTGCGCTCGAGGGTCGGCCACATCGTCGGAACCGCGAAGGCTGCGCCGGCGACGCACGCGGCGGAGACCGCCACGCCGGCGATCAGGCGGGCGCCGGTGGCGACGACTCGCGTGGACGTCTTGCTGCTCATCGTTCCTCGGCCTCCTTCGCGGGCGCGGATTCCTGTTCGAGGGGCGCGGCGCTCTCGTGCTCCGTCGGCGCTGCGGAGTCACCCCCCGCGTCGGCGGCGGGGGCACTCGGCTGCGTCTTCGAGGCGTCCGCCGTCGGATCTTCCGGGACCTGCGCCTCCGCTTCGATCGCGGCACTCGTCGCCTCGGGCGCGGGATCGGCCGCGGTCTCCGGTGCAGGGGCGGCGGCCGGCTCCGTCTCCGGCGCGGAGGCCGTCTCCGGAGCCGCAGCGGTCGAGGTCTCCAGCGCGGACACAGGGATCACGAGCGACGGAGCCGCGGCCTTGGCCTTCCGGGACGGGCGCGCCTTCCGTTCGCGTTCGGGCTTGACGGGGCGCGGCGCGCGCTCCGGGAGCACGCCCACCGCGCGCGGAACCGCGCGCGCGGCGCGGCGCGAGGCCCGGGTCGGGATCGAGAGCAGCAGGGCCGCGAGCAGCACGATGAGCTCCACCGTGACCACCAGCTGCGCCGTGGCCCGCTGACCGACGCTCGGCCCGGGCCGCGCCGCCGGCTCCGCCTCCATGCGCCAGAGCACTCCGCGGGGGGTCTCCCCCACGCGGACGAACCCGGCACGCTGATCCAGGGCCGTCGCCGACTGCAGCCGCAGCGAGCGCGCCGCCGAGGTCTCCTTCCCCTGGGCCGGCTCCAGGAGCACGAAGCGCACTCCGAGAGCTCCGAGCGCCTTCGGGGCGTCGAACTGCCGCGCCGACACCAGATCGACCGAGAGCTCGGTGAGGTCGGCGCCCTGCGGGGTGTCCGCCGTGGTGATCATGGTGGCCTGGGCTCCGAGCGTCGCGCTCTCGCCCCAGACGACGGTGGTGGCGAGCTCGCCGCCGGGCTGAGCGGTGAGCACCAGGGTGCCCAGCTCCCGATCGGCGCGCGCCTGCGCGTTCACATAAGCGGGCAGGGTGGTCAGTTCGCCGCGGTGGATCGCCGCCTGACCCGTGACCAGCGCGACCCCGGTCGGCACGGCGCACACCACGATCCCGGCGACCGTCACGGCGACGGCGAGGCCGCGCCACAGCGGGCGGGTGATGGCGCAGTCCAGCGTGACGAGCGCGCCGCCGAGCGCGCCGATCCAGGCGAGGCTGAGGGCGGATCCGGGCCAGATCGGCACGGTCTGGGACTGTGCGAACGCGACCGCGATGCCGACCACGCCGAAGGCCGTCGCGAGCCCCGAGGCCGCGACGAGCAGGGAGCCGACCCCGACGCTCCAGCGCCGGGTGATCGTCGAGACCAGTGCGAGCAGGCCGAGCGGCGCCGCGAGCCAGAGGACCCAGGGGGCGCCGCCCTGCACATGCAGCAGCGCGGGCCAGCCGGCCTCGTCCATCGTCGGCAGCCCGCCGAGGAGCGCCAGCCGCCCGGCCGGATCCGCCGCCGCCTGCGGCGCCGCGACGATCGCACCGGGGTCGGACAGCAGCGCCCACAGAGAGCCGCGCGTCGCCTGCCAGATGGCGAGGGGTGCGAACACCACGACGGCGGGGACGAGGATCCACACCATGCGGACCGCTCCGCGCACGGACCGCCGGGCGAGCAGCCATACGATCCCGATCAGCCACAGCAGCACGAACGCGGGAGCGAGCGAGGGAGAGCAGGCGAGGCTCGCGGCGGTCACCAGCGATGCGGCCCCCGCCGCACCCCAGGAGCGGTGCGCCGCCAGCGCGGTGTGGAACACCCAGGGCAGCAGCAGGTGCAGCAGCACGGCGGCGGGACGCCCCTCGGACAGCGCGATGAGGAACGTCGGCGCCAGCGCCCACACCGCTCCGGCGAGGATCCGCAGCCCCGCACGATCGGTGATGCGCGTCGCGGCGAACCAGCCGCCGAGCATCGCGAGCGGAAGTGCGGCGACCCAGAGCAGCACGAGCGCATACGAGGGCGCACCCGGCCAGAGCGAGCCGAGCACGGCGAGCACGCCGGAGAACGGATCCGCGGGGCCGACCACGTCGACCCCGAAACCGCGCTGTCCGTAGGCGGCGTCGCGCCACAGCGCCGCGACGGTCTGCCGCATCGGCAGCAGCGCACCGCCGCCCAGGGCGGGCCATGCAAGGAGCGAGACGAACAGCGCCACCCCGGCCACCAGAGCGGCCAGCACCGCCCACGCTCCACCCCCGGAGAAGAAGCCCAGCTCCTCGTGCACGCCGGCGTCCGTGCCGTGGCCGTCGTCGAGGCGCTCGCGCAGCTGCGCCCGTGTCGTGCGCAGCGGTGCGATGCTCGCCCAGCTCGCGCTGCGGCTCGCGCGGATCGCCCGCCGGGAACGCGCCACCGCCGAGCCCGAGACCATCGCCACGCCGGCTGCCCCCCATTCCGGCAGCACCGCTGCGGGACGCTTGCCGGTGAGGTGGGTGATCGAACGCCAGAGCGCGAGCGGCAGCAGCGAGAGCCAGTGCAGCGGCACGGCGACCGCGGGGGCGTAGCTCAGCCGCCGGTGCAGCTGCGCACGCCGTCGGGCGAACGCGTCCGACGCGGTCCCCTCGCCGCCGGCGTCGTCGACCGCGATGCGCGCGCCCGCAGCCAGGACGATGCGCCCGCCGGCCAGGCGGGCGCGGATGCCGAGGTCGAGCCCTTCGTCGCGACCGCCCAGGCCGGGATCGGGCCGGAGCCCCCGACCGGCGCGCACCAGCAGGCCTCGCACATCCGCTCCGAGCGTGTCGTCCTGGCCGTCGAGCTGGCCCTGGTCGAGCTCGCCCCGCGCGGGATCGACCGCGCGACCGAGGCGGGTCATGCTCTGCCCGAACGAGGCGATGCGATGCTCGTCCACGTCGCTGAGCAGCTTGGGCGCCGCGATCGATGCGGCGGGCGAGCGCTCCAGCGCTCCGGCGAGCTGCTCCAGCGCCGCGGGGGCGGGCGCGCAGTCCTCGGTGAGGATCCAGAGCGCGGCGTCATCCGCCACACGAGGGAGCGCCAGCGCCACGGCCGCGGCGAGCGTGGTGGAGGCCCTCGTCTCGATGACGGCCTCTGCGGCCTGCGCGACGCGGGCGCTGCCGCGCAGCGCCGTGGAGGAACCGCAGGCGACGATCGTCAGCGCATCCGGCTGGCGGGTCTGCGCGGCGAGCGCATCGAGGGCGCGCAGCAGGCGCGCCAGGGAGGTCGACCCCGAACGGGCGACGAGGACGGCGTGTACTCGGGCAGACATGACGGGGTCAGCCTAAGCGGGAGGACCGGACGGATCGGCTACCGGCTGGGCGCGTCACCGTTTTCCCGGTGAATGCATGGGGAGAGGAGGCCGGGTTCACCGGCGGCGGGCCTGCTCGGCGATGGCCGGGGCCGTCGACGCGTGATCGTCGACCGAGCGCCTCAGACGGCGCGGCGCTTGAGCTTGCGGCGCTCGCGCTCGGACAGACCGCCCCAGATGCCGAATCGCTCGTCGTTGCTCAGGGCGTACTCCAGGCACTCGCCACGGACGTCGCAGGAGGTGCAGATCCGCTTCGCGTCGCGGGTGGACCCGCCCTTCTCCGGGAAGAAGGCCTCAGGATCCGTCTGCGCGCACAGCGCCTCGCTCTGCCAGGCCAGCGTGTTGTCGTCGCCCTCGGTCGGACGACGGACGCCCGGAACCCCCAACTGGACCGGATCGACGAACCAGTCGTCGGGAACGTCTGAACGGTAAGCCGTCATGTCGCCCTCTCCCTCGTTTCCCCCCGGGTGCCCCGCGGGCCGCGTTGCACTACTAATTACACCCGTGTCATTCGCGTGGGTCAAGTCGCGGATCGTAAACCCTCAATCACCCGTTGAACGTTCTTCGGCGCGCTCGGCGTGTCGCCTCGGCGTGTCGGATAGCCGCGCAACGCCGGCCCTCCGGCTCCGGATCGGGTCCCGATGCGGTGCGCGCGATACTCTGAACCACGATGGCGCAGCACTCCCGACTCTCCACGGCACCTCCGCCGACAGCTCCGGCGCGCGAGTCCACGGGGCACCTCCTGCTGCGCGCGCACATCGTGCTGCTGGTGTTCTGCGTGTTCGCGCACACGGCCGTGTTCAACCTGCTCGGCGTCGATGGAGCCGCCGTCGTCCTGG
This sequence comes from Microbacterium sp. MMO-10, assembly GCF_037148715.1. Classification (NCBI taxonomy): domain Bacteria; kingdom Bacillati; phylum Actinomycetota; class Actinomycetes; order Micrococcales; family Microbacteriaceae; genus Microbacterium; species Microbacterium sp. MMO-10. The sequence goes on along the minus strand of NZ_JBBCSV010000002.1, from coordinate 186,231 downwards.
GCGTACTGCTCCTGGGCACGCTCGGGCTGGCCGTGCCGAGGATCGCGCTGGCGCGCCCCGCACGCTTCCCCTGGCGCCGGATGCCGTGGGCCGCGCTCGGCTATCTCGTGTTCGCCCTGCTGTCGGTGCTCTGGTCGGGCTGGCCCTGGGCGACCCTGCTCACCTGGACGCTGCAGGCCTCGATCACGGTGGTCGCACTGTTCATCGCGTTCACCCTGAGCTGGCATGAGATCGCGCGAGCGCTCTCCAGCGCCCTCAAATGGGTGATCGGGCTGTCGCTGCTGCTCGAGCTCTGGGTCGCGCTCGTGCTGCGGCACCCGCTGCTCCCGTTCTTCTCCGACCTTCCCGCGGGCAAGCCGGATCCGCACTGGTACTGGGTGCGCGGCGACCTCTTCGACGGCGGCCGGCTGCAGGGCATCGTCGGCAACTCGAACACCCTCGGGATCCTGTGCGCCTTCGCCCTGGTGGTCTTCGGCCTGCTGTACGCGCAGGGCGCGCGGCGCCGGCCGGCGCTGCTCGTCTGGCTCGTCCTCGCGGCCTTCCTCTTCCTGCGCGCCGGATCCGCCACGGCGTTCGCGTCCCTGGGCGTCGGGGCACTGGTGCTCGGCGCCGCCCTGCTCATGCGCCGAACCAGGACGCCGGGGGGCCGCAGCCGGATGTACGCGCTGTTCGCCGGACTCGCCGTCGCCGGCGGGGCGGCCGCGTGGTTCGCGCGCGATGCGCTGTTCGGGGCGCTCGGCAAGTCGTCCGACCTCACCGGTCGCGTGGAGATCTGGCGCAAGGTGTGGGAGCGCGCCGTGCATCGTCCCGTGTTCGGAAACGGGTTCTCCTCGCCGTGGGTGCCGTGGGATCCGGCCTTCCACGACTGGATCATCGATCACCGCATCACCGTGTTCATGGCGCACAACATGTGGCTCGACGTGTTCCTGCAGCTGGGGGCCCTCGGCGTCGTGCTGATCGCCGTCGTGTTCTTCGCCTTCGCCTGGCGGGCCTGGTTCTTCGCGATCGACCGCCCGCGCTGGGACCTCGTCAAGGATCGCCCCTATGCGGCGCTCTCCCTGCTGCCGACCGTCCTCGTGGCGATGCTGCTCGTGCTCGGACTCGCCGAGTCGACGCCGATCATGCTGTGGGGCTGGCTGCTCGTGATCCTGCTGTCCTTCAAGCTGAAGATCTCGCCGTTCGTGGGATCCGGTCCGGGAGAGGGCGCGCCTCCGCAGTCGCGCCGGCAGACCGCATGACCACTCCGCGGCGACGCCTGGCGAGGCTACTCGCCTCCGTCGAGATGGCCCGCGCCTACACGACCTGCGCCCTGCTGGCCGTGTTCGGCTCCTTCGCGATCGGCGCGTTCACCTCCTCCGCCACCCGGAACACGATCATCGCCGTGCTCTGCGTGATCGGCGTCGGGATCCTCTGGGTGCGCCGCGACGAGCTCAGCCCGCTGCGCATCGCGCCGTCGACGCTCCTCGCGTTCCTCGCCTGGACGCTCGCCAGCGCGGTATGGTCCACGGCGTCGGCGGCGACGCTCAAGGCGTGGGCCGCGCTGGCCGGCTACGCGGTGATCGCCATCGTCGTCGGCCACATCAGGGACACCCTGCAGACCGTGCGGGCGCTCGGCGACGCGCTGCGGATCCTGCTCGCCGCGTCGCTGATCGCCGAGGTCATGAGCGGCATCCTCCTCGACATGCCGTTCCGGTTCCTCGGCATCCAGGGCGAACTGGCCCAGGGCGGCCCCATCCAGGGGCTCTTCGGAACCCGCAACATGCTGGGCCTCATCGCCGTGATCGCGGTGATCACCTTCGTCGTGGAGTGGCGTTCGCAGTCGCTCTCGGCTTCCGTGGCCGTCCCGTCCGTGGTCGTGGCGGGATTCCTGGCCCTGTTCTCCGCCTCTCCCACCGTGCTCGTGCTCGCAGCGGTGGTGGGCATCGCGGCCGTGGCGCTCGTGATGGTCCGCCAGGCGCCCCCGGCGAAGCGCCGGCCGCTGCAGTGGTCGATCGGCGGCGTCGTGCTGGCCGCCCTGATCGCCGTGGCCGTGTTCCGGCAGCGCATCGTCGTCCTGCTCGACGCCGGGAGCGACTTCAACACCCGGGTCGAACTGTGGACGACGCTTCTCGGCTATGCGCAGCAGCGCCCCGCTCAGGGCTGGGGCTGGTTCGGGCTGTGGAGCGATGATCTGTATCCGTTCAACAGCATCAACTACTTCACCAACGACCATCACGGCAGCGCCCTGAACGCGTTCCTCGACACCCTGCTTCAGGTGGGCGGCGGCGGTCTGCTGCTGTTCTGCCTGCTCGGCGGGATCGCCCTGGTGCGCTCGTGGCTGGTCGCGAGCGTGCGCCGCTCCGTCGTCTACGCCTGGGCGCCTCTCGTACTGGTGGCCCTGGCGATGGACTCGGTGTTCGAGAGCTTCACGCTGGTCGGCCCCGGGTGGTTCCTGCTCGTGCTGTGCGCCCTGCGCGCCGGTCAGTCGCGATCCTGGCGCGAGAACATCGACGCGGTCCAGACGAGCTCCACCCCGCTCCCGGATCGCTAGAGGGCGCCGCGGCGGCGGCCGGTGCGCGGCACGCGCAGTCGTTCGCAGGGTCGCCCGGGCATCCCCCGGTAGGCTGGAGGCCTCCCTCACCCCTCTCTGGAGCGACATCCGTGACCCCTGACCCGCAGAACGCCGCCGCCGGCTTCGATCCGGCCACCGCGACGATCGTCGTCGTCACCTACAACCGCTCGCATCTGCTGACGGGGCTGCTGGACAGCATCGTGCGGATGGACCCGAAGCCGGGACGCGTCGTCATCATCGACAACGCCTCCTCGGACGACACCACAGACGTCGTCGACTCCTTCCGCCCGCGGCTCGGCACCGAGATCGTGTACCGGCGCCTCGAGACCAACACCGGCGGATCCGGCGGGTTCAGCGAGGGCATGCGCACCGCGTACGAGCTCGGATCCGAATGGATCTGGATGATGGACGACGACGTCGAGGTGCTGCCCGACGGCCTCGCTCGGATGGGCGCCTGGGCTCCGCGCTTCAAGAGCATCCAAGGGCGGCGCTACGACTACGACGGCAGCGCCTTCTACTGGCAGTACCGGATCGCGGAGCGCATGGCGATCCCGATCCCGTTCGCGCCCGCCGGCTTCGACGCGACCGGCTTCAAGCCGATGAACAGCGGCTGCTTCGAGGGGATGTTCATCCACCGCTCGATCGTCAAGGAGATCGGCCTCCCCGATCCGCGCTTCTTCATCTACTGGGACGACCAGATGTACGGCTGGCTCGCATCGCGCAAGACGCAGGCCGTGATCGTGGACGAGTTCGTGCTGCGTCGCACCCGCGAGATCAAGCAGTGGGACATGGGCATCCGCCACATGAACGCGTCCAGCAACGCGTACCGCTACTACATCATGCGCAACCGCGCCTACCTGAAGCAGTACTACCGCCGCCACGAGGTCTACAACCCGGTGCTGTTCGGCCTCGGCACCACGATGACGTTCGCCAAGGAGCTCATCCGGCTGTTCTTCGTCGAGCGCACCGTGCGCGGCACGAGCAACCTGTTCCGAGGGCTCCGCGACGGCGGGAAGATCGGACGCGACCGCAGCTGGCGCCCCATGCCCGCACTGGAGGACTGAGGACAGATGAGCGAGCAGAAGCCCGAAGCCGTCTGGGTCTTCCCCGAGGAGCCGAAGAACCGCGGTGGGCGGATCGCGCTCGTCGTCGGACTCGTCGTAGCGGCGCTGGTCGCCGCGGGCGTCGTGGTGCTGTTCCTGATCCCGCACGGCGACGGCGCTCCTACGCCGACGCCGAGCCCCACGACGTCGGCGACGAGCACCCCGAAGCCGACGGTCTCCCCCACGTCCACGCCCACCACGGTCCCGACCGACCTGCCGACCGCGCCGGTCACGTCGCCGCCCCCGGTCCCCGACCCCTCGGTCGCTCAGTTCCGCGGCGTGGTGCAGCCTCGCCTGGACGACGCGTCGACCGGTCTGGACCTGGCTCAGAACCAGAGCGGCGACGCCGCGGTGCAGATCGTGGACTCGCTGCAGAACGATGCGCAGAACCTGGCGAGCCAGCCCGCTCCGTCCTCGATCTCCGCGGCGTGGAGCGACGGCGTCACGTCCTACTCCGCGAAGCTGCAGGCTCTGCGCGCGGCGTTCTCCGGAGGATCCGACGCATCCGCGGCTCTCGCCGACGCCCGTGCGGCGCTCGGACAGCTGCGGGCGCTCGTCGGGCTCTGATCGAGCCCGATCCCTCGATCGGCGGCTGCCCCCGTCAGCGCACCGCTGAGGTGCGGTCGGCGTCGGATCAGGAGTTGTCGGCGTTGTAGCGGTCGAGCACCTCGCCGATCGGGCCGTCCAGCACGAGCCCTCCCTTGTCGAGGTAGAGGCCCCGGGTGCAGAACCGACGCAGGTCCTTCTCGTTGTGCGACACGAAGAAGAGAGTGCGCCCCTCGGCGAGCAGTTCGTCGATGCGCCGGTAGCACTTGTCCCGGAACGCCTTGTCGCCCACGGCCAGCACCTCGTCGACGAGCAGGATCGGCTCGTCGAGCAGGGAGACCACGGAGAACGCGAGACGCACCTTCATCCCGTTCGAGAGGTGCTTGTACGGGGTGTCCTGGAACTTCGCGAGCTCCGCGAACGCGATCATCTCGTCGTAGCGCGCCGCCACCTCGGCCCGGCTCATCCCGTGCAGCCCCGCGGTGAGCCGCACGTTCTCGCGCACGGTCAGATCTCCCACGAACCCGCCGGTCAGCTCGATGAGCGGCGCGACGCCGCCGTTCACCCGCACGCGGCCCTCGTCGGGCAGCAGCACGCCCGCCACGAGCTTGAGCAGCGTCGACTTGCCTTGGCCGTTGCGGCCGACGACGCCGATCGCCTCGCCCTGGTGTACGGTGAACGACACCTCGCGCAGCGCCCAGAACTCCCCGGGCCGGTTGCGCCGTTTCGCTCCGGCGAAGAGATCCTTGAAGCTGCGTCGACCACGGCGGCCCAGCCGGAACCGCACTCCGAGCCCCTCGACGTCGATCGCCGGCTCCCGCTCGCCCATCACAGCTCCTTCAGGACGTCGCGCTCGAGCGAGCGGAAGGTGAACAGGCCGAGCCCCAGGAAGACGAGCGTCACGATCGCACCCACGAGCACGGGCTCGGTGTGCCACTGCCCCGGGAACAGCCCGACGCGGTACAGGGTGAAGATGCCGGAGAGCGGGTTCAGGGCCCCGATGAAGTGCAGCGGCCCCGGAAGGTCCTTGAAGCCGTAGATGATCGGCGAGACGTAGAACAGCGCGCGCAGGATGAGCGCCGTCGTCCGCTCCAGATCGGCCCAGAGCACGCAGAGCGGGGCCACGAGCAGGCCGAGCCCGACCAGCAGGAGCGTCTGCCAGATCATCGCCACGGGGAAGAGCAGCAGCGACCAGTTCGCCTTCGCGCCGGCGAACAGCGCGAACAGCACCAGGACGGGGATCGCGAACACGAACTCCAGGCCCTTGGTGAGGATCACCCGCAGGATCCAGATCGACCGCGGGATGGCCGTGGACCGGATCAGCCGGGCGTCCTTCTTGAAGGCGCGCGTGAACTCCCCCACCGAGGTGTTGAACCACACCCACGGCAGCAGGGCCGTGATGAGGAAGACGATGTAAGGCTGCTCGCCCACCGCACCGCGGTGGAAGACCTGCGTGAACACGAACCAGTAGATCGCGCTCATCACCAGCGGGTCGAGCACCGACCACAGGTAGCCGAGGATGCTCGTCGCGTAGCGCACGCGGAGGTCCCGGGCCGACAGCAGCCACAGCGAATGCAGATAGCGCCGAGGCGTGCCGGGGGCGGCGACCGTCGTGTGACTCACGGTTCCGAGTCTAGGCGGCAGGGCGTTGCTCACCTGTGCGAGGCGGTCAGGTAGTCGCCGAGCTGCCTGCTCAGCGCGGGAGCGAGCGACTTCACGAACGGGAAGCTGAGATGGTTGGTGTCGAGATAGACCGCCACGTGCCCCATCTCCGTCAGGCAGAGCCCGTTCGGCCAGATCCAGGGCGTGAAGTCGATCGGGGTGATCCGGTCGCCGAGGGCAAGGGCCGGGTTGTCCGCGGCGAGCGCGTTCTCGACCGGGAAGTCGCACGGCTCGTGCGAGATCGCGCACTCGTAGTAGTTCGAGACCGCGGATCGGGGGTTGTCCCGCACACCGAAGACCTTAATCCCCGCGGAGGTGAAGGCGTCGACCGTCTCCTCGGCGCCGTCGATGAGACGCTCGTCGGCGGAGTCGGGTGATGCCGCCGTCACGATCGTGAACACCGCGTCCGGCTTGAGGGAGAGCACCTTCTTGACCGCCTCGCGCTGCCAGGCATCGCAGTAGTCGGCCAGCTCCGTTCCCTCCTCGTGCGATTCCAGCGAGCACCAGGGCCTCATGAGCATCACGACGCCCCAGCCGCGCTCGTCCGCCACAGGACGCAGGGCACCGGAGAACTGGTTCGCATGGGAGTCGCCGATCACGACGACCAGGTGCTCCGCATTCGCGGCGTTCTCGGTCTGGGAGCAGCTCTCCTGCACGGTGGCCACCTTCGAAGCGAACCTTCCGGTGCAGGATCCGTCCAAGCGCGACCAGCGTTCCCGGTCGCCGGCCCCGGGCGCCGGGACGAGCGGGATCTGCCCGTCTTCCTTGGCGGTGTCGCCTCCCATGGCTCCCGTGTAGGTCTTCGCGTACTGCCGCTGCAGCTCTGCGTTGCGCACGTTGGTCCCGATCTGCCACGGGAGCAGCACGGCCGCGACCAGGGCGATGCAGAGGCCGATCACGCCGAGATTGCGCAGGACGGTTCCCCGCTCCCCCGCCGGCAGCCGCAGCGGGCGCTCCACGAAGAGCGTCACCAGGCGCGCGAGCACGAGCGAGACCACGATCACCAGGAGGCCCCCCGGAATCGACGTACGGGTCTCGTCGCGCCAGGTGAGCCACAGGATGAGCACCGGCCAGTGCACCAGGTAGAGCGCGTAGGCGTCACGGCCGAGTGCGAGGACCGGGCGGGTCGCCAGCAGACGGTCCGGGCCGAAGCTGCGGAGCTCGGGATGCTCGCCGCGCGGCCTGGTCCCCGCCACGATGACGAGCGCTGCCGAGACGATCGGCCAGAGCGCGAGATAGCCCGGGAAACCCCCCTGCACGTCGATGACCATTCCGCAGACGACGATCCCGATCAGACCGAGCCAGCCCAGCACGGCGCGGAGCACCCGTGGCACGCGCAGATGCGGCAGCGCGATCGCCAGCAGCGAGCCGGCCGCGAACTCCCAGAGCCGGGCCGACGTGTCGAAGTACGCGAACGTCTGGACCGTCTCCGTCTCGTAGACGGAGAAGGCCAGGGAACCCGCGAACACGACTCCGAAGAGCACGCTCATGACGGTCGCCGGCGACCGGCGGGTCCAGCGGACGAGGAGAGCGCCGAGCAGGAAGAGGAGGGCCCACAGCACGAAGACCTGACCCTGCACCGAGAGCGACCAGAAGTGCTGCAGCGGGGACGCGAGGGCCGCGTCGTGCGCGTAGTAGTCGACTCCGTCGAAGGCGAGCACCCAGTTCTGCACGTAGCCGAGGGAGGCCCACCCCTCCTTCCAGAGCTGAGGCCACATCGTCTCGGGCATCATGACCCAGCAGACGCCGAGCGTCGCGGCGAGGACGACCGCCGCGGCAGGCATCAGACGGCGGAACCGGCTGATCAGGAAGCGGCCGGCTTCGATGGGCCGGTCGGCCTGCATCCTGCGGAGGAACGATCCCGTGAGGAAGAACGCCGAGATCATCAGGAAGATGTCGACACCGCCGGACACCCGCCCGATCCACACGTGATAGATCACGACCAAGAGGATCGCCACGGCGCGGAGGCCGTCGATGTCGCGGCGGTAGGCGCCGCGGGTCTCCGACGTCTTCAGCGAACGCCGTGTCGTCGTGTCGATGGTCATGGGAGGAAGTCCTTCAACTGCTCGTCGAGCGCAGGCCCGAGAGTCGCCAGGAACTGCGCGCTGAGATGATTCATGTCGAGATAGACGGCGATGTGCCCGATCACCGTGTAACAGGTCCCGTCCGGACAGATCCAGGGCGTGAAGTCCATGAGCCTCATCCGATCCGCATACGGCAGGGCGGGGTTCTCCGCGGCGAGGACGTCCGCCACCGGGCGATCGCAGGGCAGGCGGTCCACCGCGCACGTGAAGAAGTTGGTCACGGCCGACCGCGGGCTGTCCCGGACGCCGACGACGGGGATGCCCGCCGCATCGAAGGTGTCGAGCACCACATCCAGTCCCGTCGCCACCTGCTCGTCGGGGCTGTCCGGGCTCGCGGCCGTCGCGAGCAGGAAGACCGCGTCGGGATGGATCTCCACCACGTGGTCGCGGGCGGCGCCCTGCCACTCGTCGCAGCGGGTATCGGTCCCCGGCTCGTTCTCGTCGAGCAGGCACCAGTCCCGGTAGACCAGGACCACGCCCCATCCCCGCTTCTTGGCGACGGCGTCGACCGCCGTTCCCAGCTGCTGGGCGTGCGAATTGCCCATGACCACGACCACGTGTTCCGCCGTCGCAGCATCGGAGGTCTGGCGACAGCTCTCCTGGACGACGTCGACGGAGGAGGCGAACCGGCCGGTGCAGGGCCCGTCCAGCCATGTCCACTTCTCCGGCTCCGGGGTGTTCACGCCGGGGATCACCGGCACGGGGTCGCTCTTCGGCGGTGTTCCCGCAGCACCCATCGCCCCGAGATAGACGTTCTTGTGCGCCCGCTGCTGCGCGACTGCCGTGCTCGTCGCGCCCCACTGCCAGGGGACGAGGACGGCCGCGACCAGAGCCACGCAGCCGGCGATCACGGCCGCGTTCCGCCAGGGCCCGCCGTTGCTGCCGGAGCGCAGGCGCAACGGGCGTTCCACGCAGATCGTGACCAGGCGCGCGAGCAGCAGCGAGGCCACGACGATGATCAGCCCCTCGAGCAGCGACGGCCTGGGCTCCTTGCGCACGGCGAGCCACAGCGTGAGCAGCGGCCAGTGCACGAGGTACAGCGCATAGGCATCGCGTCCGAGAGCGCGCACCGGCCGCAGGGTCAGGAACGCCCCGGCGCCGAGATCGCGCTGCTCCCCCGAGTCGCCGGGGGGCCGGGTTCCGCCCACGATGACGAGGACGGCTCCGAGAATGGGCCACAGCGCGAGGTAGCCGGGGAACCCGCCGCGCACGTCGAGCACCATCCCGCACACGACGATCGCGACCAGGCCGGTCCACCCCAGGACCGCGCGCAGCACTCGCCCCAGCCTCAGCTGCGGTAGCGCGATCGCGAGGAGCGAGCCCGCCGCGAACTCCCACAGCCGGGCACGCGTGTCGAAGTAGGCGAAGCTCTGCTGCGCGCTCGTCTCCACCACGGAGAAGGCGAGGGAGGCGACGAACACCAGACCGAACAGGACGGCCATCACAGCCCCGGGCCGCCCGGTCCGCCGGGCGATGAGGGCACCGAGCAGGAACAGCAGGGACCAGAGCACGAACGCCTGCCCCTGGATCGAGAGCGACCAGTAGTGCTGCAGCGGAGAGAGCAGCGTGCTGCCGCGGGCGTAGTAGTCGACCCCTTCTGCGCCGAGCACCCAGTTCTGCACGTACCCGAGGCTCGCCCAGCCTTGACGCCACAGCTGCGGCCAGCTCGTCTGCGAGAGCAGCAGCCAGGAGGCCAGCAGGGTCGCGGCGAGCACCACGGACGAGGCGGGCATGAGACGGCGGAAGCGGCCGAGCAGGAAGCCGCCGACCGCGAGGGGCGCGCCGGCCCGCATCCGCCGCAGGAACGAGCCGGTGAGGAAGAACGCCGAGATCATCAGGAACACGTCGACGCCGCCGGACACGCGGCCGATCCACACGTGATAGACCACGACCAGGAGGATCGCGACCGCGCGCAGCCCTTCGATGTCCTGGCGGTACGAGGGCGCGCCCGATCCGGCCCGGGCCCTGCTCGCGCGCCGGGTCTCCCGGTGGACCGTCATGCCAGCTGGTTGTTCCACATCGACAGGGCGGATCCGATGGCCATGTGCATGTCGAGGTACTGGTAGGTGCCCAGACGTCCGCCGAAGTGCACGTCGCGCTCGCCCTTGCCGAGCTCGCGGTACGCGAGAAGCCCCTCGCGGTCCGTCGACGTGTTCACCGGGTAGTACGGCTCGTCACCGCGCTCGGCGAATCGGGAGAACTCCCGCATGATCACGGTCTTGTCCGTCGGATATCGATCGGCGCGCTCGGGGTGGAAGTGGCGGAACTCGTGGATGCGCGTGTACGGCACCTCCGCGTCCGGATAGTTCATCACGCTCGTGCCCTGGAAATCGCCGATGTCCAGGACCTCCTGCTCGAGGTCGATCGTGCGCCAGCCCAGCTCTCCCTCGGCGTAGTCGAAGTAGCGATCCACCGGCCCGGTGTACACGATCGGCAGCTGCCCGACCGTCGCCTTCTTGTTCAGCGGCTGCGACTCGTCGAAGAAGTCGACGTTCAGCGCGACCTCGATGTTCGGGTGGTCGGCCATCCGCTCGAGCCACGCGGTGTAGCCGTCCGTGGGCAGCCCCTCCCACGTGTCGTTGAAGTAGCGGTTGTCGTAGTTGTAGCGCACCGGCAGGCGGCTGATGATCGACGCCGGCAGCTCCCGCGCATCGGTCTGCCACTGCTTCGCCGTGTAGTCGCGGATAAACGCCTCGAACAACGGTCGCCCGATCAGCGCGATCCCGCGCTCCTCCAGGTTCTTCGCCTCGTGCGCGTCGAACTCCCCCGCCTGCCCGGCGATGAGTGCCCTCGCCTCGTCGGGCGTGTAGGCCGCACGGAAGAACTGGTTGATCGTGCCGAGGTTGATCGGCAGCGGATAGACCTCGCCCTTGTGCGTCGAGTAGACGCGGTGCACATAGTTCGTGAACGTCGTGAACCGGTTGACGTACTCCCAGACCGTGGGATTGGAGGTGTGGAACAGGTGCGCCCCGTATCGATGCACCTCGATGCCGGTGAGCGGCTCGTCCTCGCTGTAAGCGTTGCCGCCGATGTGGTGACGGCGATCGATGACGGTGACCTTGCGGCCCGCGGCGGCGGCGCGCTCCGCGATGGTGAGGCCGAAGAAGCCCGACCCGACGATGAGGAGATCCATCAGAGCTCTCCGTCCGGCGTGGGATCCTGGGGGCGTTCCGGCGAGCGCAGCGCGATCTGCCGCGCGAGCTGGGTGATCTGCGCGTCCTGCGCGCGCCGGTGCCGCACGGCCGTGAGCGCGTTGCCCACGAAGACGACGATGAAGGCGTAGAGCAGCAGATCGGTGCCTCGCCCCACGCCGACGCTCAGCGCGAGGTCGTTGATGATGCCGGGGAACAGCACGGCGAAGACCGCCGCCACCAGCAGGAGCAGCAGGGTGATGGTGCGGATCGCCTGGTTGCGCGCGGATCCGCCCGGCCGCAGCAGGATGAGGCCGAAGATGACGAAGGCCCCGATGAGGAGGACCTTGATGATGATCTGATCGAACATGCGGGGTCCTACTTGATGAAGAGTTCGCTGAGGATGTTCACGGAGTTCCAGAGCGACTGCCCCTTCGACCGTGAATAGTCGGTGTAGACGATGTGCACGGGCTGCTCGGCGTAGCGGAGCTTGTGCTCGCCGATCTGCGCGACGATCTCGCTGGCGTGCGCCATCCGGTTCTGGCGGATCCGCAGTTTGCCCGCCGCCACGCGGTTGAACGCCCGGAGCCCGTTGTGGGCATCCGTGAGACGGACGCCCGTGCTCATGCGCTCGAAGAGCACGGCGAGCCGGAGGACGAACTTCTTCAGGGCGCTCGCGTTGGTACGGCCGTCCAGGAAGCGCGAGCCGACGATGATGTCGTAGGGCTCGGTGCGCAGGCGTTGCACCATCGCGACCACGTCGTCGACCTGGTGCTGGCCGTCCGAGTCGAAGGTGACGAAGTACTCGGCCCCGGGCTGGGCGCGAGCGAACTCGATCCCGGTCTGCAGCGCGGCCCCCTGCCCGAGGTTGATCGGGTGGCGAAGCACCACCGCGCCTCCGGCCAGGGCCTCTTCGGCCGAGCCGTCACTGCTGCCGTCGTCGATGCAGACGATGTTCGGGAAGGTGCGCCGGGCTTCGCGGACGACGTCCTGCACGACCGTCGCCTCGTTGTACAGCGGGACGATCAGCCACGTGTCGGCGTAGGGGGAGTTCATATGTGTGCGCATCGGAATCCCATCGATCATACCGGCCGTGCTCTCGCCGGCTTCTCAGCCCGCACACACCTCCGCCGGTCGGCGCGGGCCGCCGCTCCCCCGCCGCCGGCCGCCTTCCGCGGTCACCCCGTCCACACCTCGAACTCGGCGAGACCGACGTTGGCCGTGGCCGAGCTCACCGTCGTCGTGGTCAGCTTGACCCACGTCGCGGTGCGAGCCGGGAACGACACGGTCGTGGCGGAACCCGAGTTGTTCAGCGAACCGACCGCCACGCTCGACCCGTCGGAGAACGTCAGCGTCGCGCCGGTGATCTGATCGGAGCTGTTCGGCCGATCGTAGAGGACCACCTTCGACATGCTCTGGGGGCCGGACCAGGTCAGCTGGATCCAGCTGCCGGCCTTGCCGCCGGACGTCGCCCACTCCTTGCTCGAATCCGTCGGATAGCCCTGGGCCACGCCGTCGATCGCCTTCGCCGCCGTCTGCCCGGTCGTGGTGTTCTGCGAGGAGGCCGTGGCGGAGGCCTGGCGAGCGATGTTCGTCGGGGTGGGCGGCGCCTGCGACACGGTGACCGTGGTGGAGGCGGTCGCGGACAGGGAGCCGTTCGACACCGTCAGGGAGAAGACGTAGCTGCCCGCGGCGGCCGGGGTGAACGTCGGCTTCGCGTTGTTGGCGCCGACGAGGCCGACCGTCGGGCCGGACGTCTGCGTCCACGCGTAGGTGAGCGTGCGGCCATTCGGGTCGCTGGATCCGGATCCGTTGAGAGTGACCTGCGCACCGGTGAAGCCCTGCTGATCGGCCCCGGCGCTGGCGATGGGGGGAAGCACCGCCGGCGGGGTGGAGCTGAGGTACCCCCAGGCCTCGAACTCGGCCAGGCCCGCGCTGTAGGTGGTGCCGCTGACGCCGGTCACGGTGAGGCGCGCCCAGGTGACGACGCGCGCCGGGAACGTGACGGTCGTGGCGGTCCCGCTGTTGTTGAGCGCCCCGACCGCGACGCTCGAACCGTCGGAGAACGTCAGCGTCCCACCCGTGATCTGGTCGTCGCCGTTGGGCCGGTCATAGAGAATCGCCTTGGAGAGGGTCAGGGCCGAGCTCCAGTTCAGCTGGATCCAGCTGCCGGCCCTGCCGCCCGCGGTCGCCCACTCCTTGCTCGAGTCCGTCGGGTAGCCCTGCGCGACGCCGTCGATCGCCTTCCCCGCCGTCTGACCGCTCGCCGTGTTCTGGGACGAAGCCGTCGCCGCGGCGGATCGGGCGACGTTCGTGAGGACCGGGTCCGTCACGGTGACGGTCACGGTGTCCGTCGCGGAGAGGCCCCCGTCCGACACGGTGAGCGTGAAGGTGTAACTGCCCGCCGCGGTGGGCGTCAGCGTCGCCGACGACGTGCCCGCGCCGGTCAGCACCACCGGCGCGCCGGCGGTCTGCGCCCACGCGTACGTCAGGACGTCGCCGTCGGGATCGCTCGATCCGGTGCCGTCGAGGGTGAGGCGTGTTCCCGTGAGCCCCGTCTGCGCTCCCCCGGCCTTCGCCACGGGTGCCCGGTTCGCCGGGGTCACCGTGAGGGTCACGTCTGCGGTGCCGGTCAGCGCTCCGTCCGAGACCACGAGCCGGAACACATAGGTGCCCACGACCGTCGGCGTCACCGCGGCCTTCGCCTGCGCCGCAGCACCGAGCGCCACCCCGGGGCCCGAGACCTGGCTCCAGGCGTAGCTGAGGGCGGTCCCATCGGGGTCGGAGGAGCCGGAGCCGTCCAGCGTCACGGCGGTTCCGGCGGTCACCGTACGCGACGGCCCCGCGTTGGCCGTCGGAGGACGGTTGGCCTGCACGACGGTGACCGTGACGTCGGCGCTCGCCGACAGGTAGGCGTTGCGCACCGTCACGCGGAACGTGTACGAACCCGGGCTCGTCGGCGTGAACGTCGGCTTCACGTCGGCAGGGTCGGACAGCGCCACGGACGCACCGGCCGTCTGTTCCCAGGAGTAGGTGAGTGCGAGGTTCTGCGGATCCGAGGAGGCCGACGCGTCCAGGTGGACGAGCGTTCCGGTCGTCACGCTCTGCGCGCTCCCGGCATCCGCCGCAGGCGGCAGCGTTCCCGGAGGCGACACCGCGACGGTCACCTGGGAGGTGGATGCGAGCCCGCCGGGATCGGTCGCCGTCAGCGTGAACGCGAACACCCCCGGCGAGGACGCCACGAAGGACGACTGTGCGGCGTCCGTCGCGGCGAGGGCCATCGCCGGCGTCCCGCCGACCTGCGCCCAGGCGTATGTCAGGGAGTCTCCGTCGGGATCCGTCGCCGAGCCGCTGAGCGACACCGTGGCGCCGACGACGACCGACTGGCTCGGCCCGGCGGACGCACTCGGCGCGCGATTGGCGGGCAGCACGGTGATCGTCACCGATGCGCTGCTGGTCGCCGCTCCATCCGAGACGGTGAGGGCGAAGACGTAGCTCCCCTCGGCGGACGGAGTGAAGGTCGGCGCGGCCGTGGCCGGACCGGTCAGCGTCGTGCCGGGTCCGCCGGTCTGCGCCCAGGAGAAGCTCAGAGCCGTCCCGTCCGGATCGGCCGATCCCGCGCCGTTCAGCGTGACGAGCGTGCCGGCCTTGACCGTCTGGGGCGGTCCCGCGTCCGCGACCGGCAGGCCGTTCGCCGGGAGGACCGTGATCGTGACCTGCGACGCGGCACTGCCGACCGTGCCGTCGCTGACGGTGAGCGCGAAGACGTAGCTGCCCGCCGTGGCCGGCGTGAACGTCGGCTTGGCCGCGGTGGCGCTGCTCAACGTCACCGCAGGCCCCGAGACCTGCGACCACGCGTACGTGAGCGGATTGCCGTCGGGATCGCTGGACGCCATGCCGTCGAGCTGCACGGGGTTCCCCGCCGTCGTCGTCTGTGCGGGCCCCGCGTTCGCGATCGGAGCACGGTTCTGCGCCAGGACGGTGATGGTCACGGTGCCGGTGGCGCTGAGCGAGCCGTCGCCCACGGTCAGGGTGAACACGTACACCCCCGCGGTCGCGGGCACGAACGTGGGGCGTGCGGTGGTCGCACCGCTGAGCGACGTCGCCGGCCCGGAGGACTGCACCCACGAGTAGCTCGCGGTACGGCCGCTCTGCACGGTCGATGCGCTGCCGTCCAGGGTGACGGTGCTGCCGGCGGTGACCGTCTGGGCCGGGCCCGCGTTCGCCACCGGCGGCACGCCGTTCACGCCCCACGCCTCCAGCTCGGCGAGCCCGACGCTGGAGGTGCTCGACGACACCGCGGTGACGGTGAGACGCACGGTGGTGGTGGTGATCGCAGGGATGTCGACGGCGACCGCGCTGCCGTCGTTGGCGAGCGAGGGCACGGGGACGCTCGCGCCGTTCGAGAAGGTCAGCGTGCCCCCGGTGATCTGGTCATCGAGATTCGGCCGGTCGTACAGGACGACCTGACTGAGCGTCACGGGGTTCGGCCAGGTGAGCTGGATCCAGCTGCCCGTTTTGCCGCCGGACGTCGCCCACTCCTTGCTCGAATCCGTCGGATAGCCCTGCGCGACGCCGTCCACGGCCTTCGTGAGACCCTGCCCCGATGCCGTCGCCTGACTCGACCCGGTCACGACCGTGCCCGCCACCCGGGCGAGGTTCTGCTGGGAGGCGTCGCGGATCGTGACCGTCACGCTGTCCGACGCCGACGCGCCGCTCTTGCGGCCCACGAGAGTGAACACGTAGCGGCCGGGCGCGGTGGGCGTGAAGCCCGCCACCGCAGCGGTGGGGGTGCTGATGGTGACGGCGGGCCCGGAGGCCTGCGTCCACTGATAGGTGGTGGCGGAGGACGCGGACCCGTCCAGCGTCACCGCTGTGCCGGTCGTCCCGGTGCGGTCCGGACCGGCGTTGACCCGAAGGCCGCTCGTGTCCGCGTACTGCGTGGTGTCGTCGACGTACTGGCGCGCCCCCCAGTTCGACCATTCGGAGCCGGTCTTCCACTCGTCGTGGACGGCATAGGCGTTGAAGGCGGCGCGCTTGGCGGTGAGATCCGCACCGGAGACGTTGGCCGCTTTGTCCTGGGTCTGATATCCCGTGTAGCCGGTGATCCGACGCCCGGTGGTGAGCACCTGGTTGGCGTCGAAGGTCAGATAGGCGCTCGCATGATGGTCGGAATGATCGCCGTCGTCCCAGCCCCCGCCGTAATTCAGCGCGCGGATCTGCGTCGCGCCCTGTTGCGCGGCGAGGGAGGCGATGACCGTGACCAGCTCGTCGCGCGTGTAGCTCGCCGACCCGTCGATCGCGGAGATGCGCCCGATCTGCCCCGTCAGCAGCTTCTCCAGGCTCGCGTATCCGGTCGCGGAGAAGCCGGATCCGATCACCGCGCCGTCCGGCAGGTAGAGCGACACGATCGACACATTCGGCTTCGTGGCCAGCGTGCGACGGACGATGCTCTCCCCCGGCACACCGGCGTCCGACGTCGTCCAGGAGTTCGGCACGCCGAGCATCGTCGCGTACGCGGCCTCGGGGCCGATGGCGCGCTCGCGCGCGTACGACAGCCCGTGCCCGGAGTCGCCCGCGGTCACGTAGATCGTCTGCAGGCATGCACCGGCGGCCGCGTCGTGCAGCACGTCGGGATTCTGGAACAGCAGATCGTCGTCTTGATGTGCGACCACCTGCGTCGCTCCCCCCACACAGGGCGCCGCCCATGCTGCGGAGGGCTCGACGAGCATCGTCGCGACAGCCCCAAGGAGTACACCCCAGATCCCCAGGGCGTGCGTGTACGCACGCCGAACAGCCATACTTCGCCCCAGATTCCCCAAGAGACTCCATCTGAGAGGGTTCCCATACCACTCTCAGAAGCGGGAGTCGCCGCCAGTATAGGCCGTTCCGGCGGTCGCGCGCGACCGCCGGAACGGTTCAACGGAAGTTCGCGTCGATCCAGGCGATCCGGTCCGAGAGCCAGGCGCGCAGGGCGTTCGCATCCGTGCTGTACGAGCCCAGACCCCACAGCGCGTGATCCGCATCTGCCGACGCCTTCAACGCCGGCTGCTGGACGCCCAGCCACGCCGTCGCATCCTTCAGCTGCGGCGACACCTGCTGCCAGCGAGCCTTCGCCGCGGCCTTGAACTCAGGGTCCTGGAACAGCCGGTTCATCCACGTCACGGAGGCCTGCCGCGGAGCGTCGTTGGAGTCCCGCATCCACCATCCCGAGGTGGACGCCTGGCCCGCGCCGTAGTCGGCGTTCCCCTGGCCCGTGTCGAAGTCCCAGAGCGGGCCGTGGTAGAGCTTGCCGACCGTCGTGGTCCCGTCCGGGTTCAGCACGTCGCGAGCCTTGTACATCCAGGCGCTCGACCGGTAGTTCGCACCGTAGTTCTTGGTGACCTCGTTGACGATCCAGAAGTCGATCGCCGAGGACTCGTCGATGTACTTGCGCCAGCCGTTGTCCGGATCCAGCCACGTCGCATCGTCGAAGAGCACCCTGTCGGCCTCGTCCATCCAGTCCGCGATGTACTGCTCCTGCGCCGGGGTGATCTCGCCCGCGGCCGCATCGGGCTCCTTCAGGTAGAGGCCGCCGCGGTCCGTGGTGATGTCGGGCGGTTCGACGCCCGCGTCCCCGGCCTGCCCGTGGTTCCACTCCATCAGGTAGCCGCCGGTCACTTCGGGCGCCGCGTCCTGTGCTCCCGGAGCGGAAGGATCGATCTTCAGCTCGTCGATGTCGACCCGGGTGGCGCCGATCGTGATCCGCTCGGCGAGCAGATACTGGCCCTTGTAGCTTCCGTTCAGGTAGAGGTCTACCGGATGCGTCCGCGGCGTCCAGGCGAGCCCGTCCAACTGCGACCCCATCTGCAGGGCGACCATGTTCCGCATGAGCGACACGTCTTCATAGTTCGCCAGCAGCGCCCACTTCTTGCCCGCGGGGATGCCGCAGAGCGCCGTCTTCTTGTCCGTCGAGAACTTGTACGGCCGCTTCGGCAGATTCCAGGTCGAGTTGCCGCGGCCGGCTGCCTTGACCTTGGTGTCCCGCGGCACCGCGGTGCAGGCCGGCCAGTTGCCGGAGCCGGGCACCAGCTGGATCGCGCCCTCGTGGTCGGTGTCCCGGTCGCTGATGGCGGCGCTCTCGTTGGTGTCGAGGTACAGCGCCGGCAACCCGAGATTCTTGTTGGGACGCACCGCCGCGTAGGGGACCGTGTTCGTCGGGCTGTCGATCCCGCCCGACGAGACCACTGCCCGGTACTGATGGGTCACCTCATAGGGATCCGCCACCGTGACCGTGCCCGCCCCGGAGGAGTTCAGGACCACCGTCCCGAGGGCCTTCCAGCTCGACGTCGGGTTCTCCGTCGTCATGGTGGTGGCGATGGTCTGCACCTGCAGCGTCGCCGTCTTGCCGGCGAACGCGGAGCCGTAGCCGATCGCGAACGAGCCTGCCGCACCGGCATCGGTCGCGGTGACCGTCGCCGGCGGACTCACCGTCACGACGACCGTCCCCGACGCGCTCTGGCCCCCGGGATCGCGCACCGTGAGCCGGAACGTCAGCGGGGTCACCGCGGTCACGGCGGGGGCGTCGAACGTCGAGATCGCGGTCGTCGCACCGCTCAACGTCACGGGAGTCCCGGCCGTCTGCGCCCACTCGTAGGTGAGAGCCCCGCCCTCGGGATCCCGCGACGCCGAGCCGTTCAGCGTCACGCCCGTCTGCGCGGAGGCCACGGTCTGTGCGGTGCCGGCGTTCACGACCGGAGGGAGGTCGACGGGGCCCGCCGCGTTGCCCCACGCCTCGAACTCCGCCAGGCCCACGTTGTGCGTGGTCGCGGAGACCTTGTCGACGGTCAGCCGCACCCAGGTCACCGTGCGCGCCGGGAACGTCACCGGAACCCCCGCGGCCGATCCCGCGCTGCCGCTGGTGTTGGTCAGGGCGCCCACGGCGACGGACGAGCCGTCGGAGAAGGTGAGCGTCCCCCCGGTGATCTGATCGTCGCTGTTCGGCCGGTCGTAGAGCACGACCTTGCCGAGCGAGACGGGTGCGGGCCAGGCGAGCTGGATCCAGCTGCCTGCCTTGCCGCCCTTCGTGGCCCACTCCTTCGTCGAGTCGGCCGGGTACCCCTGCGCGACGCCGTCCACGGCCTTCGCCGCCTGCTGGTTCGTCGCGACGTTGTCCGATGACGCCGTCACCGCCGACTGCCCGGCCAGGTTCAGCGGCACGACGGGCGCGTCGGTGACGGTGATCCTGACCTGGTCGGCCGGGGAGACCGCGCCCTTGTCATCCGTCACGACCAGTCCGAAGACATACGCGCCGACCGCGGTCGGCGTGAACGTCGGCTTGGCCGCGGAGGTGCTGGACAGTGACGCCACGGGTCCGGACACCTGGGCCCAGGCGTACGCCGCGATCGTGCCGTCGGGGTCGGCGGATGCCGCGCCGGTCAGAGTCACAGAGCTGTTGACGCTCACCGTCTGGTCCGGGCCGGCATCCGCCTTGGGCGGCTGGTTCGGCGGCGGCGGGGTCACCGTCACCGTGACGGTGGCCTTGCTCGAGGAAGCTCCCGCGTTGTCCGTCACGACCAGGCCGAACACATAGGTGCCGGCCACCGCGGGCGTGAACGACGGGCTCGCCGTGTTCGCGAGCGACACCGAGGAACCGCTCGGCTGCGATTCGACCGTCCAGGTGTACGACGCGACCGAGCCGTCCGGATCCTTCGACTTCGAGCCGTCGAGCTTCGTCGACTTTCCGACGACGCTCGAGAAGGAGGCTCCGGCGTCCGCCGTGGGCTTCTGGTTCTCCGCCGGCGCTTCGGTGCCGAACACCTCGATCTCGGCGAGGCCGGCGTTGTAGGTCGTCGAGGCGACAGAGGTGACCGTGAACGTCACCTTGGTGATCCTCTTCGGCGTGCTGAAGGATGCCGCGGTGACCGCGGTGCCGTTGTTCGTGAGGGAGCCCACGGCGGCGGTGGAGCCGTCGTCGAAGGTGAACGTCCCGCCGGTGATCCGGTCGTCGAGGTTGGGGCGATCGTACAGCCGGATCTGGTCGACGAAGACCGCAGCGGGCCAGGTCAGCGTGATCGCCGTCCCGGACTTGCCGCCCACGCTCGCCCACTCCTTCGTGGCGTCGACCGGGTACCCCTGAGCGACCCCGTCCACGGCCTTGGCCGCCGTCTGGCTCGTCGCCGTGTTCTGCGAGGTCGCGGTGACCGTCGCCTTCGATGCGAGGTTCACGCTCGCGGCGGCGGCCGGCAGCGCCTGCACCCCGGTCAGCAGCAGAGCCGCGACGACACCCGCCCCGGCGATCCTCGATCCGCGTGCTCGGCTCCCGATCACGTCTGTCCCCTTTCTCAGCCGCGGGTCCCCGCCCGCGGCGCTTCCGCGGCGGCGGTCAGATCCTCCTGACCGCCGCCGCGATCGTCATCGCAACTGGGAGTCCATCCAGCTCGTCCGTCCTGCGATCCACGTCTTCAGGTAGGCGACCTCGTTCGAGAAGCCGCCCTTGATGACCTGCACGTCCTCCAGCCGCTGGTTCGGGTCCCAGATCGAGAAGTTCGCCGCGGCCGACTTGCCGATCAGGGCCGCCTGCTGGTCGACCGAGGCCGGGAGGCCGTCGAACACGGGCTTCAGCTGCTGCCAGCGGGCCTTCACCGCCGCACGGAACGAGGAGTCCTCGTTCAGCCGGTCGAACCAGGTCTTGCCCGACTGCACCGTCTGCTTCGCATAGGTTTCCGTCTGGTCGCGCAGGTACCAGCCGGAGGTGGAGCCCTGTCCCCCTTCGTAGGCGGCATCGCCCAGGCTGGTGTCGTAGTCCCAGGCGGGCCCGAGGAAGAGCTTGCCGGGGCCGGCGTCCGAGTCCCGTGTCTTGTACATGTAGACCGACGTGTACATGTTCGAGTCGAGGTTCTTCGTGTACTCCTGGATCAGGTAGTAATCGACCGCGGAGGCCTCGTCGATGTACTTCCGCCAGCCGTTGACCGGATCGGCGAAGCCTGACGAGAACAGGGCGGAGTTCGCGCTGTTCAGGTAGCCGGAGATGTAGCTCTTCTGAGCCGTCGTCACCCCGGTCCCGTCGGTCTCGTTCTGCGGCGAGGCCAGCGAGACCAGCGCCTGATCCGGGCCCACCGTGACCACGGCATCGCCCGCGGCGGGATCCGCCCGGTAGTCCCACTCCAGCAGGTAGCCGCCGGAGAGGTTCGGCTGCACGTCGTTCGCGCCGGTCTGGTTGTCCTTCAGCTCGTCGATGTCGACGCGGCTGCTGTCCACCTCGACGCGCTCGATCAGGTTGTAGGCGCCGACGTACGATCCGTTGACGTACAGGTCGACGGGGACGAGGTGCGGGGTCCACGCCAGACCGCTCAGCTGCTGCCCCAGGTTCAGGCTGATCGTCGTGCGCAGCAGCGAGCGATCGTAGTGGTTCGCCAGCAGCGCCCACTTCTTGCTCTTCGCCATGCCGCACAGCGACGCCTTCGAACCGAGGTTGACCTTGTACGGCTTCTTGTCGAGCGTCCAGGTGTAGTTGCCGCGGCCGGACGTCTTGACGATCGACTCGCCGGTGCCGGTGGTGCAGCTGCTCGTCCCTGCCACGATCGTCATCGTGCCCTCGCGGTCGACGTCCTTCGAGTCGATCGCCGCGCCCTCGTTCGTGTTGAGGTAGACCGTCGCGAGCCCGGTGTTCTTGTTCTGCTTCGGCGCGGCGTAGGTGATCACGTTCGTGGGGTTGTCCGTCCCCGAGACGGTGACCACGGCCCGATAGGAGTGCGTGGCGCCGTAGGGCTTGGCCACCGTGACCTTGCCCGCACCGGAGCCGTCGAGTTTGACCGTTCCGACCGCTTTCCAGACGCTGGCCGGATTCTCCGTGGTGAGCGTCGTGGCGATGGTCTGCACCTGCAGGGTCGCAGTCCTCCCCGCGAACGAGGGGTCGTAGGTGATCGTGAAGGATCCCGACGTCCCGGAGTCGGCTGCCACGATCGTCGCGGGAGCCGTCACCGTGATCGTGACGGCGGCCGATGCGGTCGCACCCCCGGAGTCTGTCACCGTGAGCTGGAACGCCAGCGCCGTCGTCTGCGCGACCTGCGGCGCGGTGAAGGTCGGGGCCGCCGCCGTCGCATCCGAGAGCGCGACGGCGGGTCCCGCCGTCTGCGCCCAGGCGAAGCCGGCGATCGTGCCCTCCAGGTCGGAGGACCCTCGCCCGTCGAGGGTCACCGGGGAGCCGGCCGCGACCGTCTGCGACGCGCCCGCGTTCGCGGTCGGCGGCCAGTTCCCCGACCCCGCCGGAGAGCCCCACACCTCGATCTCGGCGAGGCCGACGTTGACGGTGCTCGCCGAGACGGCGGTCGCGGTGAAGCGCACCGACGTGACCGCGCGAGCGGGGAAGGACACGGTGACGCCGGCGCCGGAGTTCGTCAGCGCGCCCACCGGTACCGACGATCCGTCGGAGAAGGTGAGGGTGCCGGCGGTCGCCTGATCGCTGGTGTTCGGCCGATCGTAGAGCACGACCTTCGTCAGCACGACCGGCGTGCCGTAGCCGATCTCGAGCCAGGATCCGCCGCGGCCGCCCGCGGTCACCCACTCCTTGGTGTAGTCGGCCGGATAGCCCTGCGCCACCCCGTCGACGGCCTTCGCCGCAGTCTGGCCTGTGGCGGTGTTCTGCGACGAGGCGGTCGCGCTCCCCTTCGCCGCGATGTTCGCGACGACGATCGGGGCATCGACCGCGGTCACCGTGACCGTGACCGGCGCCGAGGCCGTGCCCTTGTCATCGGTGACGACGAGGGAGAACACATAGCCGCCCGTCTCGGTCGGAGTGAAGGTCGGCTTGGCCGTTCCCGCGCCGGTGAGCGCCACGGCAGGACCGGACGTCTGCGTCCACGACCAGGAGACGACGGTTCCGTCGGGATCGGTCGACCTCGAGCCGTCGAGCGTGACGGTCGTCTTGATCGGAGCGGAGAAGGCCGCCCCGGGATCGGCGACCGGCGGCTGGTTCGGCGCGGGAGGGGTCACGGTGATCGTCACCGTCGCCGGCGACGAGGAAGCCCCCCGATCGTCCGTGACGACGAGCCGGAACACGTAGGTTCCCGCCGCACTCGGCGTGAACGACGGCGTCGCGATGTTCGGGTTGCTCAGAGTGACCGAGGCGCCCGAGGTCTGCGTCCAGGTGTACGCCTTCACCTGGCCGTCCGAGTCCGCCGACTTCGTCCCGTCGAGGGTGACCGAGGTGCCGACCGGCACGGAACGGTTCGACCCGGCGTTGGCGGTCGGCGGCTGGTTCGGCCCCGGCTGCGTCGAGCCGAAGGCCTCGAACTCCGCGAGCCCCACGTTGAAGGTGGTCGAGGCCACGGACGTCACGGTCAGCTTCGCCCAGGTGACCGTGCGCGCCGTGAAGGTGATCGTCACGCCGGCGCCGGAGTTGGTCAGCGATCCGACCGGCACCGAGGATCCGTCCGAGAAGGTCAGGGTCGCCCCGGTGATCCGGTCATCGGCGTTCGGCCGGTCGTAGAGCACCACCTTGTTGAGCGACACCGCCTGCGCCCACGTCAGCTGGATCCAGGATCCGGACTTCCCGCCGACCGTCGACCACTCCTTGGAGGAGTCCGCGGGATACCCCGACGGCACGCCGTCGATCGCCTTCGCCGCCGTCTGGCCCGTCCCCGTGTTCTGCGAGGAGGCGGTGACCGCTGCGGAGGGGGCGAGGTTCGAGTCGGCCGCCTGCGCAGCACCGGCGCCGAGCACCGAAATGAGGAGTGCGAGCGCCGTGGCGCACGCGAGAATCCAGATCCGCGGGGCCGTTCCCGGCCTTTCGGCGACTCGCGCCCCAGCGCTTCTAGTCGACATACCTGATGATCTCCCCTGCGAAATCCATGCGTGCCCCCAGAATCACACACGCGATGACAAATCGTTGCACGCGATCGAGGTAGGATTTCGCCTCAAGTGCCGAGAAGCGCACCGAGTGGGCCACTCCGTCATGCAATCGTTACTTTTCGCCAGCGGAAACCCGGGGGCGATCCCGCCCTGGGAGGTTCAGTGTCGACGTCCGCCATCCCCGCACGCCGCGACCGGGAGCGCCGGCGCACACCCCGGAGACTGAGGCTGCTGTGGCTCCTCGTGCCGGCGGTCGCCGTCCTCGTCGCGGCCGGGTTCCTGGTGGCCCCGCGCTTCTTCTATGCAGCGCCGAGTCCCTATCAGTCGAGCGTCGCCGCAGGCGGCAGCTTCACCTGCGCGATCACCGCCGAGCAGGAGGTGAAGTGCTGGGGCGCGAACGACTCCGGGCAGCTCGGCGACGGGACGTTCACCGACAGCCCTGCGCCGGTCGCCGCCATCGGCGCATCCCGCGCCGTCGCACTGTCCGCAGGCTCGGGATCGCACGTGTGCGCACTCCTCGAGGACGGCTCGATGATGTGCTGGGGCGCGAACGACGACGGGCAGCTCGGCGACGGCACGACCACCTCCAGCCCGACGCCCCGAACGGTCAAGGGCCTGCCGTCCCCGGTGACGGCGATCGCCGTCGGTCGTCAGCACACCTGCGCCCTCGCGTCCGGGCAGGTGTACTGCTGGGGGTACAACGCCAGCGCCGAGCTCGGCATCGGGGGCACCGATGCGACGCCGGTGCCGACCCGGGTATCCGGACTCGGGACCGCCGTCGCCGTGTCGGCGGGGACGAGCCTGACCTGTGCGCTCACCGACCGGGGACGGGCACGCTGCTGGGGTGACAGCGGCGACGGCCAGGCCGGTGCGCCACGCGGCGTGCAGGAGGGGCCGCAGCCGATCGCGCCCGCTGAACGGTTCGGCCAGATCGCGGCGGGGGACACGAATTCCTGCGCCGTCGCCACGAACGGGCGTGTCTGGTGCTGGGGTGCGAACGACGGCGGCCAGCTCGGCGTCGGCGACACGCGCCGCCGCTCCGGGCCCGTCGCGGTGCGGGGCATCGAGGACGCCGTCTCCGTGTCGTCGGGGTACCGGCGGTCCTGCGCCGTCTCCTCGGCCGGGGCGGTTCGGTGCTGGGGCGGCGAGACCGATGGCGCGCCGTTCCCGTCGTCGACGGCCCCGACCGCCGTGGCGGGGCTGACCTCGGGTTACGGCTCGGTCAGCGTCGGCGGGATGCACACCTGCGCCATCGCCCGGGACCGTTCCCGGGTCGAATGCTGGGGGGCGAACTCCGCCGGACAGCTCGGCACGGGTACCGCGGAGGACAGCGGCACACCCGTGCGCGTCGTCGGATTCTGAACGGGCCGAGCCCGATCAGGAGGCGGAGACGAGCTCCAGATAGAACATCTGCAGATCCGCCGCCGCTCCCGTGGCGTATCCCACCGTGACGCCCTGGGTCCACACCATCGTGCTCTGGCCGTCATCGTCGTAGTACCAGTACTGGCCGTCGGGCGGAACCCCCACGGTTCCCGACTTCTGCAGCGTTCCGGCGGCCTGCGCCTGAAGCGTCTCGGCGTACTGCGCCGCGTCCTCGGGCGTCTCCCACGCCGATCGCCGGAGCTCGATGTCGCCCTGCGGCCCGGTGTAGGTGGTGCTGCCGGAATCCACCGCGCCCGCGTCGTCGGCATCCGGGTCGGGAGCGACGTCCCCCGCCTCGTAACCGCCCCGTACGGTGTCGGGCACGAGCGTGATCGGCGGCTCGTCCGGTGCGGTGGGCGGCGGTGTGAAGACCGGGGTCGGCCTCGGGCTGTAGGTGGGCGCGACCGTCTGGCCGTCGATCACGATCTCCGGCGGCACGCCGGAGGGCGAGGGACCTGCCCCGGCCTGTCCGGCCGCCCAGCTCCAGCCCAGCGCGGCGAGGATGACGACCACCGTCTGCGCCACGCCGACGACGATCGCCACGATCGCATGGCGACGTCGATCGGCAGTCGCCGCACGTCGCAGCCGAGGGCTCCGAGCACGATGCCCGCGGGCCCCACAAGAATTCCTGCACCGATGCCGATCGCTCCCAAATCCACTCCTGCGTCGCGCTGCGAGGCCATCTCCGACGATTCCATGACGGCACCACCTTCCTCGGCATGCTGCTGTGGTCGATGCTACGCCTGAGACCGCGTCCCAGCTGATAGCGTCAGGCAGGCCCGGACACCGAAGGATGGTGCGCATGGTCGCAGAGGAGCCCCCGCCCCCGCTCCGCCTCCGCGAGCGGCCGCGGCTCCTTCTCGCCGCGTCGGCGCTCGTCGTCGTGGCGGCCGCCGTGATCCTCGCCGTGATCGTCCTTCCGCGTTACGTCTACCTGCCGCCCGCGCCGTACCGCTCGACGATCGCCGCCGGCGCGGACTTCAGCTGTGCGGTGACGGACGCCGGTGCGGTGCGGTGCTGGGGCGCGAACGACGACGGGCAGCTCGGGGACGGCACCTTCGCGCCGCACCCGCGACCCGTCGCGGTCCAGGGGGTCAGCGGTGCCGTCGCCGTCACCGCGGGCGACGGCACGCACGCGTGCGCGCTGACCGCCGCGGGCGCCGTCTGGTGCTGGGGCGCGAACGCCTCGGGTCAGCTCGGGGATGCGACGACGACCACGCACCCCATCCCGCAGCCGGTGCAGGGCCTTCCCGGACGGGCCTCCGCGGTCTCCGCCGGCCGCGCGCACACCTGTGCGCTCGTCGGCGCCGACCTCTACTGCTGGGGATCGAACACCGCGGGCGAACTGGGGGCGCGCGCGTCGACGGATCCCGTCCTGCAGCCCCGACGCGTGCAGGGCCTGCCCGGCGGCGTGGTGGCGGCATCCGCGGGCACAGGATTCACCTGCGCGGTGACCGATCGCGGACGCGCGTTCTGCTGGGGCGAGAACGGCGACGGCCAGCTGGGCGGCCCGGGCGTCGCCTCGTCGGCCGTTCCCGTGCAGGTGCCCGTGCCCGATGCGCGTTTCGACGCCATCACGGCCGGCGACACCCATGCCTGCGCCCTGACCCGCGGCGACGTCTTCTGCTGGGGCGCGAACGCCGGCGGGGAACGCGGCGACGGCACGCGCATCCCCTCCCCCGCACCGAATCGCGTCGCGGGGCTGACCGGCGCTGAGAGCGTCTCCGCGGGTCATGCCCGCACCTGCGCGACGACCTCCGAACAGAGCGTTCTCTGCTGGGGCGACGCCGGCGCCGACGACATCGACGCCCCGCGACCCGTTCCCGTTCCGCAGATTCCCGCTCCGGTCTCCGGCGTCGCCGTCGGCAGGTTCCATGTGTGCACGCTCTCCTCCCGGGATCGGGTGTCCTGCTGGGGCGTCAACACCACCGGACAGCTCGGCGACGGCAGCACGACGGATCGACGCGAGCCCGTCTCGGTGTCGATCGACTGACGTCGGCCCTCCGCCGCCGCCCCGGGCCCGGCATCGGGCTCCGATAGAGTCGAGAAGCCCGATGCCGACCTGGATGAAAGGCGCCAGCAGAGTGCCCGAACTACCCGAGCGACACCTCCTCGTCGTCACGACGAACTACGCCGAGACCGAGGGCGGGGTCGAGATGCATCTGCGCTCGCTCCTTCCTCTCCTGGTCGCGCGCGGTGTGGCCGTCACGGTCGTCTATCTCGGCAGCGATCGCGAGGCATGGACGGAGCCGTCCGGCGTGCGCGTCGTCCCGGTGCCGCGCACGTACGACTTCCGCTCGATCATGGCCCTCCCCTCGGCCCGCGACTGGCGCGCCTTCGTCCGCTCGGCGGCAGGCGCACAGACGCCGATCACGCATGTCGCCACCCACACCCGCTTCTTCCCGCTCAGCTGGCTGGGGATCCGGCTCGCGCGGCGGCAGGGGGTGCCCAGCATCCACACCGAGCACGGCGGCGGTTTCGTGGTCACCTCGTCCCCGCTGGTCCGCGTGGCGAGCCGCCTCGTCGACCGGACCATGGGACGAAGGGTGCTCCGCCGAGCGGACCGCGTCCTCGGCGTCTCGGATGCGGCGGCGGAGTTCGTCCGGGAGCTGTCCGGCGTGGACGCCGGCGTCTTCGGCAACGGCATCGCGCTGCGGCAGTGGCTCCCGGACGAGGGCCAGCCACCGGCGGTCGGAGACGAACGGCGCCTCGTCTTCGTCGGGCGCGTCGTCGAGGAGAAGGGCTGGCGCACCTTCGTCGATGTCGTCGCGGCCTGCCGCGCGGACGGCTGGCGCGGCGAGGCGTGGCTCATCGGCCCGGGCGAGCGGGACGCCGCCCAGGCGTACGCCGCCGAGCGCGGCGTGGAGGATCTGCACACGCCGGGACGATGGGACTCCGACGCGGTGCGGGAGAAGCTGCGCGGCGCGGTCTACGTGAACCCCTCCGTCGCCGCCGAGGGCTTCCAGCTCACCCAGCTCGAGGCACTGGCGGCCGGCGCCGCCCTCGTGACCTACGAGGTCGGGATCGCTTCGGCGCTCGCCGCCATCCCCGACGCCCGCGTCGCGGTCGTCCCCTCGGGCGACGCCGGGGCACTCATCGCAGCCGCGCGGCAGGAGCTCGGACGGCCGGCGCCCCAGCCCCGATACGAGCAGTTCGCCGCATGGGACTGGGACCACCTGGCCGATCGCTACGTGCAGGAGCTCGACCGGCTCTGAGCCGCGCAGCGCGCGCCGGGCGTGGGCATCGCCTCGTCAGTGGCGCAGGACGAACACGAGCGCCACGATGCCGCGCACTCCGATCGCGGCGGCGAGCGCCCAGAAGCCTCCGGCGAGCCCCCAGATCGGGATCAGGACCGCGCAGAGGATCGCCGAGACGACGACCGCCGCCGCGCTCAGCGCCAGCACGTGCGTGTAGCGGTTCTGAATGCTCACGGTGATCGCGGTGAAGTGCGCGAACGGCAGGAGCACGATCGCACACCCGAGCGGGACCGCCTCGGCGATGCCGAACCCGAAGGCGGGGCCGAAGAGGAGGGGCAGCAGCATCGCGCCCAGCCAGAGGCCGAACACCGTCGCGGGGAGGAAGAGCGCCGTCCACAGCAGCACCGGACGCGCCAGCCAGCGCCGGGGCTCGCCCGTCTCGTACGAGCGCCGCCCGGTGGGGATCCATGCCTGTGCGAGGCTCATGCCCGCGATGTCGGCCACGGCGTACATGTACAGCATGACCGCGAACCGTCCGGCGACGGCCTGGCCGATCACACCCGCGAGGACGTACTGCGGCAGGACCGACATGAGCGACATGATCGCGATCGCGACCCCCATCGGCACACCGGCGCGGACCACCCTGGCGCGGGTGTCCGCGTCGGCGCGCCACGACCAGGTGCCCGCCTCCCGCTCCGCGCGGCGCACCGGCAGATAGAGGAACGGAAGCGCGGCGCAGAGCGTCCCCGCGGCGAGAGCGACGAGGCTCACCACCACCGACCCCGTCGCCAGCAGCCCCGCCGCCGCGAACGCGAGCGATCCCGCCCCCACCGCCAGGCTGGCCCAGAAGATCCGCCGCTCCCGGCCCGCCGCCTGCAGCGGGCCGGAGAGCAGGTCGACGTAGGCGTCCATGATCTTGCCGAGCGCCGCGGCGGCGAGCAGCGGCAGCAGCGCGGCCTGGAAGACCCCGCCGATGATGCCGGTCACGATCGCGGCGAACAGCAGCGCGGCCGCCTGGACGCCGAGCAGCACGGCGATCCGGACCGGCGGCCTGATCGTGAGGTAGACGGTGCGCAGGCTCAGCTGCGCGAAGACGAACATCGGCGTCACGATCGCGAGCGAGAGCGTGTAGGCGCCGACCGTGTCGGGCGTCGTGAACTGGGCGAGGAGCACCAGCATGCCCAGCGGACCGACGTAGCGCAGGACGTTGGCCGCCAGGAGGTAGCCGGTCGCGTGCGCGACGCGGGTTCCGGTCGGCGCGGGGATCTCAGCGGTCACGAGGCGGCGTCCGCGTCCTCGAAGCGGGCGCGCCATGCCGCAGCCGACGCGAGCCGGGGCGCCGCTGTACGATACTCGCGCGAGAGGGAGGGCCAGGCGAGCCAGAGCCGCACACGGAGTCCGATCGCCCGGCGCACGGCGCGGCCCGCGATCCCGCGGTCCCGTCGGGCGACGAAGACGCCGGTGCCCGTGGCGCTGTCGACCGTGGCGGCGTCGAGCCGCCCGAGCATCCACCATCGTCCTTCCGCCCGGGTGAGGGCGACGGGGGCATCGGGTCGAGGACGGCGCAGCTGGTGCAGGAGCACGGCGGCGAGACGGCCGACCGTCGCGGCCCGGCCGACCGGGCGTGCGGGGAGCCCCGTTCCCGGACGCCCCCGGGCTCCCGCCTCGGTCACGACGGTCTGACCGAACCGCTCGAGGATCTCCTGGGAGCGCCGCGGACCGGCGCGCAGGGTGTGGTCGAGGTGCGCCGGCCCCTGCAGCACGTCGAGCAGCGCTCGACTGCGGACCGCGGTCGAGCCGTACTGCAGGCAGAGCACGTGGTTGAGGTCCTGCGCGAGCGACGACAGCAGCATCCCGCTGCCGCGGCGTCGGGCACCGTGCACGAGCCCGGTCACCAGACGCCCGCGGAGCTGGAAGTACGCCTGCCAGTCCAGTCCGTCGTCCTTCGCGGTCCACGGCATGTGCCAGAGCGCGGCGCCGGGAAGCGTGACGGTCCGAACGCCTGCGTCGGCGCTGCGCAGCCCGTACTCCGCGTCGTCCCACTTCAGGAACAGCGGCAGCGAGGCCCCCGCACGACGGATCAGCCCGGTCGGGATGGCGCACATCCACCAGCCGTTGAAATCGACCTCGTGCACCCGGTGCAGGGCGGGCGTCGTCGCGAGCGGATGGGTCGCGAGGTCGACGGGCGCGAGGGCCGGGTCCACGGGCGTCCACCAGAACGCCCCGCGGTCGACGCGCTCGCCCATCGTGTGCAGCAGGGTGGGCTCGGTGAGGCTCAGCATCTGCCCGCCGACCACGATCTCGGTGGGAGACTGCTCCGCCAGCGAGAGCATGCGCAGGATGCTGTCGGTCTCCAGGCGCACGTCGTCGTCGAGCAGGATCGCATGCGTGGCGCGCTCCCGCGCCTCGAGCATGCCCCGGCTGAATCCGCCGGATCCCCCGAGATTGGCCTGCTCGATGAGGACGAGGAGCCCGTCCAGGGCGGCTGCGGCCTCCGCATAGCCCGCGGCGTCGCGGAGGCGACGGGATCCCTGATCGACGACGATGATCGCCGAGAGCCGGGCACGGACTTCGGCGTCGTCCGCGAGCCGGCGCAGCACCTGGATGCAGTCGTGCTCGCGGTTGACCGTCGTGATGCAGACGGCGCCGGTGGCCGGGGTCTCGGGCGCCGGCGCGCTCCAGCGCGCGTCCCGCACGATGACGGCCTCGGTGGCGTCGACCTCCGCCCAGGCCCAGCCGAGGTCCTGCCCCTCCGGGATCTCGACGTGGAGGGCGACTTCGCCGGTCGCGCCGGCGATCGTCTGCACCACGGTCCTTTCGGCGCGGGAGTCCGTGCGGATCAGGCGCACGTCGGCGATCCCCTCCACGACGAGGTCGAGACGGAACCGGCGCACGGGGGTGGCCGAGGCCCAGACGCCGATCGGAAGCGCGCCGAAGTAGGACGCGAGCGAGAGACCTCCCCCGGCCTGCACGCGCACCGACTCCCGCGAGAGCACCTCGACGCCGTGCGATGATCCCGCATCGAGGTACAGCGGGAGGACGTCGCCCTGCTCGCCCGTCGAGGGGAAGAGGACGCGCTGGACGGTCCTCCCGGCGGTCATCGCATCCGCCGTTCGCGACGCCAGCGACGAACCATGTCCGTCGCGCGCTCGCCCAGCGAGCGGCGCTCGTCGAGCTGACGGGCGATCTCATCCTGGAGGAATCGGGTGAGATACAGCGGCAGACCTGCGCCGTGCTCGGCGACGTACGCACGAAGGGCCTCGTCGCGCACCATCATGTCGTAGTCGTCGTGGTCCTGGGCGAGCGCGAACATGCTGTTGCCGAGCTCCCCCTCGACGCCCGCGCGCTGGTGCCAGAAAGCCAGGGGCTCCTCGCCGAGGAAGCCGATCGGGTGCAGCGCCGCCACCCGGAGATTGAACTCCCAGTCCTCCGCCGCGTGCACGTCCTCGCGGTAGAAGCCGACCTCGTCGTGCACCGCGCGCCGGTAGAGGTACGCGATCGGCACGAAGCGGTTGACCCGGAGCAGCTCGGAATAGGTGATGCGGTGCAGTCCCGGCCAGAACGGCGCGCGGCCCACCTCGACGAAGGCCCCGTCGCGTTCGGCCTCGTAGACGATCTCCGTCCGGACCGCCACGCCGACATGACCCGGGTGGGCGTCGAGCCAGCGGACGGTCCGCGCCAGGAAGCCCGGTGCCCAGCGGTCGTCGTCGTCGTGCAGCACCGCGTACTCGGTGTCGAGCCGGCGGATCCCGGCGTTGGCCGCAGCGGAACGGCCCTGGGAGACATCGTGGTGGACGACGCCGACGCGCGCGCGCACGGCGTCCGGCAAAGCCGAGAGCACCCGGTCCACGGCGGCCGCGTCCCCGCCGTCGTCGACCACCTCGACCCGCCAGTCCTGATAGGTCTGGTCCGCGATGTCCGCGAGCGCCCGGGCGAGGAGCTGCGGGCGGTTCTTGGTGCGGACGACGATCCCCACGCGCGCCTCGGTCGGATCCATGCTCACCTCTCCTGCGGGAAGTCCCACGCCTGCGGGAAGCCCCAGCCGAGGGTATCAGCGCACTCCGAGCGAGAACCTCCCAGACCCGCGGCGGAGGGCCGGGTATCATC
The DNA here is from genome assembly GCF_037148715.1 of Microbacterium sp. MMO-10. Classification (NCBI taxonomy): domain Bacteria; kingdom Bacillati; phylum Actinomycetota; class Actinomycetes; order Micrococcales; family Microbacteriaceae; genus Microbacterium; species Microbacterium sp. MMO-10. The sequence goes on along the minus strand of NZ_JBBCSV010000002.1, from coordinate 153,597 downwards.
GTCGCGGAGGCGCACCCCTCACCGTGATCGGCATCGCTCTCGCCATGACTCGTCCGTCACAGCTCTCCCGCCCGAGCCCTCCCGGAACGAGAAGAACCATGACACCTATCGCCCGACTGCTGACCACCGTCCTCGCCGGGCTCGCCCTGTTCCTCTCCCTCGGCGCCTGGTCGCTGAGCTCTCCGGTCGGGGCCGCACCCGACGACGACTTCCACCTCGCCAGCATCTGGTGCGGTGACGGCGTCCGGGAGGGACTGTGCGAGCCGGGCTCCGACGCGAAGCACTGGCAGGTCCCGAACAAGATCATCCAGTCGACCTGCTATGCGTTCCATCCCGAGGTCAACGCGTCCTGCCAGGGTCCCGGATACCTGGACGAGGGCTTCCGCCTCGCGGAGACGGATCGCCTCAATGCGGGTTCCCACCAGTACCCGCAGGGGTTCTACTGGTGGATGTCGCACCTGGCGGGTGACAATGTCGCGGCGTCCACGATCGCGATCCGGCTCGTGAACGCCGCCCTGTTCTCCGTGCTCATGGTCGGCACCTGGCGCCTGCTCCCCCGTCGGTTCCGCTTCACCCTCTCCGCCGGTGCGGCGCTGACCGCCGTGCCCCTGGCGATGTTCCTCATCCCGTCGGCCAACCCGAGCAGCTGGTCGATCATCTCGATGGCGATCATGTTCCCCGCGATGCTCGGCTACCTGGCATCCCGCGGCTGGCGTGCGGTCGCCCTCGGCGGGATCACGGTCCTGTCCGCCCTGCTCGGACTCGGCGCCCGGGGCGACAGCGCGGCATATGTCGTGGTGGCGGTGTGCGCGGCCCTGGTGCTCTCCTTCCGCCGCGAGCGGGACTTCTTCCTGCGCGCTCTCCTGCCCGTCGCCCTGGTCGTGCTGGCCGTGGTGGCCTTCCTCGGAGCCGGCCAGACCGGACTCGCGATCGGCGGGATGGGGCACACGCCGGCGACGAGCTCGCGGGCCGCCCTGATCCTCGCCAACCTGCTCGCGATGCCCAACCTCTGGGCGGGCATCTACGGACTCGGCTGGGGCCTGGGCTGGCTCGACACGCTGCTCCAGCCCGTCGTCTGGGCGGGGGCGCTGCTCAGCGTGTGCGGCGTGCTCTTCGTCGCCTTCCGCTGGCAGGGCTGGCGCAAGCTCGTCGCCGTCCTCGGCGTCGCTGCCGCAGCCCTCATCGTGCCGCTCTACATCCTCGTCTCGAGCAATGTGGTGGTCGGCTACGAGGTGCAGCCGCGCTACATCCTCCCGTTGCTCACCCTGCTCATCGCGACGGTCCTCGCGCCCTCCGAGGCGCCGGGCGGCCGGGAGCGCACGGGCATCCTGCTCTCCGGTCCCCAGGTCTGGTTGATCGCGGGGCTGCTCAGCGTCGCGAACGCGGTGGCCCTCTACGGCAACATGCACCGCTACACCGGTCAGGGGACGATGCGGCTGAGCGGCCAGGTCGCCTGGTGGTGGCATTCGGCTCCCACGCCGCTGATCACCTGGGTGATCGGCGCGGGCGCCTTCGCCGTGACCATGGCCGTGTTCGCGCGCTCCGCCGCGCTGCGCGCCCGCTCGGACGCCCCCGCAGGGCCCTCCGGCTCCGCGGGCGGGAGCATCCCCGTCGCCCCCTCTGCGGATGCCGCCCCCGGCGCCTCCCGCGACGCGACCGGCACCGCCTCCGCCACGGCGTCGCCCGAGTCGTCGCCGCGGACCGCCTAGACTCCAGGGGTGCTGACCCGCCTGCGACGACTCTGGCGCGCCGCGCGCTCCCTGCCCGTGCTGCGCCCGCTGCTCGGCGCGGCGGATCGGCTCTGGTGGGCGCGGACGATCCGTCGCGCCCGGGTCGTCGACGTCGCGTACGTCGCACTGCAGCTGGGCAGGGCCGTCTCGCCGCGCGGCGCGGTCCGCGCCTATGTCACCGGCGGCTTCCGACGGGGACTGAGCCTGAATCCGCTGTTCTCCGAGCGCCTCGTCTCAGAGCAGCTCCCGGACTCGGCGCGGGTGCCCGCGCTGTACGCGTACCTGGTGACCGACCCCGCACGCATCGACACATCGCTCGCCTGGGACGCCCCCGCGCACGCCGCGCGCGCGGATTCCGCAGCCGTCCCCGGCTCCCCGCTCGCATCGGCGTGGCGCGCGCTGGAGGCGGGCGCGTCCGTCCCGCTCCGCGGCGGAGCACGGGTCGATCTGGCCGACCTGCACGCAGCCGCACGGTCCGTGTTGGAGGGCTCGGCCGACGCGTCGCCGGTCGACCTCACCGGCGCATCCCTCGTGCTGCGATGGACCCTCGACGCCGCCGACGCGGATGCGGCGGCGCTGCGCGCCCCCCTCGAGGTGCTCGACGCGGAGGGCGCAGACCGGGACTCGCGGCGGCTCGTGCTGGCGGTCGGCGACGCCCCCGCCGACGTGCGCCTCCTCGCCGCGCAACTCGCGCTCGGCGACCCTCGGATCGTGCTGACCGAGCGCATCTCCGACTCCCCCGGCGCCGTCGCCGCCGGGGTCCGGGTGATCGAACGCGACTCCGGTGGGAACCTCGACGCCGCGTCGCTGCACGCACTCGTCTCGGCCTCCGGCGGCCCGGTCGCGCCGATCTGGCTCGGACCCGACGGCACGGTCGTGTCCGCCGGCATCCTCGTCCGCGACGGGCGCCCCTGGCGCGCCTGGTCCGGGCACCCCCGCGAAGACGTCGAAGGCGCCGCGGCGGAGATCGCCGTCGCGGCCCTCGACGCACCGGTGCGCGCCTATACGGCAGGACGGGACGGAGAGCCCCGCACCCTCACGGCGGCGGCGGTGCGCGGCCGGGCGCCGTCACGTCCCCCGCTGATGCCCGCGGACGCCGAGGACTCCCCCGCACCGGCTGCCCGGCGCGGGCTCGTCCTGTCGCCCCCCGGCGACGTGCCGCGGATGCTCCGCCATCCCGAGTCCTTCGCTCTCCCCGACGGGACCGTGGTGCCTCGGCTGCGCTGGGCCATCAAGACCGGGGCGCCGGCCGGACCGCGTGGCGAGTCCTGGGGCGAGACGCACTTCGCCCGCTCGCTCGCCGCCGCTCTGGAACGGCTCGGTCAGTACGCGGCCGTGGACGCGCGCCCCGCCCTCGCGCGGGCGACGGGAGACCTCGACGACGTCGTGCTGTCCCTGCGGGGCCCGCACGAGCTGGCGCTTCCGCCTGCCGCCCATCGCCTCCTGTGGATCATCAGCCACCCCGACGAGGTCACCGCCGAGGAGGTCCGCGACGCCGACACGGTCTACGCGGCTTCGGCGCCGTGGGCGCGCCGGGCGACCGAGCGATTCGGCGTTGCCGTGCGGCCGCTTCTGCAGTGCACCGACGCGCACCGGTTCCGTCCGCAGGGGCTGCAGCGCACCGCGGACCTCGTCTTCGTCGGCACGGCACGGGGGATCGCCCGCCCCTCGGTCGTCGAACCGGTGCGGGCGGGCCGCCCGGTCCGCGTGTACGGCCCGGACTGGCGCGGTTACATCCCCGGCTCGGCGATCGCCGCGACGCACATCGCCAACGACCGTCTCCCGGCCGTCTACGAGGCCGCCGGCGCCGTCCTCAACGACCACTGGCCCGCCATGCAGCGCGAGGGGTTCGTCTCGAACCGCCTCTTCGACGTGGTCGCGGCGGGAGGCAGGGCGATCAGCGACGAGGTCGACGGGATCGCCGAGCTGTTCGGATCCGCGGTGCGCACCTACGCCGACGTGCCGGCGTTGCTCGAGCTCACCGCGGCGCCGCTCGACACGCATTTCGGGACGGACGCGGAGATCGCGGAACGATCCGAGCGGATCCGCGCCGAGCACTCCTTCGACGCGCGGGCGCGCACGCTCCTCGACGATGTGATGGCCGCCGCTGCCCGCATCTGACCCGATCGGTCGTTCCGTGTCCCGCGACGCGAGCCAGTAGCATCGAAGGACCTGTCCCGCTTCAGGGCCGTCCAGTTTCAGGGAGCATCTGTGCGCGTACTCGTCACCGGCGGAGCCGGCTACATCGGATCCCACACGGTCCTCACCCTCCTCGAGCGGGGCGACGATGTCATCGTCGTGGACAACTTCGCGAACAGCTCCCCGGAATCCCTCGAGCGCGTGGCCCGCATCACGGGGCGGCACGCGACGGTGCACCGCCTGGACGTCGCCGACCGCGAGGCGCTGGACGCCGTCTTCGCCGCCGAGCGTCCCGACGCCGTGATCCACTTCGCGGGGCTCAAGGCGGTCGGCGAGAGCGTGGCGCAGCCGCTGCGCTACTACTCCGAGAACCTCGGGACGACGTTCTCGCTCCTGGCGGCGATGGACCGGCACGATGTGCGCACCCTCGTGTTCTCCTCGTCCGCGACGGTGTACGGCGACCACCAGCCGGCGCCGTATCGGGAGGACGGCGGCCTGCTCGGCTCCACCAACCCCTACGGCGAGACCAAGGTGATGCTGGAGCGCGTCCTCACGGACGTCGCACAGGCCGATCCGCGCTGGCGCATCGCCCTGCTGCGCTACTTCAACCCCATCGGCGCGCATGAGAGCGGCCTCATCGGGGAGGATCCCCGGGGGATCCCCAACAATCTCGCGCCCTACGTCGCCCAGGTCGCGGTCGGCCGGCTCGCTGAGGTGGGCGTGTTCGGCGACGACTACGCCACCGCGGACGGCACCGGGGAGCGCGATTACATCCACGTCGTCGACCTCGCCGAAGGGCACGTCGCCGCGCTCGAGCACCTGCGCGACCACGAGGGCGTCCGCGCCTGGAACCTGGGCACGGGCCGGGCCACCTCGGTGCTCGAGCTCATCGCGGCCTTCGAGGCCGCCTCCGGGCGTCCGATCCCCTCGCGCGTGCTGCCCCGCCGCGACGGCGACCTCGCGCAGGCCTGGGCCGACACGACGCGCGCCGCGGAGGAGCTCGGCTGGCGCGCGTCCCGCGGCGTCGCCGAGATGGCGCGGGACGCCTGGCGCTGGCAGTCCGCGAATCCGAACGGCTACGACGCCGCGAGCTGAGCGCCGGGGTCAGCCGGCGAGGGCGACGCGGGCGGAGACACTGCCCACGCTGGAACCCCCGCCGCGCACCGAGAACATGATGCCCTGCGACAGGCCGTGCGAGCTCGGCTCGCTGACGCCCGCCGCGTTGGCGTTCACGTAGTACTGCCCCTCGCCGAGGTGCACGCTCTCGATGGTGAGGTCGACGGACTGCGGTCCGTCGATCGGATCGAGGGTGACCCCGATCATCTCGGTGTTGCTGGCGAGCACCATCTGCCCCAGCGGGGTGTCGATGCTGAACCCGACCTCCCAGCGTTCGATCCGGTGGAGTCCGTCGACGTTGATGCGGATGGTGAGCGCATCATCGATCCCGATCTCGGAGGTGGGCTCGCCGGCGGCGTCGAGGAGCTCGATGCTCTTGACCTGGATGGGGTGCTGCGTCTCGTCCGGCGCGGCCTCGTCCGCACGGCGCCCTTCCAGCACATTGCGCAGCGCCCGCACGGCCTCGTTGGTGTCCCCGTCGAAGACGACCTCGCCGTGGCTCAGGACGATGCCGCGGTCGCAGAGCTCCTGCACCTGGTTGGCGGCGTGGCTGACCAGGATGATGGTGCGTCCCTCCTGGCGGAACTGCGCGATGCGCTCCATGCACTTGCGCTGGAAGGCCTCGTCGCCCACGGCGAGGACCTCGTCGACGAGGAGGATGTCGGGATCCGTGTGCACCGCGACCGCGAAGGCGAGGCGGACGTACATGCCGGACGAATAGAACTTGACCGCGGTGTCGATGAACTCGCCGATGCCGCTGAAGGCGAGGATGTCGTCGAAGCGCGCGGTGATCTGCTCCCGGCTGAGCCCGAGCAGCGAGGCGTTGAGGTAGACGTTCTCCCGCCCGCTCAGGTCGGGGTGGAATCCGGCTCCGAGTTCGAGCAGGGCCGCCATCCGCCCGCGGGTCTGCACGGTGCCGCGGGTCGGCGAGACGATGCCGCCGATGAGCTTGAGCAGGGTGGACTTGCCGGATCCGTTCGCACCCAGCAGACCCACGGTCGTCCCGGCCTCGATCGCGAGCGTCACGTCGCTGACGGCCGTGAACGTCGAGCGGTGCTCCTCGCCGAGCCTGCCGAAGTGGACGATCCTGTCCTTGAGGCTGTTGTCCTTGCGGACGCGGAACTCCTTCACCACGCCGTTCAGGCGGACGATGTCGGGGCGGTTGTCGTTGTCGGTCATCACAGCTCCTGCGCGAAGTTCCCCTGCATCCGGGTGAACGCACGGTGCGCCCCCCAGAGCAGGACGACGCCGATCACGGCAGCGATCAGCATGCGGAGTCCGAGGTTCGCCGGATAGTCGGCGTCGGTGCCCGCGCCCCAGAAGGCGCGGTGGAAGCCCAGCACGCCGATCGTGAGGGGATTGGCCGCGTACACCTCGAGGATCCAGGTCGGCAGGTGGAAGCGCTCCAGGGCGCTGCGGACCATGGAGTACGAGTACACGATCGGGGACGCCCACATCGCGAGCATCATCACGACCTCGGTGAGGTACTGGATGTCGCGCAGGTACACGTTCAGCGCGGCGAGCAGCAGGCCGATCGCGACCCCGTAGACGATCACCACGAACAGCGACGGGAAGAACCAGAGCATCTCCACGGGTGCCGGAAGCGCTCGGAAGCCGATCGCGGCGACCAGCAGCACGAGCAGCTGGACGAGGAACATGAATCCCGCCGCGCCGATGCTGGCGAGCGGGAACACCTCCCGCGGGACGTAGATCTTCTTCACCAGCCCGGCGTTGCCGACGATGGATCCGGTCGCGCCGAACACCATGTCGCTGAAGAAGCCGAAGATCGTGAGTCCGGAGAAGAGGTAGATCGCGAAGTTCGGGACCCCCTCCGCCGCGCGCAGGAACTGCCCGAGCACGAGGTAGTACATCAGGAACTGGATCAGCGGGCGGATCACCGTCCAGAGGAATCCGAGCACGCTGTCCCGGTAGCGCGCCTGGAGGTCGCGACGGACCAGGAGGAACAGCAGCTGGCGGCGCGAGATGATCTCGCGGATCTTGCCGCCGCGGACGCGCAGCCCGCGGGCGTCGATCGTGGAGAACGGCTCGGCGGCGACGCGCGCGAATCTTTCCGTCGTGTCCAATGTGCTCATACTTCCGTGATTCCCGTCTCAGAGGGCTGCGGTTGCGGATCCGGCACGGTCATCATCGACCGAGGACCCGCCGCAGGGCCGTCCGCGGTCTCCTGACCGCTCGGGCGACCTTGCCGACGATGCTCGGTGAGGCCATGACGCTGCGCAACCGCGCGCCGGTTCCGGGAAAGTTGACGCGCATGTACATTCTCGCAAAGTCGCGCGCCGATCCGGTACCGACGAACCCGGCCTTGCGGATGAGCTCGATCTGCTCGTAGGCGTAGCCGGGCGTGGTCGCCGAGAGCTCATCCAGCAGGAAGTCCATCGTCGTGTGGCTGAGCGCCATGTACTCCGCCGTCGCGACCGTGCGCACGTGATACCCGAGCTCCCCCGCCGCGTACACCGGCAGCCGCTCGAGGATGTGCGCGAGGCCGCCGTCGCGATACGCCTCCGCCCCGCCGAAGTCGGCGAAGGTCCAATCGTGCTCGAGCAGGATCCGCAGAGCCTCGGGACGACCGATGTACATGGATCCGAACGGCGCGAGCGGCGACACGTCGTCGAGCGGGACGCGGATGCCGAGCTCATCGCAGAGAGCCTGGGCGCCCTCCTTGTTCACGGACCAGCCCCGGCCCAGCGTGGGGTAGCCGATGTGGATCATCGGGGGGAAGACGAGCCCGAGCCCCGGCTCGCGCTGGAACAGCGCGACGAGGTTGGCGGTGTAGCCCGGCCCGTCGAGGAGGTTGAGGAACTGCTGCTCCTTGAAGTGGCGCCCGATGTTGAACCCGTCCTGCGGTGTCTTCTTCGAGTGGATCTTCACGAAGAGGTCGTAGCGGCCCGAGAGCAGCACGTCGCGGCAGGCGATGAGGAACGCGCTCTGGTCACGTCCGTCGTTCGACTCCAGCACCCGGACCTCGACCTCGCCCCTGGCGTGCCCGCGGCGGCGGATCGCCTCGCGGACGCCCTCGGCGCGATCGGTATCAGGGGTGGTCACGACGAGGTCGTAGCCGCCGGGGAGCGTATCGGCGCGATCGAGCATCTCGTCCGTCATCTCGACGTAGAAGATGTGCGCGAGCACGACCGTGCGCAGCGGGTGCGCCGGGTCGTAGGACACGTCGGCGTCCGGCAGCACCTCGAGCGCAGCCGCGTCCGTGTTCAGATCCTTCGGGGGGATGGTCCGCGCGGCGTGCTGCCAGAACAGCTCCATCGGATACCCCAGCTCAGCCGCCTTCTCCAGCGTCCACCGGCCGACGACCGCATGGCGGTCCAGGTAGGGCGGCCACTGCAGGAAGGGCCGCCGCTTCAGGATCGGGCACCCCGCGTCCAGCAGCGCCTCTGCCCGATAGAGCGAGGGGTTCTTGGTGCCGATCTCGGCGGCCGGGTAGGCGACGTCGTGGGTGAAGCCGGCGTCGGCGAACACCTCCGTGAACACCGCCTCATGCTTGAGCACCGCATCGAAATACGTCGGCATCTCCGGCAGCTCCGCCCAATACCGCCGCCACGCCTCCGACAGGAACATCTCCCGCCGCACCGCGATCCAGAACGACTGCAGATGATACGGAAGAACACCCTTCCCCGTGAACGGATTCGGCTCCTGCCGCACATGATCCGTCATGCCCCAGAAATGAACCGGCCGCCCCGCCATCCGATCCAACACCGGACCGAACGACCCCACCGGACCGAACCACGTGTCATTCGTCAGCAGAACCTCATCGAACTCCGCGATCGACTCCCCCACATGATCCAGAGCCTCCTTGTGCGCCCAGATGTCGAACCCCGCATTCGAACGCACCAGGATCTCATCCGACACCGGCTCCAGCTTGGCCCGACCCTCCTCCGACAGAGAACCGTTCACCACCACCAGAACCCGCGACCCCTGCTCCCGCAACCCCGCCAGAGCAAAAGGAACGAAATCCTCCACACCCCCACGCCGATCCCACACCACATACACGACCAACCGACGACCACCCACAGGAAAAACCACCGGCACGGCTGCCTCAGTCATCGCGACCCCCCTTGACCGTCCGCACCGCGGCCTTGGCCGTACGCAGCCCGAATCGGGCGAACCGCCCGATCGGGTGCAGCACCGGGTGCAGACGGAGCACCACGTCACGGTGATTGATGTTCATGTACATCCGCAGCATCGCCACCGCACCGCCCGTCCCGAACCAGCCGGCCCGGTGCAGGAACTGGATCTGCTCCAGCGGGTAGCCGGGAGTGGTGGAGGCGAGCTGATCGACCTTGTACTCCATCGAGGTGTGGCTGATCGCCGCGTGCTCGCCGGTGATCACCGTCCGGGTGTGGAAGCCGTCCTCCCCGGCCGCATAGGAGACGAGCCGCTCCATGACCTTCGCGAGCGCCGGTACGGCCTTCGAGGTCGGCTTCGCGTAGTCGGCGGGACGGAATCCGGCCTCCACCAGGCGCCGGATCGCCTGCGGCCGACCGATCCACATGCCGCCGTACGGCGCGAGGGGCGAGATGCCGTCGAGCGGAACCTGGATCCCGAGGCTCTCGCAGATCTGCTTCGCCCGGGGCAGGTAGAACGACCAGGCACGCCCCGGGAGGGTGTAGCCGACGTGCATCATCGGCGGGTAGACCACGCCGAGTCCCGGCTCCTTGGCGAACAGCGCGAGCACGTTGCGGACGTAGCCGGGCGAGTTCAGCAGGTTCTCCAGCTGGTAGCGGGAGAAGTAGCGCCGCGCGTTCGCGGACCGCTGCCTCGGGGTGCGACCATGCACCTTGACGATCAGGTCGTAGCGGTCTTCGGCGAGCACGTCCCGGCAGCCGATGAGCAGCGCGCTCATGTCGCGCCCCTCCGGCGGGACCACGCGGACATCGACGGCGGCCAGCCCGGTCAGGTCGAGCCCTGCCACGGCTGCGCCGACCTCCTCGACGGCTCTGGCGTCGGTCAGGGTGACGTACAGGTCGAACGGATGCGGGATCGCCCGCAGGGCGCCGATGACGCGGGGGACGTCGTCGGTCTTGGTCAGGTGCGCCACCGCGGCGAGGCGGGGCGGGTGCTCCGGATCGGGCTCCCGCGCCTCGTCGGAGAGGACCTCAAGCATGCCGGCATCGGTGTTGAGCACCTTGGGCTGGACGTTGCGCGCCAGGTTGCGCCAGACGAGGTCGACCGGGTAGCCGTGCCGGGCCATCGCCGAGACCACCCGGCGCCCGCTCACCGCGTGGCGGTTGAGGAACGGCGGATAGTGGAAGAGCGGACGGCGCTTGACGAGCGGGCAGCCGTCGTCGACGAGGAGATCGGCGTTGAACAGCGCAGGGTGCTCGGTCGGGTAGTCGCTCTCCGGGTAGGCGACGTCGTGGGTGAAGCCGGCGTCGGCGAACACCTCCGTGAACACCGCCTCATGCTTGAGCACCGCATCGAAATACGTCGGCATCTCCGGCAGCTCCGCCCAATACCGCCGCCACGCCTCCGACAGGAACATCTCCCGCCGCACCGCGATCCAGAACGACTGCAGATGATACGGAAGAACACCCTTCCCCGTGAACGGATTCGGCTCCTGCCGCACATGATCCGTCATGCCCCAGAAATGAACCGGCCGCCCCGCCATCCGATCCAACACCGGACCGAACGACCCCACCGGACCGAACCACGTGTCATTCGTCAGCAGAACCTCATCGAACTCCGCGATCGACTCCCCCACATGATCCAGAGCCTCCTTGTGCGCCCAGATGTCGAACCCCGCATTCGAACGCACCAGGATCTCATCCGACACCGGCTCCAGCTTGGCCCGACCCTCCTCCGACAGAGAACCGTTCACCACCACCAGAACCCGCGACCCCTGCTCCCGCAACCCCGCCAGAGCAAAAGGAACGAAATCCTCCACACCCCCACGCCGATCCCACACCACATACACGACCAACCGACGACCACCCACAGGAAAAACCACCGGCACGGGAAGGGAAGTCATGAGGCGCATCAGCTCCGGATAAGAACACGGGTCGTCCGGTCGTCGTGTCCTGCACGACGACCGCGGATCATCCTAGATCGTGGCGGTTCAGCGACCCTGGGCGAGGGCCTTGAGCAGGTACGCGCCGTAGCCGCTCTTGATGAGGGGCTCCGCACGCTCGCGCAGCTCGTCGTCGGTGAGGAAGCCCATGCGCCAGGCGACCTCCTCCGGGCAGCCGATCGAGAGCCCCTGTCGCTTCTCCACGGTGCGGATGAAGTCGGTCGCCTCGGCGAGGGAGTCGAAGGTCCCCGTGTCCAGCCAGGCCGTGCCGCGGGTGAGCAGCTGCACCTGCAGCTTGCCGCGATCGAGGTACTCGCGGTTCACGTCGGTGATCTCGAGCTCGCCGCGCGGAGAGGGCTTCAGGTTCTTCGCGATCTCGATCACGTCGTTGTCGTAGAAGTAGAGACCCGGCACGGCGTAGTTGCTCTTGGGCTGGGCCGGCTTCTCCTCGAGGGAGACCACCCGTCCCGCATCGTCGAACTCGACCACGCCGTAGGCGGTCGCGTCGTCCACCCAGTAGCCGAACACGACGCCGCCGTCGAGCTCGGTGTACTGACGCAGCTGCGTGCCCATCCCCTGGCCGTAGAAGATGTTGTCGCCGAGCACGAGGGCCGCCGAGTCGGATCCGACGTGCTCCTCCCCGAGGATGAACGCCTGCGCGAGTCCGTCCGGAGAGGGCTGCGTCTTGTACGTGATGGAGACGCCGAAGCGCGAGCCGTCGCCGAGGAGGCGCTCGAACGCCTCTGCATCGTGGGGCGTGGTGATCAGCAGGATGTCGCGGATCCCCGCCAGGATGAGCGTCGACAGCGGGTAGTAGATCATCGGCTTGTCGTAGACAGGGACGAGCTGCTTCGACGTGCCGAGGGTGATCGGGTGCAGCCGGGAGCCGGTGCCACCGGCCAGGATGATTCCACGCATGGAGCCATTCTCCCCCATCCGCCCCGTCATCCTGGGAATTCGCCCCCGCTGCCGCACCGGTGCGGCCCCGACGCCCCACTACCCTGGAAGTCATGCAGAGACTGCTCGTCACCGGCGGGGCCGGCTTCATCGGTTCGAACTTCGTCCACCACGTCGTGGAGAACACCGAACACCACGTCACCGTGCTGGATGCGCTCACCTACGCCGGCAACCGCGCCTCCCTCGACGGTCTCCCCGCCGACCGGGTGACCTTCGTGCACGGCGACATCACCGATGCCGAGCTCGTGGACACGCTGTTCGCCGACGCCGACGCCGTCGTCCACTACGCGGCCGAGTCGCACAACGACAACTCGCTGCACAGCCCCCGTCCGTTCCTGGACACGAACATCGTCGGCACGTACACGCTGCTCGAAGCGGCCCGCAAGCACGACCGCCGGTTCCACCACATCTCCACGGACGAGGTCTACGGCGACCTCGAGCTCGACGACCCGGAGCGGTTCACCGAGAGCACCCCGTACAACCCCTCCTCCCCGTACTCGTCGACGAAGGCCGGATCCGATCTGCTCGTGCGCGCCTGGGTGCGCTCGTTCGGCGTGCGTGCGACGATCTCGAACTGCTCGAACAACTACGGCCCCTACCAGCACGTGGAGAAGTTCATCCCGCGTCAGATCACCAACGTGATCCGCGGCATCCGGCCCAAGCTCTACGGCGCCGGCGAGAACGTGCGCGACTGGATCCACGCGAACGATCACTCCTCCGCCGTGATGACGATCCTGGAGAAGGGCGCCATCGGCGAGACCTACCTGATCGGCGCCGACGGCGAGCGGAACAACAAGGACGTCGTCGAGCTCATCCTCGAGCAGATGGGCCAGCCCCGCGACGCCTACGACCACGTCACCGATCGCGCCGGGCACGACCTGCGCTACGCGATCGACTCGACCAAGCTCCGCACCGAGCTCGGCTGGGCCCCGCAGTACGCCGACTTCGAGTCCGGGCTCGCCGCGACCATCGACTGGTACCGGGCCAACGAGGCCTGGTGGGCGCCCTCGAAGGACGCCACCGAGGCCTTCTACGCCACCAAGGGACAGTGATGACCGTCGAGTTCGGCAAGCAGCTCCAGGTCGTCGAGACGCCCATCCCGGGCATGATCGTCCTCGAGCTGCCGGTGCACGGCGATGCGCGCGGATGGTTCAAGGAGAACTGGCAGCGCGAGAAGATGACCGCGCTCGGCCTCGCGGACTTCGGCCCGGTGCAGAACAACATCTCGTTCAACGACGCCGTCGGCACGACGCGCGGCATCCATGCGGAGCCCTGGGACAAGTGGGTCTCGGTCGCGACCGGACGCATCTTCGGCGCCTGGGTGGATCTGCGCGAGGGCGAGAGCTTCGGCACCGTCTTCACGATCGAGCTGGATCCTTCGCGTGCGATCTTCGTGCCGCGCGGGGTCGGCAACTCGTACCAGACGCTCGAACCGGACACGGCGTACACCTACCTCGTGAACGACCACTGGTCGCCGGACGCGAGCTACTCGTTCCTGAACCTCGCCGATGAGACGGCCGCGATCGACTGGCCGATCCCGCTCGCCGACGTCGAGATCTCCGAGAAGGACAAGAACCATCCGCGTCTCGCGGACGTCACCCCGATCGCGCCGCGCAAGATCCTCGTGGTGGGCGCGAACGGTCAGCTCGGCCTCGCCCTGCGCGCCGAACTCGGCGAGGCGGCGCACATCGAGTACGCGACGCGCGCGGATCTCGACCTGGCGGACGCGCAGCTCGGCACGGCGCGCCGCTGGCGCGACTACGGCACGATCATCAACGCCGGCGCCTACACGGCCGTCGACCTCGCGGAGACCCCCGAGGGTCGTCGCGACGCATGGACCGCCAACGCCGAGGGCCCTGCGCGCCTTGCCCGCATCGCGGCCGAGAACGGCATCACGCTCGTGCACGTGTCGAGCGACTACGTCTTCGACGGCACGGCCGACCGGCCCTATCGGGAGGACGACGCCCTGGCGCCGCTCGGGGTCTACGGTCAGTCCAAGGCCGCCGGCGACATCGCCGCGGCGACCGCCCCGCGGCACTACATCCTGCGCACGTCGTGGGTCATCGGCGAGGGCAAGAACTTCGTCCGCACGATGGCCTCGCTCGCCGAGCGCGGCATCGACCCGAAGGTCGTCGACGACCAGACCGGCCGCCTGACGTTCACGGATGACATCGCCCGGGCCATCGCGCACCTGCTGCGCACGGAGGCGCCGTACGGCGTCTACAACGTCACCGGGTCCGGCGAGCCCGCCACCTGGGCGGACATCGCGCGCAGCGTGTTCTCCGCGACCGGGCACGACCCCGCGCGGATCACCGGCGTGAGCACGGAGGAGTACTTCGCCTCCGCGAGCGCCCCCGTCTCGCCCCGGCCGCGCAACAGCGTCCTCGATCTGACGCGGATCACCGGCACCGGCTTCTCGCCGAGCGATCAGGACGCGGCGCTCGCTCGATACCTGAGCGCCTGAGACCGCGCCGGGCACCCGAGACCGCGCCGGCGCCGCCGCTCACCAGGAGCGTGCGGCGCCGGCGGCGTCCGAGGGCGGAGCGCGGAGGGGTCAGCCCACCGTGACGGAGAGGCAGCGGATCTCGACGTTCCCGCCGGCGCCGTTGTTGATCCCGTAGATGCACACATTGTGCGTGCCGGGCGTCGCGGTCATCTTCGCGGTGAAGCCGTGGTTCGTGCCGGTCCCCGGGTAGGCGGCGGCGACATCGGGGCGCGGTATGTCGGCCGTGAACGCGGCGCCGACGGAGTCCACGTACATGTGCACGGCGATCGGCGACGTCGTGTCAGGATCCAGCGCCCAGCCGCTCACCGTGATCGTGCCCGAGGAACTCGTGACCGCCTCGACGTTGCCGAACGGCACGCGACCGGCATCCACCGTCGGCGCCGACGGCACCGTGACCGAACGGCAGCCGAGCAGGACGTTCCCGCCGGCGCCGTTGTTGATCGCGTAGGCGCAGACGTTGTGCACGCCCGGGGTCGCGGAGACGCTGGCGGTGAATCCGTGGTTCGAGCCTGAGGCCGGATACGCGGCTCCGACGTCGCTCCGCGGCTGATTGGCGGTGTACGCCGCTCCCGCGGCATCGACGTAGACATGCACCGCGATCGGGTCGGCGGTGTCGGGATCGATCGCCCAGCCCGCCGCGGTGATCTTGCCGACGGTCGCGGAGGCGGCCTCGAAGTTCCCGAACGGCGGACGACCCTGATCCACGTTGCCGCCCGCAGTCACCGTCACGGTGCTGCACGCGAACTGCACGTTGCCGCCCACACCGGTGTTGATCCCGTAGACGCACACCGAATGGCTTCCCGGGCCGACCGCCACCGTGGTCGAGAAGCCGTGCTTCGTCCCGTACACCGCATAGGCCGCGGGGATCCCGCTGCGCGTCTGGTCCGCGGTGATCGGCTTGCCGACGCCGTCGACGTACACGTGCACGGGGATCGGATCCACGACATCGGGATCGAGGGCCCAGCCGCTGATCTGGAGGGAGCCGTTCGCCTGCTTGATCTCGTCCACGGCGCCGACCGGGCTGCCCACGAGCGGGGTGACCGTGCGGCATCCGAGGAGCACGTTGCTGCCCGGACCCTGGTTGATCGCATAGACGCAGACGTTCTGGTCGCCGGACGTGGTGACCGGCACCGTCGCGGAGTAGCCGTGCGCCGCTCCTCGGCCGGGATAGGCCGCCGCGACATCGGGGCGATTCGCGTCCGCCGTGACCGGGACGCCGGTCGCGCCCACGTAGACGTGCACCGCGATCGACGAGGTCGTATTGGGGTCGAGCGCCCAGCCCGCGACCGCGATCTGCCCCGGCTTGGCCTGCAGCAGCTCGATGTTGCCGAACGGGTTGTCCGCCGCGGGGTTGCTCTGCGTCGATCCGAACCAGTCGGTGAAGTAGTTGTAGAAGTTCCGGTTGCCGTACGCGGAGCAGCCGTCGCCCTCGCCGTACCCGGCCCGCAGAGCGGCGGGGTTGGGCTGATAGGGCGTGTAGTAGTAGAGCGCCGCCGTCGCCTTGTTGGCGATGTAGACCGGACCCGAGCCGCAGCCCTGGTTCGGGTTGTAGAGGATGTTCCAGGTGTTGCCGGGCGCGTACCAGGTGAACCAGCGGCCCTCCATGTAGATCTGCATCTGGCGCGCCGCGCCGTAGATCTGCTGGAAGAAGCCCACGTAGCTCGGGTCGCAGGGCGCGTCGTCGGGGCAGCCCTGCCCCAGGGCGCTGTCGTAGCGCCAGCCGCTCGGCCAGGTGTGCGTGACGAGGCCCTGCTCCTTCTGGAGCATGACGATGAGCACCTGGGGGTTGATGTTGCACGACTGCGAGACGCGGTAGATGATGCTCGCCGCGCTCTCGTTCGCCGTTCCGGAGTATCCGCTGCAGTACGCGTCGGCCGGCCGGTTCTGGGACGTGACGCGAAAGTCCTTGAGACAGGTGTAGCCGCTCTGGCAGCTCGGCACCTTCGCGTTGAAGAAGTTCTGGATCTGGTCCGCCGACATCGTCGACTTGCTCGTGAAGACCGCATCGCTGATGATGTTGCCCGCGTTCCACCCGTCGAGGGTCATCGGACGGACCGAGCTCGCGGCGGCCGGAGCGACGGCGGCGGGGGCGGCCGAGGCGGGTGCGGCGCCGGCGACCGCGGGCGTCAGCAGGGCGAGGACGACGGCGGCGATGACGAGCATGCCGGTCGTCCAGCGTCGGGGCGCATGAGCGCGCACGGGACCCGGGACATGTCCAGTCATGGTGATATTCTGCGGCCCCTCCTCCGGTTTTCCCGGCGGGACACGCACAGATCCGCGCAAGAGCGCGGGCCGAGCCGATCGTCAGAGCTCGGCGTGCAGCGTCCAGACGCGCTCCGCGGAGCTGTCCCACGCATAGGCGCGCGATCGATCCGCCGCGAGCACGGAGAGCCGTCGTGCTCCGTCCCCCGCCGCGTCGTGCACCGCGTCGGCGAATCCGTCGGGGCCGACGAGCACGCCCCCCTCGGCGAGCACGTCGCGATGCACCCCGCCGTCGGCGGCGATCACCGGCACGCCGAGGGCCAGCGCCTCGACCATCCGCCACGGCCAGGCCGCGACCTCGTCGGCGGCCGTGAACGCCAGCGCGCCCGCGAGCAGCGCGGCCCGGTCGGGCGTCTCGAGACGCGGGGAGACGTGCACGCGGGGAGCGGGGAGCCCGGCGGACGCGGCGGCCTCGGCGACGGCGGGCGCGGTCCCCTCGGGGGCGTCCCAGACGAACACGTCGGCATCGGCGGCGACCGCCGCGGCGAACACCGGTGTCAGTCCCTCCGCCCTCCCCGTCGCCACGAGATAGCGCGCCGGAGCCCCGAGCGCCGCCCGGCGCTCGGCCGCGTCGAGGGGGATCGAGAAGTCCTCGGCGGCCGCGCCGGGGATCACCCGGATCCGGTCCCCGAAGCGTCCCAGGTCGGCGATCCGCGCGGCCATCGCGTGCGTGGGCACGACGATGGCGTCGGCGTGGCGGACGGCACGTTTCAGCATGCCGCGCTGCCACAGCGCGCTCGCCCGCGGCACCTGCTCCGGCGACGTCCACGCGCGGAGGTCCCAGACGGTCGCCACGGTCTGGTCGTAGTCGTTGGCCCTGTCGTGCTTCACGAGCGGGGCGAACAGGGTCGGCGCATGGATCATGCCGCCGCCGACTCCGGCGACCATGCCGAGCTGCCAGGCGGCGGCGAGCTCTCGACGGGCGAGCCCGAGCCGGTGCACGGCGCCCACGCCGTCGGACCCGGCGTCGCCGCCGGACGGCACGATCGCCTCGATCTCGCAGCGGGGCGGGGCGGTCCTGGCGAGCGCGTGCATCAGGGAGCGCGACGCCTCGGCCTGATCGGCGTCCACGACGTCGTTCACCTGGTCGAGGACCACCCTGAGCACAGCCATGCCTCGACCCTATCCAGCCGCGGCCGGACCCCGTCCGAGGCGCTCCACGGCCCGCCCGATCAGCTCGTCGGGGTCGGCGACGGCTCCGGGTGCAGTGCCGCCTTCACCTTCGCGTGGATGTCGTTCCAGTCGGGCTCGAACTCGTCCACGCCGTTCGCCGGCGTGAGATCGATCGTGGTGAGCTTCTGCTGCTTCGCCTTCATCATCAGGTCGAAGAACTCGGGCAGCTTGTCCTGGGGCAGGTCGGTGTCGACCGCCGAGGTGCCGGCCGCCGCGATCTCGTTGAAGTGCGTGAGCACGTTCTGCGGGGTGAACTGCTTCAGCAGCGCGTCCTGCAGCTCGCGCTGACGGCGCATCCGGTCGAAGTCGCTCGTCGTGTACCGGGAACGGGCGTACCACTGCGCGGTGTCGCCGTTCATGTGCTGCTGACCGGCCTCGATCCAGCCCGTCGCCCACTCCTCGGCGTTGTCGGAGTTGCCCCACTCCGGGACGTTGCCCTCGGGGAGCCGCTCCTTGACGTCGATGTCGACGCCGCCGAGCGCATCGATGAGCTTCGCGAAGTCGTTCATGTCGAGGAACACGTAGTACGGGATCTTGATCCCCAGCACGCCCTCGGCCGCGTCCTTCGTGGCCTCGACCGCAGGACGGGACCCGTTCTTGGTTGCCTCGGGATACAGCGAGGGACCGGTGTGGCACGTCTCGACGGCGTTGGTGAGCTGGTTGATGCCGCTCCCCCAGCCGCACTCCTCGTCGTCGTGCGCCTGCAGTCCGTCGGGGTACAGATCGTGCATCGGGCCCGGCGCGAACGGCACGTGCGGCATGTCGCGGGGGATGCCGAAGATGGTGGTCTTGCCCGTCTCGGCGTTCACGGACACCACGGAGATGCTGTCGTAGCGCATGGAGTCGCGCCCCAGCCCGCTGTCCGCGCCGAGCAGCAGGACGTTGTAGTAGCCGTCGCTGGGCGGCAGGCTCGGGCCGCCCGATCCGAACAGGGTGCTGATCGCGTTGCGGCTGGAGCCGACGATGTTCGCGGCCGTGGCGGTGGCGCTCCCGCACAGGGCCAGGACGAGCACCGCCACGAGCGGGATCGCGATCCTCGCGTAGTTCTTGGTGCGCACGAGCCGGACCAGACGCAGGGCGTCGAAGGTCAGCACCACCCACAGCACGATGTACGCGAAGCAGAGGACCTGGATGAGGGTCAGCACGAGCCAGCTCACCCAGCCTCCGCCCACCGTCAGCCACAACAGGGCCTGACGCCAGAGCAGGGCGGTCAGCGCGGCCACGACGACGAGCGTCCACATGAGCAGCGTGGCGCCGAGACCGAACCGGCCCAGGCGCCGGTTGCCGGCGAGCACCTGCGCGGAGCCGGGGACCAGCACGTTGAGCGCCACGAGCCACCAGCCCCGGCGGGTCATGACCTCGGGCGAGCCGAAGTCGGGGTCGCGCATCGGCCGCGTGCGGATCAGTCCGGCGCTCGACGCGGAGACGGCGCCGGGCCGGGACAGGAGCTGGGTCACAGGCTGTCCTTCAGCCGCCGGTTCTTCTCCTCGACCTGCGCCTCGAGGTCGCGGGCGTAGGACTCGATCCGATCGGCGAGGGCCGGATCCGCGGTGCCGAGGATCCGGGCCGCGAGGATGCCGGCGTTGCGCGCACCGCCGATCGAGACGGTGGCGACGGGGATCCCCGCGGGCATCTGCACGATCGAGAGGAGCGAGTCCATGCCGTCGAGATAGGCGAGCGGGACGGGGACGCCGATCACGGGCAGCGCCGTCACGGAGGCGAGCATGCCCGGGAGATGGGCCGCTCCCCCGGCACCGGCGATGATGACCTTCAGCCCGCGCTCGCGCGCCTCGGTGCCGTAGCGGTGCAGCTTCTCCGGCGTGCGGTGCGCGGACACGACCTCGACCTCATGCGGGATGCCGAACTCGGTCAGCGCTTCGGAGGCGGCGCTCATCACGCGCCAGTCGGAGTCGGAGCCCATCACGACGCCGACGAGGGGCGCGGCCGATGCGTGCAGTGTCCCAGTCACCCGTACAGGCTACGGGCGACGGCTGGGAGAACCCCGCTGCGGCGCGCCCCGAGGGCGGACTGCGCTCAGGCGAATGCGGCGGCGGCGGCGCGCGCCTCGGCGAGCACGGCGTCGAGATCGGCTCCGTTCGCGTTCACGTGCCCGACCTTGCGGCCGGGACGCGGCGCCTTGCCGTAGGTGTGCACCTTCGCGTTCGGGCTCGCCGCGAGGGCGGCGGGGACGCGATCGAGCGTCCCGGCATCGGCGGGACCGCCGAGGATGTTGATCATCACAGACCAGTCCGCGTGCGGGGTCGTGTCCCCGAGCGGAAGATCGGCGACCGCGCGCAGGTGCTGCTCGAACTGACCGGTGACGGCGCCGTCCTGACTCCAGTGGCCGCTGTTGTGCGGTCGCATCGCGAGCTCGTTCACGAGGATGCGGCCGTCGTCGGTCTGGAACAGCTCGAGCGCGAGCATGCCGGTGACGTCGAGCCCTTCGGCGATCTCGCGGCCGATGCGCGCCGCCTCGGCGAGGTGCTCGGCGTCGACACCGGGAGCCGGTGCGATCACCTCGGCGCAGACCCCGCCCTTCTGCACGGTCTCCACGACCGGATACGACACCGACGCGCCACCGGGACGGCGGGCGACCTGCTGGGCGAGCTCGCGCACGAACGGCACGAGCTCCTCGACGAGCAGCGCGTCGCCGTCACCGAGAGCGGAGAACCAGTCCGCCGCCTCCTCGGCCGCGGACACCACCCGCACGCCCTTGCCGTCGTAGCCTCCGCGCGGGGTCTTCACCACGCCGCGCCCGCCGTGCGCGTCCAGGAACTCCTGCAGCTGCGCCGTGTCGGCCACCCGCGCCCAGTCCGGCTGCGGGGCCCCGAGCTCGGCGAGGCGCGCGCGCATGTCGAGCTTGTCCTGGGCGAAGCGCAGGGCGTCGGGCCCGGGATGCACGGCCACGCCGTCGGCGACGAGCGCGCGCAGCACGTCCTGCGGCACGTGCTCGTGGTCGAAGGTGATGACGTCCACGTCGCGGGCGAAGCGGCGCACCGTCTCGAGGTCGCGGTAGTCCCCCACCGCGGTCGCCGCCAGCTGCGCGGACATGCCCTCGTCCTCCGCGAGCACGCGGATCTCGATACCCAGCTCGACCGCCGGAGCGATCATCATCCGCGCCAGCTGTCCGCCGCCGATCACACCCACACGCAACGCCATCGGTTCTCCATTCCTCGGGATCCATTCTTCCGTACGCGCGGAGCAGGATCCCTCGCTGCCTGGGCCCCCGGTCAGGCGCCGAAGCTCGCGGCCTGGGCGTCGCGGTGCGCGAGGATCTGCCCGACCTCGACCTGGTCGGCCAGCGTCTCCTGCACGAGCGCGACGTTCGGAACGTCGCGCAGACGCAGCGGGGCGTCCACGCCGTTCGAGAGCAGGATCGTCCCGGCGCCCACCAGGCGCTGCAGCGGCCCCCGGCGCACCGTGATCGTGTAGCCGCGGGCGTGCGACATCTCGGTGCTGTTGCGGGATCCGATGCCGTCGCGCACGATGACCCGCCGCGTCGTGATCGAGACCCGACGGGAGAGCCAGACGAAGAACGGCACCAGGACGAGCAGCAGCACCACCGCCCCCGCGGCCGCCCACAGCATCCAGTCCTTGGCCCAGCCGGCGACCGGCGCCGGCAGGTTCCCGGTGAAGTACCCCGTGGCGCCGGCGACCGCGATGAGCACGAGGGCGGACCAGAACAGGTGCCGCGCGTGCGGATGGAACCGCGCGATCAGCCGTTCCTCCGCCGGCACGCCGGGCGGCGGCGTCAGGGGCCGCCCGCTCAGACTCACCGGTTGCGTCACGCGTCCATTCTGACCCGTGCCGCCCCCATCCGCGCGGCCCGCGGAGGGTGTGTCCGGACGGGGCCCTACACCACCAGGGCGATCGCGACGCCGTCCCACCCCTTGATGCCGACCGTCTGCAGCGCGGTCGCGTCGAAGCGCGGATCCCGCCCGAGCATCTCGAGCCCCGCGCGGGTGCCCCGCACCTTCGAGTCCGAGGAGCCGGGGTCCACGATGTCGCCGTCCCGGCCGATGTTGTCCAGGAGGACCACCGTGCCGGCACGCCCGAGGCGCGCCGCCCAGTCCAGGTAGAGGGTGTTCGACTCCTTGTCCGCGTCGATGAAGACGAGATCGAACGGACCCGGATCCGCGAGGGACGGCAGCACGTCCGCCGCCCTGCCGACCAGGATCTCGACGCGGTCGCCGACGCCCGCCGCGTCGATGCTCGCCCGCGCGACCGCGGCGTTCGCGGGCTCGGCCTCGATCGTGACGACCCTTCCGCCGTCGCCGACCGCGTTCGCCATCCAGATCGTGGAGTAGCCGCCCAGCGTGCCGATCTCCAGGACCCGGCGCGCCCCGCTGATCCGCACCAGCAGGTTCAGCAGCTTGCCGCTCACCGGGGCGACCTCGATCGCCGGCATCCCGGCGTGCTGCTGCGCGGCGAGCGCCGCCTCGAGAGCGGGGTCATGGCCGACCAGGGTATCGGCGAGGTAGTCGTCGGCGGCGCGCCAGTTCACGGGAGTCGGTTCGGCCATGCGCCCAGCTTCTCCGCTTCCGGCGCGCGGATCAAGGGCGCGGACCGGCGGGCGGCTCCCCCGGTGCTCCGCCCGCCTCCGGCGAGGCCGGCGCGGAGGGATCCGCGCCGATCGGCGGAAGGGTCGAAGGCAGAGTCCGCGGCCGGTCCGCGGCGAGCGCCGGCTGCCGGCGGAACTGCCCGGCGAGGATCAGCACGACGATGACCGCCGCGCCCACGATCCAGCCCGAGACGCCGAGAGGGAGCACGAGAGCCGGATCCGGCTTCGAGCCCGCCGCGAAGAACCAGAGGTACATCCCCGCCGACGCGTTGAAGGAGCCGTGCGCGAACACCGCCGGCCAGATCGACGCGGAGCGCAGCCGCAGCCAGCCGAACAGCACGCCGAGCACGATGCAGCCGCCGGTCATCAGCAGCACGCCGCCGAGGTCGACACGACCGAAGTTGTAGCCGAGCAGGATGATCGGCGCGTGCCAGAGCCCCCAGATCACGCCGCTGATCAGGAGCGCGGGCCACGTGCCCCAGCGCCGCAGCGCGGGAACGAGGAACCCGCGCCAGCCGAGCTCCTCGCCGAACGCGGCGATCGCGTTGACAGTGGCCGCGGCGATCGGGATGCTCGCCGCCTGTGCGGCGATCAGGACGGCCGTGGGCGGCAGCGGCGTGCCGGCGGGGACCTTCTCGGCGATGAGAGCGGCGAACCCCGAGAAGCCGACGAGATCGACCGTCAGCCATCCGCAGAGCACCGCCACCGCCGTCGACGCCAGGACCAGCAGCGGCGGCACGAGCAGGCCGATCACGACCATCCCGACGACGCGTCCCGCGGGCCGCAGCGGCCAGAGTCCGAGGAACCGGAGCCTGCGGCCCTTCGGAACCGGGCGGAACACCGCCAGGACGATCAGCGCGGCGGCCGCGGGCGTGTACATCATGACGGTCATGAGCGGCACGGCGTACGGCTCGCGCAGTCCGTCGCCGAGCCAGAGCGGCAGCACGACCAGCCAGGCCAGCCCGCACGCCAGCACGATGTAGGCGACGATCGCGCCTGCGCCGAGGCGCACCGGCTGCTCGACCGTGCTCTGCGCGCCGTCGCCCGTCGTCATGCGTTCCTCCGTCACGATCCTGCGCTCCCCTCGCGACCCGCCGGCGCCGGAGCCCGCCCCAGGTACGCCTGCAGCACCGCCGCACCGACGGCGGCGCCGTCGACCGTCACGACCAGGGGCCGCTTGTCACGGCGTTCGACCTCGATCGCCGGGCCCCGGCGCAGCACGATGCCGGTGCGCCCGTCGAGGCCGAGGCGCCATCCGAAGCCGCCGAACTCGCCGAACGGGTTGCACTCCACCGCGCGCACCGAGACGATCTCGTCCAGCGGGACGTGCACGCGCGGGAACCCGATCTGCGAACGCACCGAAAGTCCGTCCGGTCCCACGCGCACCCGGAACGATGCGGAGGACGCGAAGGCGCCGCCGATGAGCAGCAGGGTGAGCAGCGGCACCCACATCCGGTCGGTGAAGCGCAGCGCCATGAACGCGGTGACCCCGACCACGACCACCATCAGGGCCGAGATGAGGATCACCGCCAGCCGGGACAGACTCGCCGTGGCGAGCCAGACGACCCGTTCTCCGCCGGCGATCCCGTCGATGTGCGCAGGCTGGAGCGGGGCGGCAGGAGCCGGGTGGATGTGCGGCTGCACCAGCCAGCCGACCCCGATGAGCACGACGAACACCGCGAAGGCGACGACCATGTGCCAGCCGACGTCCGGCACCTGCGAGGCATCCGCGACGCCGCGCTGCACCCCGACGGCGCTGAGGCTGATGACGGCGCTGAGGCCGGAGATCCCCAGCGCCAGGGCGGCGAGCAGCCGTGCCGCACCGCCCCAGTGGTCGCGCACGCCGAGCACCGTCACGATCGTGAGGACGGCGGGCAGGACGAAGCCCAGCAGCACGCTCATCCACGCGAACGTCGCCGGGGGGCCGAAGCCGTCGGCACCGGACGGTCCCCAGTGCGTGACCGCGGGCGAGGGCAGTTCGGGCAGCCACGACAGCACGAGTGCGAGCACGACCCCCGAGAGGACCAGGGGCACCGCGACGCCCACGACGAGGGCGATCAGCCGCGCCCGGCGCAGGTCCCGCGCGGGGATCGCCGTCACCTCGCGCTCCGTGGGTCTCGAGCGATCGTTCGTCATGTCGTCTTTCCTTCCTGCCGCTGCGATTCGTCCGCCGCTACCGGTCCGCGGCCGCGGATCCCTGAGCCGCGATCAGCGCCGCGAGGGTCGCCGGGGTGAGGCCGAGCGCGGCACCGCGCCGGACCAGCGCCGCGATGTCGTCGGCGATCTCCGCGAGCGGGGCCGCCGTGGCCGACAGCACGGCGCCGCGACCGCGGCGGAGGTCCACCAGCCCCTCGTCGCGCAGCTCCTGATAGGCGCGCAGCACCGTGTGCACGTTCACGTCGATCGCCGAGGCCACGTCGCGTGCAGCGGGAAGCCGGTCGCCCGGGCGCAGCCTTCCGGCGAGGACCTCGGAGCGCACCGAGGCGGCGATCTGCTCGAACAGCGGGCGCCCGCTGTCCGAATCCATCCGGATCAGCATGTCGCCCTCCCTCGCCTGCCCATCCTCGCCTATTGGCATTATTCTATGGCAACTAGATTAATTGTGGAAGCAATTGTGGAAGAGATCCAGGCGATTCCCCGTCGACGCGACCGCGCGGTGAGACTGGAGGCATGCGCATCACACCCCGTCGCCTGGCCATCGGCATGAGCCTGTGGATCCCCAACCTCTTCAGCGGCATCAGGGTCCGCCGCTTCAGCCCGGACTGGACCGGCGCCACCGTCGAGCTGCACGTGAACCTCTTCACCCGCAACTACGTGAAGACCGCGTTCGGCGGATCGATGCAGGCGATGACCGATCCGTACTTCTTCATGCTCGTGATGCATCAGCTCGGCCGCGACTACGTGGTGTGGGACACCCGCGGCGAGATCGAGTTCGTCAAGCCGGGACGCGGCGTGCTCACCGCGCGCTTCGACGTGCCGGCGCACCGGGTCGACGACATCCGCGCCCGCGCCGAGGGCGGTGCGAAGGTGCTCGAGTGGTTCGAGACCGAGATCACCGACCGCTCGGGCGCCGTGGTGGCCCGGGTGCGGCGCGAGGTGTACGTGCGGGAGAAGAAGCGCGTCACCGCCGCCCGGGCGTGACCCCGCGCAGGCTCGAGGCGCGCTCGACCAGGGTCGGCGCGAGGCGCACGGTGTCCCGCGAAAGGGACGTGCCGGAGACCAGGCCGAGCGCGAGCTCCAGCGCGGCGCGCCCGCTCTCCTCGAACGGCTGCCGCACGGTCGTGAGACCGAGCCCCTCGGCCAGCTCCCCGTCGTCGTAGCCGATCACGGGCATCCTCTCGCCCTCCGGCCGGGCGCGCTGGAGGTCGAGCAGGGCCGCCGCGAACCGGTCGTGATTCGCCACGATCGCGGTGGCGCCGGCGTCCCGCGCGGCACGCAGGATCCGCTGGTCGATCCCGGACGGCCCGTCCACCGCCGCCGACACCACCCCGACGTGCCGCTGCAGCCCTTCGATCCGCAGCATCCCCGCCGAGACATAGGCCGGCGAGCGCTGCGGCTCATGCACGAACAGCGCCGTGCGATGGCCGAGCTCGACGAGGTGACGGCCGATCTGCTCGCCTCCGTCCCGATCGTCGACGAGGACGACCGGGCCGCCGACGTGGCCCTTCGCGGGGACGACGTCGACATGGACGACGGGGATCCTCGCCGCCCTGCTCGCGCGGCGGGCCGCTCCGCCGAGGGGCACGCCCATCACGATGAGGCCCGACGCGTCGGTGCGCGCCGGCAGCACATCGAGCAGCGGTTCGTCCGCCGCGGCCGCCGAGTCGAGGTCGTAGGGGATGATGTCGACCGCGACATCGCGCGCAAGCCTCAGCATCCCGGCGAGTCGACGCAGGTAGGACGGGTAGCTCGTGAAGGGCGCCGCGACCGCGATGCGGGCGGCCCCCACGCGGCGCCCCTGCGTCATCCGGTAGCCGAGCGCGGTGGCGGCCGCGACGATGCGCTCGCGCGTCTCCGGTCGCACCCGGTGCGGTGCGCTCACCGCCAGCGAGACCGTCGAGATGCTCACCCCCGCGCGCGCGGCGACGTCGTAGATCGTGACCCGTCCGGGACGTGCACGCATGACTCGGATCCCCTCTTCATCGAAGTTCTTCGATTGCTCAGACTAGTCCGCAGCCCGTCGAAGGAGATGACCGATGCCGCGAGGCTCCCGCTACCGCCGTCCGATGCTCGACCGCGCCGTCGCCGCGCACGAAGCCGAGATCGCGCCCTTCCTCGCTCCCGAGCCGAGCGACCCCGCGGGACGCCGCCGCGTCGCGGGCGAGAACGACACCGCGGTCAGCGCGGCCCTCGGGGTCTCGCCCCGGGACAGCGCCACGGCGGAGCACACCGTGCCCGTCTCGGACCACCCCGACGTGCGGGTGCGCGTCTACTGGCCCGGGCCTGAGCCGACTCCGCCGGGCTCAGGGCTGCCGATCCTGGTGTACTTCTACGGCGGAGGCTTCACGATCGCCGGGATCGACTGGGTCTCCTGGGACGCGCGGTTCCGCGAGCGGGCGCACGACGCCGGGATCGTCATCGTGGCCGCGGACTACGCCCACGCACCCGAGCAGCGCTTCCCCGCGCAGCCCGAGCAGTGCTGGAGCGCGTTCGAATGGGCGTTCGCGCATGCGGAGGAACTGGGGGGCTCCGCCGACCGGCTCGCCGTGGGCGGCGCATCCTCGGGAGGCGATCTGGCAGCGGCGGTGACGCTCCTCAACCGCGACCGCGCGGCGCGTCCGGTCGTGCTGCAGCTGCTGGAGAACCCGGCCCTCGACCTCACCATCGGACATGCCGACGCGCGCGGCGTCAGCGCAGGGATGCCCGGCGTCATCGTGCGCAAGGCCGGCCGGATGCTGGTGCGCCAGTACATCGGCGACGACCCGAAGGCGGCCCGCAACCCGTACGCCTCGCCGCTGCTCGCCGACTCCCACGCCGACCTTCCCCCGGCGCTCATCATCACCTCCGAGCTCGATCCGCTCCGCGGCGACGGCGAGGCGTACGCCAGGGCGCTCTCCGACGCCGGAGTCGACGTCACGGCCGTGCGGTTCGTCGGTCAGACGCACGGCTCCCTCGGCGCGACGGGCTCCGTCCCCTCCGCGGACGTCGCCCACCGCCTCATCGTGACCGAGCTGCGCCGGCTGCGCGCGGACTCATGAGCACCGCCGACCCGCTCGCGCTCGACGCGCCCGTGCGAACCTGGCTCCGCCGGATCGACGAGATCATCGCCGACCTCCCCGAGCACGGCTCGCCCGACCCGGCTGCCCATCGTCGGGCGGCCTGGATCCTGAGCGATCTGCTGGCCGCCGAGTTCACCGATCCCGCTCCTCCGGGGATCGAGGCGGACGAACTGCGGCTGGCCGGCCCCGACGGGCCGCTCCGCGCCCGGCGGTTCCGCCCTGCCGCCGCACCAGGTCCTCTCCCGACCATGCTGTGGCTGCACGGAGGCGGCTGGGTGGCGGGCACGATCGACGAGCTGCTCAACGAGCGCACGACCGCGGACCGCGCCCTGCGCTCCGGCGTGCAGATCGTGGCGCTCGAGTACCGCCTCGCGCCGGAGCACCCGTTCCCGGCGCCCGTCGACGACGCCGTCGCCTCCCTCGCCGCCCTGCGTGCGCGGGCGAGCGAGCTGGGGGTCGACCCGGAGCGTCTCGGCATCGGCGGCAACTCCGCCGGAGCCACGATCGCGGCGTCCGCCGCCCTCCGGGAGCGGGACGCGGGCCGGCGGCTGCATCATCAGGCGCTCGAGGTGCTGCCCGCCACGCTGCGCCCGCTCGGCGGTCCGTCGGATCCGCGGCGTCGCGCCTCCGGCATGGACGGCGCGGAGCACCTGGCCGAGATCTACCGCGCGGGCGCGCCGCTGGCGGACTGCTCTCCCCTCGACGCCGCGGACCATCGCGGCCTCGCCCCCGCGCTGATCCTCGCCGCCGAGCTCGATCCGCTCCGCGACGGAGCGATCGCCTATGCCCGCACTCTGGAGGAGGCCGGAGTCCCGGTGGCCCTCCGCGTCGGTGCCGGGCACGTCCACGGCTCCCCCGGGCTCACCGCCTGGCGGGGCGCCCGAGACTGGCGCGACGTGTTCGTCGCCGAGATCGCCGCCGCCTACGCGTCCGAACGTCCGCATCACCCGACGCCCGACCCGAGAGGGAGACGATGATGTCCGCCCATGCCGCAGAACCCGTGATCCCCGTCCCGCCCGCCCCGGCGCCCGGCGCCGACGGCGTGCCCGGCGAGCGCCAGACCTGGTGGTTCTGGGTCGCGTTCGTCCTCACCTGGCTCGCGACCGGCATCGCCCAGGGTGTCGCCGGCGTCGCCGTGCCGCAGCTCCTCAAGGAGTGGGACCCCGACCAGGCGACCGGGAACCTCAGCATCGTGCTGACCGCGGGCGGCGCGGCGATCCTCGTCACCACCCCGATCTTCGGACGCCTCAGCGACCGCTCCCTCTCCCGCCTCGGCATCCGGCGCCCGTGGATCGCCGCCGGAGTGCTCCTGGCCGCGATCGGCTACCTCCTGCAGGCGTTCGCGCCCTCGCTCCTCCCGCTGGGTGCGGGTGCCGTGCTCGTGCTGATCGGGTGGGGCGCCGTGTCGATGACGATCCACACGCTCTTCGCCGACCAGATCCGGCGCCGCATCCGCGCGATCATGTCGGCCGTCACGGGCGCCGCGACCACGGTCGGCATCTTCGGCGGCGTCGCCCTGGCCGGCGCCGTCGCGGGCACG
Source organism: Microbacterium sp. MMO-10 (assembly GCF_037148715.1). Taxonomy (NCBI): domain Bacteria; kingdom Bacillati; phylum Actinomycetota; class Actinomycetes; order Micrococcales; family Microbacteriaceae; genus Microbacterium; species Microbacterium sp. MMO-10. The sequence continues at coordinate 124,357 of NZ_JBBCSV010000002.1, read as the reverse complement.
GGACAGGTCGGCATGTTCCTCATCCCCGGCGGCATCGCCGTCGTGCTCGCGATCACCCTCTTCTTCGCGCTGCGCGATCTGCACCGCACGGTTCCCGCTCCCCCGCTCGACTGGCGCGCGGTGATCGAGACCTTCTGGCTGAGCCCGCGCCGCTACCCGGACTTCGCGTGGGCCTGGGTCTGCCGCTTCTTCATGACCGCCTCGATCGTGTCGGTGACGAGCTACCTCTACCTCACGATCTCCAGCCGTTTCGGCATCGACGACCCGGCGCAGATCGCCGCCGTCCAGACCCAGGCGACCGCGGCGTTCACGATCATGAACCTCCTGCTGGCCTTCGTCTTCGGCGTGATCTCCGATCGCACGGGGCGCCGCAAGCCGACGGTCGTGATCGGGGCGCTGGCGAGCGCGGTCGGACTCGTCGTCGCCGTCTCGGTCGGGGACGTCACGGTCTTCCTCATCGGGATCGGGATCGTCGGCGCCGGTCAGGGCGCCTACATCGCCGCCGACGTCGCACTCATGACGGAGTGCCTGCCCTCGATGGAGGACGCGGGCAAGGACCTCGGCATCGTGGCGCTCGCCTACCTGCTGCCGGGCATCCTGGTACCGGTGTTCGCGTTCTTCGTGACGCGCATCGGCTCGCCCACGGGGGAGAACTTCGTCGCGCTCTACGCCGGCGCGGTCGTGATGGCGCTGTTCGCCGCCTTCGCCGTGACCCGGGTCAAGGCCGTGCGATGACCGCGGGCGATCGGCTCCCCTGGACGGCACGCGCCGAGTACCGCCGGCTGTGCGCGGCCCCCGACATGCCGCCGCAGACCCGCAGCGGCGTGCAACGGGTCTCCGGCATCGCGGTGCCGGCGGACGACGGCGTCGCGCTGCTCACGGATCACTGGGCCGCGGAGGACGCGGGCCCGCACACGGTGCTCATCCGCACGCCCTACGACCGCGACGGCGTCGCCGCGGTGGCGCGCTTCCTCGCCGAGCGCGGGCATCACGTGGTGGTGCAGAGCTGTCGCGGCACCTTCGGGTCCGGGGGCCGCTTCCGGCCCCTGCACGACGAGGTGGCCGACGGCCAGGCGACGCTGCGCTGGCTGCGCGCGCAGCCCTGGGCGACCGGCCTCGTGCACTCCTGGGGCGGCAGCTACTTCGGGGTGACGCAATGGGCCTACTGCGACGGCGAGCTGCAGCCCGACGCCATGGGCATCGCGGTGTCGGCCCGTCGCTTCGACGAGGCGATCCTCTATCTCGGTCGCGGCTTCTCGATCGACACCCCGCTCGCCTGGGCGTACGCGCTCGGGGTCCAGGAACGCCGGTTGCCGGCGCGCCTGTGGAGACTGCTGCGGGCGCGCGGAGCCCTCGCACGCGGAGCGCGGACCGTGCCGCCGTCCGAGGCCGTGCCCGCGGCTCTCGGCGACGACCCGCGGTTCTTCCGCGACTGGGTCGAGCACAGCGATCCCGGAGACCCGTGGTGGGATCCGCTGCACTTCGCCTCCGATCCCGCAGCGGTGCCTCCCGTGACTCTGCTGGCCGGATGGCAGGATCTCTTCCTCGTCGGCCAGCTCCAGGACCACGCCGCGCTGCAGAGCGCCGGCGTGCGCACGCGGCTGATCGTGGGCGACTGGATCCACGGTGCTCCCGAGATCACGGAGATCGGGGTGCGCGAGGCGCTGCGGGCGCTCGGGGGCGAGCCGGAGACGGCTTCGGTGCGCGTCGAGATCAGCGGGGGCGGCGGATGGAGGGACCTGCCCGCCTGGCCGCCGGCGAGCACGCCGCATCCTCTGGAGCTGACGGCGGACGGCCGGCTCCTCGCCTCGGGGACCGCCCACGAGGCCGGCGCTCTGACCTCCCGCTACGACCCCGCCGATCCCACCCCCGACGCCGGCGGTCGCACGCTCAACCCGTTCAGCGCCGGGCGCCGGGATCAGCGTCGCCGCGAGGGCCGCGACGACGTGCTGCTGTTCACGGGCGAACCGCTCACCGCGCCCCTGCTCGTGATGGGCTCGCCCGAGATCGGGCTCACGCTCGCCTCCACGAACCCGCGCGTCGACGTCTTCGTGCGCCTGTGCGAGCTCGACGAGCGGGCAGATCCCGCACCGTCACCGACGGCTACCTGCGACTCCCCCCACCGGCAGCGGCAGGCGAGCCGCGCGAGGTCCGTATCGTGCTCGCGCCGATCGCCCATCGCTTCGCCGCAGGCGGCCGCCTCCGCGTGCAGGTGTCGTGGGGCGCGCACCCCCTGCATCTGCGCAACCCGGGGACGTCGGACCCGGTGCGCGATCACTCGCGCCTCGTGGCCAGCACGCAGACGCTCTTCCTCGGCGGCGCGACGCCCGCCGTGCTCGCCCTGCCGCTCCCCGACGACGCGGCACCCGCCGTTCACCCGGGCGTGCCACGATGACGGGATGCCCCTCGCCCGACGCCTGACGCTCGCCGACGCGGTCGCGATCGGTCTCGGATCCATGATCGGCGCGGGGGTGTTCACCGTGTGGGGTCCCGCCGTCGGGGCGGCCGGATCCGGCCTGTTCGTCGCACTGCTGCTGGCCGGGGTCGTGGCGTTCTGCAACGCGACGTCCTCGGCGCGTCTCGCCGCCGCGCATCCGGTCTCGGGAGGCGCCTACGCCTACGGCCGCGCCGAGCTGGGGCCGTGGTGGGGCTTCGTCGCCGGCTGGTGCTTCGTGATCGGCAAGCTCGCGAGCTGCGCGGCGATGGCGATGACGGTCGCCGCCTACGTCGCGCCGACCGCGTGGCAGCGGCCTGTCGCGATCGGCGTGGTCGCGCTGCTCACCGCGGTCACCTGCTTCGGCGTCACGCGCACCGCGCGCCTCACCCAGGCGCTCGTCGCCGTGACCCTGCTGGGACTCGTCGTCGTGCTCGCGGCGGCAGGGGCGTCGCCGCCCTCGAGCGCTCCTGCGCCGCTCCCCGTCGGCACCGCCTACGGCGTCCTGCAGGCCGCGGGACTGCTCTTCTTCGCGTTCGCCGGCTACGCGCGCATCGCGACCATGGGCGAGGAGGTGCGCGACCCCGCGCGCACCATTCCTCGCGCCATCGGGATCGCGCTCTCCGCCGTGCTCGTCGTGTACGTGCTGGTCGGCGCGGCGGTCGTGCTGACCCTGGGCGGTGCCGCGACGACGTCGGCCGCACCGCTCGTCGGGGTGGTCGACGTCGCCGGATGGCACGCCGCCGCGCCCGCGATCCGGGTCGCGGCAGCCGCCGCGGCGACCGGCGCGCTGCTGGCCCTGCTGTCGGGCATCGGACGCACGTCGCTCGCGATGGCGCGGGAGCGCGATCTGCCGTCCGCTCTGGCCGCGATCGACCGCCGTCACCACGTCCCGCGCCGCGCCCAGCTGGCGGCGGGCGCTGTCGTGGTCGCCGTCGTCGCCGTCGCCGACCTGCGCGGCGCGATCGGCTTCTCCTCCTTCGGCGTGCTGCTGTACTACCTCGTCGCGAACCTCAGCGCCGCGGCCCGCTCCCGCGCGGTGCCTCCGGCGTCGCGACCACCGCGCGCCGCTTGGCTCGTCCCGGTCGCGGGCGCCATCGGCTGTGTCGCCCTCGCGGCGACGCTCCCGCCGCTCTCCGTGCTGATCGGCGTCGCCGTGGTCGCGGCCGGCGTCGCCCTCCGCGGGATCAGGATCGCCCGGGATCGGCGCCGGCGCGATACGACGACGCCGTGATGCCCAGCACCGCCCGGAAGTCGTTCGCCAGGTGGGCCTGGTCGGCGTAGCCGAGCTCGGCCGCGACGGTCGCCAGATCCGCGTCAGGATCGGTGCGGATCCGCTCCGCCGCCTCCTGCAGCCGGCGCCGACGGATGATCGCGGCCGGCGAGAGGCCGACGTGCCGGTGGGCCATGCGCTGCAGGGTGCGCACGGAGACGGCCAGCCGGGCAGCGGCCTGCTCCGGCGTGCGCACCGACGCATCGGAGATCAGCAGCTCGGACATCGCGTTCGCGTGCCGCGCGGGCGCCGTGACCTCCCCGACGCGCTCCCGCAGCCACGTGCACAGCACCGCGACCGCGCGCTCCCGATGCCCCTCCCCCGTCGCCATCGCGCGGGCGACCGCATCCGGCAGCCCCGGCGCGGGGAATCGCTCGACCCGGTCGAGCAGCGCGGACGGCGCATCGGTCAGCGCCGCCACGGCGGCCGGCCGCAGCAGTGCGCCGACGGCCCAGCCCCGGCCCGCCAGGTCCCGGGAGCTGACCCGCGTCGTCGCCCCCGACAGCACGGCGCCGCCCGCCTCGACCACGAGATTGAGCGCCGGGAACGAGACGAGCTCCTGCCGCGACGAGCGCCCCGGTTCGATGTCCCACTCCGGGATCCAGCACCACTGCACGAGCTCCGCGGCAGCGGCCGGCGGCGGCAGCCGGTGGAACTGCGGCAGGCGCGCCGGATAGAGCACGCCCCGCGTCGGATCGACCATTCCTCGAGCGTAGGAGGCGGAGCCGACATCCGGGCGGAGGCCGGATCGGGCGGCGGACACCGTGGCGCGAATCTCCAAGCGCCGTCGCGGAGCGCCGTTCTAGCCTCGACCCATGAGCGAAGAGACCTCCCCCACAGGCGCCCTCGGCGCCACCGGCCGCTACACCACGAACGGACGGCCGAACTCGGCGACGTCCCTCACCCCCTTCCTGGCGATCCCCGACGCCCGCAGCGCGATCGCGTTCTACCGGGACGTCTTCGGCGCCCGCGTCGTCGATGTGACCGAGTTCGGCGGCGTGGTCGCGCACGCCGACCTCGACTTCGGGCTCGGGATGCTCCAACTCGGCGATCCCAACCCCGAGTACGGGCTCGTCGCGGCACCCGGCGGCGACTCCGACTGCTATTCGATGGGGCTCTACGTCTCCGACGTGGACTCCGTCGTCGAACGCGCCGTGGCCGCGGGATCCACCGTGCGGGAGGCGCCGTCGACGTTCGTCTCGGGCGACCGCTACGCGAGCATCCGCGACCCGTTCGGGGTGCGGTGGTCGATCATGACCCGGGTCGAGGACCTCTCCGAGGAGGAGAGCGCCGCGCGCGTGGCGGAGTGGGCCGCGTCGTTCAGCGCGACGGAGGGCTGAGCAGCTCCTCGACCGTGTCGGGGAACCGGGCGGCCGAGGTCAGCGCCTCCTCGGCCGCCGCCACCACCGCCGGGAGCAGCGCCTCGGCGGTGCGGCGGTAGCCGAGGGCGCTCGGGTGGAAGCGGTCCAGGCTGAACATCTCCTCCGGCTGGTCGAAGAACATCGCCCCGACCGCCCGTCGCAGATCCACCGCGGTCGCGCCGTGCTCGATCGCCGCCTGCGCCTGCGCCGCGGCCAGGCGCCGCGACATCCGCGACGCGATCGAGCGCAGCGGCTGCGGCACGGGACGCAGCGCCCCCAGATCCGGGCAGGTGCCCACCACGACGCCGGCGCCGAGAGCGTGCAGCCAGCCGATCGCGTCCTCCAGGTGCTGCACCGAGAGCGACACCGGGATGCGGTGCGTCACGTCGTTCCCGCCGACCACCACGACGGCGACATGCGGCAGATAGTCCGTCTCGAGCGCGGCCAGCTGGGCGTCCAGATCGGTCGACTCGGATCCGACGATCGCCGCCGTCCGCAGCCGCACCGGGCGCCGCAGTCGTCGCGCGAGCCCCTTCGCCAGCCGGCCGCCGAGTGTGTCCTTGCGCCGCGGTGCGCCGAGTCCGGCCGCCAGGGAGTCGCCGAGCAGGAGGAGCTCCACGGGCTCGCCGGCCAGCCGGCGCCGCCACACCCGATCCGCATCGACGGCGTCCTCGCCGAGCGGCTTGCCGATCCGCCTCCGCGCGATGCGCGCCTGGCGGCCCAGCGCGAGACGGGCCGCCACGGCGGCGCCCGCGATCGCGAGCCCGGCCGCGCCGAGCACGCCCGTGGAGAGCCTCAGGGACCGGGTCCGACGACGGTCGACAGCGTCCATACGCCGATCAGACCGCATCAGGGTGAACGCCGCGTTACGCCGCGGCGGATCCTCGGGGGCGGCGAGCCGGCCGGCCGGACGGTCAGTTCAGCGGCTTGACCTCGAGCGCCTCCGGAGCCTCGCCCGCGCGCACCGGGGCGAACCCGGTGTAGCCGTCGGCGGCGGCCCGCTCCAGCAGGGCCTTGAGGTTCTTCGTGCGCCGTTCCAGCCGCACCCGCGCTCCGCCGGCGATGAGGGCCGCCTTGTGGGCGACGAGCTCCGCCACCGGGACGTCGGCATCGTGCACCAGCACCACCGCCTGCGCCGCCGCGTCGTCCGCCGACTCGAGCAGGTCGACGATGCGCTCGAAGCCGATCGAGAAGCCGACCGCGGGCACCTGCTGGCCGAGGAAGCGTCCGATCATGCCGTCGTAGCGACCGCCGCCGCCCAGCGAATAGGAGACGGAGGGGTGTGCGAGCTCCATGATCGTGCCCGTGTAGTAGCCCATGCCGCGCACGAGGAACGGGTCGAACTGCAGCGGGATCGGGTCGATCCCCTCCGCGGCGGGCCGCGCCGCGGCGACCGCCTCACCCAGTCCCACGAGGTGCGCGACGAGGTCGTCCGGGGCGTTCTCCGGCAGCGCCTTGCGGATCTGCCGCTCGCCGTAGGGGTTGTACTCGAGCGTCTGCGGACGGTGCAGGAACGCCTCGAAGGCGTCCACTGCCGCGGCGGTGGCGCCGCGCTCGCGCAGCTCGGCGACGATGCCGTCGGGGCCGATCTTGTCGAGCTTGTCGATCGTGATGAGCACGCCGGGGCGCTCGTCCTCCGCGAAGCCGAACGCGTCCAGCATCCAGTCCAGCGCACGGCGGTCGTTCACGCGCACCATGCCCCCGGTGAGGCCGAGGGCGTCGATCGTGTCGAGCGACGCGACGATGAGCTCGGCCTCGGCGCGCGCCGAGTCGTCGCCGATGATGTCGATGTCGCACTGCACGAACTGGCGGTACCGGCCCTTCTGCGGGCGCTCGGCGCGCCACACCGGACCGATCTGGATCGAGCGGAACACCCCGGGCAGCTGGCCGCGGTTCGTCGCGTAGAAGCGGGCGAGCGGCACGGTCAGGTCGTAGCGCAGACCGAGGTCGCTGAGCGCGGCCGGGTCCTCCGCCGCGGCGGTGATGGCCTCGGCGTCGAGACCGCGGCGCAGGATGTTGAAGGAGAGCTTCTCGTTGTCGCCGCCGATGCCGGCGTGCAGACGGTCGTACTCCTCGACGACGGGCGTCTCGATCTCGTCGAACCCGTGCGCGCGGTAGCGCTCGCGGATGACGGCGAGCACGCGCTCACGACGGGCCTTGTCGGCGGGGAGGAAGTCGCGCATCCCGCGCGGAGGATTGACCGTTGCCACGGATCCATTCTTCCAGGTCCGTCAGGGCGTCTCCGATCCCTCCGCGGCGCGCACCTCGTCCTCGAGGATCCTGACCCGCTCCCGCAGGGCGCGCTCGGCGTCCCAGCCGTGCGTGCGGGCCGCCACGACCAGGGCCAGCAGCTGGTCGCCCAGCTCGGCTTCGCTGAGCGCAGCGGGCTCCGCAGGAGGCGCGGGCGTCGGACCGACGATCGCCGGCGGCGGGTCCTCCTGAGCCGGCGCGGGCGGCTCTTCGGCGACCTCCACGCCCGCCTTCGCCGCGCGGCCCAGGATCTTCTGCGCACGGGACAGCGCGGGCATCCCCGGCGGGATCCCGTCGAGCACGCTGCGGCGATCGCGCTTCTCGGCGGCCTTCGCGGCGTTCCAGTGCACGAGGACCTCCTCCGGCGTGCGCGCGATCGCGTCGCCGAACACGTGCGGGTGACGCCGGGTCATCTTCTCGGCGAGCGTCCGGGCCACATCGTCGATGTCGAACGGATCCTCCGGATCCTGCGCCGCGATCGCCGCATGGAACAGCACCTGCCAGAGCAGGTCGCCGAGCTCCTCGCGGAGCTCCGCGCGGTCGTCCCGCTCCACGGCGTCGATGAGCTCCGCCGACTCCTCCACGAGGTACGGCACGAGCTCCCGGTGCGTCATGGCCTGCGACCAGACGCACCTCTCCCGCACCTGCCGCATGACCTCGGCGGCGGCGCGGAGCGGATCGGCCTGCTGCGGGAAGTCGGGGTCAGCGCTCACTCCAGGGCTCCTCTTCGTCGTCCTCGTCCTGCTCCTCCTCGGCGTCGCCGGCGGCCCGGTGCGCCCTCGCGCGCCACGACACCAGCACCGCGGCGATCACCAGCGCGATCACGGATCCGAGCAGCACGGCGAGGATCGCCTCGTCGCGCACGTCGGGGTGCGCCGCGAAGGCGAGATTGGCGAGCAGCAGCGAGACCGTGAACCCGATGCCGCCGAGCGCTCCGGCCGCGAGCAGATCCGGGAAGCGGATCGCGGGCGGGGTCCCGGGCGGACGGATCCGCTGGGCGACGAGACCGAACAGCGAGACGCCGAGCAGCTTGCCCACCGGCAGCGCGACCAGGATCGCGAAGAACGCCGGGGACAGCGCCTCCACCGGGACCTGCGGGATCACCACGAACGCCGCCACGAACGCGAACAGCGGCAGCACCAGCCCGTTCACCCACGGCTCCAGGACGTGCCGGGTGCGATCCGAGGCGCGGGGCGCCATCACGAGGCCGAGCATGACGCCGGCGATCGTGGCGTGCACGCCGGAGGCGGCGAACAGCCCCCACGCGACGATCCCGACGACCACCATGAGGACGATCAGCACCGGCCGCGACCACCCGTCCCGCCGCAGCAGGCGGCTCAGCACCGCGAACACGACGACCGCGACGAGCCCCAGCGCCAGCAGCACGAGGTCCAGGCCGTGCGCGAACAGCACCGCGATGAAGACGATCCCGACGATGTCGTCGAGGATGGCGAGCGCGAGCAGGAAGGCCCGCACGGCCGACGGCAGTCCTCGCCCGAAGACGGCGAGCACCCCGAGGGCGAAGGCGATGTCGGTCGCGGTGGGGATGGGCCACCCAGTGGCGCTCGGCCCGCTGCCCGCGATGAGCAGGTACAGCGCGATGGGCACGAGGATCCCGCCGGCCGCGGCGATCGCCGGCTGGATCGCGGCGCGCAGGCTGTTGAGCTCGCCGCGGGTGAGCTCGTACTGCAGCTCGAGCGCGACGACGAAGAAGAAGATCGCGAGCACCCCGTCGGACACCCAGTGCGCGACGGACAGATCGAGCCCGGTACCGGGCACGGCCAGGTGCGCATCGAGGATCCCGGCGACCGTGTCGTGCGTCGGGAGGTTGGCCAGCAGCAGCCCGAGGCCCGCGGACGCGAGCAGCAGGATCGCAGGGAACTGGGCGGATCTCAGAAGGCGGCTCGAGCGACTCATCCGTTCCACCGTATCGCGCCCGCCGTGCCGTCACGAGGGAGAGAGGAGACGGATGGCATACCTCTCGGCGCGCACCGTCACGCTGGTCTCCGGGCGCGCCGCGTCGGTTTACGCTCGAACCGTGACCCCCGACACAACCCATACCGAAGCCATCCGCATCGCCATGCGGTTCGAGGCAGGGCGCGAGCTGCCCGAGGTGATGCGCGCGGACGTGCGCATGCTCGGAGCACTGCTCGGCCAGGTCCTGCGCGAGTCCGGCGGCGACGACCTGTTCGACGACGTCGAGCGCCTGCGCCAGGCGACCATCGAGGCCTACACCGACGAGTCGGCCGAAGCCTTCGACCGCGCCACCCGCATCGCCGAGGAGTTCTCGGTGCAGCGGGCCGACGAGGTCGCCCGCGCCTTCACCGCCTACTTCCACCTCGTGAACCTCGCCGAGGAGCACCAGCGCGTGCGCGTGCTTCGCGAGCGCGGCGACGACCCCACAACGGGCTCGGGCAACGGCGCGAGGACCGACACGGTGGCGGGTGCCTTCGCGCAGCTGACCGCCGAGGTCGGCGAGGAGGAGGCGCGCCGCCGCCTCGGCGCGCTGCGCTTCCACCCGGTGTTCACCGCCCACCCGACCGAGGCGCGTCGCCGCGCGGTGTCGTCGAGCATCCGGCGCCTCGCCGACCTGCTCAGCGCGCACGATGCCGCGGCCCCCGGAAGCGCCGATGCGCACCGCGCCCGCCGGCGCATGCTCGAGGAGGTCGACACGCTCTGGCGCACGGCTCCGCTGCGCGCGCAGAAGCCGGAGCCCACCGACGAGGTGCGCACCGTGATGAGCGTGTTCGACGAGACGCTGTTCACGACGGTGCCGCACGTGTATCGCCGCATCGACGACGTGCTCCGCGGCGAGGAGTCGGGCTCGACGGCGCCGATCGTCCCCGCGTTCGTGCGCATCGGCACGTGGGTCGGCGGAGACCGCGACGGCAACCCGTTCGTGACCGCCGCGGTCACCCGTGAGGCGGCGGCCATCGCCGCGGACCACGTGCTGCGCGGTCTCGAGCGCTCTCTGGAGCGGATCGGCCGCACCCTCACGCTCGATGCCGAGGGCACGCCCGCGTCCGCCGAGGCGACCGCCCTGTGGGAGGCGCTGCAGGACGCGCACCCCGAGGTCGCCCGGGAGGTCGCCACCCGCTCCCCCGGCGAGCCGCACCGCCGGATCCTCCTGCTGCTCGCCCATCGCGTTGAGGCCACCCGCCTCGGCGACGAGGGCGCCTACACGGATCCCGAGCAGCTGCTCGCCGACCTGCGCGTCGTGCAGACGTCGCTGGAGGGCGCCGGCGCGCACCGGCATGCGTTCGGCGGCGTGCAGCACCTCATCTGGCAGGTGCAGACCTACGGCTTCCACCTCGCCGAGCTGGAGGTGCGCCAGCACTCCCAGGTGCACGCCAAGGCCCTCGCCGAGCTCGACGCCGCGGCGGGCGGATCCGACGGTTCCATCAGCGCGCAGACCGAGGAGGTGCTCGCGGTCTTCCGCACGGTCCGCGAGATCCAGCGCACCTACGGACCGCGGGCCGCGGGACGCTACGTCGTGTCCTTCACCCAGTCGGCTGACGACCTCGCGAACGTGCACCGCCTGGCCGCATACGCCTGCGGCGACGACCTGCCGGTGCTCGACGTGGTCCCGCTGTTCGAGACCTTCGCCGATCTGCAGGCCGCCCCGGGGATCCTCGCCGAGATCGTCGCGCACCCGGCCTTCGCCGCACGGCTGGCGGCGACCGGCCGACGGCTCGAGGTCATGCTCGGCTACTCCGACTCATCGAAGGACGTCGGGCCGGTCGCGGCGAACCTCGCCCTCTACGAGGCGCAGGCCGAGATCGCCGCCTGGGCGCAGCGCGAGGGAATCGAGCTCACGCTGTTCCACGGCCGCGGCGGCGCGCTCGGACGCGGCGGAGGGCCGGCGAACTCCGCCATCCTCGCGCAGCCCCCGCACTCGGTCGACGGCCGGTTCAAGCTCACCGAGCAGGGCGAGGTCATCTTCGCGCGCTACGGTGAGCCGGCGATCGCGATGCGGCACATCGACCAGGTGACGGCCGCGACGCTGCTGGCGTCGTCGCCGGGCGTCGAGCAGCGCAACAGCGCGGCCGCGGCCAGGTTCGCCGAGGTGGCGGGCACGATGGACCGCGCCTCCCGGGAGCGCTTCTTCTCCCTCGTGAAGGCGCCGGGGTTCGCCCCCTGGTTCGCCACGGTCACGCCGATGGAGGAGATCGGGCTGCTGGCGCTCGGATCCCGGCCGGCGCGCCGCGGGCTGTCCGTCGAATCACTCGAGGATCTCCGCGCCATCCCGTGGGTGTTCGCCTGGACCCAGGCGCGGATCAACCTGGCCGGCTGGTTCGGCCTCGGCACGGCGCTCGAAGCGGTGGGCGACGAGGACCTGCTGCGCACGGCCTATCAGGAGTGGCCGCTGCTGCGCACGATGGTCGACAACGTCGCGATGAGCCTGGCGAAGACGGATCCGCGCATCGCACGCCGCTATCTCGGCCTCGGCGACCGCGACGATCTCGCCGCCCTCGTGCTCGAGGAGATGGAGCTGACCCGGTCCTGGGTGATCCGGCTCACCGGCGGCGAGCGCCTGCTGGAGAACAAGCCGATCCTGCAGCGCGCGGTCGCCATGCGCAGCCCGTATGTCGACGCGCTGTCGCTGCTGCAGCTGCGCGCACTGCGCGCCCTCCGCGCCGGCGAGACGGCCGCTGAGGGTCTCGAAGGGCCTGCACCGGACCCCGAACTGCAGCGCCTGCTGCTGCTCTCGGTCAGCGGCGTCGCCGCCGGCCTGCAGAACACAGGCTGATCAGAGGCGATTTCTTGCGGATTCCTCATTCCCGTCATGACCTCGGGGGTGAGGAATCCGCTGTATTAGAGTGAGGTTTCCGCCGTACCCGGCTGTCTGCGCACGACACGATCACCCGCGCTCCCTCCGCATCCCCCTCCCGAAGGCATCCCGAGTGACCGACATCATCACCGAACCGACCACCACCGATTTCCATCCGCTCTCCCCTCTCGCTCAGCCGATCTTCGACGGCGTCCTCGCACTGAACCCGAACGAGCCGGAGTTCCATCAGGCCGTGCACGAGGTGCTGCATTCGATCGGCCCCGTGCTCGAGCGGCACCCCGAGTACGTCGACGCCGGTGTGCTGGAGCGCCTCGTCGAGCCCGAGCGTCAGGTGATCTTCCGGGTGCCGTGGGTGGACGACGCCGGCAGGCTGCAGGTGAATCGCGGCTACCGCGTTCAGTACTCCTCGGTGCTCGGCCCGTACAAGGGCGGCCTGCGCTTCCACCCCTCGGTGAACATCTCGATCATCAAGTTCCTCGGCTTCGAGCAGATCTTCAAGAACGCGCTCACCGGCCAGGGCATCGGCGGCGGCAAGGGCGGATCGAACTTCGACCCGCACGGCCGCAGCGACGCCGAGATCATGCGGTTCTGCCAGTCCTTCATGAACGAGCTGTACCGCCACCTCGGCGAGCACACCGACGTCCCCGCCGGCGACATCGGCGTCGGCGGACGCGAGATCGGCTACCTGTTCGGCCAGTACCGCAAGATCACCAACCGGCACGAGTCCGGCATGTTCACGGGCAAGGGCATCGGCTGGGGCGGCGCGCAGGTGCGCACCGAGGCCACCGGCTACGGCGCGGTCTTCTTCGCGCAGGAGATGCTCGCCGTGCACGACGAATCCCTCGAAGGGAAGCGCGTCGGCGTCTCCGGATCCGGCAACGTCGCCATCTACGCGATCCAGAAGGCCGCCCAGCTGGGAGCGCTGGCCGTGACCGCGTCCGACTCCTCCGGCTACGTCGTCGACGACGCCGGCATCGACGTGGAGCTGCTGCGCCGGATCAAGGAGGTCGAGCGCGGCCGCATCGTCGAGTACGCGAAGCGCCGTCCCGGCGCCCGCTTCGTCGAGGGCGGGTCCGTGTGGGAGGTGCCCGTGGACATCGCGGTGCCGTCTGCCACCCAGAACGAGCTGGACGGCGCGAGCGCCGCCGCGCTCATCGCGAACGGCGTCCGCGCCGTCTCCGAGGGCGCCAACATGCCGAGCACCCCGGAGGCCGTGGCCCTGTTCCAGGACGCGGGCGTGCTGTTCGCCCCGGGCAAGGCGGCGAACGCCGGCGGCGTGGCGACCTCCGCCCTCGAGATGAGCCAGAACGCGGCGCGCCAGCGCTGGGGCTTCGACGACAGCGAGCAGAAGCTGCGCGACATCATGGCCGACATCCACCACGCCGCGTTCGACGCCGCCGAGCGCTACGGCGTTCCGGGCGACTACGTGGCGGGGGCCAACATCGCCGGCTTCGAGCGGGTCGCGAACGCGATGCTCGCACAGGGCGTGATCTGAGCCGGATCCGCTCCGACGCCGAAGCGCCGGTCCCGTTCCCCGGGGCCGGCGCTTCGCGATTCCGGGGCTAGCGCGCTCCGGTCGGATCCCGTTCGTCGTCGAGGTCGTCGTCGAGCGGGCGCTGCGGCGCCGGCACGGGCAGCTTGTTGAACCCGGTGACCGCCTCGTTCTCGTCGAAGGAGGCGACCTTGCGACGGAACCCGCGCGTCAGCACCAGCAGGTAGAGCAGTCCGATGACCGCCCAGACCGTGCCTCCGATGAGGGCGTCCTGGTGCAGGTTGGCCCAGAGCAGGCCGGTGAGCAGCATGCCGATCGCGGGCATCACGATGTAGCGGAAGATGTCGCCGGGAGTCTTGCGCCGCCCCTTGCGGACCGCGAACCAGGCGATCACCGACACGTTCACGAAGGTGAACGCGATGAGCGCGCCGAAGTTGATCCAGGCCGCGATGAGCTCCAGCGTGAACGGGATCGCGAGCAGGCAGATCGCGCCGACGAGGACGATGTTGAACGTCGAGGACGATGTTGAACGTCGGGGTGTGCGTGCGCGGGTTGATGTAGCCGAACACCTTCTTGGGCAGCACGTTGTTGCGCCCCATGACGAGCAGCATGCGCGAGACCGAGGCGTGCGAGGCGAGGCCCGAGGCGAGCGTCGCGCAGAAGCCCGCCGCGGTGAGGACGGCGCGCAGCACGTCGCCGCCGACGAGGTGGCCGATGATCGGCAGCGTGGAGTCCTCGACGTACTGCATGTCGCCGCCCGGCGCGAACTCGTTCCAGTCCGGGAACCGCAGCTGCGTGAAGTAGGCGGCGACGAGGAAGATCGCCCCGCCCAGGATCACCGTGAGCAGGATCGCCCTCGGCATGATCTTCGGGTCCTTGGCCTCCTCGGCGTACATCGTCACGGCGTCGAATCCGATGAACGAGAAGCACACGATCGTCGCGCCCATGAGCACGGCGCCCATGGTGACTCCGTCGTGCAGGAAGGGGGCGACGGACGCGACCGTGCCGGCGCCGTGCCCCTGCGCGAGCTGCGCGATGACCATCACCACGAACACCGCCATGACGATGATCGAGAACACCAGGAGGACCATGTTCGCGTTCGACGTGCCGCGCATCGTCAGGTAGATGATCGCCGTCACCAGGACGCAGTAGATCACGACCCAGATCCAGCCGGGGATGTCGGGGAAGAGCGCCTCGAGGTAGCTCCGGATGATGAGGCAGTTCACCATCGGGAGCAGCACGTAGTCGATGAGGGACGTCCAGCCGACCATGAAGCCGAGGTTCGGGTGGATCGACTCGCGGACGTACGTGTACGCGGATCCCGCGCTCGGGATCGCACTCGCGATCTTGCCGTAGCTGATCGCGGTGAACACCATCACGACGAGGGCGACCAGGTACGCCGCGGGCACGGCGTTCGCGGTGTCGCGGCCGACCATGCCGAAGGTGTCGAACACGACCGTCGGGGTCATGTACCCGAGGCCGAGGCCGACGATGGCCCAGAGGCCGAGGTTCCGCTTCAGCGTCCCGCCGCCCTGCGCGAGCGGCTTGGTCTTCATCGACATGCATCCTCCTCTGGATCTGCGGACCCGCCGGCGGCGTTCGGGCGCCGGGCGGATGCTCGCTGCGCAGCGCTGCGCAATCGATTGGAGAACATTATGCCGGTCGAGCGGATCCCTCGCGACCATCGATTCTCACGAGGGATTCCGCACCGGATCCTGAAATCCGCATCGATATCCGTAGATCGGGTCGTCGGCTCCGCTCACCAGCCCTCGGCGAGGACCCGGTCGAGCGCCGCCACGACGACGTCCGCGCTGGCGGGCGTCAGGCACAGCGGCGGCTTGACCTTCAGGACGTTCGAGCGCTCGGAGGTGGTGAGCACGATGACGCCGAGCTCGCGCAGCCGCTCGCAGATCGCCGCCGCCTCGCTCGCGGCCGGCTCCATGCTGGTGCGATCGCGGACGAGTTCGACGCCGAGATAGAGGCCCTCGCCGTGCACCGGACCGATCAGCGCGTGGCGCTCGGCGAGCGCGCGGAAGCCGTCCGCCAGCCGGGCGCCCACGACGCGGGCGTTGTCCTGCAGTCCTTCCTGCGCCATCGCGTCGAGCACGGCGATGCCCACGCGGCAGCTGAGCGGATTGCCCCCTGCGGAGGAGAAGAACTGGCCCTGGGTGGCGAGGGCATCGGCGACCCGCTGCGAGGTGATGACCCCGCCGATCGGGAACCCGTTGCCCATCGGCTTCGCGATCGTGACGATGTCGGGCACGACCGCGGACTGCTCGAACCCCCAGAACGTCGATCCCATCCGGCCGAAGCCGACCTGCACCTCGTCCGCGATGCAGAGTCCGCCGGCGGCCCGCACGCGGGCGTAGGCGTCGGCGAGGTAGCCGTCCGGGAGCAGCACGCCGCCCGCGTTGCCGAGCACAGACTCGCAGATGAACCCGGCGACGGGGCGCCCGGCGGCGGCGAGCCGATCGAGATCCGCCCCGAGGTCGGCGGCGTACCGTGCGCCGGTGCCCTCTCCCCGGTAGGTGCCGCGGAACCGGTTGGGCACGTCCGCGACGTGCACCCAGTCCGGACGGGTGGCGAGCGCGTCGGGGTTGTCGTAGGCGCTCGTCGTGACCGCGTCGCTGGCCATCGTCCAGCCGTGATAGGCCTCCCGCAGCGACACCACGGTCCGGCGCCCGGTGGCCGCCTGCGCCAGCCGCAGCGCGAGATCGACCGCCTCGGAGCCGCTGTTCACGAGCAGCACGGTGTCCAGCGGCTCCCGGTCGGCGTCGCCGCGGCGGGCCTGCTCCGGCAGCAGCGCGAGCAGCCGCTCGCTGTACTCGGCGAGCTCCCGGTACAGGAACCGCGAGTTGGTGTTCAGGATCCGGATCTGCCGGTTCACGGCGTCGGCCACGCCGGGATGGCCGTGCCCGAGGCCGGTGACGTTGTTGACCATGTCGACATAGGCCCGTCCCGTCGTGTCGACGAGGTGGTGCCGCCAGCCGCGCTCGATCTGAGGCGGCCGCTCGTAGTAGCGCTCCTGCGCGCTCGCGAAGATGCGCGTGCGCCGGGCGAGCTCGGCGGATGCCTCGTCCTCCTGCGCGAGTCGCGGAAGACCGAGCCAGGGCGCGGGGTCGGCACTGAACCGGCGCCAGGCGGGCACCCGATCGGGCTCGACCAGGTGGGCGCCCTCCGCACCCGCGGGCGGCGCAGGAGCCTCCGTCGACAGCACGCGGACCACGAGCGAGCGCACCCGGGCGCTGGCGGCCAGCACGCCGAGCGCGGCGCCGGCGACGACGTCCGTCGTCCCCGGCCCTCGGAGCTCCGCCCCGGCGATCTCGAGCGCCCAGTGCTCGGACAGCAGGATCCGGACCGCCGTCGGGCCGAGCGGCACCGCGCGTCCGGACGCCGGAGCCCGCAGGGCGACCTCCTCCCCCGCCGGCAGGTGGATCACCGCGGCGATCGGCCAGGTCGCCGCGGCATCCGCGCTGTCGATGCGCGTGCGGGTGAGCCGGTAGACGCCGTAGGGCATCACCGCCGCCGCGGCGCCGCGGGTGAACGCGGCCCGCACGAGGGCGTCCTCGGCGTCCGGATCGAGCCAGGCGCCCGCCGCGAGATCCTCGGACTCGACGCCCGGATCGATGATCGCGACGTCTCCGCCCAGGTCGGGCAGGAGAGCGGCGAGCGGTCCGGGCGCCGCGTCCGCCGGCGCCGGGGCCGGCACGGCCGGGGGGAATCCCAGGCGGTCCAGGACGAGCTCGACGACCTCGGCGAGCGGGACCGCCGTCGCGGCGTCGAAGATCGCCTGTTCGCCGGCGATGCGCTCCCTGGCGTAGTCGTTGCCGCCGTCGATCGCGAGCTGGTGCCAGCCGCTCGCGACGAGCAGCGCCGCCCGCAGCACGATCAGCGGCCACACCGCGCGGCCCTCCGCCGCGCTGAGCGGCGCGTCGGCGTGGAACGCCGCGATGGTCTCGAGGACGCGCAGAGGGCGCTCCGGCTCGTGATGCAGCATCGACGAGGCGCACACCGCGAGCTCCGCGACCCGCCAGCCGAGCGCGAGGTCGCCGAGATCCAGCACCGTGCGCGGATGCAGCCGGGAGTCCGATCCCCGCTCGCCCATGACGTTGTCGTCGGTGAGGTCGCCGTGGACGGGCTGGACGGGCAGCTCCGCCGCGACGGCCGCGAGGGCGCGCTCCGCCTCCGCGATCGCGATCTCCACCTCTCCGCGCAGCGCCGGATCCCCGATCGACGGCAGCAGGCGCCTGGCCTCCTCCGCGGCGACCCGCATGTCCCACATGTGCCGGCGGTCGAGACCGGGATGCCCGAGCGCGGACAGAGCGTTCACCGAGGCCGCGGCAAGCGCGCCGAACTCGCGCAGCACGACGGGGGCGAAGTAGCCGGCGTCGACCATCGCCTCTCCCTCGGCGAAGGCGCTCCGGCGGACCGACAGTCCTCGCCAGCGCTGCGTGAGGACGCCGTCGAGCCCCGGCCGCGCCGCGGGGACCGCGACGCCCGCCGCACGATAGGCGTCGAGAGCGGCGTGCTGGGCGTCGCGGGCGCTGTCGCCGAACACCGGATTGTCGACCCGGAGCACGCTGCGGGTGCCGTCCCCCTCGGTCAGCAGGAAGTTGCGATCCTGGTTGCTGCCGAGCTCGGTCGCCGTGACCGCGATCCCCCAGTGGTCGAGGGCGATCGCGACGGCGTCGGATGCGGTGACGTCGGGGCGCACAAGACCCCCGGCGGGCTGTTCGGGCACAGCGGTCCCTTCGTTCGGAGTGGGAGGGTCGGAGGGCGGATCGCTCAGAGCACGCGGTCGTCGCTGTGCCGGGCGAGGGAGCGCGCGTACCGCTCGGTCAGCTGCACCATCAGGTCGGGGGTCGAGCGGTCGACGCCGAACACGTAGCCGGGGAAGTCGAGCTCGTGCTGCGCCTCCCAGATCGACTCGTGCTGCTCGGGCGAGAGGATCCGCACCGGGTCTCCGACCGCGACCCAGCCGATCGGCACGACGCTCTCCGGCGGCAGGGTCGTGCGCAGGTGCACGACCGCGTTGATGCGCACCTCGCTGCGTGCGCCGATCACGGCCCCGTTGAAGATCCTGGTCCCGGTGGCGAGGAAGACCTCCTCGGCGATCGTCGCGCCGGAGATGCTCGCCATCGGCCCCACCAGCACGTGGTCCGCGATGTGCACCGGGTTCGCGGCCGTGGCGCGGATGAGCGCGTTCTCCATCACGATCACATGCTCGCCGAGGGTGATCGGGCCGCCCTCGGCCGTGATCACCGCGCCGTGCAGGACCTGGCAGTTCGGCCCGATCGTGACGTCGCCGGAGATCACGGCGGACGGCGCCACGACGGCGGTGTCGTGGACACGGGGCCGAGCCCCGAGGTGCTCGTACATCATGTGACGAGCGTAGTGCCGCGCCCCGGTTTCGTCAGGCTCCCGCGGGGCGGCGGCGCCGGGAGTCGGCCCCGGCACCCCACGTCATCCGGCTCCGGCGAGCCCCCGACCTCGGGGAGCGATCTCGGGTTCGCTCCCCGAGGTCGGGGGATCATCGGGAGATTTCCACAGGACTCGACGGCATGCCACGGAGGAACGACCGCCCCGATGGCACGATAAGAGTGCCGCACCGAGGCGCGACGCGGCAGCTCTGGGGGGCCAGCATGCACAACGATCGACCACAGCCTGGTCACGCACTCATTCACGTGGGCATCGTCGACGATCATCCCGTCGTCAGTCTCGGCGCTGCCGCGGTCCTGAACACCCAGCCCGACATCTACGTCACGGCGACGGCGACCACGGTCGAGGCCCTGCAGGCCTACGGCCAGTGGCTCGACGTCGTCCTGCTTGATCTCGGGCTCGCGGACCTCACCGACTTCCGCCGCAACATCCGGCTGCTCTCCAACGACGGCGCCCAGGTCCTCGCCTTCGCGACGGACGCCCGCCCGAAGACGATCCGGGATGCGATGCGCGCGGGGGCCGTCGGCGTCGTGCAGAAGGCCGCGACGACGGAGGTCATCGTCCGGGCCGTCCGCCAGGCGGCGCACCGGGACCACCCCGGCTCGGCTCGCCCGGACGGCGACGCCTCGCCCCGGGATGCCGGTCTGAGCAGCCGGGAGCGCGAGGTGCTGGCCCTGTACGCCGCGGGCGACACCGCCGCGCGCGTGGCGGAACGCCTCTTCATCTCCCGGGAGACCGTGTACGACCACATCCGGCGCATCCGGGGGAAGTACGCGGTCGTCGGGCGCCCGGCGCCGTCGAAGGTGGATCTGTTCCATCGCGCCGTCGAGGACCGGGTGATCGCGGGGCGGTAGCGCTCCGCGCGTCCGACCGCGATCCCGTGGCCCGGGCCCGATCCACGAAGTTGAGGTAAACACCGTCCCGGTTGAGGGATCCGCGCCGAATCCCGGTGCCGGCACCCGGCGACCTGCCAGGGTGGGAGCGTCGCCGGGGGTCTCGGATCCGATCCGCACCCTCCGGCACCGCGCATGCACATCGCCATCCGGGGGGAGGTGAGTCAGATGCCCATGCCCCGTGACCGTCCGCGTCCATCGCGCCCGCCGCGCGCGCCGACGCCGGGTCCGCCGAGGCCTGCGATCGCAGCGACCGGGGACTCCCCGAGACCGGTCGCACCCCGAGCCGGCCCCGCTCCCCGCTGCAGGGGCACCATCCGACGTTCCTCCGATCCGCAGAGGCCTGACTCTTCACCACCATGGACTTCGTTCTCACCAACCTCCCCTCCCTCGTCCTGATCGCGCTCTCGGGCGGCGCCTGCCTGCTCCTGCTGGCCACGCGGCGCAGCGCGCGGTGGTTCGAGCGCCGCTTCCGGAAGGGACACGTCCTGCGCGGCACGCTCGCGGTCGCCCTCGTGCTGGTCCTGAGCGTCATCGTGACCGCTCCGCCGCTGCGCACCCGGGGAACGGTCCTCGTCCTCTTCGCGCTCACGATCGTCGCGCTGCTCGTGGTCACCTCCGTCGCCGCCGTGCAGCTGAGCCGAAGGGGCGCTCCGGCCCGGAGCCGGCGGAGGATCCTCGCCATCGGCGCGCACCCGGACGACATCGAGCTCGCCTGCGGCGCGACCCTCGCCAAGCTCGCCGATCGCGGTCACGAGATCCGGACGGTCGTGATGACCGCGGGATCCTCGGGGGGCGACGCCCCGACGCGGCTGCGCGAAGCCCACCGCGGCTCGCGGCACCTCGGAGCGGGGACCACCGACGTGCACGAGCTGCGCGACACCCGGCTCGCGCGGGACGACCGCGCGATGGTGCAGATCATCGAGCGCGCCATAGAGGACTTCGCGCCGGACCTCGTCCTCACCCATTCCAAGAACGACTACCACCAGGATCACGAGGCGGTGCACTTCGCCACCCTGCGGGCCGCACGTCGGCACGGCTCGGTGATCTGCTTCGAGAGCCCCTCGGCGACGGGCGACTTCGCCCCCGTGCTCTACGTGGACGTGACCGAGCATCTCGAGGTCAAGGTCGATGCCGTCGAGCTGCATCAGGACCAGCGCGGCAAGCCGTACATGGCGGCGGAACGGGTGCGCGCCGTCGCCGCCTTCCGCGGCGCCCAGGCGCGGGCGCGGTTCGCCGAGGGCTTCGAGGTCGTGCGCCTCCAGGGCTTCGCGACGGAGGGTCTGTGAGCATGCGGATCCTCGTCACGGGCATCGGCGGACCGGCAGGGGCCGCCCTGGGCCGTCAGCTCCGCAGCCTCGGGCACTGGGTCGGCGGGACGGACCTCCGCGCGCTGGACGCGCCCGCCGCGGACGCGTTCCAGCGGGTGCTGCGGGCGGACGATCCCGGGTACCCGGAGCAGCTGGCGGAGCTGGCCGGGCGGTGGGGCGCCGATGCCGTGGTGCCCAGCGTGAGCGAGGAGCTCGTTCCGCTCGCCCGCGTCGCGGCGGCGTTCCCGGTGCCCCTCCTCCTCGGCGACGAGGCGGCCGTCCGCATCGCCGACGACAAGTACGCGACCGCCGAACGGCTCCGCGCCCACGGGGTGTCCGTGCCCGGCTTCCTGCTGCCGTCCCAGGCGGGCAGCGCCGCCGAGGCGGTCGAGCGCCTGGGCGGATCCGTCGTCATGAAGCCGCGGATCTCGCGCGGCGGCCGCGGCGTGCGGGTGATCGACGCGGAGCACGCTGCACGCGCCGACGCCGTCGAGGCGTGGCGCACCGCCACCGACGCGCTCGTCGTGCAGCGGTTCGCACCCGGCCCGGAGTTCGCGCCCGTGGTGTACTCCCCCGTGACGTCGCTCGGCTCCTCGCGCTGCGTCGTACTGCGCAAGCTCGCGCTGCGAGAGGGGCGCACCGGCAACGCCGTCGGGGTCACCCGGGTCGCGCCCGAGGGCGCAGAGGTCGGAGACCTGGCCGTGGCGGCGACGCACGCGCTGGGGCTCTCCGGCCCCGTCGACGTCGACGTCCGACTCCTGGCGGACGGGACTCCGGCCGTCCTCGAGGTCAATGCGCGCTTCGGGGCGAACAGCGCCTCCGCGCCGGAGCTGCTCCGCGAGGCGCTGGTCGAACTCGCGCACCTGGCGGGGGCGCGATGATCGGCCTCGGCGCGCTCGAGCTCGGTGCGCAGGTCATCGGATCCGGCCTGCTGCTGATCGCCACGGCGAAGCTCGCCTACGTCCCGATCGCCTCCTGGTTCGAACTGCGCATCCGTCTCACCTCCGGGCGGCGAGCGCGCCTGGCGGCGGGCCCGCGTCCCGGATTCCGCGGGATCGCCCGGGCCGGCGACACGGAGGCCGCCCCTCGCCGCACCCTCGTGTACCCCGGGGATGCGATCGTCAGCGTGATCGTTCCCGCGTACAACGAGGAGGTCGTGCTCGACGCCTGCATCGCCTCGATCGTCCGGTCGGCATTCCCGCGTCTCGAGGTGATCATCGTCGACGACGGCTCGACGGACGGCACCTGGAGCATCGCCCGCGGGCTCGCGGAGCGGCATCCGTGCGTGCGCGCGGTCCGCCAGGACAACGCCGGAAAGGGTGCGGCGCTGAACCGCGGCATCCGGATGGCCGTCGGCGACGTCCTGCTCTTCGTCGATGCCGACGGGCTGTTCGACCGGCACACCGTCGAATGGCTCATCGTCCCGTTCTCGGACCGCCGCGTCGGCGCCGTGTGCGGAGACGACAGGCCCTCCAACGCGGATCGCCCGCTCACCCGCATGCTCTCGATCCTCAGCCACGTGGGGACCGGGCTGGTGCGCCGGGCGCTCTCCCTCCTCGGCTGCCTGCCGATCGTGTCCGGCAACGTCGGAGCCTTCCGCGCCGAGGTCGTGAGATCCCTGGGCGGGTTCCACGAGCACACGCTCGGCGAGGACCTGGAACTCACCTGGCGCGTGCACGCCGCGGGATTCCGGGTGCTGTTCGAGCCTCGGGCGATCGTGTTCGCGGAGTCTCCGTCGACCGTGCGCGGCCTGTGGCGACAGCGGGTGCGGTGGGCACGCGGGCTCCTGCAGACGACCTGGATGCACCGCCGGATGATCGGCAGCCCTCGACACGGGATCTTCGGCGCCTACCTCGCCCTCAACACGCTCACGGCGATCGTCGGTCCGGTCCTTCAGCTCGGCCTGCTCCTCGTCCTCCTGCCGCTGGCGATCGGCGGGCGGCAGGCCGTCGGCCGGGACGCCTGGGCGGTGCTCGGATGGCTCGGGCTCGTCTCCACCGCCCTCGTCGTCGTCCTGGCGCTCGTCCTCAACGGCGCCTGGCGGGAACTCCGCAACGGTTGGACCGTCGTGCTCTGGCCCCTGTACTCGTGCCTGATGGGTCTCACCATGGTCTGGGCGATCCGGGACGAGCTGCGACGCGCCCCGCAGCGGTGGAACAAGCTCCATCGCACCGGGATCGTCGCCGGAGACGCGAGGCTCGCGGCGGCGCACCCGACTCCGGACCCCGCCCGCTCGCTGCCCTGATCCTCAGCGCGCCGCGTCCCGGGGCACCTCGGCGACGCCCCCGGCCGGCGCCCGCTCCCCGCCTCCCGACACACCCCCGGCCGTCAGGCCGGGAAAGACCTTCACGTCAAGAAAGGAAGACACACATGAGACGACGACAGGAACGATCCGCGCTGTGGGCGCGCCTGGGAGGGGCCGCAGCGGTCGTCGCCGCGACGCTCGCCCTGGCGGCTCCGGCGGCGGCGGCGCCCCCGTACGCGACGACGGCCACGATCGATGACATCCGCTTCACGGAGTCGGCGGTCCCGGGAGGATCCTCGGCGGCGCTCGAGGCCGACTGGTCGCTGCCCGACGGCGCGCCGGGCCCCGCCGGGTTCGTCATCGATCTCCCCCAGGGACTCCAGGGCCTCCAGGACGCGTTCCCGCTGCTCTCCCCGAACGGCGAGGCCGCCGGTCGCTGCACGGTGACGACGACCCGCCTGCAGTGCGATGTCGATGCCGGCTATGCGGCGACGCACCCGCGCAACCTCCACGGCACCGTGCGGTTCTGGGTCGACATCCGCACGGAGGTCACCTCGGACACGGTGATCGACTACGTCTTCGATCGGCTGACCGCGACCGTCACCGTCACCCCGCCCACCGGTCGGTGCGAGCAGGACTGCGCGTTCGAAGGACGCCGGAGCGGGAAATGGGGCGCCGAGGATCGCGGGAACGGGCTGATCCACTGGACGGTCGCCGTCGCCGCCCCGCGCGGCGGAATGGCAGGCGGCGAAAGGATCGTCGTCACCGATCGCCCGGCCGGGAACCAGGCCCTGACGCCCGACGGGACGACCGGGACGGTGATGCAGTCGCACATCCTGGTGCGCAATCCCGACGGGTACGAATGGCCCGGTGATTGGCAGCCCAAGCCGGCCGCGGAGGTCGCCGTGTCGGCCGACGGATCGACGGTGTCGTTCGTCGCCCAGCGGGGCTACTACTACGAGGTCAAGTTCACGACCCGCGTGACCGGGACGCCGAGCGACAGCTACACCAACACGGCCACCGTCGCCATCGGCACCGAGCGCACGGACACCGTTGCCGCGACCGTCGTGCGCCACGGCGGGAGCGGCACCGGCACGGGCGACGGAGTGCCGCCGACCCCGACCGCCACCCCGACTCCGACCCCGAAACCGACCGTCACCCCGACCCCGAAACCGACCGTCCCCCCGACGCCGACGGTCCCCCCGACGCCGACCGTCACGCCTGCACCGACCCCCACGGTCACGCCCTCGCCGACGGCCGGCCCGGTGGCGACCCCGCCCGGCGCAACGCCACCGGCGCCGCCGTCCGCTGGCGCGCTCGCGAACACCGGAGGAGCGCTCGGGCTGGGCCCGCTGGGCGTCGCCGGCGCACTGCTGCTCGGCGGAGCGATCCTGCTGCGGGCACGGCGGAGGCGGGGTCGTGACGGCACTGAGACCGGCCCCTCCGAGCGCACGCTGAACTGAGCACGGCACGGGGGTTCGGAGGACTCCGAACCCCCGTGCTGCTAGCGCGCGCTGGCCGATGCGGCGGGCGTCTCCGACTCCGCGGGAGCCGGCTCCGGGAACAGAGCGGTGAGCAGCTGCTCCGTCCACTCGACCGGATCGGCCCGGTCCGCACCGGGCATCGGCACGACGAGGGCCTCTCCCCCGCCGACCAGCTTGGCCTGCGGGTAGAGACGCTGCAGGCGCACCTTCATCGAGTCCTCGAAACGGGCGGGCGCGACCCGGAGGTTCGACCCCATCGCCACCACGTCGGTGAGCCCGGCCCGCGCGGCACGACGCCGCAGCCGGGCGATCGCGACGAGACCCTCGACCTCGGCGGGCGGCGTGCCGTAGCGGTCGGTCAGCTCCTCGATCACGTGATCGATCGCGTCGTCGGCCGCGGTCGCGGTCGCCGCGCTCGACAGCTTCTGGTACGCCTCCAGGCGCAGCCGCTCGCTGTCGATGTAGGCGTCGGGGATCCGCGCGTCCACGGGAAGCTCGAGCCGCAGCTCGGCGCCGGTCTCGGTCTCCTCACCGCGGAACGTCGCCACCGCCTCGCCGATCATGCGCAGATAGAGGTCGAAGCCGACGCCCGCGATGTGCCCGGCCTGCTCCGCACCGAGGAGGTTGCCCGCCCCGCGCAGCTCCAGGTCCTTGAGCGCGACCTGCATGCCGGATCCGAGGTCGTTGTTCACCGCGATCGTCTGCAGCCGGTCGGCGGCGGTCTCGCTCAGCGGCTTCATGTCGTCGTACAGGAAGTACGCGTAGGCGCGCTCCCGCCCGCGGCCGACACGTCCGCGCAGCTGGTGCAGCTGGCTGAGGCCGTAGCGGTCGGCCCGGTCGATGATGATCGTGTTGGCGTTCGAGATGTCGAGGCCCGTCTCGATGATCGTGGTCGAGACGAGCACGTCGAACTTGCGCTCCCAGAAGTCGTCGACCACCTGCTCCAGCTGGTGCTCGCCCATCTGACCGTGCGCGACGGCGATGCGCGCCTCGGGCACGAGCTCGGCGAGCTCGCTCGCGACCCGCTGGATCGACTGCACGCGGTTGTGCACGTAGAAGACCTGACCCTCGCGGAGGATCTCGCGACGGATCGCCGCGGAGACCTGCTTGTCGCTCTTCGGCCCCACGAACGAGAGGATCGGGTGCCGGTCCTCGGGCGGCGTCTGCAGCGTGGACATCTCGCGGATTCCCGTCACCGCCATCTCGAGCGTGCGCGGGATCGGCGTCGCGCTCATGGCGAGGATGTCGACGTTCGTCTTCATCTTCTTGAGCGCGTCCTTGTGCTCGACGCCGAACCGCTGCTCCTCGTCGATGATCATGAGGCCGAGATCCTTGAACATCACCTGATCGGTGAGGATCCGGTGGGTTCCGATCACCATGTCGACGGATCCCTCCAGCAGGCCGTCGAGCGTGAGGCGCGCCTCCTTGTCGGTCTGGAACCGCGACAGCGGGCGCACCTTGACCGGGAAGCCCGCGAAGCGCTCCGAGAAGGTCTCGAGGTGCTGCTTGACGAGCAGCGTGGTCGGCACGAGCATCGCGACCTGCTTGCCGTCCTGGATCGCCTTGAACGCGGCCCGCACCGCGACCTCGGTCTTGCCGAATCCCACGTCGCCGCTCAGCAGCCGGTCCATCGGGATCGGCCGCTCCATGTCGGCCTTGATCTCGTCGATGGTCTGCAGCTGATCGGGTGTCTCCGCGAACGGGAACGCCTCCTCGAGCTCGCGCTGCCACGGGGTGTCCTTCGCGAACGCGTAGCCCTTCGCGGCCATCCGCGCCGAGTACAGCTTCACGAGCTCGACGGCGATGTCGCGCACCGCCTTGCGCGCCTTGCCCTTCGCCGCGGCCCAGTCGCTCCCGCCCATCTTCGAGAGCGTCGGAGCCTCTCCGCCGACGTACTTCGAGAGCAGGTCGAGCTGGTCGGTCGGCACGTACAGCTTGTCGCCCGGATAGCCGCGCTTGGACGGCGCGTACTCCAGCACGAGATAGTCGCGCGTGGTCTTGACGGCGTTGCGGCCGCCCGAGGACACCTCGCGCTGCGTCATCTCGACGAAGCGCGCGATCCCGTGCGTCTGATGCACGACGAAGTCGCCGGCCTTGAGCTGTATCGGATCCACGACGTTCTTGCGCCGCGACGCGAGCTTCTTCACGACACGGGTGTCGCCGCCGATCGTGCGACCGTAGAACTCGTTCTCGGTGATGACCGCGATCCTGGCGCTCGCGATCTGGAATCCGGACTCGATGGATCCGGTGACGAGCGTCGCCACGCCGGGCTCGGGGCTGTCCGGGAGGGTCTGCACGACCCGCGCGGCGATGCCGCGGTCGGCGAGCACGTCGCGCGCGCGGTCGACCAGGCCCGCGCCCGACGACACCAGCACCACCCGCCATCCCTCCCCGACCCGGCCGGCGGTGAACTCGATCGCGCCGTCGACGTTGCCGTGGAACGACGGGATGGGTGCGGCGCTCACGCCGTCGGCGCCCTGGTCGTGCGCCTCGTCGTCCGAGCCGGCGTCGAAGGCGCTCAGACGCCACCACACGCCGTCGCGGTCGTGCACGGCGGCGCGGAGGTCGCCGATCGAGAGGAAGTCGCCGGTCTGCAGGTCGATCGGCGCGGAGGCCCCCGCCGTCGCCGCGCTCCAGGCCGCGTCGAGGAACTCGCGGTTCGTCTCGCCGAGGCTGGCTGCGCGGGCGCCGGAGCGCTCCGGATCCACGAGCGCGACGGCCGCCTGCTCGGGCAGGTAGTCCGCGAGTGGCACCACGGGCCCGGCGACCACGGGCAGGAGCGACTCCATGCCCTCGACCGGGATCCCCTCGGCCATCTTCTGCAGCATGCCCGCGATGCCCGGGAACGCGTCGACCAGGGCCGCCGCGCGCTCGCGCACCTCGGCCGTCAGCAGCAGCTCACGGCTCGCGGGCAGCGCCACCGTCGTGGGTGCGGCAGGGAGGGAACGCTGATCGGCCACCGAGAACAACCGGATCTGATCGACCTCGTCCCCGAAGAACTCCACCCGGGACGGGTGCTCCGCGGTCGGCGGGAAGACGTCGAGGATGCCGCCGCGCACCGCGAACTCGCCGCGACGGGACACCATGTCCACCCGCGAATAGGCGCGTTCGACGAGCGACGCGGCCACTCCGTCGAGGTCGTAGCCCCGTCCGCCCACCACGAGCTCTAGCGGTTCGACGTCTCCGAGTCCGGCTGCGACGGGCTGCAGCGCCGCACGCACCGAGGCGACGACGACGAGAGGGCGCTCCTGCGACCACACCCGCATCCGGCGCAGCACCTCCAGACGCCGCCCGACCGTGTCGGGGCTGGGGCTGAGCCGCTCGTGCGGGAGGGTCTCCCACGCGGGGAAGGACAGGATCTCGGCGCGCGGGAGGTACGAGCCCAGTGCCGCCGCCAGCGACTCGGCCCGGCGACCGGTCGGCGCGACCACGAGCAGCGCGGCGGGCTTCCCCGCCGCAGCACGGCGCTCGAGGAGCCCCGCGAGCATGGGGGCGTCCATGCCGGCGCTCGCCAGCAGGTCGGCGTCGGTCTGCGCCCAGCTCAGGGCGTCCCGGAAGCCGGACGCCTCCTCTTCCAGAGCGCGGATGATCCCCTGCACAGTCACCGGAAGAGTCTACGGGCCGCCGCCGACACGGCGCCCCGGCGCCGCGGCGCGGACCCCGCCGGGGGTGCCGAGCCTAGGATGAACGCGTGACCGATCCGCAGCAGTCCCGCCCTGTTCCGCCGCCCGTCGCGCCGGGATATCCGACGCCGCCGGTCGCTCCACCCGCGTATGCGCCGCAGCAGACCGGCGCGCCGGTCTACCAGGCTCCGCCCGGGGCCTTCGGGGGTCCCGCCGGCGGGTACGCCGGCGCGCCCTACGCCCCGCCGGCGTACCCCGCGCGCGGCTCCGGCCTGGGCCGTGTGGCGCTGCTGCTCGCCCTCCTCGCCGCCGTCGTGCTCACGATCGTCGGCGCCGTGCTCGCCTGGCAGATCGGCCAGGGCATCGGCTCGTCGACCGACCTCACGACTCTCGAGAACAGCGTGTCCGCGGAGGACCTGTCGATCTTCACGCCCGTGCGCGATCTGGTCTTGTGGGTCGAGATCACGTCGTGGGCAGCGACCGCGCTCGGGATCTGGGCGCTCGTGCAGGGCATCGTCGCGATCGCGAAGCGCCGCGGACGCGGACCCGGTATCGCCGCGGTCATCATCGCCGCGCTCGGCCCGATCGTGTACGTCGTCGTCGGCTACATCGCGTTCGTCATCGCGCTGGGCATCTCCGCGACCCAGCGCTGACGGCGTCGCCGCGCACCATCCCGACGCGAGGCTCCGCGGCATGCGGCTCAGCGCGGGGCGTGGTGCTTCTGCTGCGCGGCGAGCAGTCCCTCTTCGACCAGCTGCTCCACGGCGTCCGCCGCGTCGGCGACGAGGATCGGGAGGTTCGGACGCTCGGCGGCGCCGAACGGGGCGAGCACCCAGTCCGCGGGATCCTGCCGTCCCGGAGGCCGGCCGATCCCCACCCGCACGCGCGGGAAGTCGGGCGTGGTCAGCACCCGCGCGACATCGCGGATGCCGTTGTGCCCGCCGTGCCCTCCGCCGACCTTGAGCTTGATCGTGTCGAAGGGGATGTCGAGCTCGTCGTGCACGAGCACGACCCGCTCGGGGTCCACCGAGTAGAACCGGGCGAGCGCACCCACCGGGGCGCCGGACACGTTCATGAAGCTGTTGGGCTTGGCGAGCACGAGCTTGTCGCCCCCCGGCCGCACCCAGGTCTCGACGACCCTGGCGCCGGCCTTGTGCTCGCGGAAGGATTCGCCGCGGCGCGCCGCGAGCTCGTCGACGACCATCTGTCCCACGTTGTGCCGGGTCGCGGCGTACTTCGGACCCGGGTTGCCGAGCCCCACCACCAGCCACGTCTGCGCCATGGATCCATCCTCCAGGAAGAGAGCAAGAAGGGGGCGCGAAGAATCGCGCCCCCTTCTCGGAGTTCTAGGACCGGACGGTCACTCCGCCGTCTCGGACTCGATGGCGTCGGCCTCGAGAGCGTCGCCCTCGGCCTCGGCGAGCGAGTCGGAGGTGTTCTGTGCGGACACCGCCACGATGAGCAGCTCCGGGTCGGCGACCAGCGTGACACCCTTCGGCAGGGTCACGTCGGCGGCAGTGATGTGCGCGCCGTCCTCGAGGCCCTCGACGGAGACCTCGACGTGCTCAGGGATGTGGGTGGCTTCCGCCTCGACGGCGAGGTGCGTGTTCTCCAGCTGCACGATCGTGCCGGCGAAGGCCTCGCCCACGACGACCACGGGGAGCTCGACGGAGACCTTCTCGCCCTTCTTCACGACGAGGAGGTCGATGTGCTCGATGACCTGGTGCACCGGGTCCTTCTGCACGTCCTTGACCAGGGCGAGCTGGCCCTTGCCCTCGATGTCGAGGTCGAGCAGCGCGTTGGCGCGGCGGATGAGCAGGGCGACCTGGTGGCCCGGCAATGCGACGTGCACCGGCTCGGCGCCGTGGCCGTAGATGACGGCCGGGATCTGGCCCGCGGCGCGCAGGCGGCGGGCGAAGCCCTTGCCGAAGCTGGTGCGGAGCTCGGCGACAACCTTGTTGTCTTCGGTCATGATGTTCTCCTCGTTCACGCGCGGCGCAGATGCCGTGCGGTGGTCTGGGTGCGTCGTCTCGACACGACGGAAGGAGAGCCAGAGCTCACCGCGTCGATCACGGATGTGCGCGCACGCGCGCCATCCCTCGCCGAGGACCCCACCATGCTACCCGAGATCCGCGCGCGCCACTGACGATAGGCTGTACGGCATGACCGATGGTGTGTTCCTCTCCGAAGCGCTGGCCTGGCTGATCGGCCTCATGACCGTCGGCGCCGCCGTGCTCTGCTTCGGCGCACTGTTCTCGCTCGGCCGTTCCGGCTACCGCAAGGACTGACGACCTCGACGGAAGAACCGCGCCGCCCCTCCGGACGACGCGGTTCTTCTCGTGCATGGGGACCCGTGGCCCCGGCCGGCTCAGCCCACGCCGAGATAGGCCTCCTTGACGGCCGGATCGGCGAGCAGCTCCTTGCCCGTGCCGGTGCGGGTGATGGCGCCGGTCTCGAGCACGAAGGCGCGGTGCGCGCGGGCCAGCGCCTGGTTGGCGTTCTGCTCCACGAGCAGAACGGTCGTGCCCTGCGCGTTGATCTCCGTGATGATCTTGAAGATCTGCCGGATGAACTGCGGCGCGAGACCCATCGAGGGCTCGTCGAGCAGCAGCACGCGCGGCTGCGACATCAGCGCGCGCCCGATGGCGAGCATCTGCTGCTCGCCGCCCGACATCGTGCCGCCGAGCTGCTTCTTGCGCTCGTCGAGGCGCGGGAACAGCGAGAACACGCGCTCGTAGGACTCGGCGACCCCCGACTTGTTCTTCAAGCCGAAGGTGCCCATGTCGAGGTTCTCCAGCACCGTCATGCCCGGGAAGATCCCGCGGCCCTCCGGCGACTGGGAGATCCCCTTGACCACGCGCAGGTGCGCCTTCATCTTGGTGATGTCCTGCCCATCGAAGGTGATGGATCCGCTCGACGGCTGGAGCAGCCCCGAGATCGTGCGCATCGTCGTCGTCTTCCCGGCGCCGTTGGCGCCGATCAGCGAGACGATCTCCCCCTCCTCCACGGCGAAGGAGATGTCGTGGATCGCCTTGATCCGTCCGTAGTGGACGGAGACGTCCTTCAGTTCAAGCAACGTCATCTTCGGGCACTCCCAGGTAGGCGGCGATCACGCGCGGGTCATCGCGGATGACTCCGGGCAGGTCGTCGGCGATCTTCTTGCCGAACTCGAGCACGACGATGCGGTCGGTGACCCCCATCACGAGCTTCATGTCGTGCTCGATGAGCAGCACGGTGTAGCCCTCGTCCCGGATGGACCGGATGAGCGCCATCAGGTCCTCCTTCTCGGCCGGGTTGAAGCCGGCGGCGGGCTCATCGAGGCAGAGCAGCTTCGGATCCGTCGCGAGCGCGCGCGCGATCTCCAGACGCCGCTGCGATCCGTAGGACAGGTCCCGCGAGCGCTTCTGCGCGTGCTGGGCGATGCCGACGAAGTCGAGCAGCGCCATCGCCCGATCGACCGAGCTCTTCTCCTCCCGGACGTGCCGGGGAAGACGCAGCAGCGCGCCCGGCACCGACGTGCGGTGGCGGGCGTCGAGCCCGACCACGACGTTCTCCAGAGCGGTCATCTCGCCGAAGAGGCGGATGTTCTGGAACGTCCGGGCGAAGCCGAGCCGGGTGATCTGGTGCTGCTTGCGCCCCTTCACGGACTGCCCCTCGAGCAGCACATCGCCGCTCGTCGGCTTGTAGACGCCCGTCATCGCGTTGAAGCAGGTCGTCTTGCCCGCGCCGTTCGGACCGATGAGGCCGAGGATCTCGCCGCGCCGGATGTCGAACGAGACGTCGTCCAGGGCGGTGAGTCCACCGAACTTGATCGTCAGGTTCTTCACCTCGACGAGCTTCTCGCCGACGGCGACGTCGATCTCGCGCTCGGATTCGGCGCCCTCGACGAGCGGCGGGTCCTGGATCGGGTCCGTCATGACGCGCCCCCTTCCGTGCTCGGGGTGGGTCGTGGCGGTGGTGACGCGGGCGTCTTCGGCGGCGCCACCCACTCGAGCGCCTTGCGCGAGTACGCCATGAGCCGCATCTTCGCCGGGATCAGTCCCTTGGAGCGGTAGATCATCAGGATCACCAGGGCGACGCCGAAGATCAGGTACTTGTAGTCCGCGATCGCGGTGAACCGGAGCGGGATGTACGCGACGATCGCGCCACCGAGGATCGCGCCGACCTTGTTGCCGGTTCCGCCGAGGACGACCGCGGCGAGGAAGAGGATCGAGGTCTGCACGTCGAACTTCTGGTTGTTCACGAAGCCGACCTGTCCGGCGAACAGCGCGCCGGAAAGGCCTCCCACGCTCGCACCGATCGCGAACGCCCACACCTTGTATCGGAAGGTGGGGACGCCCATGGTCTCCGCGGCGTCCTCGTCCTCGCGGATCGCGATCCAGGCGCGACCGACGCGCGAGCGCTCCAGGTTGCCCGCGAGCAGCAGGATGATGATCAGGATCGTCACCGTCAGCCAGTACCACGGTGTGCCGTTGGAGTTGGCGAACAGGGGGATCCCGTTCGGGCCCTCGCCCGGTGGGCGCCCCACGTTCTGGAAGCCCACCTGCCCCTTCATCGCCGGGATGATCGTTGCGAGGATCCGCACGATCTCTCCGAAGCCGAGCGTCACGATGGCGAGATAGTCGCCCCGCAGCCGGAGCGTCGGGACTCCCAGCGTGATGCCGAAGATCATCGCCACGACCATCGCCAGCGGCAGGGTCCAGAGGTAGGGGATCTTCAGGTACGGCGAATCCGGGCTGGTGAACATCGCCGCCGTGTAGGAGCCGACGGCGAAGAACGCCACGTAGCCGAGGTCGAGCAGGCCGGCGTAGCCGACGACGACGTTCAGGCCGACGGCGACGAGCGCGTAGACCGCCATCGCGAACAGCGCCAGCGGCCAGTCGTTGCCCGGCGCGGTGGTGAGCGGGAAGAAGTTCAGGAACGGGAGCGCGTATGCGATCGCGACCGGAATCAGCATCCACGCCCACTGCGCGGGACGGGACAGCTCGTTCCAGCGCTCGCGCATGCCGCGGAACGGACCGCGGCGCACGGTTGCGACCGACTCGGTCTCGATCGTCTCGCGGGCCGATTCCGCCGTGCGCAGCGGACGGGGGCCATCGGATGAGGTGCTCATGCCTTGCTCCTTCCGAGGGTGGTGCCGAGGATGCCGGTCGGTCGCACGAGCAGCACGAGGACCAGGATGACGAAGGCCACGACGTCGGCCCACTGCGCGTCGCCCAGCAGGATCTGTCCGTAGTTGCCCACGATGCCCAGCAGGATGCCGCCGAGCAGCGCCCCGCGGACGTTGCCGATGCCGCCGAGGACCGCCGCCGCGAACGCCTTGACGCCGAGGATGAACCCGCCGTTGTAGATGACGCCGGAGGGCACCAGCATCACGTAGAACAGTGCGGCGGCACCGGCCAGCAGACCACCGATGATGAAGGTGATCACGATGGTGCGCTCCTTCGAGACGCCCATCAGGGTGGCGGTGTCCGGATCCTGCGCGACGGCGCGGATCCCGCGACCGGTGCGGCTGCGCCGGATGAACATGTCGGTGCCGACCATGAGCAGCACCGCCGCGATGACGATGATGATCTGCTGGTTGGTGATGATCGTGCCGAAGACGTCGAACACCGGGGTCGGGATGAACATCGTGACCGCGGGCTGCGCGTTCGCCCCGCCGACGAAGGGCAGGAAGATCAGGTACTGGATCGCGAAGGAGACGCCGATCGCGGTGATCAGGAACGCGAGCCGGGGGGCGTTGCGTTTGCGCAAGGGTCTATACGCCACGCGTTCGACGATGAACGCCGTCGCGGCGGAGAAGACCATGCCGACCACGAGGGCGAGCAGGAGATCCATGATGATCGCGACAGGTCCGATGGTCGGCGCGCTCGGGCCGAAGCCGAGCATCGTCAGCGTCATGACGACGCCGTAGGCGCCGACGATGAACACTTCGGAGTGGGCGAAGTTGATCAGGCTCAGCACGCCGTAGACGAGGGTGTAGCCCACGGCGATGAGCCCGTAGACGGCTCCGAAGGTGAGGCCGTCGAAGGTGGCGCTCCAGAAGTTCTGGAACAGGGCGTTGATGTCGAAGTTGATCCAGGAGGAGTCCGCATGAACGACGGACAGAGCGACGAGATCGAGCATTCAGGTTCGCTTCCGCAGAGTGGCGCGTCGTTGCGCCGAGAGGCCGGGAGGGGGAAGAAGGGCCCCGCGGCTGGGAAGCCACGGGGCCCTTCTGTCATTACTTGCCGATCGGGCCGATGTAGGCGATCTTCCCGTCCAGGACGCGGTAGCCGTAGACGGTCGGCGCCTCGAGCTCGCCCGTCTTGTCCCACTTGAGGTGCTTCGCGAGGCCGTCAGCGTCGTACGACGTCACCCAGGCGAGCAGGTCGGCGCGCGACTGCTTGCCCTTGTCGATGCCGCTCAGCAGCACGGTGGCCGCGTCGTAGCCCTCGATCGAGTAGGTGCCCGGCGCCGCGTTGAACGCGTCGGTGTACTGCTTCGAGAAGTCGGTGAGCAGCTCACCCGGGATGCAGGGGCAGGTGAAGAACGCGTTCTTGGACGCGTCGCCGGCGAGCTTGATGAACTGGTCGTCCTTCACACCGTCGGGGCCGACGAAGGCGCCCGTGAAGCCCTTGGCAGCGAGCTGCTGCGCGAGCGGCGCCGCCTCGGCGTAGTAGCCCGAGTAGTAGACCGCATCCGGCTTCGCGTTGATGATCTTCGAGATCGTCGCCGAGAAGTCCTTCTGCCCGGTGGTCACCTTGTCGGTGCCGACCAGCGCGTCGCCCAGGCCCTTCGACGTGGTCCCGGCCAGGCCGATGCCGTAGTCGGAGTCGTCCTGCACCAGGTAGACCTTCTTGGCCTTCAGGGTGTCGGTCAGGAACTTCGCCGCCGCCGGACCCTGCTGCGCGTCGTTGCCGAGGCCGCGGAAGAAGGTCGTCCAGCCGTTCTGGGTCAGGCCCGGGTTGGTCGCCGAGGGCGTGATGTGCACGAGACCCTGCTGCTGGAAGATGTTTCCGGTGGCCTTGGACTCGCCGGAGAACGGCAGACCGACGACGCCGAGGATGTCCGCCTCGGAGACCGCCTGCGTGGTCGGGCCGGTCGCCTTGTTCGGGTCGCCCTCCGTGTCGTACTTCTTGAACTGCACCTGGCAGCCGGGGTTGGCCTTGTTGTGCTGGTCGATGGCCAGCTGCACGCCCTGGAAGATGTTGATGCCGAGCTGTGCGTTCGGGCCGGTCTCGGCGCCGATGTAGGCGAGGGTGGTCGTGGCGGGGCAGGTCGCCTTGCCGTCACCGGCGGGCAGGACCGCGTCCTTGGGCGTCTCGACCGAGGTCACCGCGGGGATGTCCGGGATGGATCCGCTGGAGCTTCCCGTGGTGCTGCCTCCTGCACCGGGCTGATTCGCGCAACCTGCGAGCAGAAGCAGCGCCGCTGCTGCTGCGACGCCCGCACTGAGGGCCTTCTTTCGCATCATTTTGTGATTGCCTTCCGATTCGGGTCATCGACCGCTCCTTGCGAACGTCGATGTCTTCAAGGTGTGGTGAGCGTACCTCTTTGCACGCGCTCCGCGAACGACATTAGTCCGACGGGGTGCCGTTTCTCGCGTCATCGGGCCGAACGGGTATTCGGATCGTTACACGCTGTTCTCGGGATCGACATCTGCGGATGCGCGACGCGCCCGGCGTGCACTCACCAGTCGTGGACCGTGCCGTCGGCGAGCCGGTTGAAGGGCAGGTACGCCTGCTCGTACGGATACCGGCCCGCCTCGTCGAGATCCAGCTCGACGCCGAGTCCCGGCTCGTCGCCCGGATGCAGCAGTCCGTCCCGCCAGCGGAACGACTGCCGGAACACCTCGTCGGTGCGCGCGGAGTGCTTCATGTACTCCTGGATCCCGAAGTTGTGGATGGCCAGCCCCAGATGCATCTGCGCCGCCATCCCCACCGGGGAGATGTCGGTCGGCCCGTGGAACCCGGAGCGGATCTGGTACAGCGCCGCGTACTCCATCGTCTTCTTCAGCGGCGTGATGCCCCCCATGTGCGTGACGGCGCCGCGCACGTAGTCGATGAGCTGCTCGCGGATGAGGTCCTTGAAGTCCCAGACGGTGTTGAAGACCTCGCCGATCGCGAGCGGCGTCGTGGTGTGCCGGCGCACGAGACGCAGCGCCTCCTGGTTCTCGGCGGGTGTGCAGTCCTCGAGCCAGAACAGGTCGTAGGGCTCGAGCTCCTTGCCGAGCTTCGCGGCCTGCAGGGGCGTCATCCGGTGATGCCCGTCGTGCAGCAGCGGCAGCTCCGGGCCGAACTCGTTGCGCACCGCCTCGAAGACCCCGGGCAGATGGCGCAGGTACGCACGGGTGTCCCAGTCCTCCTGCATCGGGAGCGCCCCGCGCCGCGCCGGCTCGTGGTCGTAGCGCTCCTCTCCCCCGCCGGCCGCGGCCGCCTGCGAGGCGATGCCGTAGATCGCGTTCAGCCCCGGCACCCCCGTCTGCACGCGGATGGCACGGAACCCCTGCTCGAGGTGCGCGCGGACGGAGTCGAAGAGCTCGCTCAGGTCGGAGCCGGAGGCGTGCCCGTACGCCAGCAGGCCCTCCCGGCTCGCACCGCCGAGCAGCTGGTACAGCGGCATGCCCGCGGCGCGCGCCTTGATGTCCCACAGCGCCATGTCGACGGCGGCGATGGCCGCCATCGTGACGGGTCCGCGGCGCCAGTAGCCGCCGCGATAGAGGAATTGCCAGGTGTCCTCGATGCGGTGCGCATCCCGTCCCCGCAGCAGCGGCACCACGTGGTCGCGCAGGTAGGCGACGACCGCGAGCTCGCGGCCGTTCAGCGTCGCATCGCCGAGCCCGACGATGCCGTCGTCGGTCACGAGCCGGAGCGTGACGAAGTTGCGGCTGGGACTGGTCACGACGACCTCTGCCCGTTCGATGATCATGGGTGCGCCTGCCTGCTCTCTGCCTCGGGGAGGACGGTGTCGGGGGTCTGGGGGTGCCGTTCCGGCTCGCGCGTCACAGCTTGAACGCCCGGCGCGGCACGGCATCGACGAGGTCGCGGATGATCTGCTCCGCCCGGGATCGCCGGATCCTGCCGTCCACCACCATCCGGGCGAGCGCGGCGGCGTCGGCCCGGCGCGCCATCTCGTGACGCACCGGGATCGAGAGGAAGGCGCGGGTGTCGTCCACGAACCCGCTGGACCGGTAGAAGCCGGCGGACTCGGCGGTCGCGGCGCGGAAGCGCGCGATCGCCTCTGGTGCGTCGATGAACCACCACGGCGAGCCGATGAACACGCTCGGATAGAAGCCGGCCAGGGGCGCGATCTCCCTCGAGAACACCGTCTCGTCGATCGTGAAGAGCACCAGGTGGAAGTCGCGCCGCAGGCCGAAGTCGTCCAGCAGCGGCTTGAGGTTGCGGACGTATTCGACCGGCACCGGGATGTCGGCCCCGGCATCGGCGCCGTATCGCCTGCGCACCGCCGGGGAGTGATCCCGGTGGACGCCGGGGTGGATCGTCATGACCAGGCCGTCCTCGACGCTCATCCGCGCCATCTGCCAGAGCATGTGCCCGCGGAACTCGCGCTCGTCGACCGCATCCGACTCTCCGGACAGCACGCGCTGGAAGAGGCGCTCCGCGTCGGCAGCCTCCATCGCCACGGTGTACGGCTCGATCACGCCGTGATCGGCGGAGAACGCGCCGTGCGCGACGAAGTGGCGGCGCCGCTCCTGCAGCGCATCCAGATAGGCGTCGAACGACGCGGGCCTGCCCCCGAGCAGGCGCAGCACGCGGGACGCGAAGTCGGGCGCGGCCGGATCGAGATAGGCGTCAGGACGGAACGTCGGCGCCACCCGCCCGCGCACGTCTCCGCTCTCGCGCAGTCGTGCGTGTCCGGCGAGGTCGTCCAGCGGATCGTCCGTGGTGGCCAGCACGGCGATGCCGAACTCGTCGAACAGCGCCTGCGGGCGGAAGCGCTCCCCGGCCAGGGCCGCGGCGATCCGGTCGTAGACGCGATCGGCGGAGGCGGCGGTGAGCTCGTCCTCCACGCCGAACCGGTCGCGCAGCGTGCGCTCGAACCAGAACCCCGATGCGGTGCCGGCGAACAGATGCCAGCGTCCGGCGAGCAGCCGCCACGCCGCGCGCGGGTCGACGGCGGCGCCGACGCCGAGGTCGGCGAGGTCCGCTCCGTCGGCGTGCAGCAGCCTCGTCACGTAGTGGTCCGGCGTGATCAGCAGAGCGGTCGGGTCGGGGAAGGCCCTGTCTTCGGCGAGCATCGCGGCGTCGACGTGTCCGTGCGGCGAGATGATCGGGGCGGTGCGCACCTCCGCGAACAGCTCCCGAGCGATCCCGCGCTCGACCGGATCGGCGGCGAAGAGCGCGTCGTCGACGGTGTGCTCAGTCACGGATGGTCCTCCTTCGTCCCCCGGAACCCTATCCAGGATCCACCCGATTGGCAACCGCTTGCCATCCTGTCTTTCCTGGTTTCTGAAACAGCGGAAGGATCATGTCTGGCAACCGCTCGCTGCGCGAAGCGGACAGCACGGTCATCGGCCTCGACCGACGCGATAATCTGGAAAGCCCATCCACGCTTTCGTCTGGAGTCCCGCGTGTCAGAAACCACCGCCCACGCCAACATCGGAGTCGTCGGGCTCGCCGTCATGGGCTCGAACCTCGCCCGCAACCTCGCCAGCCGCGAGGGCAACACGGTGGCGATCTTCAACCGCAGCTACGAGAAGACGCAGGGCGTGCTGGACGCGCACCCCGAGGCGGGCTTCATCCCCGCGGCCTCCTACCAGGAGTTCGCCGACGCGCTGCAGAAGCCCCGCACGGCGATCATCATGGTCAAGGCCGGCGCCGGCACCGACGCGGTGATCGACGAGCTCGTGAAGGTGTTCGAGCCGGGCGACATCATCGTCGACGGCGGCAACGCGTACTTCCCGGACACGATCCGCCGTGAGAAGGCGGTGCGCTCCACCGGCATCAACTTCGTCGGCGCGGGCATCTCCGGCGGCGAGGAGGGAGCGCTCACCGGGCCCTCGATCATGCCGGGCGGATCCGACGAGTCCTGGGTGACGCTGGGCCCGATCCTGCGCTCCATCGCCGCGATCGCGGAGGGCGAGCCGTGCGTGACGCACGTGGGCCACGACGGCGCGGGCCACTTCGTGAAGATGGTGCACAACGGCATCGAGTACGCCGACATGCAGCTCATCGCCGAGGCCTACGACCTGATCCGTCGCGGCACCGGCAAGACCCCGGCCGAGATCGCCGAGATCTTCGCCGAGTGGAACAAGGGCGAGCTCGAGTCGTACCTCATCGAGATCACCGCGGAGGTGCTCCGCCAGGTCGACGCCGCCACCGGCGCACCGCTCGTGGACGTCATCCTCGACCAGGCCGGCGCCAAGGGCACCGGCGCGTGGACCGTGCAGACCGCGCTGTCCCTCGGCGTCCCGGTCTCCGGCATCGCCGAGGCCACCTTCGCCCGTTCGCTGAGCTCGCACCCCGAGCAGCGCGCCGTCGCCGGCGCCCTGCCCGGACCCGACGAGGCCTTCACCGTCCCCGCCGACCAGGTGGACGCGTTCATCGAGGACGTGCGCCTCGCGCTGTACGCATCCAAGATCGTCGCCTACTCGCAGGGCTTCGACGAGATCCGCGCGGGTGCCGCCGAGTACGGCTGGAACATCGACCTCGGTGCGATCAGCAAGATCTGGCGCGGCGGCTGCATCATCCGCGCGCAGTTCCTGAACCGCATCGCCGACGCATACGCCGAGACCCCCGACCTTCCGGTCCTGATGACGGCGCCGTACTTCGCCGAGGCGATCGGCCGCGCCCAGCCGGCGTGGCGCCGCGTCGTCGTCGCGGCCGCACAGGCCGGGATCCCCGCGCCCGCGTTCTCGTCGTCGCTGTCGTACTACGACGGCATCCGCGCCGACCGCCTCCCCGCCGCGCTCGTGCAGGGGCAGCGCGACTTCTTCGGCGCGCACACCTACAAGCGCATCGACAAGCCCGGCACGTTCCACACCCAGTGGTCCGGCGACCGCACCGAGATCGAGGCCGTCGACACGCACTGACGCCCCCCACAACGAGTCGTCCCCCTCAGCACGTCCTATGGACCGTGCTGAGGGGGACGACTCGCAAGTGGAGGGGGTCAGACCTCGTTCAGGCGACCGTTCTTGAGGCGGAGCCGGCGGTGCGCGCGCCGGGCCACCGCCGAGTCGTGCGTCACGACGATGAGCGTCAGGCCCTCGGCGCACAGCGATTCCAGCAGTGCGAGGATCTCGTCGCGCATCTCCTCGTCCAGGTTCCCGGTCGGCTCGTCCGCGAGGAGCACGCGCGGCTTCTTCACGATGGCCCGCGCGATCGCGACGCGCTGCTGCTGTCCGCCGGAGAGCTCGCCGGGAAGGTGGTCGCCACGATCGGCCAGCCCGACGTGGGCCAGCGCCTCCTCGACCCTGGCGCGGCGTTCGTCGACGCCCACGTTCGACGGGACCAGCGCCATGGCGACGTTCTCCCGTGCGGTGAGGGTCGGGATGAGGTTGAACCCCTGGAACACGAAGCCGATCTCCTCGGCCCGGATCCTGCCGAGCTCCTTGTTCGAGGCCGAGGCGAGCTCGACGCCGCCGAGGAGGAGCGAGCCGCCCGTCGGCCGGTCGAGTGCGCCGAGCAGCTGCAGCAGCGTGGACTTCCCCCCGCCGGTCGGTCCCTGGATGGTGACGAACTCGCCGGCGCCGATCTCGACGGTCACGCCGGTGAGCGGGGTGACCGTGTGTCCCTGGGTCGCGTAGGTGCGCGTGACGCCTTCGAGGCGGTACAGCGCCTCGCTCGGAGTGCTTTCGATGATGCTCATGACTGGTGTTCCTCCTGCTGTTCCGGATGCGAGTGTCAAGCGGCGGACCGCAGGGCTTCGGCAGGGCTCAGCCGGGCGGCGCGCCAGCCGCCGATCGCCCCCGCGACGAGGCCGCCGAGGATCGCCAGCCCCACCGCGGCGACCAGGATCCAGACGCTGAGCGGCGCATGCAGCACGACGTTCTGCACCGACTCGCCGAGGCCGCGGAAGCCGCCTCCCGCGCCGCCCCCGGGGAAGGCGCCACCCGCGCCCCCTGCGGCGCCGCTCGCAGCGCCTTCTCCTCCCCCGGCAGCCCGGCGAGCGAAGCCCGAGGCCGATGCGCCCGAGATGGTGGGCTGCACGAGGTTGATCACCAGGACGCCCACCAGACCGAGGGCGAGACCCGCCGCCCCACCGATGAGCCCCTGCACGAGGGACTCCCCCGCCACCTGGCGCACGATCCGACCGTTGGACCAGCCGATGGCCTTGAGCGTGCCGAACTCCCGGGTGCGCCGCGCGACACCGGAGAGGGTGAAGAGCACGGCGAGCAGCACCGCCACGGCGAGCACGATGATCGACAGCCAGGTGCCGAGCCCCTCGATCATGCCCGCGGCGCTGGAGAGCGATCCGGAGACGGTGGAGGCGAGATCGGCCTGCGAGCTCACCGTGGCATCGGGCAGCGCCCTGGCGAGGGCGGTCTGCACGGAGGAGATGTCGTCGGTCGACGACGCCTTGACGTAGATCGTCGAGACGACGTCGCCCGTGCCGGCGATCTTCTGCGCGGTGTCCAGCGGCAGATACACGTTCGCCGCCGTGTCCGCCGAGTCGGAGGAGGACGTCACGATCCCGACGATCTTCACCGTGGATCCGCCGACGTCGATCGTCCCGCCGACACTCAGGCTCTTGGACGTCGCATACGTGCTGTCCACCACGGCCACGAGCTGGCCGGCGTCTCCGGCGGCCAGGGCCCGGCCGGAGGAGACCTTCACGGACGACAGCGGGCCGACGGTCGGCCCGGCGGCCGGGTCGACGCCGAGCACGGTGAACGAGTTGAGGCCGAAGTTGCCGCCGCCGAACCGAGGGCGCTCGCCCGTGCCGCCCTGCCCCGTGCCGCCTTCGCCCTGCCCGGCGCCGGTCTGGCCGGTGCCGGTCTGCCCGCCCTGCTGGGCGATCTGGCCGTCGAACGTCAGGTTGGTCAGGCTCAGCGCCCCCGTGGCGGCGGCCACGCCCTGGGTGCCGGAGATCGTCTCGACGCCGGTCGCGGCGAGCGTGCCCCGTGCCGGCGAAGCGCGCAGCACGGAGGTCTTCAGCGAGGTGGACCCGTCGCTGCCGGTCGCGCCGCCGCCGGCTCCGAAGTCGAAGCGCTGCCCCGTGTCGCTGCCCCGCTGGGCGGGTGCTCCCGTGACCGTGAGATCGGTGCCGACGCCGTACACGCGGGCCAGAGCCTCGGACTGCGCGTCGCGCACACCGGCGGAGAGCGCGTTGACGACGATCACGAGGGCGATCGCGACGGCCAGGCCGACAGCGACGATCACCGTCTGCTTCTTCCGCCCGGCCAGCTCTCGGCGCAGATAGGTCCCGTACATGGTTCTCCTCTTCGGTCACTCTTGCCCTGGTGACGCTAGGAGCGCGGTCTGGGCCGCGTTGATGGCGTTGCTATGCGCGCGCTAAGCACCCTCCTGCACCCAAAGCTCATAGGGCGTTCATAGGAACCTGAGGAGAATGGATCCCATGAACGATCACGCCACTGAGCTGCGCCGCCCCGACGGCTCCCCCCTGCGGATCCTCGCGGTCGACGACGAGCCGATGCTCACCGACCTGCTCGCCATGGCCCTGCGCATGGAGGGCTGGGAGGTCCGCACCGCCGGGTCAGGGCTCGAGGCGCTGCAGGTCGCCCGCGACTTCGGCCCCGACGCCCTGGTCCTCGACGTCATGATGCCCGACCTGGACGGGCTCGGCGTCCTCAAGCGCCTGCGCGAGCAGGGCAACATGGTGCCGGTGCTGTTCCTCACCGCCAAGGACGCGGTGGGCGATCGGATCGCCGGCCTCACCGCCGGAGGGGACGACTACGTCACCAAGCCGTTCAGTCTCGAGGAGGTCGTCGCCCGGCTGCGGGCCGTGATCCGCCGTTCCGGCGGGGCGACCACGAGCGAGAGCGACTCGATCCTCCAGGTCGGCGATCTCACCCTCAACGAGGACAGCCACGAGGTGGTCCGCGACGGGGACGAGATCGAGCTCACCGCGACCGAGTTCGAACTGCTGCGCTTCCTCATGCGCAACGAGCGCCGCGTGCTGTCGAAGGCGCAGATCCTCGACCGGGTGTGGAGCTACGACTTCGGCGGCCGCTCCAGTGTCGTCGAGCTCTACATCTCGTATCTGCGCAAGAAGCTCGACGCCGGTCGTGACGTGCCGCTGATCCACACCGTCCGCGGTGTCGGCTACATGATCAAGGCCCCGCAGCAGTAAGCCCGCGCACCCGATGGAGTCCTCACGCCGATGAACCCGTTCCGCCCCCGCCCGCGCGGCCCGCTCTCCCTGCAGACCCGCCTCATGGCCGCGGTCACCGGGTTCGTGTCGCTGATCCTCGTCGTCATCGCCATCGCGACGAGCGTGGTGCTCGGGAACGTGCTCAACGGGAGGCTGCAGGACGAGCTGTCGGCCACCGCGAAGAGCGTCGGCGCCATCGCCCGGCAGTCGGCCGTGATCGGACACTTCGTGCCGGCCGCGTCCGACCTCGTGGTGGGGCCCACCGGCGTGCCCAACGGCACGCTCGTCATCGTGGTCTCGGAGAGCGGAGCCGCCAGCGGCACGGTGGTCACGTCCGACCGGGTGGCGCAGGATCTCACCGCCCTGCAGATCCACCAGGCCGTCACCGCGCTCTCGGAGGGACGCTACGCGGAGGATCTCTCCCAGCTCGGCGACTATCAGTTCGTGCACCAGCCCGTGCCCCCGGCGGGCCCGACGCAGTTCGAGGTGATCACGGGTCTGCCCCGCGCCTCCACCGAGGCGCAGATCACGACGCTGTTCTCGATGATCGCGCTCACCACGATCGGCGGGCTCATCCTGCTCGCGCTCTCCACCGCGATCACGATCCGGGTGGCCCTGCGCCCGCTGCGCGA
Organism: Microbacterium sp. MMO-10; assembly: GCF_037148715.1. Lineage (NCBI taxonomy): Bacteria > Bacillati > Actinomycetota > Actinomycetes > Micrococcales > Microbacteriaceae > Microbacterium > Microbacterium sp. MMO-10. Next base: position 79,853 of record NZ_JBBCSV010000002.1, on the reverse strand, counting down.
GGTCGCCGCCACGGCGAACCGCGTCGCGAACCAGCCTCTGGACCGCGGAGACGTGTCGATCACCGAGCGCGTGCCTGCGGCCGAGGCGGATCCGCGCACCGAGACCGGACTGGTCGGCGCCGCCCTGAACACGCTGCTCGACCACGTCGACGCGTCCCTCGCCGTGCGTCAGCGCAACGAGGAGCGGATGCGGCAGTTCGTCGCCGATGCGAGCCACGAGCTGCGCACGCCGCTCTCGTCGATCCGCGGCTACTCCGAGCTCTCGCTGCGCGCGCTGTCGAGGTCGGAGGCGCCGGAGGACCCCGCCACCGCCTCGGCGCACACCGCGCTGGAGCGCATCCAGGCGCAGTCCCTGCGGATGACCAGCCTCGTCGAGGATCTGCTGCTGCTCGCCCGCCTGGAGGAGGGCAGGGAGCTGTCGCTGTCGTCCGTCGACCTCTCCCGCCTCGCGATCGAGGGCGTCGAGGACGCACGCCCGACGGCCCCCGATCACGAGTGGTCGATCGACGTGCCGGAGGAGCCCGTGGAGCTCATCGGCGACACCGGCCGGCTGCAGCAGGTCGTCACGAACCTCATCGCCAACGCGCGCACGCACACCCCGGCCGGCACCCGGATCTCGATCGAGGTCGCCGACGAGGACGACGCCGCCGTGCTGCGGGTGAGCGACGACGGCCCCGGCATCGACCCCGCCGTCCGCGACGAGCTGTTCAGCCGCTTCGCGCGCGGCGACCGCTCGCGCAACCGGGCGACCGGCGGATCCGGGCTCGGCCTGTCGATCACCAAGGCGATCGTGGACGGTCACGGCGGCACGATCTCCGTGCAGAGCGAACCGGGCGCGACCACGTTCACCGTCCGGCTGCCGCACGTCCCGCATCCGCAGACCGGCGCGACGCCGACCGCGGATGCGGCACCCGGCGCCCCCGCCGGATCCGCCTCCGCTGCTCGGCCCGACGAGGACCGCCCGGCCGAGGACCGGCCGGCCGAGGACCGCACCGCCGGGGGCGGCCACGAGATGACCCGCACCGTCGGCGGACGCTGAGCCCGCGGGCGCTCAGGCGCGTGCGCCCGCCGGATCAGTAGCCCGCGAACGCATCGGTCGTGACCCGACGAGCACCGCGCAGGGTCGGCGCGAGGTCCGCGAGGAGCCGGGGCGGCCCCGAGACGTAGGCGTGGCGTCGCGCCAGGTCCGGAACCAGCTCCCGCAGCAGCGCGGCGTCCAGCCGCCCTCCCCCGGCCCACTCAGCCCCCGCGGGCAGGGCCTCGGGGCGGTCCGGGGTCACGACGACGATCCGCGCCCCGGATGCGGCGAGCTCGTCGAGATAGGCGCACTCCTGCGCCGAGGACGCGACGAGCACGAGCACGCAGTCCGTGCGGTCTCCGGCGCCGAGCTGCGACACGAACGGCGTCACGCCGATCCCCGCGGCGAGGAGAAGCACGGGGACGTCACGGGCGGGCAGCACGAAGTCCCCCCAGACACCGGTGGCGGTGAGCACGTCGTCGGCCTGCACCACGCCGAGCGCGCGCTTGAAGGTGGATCCCGGCTCGGCCTCCCGATAGGCGATGCGCACGAAAGGCAGCTCCGCCGGAGCGGAGACGATGCTGAACTCGCGACGCGTGCCCCGGGCGTCGGGGCGGCGATGCGGCACCTGCAGCTCGAGGTACTGGCCCGGTGCGAAGCGGAACCGCCGGCGCGTCCGGAAGGTGAGCTCGTGCACGGTGGGGGTGAGCGCTCTGCGGCGCACCAGGGACAGCCGGATCCCGGATCGGGCGACGAGCACAGCGGCGAGCAGGTTGCCGACGAGCAGCGCCCGCTCCTGCCCGAGGGTGATGACGCCGAGCGACAGCGGCCAGCCGGCGAGTACGCCGACCACCGCCGCGACGAGCAGCTGCTGCCCGCGCCGCGCCGGCAGGGTGAGCGGCTCGGTCAGCATGAACGCGCCGAGGAACAGCACGGGCGACTGCAGCAGCACGGTCGTGAGCAGGCCCGCCGGGTCTACCGCGATGCCGGCCGCGGCGGACTGCACGGAGAGCCGTGCCGTCGACACCGCGGCGTAGACCGCGACGAAGAGCAGCACGACCGCGACGCGTTCCGTGCGCCACAGCACCAGCAGGCCGAGCAGGACCACGGGCAGGGCGAGGGCGGGCGTGCCCACCCACCAGGCGGAGAAGCCCAGCGTCGTGAGGGTGAGCACCGTCGCCCCGACCGCGGCGGGGTTGAGCAGATGCCGCCCGCGCCAGACCAGCACGTACTTGGATGCGCTCGCGACGACGCCTGCGAGGGCGATGCCGCCGATCTGGTCGGGGTTCGCCCCCGGCTGCACCACGAACAGCAGGATCAGCGCCGTGATCAGCGACGACTCGATCCGCCGCGGCACCCGCAGCAGGGCCTGGGCGACCGCGTCGGTGCAGAAGGTCGCGACCAGCAGCAGGGCGAGGCTGGCGACGACGTCCAGCGGCGTGACGCCGATCCAGCCGAGCGCCGACTCGACCACGGCGACCACGGCCAGCGCGATGAGCGCGTACAGCGTGAGCCGGTACATCGTCAGACGCCCCAGCTGCGCGAGCACGCGCTGCTGCAGGCCGACCAGCGTCGCGATCATGCGAACACCTCCATCCGATCCCCGGCCGACCACTCCACCGCGCCCGCGGTGGTCATCCGCACCCATTCCACACCGAACCGGTCGGCGAAGGCGGGACCGCCGTCGAAGAACAGCGCCATGGCGGCGGCGTCGGCGAGCATCGCCTCCTCCGCGATCGCCCAGGTCGCGGCGACCGTGCGCACGGGCTCGCCGGTCCGGGCGTCCAGCACGTGGTGCAGTCCGCCGTGCGGCCCGGGCCAGGCGCGCCGGTTCACGGCCGACCCGCACAGCGCGGCATCCGCGACCTCGGCGACGCCGATCGCCCGCGTCCCGTCGAACGGATGCTCCAGTCCCACCCGGATCGGCGGGCCGCTCAGCCGCAGGTCGCCTCCGGCGTCGACGAGACGCTCGGCATGCCCGAGCGCGCCCAGCAGGTCGTGCACGACGTCGACGAGGCGCCCCTTGCCGATCGCCCCGACGTCGATGAGGGCCGGGGCGTGCAGCGTGAGCGCGCCGTCGTCCCAGGCGAGCTGGTCGGCCCAGTCCCCCGGCGCCGGGAGCGGACCGCGGTCGTGCAGCGAGTACCGCGCATCGTATCCCCGGGCCGAGAGGCTGTCGCCGACGAGCGGCTGCACTGCCCCGCCCGTCGCCTCCGCCAGCGCCCGGTAGAGGTCGAGCATGGCGCGCGCATCCGGCGGAGCGGGGACCTCCTGGGGCTCCGCGGCCAGCGCCGTCACGAGCGAGTCGTCGCGGAACCGCGACCAGGTGTGGTCGAAATCGTCGATCGTCTCGCCGACGGCGTCGCGGTCCGCATCGGCCAGGGGCCGGGAGGTCGCGATCTCCCAGACGGTGCCGATCGCCTCGAACCGCCAGACGTGGTCCACTCAGCCGTCCTTGCGCGAGGGCCGGCCGGCCCGAACCGGATCCGGCTGCGCCGCGGAAGGACCCACGTCAGCTCTTGGCCTCGGTACGGATGGTCGCCAGCGCCTGGGTGAAGCCCTTGCTCGTGAGCGAGGACCCGGACACCCGGCTGACGGAGATCTCGTCGAGCTTCTTGCCGACCACCTGCGCCGAGATGCCGCCGATGAACTGCGACTGATAATGCTCCGTCTCCGACGCCTGCGGGTCCCCGGTGACCTTCACCGCGGTCACCGTGTCACCGGCGATCGTGATCGACACCGTGATCTTCTCCACGGTCTCCGGCGTCTGGTACGAGCCGTCGGCGGTGTAGGTGCCGTCCTTGTACGTGCCGCCCGTGCCGGAGGCTGCGGGCGCCGATGCCTCCGCGGTGCTCTGCGGTGCGGGCGTGTCCTTCGTCGTCTCCGCGGAGGAAGCCTCGGCCGCACAGCCGGCGAGCAGCAGCGTTCCGGCGATGCCGACGAGGGCGGATCCTTGGCGTACCGAGGGCGAGAGCTTCATACGATCCAGCTTCAGCAATCCACCTGTGCGTCACCTTTGAGATGTCGGGACGCCCCGTGAAGGACGAGGGGCCGGCCGGGATGCGCCCGGCCGGCCCCTCGTCGATCTGAGGTCAGGCGGCTCCGTCGAACATGCTCGTGACGGATCCGTCCTCGAACACCTGGCGGATGGCGGTGGCGAGCAGCGGCGCGATCGGAAGGATGCGCAGCCCCGGGAACCGGCGCGCCTCGGAGAGCGGGATGGTGTCGGTGACGACGACCTCGTCGATTGCGGAGTCCTGCAGACGCTCGCTGGCAGGGTCCGAGAAGATCGCGTGCGTCGCCGCGACGATCACCTTGCGGGCGCCGTTGGCCTTGAGCGCCTGAGCCGCCTTCACGATCGTGCCGCCGGTGTCGATCATGTCGTCGACGAGGAGGCAGGTGCGTCCGTCGACGGTTCCGACGATCTCGTGGACCGAGACCTGGTTGGCGACCTTCGGGTCGCGGCGCTTGTGGATGATCGCGAGCGGAGCGTCGAGGCTGTCGGACCAGGTGTCGGCGACGCGCACGCGTCCCATGTCGGGCGAGACGATGGTGAGCGTGGCGCGGTCCTCCGCCGTCAGCGTGTCCTCGAAGTGCTCGAGCAGCACAGGCTTGGCGAAGAGGTGGTCGACCGGGCCGTCGAAGAAGCCCTGGATCTGGGCGGCGTGCAGGTCGACGCTCATCACGCGGTCGGCGCCGGCGACCTTGAGCATGTCGGCGACGAGACGCGCCGAGATGGGCTCGCGACCCCGGCCCTTCTTGTCCTGCCGGGCGTAGGGGTAGTAGGGGGCGACCACGGTGATGCGCTTGGCCGACGCGCGCTTGGCGGCGTCGAGCATGATGAGCGTCTCCATGAGCCACTCGTTGATCGGATCCCCGAAGGACTGGATGATGAACAGGTCGCAGCCGCGGATCGACACCTCGAACCGGGCGTAGAGCTCGCCGGACGCGAAGGTGCGGTGCTCGACCGGCGCGATCTCCGTGCCGAGGGCCGCGGCGACCGCCGCGACCAGCTCGGGGTGCGAGCGCCCGCCGGCGACGACGAGCCGCTTCTTGGTCTTCGCGACCAGACCTGGCGCGATGTCGTTCTCGCGATCCAGCTCGACCGTCGTGTTCTTCTTGCGCCCCATCGGACCCGCCTATTCCGCCGAATCGGCACGCGCCGCGTCTGCTGCGGCCGTGCCTGCTCTGTTCTTCTCGACCCACCCCTCGATGTTGCGCTGGGGTGCGACGCTCATCGCGAGGGCACCGGCGGGGACGTCCTTGCGGACGACGGCTCCGGCGCCGGTCTTCGCGCCGGCTCCCAGCCTAACGGGCGCGACGAGCACCGTGTGCGAGCCCGTGTGCACCTCGTCCCCGATCTCGGTGCGGTGCTTGTTGACGTCGTCGTAGTTCGCCGTGATCGTGGAGGCGCCGAGGTTGACGCCGCGACCGACCGTCGCATCGCCGACGTACGAGAGGTGCGGAACCTTGGATCCCTCGCCGATCTGGGCGTTCTTCGTCTCGACGTAGGCGCCGATCTTGCCCTCGTCGCCCAGCGTCGTGCCGGCGCGGAGGTAGGAGAACGGCCCGACCGTCGCGCGCGCGCCGATCACGGCGAGGGTCGCCTCGGAGCGGCGCACCTCGGCGTCCTCCCCCACCTCGCAGCTGACGAGGGTGGTGTCGGGGCCGATGACGGCGCCGGAGGCGACGGTGCTCGCCCGCAGGATGTGGGTGTTCGGCAACACCGTGACGTCGGGCGCGAGCGTCACGTCGTCGTCGATCCAGGTGGTCGCGGGATCCTGGATGGTCACGCCCTCGCGCTGCCAGCGCCGCACGATGCGGTCGTTCAGCGTGCGCGCGGCCTCGGCGAGCTGCACCCGGTCGTTGATGCCGAACGTGGCGGTGGTGTCGGCCGCGATCTCGACGGCGACCTTCTCGTCGTGCGCGCGCAGCAGGCCGATGACCGTGGTCAGGTACATCTCGCCCTGGGCGTTGTCGGTCGTGACCTGGGCGAGCTCGGTGCGCAGGAGCCCGGCACGGAACACGTACACGCCGGCGTTGATCTCGCGCGTCGCCTTCTCGGCGTCGTCCGCGTCCTTCTGCTCGACGATCCGGGCGACGTCGCCGGCGGCGTCGCGGATGACCCGTCCGTATCCGGTCGGGTCGTCGACGATGGCGCTCAGGATCGTCGCCGCAGCGGCAGCGGCGCGGTGCCCGTCGACGAGCGCCTGCAGCGTCTCGGCCTCCAGCAGCGGCACGTCGCCGGAGAGAACCAGCACGTCGCCGTCGAAGCCCTCCGGGAGCGCGTCGAGGGCGACCTGCACGGCACGCCCGGTGCCGGGGATGTCGTCCTGATCGACGATGACCGCTTCCGGATGCTCGGCGGCGAGCGCCGCGACCACCTGATCGCGCTCGTGGCGCACCACGACCTCGACGGTCTCTGCGCCCAGCTGCGAGGCGGTGGCGAGCACATGCCCCACGAGGGTGCGTCCGCCGATGGGGTGCAGCACCTTGGGCAGCCGGGACTTCATGCGGGTGCCCTGCCCTGCGGCGAGCACGATGATGGCGAGTGCGTTCTTCGTCATGCTCCGCCGCCAGGATTCGAACCTGAACCTCACAGCTCCAAAGGCTGTCGTGCTGCCGTTACACCACGGCGGACCGCGGGCGCCGGGATGACGGCCGCCCCCTAAGTCTGCCAGACCGCATCATGCGTGACGGGCGCGGAACACCCCGGCAACACCCGCGTAACGTCGCTGCGAGACCCTGGGGTCATGAGGATCCGCATCTCCCGGGTGGACACCCCGACTCCCGACCTCGAACGCTTCCTGGCCGATCACCTGCGCGACATGGAGGCGACCGCACCTCCGGAGAGCCGGCACGCCCTGGACCTCTCCCGTCTGTTCGCGCCGACCGTGCGCCTGTTCACGGCGACGGTGGACGGCGTCCTCGCCAGCACGGGAGCGCTGGCCGCGCTCGAGCCGGGCCACGAAGAGCTCAAGTCGATGCGCACGGCCTCGCGGATGCGGGGGCGCGGAGTCGCATCCGTGCTGCTCGCGGCCCTGCTCGATGACGCGCGCGACCGCGGGATCGGCCGGGTGTCGCTGGAGACCGGTGCCGACGACTTCTTCTGGCCCGCCCATCGGCTCTACGCCAAGGCCGGATTCGACGAATGCGCACCGTTCGGCGGGTACGTCGAGGATCCGCACAGCCTGTTCCTCACCATCGCGGTCGTCCCGAGGACCGCCGTCGGCGCGGCGGTCGCGGTCGGTCGATAATGGACGGATGAGCATCGGCGAGCAGCGCACGGGCGACGAGGTCGACCGGATCGTCGAGGCGTGGAACACGCAGCGCCCCGACCTCGACTTCTCGCCGCTCGAGGTGCTCTCGCGTGTCGACCGCCTCTCGCGCCTGCTGGACCGCGCCCGCCGCGACGTGTTCCGTCGGAGCGATCTGGAGACCTGGGAGTGGGACGTGCTGTCGGCGCTGCGCCGCGCGGGCGCCCCGTTCCAGCTCAGCCCGAAACAGCTGCTGCAGCAGACGCTGGTCTCCAGCGGCACCATGACCAATCGCATCGATCGGCTGGTGGGCCGCCGCCTGGTGCGCCGCGAGGCGGATCCGGACGACGGCCGGAGCGTGCTCGTGACCCTCACCGACGACGGCAGGGTGCGGGTCGACGCGGCGATCACCCGCCTCGTCGATGCGGAGGCCACGCTGCTGTCGGCGCTGAGCCGCAGCGACCGCGAGCGCATCGCCGCCCTGCTGCGCAAGCTCAGCCTGAGCTTCGACGCCTGACGGCCTCGCGGGCGCTCAGGCGTCCGGGTCCACGATCACCACGACCTTGCCGGTGACCCGTCCGCTCTCCACCCGCTCCTGCGCCGCCGCGAGGGCGTCGAAACCGAACTCCGCATCCAGGTGCACGGCGAGTCGTCCCGCGTCGGCGAGAGCGGCGATCTCCGCCAGCTGCGCGCCGTTCGCGGCCACCAGGATCCGCTGCACGGGATCCGCTCCCCAGGAGCGCAGCTCGGCCTCCTGAGCTGCGGAGAACCCGGTGATCGTGATCACGGCGGTGCCCGCATCGACCGCCCCGCGCGGCGGCAGCGTGTCCGAGACCGTCACGATCACGGCGTCGACCGCCCCGATGGCTGCGAGCGCGGACTCGTCGCGGTAGTCGATCACCTCGTCCGCTCCCCAGGAGGCGACGAGGTCCTGCTTCGCCGGGCTCGCCGTCGCGATCACGACGGCGCCCCTCGCCTTCGCGAGCTGGACGGCCACATGCCCGACCCCGCCCGCCCCGCCGAGCACGAGCACGCGCGCATCGCGGTCCGCACCGATGCCCGCGGCATCCAGCGCCTGCCACGCGGTGAGCGCCGCGAGCGGGGCAGCACCCGCCTGCGCGGTGCTCCACCCCCGCGGCGCCGCGGCCAGGTCGGCGGCGGGCACCGCCACGAGCTCGGCCAGGGTGTGCGCAGCTTCGGGGAAGCGCGCGAGAGCGAACACGGCGTCGCCCACGGCCCACCCGGTCACCCCGTCGCCGACGGCCACGACCGTCCCGGCGACGTCCCACCCGGGGCGGTCCGAGTAGCGGATCGCCCCGAAGTCGTGGCCGGCCGCGCGGATCTTCACGTCCACCGGGTTGAGGCCGACCGCTCCCACCCGCACGAGGACCTCGCCCGGTCCGGCCGCCGGGGCCTCGACGTCGCGGAACCCGATGACCTCCGCCGCCCGCCCGGGGCCGGTATATGCCGCTGCACGCATGATGCCCCCTCCGTCAGACCTGCGCCGGCGTCCACTCGGAGACGCTGCGCAGCCGCGCGATCTCGTCGTCGGCGAGCGAGAGGCGTCCCCCGGCGAGCAGATCCGGCACCTGCTCCGGCGTGCGGGCGCTCGCGATCGGCGCGACCACCGCGGGCTGCGAGCGCAGCCACGCGAGCGCGGTCGCCGCGATCGACGCCCCGTGCGCGTCGCCGATCTCCTCGAGGGCGTCGATGATGCGCAGGCCGTGCTCCGTCGCGTACTTCGCGGCGCCGGCGGCGCGCGGCGACGTGTGACCCGCCTCGTCGACGGACCGGTACTTGCCTGTGAGGAAGCCGCTCGCCAGGGCGTAGTACGGCACGAGGCCGAGTCCGAACTCGGTCGCGACAGGGATGATCGTCTCCTCGACCTCGTTGCGGTGCACGAGGTTGTAGTGCGGCTGGACGGCGACCGGAGCGGCGACTCCGGTGGCCCGCGCGATCTCCATCCACGCGCGGATCCGGTCGGCCGAGTAGTTGGACACCGCGATGTTGCGCACCAGTCCGTCCGTGACGAGCTGCCCGAACGCCCCGACGGTCTCCTCGAGGGGCACGGTCTCGTCGTCGAAGTGCGCGTAGTACAGGTCGATCGCGTCGACTCCGAGCCGGCCGAGCGACGCCTCCGCCGCGCGGCGGATGTTCGCCGCCGACAGCCCGGGGAACTGCGGATGCTGGCTCACCTTCGTGGCGACCACGACCCCCTGGGGGCGCCGCGAGGCGAGCCACGCGCCGATGATCGTCTCGCTCTCGCCCCCGCTGTTGCCCGGCACCCAGGCGCTGTAGGCGTCGGCCGTGTCGATGGAGTCTCCGCCGCCGGCCACGAAGGCGTCCAGCACGGCGAACGACGTGTCGCGGTCGGCGGTCCAGCCGAACACGTTGCCGCCGAGCGAGAGCGGGAAGACGGACAGGTCACTGGATCCGATGCGAGTCATACCCGGCGCAACCGCGGTCGCGGCGAGACTATTTCCCGATCACGCGGATCCGCACCCGTCGCAGAAGATGCCGTTCCGAGCGGACCAGGGCGACGTCTTCTGCGACGGGAAGGACGGCACCGTCGTCGCACGGCGCCCGGCTCCGTCACTCCCGGCACCGAGAACTAGGCTGGACCGGATGGCGATGCGCTCCCCCCTGCCCGTACGCGACGGCGTCGGCGCGACCCGGCTCCGGGTGCCGTCGGACGGCCCGTGGCCGACCGTCGGCGCCTTCATGGCCGAGCGCTTCTCGCACCTCGATCCGGAGTACCTGCTCGCCCGGTTCGACCGCGGCGAGATCGTCGCCCTGGACGGCTCCGCGCTCACCCGCGAGACCCCGCTGGGCGTGCACGACTTCGTCTGGTACTACCGTGAGCCGCCCGCCGAGAAGGCGATCCCGTTCGACGTGGAGATCCTGCATCAGGACGCGGATCTCGTCGTCGTCGACAAGCCGCACTTCCTGCCGACGACGCCGGGCGGCAAGTATCTGCAGAACTCCGCACTCGTGCGCCTGCGCAACGCGCTCGGGATCCCCGAGCTCACGCCGATCCACCGTCTGGACCGCGCGACCGCCGGGCTGCTGATGTTCTCGGCGCGCCCCGCGACGCGCGGCGCCTACCAGCTGCTCTTCGAACGCCGCGAGGTCGAGAAGGTCTACGAGGCGGTCTCCCTCCTGCCCGCCGGCTGGGACCCCGCGGCCCCCGCCCTCCTCGGCTCGACGTTCCCGCTCGTGCACCGCAATCACATCGCCAAGCTCCGCGGGCAGGTGCGGGTCCAGACGGATCCGGCGCGCGAGCCGAACGCCGAGACCCGGATCGAGCTGCTCGGGTTCGACGACCGTGTCCTGCACACCCTGCTGCGCCCCCACTCGGGACGCATGCATCAGCTGCGCGTGCACCTCGCCGAGCTCGGCGCGGGGATCATGAACGACGGGTTCTACCCCGACCTGCTCCCCGAGACCCCCGATGACTTCGCGCATCCCCTGCAGCTGCTGGCCCGGGAGCTGCGCTTCACGGACCCCCTGTCGGGCGCTCCGCGAGGGTTCACCACCCGGCGCACACTGCAGGAGGCGCCGTCCGTGCGACAGTGACCCGCGCCCGCCGGCCGTTGTGCAGGGAGCCCCTGTCGTTCTGCAGGGAGCCCCTGTCGTTCTGCAGGACGGTCCACGGCGTCCGCCCCCCGGATCCCCGGTCGATCAGCGCGCCACGACCGGGCGGCGCCTGCAGAACGGCGCACCCTCCCTGCAGAACGACGCACCCTCCCTGCAGAACGACGCACCCTCCCTGCAGAACGGCGCGCCGCGGTCAGCGCCGCATGATCCGCCGGGCGAGCCAGGTGCCGAAGGTCTGCACGAGATGGACGAACACGACGATGAGGATGATGGCCGCCCACATCACGACCGGCTCGAACTGCCGGAAGCCGTAGACCTGGGCGAAGGCGCCGAGTCCGCCGCCGCCGACGAGGCCGGCCATCGCCGTCATGTCGATGAGCGCCACCACGATGAACGTGTAGCCGAGGATCAGCGGGCCGAGCGCCTCGGGCATCGCGACCGTGAGCAGGATCCGCCACGGACCGGCGCCCATAGACCGGGCCGCCTCGATCACGCCCGGCGACACTGAGACGAGGTGCTGCTCCACGATCCGCCCGATCGCGAAGGAAGCCGCGACCCCGATCGCGAACGCCCCCGCATTGATCCCGATCCCGGTTCCGATGACGATCCGGGTGAATGGCTGCAGCACCGCGATGAAGATCACGAACGGGATCGGCCGGATGAAGTTGACCAGGAATGAGATGAGGATGCTCAGCGGGCGGTTCGCCATCAATCCGCCGGGGCGGGTCACATAGAGGCCGATGCCGATGACGGTGCCGATCACGCCCGCCATCGCGAGCGCGAACGTGGTCATGTACAGCGTCTCGAGCGCCGCCTGCCAGAAGTCCGGCAGAAGTTCGATCAGGCGATCCATCAGCGCACCTCCCCCTCTGCCGCCGCCGCGCCGGTCGCGCGGGCCGCCTCGGTCACGGTCGCGTGCGCCCCGATCTTCGTGAGAGCGGCGTCGATCGCGGCATCCGACCCGCGGATCGCGAGGGTGAGGTGTCCGAAGGCGCGACCGCGGATGTCGTTGATGCCGCCGTAGACGAGCTCGAATCCTAGTCCCGCCTCCGCGAGATCCAGGAAGACCTGCGCCTGGGAGGAGTCGCCGTCGCGGAAGGAGAACGTGACGAGCCGGCCCTCGTGGCGGGCCTGCAGCGACGCCTGCTCCGCGGGGCTGGGGACGCCCTTGATGACGGTGCCGACGAAGCGCTGCGACGCCGAGTTCTGCGGGTTCGAGAACACCTCGAACACGTCGCCCTGCTCGACGACGCGACCGTTCTCCATCACCGCGACCTTCGTGGCGAGCGTCTGGATGACGTCCATCTCATGGGTGATGACCACGATCGTCACCCCCTGCTCGCGGTTCACCCGGTCGAGCAGTTCGAGCACCTCGTGCGTCGTCTGCGGGTCGAGCGCGCTGGTCGCCTCGTCGGCGAGCAGGATGGCCGGCCGGGTGGCCAGCGCCCGGGCGATGCCGACGCGCTGCTTCTGCCCGCCGGAGAGCTGCTCGGGGTACGCCCTGGCCTTGTCGGACAGGCCGACGAAGGCGAGGAGCTCGGTCACCCGCGCCTCGATGTCGGCCTTGGCCCAGCCCGCGAGCCTGAGCGGGTAGGCGATGTTCGCGCGCACCGTCTTCGCCGAGAAGAGGTTGAACTGCTGGAAGATCATGCCGATGCCGCCGCGCACCCTGCGCAGCTCCCGCTCGGAGAGGGTCGTGACATCGACGCCGTCGACCACGAGGCGTCCGCTCGTCGTCGGCTCCAGCGCGTTGATCAGCCGCACCAGGGTGGACTTCCCCGCCCCGGAGTAGCCGATGATCCCGAACACGTCGCCCTGGGCGATGTCGAGGGACACGTCATCGACGGCGACCACGGGCGCGCTGTCCTTCGTCGCGGGCGGATAGGACTTGGTGACGCCCTGCAGGCTCACGATCGGCATGGGTTCTCCGGAGGTAGCGGTGGCACGGGAATCGGGCGGCGCAGAACGCGCCGCCCGATCCTCTCGCGTGGTCGACTCAGCCCTTGTGGGCCGTGACGTCGGCCTCGACCTTGGTCAGGGTCTTCTGCAGCTCGGCGGGCGCGATCTTCAGCGGAACGCCGGTGTCGCCCGAGGCCTTCGCGAGGCCCTTCTGCACGGCCTCGTCCGTCTGGAAGATCTCGACCAGCTTCTGGTAGGTCGCGTTGTCCTTCTCCTTGGCCGGCGCCGCGAAGATGTTCACGTACGGGAGCGCGTTGGGATCCTTCGGGTCGTCCTGGGCGATGGCGTCCTTGAAGGTGAGCCCTGCGTCCTTGACGAAGTCGTTGTTGATGATCGCGGCGGCGACGTCCGGAAGCGACGTCGGGATCAGCGCGGCCTCGAGCGCGGTGACCTTGACCTTCGACTTCGCCGTGTCGACGTCGGCGAGATCGGAGAAGATCGAGCCGCCGCTCTTGAGCGTGATGAGGCCGGCCGACTGCAGGACGAGCAGCCCGCGCGCCTGGTTGGACGCGTCATCCGGCACCGCGACGGTCTCGCCCGCGGGGATGTCCTTCACGCTCTTGTACTTCTTCGAGTACAGGCCCAGCGGGTAGATCGCGGTCGAACCGACCGGCTGCAGGTCCTTGCCCGACTTCACGTTGTACTGCGCGAGGTACACGATGTGCTGGAACTGGTTGAGGTCGATCTCGCCCTCGGAGAGCGCCGGGTTGGGCTGCTCGTACGAGCCGAAGTCCACCAGCTCGACGGTGATGCCCTCCTTCTTCGCGGCCTCGACGAACGCGGGCCACTGCGGGTCGCTCTTGCCGACGACGCCGACCTTGACCGTCTTGCCGGTCTCGGCGGTCGGGTCGGATCCGGCGTTCGACGCCGACGAGCAGCCGACGAGGGAGAAGACGAGCGCGGCGGCCGCGGTGGCGGCGGCGAGCGCGGTGGTGAGCTTGCGGGACATGTGCGGTGGGTTCCTCTCTTGGGGGACGCCACCACGGTAAGAGCCGGGCCGAGCGCGCCCCGAATCGATTCGTCACACGACGTCACAGCTCGGTGCGACCCCCGGCGACGACGAGGGCGGGTCGCTCCGTCTCGCGGGAGGTCGCCGGCGCCGCCGACCGGCTGCGCAGACGGCGGACGAGGCGGGATCCGAGATCGATCAGCACTCCGAGCAGGAGCGAGAGCACCACCCCGACGACCGCGGCGAGCAGGGGCGAGTGCCCGAGCCATGCCGAGGCGACCGAGGCGATCAATGCGCTGAGGCCCACCCAGCCGACGGCCGCGACGAGGGACAGCGGCAGGAAGCGGCGATACGGCAGCCGCGTCGCCCCCGCGGTCATGTTCACCGCGACTCTCCCCACCGGGATGTACCGCGCGACGAGCAGCGGGATGGCCGGGCGAAGGGCGAGCCGCTCCCCCGCCCAGCTCAGCGCGGATCGCACGCGCGGGCGACGCATCCACGCCCATCGCGCGGTGCCCACGCGGCGTCCGATGGCGTAGGCGGCGCTGTCGCCGGCCGCCGCGCCGATCCCGGCGGCGAGCAGGATCAGGAGCGCGGTCGGGGTGGCCGCGGCTCCCGTCGCGAAGGCCAGCGAGAGCGCGCCGACCACCACCGTCTCGCTCGGCACGGGCGGGAAGAACCCGTCCAGGAAGCAGAACAGCAGGATCAGCAGTGGAGCCCAGGGGGTGACCAGGAAGGAGCTCAGGACGTCGACCATGACCTCACGGTAGGTCGAGGCCGCCGCCGTATGCGTCCCTCTGCAGAGTGATCCTCCCCGCCCATGCCGGTACCGGGGTACGACCGCGTCCGGCCCGGATCACGACCCGGCGGAAGCACTCAGTCGAAGTCCTCCAGCCCTTGCAGACGGAGCTGCTCGAGGTCGAGCCGCGCCGAGATCCGGCGCACGATCACGTCGTCGACGGTGCCGGAGCGCCGCAGGCCGAGCAGCACCTCGCGCTTGCGGTCGAGCAGCGCGAGCTTGAGCCGGGTGAGTTCGTCGTGCCGGACCAGCGGCGAGCGCTGCAGGACGTCGACGTCCTCGGAGGTCGCGATCATCTGCAGCGTCGCGCCCTCGATGACGGTCCGGCGCCGGCCGGATCCGCCCGCGCCGTCGGAGATCGGATCCTCGTCGGCGGCGCCGGAGGCCGTGCCCGCGGCGAGCGGATCCGCTCCGTCCTCGCGGGCGTCGGTCCCGGCGGCCAGCGGGTCGGGCTGGCCGAGCATCTCGTCGAGCGCCCGCACCTCGGCGTCGACCAGCGCCTGCTCGCGGGCGAGCGTGCGCGCGTTCGTGTACTCCAGCATCTGATAGCCCTCGAAGCGGATCCGATCGCGCACCTCGTCGCTGATCTCGTGCTGCACGGCGAGGTCGTCGAGGGCGGCGAGCGCGGCGCCCGAGATGGTGCGCTCGGCGAGCTCGTACTCCTCGACCTCGCCCTGATCCGCGGGGATGCGCGCCCAGCGCACGATCGCCGGCAGCAGCATCCCCTGCACCAGCAGGCTGAGCAGGATCACCCCTGCGGTGACGAACACGATCTCGTCGCGGCCGTCGAGCGCGCCCCCGGCCACGGCGCCGGCGGGGACGGACAGCGCGATCGCGAGGGACACCGCGCCGCGCATGCCGGCGAAGGTGCTGAGCACCCGCGACCGCGCCCGCACGCCGCGCGGCGGGCGCGGTCCGCTGCGGCCGTAGAACGGCACGCTGAGCAATTGGAACAGATACCGCACGACGAGCAGCGCGACCCACACGGCGACGGTAACGAGCACCAGGCGCCCGATCGCGCCGGCCGAGATCTGATGCACGACGTACTGCACCTCGAGACCGATCAGCACGAAGAGGGCGCCGTTGAGGAGGAACACCCCGAACGGCCAGGCCGATTCCGCCTGACGACGCGACGGCGCGGTCGTCACCGTCGGCGACACGTAGGCGATGATCACGCCGGCGACCACGACCGCGAGCACGCCGGATGCCCCGATGAGCTCGGCGAGCAGGAAGGCCACGAACGGGATGAGCAGCAGCGTGGTGTTGATGACGATCGTGGATCCGATCGCGCGCAGCAGGAGGTAGCCGAGGGCCGCCACGGCCACGCCCGCGGCGATGCCGCCCGCGTAGGAGACGACGACGATCCAGGTCACGCTGAGCGGGGTGATGTGCCCTCCGACGGCGAGGGAGAGCCCGATCGCGTACAGCACGAGCGCGGTGCCGTCGTTGGTGAGGCTCTCCGCCTTGAGCTTCATGAACATGCGCCGCGGCAGCATCCGCCCGAGCGCGGCGACGGCGGTCGCGTCCGGCGGGGCGACCGCCGCGCCGAGGATCAGCGCGGTCTCCCAGGGCAGGCCGAACAGGATTCCGATGCCGGCCACGGCGAACGCCGACGCCACGACGAGCAGCGTGCTCATCGGCAGGATGTAGCGGAAGTCGCGGCGGATCGAGCGCAGCGAGGTGGTGAGGCTCTCCCAGAACAGCATCACGGGCAGGAACAGCAGCAGCACGGTCTCCGGCGGCAGCTGGATCTCCCGCAGCGCCGGGACGAAGCCCAGCGCGAGCCCGAGGACGACGAGCACGAGCGGCAGCGCCAGCCGCAGCCGCGGCGCGAGCAGCGCCCCCGTCAGGATCGTCAGCCCCAGCAGGACCGTGACCTCGAGACCTTCCATGCGCTGTCTCCTCTCGCCCGGTCGCGGACGGCGAGCGCCATCCGCTCAGGGCACAGCGCCGCCTGCCTCCACGGTATTCCCCGCGCGTCCCGAGCGACAGAGCGGCGCGGGCCGCAGCGCGGCGTCCGACGAGATCGGGACGCCTCCCCCGAGCGCCAGGCCGGCCACCGTCGTCTGAGCCGAGCAGGAGCCGTCAGCGCCGTCTCCGGCCGCGCCGCCGGGAGGCGCTCAGCCGCGCGTACTCCAGGGGCGCGGCGAGGCAGGAGCACAGCCCCCGGACCGCCCGTCCGATGACCCGCGAACCGTGAGCCCGTCGCCGTCGATACCCGCATCGACGGCGACGGGCTGCAGTCCCCAGCGCGTAGACGATCGTCTACACTTCCCCGCGAGCGAGGCTAGCACGACGGCGCGCACGGATCGAGCGGGGACGCAGGCTCAGGCTCCGAGACGCCGGATCACATCCGCCACGACCTCGCCGGAATCCGGGATCCCGATCCCGGTGAGCGCGGCCTGCACGAAGAGAAGTTCGCGTTGAGGTCCGAAATCCTCGGTGAACCGTGCCGAGGAGAGGAACCCCGTCAGCAGCACGACGAGGAACTGCACCGCCTCCTCGACGGGACAGACGAGGGGGCACCCCTCCTCCCGAACCGCTGCGGTCAGGGGGGCGCGCAGCACGTCCGCGACCATGCGACGCAGCGGCACGACCCGGCGAGCATCGATCGCCGGGTCCTGCGCGAGAAGGACCGCCGCGGCGAACACGGGGTCGGTGCGCCAGGCCGCGGAGATCCCGCCGATCGCGAAGATGCAGGCGCGGATGGAACTCGCGGGGAACGCGTCCTGCGCGGCGCGGAGGATTCCGGGCCCCCGGCGCACGGCTTCGGCGATGATCGCCTCGACGAGATCGTCCTTCGTCGGGAAGTGGCGACTGAACGCGCCCTTCGTGAGTCCGATCCGCTCCGCCGTCCGGGACAGCGACGCCGCGGTGTAGCCGCGTGCGACGATCTCCTCGGCTGCGGCGACCAGGAGCTTCGCCCGTGTCGCGTCCGCCGCCGCTCCCGGGTTCATGGCCTCAGGATACCGAGCGAGGCGCGAGTCGCCGGTGATCATGCAGGATCGGCGACGTGCGTGTGCATCCGCACGCCCTCGTCGTTGAAGATGCTGATGATCTGGGCCGGACGCCCGCCTGCCGCGGACATCGCATGCGGCGTGCGGGTGTCGAACTCGGCAGCCTCCCCGCGACCGAGGATGAGATCCTGCGCGCCGAGCCGGAGACGCAGCCGTCCCGAGATCACGGAGAACCACTCGTAGCCGTCGTGCACGCGCAGCGCAGGGAGCCGGCCCGTCGGCGGGTAGGTGATCCGGTAGGTGTGCACGGGAGACCCCTCCGGTGAGAGCGGGACGATGACGAGTCCGTCGCGGCGGATCTCCGAGCGGCGGATGCGAGGGTCCGGGGTCTCATCGGGCAGGAGGTCGTCGAGCCGAATGCCCAGGCGCCGGGTCAGCGGCAGCAGCAGCTCCAGACTCGCCTGGCGTTTTCCCGATTCCAGGCGGGACAGCGTGCTGGTCGACATCTCGGCCTTCTCCGCCAGCTCGTCGAGCGTCCAGCCGCGGGCACGGCGAGCCGCCCGCAGCCGCGGTCCCACCTGCGCGAGCTCGTCGTCCATGGCTCTCTCTCTTGCTGAATCTGCAAAGTCACTTGCACTTCTGTGATCCTACCCGTGGACTGGACCCATGGAAGCACTGAACTCCCCCTCCTCGTGCTGGGATGCGATCGTCATCGGCGGCGGAGCGGCCGGCCTCTCCGCCGCCCTCCTGCTCGGACGGGCGAGACGCCGCACGCTGGTCGTCGATGCCGGCGAGCCCCGCAACCGCTTTGCGGCGCACATGCACGGCGTCCTCGGCAACGAGGGGACTCCCCCGCTGGATCTCGTGCGGCGCGGCAGGGCGGAGGCCGGGGCCTACGGCGTCGCGTTCCGCGAGGCAGCGGTGGCCGTGGTGAGCGAAGATGGGGACCGCCTCACGGTCGTCCTCGACGACGGCAACGCGGAGAGCACCCGCGCGATCGTGGTCGCCAGCGGGATCAGTGACGACCTCGCCGCGATCCCCGGGCTCGCCGAGCGCTGGGGCACGAGCGTGCTGCACTGCCCCTATTGCCACGGCTGGGAGGTGCGCGACCGTCGTCTTGCCGTGCTCGCCAGCTCGCCTGCGTCCCTGCATCAGGCGAAGATGGTGCGGCAATGGAGCGACCAGGTCGTCCTCTTCTCGGCCGGGCTCGGCGCGCTCGACGCTGAGGAGGAGCGCCTGCTGCGCTCCCGCGGCGTGGAGATCGTCTCGTCGCCGGCGGTCGAGGTGATCGGCGACGGCACCGCGGTCTCGGCGATCCGCACCGCCGACGGCGTGGAGCACTCCGTCGACGCCGTATTCACCGGCGGCCGGCCGGTGCCGCACGACGGATTCCTGGGCGGACTCGGGCTCGCCCGCGTGGAGTTCCCGTCGGGGCTCGGATCCTTCCTCGAGGCGGACGCGACCGGGAGGACGTCGCACGCGCGCATCTGGGCGGCGGGCAATGTCGTGAACCCCATGTCGACGGTCCCGATGGCGATCGGCGCGGGCGCGATGGCCGGGGCCGCAGTCAACGGGGTGCTCGTCGAGGAGGACTTCCGGCTCGCGGACGAGGCCCGGCTCAGCCCAGCTGCTCGGTGAGCTCGAACCAGCGCAGCTCGAGTTCCTCGACCTCCGCCTCCTGCGCCGAGATCTCCTTCATCTTCTCGCCGAGGCCCGCATAGTCGGACTGGTCGTGGTCGGCGAGGGCGTGCTTGGCCGTGTCGATCTGCGCCGCCAGCTTCTGCATGCGACGTTCGAGCGCGGTGACCTCCTTCTCCGCGGCACGGCGATCGGCGCCGCTCAGCGCCGGCGCGGCAGTCGGGGCGGAGACGGATCCGGATCCCGCTCCCGTCTCCTTCGGGTGGCTCTGCTCGAGCGCCCGCAGCCGCAGGTACTCGTCCACGCCGCCGGGCAGGTGCCGCAGGCGCCGGTCCAGGATCGCGTACTGCTGATCGGTGACCCGCTCCAGGAAGTACCGGTCGTGGCTCACCACGAGGAGCGTCCCCGGCCAGGAGTCGAGGAGGTCCTCGATCGCGGCGAGCATGTCGGTGTCCATGTCGTTCGTGGGCTCGTCGAGGATCATCACGTTGGGCTGATCCAGCAGCACGAGCAGGAGCTGCAGGCGGCGCTGCTGGCCTCCGGAGAGGTCCTTGACCGGGGTGGACAGCTGCGCCGAGGAGAATCCGAGGCGCTCCAGCAGCTGTCCCGGGGTGAGCTCTGCGGCCTTGGACCCGGTGCCGAACGTGTACGTCGTGCGCAGGCGCCCGATCACGACCCGCACGGGTTCGTCCCAGACGTCCTGCAGCTCGTCGAGCCGCTGGGTCAGCGTGCGCACCTGCACGGTCTTGCCGTGCTTGACCCTGCCGCTCGTCGGCGCCAGGCTGCCTGCGACGAGGCTCAGCAGCGTCGACTTGCCGGCGCCGTTGACGCCGAGGATGCCGGTGCGCTCGCCCGGCGCGATCCGCCATTCCACGTCGCGCAGCACCTCGCGCTCCGGGGCGGATCCGCTCGCCGGGAAGGTCACGCCCGCGTCGATGAGGTCGACGACGTCCTTGCCGAGCCGCGAGACGGCGAGCGACTGCAGCGCGATGCGGTCGCGGATCTCGGGCACGTCGGAGATGAGCTCGTTCGCGGCGTCGATGCGGAACTTGGGCTTCGAGGTGCGGGCGGGGGCGCCGCGGCGCAGCCAGGCGAGCTCCTTGCGGGCGAGGTTCTGGCGCTTCGCCTCGCTCGCCGCCGCCATCCGGTCGCGCTCGACGCGCTGCAGGATGTAAGCGGCATACCCGCCCTCGAAGGGCTCGACGATCCGGTCGTGCACCTCCCAGGTCTCCGTGCACACCTCGTCCAGGAACCAGCGGTCGTGCGTGACGACCATGAGCGCGCCCTGACCCGCCGGCCAGCGCCGCTTCAGGTGCTCGGCGAGCCAGCCGATCGCCTCGACGTCGAGGTGGTTGGTGGGCTCGTCCAGCGCGATGATGTCCCAGTCGCCGGCGAGCAGCTTCGCGAGCGCCACGCGGCGGCGCTGCCCCCCGGACAGGTCGGCGACGGAGGCGTTCCAGTCGAGGTCGCTCACGAGGCCGTCGATCACGTCGCGGACCTTCGGATCCCCCGCCCACTCGTGCTCGGGGGTGTCGCCGACGATCGCCGCGCCGACCGTGAGGGCGTCGTCGAGCACGTCGGCCTGGTCGAGCACCCCGATCGTGGTGCCGCCGCGGACGGTCACCCGCCCCGCATCGGGGTCGAGCCGCCCCGCGAGCATCGCGAGGAGGCTCGACTTGCCGTCGCCGTTGCGACCGACGATGCCGATCCGGTCGCCCTCCTCGATGCCGAGGGTCACGGAGTCGAAGACGATGCGGGTGGGGAACTCGAGGTGGAGGCCTTCGGCCCCGAGAAGATGTGCCATGTCGGCTTCCAGGGTAGTCGGGCCGCCACGGAAGCCGCCGAGCCGGCGGGCGCGCTCTGCTCAGGCGAGGCGCAGGTGCACGATGTCACCCGCGGCGATGCGGTGCTCCGTTGCGTCCGCGGACACGATCAGGCAGCCGTCCGCGCCGAGCCCGGTCGCCTCGCCGATCAGTTCGGCGCCCCCGGGAAGCATCACCCGGACGGTGCGGCCGAGCGTGTCGCAGCGCGCGGCGACGGCGTCGCGCAGACCGCTCGCGACGGCGGAGCCGTGCTCCGAGAGCGCTTCGATCCATCCGTCCAGCCGCGCCAGATAGCCGGCGACGAGCAGATCGAGATCGGCCTGCCCGCCCTCGACGGCGAACGAGGTGGCGGTCTCGACGGGGAGCTGCTCGGCCGTCATCGCCGTGTTCACGCCGGAACCGACGATCACGACGTCGGCCCCGGTGGCCTCCGCGAGGATGCCGCAGATCTTGCGATCGCCCACCAGGACGTCGTTCGGCCACTTCACGCCCACGCTCCGTTCGGGCAGCTGCGCGGCGATCGCATCGGCCATGGCGAGACCCGCCGCGAGCGGGATCCAGCCGCGCTCCGCGAGGGGGACCCGCGGCACCCGCAGCAGCACCGACAGCGCCAGCGCGGATCCCGCCGGTGCCGTCCAGATCCGGTCGAGCCGCCCGCGCCCGGCGACCTGGTCCTCGGTGAGGATCGCCGACAGGTGCGGCCACCCCTCCGCGTCGCCCGCGTGCGCACGCAGGTCGGCGTTCGTGGACCCGGTGGACGCGACGACGTCGAGCCGCGCCGCGGCGGCCGTGCTGTGCGGGAAGCTCATGCGGTCACCCTACCGAGCGCTCGATACTCGAGTCGTCTCCCTGAGCACGGCCTATCGGTCGTGCTCAGGGAGACGACTCGAGTATCGGAGGGTCCGTACAGAGGATCCCGCCCCGGAGTTGTGCCTCTCATCCAACGGGCGCCGAGGCCCCGGCGCTAATGTGGGAACCGTGACGGACACGCCTGACCTCTACACGACCGCCGGCAAGATCGCCGACCTCCGCCGCCGCTACGACGAGGCCGTCGTCTCGGCCGAGGCGAAGGCCAAGGAGAAGCAGCACGCCAAGGGCAAGATGACCGCCCGCGAGCGCATCGAGCTGCTGGTGGATCCGGGCAGCTTCGTCGAGTTCGACGAGTACGTGCGTCACCGCACCACCGCCTTCGGGATGGACAAGAACCGCCCCTACGGCGACTCGGTCGTCACGGGCGTCGGCACCATCAACGGCCGCACGGTCGCCGTGTACTCGCAGGACTTCACGACGTTCGGAGGCTCGCTCGGCGAGGTCTCCGGCGACAAGATCATCAAGATCATGGAGTTCGCCCTGCGCAGCGGCGTGCCCATCATCGGAATCCTCGACTCGGGCGGCGCCCGCATCCAGGAGGGCGTGCTCGCGCTCAGCAAGTACGGCGAGATCTTCCGCGCGAACACCCGCTCGTCGGGCGTCATCCCGCAGATCTCGATCATCATGGGGCCGGCTGCCGGCGGTGCCGTGTACGGCCCGGCGCTCACCGACTTCGTGATCATGGTCGACAAGACCAGCCAGATGTTCGTGACCGGCCCCGACGTCATCAAGACCGTCACCGGCGAGGACGTGGGGATGGAGGAGCTCGGCGGCGCCTACACGCACAACACCCGCTCGGGCGTCGCGCACTACCTCGCCGAGGACGAGGACGACGCGATCGACTATGCCCGCACCCTGCTCGGCTTCCTGCCGGACAACAACATGGCGGAGCTGCCCACCTACTCCAGCGACTTCGAGTTCGAGACCACGGACGCCGACCGCACGCTGAACACCCTCATCCCGGACTCGGCGAACCAGCCCTATGACATCCACACCGTCATCGAGCGCGTCGTCGACGGCGCGGAGTTCCTCGAGGTGCAGCCGCTGTTCGCGCCCAACATCGTGATCGGCTTCGGCCGGGTCGAGGGACGCTCGGTCGGCATCATCGCCAACCAGCCGTCGCAGATGGCGGGAACGCTGAACATCGAGGCCGGCGAGAAGGCCAGCCGCTTCGTCCGCTTCTGCGACGCGTTCTCCATCCCGATCGTCACGCTGGTCGACGTGCCCGGCTACCTCCCCGGCACCGACCAGGAGTGGACGGGCGTGATCCGCCGTGGCGCGAAGCTCATCTACGCCTACGCCGAGGCCACGGTGCCGCTGGTGACCGTGATCCTGCGCAAGGCCTACGGCGGCGCGTACATCGTCATGGGATCCAAGCAGCTCGGCGCCGACGTGAACCTCGCCTGGCCCACCGCGGAGATCGCCGTCATGGGCGGCCAGGGCGCGGTGAACATCCTCTACCGCGGCGAGATCAAGCGCGCCGAGGAGGCCGGCGAGGACGTCGCCGCCGTGCGCACGCGCCTCGCGAACGAGTACACCTACAACGTCACCAGCCCGTTCCTGGCCGCCGAGCGCGGCGAGATCGACGGGATCATCGAGCCGGCGAACACCCGCGTCTCCATCGCGAAGGCGCTGCGCGCCCTGCGCGGAAAGCGCGCCGAGCTGCCCCCGAAGAAGCACGGGAACATCCCGCTGTGAGCGGCGAGGACGCGGCCGACGCGGTCGAGATCCAGGTGCTCCGCGGCTCCGCCACCGAGGAGGAGCTCGCGGCGCTCATCGCCGTGCTCTCCGAGGCCTTCGTGGCCGAGGAGGCCGATGCGGTGGCCGCCGAGAAGCCCGTCTCCGCCTGGGGGCGCACGCAGCGCGGTCTGCGCGCGCCGCTCCGGCGCGACATCCCCTGGGGACGCTTCGCGGGCTGAGCGGAGCCCGCGCGGAGGGGGTCCGCGCGCAGGATTTTCGCCTGCGTCTGGATTTGTCCCCCAAAATACCTACAGACATCCTGGGGACGACCCGGAAGACTCTTTCTTGCAACGCTTCGCGTTCGACCGGATCTCTGCCACAGGGTAGGTAGACGATCTCCGGTCTTTGCGGACGGTTTTCGGGTAACTGTTCCGCACTGGCGAGGGGTGTGCGGCTTCGCCGCCCCTCGCCCTTTCTTCTTCTCCGGCTCCCTCCGACGCACGCGCGCCCCTCTCGGGCTCTGCGCCCGCGGACCCCGGATCCGGTCAGTGCGCCGAGGAATCCCGCGGGATCTCGCGCCAGAGCTCGACCGAGTCCTCATCGGACGACTCCCCCGCCGCCGTGCGCCCGACCACGGTGACCGCGATCCGGGCGTCCTTGGGCGCGCGGATGATGAGCCGCGCCGAGGACGCGTCGGAGAGCACCTCGGCCAGCTCCTCCCTGATGCGGCTCTTGTCCTGATCGTCGAGCCCGTCCAGACCGCCGTCGTCGAAGACCGTGACCGACGCGCCCCGTGCGCGCGCCGACTCGATCGCGGCGCGGGCGCGCTCGTTCAGCAGATCGCCGCCGCGGATCTCGTCGCGCAGCCGCCCCTCGGCCAGGTGCGCGATGCGCCGCTCCTCGTCGGAGAGCTCGCCGCGGGTCTCGATGACGCGCGCCAGCACCGGTCCCGCCACGGTGAGGGCGTACTGCACGCGCTCGCGGCGCTCGCGCTGCCGCACGATCTGCGTCGCCTGCCAGGCGGAGGCCGCCTGCTGGATCCCCGCGAGGCGATCGGTGTCGCGCACCGCTCGCCGCCAGAACGCGACGAGCAGCTGGGCGATCACCATCCACACGGTCGATCCGACCAGCCCCAGGCCGAGGGCGTCGAAGAACCCGATCCAGGCCGTCGAGGCGATCGTGAGCAACAGCAGCACCAGCCATCCGGCCAGGGGCCGGCGCCGCACGATGCAGACGACGCCGGTCAGGCCGACGGATCCGATGTACCAGGTCGCGTAAGGCGCGCGCAGCGCGGCCGGATCCAGGCCGAGGTTGTTCAGCTGCGGGATCGCGATCGCGGACACCAGGGCCAGAGCGGCCGCCCACCGCGGCATCTGCGCCGAGCGCCCCGCGCCGACGAGGGCGATCACCGCGAAGGAGGCCAGGTAGATGGCGACCGCGAGCAGCACCAGCAGGGGGCGCGGCGGCGGCGCCGTCCACCACAGGGCGCGGGCGGCGAAGTAACAGGCGAACACGAGCGCGAGCCCGGTGGCGACGATGCGGACGGTGAGCCTCATGACTGCGACCACCCCAGCGTCACGACGGTGCCGCGGCGATCCGAGTCGATCGTGGCGACCCCGCCCACCGCCGCCATCCGCGCCACGATCGACGCGCGGATGCCGAGGCGATCCGCGCCGACCTGGGCCGGATCGAATCCGCCTCCGGTGTCGCTGACCTTGACGGTGAGCCCGGTGTCGCCGTGCCCCTCCACGACCACGGAGAGCCCGCGCCCGGCGGCGTGCGTGACGGCGTTGCCGATCGCCTGCCGTGCCGCGAGGGCCATCGCCCGCGCCACGCGATCGGGAACGGCGCCGTGCCCGAACTGCTCGACGTCGATCGCGAGTCCCATCTGCACCACCGCGCGGCGGAGATCCTCGGCGAGCAGCTCGACCTGCACGGGCTCCTCGCTGCCCTCCTGCGCCGGCGCCTCCGCGTTCGCGAGGCGGGTGAGCGCCTCCCGCGCCATGTCGACCGCGAGCGCGCGCGCCCGTTCCGTCTCCGCGCGCTCCGCGGCGATCAGGGCCGCCAGCACGCTGTCGTGCATGAGAGCGGCCACGGCGACGCGCTCATGCTCGGTGGCCTCCGCCGCAGCGGCCTCGGTGTACAGCGCGACCGCGCGTCCGCGTGCATCGTCGACGCCGTTGGCGACCGAGCGGAACATCCAGCCGAGGGCGACCAGCACCGCACCCAGGATCAGCGTGAACGACACGTCGAACGCGGTGACGATCCAGAAGTCGGGGGCGAAGTCGCCCTGGATCAGCCGCACGGTGCCGTAGAGCAGCGGCCCGATGAGCACCCAGGCCACCTGTACGCCGAGGGGGAACGCGACGACGGCGGCCACCCCGGCGACGTTGACGAGGAAGAAGATCCAGGGCTGGTCCGACGGGTCCAGATCCTTGTGGGCCGCGACGAACGGCCAGAGCCCGAGGTCGATGATGTAGGCGACGAAGAAGACGCCCGCCGCGATGCGCACGGCGCGTCCGATCGCGCAGCAGAGCAGCATCACGATCCACGGCACGAAGACGAGCGCCATCATGCCGATGTGCGGACCGTCGACGAGCCGCATCTTGATGATCGCGTTGACCAGCGCCTGGGTGCCGAGGGCGAGCGCGCCCACTCCGACGACGATGACGATGATGCGCTCGATGCGCCGTCCGGCGAAGCGCTCCAGCTCCTGCCCGACCTCGCCCGGCGTCGGGATCTTCTCCCACGCCTCCCTGAGTCCCTGAGCGCCCGACATGCTCTAGCCCTCCCGCCGCGGCGCCCTCCGCGGGACGCCGGAGTCAGCCGACACTCTGCGGGTCCTCCTGAGCGGTCTCCACGATGCCGTCCTCCATGGCGCGTCGCAGCAGGTCGACCTTGGTGGGCGCGGGGCGCCCCACCTCCACGTACTTCACCCGGATCCGGGTGATGTTCTCCTTGGCCGTCGAGTAGGCGACGCCGAGCCGCTCCGCCACGACCTTCAGCGGAAGGCCGGTCGCGTACAGGCGCAGCACCTCGCGCTCCCGCGTGGAGAGCTGCGCATCGGCGAACGCCGTGTCGCCGTCGACGGCGTTGGCCCACTCCACGTTGTTCAGCGCATCCCCGCGGGCGACCGTGCGCACGGCGGCGATCACGTCGTCCAGCGGAGAGGACTTGCTGATGACGCCGGCCGCCCCGGCGGCGAGGGCCTCGCGCACGGCGACCGGCCGATCGGCGACGCTGTGGATGACCACGCTGGATCCGTCGATGACGAGTCGCGTGACGTTCTCGGTCACCGTCGTCCCGTCGCCGAGGGTGAGATCGAGCAGCACCACGTCGGCCGGCACCGTCAGGGTGCGTCCGCGCGCTTCGAGGTACTCGGCGACGCCGGCGCCCGAGAACACGACGTCGAAGTCGGCCCGCTCGAGCGCGGCGGCGAGTCCCAGACGAACGGACTCGTGGTCGTCGATCAGGGCTACGCTGCTCACGGTCTCACCCTATCCCGTGCGGGCGCGCGGATCCGGCCACGCCGGAGCGCGGAACCGGCGGTGCCGGACCGGCCTATCGGGTGAGCAGCGCGACCGTCTCGAGGTGGTGCGAGTGCGGGAACAGATCGAAGGCCCGCATCCGGCGCGGTTCGAAGCCGAGCCCCCGGAACGTGGCGAGGTCGCGGGCGAGTGCGACCGGATCGCAGGCGACGTACACGATCGCGGCGGGGTCGAGCGCCGCGACGTCCTCGACCACGGCGCGCCCGGCCCCGGACCGCGGCGGGTCCAGCACGACCGCACCGCCGGCGACGTCGCGCAGGCCGGGGTCGTCCGCCTTCAGGAACCGGTCGACGCGCGCGGTCACTGCCCGCACGTCCAGGTCGCTCAGGTTCGCGGCCGCGTGCCGGGTGGCACGCGGGGAGGACTCGACGGTGGTGATGCGCCGCGCGCCGGCCCGCGCCAGCGTCGCCGAGAACAGCCCCACGCCGCCGTAGAGATCGAGGTGCGCGGCCTCGGCGTCGACCGCCCCTTCGAGCAGATCCGCGACCGCGCCGTCCAGCAGCCCTGCGGCGGCGGGGTGGATCTGCCAGAACCCGTCGGCATCGAGGGAGAACGAACGCCCGGCCGCCCGTTCGACGATCGTCTGCGGCGCGGCCCGTCGCGGACCGCGACGTCCGCTCCGGCCTCGCGCCTGGCGCTCCGACTCGGGCCGGAGCACCTGGCGCACTTCTCCGTCGGCGGGTTCGATGAGCTCGATCCGCCCCTCGGGCAGTCCACCGAGCCGGCGGGCCGCGGCGTCGATCGCGGGACGCGCGAGCACGTGCTCGGCGACGGGGACGACCCGGTGGCTGCGCGCCGCGAACGGCCCGATCCGCCCGGCATCGTCCACGTGCAGGGTGACGCGGGTGCGCCAGTTCTCGTCGACGCCGGTGGCCTCCACCTCGGGGGCGTCGATCCCTCCCCCGGCGAAGCGGTCCAGCGCCTCCTGCAGCACCCGGCGCTTCAGGACGCGCTGGTGCCCGATCTCGATGTGCCCGAGATCGGCGCCGCCCGGCCGCTGCTCCGGGGCGCGCGTCACGTCGGCCTCCGGCCAGACGTGGGGTCGCCGGTGCGGGGACGCGTCGAGCACCTCGACCGTCTCGGCGCGCCAGAACGAGCGCGTGTCGGCCCCGTCGGCCGGTGCGGCGAGCCGCGCACGCACCCGCTCGCCCGGGATCGCGTCGGAGACGAACACGACGCGGCCCTCGTGCCGGGCGATGAACACCCCGCCGTGCGCGATCGCGGTCACGTCGAGGTCGAGAAGGGCGCCCTCGGACGCGTCGGAATCGCTCACCCCTCGATCATCCCAGACCTCGGGGTCCGTGGATCCCGACCCGATAGCGTGGGTGCATGCGCGTGTGCCTCGCCTCCACCTCGCCCGCCCGGCTCGCCCTGCTGCGGCAGAGCGGCATCGAGCCGATCTGCGTGAGCCCCGACGTCGACGAGGACGCGGTCGCCGCCGCGGAGGCCGAGCGCCTCGGCCGGCCGCTCGCGCCGGAGGAGGTCGTGCTGCTCCTCGGGCGTGCGAAGGCGGCCGAGGTCGCCGGTCGCATCCACGAGCTGGATCCCGGTTTCGCGGGGATCGTGATCGGCGGCGACTCCATGTTCGAGATCGACGGCGCCGTGCACGGCAAGCCCCACGAGCCTGAGCGCGCGATCGCGCGCTGGCATGCGATGCGGGGCCGCACCGGCGTGCTGCACTCCGGGCACAGCGTGATCCTCGTGCGTCCCGATGCCCCCGCCGAGGAGGTGCACGCGGTCGCGGAGGCCGCGGTCACCTTCGCCGCCGACGTGGACGACGCCGAGATCGAGGCCTACGTCGCCACGGGGGAACCGCTGCTCGTCGCGGGAGCCTTCACGGTGGACAGCCTGGGCGGCGCGTTCATCGAGCGCGTCGAGGGCGACCCCTCCACGGTCGTCGGGATGTCGCTGTCGACCCTGCGTCGCCTCGCCGGCCGGCTCGGGATCCGCTGGACCGACCTCTGGAACGCGGTCCCTGGCGCCTCCTGAGCGCGACTCCCGCCGCGCGCCCGCCCGACGTCGGCCCGGCCCTTCGTAGGATCCAGGACGTGAATCCTCCGGATTCTTGTGGAGGGTCGTCAAAAATATCGGCGGCGCTGTCGATAGGCTGACACTCATGCCTGACATCGCCAAGGTGCTCGTCGCCAACCGCGGCGAGATCGCCGTCCGCATCATCCGCGCTGCGCGCGACTCCGGTCTCTCCTCCGTCGCCATCTATGCGGACCAGGACCGTGACGCCATGCACACCCGTCTCGCCGACGAGGCCTACGCCCTCGACGGATCCACGAGTGCGGAGACCTATCTGCAGATCGACAAGATCCTCTCGATCGCCCGGCGCGCGGGCGCGGACGCCGTGCATCCCGGTTACGGCTTCCTCGCCGAGAACGCCGAGTTCGCCCGTGCCGTCATCGGCGCGGGCATGGTCTGGATCGGCCCCTCCCCCGAGGCGATCGAGGCGCTCGGCGACAAGGTGACCGCGCGTCACGTCGCCGAGAAGGTCGGCGCCCCGCTCGCGCCGGGCACCCCCGGCCCCGTCGAGACGGCCGCCGAGGTGGTCGCCTTCGCCGAGCAGGTGGGCCTTCCGATCGCGATCAAGGCCGCATACGGCGGCGGCGGTCGCGGTCTCAAGGTCGCCCGCGAGCTCGACGAGGTCGCCGAGCTCTTCGAGTCCGCCACCCGCGAGGCCGTCGCCGCCTTCGGCCGCGGCGAGTGCTTCGTGGAGAAGTACCTCGACAAGCCGCGCCACGTCGAGACCCAGTGCCTCGCCGACGCCAAGGGCAACGTCGTCGTCATCTCCACGCGCGACTGCTCGCTGCAGCGCCGCCACCAGAAGCTTGTCGAGGAGGCCCCCGCGCCGTTCCTCACCGACGAGCAGAACGCGCTCCTGTACTCCGCGTCCAAGGCGATCCTCAAGGAGGTCGGCTACGTCGGCGCGGGGACCTGCGAGTTCCTCATCGGCGCCGACGGCACCGTCTCGTTCCTCGAGGTGAACACCCGCCTGCAGGTCGAGCACCCGGTCTCCGAGGAGGTCACCGGGATCGACCTCGTCCGCGAGCAGTTCCGCATCGCCGCCGGCGGCACCATCGACTACGACGACCCCGCCCCGCAGGGGCACTCGATCGAGTTCCGGATCAACGGCGAGGACCCCGGCCGGGGCTTCCTGCCGCAGCCGGGTCCCGTGCACGTGTTCAAGACGTTCGGCGGCCCCGGCATCCGCCTCGACTCCGGCGTCACCGCAGGCGATGTGGTCTCCGGCGCGTTCGACTCCCTGCTCGCGAAGATCATCGTGACCGGCAAGGACCGCGCCGAGGCGCTGGAGCGCTCGCGCCGCGCACTCGACGAGTTCGAGGTCTCCGGCCTGCCGACCGTCCTGCCGTTCCACCGCAAGGTCGTCAACGACCCCGCCTTCACGGCGGAGGACGGCACCTTCGGCGTGTACACGCGCTGGATCGAGACGGAGTTCGTCAACGACATCCCGGCGTGGGACGGCGAGCTCGAGGCCGCGGCCGAGCCGAAGGGCCGCCACACGGTCGTCGTCGAGGTCGCCGGCAAGCGCCTCGAGGTGAGCCTGCCCGACCGCGTCGCCGCGTCCGTCGTGGGCACGGGCGGACGCCCCGCGGCGGTGCCGCCGTCGCGTCGCAGCCACGCCAAGACGGTGAACGCCGGCGCCTCCGGCGATGCCGTGAAGTCGCCGATGCAGGCCACGGTCGTCAAGGTCGCGGTCGAGGAGGGGCAGCAGGTCGTCAAGGGCGATCTCGTCGTGGTCCTCGAGGCGATGAAGATGGAGCAGCCGCTGCAGGCGCACAAGGACGGCGTGATCGGCAACATCAACGCCGACGCCGGCGCGACCGTGTCGGCCGGCCACCAGCTCCTCACGATCAGCTGACCGGATCCGCAGGCCCGAAGGCCGCAGGACCGCGATACAACGAAGCGGCGCTCCCGGAAGGGGGCGCCGCTTCGTCGTGTCCGCGTCAGTTGGCGATGTACACCTGGTGCATCGCGCGGGTCGCGTCGGTGATGCTGCTCGTGATCGACGGGTAGGCCGCGAACACGCGGGACACCTGGTCGACGTTGAGGCGGCGCTCCACGGCGATCGCGAGCGGGTAGATCAGCTCCGAGGCGCGCGGGGCCACGATCACGGCGCCGATGACCGTGCCGGATCCCTTGCGGGCGATGATCTTCACGAAGCCGTCGCGGATCCCCTGCATCTTCGCGCGCGGGTTGGCGGCGAGCGGCAGCTTGTAGGCGATGCCGTCGGCCACGCCGTCCTCGATGTCCTTCTCGGAGAAGCCGATGGTCGCGATCTCGGGCGCGGTGAAGATGTTGGCGGTGATCTTCAGCTTCTCGAGCGGGATCACGATGTCGCCCAGGGCGTGGAAAACGGCTGTGCGGCCCTGCATCGAGGCGACGGAGGCGAGCGGGAAGAAGTTCGTGCAGTCGCCGACCGCGTAGATGTTGGAGACCGAGGTGCGAGCGACCCGGTTGACGCGGATGTGCCCCGAGGCGGTCAGCTCGACGCCGACGTCCTCCAGACCGATCCCCGCGGTGTTCGGGATGGATCCGACCGCCATCAGGCAGTGGCTGCCCTCGACCGTGCGCCCGTCCGAGAGCGTCACCATGACGCCGTCCGCCGTGCGCTCGACCTTGTCGGCGCGGGACTTGGACAGCACCCGCATCCCGCCGCGCTTGAAGACCTTCTCCAGCACGTGCGCCGCGTCCTGGTCCTCGCCGGGGAGCACCTGGTCGCGGCTGGAGATCAGGGTGACCTTGGCGCCCAGGTTCATGTACGCCGACGCGAACTCGGCGCCGGTGACGCCGGAGCCGACCACGATGAGGTGCTCGGGCAGCGTCTTCATGTCGTACAGCTGCGTCCAGGTGAGGATCCGCTCGCCGTCCGGCTTGGCGGAGTCGAGCTCGCGCGGGGACGCCCCGACGGCGACGATGAGGGTGTCGGCCTCGACCCGGTCGAAGTCGGTGCCGTCCACGGACGTGGACACGACGATCGCGTTCGGACCGTCCAGGCGGCCGTGGCCGGAGAGGATCGTCACCCCCGCGTCGAGCAGGGTGGTGCGCATGTCCTCGGACTGCTGGCCCGCGAGCGCCATCAGCCGCTTGTTCACGGCGGCGAGGTTGATCGCGACCTGCGGCTTGAGCGGCTTGCCCTCGGCGCCCTTCGCGTAGAACTGCACGCCGAGGTCGCTGGCCTCGCTGATCGCCACCGCGGCGTCGGCCGTGGCGATCAGGCTCTTCGAGGGCACCACGTCGGTGAGCACGGCGGATCCGCCCACGCCGACCCGTTCGACGAGCGTCACCTCCGCCCCGAGCTGTGCGGCGGCGAGCGCCGCCTCGTATCCGCCGGGACCGCCGCCGAGCACGGCGACACGCTGAGAGCGCTCGAACATCAAGGTCATGGGATCCATTCTTCCGCATCCGCACCGCGGGGACGATCCGAGCCCGCGCTGCTCTTCCGCGCCCTCCTCCCCCGCCGCGAGCGCGGGGCCGTATCCTCGTTCTCATGGCTGATCAGACCAACCCCCTCGACGACCCGAGCGCCGACCCCTTCGCGATCGCTGCGGAGGCGGCGTCCGACATCCATCGCCTGACCGGCGTCGAGCACCACGACATCGCCGTCACGCTCGGCTCAGGCTGGAGCAAGGCCGCCGAGCTCATCGGAGAGACCGTCGCCACGATCCCCGCCACCGAGGTCACGGGCTTCTCCAAGCCCGCCCTCGAGGGCCACGTCGGGACGCTGCGCAGCATCGTCACCCCGGACGGGAAGCACGTGCTCGTCATCGGCGCCCGCACGCACTACTACGAGCGGCACGGCGTCCGCCGCGTCGTGCACAGCGTGCGCACCGCGGCAGCCGCCGGGGCGAAGACGATGGTGCTCACGAACGGCGCGGGCGGGATCAAGGAGACCTGGAAGGCCGGCACTCCGGTCCTCATCAGCGACCACATCAACCTCACGGCCGACTCCCCGCTCGAGGGCGCCACCTTCGTGGACCTCACCGACCTGTACTCCCGCCGCCTGCGGGACCTGGCCCGCACCATCGACCCCACGCTCGACGAGGGCGTGTACTGCCAGTTCACCGGCCCGCACTACGAGACGCCCGCCGAGGTCCAGATGGCGAAGCACCTGGGGGGCCACATCGTCGGCATGTCCACGGCGCTCGAGGCGATCGCCGCCCGTCAGGCCGGCATGGAGGTCCTCGGCTTCTCCCTCATCACGAACCTCGCCGCCGGCATCCAGAAGACGCCGCTCAGCCACGCCGAGGTCATCGAGGCGGGACGCGAGGCCGAGCCGGTGATCTCCGGCCTGCTGGCCCGCGTGATCGGGGCGCTGTGAGCGGCCAGGAGGCGGCCCTGCTCGCGCAGGCGCGGGCCTGGCTGCGGCAGGATCCGGACCCGGAGACCCGCGACGAGCTCGCCGGCCTCATCACCCGGGCCGGATCCGGGGACGAGGCGGCCCTCGCCGACCTCGACGACCGCTTCTCCACCCGTCTCGCGTTCGGCACCGCCGGCCTGCGCGGCGAGATCGCGGCGGGATCCAACCGGATGAACCGCGTGCTCGTGGCGCAGGCGGCGGCCGGATTCGCCGCCTACCTGCACGAGAAGGCGGCCCCCGGCACGGCGCCGACCGTCGTCATCGGCTACGACGGCCGCAAGAACTCCCGCGTGTTCGCGAAGGACTCGGCGGAGATCTTCGCCGGCGCGGGGCTGCGGGCCGTCCTGCTGCCGCGCCTGCTGCCGACGCCCGTGCTCGCCTTCGCGGTGCGCCACCTCGGGGCCGACGCGGGCGTCATGGTGACCGCGAGCCACAACCCGCCCAACGACAACGGCTACAAGGTGTACCTCGGCGGCGCGGACCAGGGGTCGCAGATCGTGTCCCCGGCCGACGCCGAGATCGCCGCGCACATCCAGCGGGTGGCGGACCGCGGGGACGCCCTCGCGATCCCGCGCTCGGAGTCCTACGAGACCGCGGGCGAGGACGTCGTGGACGCGTATGTCGCCGCGACCGCCGCCGTGGCGCCCGCCCCGGTCGGGACCGCGGGCCTGCGCTGGGTCTACACCGCCATGCACGGCGTCGGGTGGGAGACGTTCTCCCGCATCATCGGCGAGGCCGGCTACCCCGCGCCCTGGACCGTGAGCGAGCAGCGGGACCCGGATCCGACGTTCCGCACGGTCTCGTTCCCCAATCCGGAGGAGCCGGGCGCGATGGACCTCGCCTTCGCGAAGGCGCGCACGCTGGGCGCCGAGCTCGTGATCGCGAACGATCCCGACGCCGACCGGCTCGCCGTGGGGATCCCCGACGAGACGGCCGAAGGAGGCTGGCGCCGGCTCACCGGCAACGAGGTCGGCCTGCTGCTCGGCTGGCGCGCCGCACGCGCCGCGACCGCGGACGGCCCCGCCGCCCCCGGCACCTCGCTCGCCTGCTCGCTCGTGTCCTCCCCCGCCCTCGGTGCGGTCGCGGAGCGCTACGGACTGGACTTCCACGAGACCCTGACCGGCTTCAAGTGGATCTCGCGCGCTCCCGGCATCGCCTTCGGCTACGAGGAGGCCCTGGGCTACCTCGTGAACCCGGACACGGTGCGCGACAAGGACGGCATCTCCGCCGCGGTGGCGCTGCTGGGCCTCGCCGCGCAGGCGCGGGCGCGCGAGGCGACGCTGGCCGACCTGCTCGAGGAGATCGCCGCGGAGGTCGGGCACTTCGCGAGCGGACAGGTGTCGATCCGCGTCGAGGACGTCGCCGTGATCGGCCGGATCATGGCCGCGCTGCGGCAGGATCCCCCCACGGCGTTCGGCGAGATCTCGATCTCTTCGGCCGAGGATCTGCTCGTCGCGACCTCGGGCGCCCCGGCCGGGGACGTGCTGCGCTACCGCCTCTCCGACGGGTCCCGCGTGATCGTGCGCCCGAGCGGCACCGAGCCCAAGCTCAAGGTCTACATCGACGCGCGGGCCGACTCCGGCGCGGCCGCACGCGATGCCGTCGCGGCGCTCGACGCCGCGATCAGGGACCTGCTGGCCCGGCTCGGCTGACGATGGCGAGCCGTACGGTCGTGATCCGCGCAGCGGGCGGCGCGCATGCGCGCCCCGTCGCGGAGCTCGTACGGCTCGCCCTCGCCCACGAGGGAGCCGTCGAGCTCACGACGTCCGCGGGCCGCACCGTCGATCTCCGCAGCGTCCTCGCGGTGATGGATCTGGCCCTCGGCGCGGGCGACGAGGTGGTGCTCACGGCGCAGGGCGCGGACGCGGAGGGGCTGCTGGACGCGCTCGCGCGGGTGCTGCAGGCCTGACCGCGCGTCAGCCGTCGATGACGGCGACGAGCTCGTCCAGGAAGCCGGCGAACGTCGCGCTCCTGCGGACGATGCGCTGCACGCTGTCGCCCTCGCCGAACACCTCCACGAGCTGCTCGAAGACGGTCTGGAACGCATCCCGGTCCTGCTCGCTGAAGGCGGCGAGTGCGACCACCCGTACGCGACCCGTCCCCCACGCCACCGAGCCCGCCGCGACCCCCACGGCGATCGCCGTGCGCTGCGCCGTCATCTGCAGCGCATGCGGCACCGCGAGCGCGTCGCTGAACGCCGTCGAGGAGAGCCGCTCGCGCTGGATCGTGTTCTCGATGTAGTCCTCGCCGATCAGGCCCGCCTGGAGCAGACGCCCGCCGAGGAGGCGGATGATCTCCTCCTCCCCCGCATCGGGCAGCGGGGACACGAAGGCGTCCGCGGACAGGTAGCGGGAGAGCTCCTCGCGCAGCCGGGTGAGCCGGCGGGCGCGCCGCAGCCGGGCCGCCGCCTGCTGCACCCGCTCGACGTCGGCCTCGGTGAGGAACGGCTGGATGAGCACGACCCGCTCCGCGGCCCCCGGCAGAGGGACCGTGCTGAGCACGAGGTCGGTGTCGATCTCGTCCTCGCCCGGATCCATCGCGGTGATGACGCGCACGACCTCGATGCCCTGCCCGAGCGAGTGGTCCACGCGGGAGCGGAGCACCTCGTGCAGCTCGTAGTAGCCGGGGCACACGATCGTCGCGGTGAGCAGGGTCTCGGCGCGGCGACTGCGCTCGAGCCGTCCCCCGATGTGCATCGCGACGTAGGCGATCTCGTCGTCGTCGGCGCGCAGGCCCAGTCGCTCCTGCAGGCCGCTCACCACCGACACCGCGACCTCGAAGAGCATCGGATAGGCCGACTTCAGCGAGCGCGTGAGCGGATTGCGGGTGCGCGACTCCTCCTGCACGCGCCGCAGCAGATTCTGCACGTGCAGCGCGAGCCGGAGCACGAAGGCGTCGTCGTCCAGGTCCACCTGATAGTCCGTCGACGCCTGCCGGACGACCCCGCGCACCGCGGCCTCGACGACGGGATCGAGCCCGGCCCGCGCCAGCGTCGCGGGATCCGTGCCG
The DNA here is from genome assembly GCF_037148715.1 of Microbacterium sp. MMO-10. NCBI lineage: Bacteria > Bacillati > Actinomycetota > Actinomycetes > Micrococcales > Microbacteriaceae > Microbacterium > Microbacterium sp. MMO-10. The sequence continues at coordinate 43,364 of NZ_JBBCSV010000002.1, read as the reverse complement.
CCCGGCGTCACGATCCGCGTCAGCACCAGCCGGGCGAGATGCGCCAGGTCGCCCGCGCCGAGCTCGACCCCGAGCTGGGTGCGGGCGAGACGGCCGATCACCCCGGCGACCGGATCCTCGACGGGCTCCGCGCCCGCGTCGCCGCCGTCCAGCTCCCGCCCCGCCGCCACCCGATCGGCGGCGATCGCGATGTGCAGGAGGACGTCGGCGATCGCGAGCTCGTTGACGTAGTAGCCGAGGTCGCTCAGCGCCGCGACGAGCGCCGTGCGGAACGGCCCGACCGCCTCGGCCGGGATCGTCCCCCCGCCGAGGGCCAGCCGGAACGGATCCACCGGGAACTCCGCGGCGTCCATCTCGTCGTGCGCGAGCCGGCTCAGCAGCCGGCGCTGCTCCCGTTCGCCGCCGCGCAGGCGCACGATGTCGCGGTCGCGCTCCAGCACGAGCCCGCCGTCCGCGGACGCACCGTCCAGCAGCGAACGCACCTTCGCGAGATCCGCCTCGAGGGTCGCCTCGCTCACGTGCAGGCGCTCCGCGGTGTCGAAGACGTCGATGCCGTCCGCCTCGTCCAGGAGTGAGCGGACCAGGACGTGCAGGCGCGCCCGCGGCGTCGCGTCGTCCCCCGAGCGCGCGGCGAGGGCGGCGCGCGCGGACGCTCCGGCACGGTAGCCCGAGGCGCCGGACAGCACGGCGTCTCCTCCGGGCACCCGCGCGTTGAGCGCCGTGACGTAGGCACGGACGCTGCGCGGGGTCACCCCGAGCAGATCCGCCAGACGCGGGCCCGCGATCCACGCGTCCTCACGCAGCAGCGCGCTCAGCAGCCGGTCCTGCCGTCGAGTCGACACCCTTGTCCCTTCGCCTTCCCCGCGCTCCGCACGGCCCTCTTCATGATGTCAGGATCCGCGACGCCGAGGGGCGGAACCGTCGTTCCGCCGGGGCGGAAGAGATCCTGGTGGCCCCGGTCCCCCCTCCCTCCGAAGAATGGCCGGGAAGGGATGAATCGATGAGGATCCAGGTGATCTGCGGCGCCGGTGCCTCCAGCACCTTCGTCGCCGGACGGCTGCGCAGAGCAGCACAGGCGGACGGCCACGACTGGGAGGTCGCGGCCGCTTCGGTGGACCGCATCGACCCCTTCGCCGATGTGCTCCTCGTGGGCCCGCACATCGCCGGACGACGCGAGGAGATCGGCGCGCGAGCACCGCGCGCCCGCATCGCGGTGCTCCCGGAGGAGGCCTTCGCCGACCTCCAGGGCACACGCACGCTCGCCCTTGTCGTCGCCCTCCTCGACGAGAACGCATCGAAAGGAACGCCATGACCGCGCTCACCCGCACCGTCCGCATCGGATCCTCGCACGGGCTGCACGCCCGCCCCGCGAAGCTCTTCGCGCAGGCCGCCAAGGAGACCGGGATCCCCGTGACGATCGCGAAGGACTCGGGCAAGGCGGTGAACGCCGCGAGCATCCTCGGCGTCATCGCGCTCGGTCTCGAGCAGGGCGACTACGCGACCCTCACCGCCGAGGGCGACACCGCCGAGGCGACCCTCGACCTGCTCTCCGACCTGCTCTCGACCGACCACGACGAGGGCGCCGCCTGATGGCCGCGCTCAGAGGCGTCGGGATCGGGCAAGGCGTCGCGACCGGGCCCGTCCAGCGGATGGCGGAGGCGCTCCCCGCGCCGGAGCAGGCGCCGAGCACGGCGGGCGCCGCTGCCGAACGGGTGCGCGTGCAGGACGCGATCTCGCACGTGGCCGCCGATCTCACCCGGCGCGCCGGGGCCGTGGACGGTGCCGCGGCGGAGGTGCTCGAGGCGCAGGCCATGATCGCCGAGGACCCGACGCTCGCCGACGAGGTCGAGGAGCGGATCGCCGCGGGTTCCACCGCCGAGTGGGCCGTGCACGACGCCTTCGCCGGCTTCCGCGCCTCCCTCGAGGCGGTCGGAGGCTACCTCGGCGAGCGCGCCGCCGACCTCGACGACATCGCGCAGCGCGTGCTCGCGCGGCTCCGCGGCGTCCCCGCCCCCGGCGTCCCCGACCCGGGCCACCCGTTCGTGCTCGTCGCGCGCGACCTCGCGCCGGCGGACACCGCGCTGCTGGACCTCGACAAGGTGCTCGCGCTCGTCACGACCGACGGCGGGCCGACCTCGCACACCGCGATCCTGGCGCGGGAGAAGGGCATCATCGCGCTCGTCGGAGCCGGGGACGCGACGGTCCTCACCGACGGGGAGACCGTGATCGTCGACGCCGCGAGCGGCACGGTGACGACGGAGCCGACCGCGGAGGAGCTCGAGAGGGCCGCCGCGCGCGCCGCCGAACGCCGCGCCGCCGACGACGCCCCGCCGAGCCCCGGCGCGCTGGCGGACGGTACGCCGGTCGCCCTGCTCGCGAACCTCGGCAAGCCCGGCGACGCCGCCGACGCGGTCGCCCGCGGCGCCGAGGGCGTCGGCCTGTTCCGCACCGAGTTCCTGTTCCTGTCCGCGACGCACGCGCCGACCGTCTCCCAGCAGCGCGAGGCGTATCGGGAGCTGCTCTCCGCGTTCGCCGGCAGGAAGGTCGTCGTCCGCGTGCTCGACGCCGGCGCCGACAAGCCCCTCCCGTTCCTCAACGACGCGCACGAGGAGAACCCCGCGCTCGGGCTGCGCGGCCTGCGCGCGCTCCGGGCCAGCGAGGACATCCTGCGCGAGCAGCTCACCGCGCTCGCCGAAGCGGATGCGGAGACGGAGGCGGACCTGTGGGTCATGGCCCCCATGGTCGCCACGGTCGAGGAGACCGCGTACTTCACCGCCCTCGCCCGGGAGCACGGGCTGCGCACGGCCGGCATCATGGTCGAGGTCCCCGCGTCGGCGCTCCTCGCCGAGCGCCTGCTCGCGCACGCCGACTTCGCGTCGATCGGGACGAACGACCTCACCCAGTACACGATGGCCGCGGACCGCCTGCTCGGATCCGTCGCGTCCTTCCAGGATCCCTGGCACCCGGCGGTCCTGCGCCTGGTCGCCGAGGTGGCGCGGGCCGGCGGCGCGCTCGGCAAGCCCGTGGGCGTGTGCGGAGAGGCCGCCGCCGACCCGCTGCTGGCCGTCGTGCTCGCCGGGCTCGGCGTCGGCTCGCTCTCGATGGCGCCCGCCGCGCTGGCGGATGTGCGCCACGCCCTCGCCGCGCACACCCTCGACGACGCCCGGCGCATCGCCGCCGCCGCGCTCGACGCGGACGACGCCGCGGCGGCGCGCGCGGCCGCCCTGGATGCCGCCGGATAGTCCCGCCCCTCAACTCCGCACCCGAAAGAGCCGCCCCGGCGGCCGCACCGCACACCGAAAATCAGGAGAGAACCACCATGACGACGACGTCAGCAACCCCCTCCGGGGTGAACAGGGCCCGAGTCGGGGTCCAGCGCTTCGGAACCTTCCTCTCGGGCATGATCATGCCCAACATCGCCGCCTTCATCGCCTGGGGCTTCATCACGATGCTCTTCATCGCGGTGGGCTGGCTCGGCCAGTGGCATCCGGTCGCCGACCTGCTCGGCGGCTTCGGCAACGCCGACGCGGTCGGCTGGCAGGGCGCGATGACCGCGCTCGCGAAGGCCCCGGACGGCACCACCTTCCTGCAGTACGTCGGCCTCGTAGGGCCCATGGTGACGTACCTGCTCCCGCTGCTCATCGCCAACACCGGCGGTCGCATGGTGTACGGCGAGCGCGGTGGCGTGGTCGCGAGCATCGCGACGATGGGCGTCATCGTGGGCACCGACATCCCGATGTTCCTGGGCGCGATGATCATGGGCCCGCTCGCGGGTCTGCTCACCAAGTGGATGGACCGGATCTGGGACGGGAAGATCCGGCCCGGCTTCGAGATGCTCGTGAACAACTTCTCGGCCGGCATCCTGGGCATGCTGCTCGCGATCGTCGGATTCTTCGGATTCGGCCCCGTGATGCTCGGGATCAGCGCCGTGCTCGGCACCGTGGTCGCCTGGCTCGTGTCGATCCACCTGCTCCCCATCGTCTCGATCATCGTCGAGCCGGCCAAGGTGCTCTTCCTGAACAACGCGATCAACCACGGCGTGTTCACCCCGCTCGGCATCGAGCAGGCGACGAACGTCGGCAAGTCGATCCTGTTCCTCATCGAGGCGAACCCCGGACCCGGTCTCGGCCTGCTGCTCGCCTTCACCTTCTTCGGCATCGGCGAGGCGAAGGCCTCCGCGCCGGGAGCCATCATCATCCACTTCTTCGGCGGCATCCACGAGATCTACTTCCCCTACGCCCTGAGCAAGCCGATGACGGTCCTCGCTCTCATCGCGGGCGGCGCGACCGGCGTCACGACGAACATGATCCTCGGCGGGGGCCTGGCCTTCCCGGCCGCGCCCGGCAGCATCATCGCCGTCACCGCCGCCGCCCTCAGCCCCGCGGCCGGAGGCATCGGCAACCTGCTGATCGTGTACCTGTCCGTGCTGCTCGCCGCGACCGTCACGTTCCTCATCGCCGGTGTGATCCTGCGCGCCTCGCGCAAGCGCGACCTCGCCGCCGAGGCCGACACGTTCGGCGCGGCGATCGCGCAGACCGAGGCCAACAAGGGCAAGTCCTCCGCCGCGATGGACGCGCTGCGCGCGTCGACCGCCGGCGCCGCCTCCGCCACGGCGCCCGTCGCGACCGACCGGCGCATCTCGCGCATCGTCTTCGCGTGCGACGCCGGGATGGGCTCCTCCGCGATGGGGGCGAGCGTGCTGCGGAACAAGATCAAGAAGGCCGGCGTCGAGGGGATCGAGGTCACCAACCGCGCGATCGCGAACCTCGACGGCACGGAGGACCTGATCGTCACGCAGCAGCAGCTCACCGACCGCGCGAAGGCGCGCAACGGCGACGCGATCCACGTGTCGGTGGACAACTTCATGAACGCCCCCCAGTACGACGAGGTCGTCGAGATGGTCCGCCGTCAGAGCGACGGCGACGCCTGAGCCGAACCACGAGAGGAATCCGAGATGAGCATCCTGACCCCGGACCGCGTCCGCATCCATGCCGGCTCCGTCACACAGGACGAGGCGCTGCAGGAGGCGGCGGGCCTCCTCGTCGAGGCCGGCGCGGTGACCCCCGCCTACCTCGACGCGATGCGCCGGCGCGAGCAGACCGTGTCCACCTTCATGGGCAACGGCCTCGCGATCCCGCACGGCACGAACGAGGCGAAGGACGAGATCCTCGCCTCCGCCCTGTGCGTGATCCGCTACGACGGCGGCGTCGACTGGGCGGGCGACCCCGTCACGTTCGTGATCGGCATCGCCGGCAAGGGCGACGAGCACCTGGAGATCCTGTCGCAGATCGCGATCACGTTCTCCGAGGAGGACGACGTCGCCCGTCTCTCCGCCGCGGCCACCGCGGAGGAGCTGTACGCGCTGCTTTCGGCGGTGAACGACTGATGCCCATCGCGGTGCACTTCGGCGCGGGCAACATCGGACGCGGGTTCGTCGGCCTGCTGCTGCACGAGGCCGGCTACGACCTGGTGTTCTCCGATGTCGCCTCCGACCTCGTCGACGCCATCAACGCGGCGCCGGAGTACACCGTGCACGAGGCGGGGCCCGGCGGCCGCGACCACGTGGTGACGGGATTTCGGGCGGTCGACAGCCGCCGCGACCCCGAGGCGGCGGCCGACGCGGTCGCCTCGGCCGCCGTCGTCACCACGGCGGTCGGGCCGACCGTGCTCCGTTTCGTGGCTCCCGTGATCGTCGCGGGCCTCGAGCGCCGCGATCCGGACGCGCCCCCCGTCGCGATCATGGCGTGCGAGAACGCGATCGGCGCGACCGACCTGCTGCGGGACGAGATCGCCGCCGCCGCGGGCGACCGCGCCGCGCAGTTGCTCGCGAGGGCCGTGTTCGCCAACACCGCGGTCGATCGCATCGTCCCCGCGCCGCAGGCCTCCGCGGGCATCGACGTGACCGTGGAGCCGTACTGCGAGTGGGTGATCGAGGCCGCCCCGTTCGGAGGCACTCCCCCGCGGGTCCCGGGTGCCCGTTTCGTCGATGCGCTGGCGCCGTACATCGAGCGCAAGCTGTTCACGGTCAACACGGGTCACGCCGCCGCCGCCTACCTCGGCGCCGCGGCGGGGCACGCGACGATCGCGGAGTCGCTCGACGACCCGGCCATCGAGGCCGCGGTGAGCGCCGCCCTCGCCGAGACCGCTGCGGTGCTGGTCGTACGCCACGGCCTGGATCCGCAGGACCTCGCCGACTACCGCGCGAAGATCCTCGACCGGTTCCGCAACCCCGCGCTGCCCGACACCGTGCAGCGCGTGGGACGGCAGCCGCTGCGCAAGCTGTCGCGCCACGAGCGCTTCGTAGAACCCGCCGCGGAGGCCGCCGAGAGGGGACTCGGCACCGCCGCGCTGGTGGGGGCGATGGGCGCCGCGCTGGCGTTCGCGGATCCGGCCGATGAGGAGGCCGTGCGGTTGCAGGGGATGCTGCGCACGCTCTCCGCGGCGGAGCTGGTCACCGAGGTCACCGGCCTCGACCCGGACCACCCGCTGTTCCCGGCCGTGCGCGAGGCCGTCACGGCCCGCCAGGCCGCGCTCTGAGCCCCGTCGAGCGTATCGGGACGCCCCACGCGTCCCGATACGCTCGGTTCATGGACTTCCTCGCCCCCGTCACCCTCGAGAACGACTTCGTGCGGCTGGAACCGCTCGCGCCCGAGCACGCCGAGGATCTCGCCGCCGCGACCGCCGGCCTCGAAGACCGCTGGTACACGTCGGTGCCCGCGGCCGCGGGGGTTCCCGCCGAGATCGCGCGGCGGCGGGGGCTGCATGCCGAGGGATCCATGAACCCCTTCGCCGTCGTCCGTCTCGACACGGGGCGCGCGGTGGGGATGACGACGTTCTGCGACATCGACCAGCCCAACCGCACCGTCGAGATCGGCTACACCTGGCTGTCGCCCGAGGTGCACGGGACCGCGGTGAACCCGTCCGCCAAGCGGCTCCTGCTCGCCCACGCCTTCGAGACGTGCGACGCGATCCGCGTGCAGTTCTGCACGCACTTCCACAACCGGCAGTCCCGTGCCGCGATCGAACGGCTCGGCGCACGGCTCGACGGGATCCTGCGCAACGATCGCATCGGCGCCGACGGCGCCTACCGCGACACCGTCGTGTACTCGATCCTCCCGCACGAGTGGCCCGCGGTCCGCAACGGCCTGGACGCACGCCTCGACCGCCGCCGCTGACGTGCGCCCCTGCGTGGCCCTCGCCGCCGCCCGTGCCTGCGGATAGGATCGGGGCACCGCGCGCGGCGAGCCCCGACCGCGACCTGATGAGGAGAGCATGACGACGAGGTCATTTGCCGTGATCGGCGCGGGCCCCTCCGGTCTCGCCGTCATGCGCGCACTGCAGAAGGCCGGTGTCGAGGCCACCGGGTACGAGGCCTCGCACGACGTCGGCGGGCTCTGGGACATCACGAACCCGCGCAGCACGATGTACGCGTCCGCCCACCTCATCTCGTCCCGCACCACCACCGAGTTCGCCGAGTTCCCGATGGACAGCGACGTGGATTATCCCGGGCACCGCGTGCTCAAGCGCTACTTCGACGACTACGCCGACGCCTTCGGGCTGCGCGAGCGGTTCCGCTTCGGCACCCGCGTGGATCGCCTGGAGCCCGACGGCGAGGGCTGGATCCTGCGCGCGACCGCACGCGGCGCGGACGGGACCGAGACCTCCGTCGAGGAGCGCTACGACGGCGTCATCCTCGCGAACGGCACGCTCGCGGAGCCGAACGTGCCGACGTTCCCCGGCGACTTCGACGGGGAGATCCTGCACACCAGCGCGTACAAGGATCCGGCGCAGCTCGCGGGCCGGCGGGTGCTCATCATCGGCGCGGGCAACTCGGGCTGCGACATCGCCGTCGACGCCGTCCACCACGCCGCGAGCATCGAGATGAGCGTGCGCCGCGGCTACTACTTCGTGCCGCGCTACCTGTTCGGCCGGCCCAGCGACACCCTGAACCAGGGCCGCCCGCTGCCCGCCAGGATCAAGCAGGCGATCGACTCGCGGGTGCTGCGGGCGTTCACCGGCGACCCGGTGCGGTTCGGCTTCCCGAAGCCCGACTACCGCATCTACGAGGCGCACCCGATCGTCAACACGCTCGTGCTCAACCACCTCGGCCAGGGCGACCTGCGCATCCGCGCGGACGTCGATCGCTTCGACGGACCGGGCGTGCGGTTCCGTGATGGATCCCGCGGCGACTACGACCTGATCCTGCTCGCCACCGGCTACACGCTCGACTACCCCTTCGTCGACCGCGAGCATCTGAACTGGACCGGCTCGTCGCCGCGACTCTTCCTGAACGTCTTCCCGCCGTCCTTCAACGGCCTGTACATGATGGGGATGATCGAGGCGAGCGGCATCGGCTGGCAGGGCCGCTACGAGCAGGCCGAGCTGATCGCGGCGTATCTCGCGGCGCAGGAGGCGGAGCCCGCGCGCGCGAGACGGTTCCGCGAGCGCGTCTCCCGGCAGTCCTGGCCCGACCTCACCGGCGGGTACCGCTACCTCGGTCTCGCCCGCATGTCGTACTACGTCAACAAGGACGCGTACCGGCGTGCGGTGCGGCTCGAGAAGGAGGGCATCGCGGCGCCCGTGAGCGGAGCCTCATGAACGTCGACGACGTCGTCGTGCACTTCGCGCCGGGGATGCTCACGATCCTCAACGCCGTGCTGGGCCTCATCATGCTCGGGATCGCCCTGGACACCGCGCCGAAGGACTTCCGCGTCGTCCTGACGCACCCCAAGCCCTTCGTCGTCGCGATCCTCGCGCAGGTGCTCGTGCTGCCCGCGGTCACGTTCGGGCTGACCCTGATCCTGCCGGTGACGCCGTCGATGGCCCTCGGCATGATCCTCGTGGCCTGCTGCCCGCCCGGCAACATCTCGCAGGTGCTCACGCACCGCGCCGGGGGCAACACCGCGCTCTCGGTGTCGATGACGGCGGTGGGCAACCTCCTCTACATCGTCGTGATGCCGCTGAGCATCGCCTTCTGGGGCTCGGTGCATCCCACCGCGCACCGGCTGCTGCACGCCGTCGCGCTCAACCCGTGGCAGATGCTCTGGGAGATCCTGCTCATCATCGGCCTGCCGTTCGCCGTCGGCCTGCTGCTGCGCGCCCGGCTGCCGCGTCTCGCCGCCCGCGTGCAGCCGTTCGTGCGCTGGTTCAGCCTGCTCGCCCTCGTCGGCTTCATCGTGGGCGCACTCGCCGGCAACTGGGCGGTGTTCGTCAGCGTCATCGGATCGGTCCTGCTCGTCGTGGCGATCCACGACGCGGTCGCCCTCGCGATCGGGTACGGCACCGCCGTCGTCGGCGGGCTCGGCACCCGCGAGCGCAAGGCGATGACCTTCGAGGTCGGCATCCGCAACGCCGGCCTCGGCCTCGGCCTGGTCTTCACGTTCTTCGGCGGCCTCGGCGGCATGGCCGTCGTCGCGGGCTGGTGGGGCGTGTGGGACATCGTCGCCGGGCTCTGTGTCGCTACGCTCTGGGGCATGCACACCTCGCGCCGCACCGGTTCGCGCACGTCCGACGCCTCCCGTCACGCGCGATCGGGCCAGGCCCGATGAAGCGGGTGCTGGTCACGGGCGGCGCGGGCTTCCTCGGCAGCAGGGTCACCGCTCTGCTGTCGGATCACCCCGACGTCGATGTGGTCCTCTGCGGCGATCTGCGCGAGTCGGACGTTCCCGGCGTGGTGTCGGTGCCCGTGGACGTCACGGATCCGCTCGGCCTGCCCGACGTGCTCCGACGACACCGCATCGACACCGTCGTGCACCTGGCGGCGATCGTCAATCCCGGCCGCGACGTGCAGGGCGAGTTCCGCGTCGATGTGCAGGGCTCCTCCCACGTGCTGGCCGCGTGCGTCGAGGCCGGGGTGCGACGCCTGGTGGTCTCGAGCTCGGGCGCCGCTTACGGGTACCACCCGGACAACCCGGAGTGGATCGTCGAGACGGATCCGTTGCGGGGCAACGACGAGTTCCCGTACTCCCGCCACAAGAGGATGGTCGAGGAGATGCTCGCGGCGGCGCGCAGCACCCACCCCGCCCTCGAGCAGGTGGTCTTCCGGATCGGCACGATCCTCGGCCCCACCGTGCACAACCAGATCACCGCGCTCTGGGACGGCAAGCGGATCCTGCACATCGCCGGATCCGACTCCCCCTTCGTGTTCGTCTGGGTCGACGACGTGGCGGCCGCGATGGTGCGTGCGGCGCTCGGCGAGGGCCCCGCGGGGATCTACAACGTCGCCGGAGACGGCGCCCTGACAGTGCCGGAGATCGCGCGACGGCTGCACAAGCCGCTGCTGACGATCCCGGCGCCGCTGCTGACGATCGCCCTCGCGGTCGGCAGCGCGCTGCGGCTCACGGAGCACGGCCCCGAGAAGGTCCGCTTCCTGCGCTACCGGCCCGTGCTGCGCAACGACCGGCTCAAGGAGCGGTTCGGCTATGTCCCGCGGCTCACCTCGGCGCAGGCGTTCGAGGAGTACCTCCGGACCCATCCGGACGTCGTCGGCTCCGATTGAGCGGACAGGATCGGCTCAGGTGGCGCGCAGGTCCTGGGCGAACATGACGATGATGCCGCTCGGCCCGCGCACGTACGAGAGCTTGTAGACGTCCTGGTAGTTCGCGACGCCGCGCAGCGGGAAGCAGTCGTGACGCGCGGCGATCGCGAGCGCGTCATCGATGTCGTCGACGGCGAAGGCGACCCGGTGCATGCCGATCTCGTGCGGGAGCGTCGGCGAGGTCTCGATCGCGTCGGGATGGATGTACTCGAAGAGCTCCAGCCTTCCCTGTCCGTCGGGGGTCTGCAGCATCGCGATGCGGGCGTGATTGCCGTCGAGTCCGACCGCGGTGTCCGCCCATTCGCCCGAGACCGTGTCCCGGCCGAGCACCGTGAGCCCGAGGTCCGTGAAGAAGGAGATGGTCGCGTCGAGGTCGCGGACGGCGATGCCCACGTTTTCCATGCGGATGGCCATGTTCGCACTCTACGCCGCCCGTCCCCGGGCGCCCAGCGGCGCGACGGCGTCAGTGCGTCCCGGCCTGCACCAGGATCACGCCGCCGACGATGACGGCGAGCCCGATCGCGGTCATGAGCGAGATGCGGTCGTGGAACAGCACGCGCCCGAGCACCGCGGTGGCGGCGACGCCGAGAGCGGCCCAGACCGCGTAGGCGATGCCGACCGGCATCCCGAGCGCCAGCACGGCTCCCAGCAGCACGTAGGAGACCAGGTACCCGAGGACGATCGCGGGGATGTGCCGGCGGCGCCGGAAGCCCTCCGAGGCGCGCAGGCTCAGCGTCGCCGTCACCTCCGACGCGATCGCGCCGATCAGCAGCAGCCAGGTCATCCGGCACTCCCCCGCTCGCCCCGGACGTGCCGCGTCCCGAGCTCGGCGAGCAGCACCCCGGCGATGATCACGCCGAGCCCCAGGAGCGAGAGCGGGCTCAGCGCCTCCGCGAACAGCGCCGCCGCCGCGAGCGCGGTGAGCGCAACCCCGATGGCCGACCAGATCCCGTACGCGACGCCCACCGGCATCCCGCGGGTGAGCACGATCCCGAGCAGCCAGAACGACCCGCCGTAGCCGATCACGACCACGCAGAGCCACCACCAGGATCCGCCCGTCGACACCGCGCGCAGGCTCAGCGTCGCGCTGACCTCCAGCACGATGGCCAGCAGCAGGGGCGGCCACGCGCCGCGCCGGCGCGTCGCCGCGCCGGAGTCAGCCGGCATCCACGCCGTCCCCGTGCCGCTTCCCGACTGCGGGGGCGTCACTCATCGAAGCCCTCGGCGATCAGCTCGACGAGTTCCTCCCGCTCCTCGACCGGCAGGAACGCGCCGGCCGCAGCGTTGAACTGGAAGGACTCCAGATCCTCGAGGTCGTAGCCGAACGCGTCCACGAGCAGCGCCATCTCGCGCGTCAGCGAGGTGGCGCTCATCGTGCGGTTGTCCACGTTCACGGTCACCGCGAAGCCGAGCTGGTAGAGCAGGTCGAACGGATGGTCGGCGAACTCGGTGCCCCAGGCGGCGATCGCTCCGGTCTGCAGGTTCGACGACGGCGACAGCTCGAGCGGGATCTCCCGGTCGCGCACCCAGCGGGCGAGATCGCCGAAGCGCACCTGCACCTCCTCGCCGTCGCGGTTCACGATCTCCAGGTCCTCCGCGATGCGCACCCCGTGGCCGAGCCGGAGGGCGCGGCCGTCGACGAGGGCGGAGCGGATCGAGTCCGGCCCCGCCGCCTCGCCCGCGTGCACGGTGGCGGGGAACATCTGACGGGCGAGGTAGTCGAAGGTCTCCCGGTAGCGCGACGACGGGAAGCCCGCCTCGGGACCGGCGGTGTCGAAGCCGACCACTCCGCGGTCGCGATGGGCGACGGCGAGCTCGGCGATCTCGCGGACGCGGTCGGTCTGGCGCATCGCCGAGAGCAGCTGCCCGACCCGGATGCTCTTGCCCCGGCCCTCCGCGGCGTCCTCCGCCTCGTCGATGCCGTCCTGCACGGCCTCGACCGCCTGCTGCAGGCTCAGCCCGCCCGTGAGGTGCAGCTCGGGCGCCCAGCGCACCTCGCCGTACACGACGCCGTCGTGCACCAGGTCCTCGACGAATTCGCGCGCGATGCGCCGGAGGTTCTCCGCGCTCTGCATGACCGAGAGGGAGACGTCGAAGGTCTTCAGGTAGTCGACCAGGGATCCGGCCGACGCCTGGGTGCGGAACCACATCGCGAGCCCGGTCGGGTCGGTGTGCGGCAGCTCGATGCCCGCCGCATCGGCGAGCTCGATGATCGTGGCCGGACGCACCCCGCCGTCGAGGTGATCGTGCAGCGAGACCTTGGGGAGGCTCCGGAGGGACAGGCCCTCGACCTCCAGGTCGCCGTTCGCGTCGATGGGCATGACAGATCCTTCCTCAGCGGTCGATCGATGGAATCGTCAGAGATGTTCCGAGAGGAACCGGACACGGGCGCCGCGCCCGGATTCAGCCTAGGCGGTGATGCGCTCGCGCACGAGGGGCGCGCGCTCGATCCGCGTCGCGCCGATCTCCCATGCCCCGTCCACGGCCTCCAGCGCCCGGTCGAAGCGCGCCGCGTCGTCGGCGGACAGCGTGAACACGGGATCCCCGGCGCGCACGGCGTCGCCGGGCTTCACGTGCAGGTCGATGCCGGCGGCGAACACCACCGCGTCCTCGGCGCGGGCGCGGCCCGCTCCCAGGCGCCAGGCGCCGATGCCGAAGGGCAGCGCGTCCATGCGCGTGATGAAGCCGTCGGAGGCCGCCGTGACGGTGTGCGTCTCGCGGGCGACGGGGAGCGCCGCATCCGGGTCGCCGTCCTGCGCGCGGATCATCGCCTTCCACGAGTCCATCGCGCGGCCGTCGTCGAGCGCCTTCTCCACGTCCGCATCCGGCTGGCCGCTGAGCGCCAGCATCTCGCGGGCGAGGGCCAGCGTGAGCTCGCGCACGTCGGCGGGGCCGCCGCCGGCGAGCACCTCGACCGACTCGCGCACCTCGTTCGCGTTCCCGATCGCGAGCCCCAGGGGCACGTTCATGTCGGTGAGCAGGGCGGTCGTGGACACGCCGGAGTCGGTGCCGAGCGCGACCATGGTGCGGGCGAGCTCGCGGGCGCGGTCGATGTCCTGCATGAAGGCACCGGATCCGAACTTCACGTCCAGCACGAGCGCGTCGGTGCCCTCGGCGATCTTCTTCGACATGATGCTCGACGCGATCAGCGGGATCGCCTCGACTGTGCCGGTGACGTCGCGCAGCGCGTAGAGCTTCTTGTCGGCGGGGGCCAGGCCGGAGCCGGCCGCGCAGATCACCGCGCCCACGTCGCCCTGCAGCTGCGCGAACATCTCCTCGTTGCTCAGCGCGGCGCGCCAGCCGGGGATCGACTCGAGCTTGTCGAGGGTGCCGCCGGTGTGGCCGAGACCGCGGCCGCTCAGCTGAGGAACCGCGACGCCGAAGCTCGCGACGAGCGGAGCCAGCGGCAGGGTGATCTTGTCGCCGACCCCGCCGGTGGAGTGCTTGTCGACGGTCCTCTTGCCGAGGGCCGCGAAGCTCATCCGCTCCCCCGATGCGATCATCGCGTCGGTGAGCACGCGGATCTCGTCGCGCTCCATGCCGCGCTGGAAGATCGCCATCGCGAAGGAGGCCATCTGCGGATCCGTGACGTAGCCGCGGGTGTAGGCGTCGACCATCCAGCGCAGCGCCGGCTCGGGGACGACCCCGCCGTCGCGCTTGGCGCGGATCACGTCCACCGCGTCGAACGGTTCCACACTCATCGCACGTTCTCCAGATCCCTCGGCCCGAACGCGTCGGGCAGCACTTCGTCGATCGTCCTGATCCCGGACACGGTCTCCAGCAGCATGCCGGGCGCGGAGTGCTCGAAGAGCAGCTGCCGGCAGCGGCCGCACGGCATGATCGTCTCCCCCTCGCCGTTCACGCAGAGGAAGGCGACCAGGCGCCCGCCGCCGGACATGAAGAGGTCGCCCACCATCGCGCACTCGGCGCACAGCGTCACGCCGTAGGACGCGTTCTCGACGTTGCAGCCGGAAACGATCCGGCCGTCGTCGACGAGCGCGGCGGCGCCGACACGGTAGTGCGAGTACGGCGCATACGCCTTCTGCTGAGCCTCGTCGGCGACGCGACGCAGCTCATCCCAGTCGATGTCCACTCCAGCCCTCCTAGGACTTGATGTAGGGCTTGCCGTCGGCCGCCGGCGCCTTGATCTGTCCGACGAAGCCCACGACCGCGAGGATCGTCACGACGTACGGCAGCATCAGCATGAACTCGCCGGGGATCGGCGTGCGCAGCACGACGAGCAGGTTCTGCAGGTTCGTCGCGAAGCCGAACAGCAGGGCGGCGAGCGCCGCGCGCACCGGGTCCCAGCGCCCGAAGATCACCGCGGCCAGCGCGATGAAGCCGAGGCCCGCCGTCATGTCCTTGGTGAACTGCGGCACCGAGACCAGCGTGAAGTAGGCGCCGCCGATGCCGGCGATCGCGCCCGCGAGCTGCAGGTTCCAGAACCGCGTCGGGTTGACCTTGATGCCGACCGTGTCGGCGGCGTGCGGGTGCTCGCCGACGGCGCGGACGCGGAGTCCCCAGCGGGTGCGGTACATCGCCCAGGCGACGAGCGCGACCACCACGTACATCAGGTAGACGAGGAAGGTCTGGTTGAACAGCGCCGGGCCGATCACCGGGATGTCCCCGAGGATCGGGATCTTGATGAGCGTGAACCGGGTGGGGCTGTTCAGGGCCTGGGCGTTCGGGGCGAGCACGCCCTGGTACAGGAAGCCGGTCAGGCCCGAGGCGAACACGTTCAGCACGACGCCGACGATGACCTGGTCGACCAGGTACTTGATCGCGAAGGCGCCGAGCACGAGCGAGATGAGGATGCCTCCGAACATCGCGCCGATCAGGCCCACGAACGGGTTGTGCGTGAGGGATCCGAGGATCGTCGCGGTGAACGCGCCGAGCAGGAACTGGCCCTCGATCGCGACGTTGACGACGCCGGCGCGCTCCCCGATGACGCCGGCGAGGGCGCCGAACACGAGAGGGACCGCGAGCGAGATCGATCCGCCGAGCAGGCCCGTCAGCGTGATCGCCCCGGCGGCTCCGGCGCCGGCCCAGGTGAGGAACGCGGTCATCGCGAGCACCGCGTACACGATCGGCAGCCACAGCGGGATCCGGCGGTATTGCAGGGCGACGAGCAGCGCCAGAACGCCCAGCGCCGCGGCGAGGGCCCAGGTGACCCAGAGCACGGGACCCGCGGGGATCCCGATGTCGCCCAGATGGATCGCGGCGCTCGCCTCGGAGAGGCGGAACGTCGTGGTCCCGTAACGCGGCGCGAGCAGGAAGAGCAGGCCGAGGAGGACGACGATCGCCAGCAGGGTGATCGGCACCTTCAGCGAGCGGACCTTGACGACGGTCGGCGCCTCGATCGCCGGGGCGGAGGTGAGGGAGGTGCTCATGCTGCCGCCGCCTTCGTGTCGGAGGAATCGGTGTTCTTGCCCGCCCGGCGCGCGATCCGCGCCTTGGAGCGCTGCGAGCGCTCGGAGTCGTCCTTGGGCAGGAAGAAGATGGTGCGGATCAGCGGGGGCGCCGCGATGAACAGCACGATGAGCGACTGCACCACGAGCACGATGTCGACCGGGATCGACTGGAGGGCCTGCATCGGGAACGACCCGGCCTTGAGGGCGCCGAACAGGAGTCCCGCCCAGAACGTGCCCCAGGCGCGGCTGCGACCGAGGAGCGCCACCGTGATGGCCGTGAACCCGATGCCGGCGTCGATGCCGCCGTCGAACCCGCTCGTGATCGTGCTCTGGATCTGGAACATTCCGGCCAGACCCGCGAGACCTCCGGCGAACAGCATCGCGTAGATGTAGACCCGCGGCACGCTGATCCCCGCAGCCCGTGCCGCGCTGGGGTTCTCCCCCACGGCGCGCATCCGGAACCCGAGGCTGGAGCGCTCGACGAGCCACCAGACGAACAGCGTCGCGACGATCACGATCGGGAAGCTCCAGTCGATCAGGTCGAGACCCGGGAGCTTGGGAAGGACGGCGTTCGGCGGCGTCGGCCGCGAGATCGGCTGGATCTGGCCGGGGCGCTGCAGCAGCTGCGGCACCTGCACCATCCACGTCACGAGGTAGAACGCGACGTAGTTGAGCATGATCGTGAGGATGACCTCGTGGGCGCCGGTCCGCGCCTTGAGCAGTCCGACCAGACCGCCCCAGAGCGCACCCGCGGCGATGCCGACGATGAGGGTGAGCGGGATCTGGATGATCGGGGGCAGGTTCAGCTGGAACGTGACCAGCGCCGCCGCCGCGCAGGCGATGAGCATCTGGCCGCGCGCGCCGATGTTGAACAGTCCCACGCGGAAGGCGACGGCGATGCCGAGACCGGCCGCGATGAGGGGGCCGGCGAACCCGATCGTGTTGCCCAGGGGCTTCACCGCGGACCAGAAGTCGGGGGCGCTGAAGTCGATGACGGATCCGTTGAACAGCGCCGCGTAGGCGCCGGAAACGACCGTCCACGCCGCACCCAGGGTGTCGCCGGGGCGCGCGAAGAAGTATCCCGCCGCGGCCTGCACATCGGGACTGGTGGCGGCGATCAGCACGCCACCCACGACGAGGGCCAGCACGATCGCGAGCACGGTGGTGACCGCGCTTCCGCGCAGGATCTCCCGCAGCACCCGGTTCGAGACCGGGATCTCCTGGATGTTGCGGGTCATCGGCGGCTCCGGGGCCGGAGCCTGAGGTTCGGTCGCGGTGCTCATGCGGCTGCCTCCGTCGGGTTCTCGCCGGCCATCATCAGGCCGAGCACGTCGCGGGGGGTGTTCCCCGGGACGATCCCGACGATGCGGCCGCGGTACATGACCGCGATGCGGTCGGCGAGGGCGGTGACCTCGTCCAGCTCGGTCGACACCACGATCACCGGGATCCCGGAGTCGCGCGTCGCGACGATGCGCTTGTGGATGAACTCGATGGATCCGACGTCCACGCCGCGGGTGGGCTGCGACGCGAGCAGCAGCTTGAGGTCGCGGTTGAGCTCGCGCGCGATCACCACCTTCTGCTGGTTTCCACCGGAGAGGGATCCCGCGGCCTGGCCCGGGCCCTGCGTGCGGATGTCGAACTCGGCGATGCGCTCCTTCGCGAACGTGTCGAGCACGCCCCGCAGGATGGTGCCGAACCGGCTGAACGCCGGGTCGTCCGAGCGGTCGAGGATGAGGTTCTCGGCGACCGAGAAGGCGCCGACCAGGCCGTCCTCGTTGCGGTCCTCCGGCACGAAGCCGACGCCCGCGTCGAGCACCTGGTGCACGTTGCGCCCGATCAGCTCGACGCCGTTCAGCGAGATGGAGCCGGTGCTGCGCGCCCCGAGCCCCATGATCGCCTCGGCCAGCTCGGTCTGCCCGTTGCCCTGCACGCCCGCGATCGCGAGCACCTCTCCGGGACGCACCTCGAAGCTGATGTCGTCCACCACGACGACGCCGTCCGGCGCGATGACGCGCAGATCCTTCACGCGCAGGCCGCCCTCGCCGATGGTGGGCGGGCCCTTGTGCACCGTGAGCTCGACCGCGCGGCCGACCATCATCGAGGCGAGCTCGGTGTTGGAGGACTTGGGGTCGGCCTCGCCGACGACCTTGCCGAGACGGATCACCGTGATCTTGTCGGCGATCGCCCGCACCTCCCGCAGCTTGTGCGTGATGAACACGATCGCCGTGCCCTCGTCGCGCAGCTGCTTCATGATCTCCATGAGCTCGTCGGTCTCCTGCGGGGTGAGCACCGCGGTGGGCTCGTCGAACACGAGGACCTTCGCGTCGCGGCTCAGCGCCTTGATGATCTCCACGCGCTGCTGGACGCCGACGGGGAGGTCGCCGACGATCGCGTCGGGGTCGACCTCGAACCCGAACCGCGAGGCGACCTCGCGGACGTGCTCGCGCGCGGCGGCGATGTCGAGCACGCCGAGCGCCTTGGACTGCTCGTGGCCGAGCATCACGTTCTCGGCGACCGTGAACACCGGGATCAGCATGAAGTGCTGGTGCACCATGCCGATGCCGGCGGCCATCGCGTCGCCGGGGCCGCGGAAGTGCTGCGGCACCCCGTCGAGCAGGATCTCGCCCTCATCGGCCTGGTAGAGGCCGTAGAGCACGTTCATCAGGGTCGACTTGCCGGCCCCGTTCTCGCCCAGCAGGGCGTGGATCTCGCCGGGTTCGACGACCACATCGATGTGGTCGTTGGCGACCAGGGATCCGAAGCGTTTGGTGATGCCGCGGAGCTCGAGCTTCATAACTGTTGACCCTATCCGGGAAGGGGTGACTCAAGAAGAAGAGCGCGGGACGCCCTGCCCGTCCGCTGAGCCCTGGGGCTCGGCGGACGGACCGGGACGTCCCGCGTCGAAGGGATTACTTCGGGGAGCTGGGCGAGTCGACCTTGATCTCGCCCTTGACGATCTTCTCCTGCAGCGCCTTCAGCTCGTCCGTCAGGCCCTTCGGGAGCTTGCTCTCGAAGTCGTGGAAGGACGACAGGCCCACGCCGTTGTTCTCCAGCGTGCCGACGTACGGGGTCGCGTCGAACGAGCCCTTGGCCGTCTCGGTCACCGTCGTGTACACGGCGTCGTCGATGCGCTTCATGATCGAGACGAGGATCTGGTCGGCGACCGACGGGTCGGCCACGGCGAGGTCGGAGTCGACGCCGAGCATGACCGTCTTCTTGCCGCTGTCCTTGATCGCCGCGCTCGCGGAGAGGTAGATCGGACCGCCGACGGGGAGGATCGGGTCGACGCCCTGGTCGAGAACCGAGTTCGCGGTCTGCTTGGCGACGTCGTTCGCCTGGAAGGCTCCGGTGAAGGATCCGTCCTGCTTGTCCTTGTCCCAGCCGACGACCGCGACGTTCGCGCCCTTGTCCTCGTTGTACTTCTTGACGCCGTCGACGTAGCCGTCCATGAAGATCGTCACCGGCGGGATCTTCATGCCGCCGAAGGTGCCGACCTTGTTCGCGCCGGACTGCGCCGACCATGCGGCCGCGGCGTAGCCGCCGAGGTACGCGGCCTGAGCCGTGTCGAAGAGCAGGGGCTTGATGTTGGTCGAGGCCGGCTTGCCGGTGTTGTCCGGGTCCGCCATCGAGTCGATGATGCCGAAGTTGAGCTTCGGGTTGGCGATCGCGGCCTTCGCGATCGCGGCGTCGAGCTTGAAGCCGACGCCGATGATCAGCGTGCACTTGCCGCTGATGAGCGACGAGATGTTGTTCTCGTAGTCGTTGTCGGACTTGGACTCGACCGTGATCGGCTTGACGCCGAGGTCCTTGCCCGCCTTCTCGATGCCGTTCTTGGCGGACTCGTTGAAGGACTTGTCGTTGAAGCCGCCGCTGTCGGAGACGAGGCAGGGCTTGAAGTTCGCGTCCGCGGGCTTCGCCCCGCCGCTCGTGCTCGCAGGGGCAGGAGCGGAACCGCAACCTGCCAGGGCGACGATGACACCGGCCGCGACGGTCGCGCCGATCAGCTTCTTGGTGAGGGAGATGGTCACTCGGGCCTCCAGAAAACGAGCCCGCGGCGATCGCGGGTCACTTGAAAGTTACCGACTATGACGAAGATCGGGCATCCTCGTCCGTGTCGCTGGAGTCAATGGTTACAAACATGAGATCACATGCGCTCGTCCGTGCTCATATGAGCAGTGCCATCGGGCGTTCCCCGCTTTCGTGCACCTCCGTGCGCATCTGCGGGCGACGACGGGGCGTCAGAGGACGTCGTCGCGGCCGTTGAGCTTGAGCGACTCCACGACGCCCTTCACCCGCTGCGCGTGCTCGGTCGTCGTCACGAGGAGCGCGTCCGGGGTGTCGACGACCACGATGTCCTGCACGCCGACCAGGCTGATCACCCGCGAGGTCTGGCTGACCAGGATCCCGCTCGCGGCGTCCGAGAGCACGCGCGCAGACGGGCCCAGCACGGCGAGGTCGTTCTTGCGGCCGTTCAGGATGAGCTTCGTCAGCGACGCGAAGTCGCCCACGTCGTCCCAGTCGAAATGGCCCGGCACCACGGCGAGGCGCCCGCTCTCGGCCGCCGGCTCCGCGACGGCGTAGTCGATCGCGATCTTCGGGAGCGCGGGCCAGACCCGGTCCACGACCGGACCGCGGCGCTCCCGGTCGTCCCAGGCCTCGGCCAGCTCGAGCAGACCCGCGTGCAGCTCGGGCTGGTGGCGCTCGAGCTCGGCCAGGAGCACGTCGGCCCGGCTGATGAACATGCCCGCGTTCCAGAGGTAGCTGCGGTCGTCGTAGTAGGTCTTCGCGGTGGCGAGATCCGGCTTCTCCACGAAGCGCTCGACCAGGGAGGCCTCGCGCACCCCGTCCACCTCGAGCTCCTCGCCCTGCTTGATGTACCCGAACCCGACGGCCGGCTCGGTCGGCGTGATCCCGATCGTGACGATGTATCCCTGCCGGGCCACCTCGACGGCGTCGCGCACGGCGAACTCGAACTTGCGGGTGCTGCGGATGACGTGGTCGGCGCTGAAGGAGCCGATGATCACGTCCGGATCGCGCCGGTGCAGGATCGCCGCGGCGAGCCCGATCGCGGCCGCCGACTCGCGCGGCTCCGACTCCAGGAACACGTTCCCGTCGTGTATCCCGGGAAGCTGCCCCTCGACCGCGGCGCGATGCGCCCGCCCCGTGACCACGGCGATCCGGTCCGGCCCGGTCAGCGGCTCGATCCGGTCCCAGGTGTCGCGCAGCAGGGACTGCCCGGATCCGGTGAGATCGTGCAGGAACTTGGGCGCATCGGCGCGGGACAGCGGCCACAGTCGGCTCCCGATGCCTCCGGCGGGGATGACGGCGTAGAAGTCGGGGATCGGCTCGCGCATGCGTTCAGGCTATCGGTGCCGTCCCCGGCGCATCTCGAGCGGCGCCGGGCGGACGCCGCGGGCCGGGCCGTGGCGGACGCGTCCCGCCGATCGCGAATCCGCATGGTCTCGATCGCCGATGCGCATCGTGCTAAGGGTGCCCTTCGTCGCTCCCAGCGAGCTGACAGGAATAGGATGAGGGAGATCGGACGCCTGCGCGCCTCGATCCGCCGCTTAGATCAGGGAGGACGACTGTGTCCGCGAGCACGCGCTTGACACCTTCGACTGCGGAAACCACGTCCAAGACACCGCGCGGCACCCTCTACCGGGGTCGCGAAGGCATGTGGTCGTGGGTTCTGCATCGCATCACCGGTATCGCCATCTTCTTCTTCCTCCTGGTGCACGTGCTCGACACGTCGCTCATCCGGGTCTCGCCGGAGGCGTACAACGCCGTCCTCGGCACGTACAAGAACCCGATCATGGGCCTCGGCGAGACGGTCCTCGTCGCGGCGATCGTGTTCCACGCGATGAACGGACTGCGGATCATCCTCGTCGACGTGTGGTCGAAGGGCGCGCGCTACCAGCGGCAGATGTTCTGGTGCGTGATCGGGGTGTGGGCCGTGCTCATGCTCGGCTTCGCGCCGCGCCACCTGATCAACGTGTTCTCGAACGTGGGAGGCGGGCACTGATGGCCACCGACGTCTTCACCACGCAGCACCTCGCCGAGCCGCGCCGCAACAAGGGCGTGAACCTGGAGAAGTGGGGCTGGATCTACATGCGCGTGTCGGGCGTCGTGCTCGTCGTGCTGATCTTCGGCCACCTCTTCGTGAACCTCATGCTGGGCGAGGGCATCCACGCCCTCGACTTCGCCTTCGTCTCCGGCAAGTACGCCACCCCGTTCTGGCAGTGGTGGGACGTGCTGATGCTGTGGCTGGCCCTCATCCACGGCGCGAACGGCATGCGCACGGTCGTCAACGACTACGTCGGCCACGCCGGCGTCCGCAAGACGCTGCTCGTCGTGCTGGGACTCGCCACCGCGCTGCTGATCCTCCTCGGCACCCTCGTGGTGTTCACCTTCGACCCCTGCAACGGCGTGTTCGAGAGCGGCGCCATGTGGGACACCTGCAAGGCGCTGGGCAAGTAGCCGGCGGATCCGGACGATCAGTGGCAGAGACGACCACCCTCCGGCACCGGCGGTGAGATCGGGCTCCATCGGCCCCGGGATCACACCTCCGGGACGAGCGGCGATCGGCCTCCGGCGACAGCGGCGAGATCATAGAGAGAGTTAGGGCAGATTCCAGTGACTACTGAGACCCAGGATTCCGTCGTCAAGAACGGCGTGCACCACCACCAGTTCGACATCGTGATCGTCGGCGCCGGCGGCGCCGGCATGCGCGCGGCCATCGAGGCGGGTCCGGGCGCGAAGACCGCCGTGATCTCCAAGCTCTACCCGACGCGCTCCCACACCGGCGCGGCGCAGGGCGGCATGGCCGCGGCGCTCGCGAACGTCGAGGAGGACAGCTGGGAGTGGCACACCTTCGACACCGTCAAGGGCGGTGACTACCTCGTCGACCAGGACGCCGCGGAGATCCTGGCCAAGGAGGCCATCGACGCGGTCATCGACCTCGAGAACATGGGCCTGCCGTTCAACCGCACGCCCGAGGGCAAGATCGACCAGCGCCGTTTCGGCGGCCACACGGCCGAGCACGGCAAGACCCCGGTCCGCCGCGCCTGCTACGCCGCCGACCGCACCGGGCACATGATCCTGCAGACGCTGTTCCAGAACTGCGTGAAGCTCGGCATCAACTTCTTCAACGAGTTCTACGTGCTCGACCTCATCACCGTGAAGAACGACGAGGGCAAGACCGGGATCGCCGGCGTGGTGGCCTACGAGCTGGCCACCGGCGAGCTGCACGTGTTCCACGCCAAGGCCGTGATCTTCGCGACCGGCGGCTTCGGCAAGGTCTTCAAGACCACCTCGAACGCGCACACCCTCACGGGCGACGGCGTCGGCATCGTGTGGCGCAAGGGCCTGCCCCTGGAGGACCTCGAGTTCTTCCAGTTCCACCCGACCGGCCTCGCCGGCCTCGGCATCCTCCTCACCGAGGGCGCCCGCGGCGAGGGAGCGATCCTGCGCAACGCCTCGGGCGAGCGGTTCATGGAGCGCTACGCCCCCACCATCAAGGACCTCGCGCCCCGCGACATCGTCGCGCGATGCATGGTGCAGGAGGTCGCGGAGGGCCGCGGCGCCGGCCCGCACAAGGACTACGTGCTGCTGGACTGCACGCACCTCGGCGCCGAGGTGCTGGAGACCAAGCTGCCGGACATCACCGAGTTCGCGCGCACCTACCTGGGCGTCGACCCGGTCGTCGAGCCGGTCCCCGTGATGCCGACCGCGCACTACGCGATGGGCGGCATCCCCACCAACAACAGCGGCGAGGTGCTCGCCGACAACGACACGATCGTTCCCGGCCTGTACGCGGCGGGCGAGTGCGCGTGCGTCTCGGTGCACGGCGCCAACCGCCTCGGCACCAACTCGCTGCTGGACATCAACGTGTTCGGCAAGCGCTCGGGCCGCAACGCGGTCGAGTACGTCAAGACCGCCGAGTTCCTGCCCCTCCCCGAGGCGCCGGAGACCGCGGTCAAGGAGATGCTCGAGGGCCTGCGCAACAACACCGGCACCGAGCGCATCGCCGTCCTCCGCAAGAAGCTGCAGGAGGAGATGGACAAGGGCGCGCAGGTGTTCCGCACGCACGACTCCCTCCAGCACGTGCTCGGCGTCATCGAGGAGCTGCGCGAGCGCTACAAGAACGTGCACGTCGACGACAAGGGCAGCCGGTTCAACACCGACCTGCTCGAGGCCGTCGAGCTGGGCTTCCTGCTCGACATCGCCGAGGTCGTCGTCTACGCCGCGCAGAACCGCGAGGAGAGCCGCGGCGGCCACATGCGCGACGACTTCCCGAAGCGCGACGACGAGAAGTACATGAAGCACACGATGGCGTACCTCGTGGGCGACCCGCACTCGTCCGACGCCAGCGACCACATCAAGCTGGACTGGAAGCCCGTCGTGTTCACCAAGAACGAGCAGGGCGAGTTGAACTACCCGCCGATGGAGAGGAAGTACTGATGTCCGCTCAGGTCGTGGAGGAAGTCGTCGCCGAGTCCGTCGTCGAGGACACCGGCGTGCAGTCGTTCCTGGTCACGTTCAACATCCGCCGCTTCGACCCCGAGGTCGACAGCGAGCCGCACTGGGTCGACTACGACGTGGAGCTCTACTCCACGGACCGCGTGCTCGACGCCCTGCACAAGATCAAGTGGGAGGTCGACGGATCCCTCACCTTCCGGCGCTCCTGCGCGCACGGGATCTGCGGATCCGACGCGATGCGCATCAACGGTCGCAACCGCCTCGCCTGCAAGACGCTGATCAAGGACCTGGACATCTCCAAGCCGATCTACGTCGAGGCGATCAAGGGCCTGCCGCTGGAGAAGGACCTCGTCGTCGACATGGATCCGTTCTTCGCGGCCTACCGCGAGGTCAAGCCGTTCCTGCTCGCCAAGAGCGAGCCGGAGAAGGGCAAGGAGCGCGTGCAGTCGATCGCCGACCGCGCGGTCTTCGACGACACCACCAAGTGCATCCTGTGCGCCGCGTGCACCTCGTCCTGCCCCGTGTTCTGGACCGACGGCCAGTACTTCGGCCCCGCCGCGATCGTGAACGCGCACCGCTTCATCTTCGACTCGCGCGACGACGGCGCCGACGTGCGCCTGGACATCCTCAACGACAAGGAGGGCGTGTGGCGCTGCCGCACGACCTTCAATTGCACCGAGGCGTGCCCCCGCGGCATCGAGGTCACGAAGGCGATCGCCGAGGTCAAGCAGGCGATCCTGCGCGGTCGCCCCTGATCCGCTCCCCGTCGACGACGGCCGCCCCGCATCCGCGAGGCGGCCGTCGTCGTCCCGGCGCGGGGATCCGCTCGCGGCGCGGGATGCACGCGCCGGATCCCGTCCGTCCGGGACGGACATCGCCCGCCGAACGCAGTCGCTAGGGTGAGAGCGTGGTGGATTCCGGGCCCGACCTGCGTGCGCGCCTCGAGGCGCCGATCGGGCGCGCCGCCGCGATCACCCGGCGCACGATGCGCGCCTTCCCCATCCGCGTGTGGCGGCATTTCCTGCAGAACAACGGCTTCCTGCTGGCCGCCAGTCTGAGCTATCAGTCGCTGTTCACCGTGTTCGCCGTCCTCTACACGGCCTTCGCGATCGTGGGGCTCTGGCTGGGCGCCAGCGACGCGGCCATCGCGCACATGATCGACCTGATCAACGGCGCGATCCCCCACCTCATCAGCGAGCACGGTCTCGCCACTCCCGAGGCCGTGGCCGACATCGCCACCAAGAACGCCAGCGTGCTGCTCGCGACAGGTGCGGTGGCCCTGCTCGTCGCACTGTGGACAGCGATCGGATTCGTCACCTTCGCCCGCCGGGCGGTGCGCGACATCTTCGGACTGCCGTTCGACCGGCGCAACTACGTGCTGCTCAAGGCGAGGGACCTGGTCGCGGCGCTGCTGTTCGGTCTGGCGCAGATCCTCGCCGCCGCGCTCGGCGCGATCGGCACCGGCGCGCTGCGACGCATCCTGCGGCTGGTCGGCGCCCAGGACGGGTCGATGTGGGTCAACGTGCTCAGTCAGGCCGGGTCGCTGCTCTTCTCCTTTGGCGTGAACGCCGCGGCGCTCGCCATGCTGGTGCGCTTCCTCACCGGCACGAGACTGCCCTGGCGCACGATCTGGCCCGGGGCGCTCCTGGGCGGCGCGGCTCTCGCGATCCTCCAGGTCGGCGCCGGGCTGCTCTTCCTCTACTCCCCCACGAACCCGCTGCTGGCCACGTTCTCCGTCATCATCGGCTTCCTGCTGTGGTTCCGCCTCGTCGCGATCGTGATCCTCGTCGCCGCCGCCTGGATCGCGGTGACCGCATCGGACCGGGATCAGGCGCTGGTGCCGGAGGACGAGTTCGCGCGTCGTCTCGGGGAGCTGGCGGAGGCTCAGGCCGACGCGGCGATCCGCGTGCGCGAGGCGACCGCGGTGCTGGGCGCCACGCCCTGGTACCGCCGGCGGCGCGCCGCCCGCGCGCTGCAGGACGCCGAGGACGACCTGGCGATCGCCGCCCGCCGTCGCGCCGAGGTCGAGGCCGAACGCGCCGCGAGCGCGGAGACCCCGATCGCGCGGCGGCTGCGCGCATTGGCCGCGCCGGGCCCGGAAACCGATGTCGGAGACGCTCGTTAGGCTGGATCCATGCCTCACCTGCGTATCGCCACGGTCAACGTCAACGGGATCCGCGCCGCGGTCCGCAACGGGATGCACGGCTGGCTCGACGATGCCGGAGTCGACGTCCTCACCCTTCAAGAGGTGCGCGCGCAGGACGCGCACC
The DNA here is from genome assembly GCF_037148715.1 of Microbacterium sp. MMO-10. Taxonomy (NCBI): domain Bacteria; kingdom Bacillati; phylum Actinomycetota; class Actinomycetes; order Micrococcales; family Microbacteriaceae; genus Microbacterium; species Microbacterium sp. MMO-10. The sequence continues at coordinate 16,668 of NZ_JBBCSV010000002.1, read as the reverse complement.
TCGAGGAGGCGTTCCCCGGCTGGTCGATCCTGCACGATGAGGCGACCGCGAAGGGGCGCGCGGGCGTCGCCGTGCTGAGCCGTGAGCCCGCGGTCGCGTCCCGCACCGCACTCGGCCCCGATGACTTCGACTCGAAGGGCCGCTGGCTCGAGGCCGACTTCTCCCTCGGCGGGACTCCGCTCACGGTCGTCAGCGCCTACGTGCACAGCGGCGAGGCCGATACGCCCAAGCAGGACGAGAAGTGGAAGTTCCTCGATGCGATGACCCTCCGGATGCGCGAGCTCGGCGCCGACGGCGCGATGGCGCTGGTCACCGGCGATCTCAACGTCGGCCATCGCCCGCTCGACATCCTGAACTGGAAGGGCAACGTCAAGAAGTCCGGCTTCCTGGCGCGGGAGCGCGCCTACTTCGATCGGTTCCTCGGCGCCGCGGGCGAACCCGTCGTCGGCCAGGAGGGCATTGGCCGGGGCATGGTCGGCCAGCTCAGCGACACGCGCCCCTATGCGGCGGAGGGCGACGGCACGGGCCTCGGGTGGGTCGACGTCGGACGCGCGGCGGCCGGGGAGGTCGCCGGCCCCTACACCTGGTGGACCATGCGCGGCCAGGCGTTCGACAACGACTCGGGCTGGCGGATCGACTACCACCTCGCCACGGCCCCGCTCGCCGAGCGGGCCACGAACTACCGCGTCGCCCGCGCCGCGACCTATGCCGAGCGCTGGAGCGACCACACCCCGGTGATCGTCGACTACACGTTCTGATCGGCTCCCGCCGGCCGCTCGAGTCGGGGGCGGTGCTCCGCCCCCGTAGGATTGACGCGTGACGAAACCCCGCCTCTACTCCGGAATGCAGCCCTCCGCCGACTCCCTCCAGGCCGGCAACTACATCGGAGCGCTGCTGCAGTGGCGGGACCTGCAGAACTCCTACGACGCGTTCTTCTCCGTGGTCGACCTGCACGCCATCACCGTTCCCCAGGATCCGGCCGAGCTGCGCGAGAAGACCCGTCGCACCGCGGCGCAGTACATCGCCGCGGGCATCGAGCCCTCCCAGTCGACGCTGTACGTGCAGTCGCACGTGCGCGCGCACGCCGAGCTCGCCTGGATCCTCAGCACGATCACGGGCTTCGGCGAGGCCGGCCGGATGACCCAGTTCAAGGACAAGTCCTCGCGCTTCGGCGCGGACGCGACGTCGGTCGGGCTGTTCACCTACCCGGTACTGATGGCGGCCGACATCCTGCTCTACCAGACCGACGTCGTGCCGGTCGGCGACGACCAGAAGCAGCACGTCGAGCTGACCCGCGATCTCGCGGAGCGATTCAACTCGCGCTTCGGCGAGACGTTCGTCGTGCCGATCCCGGTGATCCAGAAGGACACCGCGCGGATCTACGACCTGCAGAACCCGACCTCCAAGATGTCTAAGTCGGCCGAAACGGATGCGGGCGTGCTGTGGCTGCTGGACGACCCGGCGAAGTCGGCGAAGAAGATCATGCGCGCCGTGACCGACAATGAGGGATCCGTCCGGTACGACCGCGAGAACAAGCCCGGCGTCTCGAACCTGCTGACGATCTACGCCGCGCTCACGGGCCGCCAGATCCCGGCGATCGAGGACGAGTACGCGGGCCGCGGCTACGGCGACTTCAAGAAGGGGCTCGCCGAAGTCGTGGTGGACGAGTTCGGCCCGGTTCGCGAGCGCGCGAACGAGCTGCTCGCCGATCCCGCCGAGCTGGATCGGATCCTGGCGGCCAACGCCGCCCGTGCCGACGAGGTCGCCGACAAGACCCTCGCCGACGTGTACGACCGGGTCGGCCTGCTCCGCCGGGTCTGACACGCGGCGCCGCCGGTCTGAGTCGACGACGCGGGCCCGACGCGGCGCGGGTCGCGACTGCGGCGCGGGTCTGGGTCGACGACGCGGGCCCGACCCGGCGCGGGTCCGACGCGGCGGGGAACGATGCGGGTCGCGACCGCGGCGCGGGTCTGGGTCGACGACGCGGGCCCGACCCGGCGCGGGTCCGACGCGGCGCGAGTCGCGACGGCGGCGCGAGTCGCGACGGCGGCGCGAGTCGCGACGGCGGCGCGAGTCGCGACCCGAGAGCCATGGCGGGCCGACGTCGTGGTGCCCGATCCCGCGGGTTGCACCCCGCGCACCGACACAACGCAGGAGAATCCGCTCCCCTCGGGCGTCCCCGGCCCTTTCGGTGCCGTTTCTCCTGCGTTCTGTCTCTCCGCCTCAGCGGCGAAGGGCCAGAAGAGCCCGGACGGCATCTGTGAGCACACGCGGTGTGGTGAGGATCATGTTGGCGGTGGGACGAATGCTGACATACCCGCGCGCAGCGAGTGCGAGGTCGCGAAATCGGTCCTGCTCCTGCTGGGTCCACCCGGAGTGATGCGCGCGGCTGTCGCATTCGATCACGATCCAGCCATCGACGACCAGGTCCACCCGCCCGACTCCCGCGATCGTCTTCTGCACCTCGACGGACCGGCCGAACTGCCGCACCAGCAGGCGCGCCAGTGTCTCCGGGCCGGATTCCGCACGCCCGTCCACGAGGCGTCGAAGACGTCGGAAGCGGCGAGGGACGCGTGCGAAGATCTCGTCGAGGTCGTCCTGGTCGATGATCCCGAGGTGCAAGGCGCTGTCGATGGATGCGACGACGTGCCGCGGCTCCTGGCAGCCGAAGGACTGCACGATCGCGCTGACGGGATCGACCGTGTGCGCGTCGCCGCGCACGTCGCGCCAATGAACGACAGCGCTCGCACCGTCGCTGCCCAGCCTCTTCGCACGTGACACGGGCGAGCGGAGCCGGGCATGCCGCGGGTCCACCTGGACGTGCAGGCGGAATCTCTCGTGCACGTACACGCCCATCAGCTCGAGGGCGGAGACGCAATCGAGCCGCCCGCCGACCCGCTGTGCGCGGAACACCGATTCCGGCACGTCAGCCGAGAGGTACACGTCGCGACGCGCATGCCTCAGCCAGCCCTCGCGCACCGCGTCCCGGATCTGGACGCGCGTCATCCCCGCTCCCCTGAGCTCCTGGAAGGAGACGGAGCGATCCAGCGGAATCCCAAACGCGTCGACGACAGCCATACGGCGATCGTTCCCGCGGGCGCACCGCCTCGGAGGCGCCTCCGCGTGATCGGTGCACAGATGCTCCGTTGCATGTCCTGTGCAGGAAGTCGTGGTCAGGTTTCCCGCGCGAACACAACGCAGGAGAACAGGCCGCTGCCCGGGCTCATCGGGGATCTGGACCCTTCTTCTCCTGCGTTGTGTATGGGGGCGGGGCGGCAGAGCCACCCGTGGAGAGCCGGCGCGGTGGGCAGCCCCCCGGCGTCGCCCTGGGCTGAGACCGTCGCCCTGGGCTGAGACCGTCGCCTAGGCTGAGACCGTCGCCCTGGGCTGAGACCGTCGCCCTGGGCTGAGACCGTCGCCCTAGGCTGAGACGATGGAACCGGTCGAGCTGCGCACGCCCCGCCTGATCCTGCGCGCCCCGACGTCCGCCGACGTCGACGCGATCACCGAGGCGTGCCAGGATCCGGAGATCCCCCGCTGGACGACCGTTCCGAGTCCCTACGCCCGCACGGACGCCGCGGACTTCGTCCGGCTCATCGGCGAGTGGTGGGCGGACGGATCCCAGACCGTGTGGGCGATCTACGCGGACGAGCTCCTCGTCGGCGCGATCGGGCTGCACCACATCACCGATCACCCGACGGGCGGCGACGCCGAACTCGGTTACTGGGTCGCCGCGCCGGCCCGGGGGAACGGCTACATCACGGAGGCCGCCCGCGCCGTGATCGAGTGGGGCTTCGCCGAGCTCGGGCTCGCGCGTCTCACCTGGCGGGCCGTGGTGGGCAACGTCCCGTCGGCGCGGAGCGCCCGCGGGCTCGGCTTCCGGTTCGAGGGCACGCAGCGCCGATTCCTCACCAGCCCGCGTGGGCGGGACGACGGATGGATCGCGGGGCTCCTGCGCACGGACGACCGCGCCCCGGTCGCCTGGCCGATCGACCTCGGCTGATTCCCCTCCTCGACGCCGATCGCGGCCCGCGCGCGCCTCGGCGGCGGCGCGAGTCCGGCGGCCCGAGCCCGGCGGCCCGAGTCCGGCGGCCCTGTCCCGATGTCGGGCACGGGTGGCAGGATGAACCCATGCCGGAGATGCCTGAGGTGCAGGGGCTGGTCGACTTCCTCGGCGAGCGCGCGGTCGGCCTGACGATCACGCGCGCGTCGGTATCGGCCATCTCGGCGCTCAAGACCTATGACCCGCCGGTCACCGCGCTGCCCGGATCCACGATCCGCGGCGCGACGAGGCGCGGGAAGTTCCTGGATCTGACGCTGCGGAGCGAAGCCGAGCCGCGCCTGCACCTCGTGTTCCACCTCGCGAAGGCCGGATGGCTGCGCTGGTACGACGCGCTTCCCACGACGCTGATCCGGCCGGGCAAGTCGCCGATCGCCCTGCGGATCGCGTTCGACGACGGCAGCGGATTCGACCTCACCGAGGCCGGCACCAAGAAGTCGCTGGCGGTGTACGTCGTCCGCGATCCCGACGACGTGCCGGGAATCGCGCGGCTCGGACCCGATCCCCTCGACCCCGCGTTCACCCGGGGGGCGTTCGCGGCGCTGCTCACGGGCCGGCGCACGCAGATCAAGGGGCTGCTGCGCGACCAGGCCGTCATCGGCGGGATCGGCAACGCCTACTCGGACGAGATCCTGCACGCGGCCCGGATGTCGCCCTACGCACCCGCCGGCGGACTCGACGAGGACGACGTGACCCGGCTGTACGACGCGATGCAGACCACCTTGCGCGAAGCGGTGGCGGCCGCGAGCGGCAAGCCCCCCGCCGACCTGAAGGACGCGAAGCGGCGCGGCATGCAGGTGCACGCCCGCCGCGGCGAGCCCTGCCCGGTCTGCGGCGACACCGTGCGCAGCGTGTTCTTCGCCGACCGCTCCCTGGAGTACTGCCCGACGTGTCAGACCGGCGGCAAGGTGCTGGCCGACCGCCGGCTGTCCCGGCTGCTCAAGTGACCTCGGCCCGACATGAGCAGTCACAGACGCATCCATCGGAATGAAACCGGCATCCGCGCGTTGACTAAGCTGAGAGCAACACAACGTGCTCCGGGGTCGGTGAGAATCCGAACCGGCGGTGACAGTCCGCGAACCGAGGATCCGATACGGATCCGAGGCCGATCCGGTGGAATTCCGGGACCGACGGTGATGCGAGCGAAGGCTTGCGAGTCCGGATGAGAGGCAGCACGCACGATCGTCGTGCGCCCGCCCCCGGCATCTGGACCAGGACGAAGAAGGCGACATGACGGCGACAGCGGCGGAGCGGGCGGCGATGACCCATGCGCTCGAGATCGCCCGCCGCGGGCCCCGGGGGCTGAACCCCCAGGTCGGCGCCGTCATCCTCTCCCCCGCAGGCGACGTGCTCGCCGAGGGCTGGCACCGCGGCGCGGGAACCCCGCACGCCGAGGTCGACGCGCTCTCGAAGCTCACCCCGGACCAGTTGCGCGGCGCGACCGCCGTGGTCACGCTCGAGCCGTGCAACCACACCGGGCGCACCGGCCCCTGCGCGCAGGCGCTCATCGACGCCGGCGTGGCGCGCGTGCTCTACGCACTGGACGACCCTGGGGCGGTCTCCGGCGGAGGCGCGGAGCGGATGCGCGCCGCGGGGATCGACGTCGTGGCCGGCGAGCAGGCCGCGTCCGCGCACGCCCTGATCGACGACTGGCTGACGGTGCAGCGGCTGGGCCGACCGCACATCACCGTGAAGTGGGCGCAGAGCCTGGACGGCCGCGCCGCCGCCGCAGACGGATCGAGTCAGTGGATCACCGGTCCCGAGGCGCGGGCCGACGTGCACCGCCGTCGTGCCGCTGCGGACGCGATCGTGGTCGGCACGGGGACGGTGCTCGCGGACGACCCCGCTCTCACCGCGCGCGACGGCGCCGCACTGCATCCCCACCAGCCGGTTCCCGTGGTGATCGGCGCACGGGAGACCCCGTCGGACGCCGCCGTGCGACGGCATCCGCAGGCGCCGCTCTTCTACCCCGGCCACGACCTCGACGGCGTCCTCGCGGACCTCCGGGATCGCGGGATCCAGCGCGTGTTCATCGAGGGCGGCCCCACGCTCGCCAGCGCTTTCCTCGCGGCCGGCCTCGCCGACGAGGTCCTGGCGTATGTGGCCCCTGTGCTGCTCGGCGGTCCGAAGCTCGCACTCGGCGACATCGGCGTGACCACGATCGATGAGGCCCGGCGCCTGATCGTCGACCGGTGGCTGCCGCTCGGGGCGGATCTGCTGGCGGTCGCCCGTCCGGCCGGTGCCGCGGAGGACACGGCCGGGTCGACCCTCCCCGCAGACGAGTACATCTCCCGGAACGAAGGAGCTGCCTGATGTTCACCGGAATCATCGAGGAGATCGGCGAGATCACCGCGATCGCGCCCGCGGGCGACGGTTGGCGGCTGACCGTGCGTGCGCCGAAGGCCGCGTCCGACGCGGTGCACGGCGAGTCGATCGCCGTGAGCGGCGTGTGCCTGACCGTGGTCGGATCCACCGCCGACACGTTCGACACCGACGTCATGAAGCAGACGCTCGACGTCGCCGCGATCGGCGGCGCGACCGTGGGCACGCGCGTGAACATCGAGAAGGCGATGCCGGTCGGCGCGCGCCTGGGCGGCCACATCGTGCAGGGCCACGTCGACGGTGTCGGCGAGGTGCTCGAGGTACGCCCGGGAGCGCAGTGGAGCGTCCTGCGGATCTCCCTGCCGCACGACCTCGCCCCCCTGGTCGTCGACAAGGGATCCATCTCGGTCGACGGCACGTCGCTCACCGTGAGCAGCGTGAGCGCGCCTCCCGCGCCCGGCGCGCAGACGGGTGCGAAAGCGGCGGACTGGTTCGAGGTCTCCCTGATCCCGGAGACGCTCGCCGCGACCACGCTCGGATCCCGCGTCGCCGGCGACCGCGTGAACCTCGAGACCGACATCCTCGCCCGGCACGTCGAGCGTCTGCTCGCCTTCCGTGCCGCCGGCATCACCGAAGACACGGCCGCAGGCCCCGGCACCGACCGCGCCGCCACCACGGAAGGAGGCTCCCGATGAGCCTTTCCACCATCGAAGAGGCGCTGGAGTCGCTCCGCGCCGGCCGCCCCGTGCTGGTCGCGGACGACGAGAACCGCGAGAACGAGGGGGACGTCATCCTCTCCGCCGAGCTCGCGACTCCCGAATGGATCGCCTGGACCGTGCGCTGGACCTCCGGATACCTGTGCGCGCCGATGCCCGCGGACATCGCCGACGCGCTGAACCTCCCGCCCATGGTCGAGGCCAACGAGGACGCCCGCGGCACGGCGTACACGATCAGCGTCGACGCCGCCTCCGGCGTCACCACGGGCATCAGCGCGGCCGACCGCGCCCGCACGCTGAACGTGCTGGCCGATGCCTCCTCCACCCCGTCCGACCTCATCCGCCCGGGCCATGTGCTGCCGCTGCGTGCGGTCGACGGCGGTGTGCGTCAGCGCGGCGGGCACACCGAGGCGGCCGTCGAGCTCCTGCGTCTCGCGGGCCTGCGCCCGGTCGGCGCGATCGCCGAGGTCGTCGCCGAGGACGGCAGCATGATGCGCCTGCCCGGACTGCTGGAGCTCGGCGAGCGCGACGGGATCCCGGTGATCACGATCGAGCAGCTCGTCGCGCATCTCAACGAGGTCGATCCGCGCGACGAGGCCGACTGCGTCGCGAGCAACACCCGCCGCAGGGTGAGCCTGCGCGCCGACGCGACCGTGCCGACCACGCACGGCGTGTTCCGCTTCCTCGCGTACAAGGACCGCATCACCGGCACCGACCACATCGCGGTCGTCTCGGGCGAGCCCACGGAGACGGCCCTCGTGCGGGTGCACTCCGAGTGCCTGACCGGCGAGGCGTTCGGATCCCTCAAGTGCGAGTGCGGTCCTCAGCTCGAAGCGGCCCTCGACGCCATCGAGCAGGACGGCGGCATCGTCATCTACATGCGGGGCCACGAGGGACGCGGGATCGGTCTCATCAACAAGCTGCGCGCCTACGCCCTGCAGGAGGAGGGTCTCGACACGGTCGATGCGAACCTCGCGCTGGGCCTGCCCGCGGATGCCCGCGACTACGCGGCGGCGGCCGGGATCCTGACCGATCTGGGCGTCAGGAAGGTGCGCCTGCTCACGAACAACACCGACAAGGTGGCGCAACTGCGCGACCTCGGCCTGGATGTGATCGAGCAGGTTCCGCTGATCGTCGGCGTCGGCCCCAACAACCACCAGTACCTCGAGACCAAGCGCGACCGCATGGGTCACATCATCGGCGAGTCCGAACTCGCCGCCGCCCTGGCCGCGAACGGTACGGACAACGGAGAGGACCGCGCATGAGCGGCGCAGGAGCACCCGAGACCGGCGGATTCGACGCGAGCGGCCTGAACGTCGTGATCGTCGCCGGCACCTGGCACGAGACGATCACGAACGGTCTCATCGCGGGCGCGCAGCGCGTGCTCGAGGAGACCGGGGCGAACCACCGCCTGGTGCGTGTGCCCGGCTCGTTCGAACTCGCGGTCGCCGCGCAGGCGGCGTTCGCCGGCGGCGCCGATGCCGTGGTCGCACTCGGAGTGATCATCCGGGGCGGGACTCCGCACTTCGAGTACGTCTCGGCCGCCACGACCGACGGTCTCACGCGGGTCGCCCTCGACGCCGGCAAGCCCGTCGGCTTCGGCGTGCTCACCCTGGACGACGAGCAGCAGGGACTCGATCGCGCGGGCCTTCCGGGCTCCAAGGAGGACAAGGGCGCCGAGGCGGCCGACGCCGCGCTGCGCACGGCCCAGGTCATCCGCTCCCTGCGCGGCTGACCGCCGCGACTCTTGAGTCGTCCCCCTGAGCACGGTCTATCGGTCGTGCTCAGGGGGACGACTCGCAGTTGGAGACGGTGGGAGAGGTGCACCTTCCTGGCGCCGGAACCCGCCCGGGCCTAGCCTGAGGTCATGGAAACCCTGCGCCACATCGTGCTGTTCGTCCATCTCCTCGGCTTCGCCACGCTGTTCGGCGCCTGGGCCGTGCAGGCCTTCGGCGGCAAGAAGCAGATGACCAGCCTGATGAACACCGGCCTCGCGATCGCCGGTGTCGCCGGGCTCGCCCTCGCCGCGCCCTGGGGCCTCCCCGAAGGCGTGAGCATGAACTACGCCAAGATCGGCACCAAGCTCGTGATCCTGCTGATCATCGGCGCCCTGATCGGCATCGGCTCGGCCCGCCAGAAGCGCGGCCAGGCCGTCCCGCCGGCGATGTTCTGGCTCGTCGGCATCCTGACCGCCGCGAACGCGGGCATCGCCGCCATCTGGTGACGCCGCACTGACCTCCGCAGAGACAGCGAGAACGCGGGATCCGATCCGTCGGATCCCGCGTTCTCGCGTTTCCGGATCCCGGCGGCGGCGTCACACTCCGCCGTGCGCGCGTGTCCGCCTGTGGATCCGCTGAACGCCGGGCGTAGACTCCCCCGTGCTCGTCGTGCGGTTGGGGGCCTGACGGGCACTGACCGACGCACCGACCGGAGGACCGCATGAGCACCGAGACGACCGCACCCGCGAATCCCCGATCGAGGGTGATCCTCGCCAGCCTCATCGGCACCACGATCGAGTTCTACGACTTCTACGTGTACGCGACCGCGGCGGTCCTGGTCTTCCCGATCCTGTTCTTCCCGACCGGGAACGACACGACGGCGCTGCTCGCGTCGTTCGGCGTCTTCGGCGCCGCGATGATCGCCCGCCCGATCGGCGCCATGGTGTTCGGGCACTTCGGCGACCGGTACGGGCGCAAGGCCACGCTCGTCGCCTCGCTGCTGACCATGGGCATCGCGACGTTCCTGATCGGGGTGCTGCCGACCTTCCAGCAGATCAACTGGTGGGCGGCGCTGCTGCTGCTCATCCTGCGGCTCGCGCAGGGGTTCGCCCTCGGCGGTGAGTGGTCGGGCGCGGCCCTGGTCGCGACCGAGAACGCTCCCGAGGGCAAGCGCGCCTGGTACGGCTCGTTCCCGCAGCTGGGCGCACCGCTCGGGTTCATCATCGCCAACGGCCTGTTCCTCATCATCAACGCGCTCCTGCCGCACGCCACGGATCCGACGCAGAAGTCCGAGGCCTTCCTGAGCTGGGGCTGGCGGGTGCCGTTCCTGTTCTCCGCGGTCATGGTCGTGATCGGCCTGTGGGTGCGGCTCCGCCTCGTCGAGTCGCAGACGTTCAAGAAGGCCGAGGACACCGGCGCGATCCGCAAGCTCCCGCTGGCGACGGTGTTCCGCCACCACGGGAAGCACCTCGTGCTGGGCACGTTCGTGATGCTCGCCACCTACGTGCTGTTCTACCTGATGACGAACTTCACGCTCTCGTTCGGCACCAAGCCGTCGTCGGTGGAGGTCGCCTCGGCCGCCGCGCAGAAGGCAGCCGAAGCCAAGGGCGCCCCGTTCGATGCGGCCGCGTTCGCCGCGCAGTTCTATCCGGGCCAGGGCTTCGGCTACACCGATTTCGTGGTGATGCAGATCGTCGGCGTGGTCTTCTTCGGCATCTTCACCCTGCTGTCCGGCCCCTGGGCGGACCGGATCGGCCGCCGGAAGCTCCTGATCTGGACCACGGTCGCGATCATCCTGTTCGGCTTCACGTTCCCGCTGTTCCTCGGCCGGCATGCCGGCGAGCCCTTCGCGGTGGTCCTCACGCAGTCGTTCCTCATCCTGGGCTTCCTGCTCATGGGCACGACCTTCGGCCCGATGGGCGCCCTGCTGCCCGAGCTGTTCCCCACCAACGTCCGCTACACGGGGTCCGCCGTCGCCTACAACGTGTCCTCGATCCTGGGCGCGGCCGTCGCGCCGCTGATCGCGGTGTGGCTCTGGCAGCTGGCCGACGGCTCCCCCGTGCTCGTCGGGATCTACCTCTCGGCGATGGCGGTGCTGACGCTGATCGCGCTCATCCTCATCCCGGAGACCAAGGACCACGCGTACGAGGACGACCTCGGCGCCCCCGCTCTGCTCTGAGCCCGGGGCATCGGCAGCGCTGCATCATTTCAATTGATGCAGCGCCGCTTTACTGTGTATTGGCGCGATCGAACCCGGGCGGGGTTGACTGGCTCCATCACCCGAAGAGCACCGTCGCAGCCCTGCACGGCGCCGCGCAGATCCGCACGAGACGGACAGAGGAGTCCTGATGAGCGTTGAGATCGCCACATCCGCCATACGCACCGAGAACTTCCGCAAGACGCTGGGCCGACTCGACATCATCTTCCTGTCGATCGCAGCCATCATCTCGATCGACACGGTCGCCCAGATCGCCGCGGGAGGCGGGGCGCAGGCGTTCACCTGGACGCTGGTGATCGGTGTGACGTTCCTGCTCCCCTATGCCTTCGTCGTCTCCGAGCTCGGCAGCGCCTTCCATGAGGAGGGCGGCCCGTTCGTCTGGGTCCGCCTGGCCTTCGGCAAGCTCGCCGCCTCGATCGCCACGATGTTCTACTGGATCACCAACCCGCTCTGGATGGGCGGCTCGCTCGTGTTCATCTCGGCGGCCACCTGGGACGCCTACATCTCTCCTCTGCCCTCGGGCAGCATCGGCGACTACGCCTTCAAGATCGGGTTCATCTGGCTCGCGATCCTCGTCGCGATCATCGGACTGCGCTACGGCAAGATCATCGTCGCCGTCGGTGGCATCGCGAAGGTGGCGCTCCTGGCGATCTTCGTCGTCACGGTGGTGATCTACGCCCTCCAGAACGGCGTGCACGGCTACGCGGCCGGCGAGTTCTCTCCCACCCTCGGCGGCTTCCTCGCCGTGACTCCCGTGATCCTGTTCGCGGTCGTCGGCTTCGAGGCCCCCAACGGCGCCGCCGAGGAGATGCGCGACCCGCAGAAGGACGTGCCCAAGGCGGTGGCCTCCTCGGGCCTGATCTCGATCCTGTGCTACCTGGTGCCGATCTTCGCCATCCTCGCCGTGCTCCCCGCCGACAAGGTGCAGGGCGCCACCGGCCTGCTGGACGCCTTCAAGGAGGTGTTCCGGGTCTACGGCCCCGCGGCGGGCCCGCTCATGTGGCTCGCGGCGATCGTCTTCGTCTTCGTCGTGCTCACGCAGGCGAGCGCCTGGATGATCGCGTCCGACCGGGTGCAGGCCGCGGCGGGCGCCGACGGGGCCTTCTTCCGCTACTTCGGCCGGTTCTCGCCGCGCCTGGGCACCCCGGTGCGGATGAACATGCTCTCCGGCATCGTCGCCACCGTCTTCTGCATCGCCGCGACCGTGCTGCTCAGCGGCAGCGCCGCCGCCGCGTTCACGGTCGTGCTGACGGTGGCGATCTCCACCCTGCTGCTGTCGTACCTGGTGATCTTCCCCACGGTCATCGCGCTGCGCCGGAAGCACCCCGACGTCCCGCGCCCGTTCCGCGTGCCGGGCGGCACCGCGGGGCTGTGGATCTGCACGGTCGTCATCTACGCCTGGGTCGTGCTGGGATCCTGGGTCGCCGTCTTCCCCGGCACGCTGGAGGCCCTCTTCGGCGTCGATTACGACTTCCACGACGTGTGGGGGGTCGATCGCCTCACCTTCGAGGGCTTCACGATCAGCACCCTCGTCGTGATCGCCCTGCTCGCCCTCGTCGGCTACCTGTACGAACGGCGCCGCCCGGGATACTCTCCCGACGATCCCGCCGCCGAGTCGGCCGCGGAGGTCGACGCGCTCGCGGCCCACGAGAACCGCCCCGCCACCCGCATCCCGTGACCCCGGTCCGCCAGAAGGAGACACCGTGACCATTCCCGAGACCGCGACGAGCGTCGCCACCCACCCGCTGGATCCGCTGAGTGCCACCGAGATCACCGCCGCGCGCGACCACCTCGTCGCCGAGGGCCGCCTCGGCGAGAGCGTGCGTGTCGCGTACCTCTCGCTCCGCGAGCCGGCGAAGTCCGTGCTCCGCTCCGGCGGGCCGGTGCCGCGCGAGGCCAGGGCCATCCTGCTCGACACCGCGACCGGCGCGACCACCGACGTGCTGATCGACCTCCGCGCCGGCACCACGATCTCGGCGGTCGACGTCGACCCCGCCCTGAGCGGTCAGGCCCCCGTGCTGTTCGAGGAGTTCGACGCGATCGAGGGGATCCTCAAGGCCGACGAGGGCTGGCGGTCCGCGCTCGCCTCCCGCGGACTCACCCCGGATGATGTGCGAGTGGCTCCGCTGAGCGCGGGCATCTTCGACTACGACGGCGAGGAGGGCAGGCGCCTGCTGCGCGGCCTCGCCTTCGTGCAGCGGGACGAGCACGACTACGCCTGGGGCCACCCGGTGGATCAGCTGGTCGCCTTCGTCGACATGATCGAGCGGAAAGTCGTGCGGATCATCGACGACGGTCCGGCGGCGATCCCGATGGCGAACGACAACTTCGAGGATCCGGAGATCACCGGTCCCCTCCGCACCGATCTGAAGCCCCTGCACATCACCCAGCCGGAGGGCCCGAGCTTCACCCTCGACGGCAACGTGCTGCGCTGGCAGAAGTGGGACCTGCACGTCGGCTTCGATGCGCGGGAGGGGCTCGTGCTCGGCCAGATCGGGTTCGACGACCACGGCACCCGTCGCTCCATCGTCGAGCGCGCCTCGATCGCGGAGATGGTCGTGCCCTACGGGGATCCCGCTCCGTACCGCTCCTGGCAGAACTACTTCGACACCGGCGAGTACCTCGTCGGCCGCGACGCGAACTCGCTCGAGCTCGGCTGCGACTGCCTCGGTGAGATCACCTACCTCTCCCCCGTGGTCGCGGACGACTTCGGCAATCCCCGGGAGATCCCGCAGGGCATCTGCATCCACGAGGAGGACTTCGGACTGCTCTGGAAGCACACCGACGAGTGGGCGCAGCACCGCTCGTCGCGCCGCCAGCGCCGGCTCGTGGTGAGCTTCTTCACCACCGTCGGCAACTACGACTACGGCTTCTACTGGTACTTCTCCCTGGACGGCACGATCCAGTTCGAGGCCAAGGCGACGGGCATCGTGTTCACCGCGCGCTACCCCGGCGAGGGCTACCCCTACGCCTCGCAGATCGCTCCGGGGCTTGCGGCGCCCTATCACCAGCACCTCTTCTGCGCGCGGCTCGACATGGCCGTCGACGGCGAGCGCAACGCCGTTCACGAGCTCGATCTGAAGCGGGTGCCGCAGGGCGAGGGCAACCCGCACGGCAACGCGTTCACCCGGTCCCGTCGGGTGCTGGGCACCGAGTCGGAGGCCCGGCGCCGCGCCGACGGCTCCCTCGGCCGGGTATGGGAGGTCGTCAACACCGAGAAGCGCAACGTCGTGGGCGAGCCCGTCGCCTACACGCTGTTCCCCGAGGGCCAGCCCACGCTCGCCGCCGCCGACGGCTCGTCGATCAGCAGGCGGGCGGCCTTCGCGACCGAGCACCTGTGGGTCACCCGCTACGCGGAGGGCGAGCGCTACCCCGCCGGGGACTTCGTGAACCAGAGCGTCGGATCCCCGGGCCTGCCGGAGTTCCAGAAGGCGGACCGCGGGATCGACGGCGAGGACATCGTGCTCTGGCACAGCTTCGGCCTGACGCACTTCCCGCGCACCGAGGACTGGCCGATCATGCCCGTGGACTACACCGGCTTCACGCTCAAGCCGACCGGGTTCTTCGACAAGAACCCCGCACTCGACGTGCCGCCGTCGCCGAGCGGTCACGCCTGCGCGCACTGCCCCGACGGCGAGTGCCGCTGCTGACCTCCTGGGGTCGTTGAGCGCGCGCCGGCGCAGCCGGACCGAGACGAAACGCGGTGCTCTCGTGAGGGCACCGCGTTTCGTCTCGGTCGCCTTCGGCGTCCTCGCTCAACGACCCCGGTGGGGCCCCGGCACGCCCTCGTTCGCCGACCCCGGCGGGGCCCCGGCACGCCCTCGCTCGCCGACCCGAGGGAACCCCACACGCCCCTCGCTCAACGACCCCGGCGGGGCCCCCGGCACGCCCTCGCTCCCCGACCCCGGGGGAACCCCACACGCCCCTCGCTCAACGACCGCCGGCGGTGGCATCAGCGCGTGCGACCGGACCGTCAGGCCACGATCTCCGTGCGTGCTCGTCCGCCGAGGCGCGGTGTTCGATTCGGGTCGGTCGACGGTGGCGGCAGGAACCAGACCTTCGCGCGTACGCCGACCCCTTCGATGCGAATACCCCAGCCGTTGTCGTGGATCAGATGATGACACGTCTCGCACAACAACACCCCGTTGTTCAGATCCGTGCGCCCGCGGTCGCGTTTCCACCACTCGATGTGATGCGCCTTCGTCATCCCCGGCGGCAGGCCGCAGAACGCGCATCCGCCGTCCCGTTCGGCCAGGGCAAGACGCTGGGCGCGGCTGAACAGGCGCCGGTCCCGACCCCAGTTCAGGACCTCCCCGTCCTCCCCGCACACCCACCGGATGGTCCCGCCTCCGCCGGCCATGCGCCGGACGGTGTCGATGCTGACAGGCTGCTCGATCCCGTCGACGAGTCCGGATCCGGTCCCGGCCTCCAGATCCGCGGCGTTCACTCTGACGATCACCGTCGCCCCGTTCAACGTCTTGTTCTTCAGACACGACAAGGCATGCTCCGCGAGGTGCACGAGCGCGTCCGCCTGGATCGCGGTCACCGGGCGCCGATCCGCATCGAGAGCCTGCGGATCACGGCCGTCTCGTTTCGCGGCGAACTCCGCCGACACGAATCCCTGGATCGCCGTCTTCACCGCCGCGCCCCGGGCCGGGTCCAGAGTCGCGGTCAGGTGCAGCATCCCGTCCCGCTCGAACATCGACAGCGAGGCCCTCGCCCGCAGCTCGTCCTCCCGCGGGGCCAGCCCGTCCGGATCCAGATGCGCCTCCAGGCGAGTGATCATCCGCCGTACCTCGTCGTGCGAGAGGCCCGGAGCCCTCGCGGTGAGGAATTCCTCGGCCTCACCACCGCACGCAGCGCCCACGGTCCGTCGGACCCGCTCCAGGAAAGTCACGATGGTGCTCGCAACGGCCGCGCCGATCCGGCCCGCCGACAGCGCCTCCCGTACGGCCGGGAACTTCGCGGGCAACGACTCCCCGATCAGGTTCGTGCGTGGCGCCGTCGCCTCTCCCACCCGCACCAGCCGGGCGGCGTCGCCGGTGGTCGCGCCCGTGGTCGTCGCGATCAACTGCGCTGTGGTCCGGAACCCCTGCTGCTTCGCCAACGACTCCGGCCCCAGCTCCGGGCGTGACTCGTGGGCGATGCCCGCCGCGACCTCCGCATGCACCGCGTCCAGACACCGTCTCGCCGACCCGATCGCCTCATTCACGACGACCAGCTGCGCCCGCGACAACCCTGCACCAGAGGACGCATCACCCCACGCCGCAGCCAGAAGCCGGGTGGCCTCCAGGAGCGGATCAAGGGTGCTGGTCATGCCTCGATCCTACCAGGTATCGAAGAGATCTTCGAAAGTTATCCACAGCCGGATTCACGCGCTGAACAGGCATTCTCCGGAACACGGGCGACGCTTGGCGGAGATCTGCGGGAAGCCGCGTTTCGTCTCGGTCGCCTTCGGCGTCCTCGCTCAACGACCCCGGAAGGATCCCCCACACGCCCCTCACCCAACGACCCCGGAAGGAACCCCCACACGCCCCTCACCCAACGACCCCGGAAGGAACCCCCACACGCCCCTCACCCAACGACCCCGGAAGGAACCCCCACACGCCCCTCACCCAACGACCCCGGAAGGAA